>NZ_JAARZL010000010.1:0-3164 GCF_014229295.1 Listeria farberi
ATCAGAAAAACAACCTTTACTTCGTAGAAGTAAATTGGTTAAGTTAGAAAGGGCGCACGGTGGATGCCTTGGCACTAGGAGCCGAAGAAGGACGGGACTAACACCGATATGCTTTGGGGAGCTGTACGTAAGCGTTGATCCAGAGATTTCCGAATGGGGGAACCCACTATCTTTAGTCGGATAGTATCCTTACGTGAATACATAGCGTGAGGAAGGCAGACCCAGGGAACTGAAACATCTAAGTACCTGGAGGAAGAGAAAGAAAAATCGATTTCCTGAGTAGCGGCGAGCGAAACGGAAAGAGCCCAAACCAAGAAGCTTGCTTCTTGGGGTTGTAGGACACTCTATACGGAGTTACAAAAGAAAGTTATAAATGAAGCGGTCTGGAAAGGCCCGCCAAAGACGGTAACAGCCCGGTAGTTGAAATGGCTTTCCCTCCAGAGTGGATCCTGAGTACGGCGGAACACGTGAAATTCCGTCGGAATCCGGGAGGACCATCTCCCAAGGCTAAATACTCCCTAGTGACCGATAGTGAACCAGTACCGTGAGGGAAAGGTGAAAAGCACCCCGGAAGGGGAGTGAAACAGTTCCTGAAACCGTGTGCCTACAAGTAGTTAGAGCCCGTTAATGGGTGATAGCGTGCCTTTTGTAGAATGAACCGGCGAGTTACGATTTGTTGCAAGGTTAAGCGGAAAAAGCGGAGCCGTAGCGAAAGCGAGTCTGAATAGGGCGCATAAGTAACAGGTCGTAGACCCGAAACCAGGTGATCTACCCATGTCCAGGATGAAGGTAAGGTAATACTTACTGGAGGTCCGAACCCACGCACGTTGAAAAGTGCGGGGATGAGGTGTGGGTAGCGGAGAAATTCCAATCGAACTTGGAGATAGCTGGTTCTCTCCGAAATAGCTTTAGGGCTAGCCTCGAGGTAAAGAGTCATGGAGGTAGAGCACTGTTTGGACTAGGGGCCCTTCTCGGGTTACCGAATTCAGATAAACTCCGAATGCCATGTACTTATACTCGGGAGTCAGACTGCGAGTGATAAGATCCGTAGTCGAAAGGGAAACAGCCCAGACCACCAGTTAAGGTCCCCAAATATATGTTAAGTGGAAAAGGATGTGGGGTTGCTTAGACAACCAGGATGTTGGCTTAGAAGCAGCCACCATTGAAAGAGTGCGTAATAGCTCACTGGTCGAGTGACCCCGCGCCGAAAATGTACCGGGGCTAAACATATTACCGAAACTGTGGATGAACCTCTTTAGAGGTTCGTGGTAGGAGAGCGTTCTAAGGGCGGTGAAGTCAGACCGGAAGGACTGGTGGAGCGCTTAGAAGTGAGAATGCCGGTATGAGTAGCGAAAGAAGGGTGAGAATCCCTTCCACCGAATATCTAAGGTTTCCTGAGGAAGGCTCGTCCGCTCAGGGTTAGTCGGGACCTAAGCCGAGGCCGATAGGCGTAGGCGATGGACAACAGGTAGAGATTCCTGTACCAGTGCTAATTGTTTAACCGATGGGGTGACACAGAAGGATAGGGAATCGCACGAATGGAAATGTGCGTCCAAGCAGTGAGTGTGAGAAGTAGGCAAATCCGCTTCTTGCGAAGCATGAGCTGTGATGGGGAAGGAAATTAAGTACGGAAGTTCCTGATTTCACGCTGTCAAGAAAAGCCTCTAGGAAGAGAAGTACTGCCCGTACCGCAAACCGACACAGGTAGATGAGGAGAGAATCCTAAGGTGAGCGAGAGAACTCTCGTTAAGGAACTCGGCAAAATGACCCCGTAACTTCGGGAGAAGGGGTGCTCTATTAGGGTGCAAGCCCGAGAGAGCCGCAGTGAATAGGCCCAGGCGACTGTTTAGCAAAAACACAGGTCTCTGCAAAACCGTAAGGTGACGTATAGGGGCTGACGCCTGCCCGGTGCTGGAAGGTTAAGAGGAGTGCTTAGCTTCGGCGAAGGTACGAATTGAAGCCCCAGTAAACGGCGGCCGTAACTATAACGGTCCTAAGGTAGCGAAATTCCTTGTCGGGTAAGTTCCGACCCGCACGAAAGGCGCAACGATCTGGGCACTGTCTCAACGAGAGACTCGGTGAAATTATAGTACCTGTGAAGATGCAGGTTACCCGCGACAGGACGGAAAGACCCCGTGGAGCTTTACTGCAACCTGATATGGAATGTTTGTACCGCTTGTACAGGATAGGTAGGAGCCGAAGAGACGTGTGCGCTAGCATACGAGGAGGCAATGGTGGGATACTACCCTGGCTGTATGACCATTCTAACCCGCCACGCTTAGCGCGTGGGGAGACAGTGTCAGGTGGGCAGTTTGACTGGGGCGGTCGCCTCCTAAAGAGTAACGGAGGCGCCCAAAGGTTCCCTCAGAATGGATGGAAATCATTCGCAGAGTGTAAAGGCACAAGGGAGCTTGACTGCGAGACTGACAAGTCGAGCAGGGACGAAAGTCGGGCTTAGTGATCCGGTGGTTCCGCATGGAAGGGCCATCGCTCAACGGATAAAAGCTACCCCGGGGATAACAGGCTTATCTCCCCCAAGAGTCCACATCGACGGGGAGGTTTGGCACCTCGATGTCGGCTCGTCGCATCCTGGGGCTGTAGTCGGTCCCAAGGGTTGGGCTGTTCGCCCATTAAAGCGGCACGCGAGCTGGGTTCAGAACGTCGTGAGACAGTTCGGTCCCTATCCGTCGCGGGCGCAGGAAATTTGAGAGGAGCTGTCCTTAGTACGAGAGGACCGGGATGGACACACCGCTGGTGTACCAGTTGTTCCGCCAGGAGCATCGCTGGGTAGCTATGTGTGGCAGGGATAAACGCTGAAAGCATCTAAGCGTGAAGCCCCCCTCAAGATGAGATTTCCCATTTCTTCGGAAAGTAAGATCCCTGAAAGATGATCAGGTAGATAGGTTTGGAGTGGAAGTGTAGCGATACATGGAGCGGACAAATACTAATCGATCGAGGACTTAACCAAAAAATGAAACGAAGTTACCTAACTGAAAACTTTCTTCTCTAGTTTTGAGAGAGCAATCTTTCAACAACTCAATATTGTCTGGTAGTTATGGCGAGAAGGTCACACCCGTTCCCATCCCGAACACGGTAGTTAAGCTTCTCTGCGCCAATGGTAGTTGGGGGCTTCCCCCTGCGAGAGTAGGTCGCTGCCGGGCAAT
>NZ_JAARZL010000011.1:0-1657 GCF_014229295.1 Listeria farberi
TAAGCTGAGCGACTTGGGTGTACTCTTGCGTTAAATCGTTGACATAGCGAATGGTATTTACCGTTTGATAGCCAACTGTTTGGGTCATTTTTGTGGTGCGCTGACTGGTTTTGCTTCCGCTGCTATCACTTGCTTTAAGCTCGGTCTTCCCTTGCATGCCATCTTTAGTCACTTTTTGCGTACTTGCTTCTGCATACGCTGAGCAACCTTATTCGAGTTGTAGATGTATTTGCCTATAAAAGTTCTTTATTGAATTTTCATCTGTATCAGAAATCCTTTATTCTCAGAAGTTGCGGATAATAAATATATCATCATATCAGTGGCTCTTTTTTCTTGGGTATAAAAAGTTGCAGATTTGTACTCAATGAACTGTACCAATTGATGGAACAAACTTTGTGCCGCTTGATAGCTAAAATTTTTCATGTTCACATCTAAAGAATAATAATTATTTATCACTTTACCTTCTTTTTGAAATTTCAATTCAAAGCTAGAGATATTATCTTCTTGATACTCAAAAAACGAATTTATTTCAGACCATAGACCAACTTCATATTCACAATTAAGTGTTTTTGCTAGATTAAATACATCAGTTTTATTCATGCATAATTACCTTCTTTTTATTTTTTAGGAATATAATTTCCACCTGGTGCTGGGGAATGTACTGAAACAATTCCTCCCGACTCATTAGTAACAACCTTGTTTCCTCGAACATCTGTATATTCCCATGTTTTCCTCCCCATTTCATCCACCTTAGATTTCCTAGTCTTTAGGTTATTGTCAATAATAGAATCTATAGTCTCTTTAGAAAACCCTCTTTCATTGGCTCTCTCAGCCCCGTGCTCGGAGAATGATCTACCTTTCGGAGTCTTCTCACCCGTTTTTATTATTTCTGGGGCACTACTATTGCTCCCTTTCTCAATATTCGAAGACAAATCCTTCGCGTCTTGGAAAAAGTTGGCGCCACTGTTTACTACAATGGTTGCACTTCCTGTGATTATGCCAATTCCTGCTACATTAAGTTGAATTCCGATTGGTGCTCCAGCCCCTGTTAAGTCCAGTGCTCCACCAAGGATTTCAGTTCCGACTCCAAGGATAATTCCCTCAACGCCAAGATAGATACCCGCTGAATCAGCTATTAGTCTTCCAACGTAATAGCGGTTATCATCGCCATACACTTCCTTATTTTTACCAATGGTTTCTACGGAACCGAAAGTGAAATTATTTACTAGACTATCCAATGCACCTGCGCCTACTGGTTCAAGATTTTCGCAAATTGCTTTCATTGTTTTTTGTACGCGCATGCTATGGTTTGCTTGAGATACTGCTAGTTTCATACCAGCTTTAATGGCTTGTTTTTTTGTTGTTTTTGAAATGGATTTGATTGTACTTTTTGCTTTGGTTATGACTTTTTTGCCGGCTTTTTTCACTGTTTGTACTTTTTTCTTCACGGTTCGTTTGACTTGGTTATATGTTTTCTTAACCACTTTTTTGGCTTTTTTGTATACTTTTTTCGCCGCTTTAGTGACTTGCTTAATCGACTTCTTAGCTGCCTTCTTAAATTTCGTCACTGTTTTTTGGACTTTTTTGGTTACTTTTTTGACGGCGCGCTTGATTTTTCTGGTGGTTTTCTTGATGGCTTTTTTGACTTTTTTCACGG
>NZ_JAARZL010000013.1:0-599 GCF_014229295.1 Listeria farberi
TTAATCGACTTCTTAGCTGCCTTCTTAAATTTCGTCACTGTTTTTTGGACTTTTTTGGTTACTTTTTTGACGGCGCGCTTGATTTTTCTGGTGGTTTTCTTGATGGCTTTTTTGACTTTTTTCACGGCGCGTTTTACTTTTTTGACGGTTTTTTTGATGGCTTTTTTGGCTTTTTTGATGCCTTTGCTTACTTTTTTCGCGGCTTTTTTGACTTTTTTGGTTGCTTTTTTAAGCCATTTTGGTACGTTTCCGCTTGGATCGCCGAATGACATCGGGTTGTTGACGCCGTAAATGTAGCGGTTTTGGCTACGTGGGTCCTCTAGGGATCCTCTGTAGTTATCGGCTTGTTGGAAACGACCGGTGTTTGTATCATAATTTCGGGCACGCAGGTTTTGTGTGTCGCTTGTGTCGTGCATTTGCGCGCGATAACCGATTTGATTCGCAACTGGAGCTGCCGCAAGTGCGGTACCATAGTCTGTGTAATCATAGTCGGTACTTGTTTCGCCGTCAGTTGTTGTTGTGATGTCGGTTAGGCCGTTTTCGTGATAGCTTTCTTCTTCGGTGCCGATTATTTGATTGTCGTCACCAAAACGGAAAGC
>NZ_JAARZL010000014.1:0-555 GCF_014229295.1 Listeria farberi
GGATTTGATGTTTCAAGAGAGTATTATATTAATGATGCCGGAAATCAAATTAATAATTTAGTTCTTTCAGCAGAAGCGCGCTATTTTGAAGCATTAGGCTTAGAATCTGAATTTCCAGAAGATGGTTACCGAGGTGCTGATATTATTTCACTTGGTAAAGACTTAGCTGCTAAATATGGTGATAAATATGTAAATACTAGTGAAGAAGAGCGTCGTTCAGTTTTTCGTGTAGATGCATTAGCTTTTGAAACTGGAAAATTACGTGCGGATTTAGAAGAATTCCGTGTTTCTTTTGATGAATGGTTTTCAGAAACGTCTTTATATGAAGAAAACAAAGTATTACCTGCGTTAGAACGTTTACGCGAAAATGGCTATATTTATGAACAAGATGGTGCGACTTGGTTAAGAACAACTGATTTTGAAGATGATAAGGACCGGGTTTTAATCAAATCAGACGGTAGTTACACGTATTTCTTACCAGATATCGCTTACCATTTAAACAAATTAGAGCGTGGATTTGATGTGTTAATTGATATTTGGGGAGCGGATCACCAT
>NZ_JAARZL010000015.1:0-524 GCF_014229295.1 Listeria farberi
GACAGATAATTGGGGTGAAGTCGTAACAAGGTAGCCGTATCGGAAGGTGCGGCTGGATCACCTCCTTTCTAAGGAAAAGGAAACCTGTGAGTTTTCGTTCTTCTACATTTGTTCAGTTTTGAGAGGTCACTCTCTTGTATGTCAGATAAAGTACGCAAGGCAACATGCTTAAGCGCATAGCGCCACTACATTTTTGACGGGCCTATAGCTCAGCTGGTTAGAGCGCACGCCTGATAAGCGTGAGGTCGATGGTTCGAGTCCATTTAGGCCCACTTTTTCTTTCTGACACGAAGAAAACATCCAATTTAATTCCTTTTAGGGGCCTTAGCTCAGCTGGGAGAGCGCCTGCTTTGCACGCAGGAGGTCAGCGGTTCGATCCCGCTAGGCTCCACCAAAATTGTTCTTTGAAAACTAGATAAGAAAGTTAGTAAAGTTAGCATAAATAAGAGATTATTTATGACACAAGTAACCGAGAATCATCTGAAAGTGAATCTTTCATCTGATAGGAAGTATCATCGCTGATA
>NZ_JAARZL010000001.1:0-1483358 GCF_014229295.1 Listeria farberi
CAATATTGTCTGGTAGTTATGGCGAGAAGGTCACACCCGTTCCCATCCCGAACACGGTAGTTAAGCTTCTCTGCGCCAATGGTAGTTGGGGGCTTCCCCCTGCGAGAGTAGGTCGCTGCCGGGCAATCTAACAAAGTCCTAATTATTTAGGACTTTTTTTGTTTGTAAAAGATAAATAAATTGCTAAAAGGTAGCGATATCTAGTATAATTAAAGTCAAAAATAGTCAAAGTCAGTGATTTGAAAAGTATGGAAAGGAGATTCCTTAAAATGAAAAACATTTCTGATATTATAGAAGCTTATTTGAAACAAGTCTTGGAGTCTAGTGAAGCAGTTGAAATTAAGCGGAGTGAAATTGCGGATAAGTTTGAATGTGTGCCTTCTCAAATAAATTATGTAATCAATACTAGGTTTACAATGGAACGAGGGTATATTGTTGAAAGTAAACGCGGTGGCGGTGGATATATTCGCATTATTAAAGTTAAAATGAATGATAAACTTCAACTGTTAGAAGCGATTATTTCAATGGTTCATGATAAAAAGGTCTCCCAATCATTTTCTGAAGATGTTATTTTGAGGTTACTTGAAGAAGAGGTAATAACAAAGAAAGAAGCTAGGTTGATGGTTTCGGCCTTGGACCGGGAAGTTTTAATTTTACCTTTACCAGATAGAGATATTTTAAGAAGTAGGATTTTAGAGGCGATGTTGGTTGCTTTGAAATATGATTAAGGTGTGATAACAATGATTTGTCAAAGATGTGGAGAAAATAAAGCGGTTATTGCTTTGCAACAATTAAATGAAGCTGGGAAAGTAGAATCGTTATATCTATGTGAGAATTGTGCGGCTAACGAAGCTCTTTCTTCAGAGAAAGACTTAGTCAAAGCTATGGATACTTTTAGTGAAGTTGCTCTTGATTTCTTGACGCTTTTGCAAAAAGAAGAAAATGCGCAAAAAGAGCTTGCCTGTGGGAATTGCCAACTTAGTTTTGAGGAGTTTTTACAGACTAATCGAGTTGGATGTTCGGAGTGTTATTCAGCTTTTGAAGAGCAATTGGTACCGATTATTGGTCGAGTGCAAAATGGTTATAAAAAACATGTTGGTAAGGTTCCAGTAGAAGTTGAGCGTGCGGAAGGTTTTCAAAATGAAATCAGTCGCTTACAAGAAAAGTTAGCACAACTAGTTAAAAATGAAGCGTTTGAGGAAGCCGCAATTATTAGGGATGAAATCAAAGCTTTGAAGGCTGGGGGTGAGGAAAAATGAATGTATTTGAGCCTCGGCTTAGTTCTTGGTTAGAAAATGCTGGTGATGATGATGATGTCGTTTTAAGTTCACGTATTAGGCTTGCTAGGAATTTGAAGGATGAGCAGTTTCCGGTTTATGAGCAAAAGGAAGAGATTGTTAATAATATTGCAGCAGTTTTTGATGATAATTTTACTTTGTTTAAAATGAATCAAATTTCTTTACTGCAAAAAGCTCTTTTGGTGGAAAAACATTTAATTAGTCCCTATATGATGAATAAGAGTGAGTATGGGGCTGTTCTTTTAAATGAAGAAGAAAATGTGAGTATTATGTTAAATGAGGAAGATCATTTGCGGATACAGTGCATGACGCCTGGTTTGAGATTATTCGATGCGTTAGAGGCTGCGCTACAAATTGATGGTTATGTGGAAGAGAAGCTTAATTATGCTTTTGATAAAGAGTTTGGATATTTGACGAGTTGTGTAACGAATGTCGGGACTGGGATGCGTGCTTCTGTGATGGTTCACTTACCAGGGCTTGTGACAACTAAAAGAATTAAAAATGTGATTGAAGCGATTAGGAGCCTTGGTTTTGTGGTAAGAGGTATATACGGAGAAGGTAGCATGCCTGCAAGTAGTATTTTTCAGGTCTCCAATCAAGTGACTCTGGGTAAAACGGAAGCAGAAATTGTGGAAGATTTAACGCAAGTCATGGAACAAATTATTATGCAAGAACGTGTAGCTCGAACTACTTTGAAGCAAAAGTTCCATATTGCACTTGAAGATAGAGTTTTTCGGGCATATGGTTTACTGACAAATTGTCGTATTATTTCTATGAAAGAAGCAGCAGATGCTATTTCTGATATTAGACTTGGTGTAGAGTTAGGCTTTTTCGAGCATATTTCTCGCCAAAAAATGAATGAATTGGTACTATTTTCGCAACCAGCTTTTTTGAGAAGAGAAGCAGGGAGAGATATGGATGAATTGGAAGAGAAAGTAATACGGGCCAAAGTGATTCGCGAGATTTTAGGCGATAAATAATGCGGCTTACGATAAGGAGGAAACAGCAATGATGTTTGGACGATTTACGCAAAGAGCTCAGAAAGTACTCGCGTTGTCACAAGAAGAGGCGATGCGTTTGAATCATAGTAATTTAGGAACAGAACATATACTTTTAGGTCTTGTAAGAGAAGGCGAAGGAATTGCGGCGAAAGCTCTTTATGAACTTGGAGTTAGTTCTGAAAAAGTGCAGCAAGAGGTGGAAGGTTTAATTGGACATGGAGAAAAAGCTGTGACCACGATTCAATATACTCCTCGGGCTAAAAAAGTAATTGAACTTTCAATGGATGAGGCTCGTAAATTAGGTCATACTTATGTGGGAACAGAACATATCTTACTTGGGCTTATTCGTGAAGGTGAAGGAGTTGCGGCACGAGTTTTAAGTAATCTTGGTATTAGTTTAAACAAAGCGCGTCAGCAAGTCTTACAGCTTCTAGGTGGTGGAGATGCTACGGGAGCTGGTCGTCAAACTAATACGCAAGCTACACCAACATTAGATAGTTTGGCACGTGATTTAACGGTTATTGCTCGGGAAGATAATCTGGACCCAGTTATTGGTCGTTCTAAAGAAATCCAACGTGTGATTGAAGTACTTAGTCGCCGGACGAAAAATAACCCGGTACTCATTGGAGAACCGGGTGTTGGTAAAACAGCGATTGCAGAAGGGTTAGCGCTACAAATTGTTCGTAATGAAGTGCCTGAGACCTTACGTGGAAAACGTGTAATGACGCTTGACATGGGGACTGTTGTAGCAGGTACAAAATATCGTGGTGAATTCGAAGACCGTTTGAAAAAAGTAATGGATGAAATTCGTCAAGCTGGCAACGTTATTCTCTTTATTGACGAACTCCATACTTTAATTGGCGCTGGTGGGGCGGAAGGTGCGATTGATGCATCTAATATCTTGAAGCCACCTCTAGCTCGTGGCGAATTACAATGTATTGGTGCAACAACACTTGATGAATATCGTAAATATATTGAAAAAGATGCGGCACTTGAAAGACGCTTCCAACCAATTAAAGTTGATGAACCAACTGTCGAAGAGTCTATCCAAATTTTACATGGGTTGCGTGATCGTTATGAAGCGCATCACCGTGTTGCAATTACGGATGCGGCTCTTGAGGCTGCTGTTCGTTTATCTGATCGCTACATCTCAGATCGTTTCTTACCGGATAAAGCGATTGATGTTATTGATGAGTCTGGTTCAAAAGTTCGTTTGAAATCTTTTACAACTCCCAAAAATGTTAAAGAAATGGAAAACAATTTATCTGATTTGAAAAAAGAAAAAGATGCCGCTGTACAAGGGCAAGAATTTGAAAAAGCAGCATCATTACGAGATAAAGAACAAAAACTCAAAAAATCATTAGAAGAAACAAAAGCTAATTGGCAAGAAAAACAAGGACTTGACCATAGTGAAGTAACAGAAGATATTGTCGCTGAAGTAGTTGCTAGTTGGACTGGAATTCCGGTAGCTAAACTGGCTGAAACGGAAACAAATAAACTTCTTAATATGGAAAAACTTATACATGAACGTGTTATTGGCCAAGATGCAGCGGTAAAAGCCGTATCACTTGCTGTTCGCCGAGCTCGTGCAGGGCTTAAAGATCCGAAACGTCCGATTGGCTCCTTTATTTTCCTTGGCCCTACTGGAGTTGGGAAAACAGAACTTGCACGTGCGCTTGCTGAGTCTATGTTTGGTGATGAGGATTCGATGATTCGAATCGATATGTCTGAGTACATGGAGAAATTCTCAACTGCTCGTTTAGTTGGTGCTCCTCCAGGTTATGTAGGATATGAAGAAGGCGGGCAACTGACTGAAAAAGTTCGTCAAAAACCTTATTCAGTAGTCCTTTTAGATGAAATTGAAAAAGCGCATCCAGATGTATTTAATATGTTGCTACAAGTACTGGATGATGGTCGTTTGACTGATTCTAAAGGGCGAGTAGTTGATTTTAGAAATACAGTTATCATTATGACTTCTAATATTGGCGCCCAAGAAATGAAACAAGATAAATCAATGGGCTTTAATGTGATTGATCCACTTAAAGATCATAAAGCAATGGAGCACCGCGTTTTACAAGATCTAAAACAGGCGTTCCGACCAGAATTTATCAATCGGATTGACGAAACAATTGTATTCCATTCTCTACAAGAAAAAGAATTGAAACAAATTGTTACACTTCTTACTGCTCAATTAACTAGCCGCCTAGCTGAACGTGATATTCATGTGAAATTAACAGAAGGCGCAAAAGCTAAAATTGCCAAAGATGGTTATGATCCAGAATACGGGGCGCGCCCTTTGAAACGAGCAATTCAAAAAGAAGTAGAAGATATGCTTTCTGAAGAATTACTTCGTGGCAATATCAAAGTAGGCGATAACGTTGAAATTGGTGTGAAAGATGGAAAATTAGAAGTTAGAAAAAAAGCAGCGACTAAGAAGAAAGCTACTCCCAAAAAAGTAAAATCGAAATAAATGATGAACCTTCCTTAAACATTTAAGGAAGGTTTTTTCTAAATAAGGGCTAAAAAGATAGAATGAAGGTTGAAAATACGAATTTGGCTAAAAGGCTTAACGCGAACAGATGATCTGTGGTAAAATGAAGCATATGTATGGAGGGATGTAGAAATGGCTAAGGCAAAAAGGACGACCAAATTTGTGTGTCAGTCATGTGGGTATGAATCGGCAAAATGGATGGGTAAATGTCCGAATTGCAATGAGTGGAATCAGATGGTGGAGGCATTAGAGCCATCGAAAAAATCACGCTCAGCTTTTAATCATACAGGGGAACCATCGAAGGCGACTCCGATAACTCAAATTGCAAGTGAAGAAGAAGCTCGGGTAGAAACTAATATGCCTGAATTAAATAGAGTACTTGGGGGCGGAGTTGTTCCGGGATCTATGGTACTTGTTGGCGGCGATCCTGGGATTGGTAAATCAACCCTTTTACTACAAGTGTCAGCACAACTTACACTTACTAATAAGAAAGTATTATATATTTCCGGAGAAGAATCAATTAAGCAAACAAAACTTCGTGCAGAGCGGCTGCAAGTTTCCGGTGATAACTTGTATGTTTATGCAGAAACTAATTTAGAAGCGGTTCAAGAAACAATCGACTTTGTAAAACCAGATTTTGTCGTCATTGACTCTATTCAAACTGTTTATCATCCAGATGTCACGAGTGCTGCGGGAAGTGTATCTCAGGTTAGAGAATGTACCGCTGCTTTAATGCGAATTGCTAAAATGCAAAATATCGCCATTTTCATCGTTGGTCATGTGACGAAAGAAGGCGCAATAGCTGGACCGCGTTTACTTGAACATATGGTGGATACAGTACTTTATTTTGAAGGAGAACGTCACCATGCTTACCGAATTTTGCGCGCAGTGAAAAACCGTTTTGGTTCGACAAATGAGATGGGGATTTTTGAAATGCGTGATATTGGTCTTGTGGAAGTTGCCAATCCATCTGAGGTTTTCTTAGAGGAACGCTTAGAGGGGGCTTCAGGATCAACAGTTGTAGCTTCGATGGAAGGAACGCGTCCTGTGCTTGTAGAAATTCAAGCGCTTGTATCACCGACAATGTTTGGAAACGCAAAACGGATGGCAACAGGAATTGATTATAATAAAGTTTCTTTGATTATGGCCGTTTTAGAAAAAAGAGTAGGTTTAATGTTACAAAATCAAGATGCTTATTTGAAAGCAGCTGGTGGGGTTAAATTAGATGAGCCAGCAGTTGATTTAGCGGTAGCAGTTAGTGTGGCTTCTAGTTATCGTGATAAACCGACAAGAAGTACGGATTGTTTTATCGGAGAACTTGGACTTACAGGTGAGATTCGTCGTGTAGCAAGAATTGAGCAGCGCGTACAAGAAGCCGCCAAACTAGGCTTTAAACGGATTTTTATTCCCAAAAATAATGAAGGTGCTTGGAAAATACCAAAAGACGTCCAAGTGGTTGGCGTGGAAACGATTGGCGAAGCATTGAAGAAGGCTTTACCAGACTGAAAATAAATACTTGAGTGATTCTAGGAGTACTATTTGCGGTATAGTCTTTTAATAGTGTAAAATAGTGCTATATGTATGTTTGGTAATAGCCCAATTATATGTATAAATATAAAAATGGAAAGGGGGAAACTAAATGCTTACATGGGTAATTCGAGTGTGTTTTCTTATCCTTGGTGGGACTACGGGAGTCTTTTCACTACCAGCACTATGGGTGAAACTTGGAATAGGACACATTTTGCTAATTAATAATCCTTATACTGATGCTTTGATTGGTGCACTTATATTTTATCTTATTACTTTCTGGGCGGTGAAATATGTAGAAGCCGCACTTAATTGGTTAGAGGAAAAATTAGCTAAAATTGCTATTGCAACGCTTATTTACGGGGGATTAGGTTTATTTGTTGGTTTAGTTATTGCGTTTTTCGCAAGCAATGCTTTAAGCCAAACGAATATTCCGCTTTTAAATTCAGTAGTGCCAGTTATTTTGACATTAGTGCTAGGTTATTTAGGGTTCCGTATTGGAATTAGTCGCCGTAATGAATTGGGGAATTTTGTTAATAATAGAAATGCGAAAAAGAAAACTCCTGAAGAAGAGCGGACTGAAGAAAAATCTAAGAAAACCTATAAAATTTTGGATACAAGTGTTATTATTGATGGCCGTATTGCGGATATTTTAGCTACTGGATTTTTAGATGGAACGGTTGTTATACCACTCTTTGTGCTAGCGGAGCTCCAACATATCGCGGATTCTTCTGATACGTTAAAACGGACAAGGGGTCGACGTGGATTAGATATTTTAAATCGAATTCAAAAAGAAGACTCTATCCAAGTAGAAATGTATGAAGGTGATTTTGAGGACACGCCAGAAGTGGATAGTAAACTTGTAAAACTTGCAAAAGTAATGGGCGGGATTGTCGTAACAAATGATTATAATTTGAACAAGGTATGTGAATTTCAAAATGTACCAGTCTTAAATATAAATGATTTGGCAAATGCAGTAAAACCTGTTGTATTACCAGGTGAGAAAATGACTGTTCTTATGGTGAAAGATGGTAAAGAGCATAATCAAGGCGTGGCATATTTAGATGATGGAACGATGATTGTTGTAGAAGATGGGCGTAAATTTATTAATGAAACAATTCAAGTTGAAGTTACAAGTGTGCTTCAAACATCAGCAGGAAGAATGATTTTTGCTAAACCATCCTGATTGGAAGGAGTTAATAAGCATGAATTATGAGCTGATTTTTTTAGCTGCAGGACAGGGTAAACGTATGAATGCGAAAAAAAATAAAATGTGGCTTGACTTAGTTGGCGAACCAATTTTCATTCATGCCTTACGTCCTTTTATAGCCGATAATCGTTGTTCGAAAGTGATTGTTGTGTGCCAAGAATCGGAAAGAAAACATGTGAGAAAATTGATGCGGCAACTTGACGTTTCGGAGGATAGAGTTGAGGTCGTAAAAGGTGGAAGCGAACGTCAGTATAGTGTAGCGGCTGGGCTGGAACATTGTGGCTTAGAAAGAGTAGTGCTTGTGCATGATGGGGCTAGACCTTTTGTAACTTTAGATGTTATTGATCGTCTGTTATTAGGTGTGAAACAAAATAAAGCTGCTATTTGTGCTGTGCAAGTGAAAGATACAGTAAAGCGAGTTTTCGACAAAGTTGTCATAGAGACGGTTGATCGTGAAAACCTCTGGCAAATTCAAACGCCTCAAGCTTTTGAGCTAGATATTTTACAAAAGGCGCACCGTCTCGCAAAAAAAGACCAATTTCTAGGAACGGATGAATCTAGTTTGGTCGAGCGGATTCCATACCCTGTTGCTATTGTCCAAGGAAGCTATTATAATATAAAGCTGACAACTCCAGAAGATATGCCACTTGCTAAGGCGATTTTAGGAGAACTTGGAGGGAAATTAAATGATTAGAATTGGCCAAGGATATGATGTACATAAACTTGATTATGACCGTGAACTGGTGATTGGTGGAGTTAAGATTCCTTACGAAAAAGGTTTGCTAGGTCATAGTGATGCGGACGTACTACTCCATGCTATTACAGATGCTATCATTGGTGCAATTGGCGCTTTGGATATAGGTCACTTTTTCCCGGATACGGATATGGCTTATAAAGACGCGGATTCAGCAGAGCTTCTTGCGGAAATTTGGCGACAGGTGGAAGCAGAGGGGTTCAAACTTGGGAATTTGGACGCGACTATTATTGCTGAAAAACCGAAAATGGCACCTTATGTGAAATTGATGAAACTTCGGATTGCTGAGTTGCTCCACGCAGAACCATCCCAAATAAATGTAAAAGCAACCACGACGGAGAAATTAGGTTTTACTGGTAGAGAAGAAGGTATTGCTAGTTTAGCGGTAGTCTTACTTGAAAAATAATTAAAGGAGTGAATAATTGTGAGTGAAACAAAACGAGTACGTGTACGTTATGCGCCGAGTCCAACTGGATTTTTGCATATTGGAAATGCACGTACTGCCTTATTTAACTATTTATTTGCAAGACATAACGATGGAGACTTTATCATTCGAATTGAAGATACGGATGCTAAGCGTAACGTAGCTGACGGTGAAGAAAGCCAAATGAAAAATCTGAAATGGCTAGGTATGGACTGGGATGAAGGCGTTGATGTTCCAGGGAAATATGGCCCTTACCGTCAATCTGAACGTCAATCGATTTACGAACCACTGATTCAACAACTTTTAGATAAAGGTTTGGCTTATAAATGTTATTGTACGGAAGAAGAATTAGATGCTGAACGCGAAAAACAAAAAGCAAATGGTGAAATGCCTCGTTATAGCGGAAAATGTCGTCATTTAACAAAAGAACAACAAGCGGAAAAAGAAGCACAAGGTTTCAAACCAAGCATTCGCTTCAAAGTACCAGCTAATGAAACAATTACTTTCAATGATATGGTTAAAGATGATGTTTCTTTTGAATCGAATGGGATTGGAGATTTTGTTATTGCGAAAAAAGACGGGATTCCGACTTATAATTTTGCGGTAGCAGTGGATGATCATTTAATGGAAATCTCGCATGTTCTTCGTGGTGATGACCATATTTCGAATACACCAAAACAAATTTTAATATATAATGCTTTTGGCTGGGAACCTCCAATTTTTGGACATATGACACTTATTGTGAATGAAAGCAGACGTAAATTAAGTAAACGTGATGGCTCAATTATTCAATTTATTGAGCAGTATCGTGACCTAGGGTATTTACCAGAAGCCTTATTTAACTTTATTGCTATGCTTGGTTGGTCTCCAGAAGGGGAAGAAGAAATTTTCTCCAAAGAAGAATTTATTAAAATGTTTGATCCGAAGCGTTTATCTAAATCGCCAGCATTATTCGATAACGTTAAATTAACTTGGGTGAATAACCAATATGTGAAAAAATTACCGCTTAATGATGTTGTGGAACTTTCGTTGCCTCATTTACAAAAAGCTGGTGTTGTATCTGCTGATTTAGATCAAGCAGAACTTGATTGGGTGCATAAGTTAGTTTCGCTTTATCATGAGCAAATGAGTTATGGTGCTGAAATTGTGCCACTTTCAGAAATGTTTTTCGCTGATGCTGAATCGATTACTTTTGACGAAGAAGAAACAGCGGTGCTTGCAGAAGAAACAGTACCAACAGTTATTTCGACATTCAAAAAAGAATTAGAAGCGCTAGAAGTTCTTGAAGCGTCGGAAGTAAAAGTTGCCATCAAACGTGTTCAAAAAGAAACAGGCGTAAAAGGTAAAGGTTTATTTATGCCGATTCGTATTGTCACTACTGGCGAAATGCATGGTCCTGAACTACCACTTGCAATCGAAGTGCTTGGTCGTGAGAAAGTGCTTCATCGTTTGGATACATGGTTGAAAAACAATTAATTTTAAGGGAGAGCATCTCGACTATGTGCGAGGTGCTTTTTTATTTTGATATATTTCAGTTGCAAGGAATTTTATTGCTGTTATAATAGAACTAAATATACGGAAAAAGTGATGATGGGAAGAAGTACGGAATTCTAAGCTTATAGAGAGAGTCGCCATGGCTGGAAGCGACTTAGCTGAACACTCCTGAAATGCCTCCCTGAATTCTGATGGGAAATTTAGTATCGTCAGACGAAATGTGGGTCGTTACCCCCACCCCTAGAGTTGGAGTATCTGCTGAAATTAGTAGTACTCAAGTCAGAGTGGAACCGCGCGGAGCGTCTCTGTATTAGAGGGGCTTTTTTTGTTGGCGTAGGTTCCAAGGAAAAAATGTACGAACTTGAATAAGGAGGCAACAAAATGCCAACTCGCTTAAAAGAAGATATTGCAACAATTATAAAGAATGACCCTGCGACAAAGACTTTTTTTGATGCTTTTTTAACGAATCCTGGATTACATGCACTTTGGTGGCACCGTGTGGCAAACTTTTTTTATCGCCACAAAATGGTTTTGTTTGGAAAAGTATTATCGCAGACTGCTCGTTTCTGGACTAATATAGAAATTCATCCCGGCGCAACAATTGGTAGAAGGCTTTTTATAGATCATGGTGCAGGGATTGTCATTGGAGAAACTGCGGAAATTGGTGATGATGTTACGATTTTTCATGGAGTTACGCTTGGTGGGACCGGGAAAGACTGCGGGAAACGCCATCCAACAGTCGGTGACAGAGCACTTGTTTCAGCAGGAGCAAAAGTACTTGGTCCTGTTGATATTGGAGCAGATGCCCGGATTGGCGCGGGTGCGGTTGTTTTAAAAGACGTACCTCCTGGCGCAACAGTAGTAGGTATTCCTGCTAAAGTTGTTCGGCTTAACGGTCGTACGGTTGGACACGCGGTCCCTAAGATGGATGAACTGACGTTGCGAATTGCGGAATTAGAAAATATAGTAGAAAAACTTTTGAAGGAAAAGGAGTAGATCTGATTGTCGATACAAATTTTTAACACATTAAAGCGAGAGAAAGAGCCTTTTAAACCACTCAAAGATGGTGAAGTGAAAATGTACGTTTGCGGACCGACTGTTTATAATTATATTCATATCGGAAACGCGCGGCCAATTATTGTTTTTGATACGGTTCGTCGTTATTTTACGTATCGTGGTTATGATGTGAAATTCGTGTCTAATTTTACGGATGTGGATGATAAATTGATTCGTGCGGCAAATGAACTGAAATTGACAGTTCCAGAAGTGGCGGACCGTTTTATTGGAGCTTATTTTGATGATGTGGATCAATTGAATGTGGCGAAAGCTAGCGTGAATCCACGTGTAACGGAAAATATGGATGAAATTATCCAATTGATAGGTACATTAATTGAAAAAGATTATGCTTATGAGTCAGCTGGCGATGTGTATTTCCGTACAAAAAAATTCAAAGATTACGGAAAACTATCTGGTCAAGAATTATCGGAACTGCAACACGGCGCACGAGTTGAATATAATGAGCGTAAGCAAGATGAACTTGATTTCACGCTTTGGAAAGCTGCTAAACCGGGTGAAATTTTTTGGGAAAGTCCATTTGGAAATGGGCGTCCGGGTTGGCATATTGAATGCTCAGCGCTTGCGAAAAAATATCTTGGCGATACGATTGATATTCATGCGGGGGGGCAAGATTTAGTATTCCCTCACCATGAAGATGAAATAGCTCAATCCGAAGCGGCGACCGGGAAAACTTTCGCAAATTACTGGATGCATAATGCCTTTTTAAATATTGACGGGGAGAAAATGTCTAAATCTCTCGGGAATTTTATTACACTCCATGATGTACTAAAAGACAATGACCCAAATGTGATTCGCTTCTTTATGTTGTCCGTGCATTACCGGAAACCTATTACGCTGAATGATGCCATTTTAGATGATGCAAAAAATGGGTTGGAACGATTAATGATTGCGTATCAAAATATTGATCACCGTATTCAAACTGATGACGGCGAATATGTAGAAGAAACGCATGAGGATGAATGGTTAGAACAACTGACTGAATTAAAACAAGCATTTGAAGATGATATGGATGATGATTTTAATACTGCCAATGCGATTACTACTTTCCACGAACTCGCGAAACGTGCGAATATTTATCTTTCAAAAGAAACAGTTTCTATTAATGTTTTGCGTGAATTTTTAAGTATGATGCGTTTATTTGCAGAAGTACTAGGTTTGAAATTGGAAAACGCGCAAACTGATTCGTTGGATGATAGCGAAGTAGAAGCGCTAATTGAAGAACGTCTGCAAGCAAGAAATGAACGTAATTTTGCGCGAGCTGATGAAATTCGAGATATTTTAAAAGAAAAAGATATTATTTTGGAAGATACTGCGCAAGGCACGCGGTTTAGACGGGGGTAAATCATGGTAGAAGTGAAAGACTACAAACAACTTAATGGCCTTGCGCTTGCCTATATGGGCGATGCAGTGTATGAGAAATTTATTCGCGAATACTTACTTGCTGCTGGAAAGACAAAACCGAATCAACTGCATAAAACTGCGACAAAATTCGTTTCTGCAAAAGGGCAGGCTGTGGCGCTTAAAGCTATGATTGCAGAAGGTTTTTTAACAGACGAAGAAGATCGGATTGCAAAGCGGGGGCGAAATGCTAAGTCATATACAGTCCCTAAAAACACAGATCCTGGGACATATAGTATGTCTACTTCCTTTGAAGCAGTACTTGGCTATCTTTATTTAGCAGGTGACATGGAACGACTACAGGAATGGATGGAAAAAGCGCTTGAAATAGTCGGAAAAGGAGTGGAAAACAACTAATGGAACAAGAAAATGAGCAAGAGTGGATTGGTGGGAGAAATCCTGTCCTTGAAGTATTACGATCAGATAGAGATATCCATAAAATATACGTACAAGAAGGCTCGCAAAAAGGTGTTTTAAAACAAGTATTAACGTTAGCGAAGGAACGTAAAATTCAAGTTCAGTTTGTACCAAAACAAAAGATTGAAAAAGTAGTAAGTGGTGCGCATCAAGGTGTTGCTGCTCAAGTTGCAGCTTATCAATATGCGGAGTTAGATGACTTATTTGCGGCAGCTGAAGCAAAAGATGAAATGCCATTTTTCATTATTTTAGACGAGTTAGAAGACCCCCATAATTTAGGCTCAATTATGCGTACAGCAGATTCTGTTGGAGCACACGGGATTATCATTCCAAAACGCCGATCAGTAGGCTTAACCCAAACTGTAGCCAAAGCAAGTACTGGAGCAATGGAGTATGTGCCAGTAGTTCGCGTGACAAATATGGTACGGACAATGGAAGAACTGCAAAAACGTGGACTGTGGATTTTTGGAACAGATGCGAAAGGAAGTAGTGATTACCGGACGATGGATACCGACATGCCACTTGCCATTGTAATTGGAAGTGAAGGTTTTGGAATGAGTCGTTTAGTTCGTGAAAAATGTGATTTCCTTGTTCATTTACCAATGCGTGGAAAAGTGACATCACTTAATGCCTCTGTTGCTGCAAGTTTGTTACTTTATGAAGTTTATCGGAAACGTTTCCCACTGGAGAAATAATGATGGAACAAATTCTGCTTGTTGACGGGTATAATGTGATTGGAGCTTGGCCAGAATTGAGTTTCTTAAAAGATCGTGATTTGGAAGCGGCGAGAGATAAGCTAATTGAGTGGATGGCGGAGTACCAAAGCTATACGGGATACCGTGTTGTAGTTGTATTTGATGCGCAATTCGTTCGTGGTGTGAAGCGAAAAAGCAAGAAGCATCAAGTCGAAGTAGTTTTTACACATGAAGATGAAACAGCAGATGAATATATTGAACAAAAAGCGATTGAATGGAAAAATGCACGGACCCAAATTATTGTAGCAACCTCTGATTACACAGAGCAGTGGGCTATTTTTGGACAAGGAGCGCTTCGAATTTCTTCGCGTGAATTACTTTTTGAAATTCAAGAAATGAGTAAACAGATTGGACAGAAAATCAAACGAATTCAGGAAAAAATGCCAAAGTCAAACCTCAATTTAGATTCTGACGTTATTTCCCAACTTGAAAAGTGGAGAAGAGGCGAAGAGTAAGGGATTGACGGGCTGTTTCTGACTATGTATAATGAAGCAACCAAAGAAGAAATCCTGTCGAAAAGGAGCCGATTAGCCTAGTGAAGAATTCAGTAAATCAAGAAGAAATGGCGATGCTTGAACTAGCTAGAAGCGGTGATACGGAAGCGTTAGAGTATTTTTTCAGTAAGTATCAGTCAGTTATTTACTGGAAATCGACGCAATATTTTTTGCAAGGTGCAGAGCGAGATGATTTAATTCAAGAAGCAATGATTGGACTTTTTAAGGCAATTCGTGATTATGATGGGTCAAAAGAAGCCTCTTTTCGTTCTTTTGCGGAAATGTGTATTAATAGGCAACTTCTTTCGGCGGTGAAGCGGGCATCTAGACAGAAGAATATCCCTTTAAATAATTCCGTCTCATTAGATACACCAATGGCTGAAGATGATGTGGATTGGACTTTGCTAGATGTTATTTCCGAAAAAGCTGCTGAAACCCCAGAAGATTTTTTAATTAAAAATGAAGGTTTAACGCATGTGGCGCGTCAATTAGAACAAGTCACAAGTGAATTTGAAAAAGAAGTGTTAAAACAATATTTAGAAGGTAAAAGCTATCAAGAAATGGCTCTTTTTTTCAATAAAAAAGAGAAGGCTATCGATAATGCCTTACAGCGAGTAAAAAAGAAAATGATGAAGCAGTTTGAGTGAAAAAATAATTGACTAGCTAGGAGCCAAGTGTTATATTTATATGGATGAAATGTGCCTACTTTTTGGCATGGCATATTTAATGATTGCGGAGTTGAGGTATTTATGAAGAAGAAAACATCGCTCGCTTGTTCTGAGTGTGGTTCAAGAAACTATACAGTCAATGTTAGCGGGACGCAGAAAGAAACTCGCTTAGAAGTGAAGAAATTCTGTCGACACTGTAATAAACATACATTACATCGAGAAACAAAATAGACGATATGGAGGTTTTGGTATGTCTGCAATAGCAAGATTCTTTCGGAACGTTTCATCCGAAATGCATAAAGTTACATGGCCAACTAGAAAAGAACTTTTAACATACACAGTAACAGTAGTTATTACAGTAATTTTATTTGCATTATTCTTTATGTTGATTGATTTTGGTATCGAACAAATTATTAAACTTATCGTGTAGTGCTAGGAATTTTACAAAGATAATGATATACTATTACTTGAGACAAAACCCGTACAACTTTCGGGTTTTTTATTTTGGATTATACTAAAAGGAGGATGGCGGCAAAATAGGATTGCTGCCAACTAAACAATGGAAAAAAATTGGTATGTAGTTCATACTTACTCCGGTTATGAAAATAAAGTCAAAGCAAACTTAGAAAAACGTGTAGAATCAATGGGCATGTCAGATAAAATCTTCCGCGTTATCGTACCGGAAGAAGAAGAAACAGAAGTGAAAAATGGTAAAACAAAAACAATTAAACGTAAAGTTTTCCCGGGTTATGTATTAGTAGAAATCGTTATGACAGATGATTCTTGGTATGTTGTGCGTAATACTCCAGGAGTTACTGGATTTGTTGGTTCTTCAGGTTCTGGATCGAAACCAACACCATTACTTCCAGAAGAAGCAGATCGTATTCTGAAAAGTATGGGTATGGTCGAAAAACGTGCTGAAGCAGACTTTGAAATTGGTGAAACAGTTATGGTCAAAGAAGGACCATTCGCGGACTTCTCTGGTAAAGTGGACGAAATGGATAATGACAAAGGTAAAGCGAAAGTCATGGTTAACATGTTCGGACGTGAAACTCCAGTCGAAGTGGATTTCAATCAAATCGAAAAACTTTAAAACTTACAACCTCTACATTATTTGTGGAGGTTGTTTTGTTAAGGAGGCAAGCAAATGGACAAGGCTAAGCAGATATATTTGGATTTTAAACGAGAAGCTCTATTTTTAGATCTCGATTTTCCTTTATTCTTAGGTAACGGTCCAGGGTGCGGTGAACTTTGTATGGACTATAGCGAACAAGATGGCTATATGCTTTACGGTTATGAACGCGGCGAACGAAACAGTGAATTCAAAACAACTGATTTTGACGAATTTAAATATGAAGTATTCCTGCATATTTGTTGGTATATGGGGATGGAATTTGAACTTCGCCATCGTAAAGAAGACATCGAACGTGACGATAACATCCTTGAAACGGATACCCGTAAAATCGCTTTTGAAAAAACATTGCAGTTATTAAAAACAGTAAACCCAGCTTGGATTGATAAGGCTGCGCAAGGTTACACAGCGTATTTGAACTTATGGCGGAAAAATCAAAACGTCTATTTCGATAAAACGACCATGGAATTCAAAGTGAATCTCTAAAAAAATCTTGCAACGAAACGTTTAAGATGGTATCATATATAAGTACGTTTTTGACGTATGTTTTAACGTGGGAGGGGAAATATCAGCCCCAGTCAACCACATCACGGACTTAAGGAGGTATGTCTCGTGGCAAAAAAAGTGATTAAAGAAGTTAAACTTCAAATTCCAGCAGGTAAAGCAAATCCTGCACCTCCAGTTGGACCTGCATTAGGTCAAGCTGGCGTAAACATCATGGGATTCTGTAAAGAGTTTAATGCTCGCACAGCCGATCAAGCTGGTCTTATTATTCCTGTTGTGATCACTGTATTTGAAGACCGTTCGTTTACGTTCATCACTAAAACTCCACCAGCAGCTGTATTACTTAAAAAAGCAGCTAAAGTGGAAAAAGGATCCGGTGAACCAAACAAAACAAAAGTTGCATCTGTAACTCGCGCTCAAGTACAGGAAATTGCTGAAACAAAAATGCCAGACCTTAACGCTGCAAATGTTGAATCTGCAATGCTAATGGTTGAAGGTACTGCACGTTCTATGGGTATCACTATCCAAGACTAATCGTGTGTTTCACAATTTGACAATTAAGGAGGAAAAGAAATGGCTAAGAAAGGCAAAAAGTATCAAGATGCTTTAAAACAAATTGATGCAAATAAAGTTTACACTGCAGAAGAAGCAGTTGAACTTGCTAAAAAAATTGACTTCGCTAAATTCGATGCAACTGTTGAAGTAGCATTCCGTCTTGGCGTTGACCCTAAAAAAGCGGACCAACAAATCCGTGGTGCTGTTGTATTACCAAACGGTACTGGTAAAACTCAACGTGTATTAGTATTCGCAAAAGGTGAAAAAGCAAAAGAAGCAGAGGCTGCTGGAGCTGATTACGTTGGTGAATCTGAATTCGTTGAAAAAATCAACCAAGGTTGGTTTGAATTTGACGTTATCGTTGCTACACCTGACATGATGGGTGAAGTTGGTAAATTAGGCCGTGTCCTTGGACCAAAAGGTTTAATGCCAAACCCTAAAACTGGTACAGTAACTATGGACGTAACTAAAGCAGTTAACGAAATTAAAGCTGGTAAAGTAGAATACCGTGTTGATAAAGCTGGGAATGTCCACGCTGCAATCGGTAAAGTATCTTTTGATGCTGCTAAACTAGTAGAAAACTTCCGTACTGTGAATGATGTTCTACAAAAAGCAAAACCTGCTGCTGCGAAAGGTACTTACGTGAAAAATCTTTCCGTAACAACTACTTTCGGACCTGGAATCAAAGTTGACCCAGCAAGCTTATAAAATTTAACTTGACCAGCCCCTTTTCTTTTGATAAGATAGGCTAGTTGAAACAATCAAATATCCTTACCGTAGACAGTTGGTGCGTTTATCGCTTAATTTTGCCACCCGAGGGATTTCTTTTGAAGTGTGCGTCCGCGTGCATTTTACAAAAACCTCTGGCGTCTACGGTGTCAGAGGTTTTTTGTTGCTGATCAAACAGAATTTGTGTCTGTTTAATTAGATTTAATTGTTGGACGGAGGTGGAAAAATGAGTAAAGTTCTTGAAGCTAAACAAAGTGCAGTTGAAGAAATTAAAACTAAATTATCAGCTAGTGCGTCTACAGTAATTGTTGATTACCGCGGCTTAAACGTTGGCGAAATCACTGAATTACGTAAACAATTGCGTGATGCTGGTATTGAATTTAAAGTCTACAAAAACTCACTAACTCGCCGTGCTGTTGAAGCTAACGGTTACGAAGGTTTAGAAGGAGCTCTAACTGGTCCTAACGCAATCGCATTCAGTAATGAAGACGTAGTTGCGCCTGCGAAAATCCTTAACGATTTCGCTAAAGATCATGAAGCACTAGAAATCAAAGCCGGTGTTATTGAAGGTAAAGTTGCTTCTCTTGAAGAAATTAAAGCACTTGCAACACTTCCATCACGCGAAGGATTGCTATCTATGCTTTGCAACGTACTTCAAGCTCCAGTTCGCGGTCTTGCTATCGCTACTAAAGCTGTTGCTGACCAAAAAGAAGGACAAGAAGCATAATCTGTTCTACCAAGGGGAAACCCTACAAACAAATCTCGGTTAAATCCGAAAAAATTATATTAATTGGAGGAATTTCAAAATGGCTTTAAACATTGAAGAAATCATTGCTTCCGTAAAAGAAGCATCTGTATTAGAACTTAACGATTTAGTAAAAGCAATCGAAGAAGAATTTGGCGTAACTGCTGCTGCTCCTGTAGCTGTAGCTGCTGCTGGTGGCGGTGCTGCTGAGCAAACTGAATTCACTGTAGAACTGGCTTCTGCTGGAGATTCTAAAATCAAAGTTATCAAAGTGGTACGTGAAATCACTGGTCTTGGCTTAAAAGAAGCTAAAGAATTAGTTGACAACGCTCCTAAAGCTCTTAAAGAAGGCGTTGCTAAAGAAGAAGCTGAAGAAATCAAAGCTAAACTTGAAGAAGTTGGCGCTAACGTAGAAGTTAAATAATTAACTTAAAGACCTTAGATACTAGCTATCTAAGGTTTTTTTTATTGCTAACTATCTAAGCTTTTGTGGAGGAGTAGAATGACGATTTTTTTCTTTAGAAGGCTTTTTTTTATTACTATTACATGCTAGTATAGGAAAGTAAGTTAGTTTCTTGGGAGGTTGTATATGTCAATTAAATCTATATCAAAATCTGAACTAGAAGTTATGAAAATCATTTGGGAATACGGCAGAGCTGTTCAGTACTCTGATGTTGCTGAGAAACTAAGTGAAAAAGGCGTTTTGTGGAAGAAAAACACCATTCTTACTTTTTTAGCTAGATTAGTTGAGAAAAAGTTACTTCGTGTGAAGAAAATTGGTCGAAAAAATGAATATTATGCACTTGTTAGTGAAAATGAATACTTAGAACTGCAAACCGAAACCTTTTTAGAAGATATTTATGAAGGTGATGTAAAAGGATTAATTACTAATTTAGTGCAAAATGAGTTAATTTCTACAGATGAATTAGATGATTTACAACAATTTTGGAAAAGAGTGAAATCACCTAATGAATGAATTGCTTAAGATGGCTTTATCAATGGCTTTAACATCAGTGATATTAATACTTTTTATCTGGATATTTGATAAAATTTTCAATCGTTATTTAAGTAAGGCGAAAATTTATTATTTATGGCTTGTTGTTTTTTTCTTTTTGACGATACCTTTTTCGTTTTTTTTCTTTATGTCGGCGAAAAATAGTGATTTCATGTGGAGAAATAAAACAGGTTTTGAAGGAGTTTCTTCTATTGAGATCAATCAAAATGGAGTATTTTTAGAACGAGATGTTAAAGTTACTTTTTGGATGACGGTGCTTGATTATTTATGGTTAGTTTGGTTAATAATATTTTTACTTATTTTTATTTATCGGATAGCCTCTTATAGGAATTTTAAAAAATATGTTTTTTCAGGTGCGCGAAAAGTAGATGATTTGGAGCAATTAGAAATATTAGCAGGAATAATAGATGAATTAAATATTAAAAAATCTGTTGAATTAATGATTAATCCGCTTATTTCATCGCCAATTTTCTTAGGATTAAAAAGAAATGTAATAGTTATACCGGATAAAAAATTTTTAGCGGAAGAACTACAATATATTTTTAGGCATGAATTGATCCACTGTAAACGTAAAGATATGTATTATGTATGGGCAACCCAATTTTTCACTTGTCTATATTGGTTTAATCCGTTGATGTATTTTATGAATAGGCAGATACAAAAAGATCGTGAATTAGCTTGTGATGAAGCGGTTTTAGCAGATTTACCCGAAAATAAATATGTGGGCTATGGAGATACGCTTCTTTCTTCGCTTACTAAATCAGGTAGTTACAAAGAATCTTATGTATCAGTTTCACTTCATGAAAATACAAATGCTTTGAAAGAAAGACTCACATTTATCGCCAATTACCAAAAGAAAACAAAGAAGACCAAAATATTTTTTTCATTTTTTCTTATATTGTTGTGTGTTAGTGGTCTTTTCTTTAGTTTATTACAAACAGCGTGGTTTACTGTAGAAAAGCAAAATAGTATTACAATTGAACGGAAAAAATAAACTAGTAAAACTTTCTTCATTGATTGAGGGGAGTTTTTTTATTGCAGATTTGACTTTTAAGACTACATATTGTAGAATTAAAAAGCTTAAACAATTACTAAAAAGGCGGGGATTAAATGTTTGGTCGGAAAGAAGTTTCAATACCAGCAGATTATCAACAGTTTAATACTTTTCCAACTGAAAGAGAACGATTGCTTTGTATCGGCGCTTCTACTACGGAGTGTAAGCATAAAATCGAAACCAAGTTAGATGGCTCCAATAAGATGTTAAAGCTTTATTATCCAAAAAACCGTGGCGCTAAGGTTATGAAGTATTGGCTACCAATGTTTGGGATAAATGATTCTAGATCTGCTGTTGAGATTATTTCTACTTGGATTGAAGGAAATGATTATTATGGAGAGGTCCCGCAGAATGTTACAAGCACAGTCATCAATGACATCGCTAAAGCATCTCGAAAAAAAGATTTCAATAAGGACTCTTTAGTAAGCTCTGCTGAAAAAATCAAAACGTTTGGGGCATTTGATCTTGAGAGATTAGGGTATTTAGTACGGGTTTGTTTTTCTTTAGACTTGCTCACTGAAGAACAATCATGGGAGTTTTTGAATAAATTTTGGGAAGATGCAGTCCTGCATTTTGAAAACTGGGATGATTATATAGTTAGTTATCTAAATGGACAAGAAGGTATGGGAACTAATTGGTATAGTGACACACTTGTTTCTTATATCCAATTAAAAAAAGATCCAAATAGTTTATTGAATCAATATCAACTAAGATAATACGAAGAGGAGTTAAAAAGAGAATATGAAGAGAATTTTGAGTGGAGTGGGAATTTTATTAATAGCATTACTTGTAACAGCATGTGGAAATGATAAGGCAAGTAATGAAAAAGTGGAAAAAGATACGTATGTGGCTGATTTACAAGGGGCGCAATTAGAAGCGACTTTTTATCATGTAGATGATAACTTAAGGAAAGTAGATCAAAAGATGGTATATCCATTAGCTTATCTAGGCTTGGAAGAAGGAACTAAAGTAGATGACGCTACGCAAAAGAAACTGGAAGAACAAGTAACATCTCAGTATGCCGGTTATAAGGATAGTAAAGGTGCATCGCTTGAAACCAAATTTACAGATAAGGGAATGGAATTAACAATGTCTGTTGATCTGTATAAAGCAGATAAAAAGTCCGTGAACTCATTACTAGCAGGAACAACGGACCCGAAAAATGTAAGTTATAAAGATACAGTATCTCAATTTGAAGCACAAGGATATACTAAAAAATAATATTTTGAAAATAGGTTCCTTTTATTAGAGGAACCTATTTCCAAAAATTCCTTTTGTAGCTATTATAGAGCAAAGTTTTATGCTAAAATAGCTAGAGATATGAAAGGAAGGTGCAGTTGATGACTAATAATCACTACTACACAAACGACGAAACAATGAAACACAACCGAAAAACATGGCAAATGATGTTAAAAGGTTTTAATATGAACTTTACAAGCGATAATGGCGTATTTTCCAAAAATACGGTTGATTTTGGTTCGAAATTGTTAATTGAATCATTTGACTTGGAAGTGAAATCGGGGAAAATTTTGGATGTTGGTTGTGGTTATGGTCCGATGGGGTTAACTGTAGCGAAAGAATTTCCTGAAAGCCAAATTGAAATGGTAGATGTAAATTTGCGCGCACTGGAACTTGCGAAAGAAAATGCGGAATTAAATAAAATTACGAATACGCATATCTATGAAAGTTCGGTTTATGATAACGTAACTGCAAAGGACTACCAAGCGATTATTAGTAACCCGCCAATCCGTGCAGGAAAAAAGGTTGTTCATGCAATTTTGGAAGGTGCTTATAATCATTTGAAAGAAACCGGAGAACTCTGGATTGTCATTCAAAAGAAACAAGGCGGTCCATCTGCTGAGAAGAAAATGGAAGAAGTTTTCGGTAATGTTGAAACAGTGGCGAAAAATAAAGGTTATTTTATTTTCAAAAGTGTTAAAAATTAAGTTGTATCGAGTGTGGAAACGTGCTAATATAGAAATACATTTTACTAAGAAAGGACTGAGGGACATGCTTAGAATGAGAAATATGCTAGAAAAAAACAACCAATCAAGACAGAAGATAATAGGTATTTCTTTAACGTTCCTTCATGACCCAGTAGTGTCTTTTCAAGGTAGCGTCCGTTAAGAGTTAAGTCCTTCAATCTTTCTTGATTGAGGGACTTTTTTAATACCTAAAAATAAACTTGAAAGAAGTGAGTCAAATGACAGTGGGAGATCTGAGTAATTTAAACAGCTAGGAAGAGAAGTGGAGACATTCATTTCTCTATTAAACAGAAAATGAGGAATAGAAATGCTAACATTAAAAGGAAAGTATAACGAAGCAAAAGTTTTTACAGATAACGTCGATGACAATACAATTGGGCAAATTATTACACTATGCAATCAATCGTTTGCGAAAGATAGTAAGATTCGGATTATGCCTGATACGCATGGCGGTAAAGGCTGTGTGATTGGAACGACAATGACAATTCAAGATAAAATTGTACCGAATTTGGTTGGAGTGGACATCGGTTGTGGGCTATATGTAGTGAAACTAAAACCTGGCAAGTTAAAAATGGATTTTGATAAGCTGGATAAAGTTATTCGCGAACGAGTGCCATCTGGAAGCAAAACACACGATAAACCTGTGGATGAATTTGATTTGGAAGACGTAGTTGCGCCGATTCATCGCGGCTGGGTAGCTAGGAGTGTAGGGACGCTTGGTGGCGGGAACCATTTCATTGAAGTGAATCAAGGTTC
Organism: Listeria farberi; assembly: GCF_014229295.1. NCBI lineage: Bacteria > Bacillati > Bacillota > Bacilli > Caryophanales > Listeriaceae > Listeria > Listeria farberi. The sequence continues at coordinate 23,484 of NZ_JAARZL010000001.1, forward strand.
TGACGGTATTTACCTTGTAATTCATAGTGGAAGTCGGGTGCTTGGTAAAGAAATCGCGGAATATCACCAAGAAGTAGCTTATAAAGGATTAGACATATTGCGTAAAGAATTGAAATTGGACGCCACTGCTGCGAAAAAACGCGGCAATTTAGAAATGGCCAACAACTTGAATAATGAGCGCGAGCAAGTGAAATTGGATTATGACTTATCCTATGTGACGGGCTCTGATTTGAAAAATTATTTAAATGACATGGAAATTGCACAAAAATTTGCTGCTCGTAATCGTTACGTCATGGCAGAAACTATTTTAAAAGCGATGAAGTGGGATAAAGCAGTTGTTTCAGCGTTTGATTGTGTGCATAATTACATTGATATTGATAACCACATGCTCAGAAAAGGTGCGACATCTGCTCAGCTTGGGGAACAAATTATCGTTCCGCTTAATATGCGCGATGGCAGCATCCTTGCAACTGGAAAAGGAAATGCAGATTGGAATTACTCGGCGCCGCACGGGGCGGGAAGGATGCTAAGTCGCTCCAAAGCAAAAGCACAAATCAGTTTAGAAAGCTATCAGGCAGCAATGAAAAACGTTTGGACTACTTCTGTTTCTAAAAAAACAATTGATGAAGCTCCAAAAGCATATAAATCAGCTAAACAATTACTTGTTGATGTAGAAGATACAATGGAAATTCAAGAAATAATTAAACCGTTATACAATTTCAAAGCATGATGGGAAAGAAGCGGCAAGTATTATAATATTTGCCGCTTCTTCTTTTCATTGTTAGAGTAGTGTTATAAGGAAATAAGTTCTCACTTTTTCTGTAATCTGATATAATAAATTAATATAGATGAATTTGAAATTTTAGGGAGATAGATATGAATAAAGTGACGAAAATTGGAGATGTAGCAGAGAAAACGGGCTATTCTATAACTACTATTTCTCGAGCAATTAATGGTAATCCAAATGTTTCAGATAAAACAAAAAAGAAAATTTTTGCTGCGATGAAAGAACTGAATTATTATCCTAATAATATTGCTCAACAATTTCGAGGGCAGGGGACTAAGATGATTGGTGTGGTGATTTCCTTTATAACCAATCCTTTTTTTGCGTACCTTGTTGATGCGATTGAACGCTATCTATCTCACAGAGGGTATCAGGTTGTCATGTTGCAAACTTTAGAAAATCCTGCAAAAGAATTACAGTTCATCGAGATGTTGCAAAAGAAACAGCTAGATGGATTGATTATGGCTAACTTAGAAAATGATACAGAAGAAATTAAATCACTCGTTGAAAGTGGCAAAATTGTTCTTTGTAATCGTTATTTGGGAAATGAAGATTTAACGATTATTAACATTGATGAAACGAAAGCGGCTTATCAAGCAACGAACTATTTAATAAAATGTGGTTATAAACGCCTTTCCTACTGCACTGGTGGCATTAAAAATAAAAATGATTACCGTTTTAAAGGATTCATGCAAGCTGTAACAGAAAATGGACTTTCTTTTGATGAATCATTATATTTTGAGAAGTTATTAACCATTAAAGATGGCGAAGAGCTTCTGGTTAATATTTTAGAAGAGAAATCTACCATGCCGGACGCAATTTTTTCAAATGGTGATACGGTTGCTGCTGGGATATTATATGCTGCAAAAAAATACGGGATAGCAGTGCCAGAGGAGCTAGGAATCATAGGTTTTGATAATCAACCTATAGCGGAGGTTCTGAATCCGGCGCTGACAACTATTGAACAACCAATTAAAGAACTTGGTGAATATTCGGCGCAAGTTCTATTGGCTAATTTACAAGGAACGAGTGTTCCGGTAGCGCCAGATCTTGAAACAAAACTAATAATAAGAGAGACTACCAAGTAAATTCTCTCTTATTATTTTTATGAAAACGGTTGACATTTTGCGGGATAATTGATATTATTTTTACGATATATGAAACCGCTTAAACTAAAATGACAACCGGTTGTCATTTTAAGTGAAGATAAGGAGAATGTTCAAGTATGAAGAAGTTGCTTTTGTCCATCAGTATTATTGTTGGTTTAAGTTTGTTGGCTAGTTGTGGTGTAGAAAAGGAGTACAAGCCAGATATAAAAGTAAACGAGAAAAATGTTTCTTTAAAAGTTTGGGTGGATTTAAATCAGGGAGATTTTTATAGGAAAGTGGTAGATGATTTTAAAAAAGAACATCCTGATAAGAATTATGACATTACGGTTATTGAATCTGAATCTGGGCGAGCGCAAGAATATGTTCAGAAAGATCCAGAAGCTGCAGCGGATGTATTTATAACTCCGAATGACCGTCTAGGACAACTGGTAGAGTCTGGTGCGGTTTACCAATTAACAAAGTATACAGATGATATTAAGAAAAATAATACACCAACCTCCATTCAAGCTGCTACATATCAATATAAAATGTATGGTTTTCCTGTGACGGCGGAAGCGATGTTTATGTATTATGATAAGCGCCTTTTTTCAGAGGATGATATTAAAACTTTTTCTGGAATAACGTCTAAAGGGAAGATAGGAATAAATCTTGCGGAAGCTGGCGCGGATTATCGTGAAACTCCTTGGTTTATTGCAAATGGTACATATCTTTACGGTGAGAATGGCGAAGACCCTTATGGGACAACCTTCAACACTCCAGAAGGCGTCCAAGTATTGAACTGGATTGGTGAGTTGAAAAATAATCCTAATGTTGTCGCTGTAAATGCAGATGAGATTAGTGCGCTTAGATCCGGTAAAATAAATGCCGTTTTTAGTGGAGTTTGGAATAAAGATGCGATACGAGAGGTTTTAGGTGAAAATATGGGAGTGGCAGTATATCCGAAGGCTGATTTTGGAAGTGGTCAGGTAGATATGATGGCTTTCCAAGGAAGCGGGATATACTGTGTGAACGCATTTACTAAATCACCATTAGATGCGATGGAACTGGCTGATTATATTACTAATGCGGATGTGCAGGAAAAAGCTTTTAAAGAACTGGGGAAAATTCCGAGCAATTTAGAGGCACGAACTAGTTCTACAGTAGAAAAGGACGATGTGGCGAAAGCAGTTATTGATATGACATCTGGAAAGCACTCCGTTTTAATGCCGAAAATACCTGAAATGAACGTTTTTTGGCAACATATGAACCCGCTATTAGTAGATACTTATAAAGGCAAGATTAAGAAAGCGGATTATCCAGAGGCGCTCGATAAATTAGTCAAAGATATTACACCAGCGAAATAGGAAAGTAGGTTAAGTATATGATGGTTAAGAAGAATTATTTCAATATTTTTAAGAATGGTTCTGTTTCTACGAGATTATCTTATGTAATTATGGGGGCTGGTAATTTGGCCCATAAGCAAATTGCGAAGGGACTTCTATTTCTTTTTAGTGAACTTGCTTTCTTGTTTTTCCTTGTGTTTTATGGCATTACCTTAATTCAAGGTATGGCGACATTAGGGACAGTTAACCAATCGTGGAATTTTGATAAGAGTTTAGGTATTATGGTTCGAACACCGGGCGATAATTCCATGCTGATGCTAATATATGGGATTATGACAGTTGTTATTTGTGTACTATTTATCTTCTTGTACCTTGCTAATATTAGAAGCGCTAGCCAGGTGGAGGGTTTCAAGCGGGAAAATAAAAAAATCCCAACATTTAAGGAAGATTTAAAGAGTTTGCTAGACAATAAATTTCATGTAACTTTACTGACAATCCCGATGATTGGGGTTGTGGTGTTTACGATAATGCCACTTGTTTATATGATTTCTTTGGCTTTTACCAATTATGATCATGAACATTTACCGCCAAGAAATTTATTTGGATGGGTAGGATTTGTTAACTTTAAAAATGTGTTAAATGGTGATATTTCCAGTACATTTTTCCCGGTGCTTGGATGGACGCTTATTTGGGCGCTTTTAGCTACTGCTACTTGTTTCTTTTTTGGCGTATTGCTTGCACTTCTTATTAATCATAAGGGTGTTAAATTCAAAAAGTTTTGGCGAACTATCTTTGTTATAACTATGGCGGTACCTCCGTTTGTGTCGCTTCTCGTAATGCAGAACTTGTTGCATGCAGCAGGACCACTTAATACGATGTTACTTAATTGGGGAATTATAGCTGAGCCGATACCATTTTTGACAGACGCTTTGCTGGCAAAGGTATCCGTCATATTTGTTAATATGTGGATTGGTATTCCGGTAACTATGTTAATCGCCACGGGGATTTTAATGAATCTACCGAAAGATCAATTGGAAGCGGCGCGAATGGATGGAGGTAACAGTTTTCATTTATTTAGATACATAACTTTCCCTCAAATCTTAACGGTGATGTTGCCAAGTCTGATTCAACAATTTATTGGAAATATAAATAACTTTAATGTGATCTATCTCTTGACTGGTGGAGGACCTTCGAATAGTAACTTCTATGGTGCTGGGGATACGGATTTGCTCGTGACATGGCTTTATAAATTAACAGTAGAAGCTGCGGATTATAATTTAGCTTCGGTTATTGGGATTGTGACATTCATTCTTAGCGCGGCATTCTCGTTATTTGCCTACACACGTACAAATTCTTATAAAGAAGGGAGCAACTGAAATGAAAAGAGCTACAGTATGGCCTAACCTATTGTTGATAGTGCTCGGGTGTATCTGGATATTCCCGATTATCTGGATTGTTTTGACAGCTTTCAGAGCAGAAAGTGGACAATTTGTTTCGTATATCTTTCCGAAAGAATATACACTAAATCATTTTGCGTACCTATTTGAAAATCATGAAAATTTTCCTTTTATGTTATGGGTTAAAAATACAATGATTGTTGCGGTGTGTTCCTGTTTATTGAGCACTTTTATAACCGTTTCGATGGCTTATGTGTTATCTAGACTTCGCTTTAGATTTAAAAAGACAATGTTAAAAACAGCGCTAGTTTTAAATATGTTTCCTGCTTTTATGAGTATGATAGCAGTTTACTATATTTTAAAAGCATTTGGATTAACGCAATCTCTAACAGCGCTTGTGTTAATTTATTCATCTACAGCTGCATTAACTTTTTATATTGCAAAAGGATTTTTTGATACAATACCAAAATCTTTGGACGAATCGGCAATGATGGACGGGGCGACGAAATTAAGTATCTTTACAAAAATAACTTTACCAATGTCTAAGCCTATTATTGTATACACAGCTTTAATGGCATTTATGTTGCCTTGGATGGATTTTATTTTTGCTAAAGTGATTATGGGAGACAATGTGCCTAAATATACAGTGTCGATAGGTTTATATTCCATGTTGAATCAAACAACGGCAAATACAATGTATACAACGTTTGCGGCTGGCTGTATATTGATTGCGGTACCAATTACAATACTGTTTATTTATTTGCAAAAATATTATGTTGAAGGCATTACAAGTGGTGCTGTTAAAGGATAGGAGATAGATTAATAGTGGAAATAACAGAAACGAAAGAATGGTGGAAAGAATCGGTAGTGTACCAAATCTATCCGCGTAGTTTTCAAGATTCAAATAGGGATGGTATTGGAGATATTAGAGGAATTATAGAACGACTTCCTTATTTGAAAGATTTAGGTATTAATGTGATTTGGCTTTGTCCTGTCTATAAATCACCTATGGATGATGGTGGTTATGACATTTCTGATTACTATGAGATTGATCCAATGTTTGGAACGATGAGCGATATGGATGAATTAATTGAGAAGGCAGAAAAATTAGGGATAAAAATATTGATGGATTTGGTGGTAAATCATACATCTGATGAACATGAATGGTTTGAAAAAGCAATAGCTGACCCGAAAAGTAAATATCGCGATTATTATATTTTTCGAGAGGGTGTAAATGGAAACCCTCCTAATAATTGGCGTTCTTATTTTGGAGGATCTGCGTGGGAAGCCGTACCAGGTGAGGAAAACATGTTTTACCTACATGCTTTTTCTAAAAAACAGCCAGATTTAAACTGGGAAAACATTGTAGTGCGTAATGAATGTATCCAAATGATTAACTGGTGGCTTGAAAAAGGTTTAGGTGGCTTTAGAATTGATGCCATTTTAAATTTGAAGAAAAGAATTGAGTACGGTACTTTCGCAGCGGACGGAGAAGATGGCTTGGTTTTCATCGGTCATTGGATTTTAAATCAGCCGGGAATTGAAGAGTGGCTCAAGGAAATTGATGAACGGACATTTAAAAAACATAATGCATTTACTGTGGCTGAGGCGGATGTGCCTGAAGAAAGACTTTCTGAATTTATAGGTGACAATGGTCATTTCCGTATGGTATTTGATTTTAGCTATACAGATATTGATACTCCTGAAACAGGTGAATGGTTCAAGAATTCAGAGTGGACAGTAACAGAATTAAAAGAAAAAATAATTACCAATGAACTGGTGACACAGCGAAATGGTTGGGGGGCAAAATACTTAGAAAATCATGATCAACCGCGTTCGATAAATAAGTATTTACCTCAAGAATACCAAGATGATCGTAGCAAAAAAATGCTAGGCACGTTATTTATGATGTTGCACGGTACGCCGTTCATTTATCAAGGACAAGAGATTGGCATGAGTAATACTCGGATGGAAAGTATAGATGATTATAACGATATTGCGACGCACGATCAATACCATCGCGCAATTCTCTCTGGAATGAGTCCGGAAGAAGCGCTTGAAGGAATGTATCGGCGTAGTAGGGATAATTCAAGAACACCGATGCAATGGAATAATCAAAAGAATGCTGGATTTTCCGACTCGAATGAAATTTGGCTGAAAACAAATCCTAATTACCTTGATATTAACGTGGAGCAGGAACAAGGCGATGATAATTCCGTATTGAATTTTTATAAGAAATTAATCCATTTAAGAAGTGATTCTAGTAAATATAAAGAAGTGGCTGTTTATGGTAAATTACTGCCAGTAGAATCAAGTGATGAAGTTATTGCTTACAAACGTAAAACAGATGACGCAGAGCTCTTAATCGTCGTGAATTTTTCTGATTCTGAAAATCAAATATGCATTGAAGGTACTTATGAACAGGTGCTTGCTAATGTAGCGTTGCCAGAAATTGTAGAAAATGTCCTTGAAATACCTGCATATACAGGTGCCGTCTTCTCAAGGGTTTTGGAGGTAGACTGATTGCAAATTAAAAATAAAGCTATGTTAATTACTTATTCTGATAGTTTAGGGAAAAATATGGAAGAATTATCCAAGGTGATGGAAACTTATTTTGAAGATGCTATTGGCGGGATTCACTTATTGCCGTTCTTTCCATCGACTGGAGATCGAGGGTTTGCGCCAAGTGATTACACAACAGTAGATAGCGACCTAGGTTCTTGGGAAATAATCGAGAAATTAGGCGAAAAGTATTATTTAATGTTTGATTTTATGATTAATCACATTTCTCGCGAATCACTCTTCTTTCAAGATTTTAAAAAAGAGCATTTAAACTCAAAGTATAAAGATATGTTTATTCGTATCAATGATTTCTTTCCTCCGGGTAGACCAAATGAAAAAGACTTAGATTTAATTTATAAGAGGAAGGATAAGGCGCCTTTTCAAGAAGTTGAATTTGCTGATGGGGAAACGGAATTAGTTTGGAATACTTTTGGGGAAGAACAAATTGATTTAGATGTGACAGCCGAAGTTACAAAAGAATTTATTCGTCAAACGATAAAAAATATGGCTGCACATGGTTGTTCTATTTTGCGTCTTGATGCCTTTGCTTATGCAATTAAAAAATTAGATACAAATGATTTTTTTGTAGAACCGGAAATTTGGGATTTACTGGATGAAGTGAAAGCAGAAGCGGCCAAATATGATATGGAATTATTACCAGAAATTCACGAACATTATTCTATCCAAATGAAAATCGCGAACCATGATTATTATATCTATGATTTTGCGTTACCCATGGTGATGCTGTACTCGTTATATAGTGGCCGAGTGGAACGTTTAGCTAAATGGTTAGAAATGAGTCCGATGAAGCAATTTACTACTTTAGATACGCATGATGGCATTGGCGTTGTGGATGCACGCGATTTATTAACTGATGAGGAACTCGATTATACTTCAGCAGAATTATACAAAATAGGAGCTAATGTTAAAAAGATATATTCCTCTGAAAAATATAATAACCTGGATATTTATCAAATTAATAGTACCTATTATAGTGCTTTGGGTGACGATGACAAAAGTTACTTGTTGGCGAGAGTAATTCAATGTTTTGCGCCGGGGATTCCGCAAATTTATTATGTTGGTTTACTTGCTGGCAAAAATGATATTGACCTTTTAGAAGAAACAAAAGAAGGGCGTAATATTAATCGTCATTACTACACAATAGATGAAATTAAAAATGAAGTAAGAAGACCAGTTATTAAAGCGTTGTGCAATTTGTTGAGATTTAGAAATACTTCTGAAGCATTTGATTTGGAAGGAAGTCTAGAAATTGAGACACCTAGCTCAAATGAAATAGTTATTATTCGCAAAAACAAAACAAATAAAATTGCAGCGACATTAAAAGCGAATTTAAGTACTAAAACATTCCAAATCAGCGAAAATGAAAGAAATATTTTAATTTAACATTTTATAAACACGAATGAGCCTCTTTATTCGTGTTTATTTCTATTTTCTATTGACATTGGTTAGTGGTTATTGTATTATTATATAATGCCAAAAGAATCGAAACTGTTTTTTTGTGTTTATTATGAAGTGAAAATGCTATCGAAAATCAAGCATTTGCAATCGATTTTGGCAGAATAGAAGACATAGATGTGGCTTTCAAAAATACAAAACGGTATAAACTTTTTCCGTCTTGTACTGACACTTTTAAGGAAAATTATTTTCTAGGGAGTTTCAGCAATATGAAATCCGCTTTCTTTTTGTCTAAATAGAATATTTTTTGTACGAAAGTTCCACTTATGTTAACTCTGGAAATGCTTCTTGGATGCGTGTTTGCAAGCCAAGATTAGAAACAAAAAGGAAAATTTTGATGCACGGTGTTTAAGCCAGTATATTTTGCACGTAGCAAAAAACTGCTAGCGTCTTAAACCTCGGATACGGAAGGTTCCATTGTTTTCGCAACCATAATTAACAAGTGTGCTTATAAATTTTTTAATTAATTTGAGGGGTGAATAGTTTGTCAGGACATTCAGGACATGATGTAAAATATGGACGGCATCGTACGCGTAGAAGTTTTGCGCGAATCAGTGAAGTACTTGAATTACCAAACTTAATTGAGATTCAAACAGCTTCTTACCAATGGTTCTTAGATGAAGGGCTACGTGAGATGTTCCGCGATATTTCACCAATTGAGGATTTTGCGGGTAATTTATCTTTAGAATTCATTGATTACGATCTTGGAGAACCGAAATACTCGGTAGAAGAATCTAAGAACCGTGATGCAAACTATGCGGCTCCACTACGCGTGAAGTTACGCCTAATCAACAAAGAAACCGGCGAAGTAAAAGACCAAGAAGTATTTATGGGTGATTTCCCACTAATGACTGAAATGGGTACGTTCATTATTAATGGGGCAGAACGTGTTATCGTTTCCCAATTAGTTCGTTCTCCAGGTGTTTATTTCAATGGAAAACTAGACAAAAATGGTAAAAAAGGCTTTGGTTCTACTGTCATCCCTAACCGTGGGGCTTGGCTTGAGTATGAAACAGATGCTAAAGACGTTGTACACGTTCGTATTGACCGTACACGTAAATTACCAGTAACTGTTTTACTTCGTGCACTAGGCTTTGGTTCCGATCAAGAAATTATTGATTTAATCGGGGACAACGACTACTTGCGCAATACACTTGAAAAAGACAACACTGACAATGCTGAAAAAGCACTTCTAGAAATTTACGAAAGATTACGTCCGGGTGAACCCCCAACAGTTGATAACGCTAGAAGCTTACTAGTTTCTCGTTTCTTTGATCCAAAACGCTATGATCTTGCAAGCGTTGGACGTTATAAAATCAACAAAAAATTACATCTGAAAAACCGTCTATTCAACCAAACATTAGCTGAAACTTTAGTGGATCCAGAAACTGGTGAAATTATCGCTTCTAAAGGTGACATTTTGGATCGTCGTAATTTAGATCAAATTATTCCTAATTTAGAAAACGGTGTAGGTTTCCGCACACTTCGTCCAACTGATGGAGTGATGGAAGATAGCGTACTCGTTCAATCTATTAAAATCTACGCACCAAATGATGAAGAAAAAGAAATCAACATCATTGGTAACGCGTATATTGAAGAAAATGTAAAACACATCACGCCTTCTGATATTATTTCATCCATTAGCTACTTCTTTAACTTGCTACATGGTGTTGGCGATACAGATGACATCGATCACCTAGGTAATCGTCGTCTTCGTTCTGTTGGCGAACTTTTACAAAACCAATTCCGTATCGGTTTATCCCGTATGGAACGTGTGGTTCGTGAGCGTATGTCTATTCAAGATATGACTACAATTACGCCACAACAATTGATTAATATTCGCCCAGTAGTTGCATCTATCAAAGAATTCTTTGGTAGCTCGCAGTTATCTCAGTTTATGGATCAAACAAATCCACTTGGCGAACTTACGCATAAACGTCGTCTTTCGGCGCTTGGACCTGGTGGTTTGACGCGTGAACGTGCTGGTTATGAAGTACGTGACGTGCATTACTCTCACTATGGCCGTATGTGTCCGATTGAAACGCCAGAGGGACCAAACATTGGTTTGATCAACTCCCTTTCTTCCTTTGCGAAGGTAAATAAATTCGGCTTTATCGAAACGCCTTACCGCCGCGTAGATCCTGAAACAAACCGTGTTACAGATAAGATTGATTATCTAACTGCGGATGAAGAGGATAACTATGTAGTAGCACAAGCAAACTCGAAATTAGACGAGCAAGGTACTTTCACAGAAGAAGAAGTTATGGCTCGTTTCCGTTCAGAAAACTTAGCGGTAGAAAAAGAACGTATTGACTACATGGATGTATCTCCTAAACAGGTTGTATCTGTTGCGACAGCATGTATTCCGTTCCTTGAAAACGATGATAGTAACCGTGCGCTAATGGGAGCGAACATGCAACGTCAAGCAGTTCCTCTTATGCACCCTGAAGCTCCATTTGTTGGAACAGGTATGGAACACGTATCTGCAAAAGACTCTGGTGCTGCTGTAACTGCTAAACATGACGGTATTGTAGAACACGTTGAAGCTCGCGAAATCTGGGTTCGTCGTGTATCTCTAGTGGATGGCAAAGAAGTAACTGGCGGAATCGATAAATATACTTTACGTAAATTTGTCCGTTCTAACCAAGGTACTTGTTATAACCAACGTCCAAACGTAGCAGAAGGTGACCGCGTTGTTAAAGGAGAAATCCTTGGTAACGGTCCATCAATGGATTCCGGTGAACTTGCTCTTGGTCGTAACGTACTAGTTGCGTTCATGACTTGGGATGGTTATAACTACGAGGATGCGATCATCATGAGTGAACGTCTTGTAAAAGATGACGTTTATACTTCGATTCATATTGAAGAATTCGAATCAGAAGCTCGTGATACAAAACTCGGACCTGAAGAAATGACTCGTGATATTCCAAATGTTGGGGAAGACGCTTTACGCGACCTTGACGAACGTGGAATTATCCGCGTTGGTGCTGAAGTAAAAGACAACGATCTTCTAGTTGGTAAAGTAACACCAAAAGGAGTTACCGAATTAACTGCAGAAGAACGTTTATTACACGCTATCTTTGGTGAAAAAGCACGGGAAGTTCGTGATACTTCATTACGTGTACCTCATGGCGGCGGCGGAATCGTGCTTGACGTGAAAATCTTTACTCGTGAAGCTGGCGACGAACTACCACCTGGTGTAAACCAATTAGTACGTGTTTATATTGTACAAAAACGTAAAATCCACGAAGGCGATAAAATGGCCGGACGTCACGGTAACAAAGGGGTTATCTCCCGTATTTTACCTGAAGAAGATATGCCATTTATGCCAGACGGAACACCTGTTGACATCATGCTTAACCCACTAGGTGTACCATCTCGTATGAATATCGGACAAGTACTTGAGCTACACTTAGGTATGGCTGCTCGTGCTTTAGGAATTCACGTTGCAACTCCAGTATTTGATGGAGCAAATGAAGAAGATGTATGGAGCACTGTGGAAGAAGCCGGTATGGCCCGCGATGCGAAAACAGTTCTTTACGACGGACGTTCTGGTGAAGCATTTGATAACCGTATCTCTGTTGGTGTAATGTACATGATCAAACTTGCCCACATGGTTGATGATAAACTACATGCTCGTTCAACTGGACCTTACTCTCTAGTAACGCAACAACCGCTTGGTGGTAAAGCACAATTTGGTGGACAACGTTTTGGTGAAATGGAAGTATGGGCACTGGAAGCATATGGTGCCGCTTATACTCTTCAAGAAATCCTAACGATTAAATCAGATGATGTGGTTGGTCGTGTGAAAACTTACGAAGCGATTGTTAAAGGCGAAAGCGTTCCAGAACCTGGTGTGCCAGAATCCTTCAAAGTACTCATCAAAGAGCTTCAAAGTCTTGGAATGGACGTTAAAATGCTTTCTGCAGACGAAGAAGAAATCGAGATGCGTGATATGGATGATGACGACTTTACTAATCAAAATGATGCCTTCAATATCGTACAACCGGAAAATGCAGCCGCTGAAAAGACTGAGTAATTCGGTTCGATAATTGAGACTCCAAAACAATAAGAAACAATGATTTGTTTTTTGCAAAATATAAAATTAAGCGATCGCTGAGACTTTCTCTAAAAGTCAAGGAAGTGTGCGGGAATCCCCAAACACTTCCTAAAGCGAATGCTCCAAACTAATTTAGGAGGTTGGGCACTTGTTAGATGTTAATAATTTTGAGTATATGAAAATCGGTCTGGCATCTCCAGATAAAATTCGTTCATGGTCTCATGGTGAAGTAAAAAAACCTGAAACCATCAACTACAGAACGCTGAAACCAGAACGTGACGGCTTATTCTGTGAAAGAATTTTTGGACCAATGAAAGACTGGGAATGTTCTTGTGGTAAATACAAACGTGTTCGCTATAAAGGCGTAGTTTGTGACCGTTGTGGAGTAGAAGTAACGAAATCAAAAGTGCGCCGTGAACGTATGGGCCATATTGAACTCGCAGCTCCTGTTTCTCACATCTGGTACTTCAAAGGAATTCCAAGCCGTATGGGTCTTGTTATGGATATGTCCCCGCGTGCATTAGAAGAAATTATCTACTTTGCATCTTATGTGGTTACAGAACCAGGCGATACTCCACTTGAAAAGAAACAACTTTTATCTGAACGTGAATACCGCGTTTATCGCGAAAAATATGGTAAAGGTTTCTCAGCTGGTATGGGCGCAGAAGCTATCAAAAAAATCTTAGCCGATATCGACTTAGAAAAAGAAACAAATGATTTAAAAGAAGAACTAAAATCCGCACAAGGCCAACGCCGTACTCGTGCAATTCGTCGTTTGGAAGTTATGGAAGCTTTCCGTAATTCTGGCAACAACCCAAGCTGGATGGTACTTGACGTGCTACCAGTTATCCCACCGGAAATTCGTCCAATGGTACAACTTGAAGGTGGCCGTTTTGCAACAAGTGATTTGAATGACTTATATCGTCGGGTAATCAACCGGAACAACCGTTTGAAACGCCTTCTTGATTTAGGTGCACCAAACATTATCGTGCAAAATGAAAAACGGATGCTACAAGAAGCTGTCGATGCTTTAATTGACAACGGTCGTCGTGGTCGTCCAGTAACAGGTCCAGGTAACCGTCCGCTTAAATCCCTTTCTCATATGCTTAAAGGGAAACAAGGTCGTTTCCGTCAAAACTTACTAGGTAAACGTGTCGATTATTCTGGTCGTTCCGTTATCGTCGTTGGACCAAACTTAAAAATGTACCAATGTGGTCTTCCGAAAGAAATGGCACTTGAATTATTCAAACCATTTGTTATGAAAGAATTAGTTGGACGCGGTTTAGCACACAACATTAAGAGTGCTAAACGTAAAATCGAACGTATGGCTCCAGAAATCTGGGACGTATTAGAAGAAGTTATCCGTGAACATCCGGTATTACTTAACCGGGCGCCTACGCTTCACAGACTTGGTATTCAAGCATTTGAACCAACGCTAGTTGAAGGTCGCGCAATCCGTCTGCACCCTCTTGTATGTACAGCTTACAACGCTGACTTTGATGGTGACCAAATGGCGGTTCACGTTCCTTTATCCGCAGAAGCACAAGCAGAAGCACGTATTTTAATGCTTGCAGCTCAAAACATTTTGAACCCTAAAGATGGTAAACCAGTTGTAACACCTTCCCAAGATATGGTGCTTGGTAACTACTACCTTACTTTAGAACGTGAAAATGCTGTCGGCGAAGGTACTATCTTCAAAGATATTAATGAAGCACAACTTGCGTATCAAAACGGCTATGTACACTTACACTCTCGTATTGCTGTATATGCTGGTTCGATTCCAAATGAACGTTTCACTGATGAACAACGCAAACAATTATTAATTACGACTGTCGGTAAACTGATTTTCAACACAATCTTACCAAAATCGTTCCCTTATATTAATGAACCAACGAAATTCAACTTAGAAATCGAAACACCAGCAAAATATTTCGTTGATACAACAACTGATGTTCGTGCCCACATTGCGGCTCAAGAATTAATTGATCCATTCAAGAAGAAAATTCTTGGTAACATTATCGCGGAAGTCTTCAAGAAATTCCATATTACCGAAACTTCTAAAATGCTTGACCGTATGAAAGATCTTGGTTTCAAAATCTCGACTAAGGCCGGCATGACAGTGGGTATTGCGGATATCTTAACACTTGAAGAAAAACATGAAATTCTTGAAAAAGCACATGACACTGTTGAAAAAATCACTAAATCATTCCGTCGTGGTCTGATTACAGATGATGAAAGATACGAACGCGTTATTGCTGTATGGAATGCTGCCAAAGACGAAATCCAAGGAAAACTAATCTTGAGTTTGGACCGCTTAAACCCAATCTTCATGATGCAAGATTCCGGAGCTCGTGGTAACATTTCCAACTTTACACAGCTAGCTGGTATGCGTGGACTAATGGCTGACCCATCCGGACGTATCGTAGAATTGCCGATTACATCTAACTTCCGTGAAGGTTTAACGGTCTTAGAGTACTTCATTTCTACCCATGGTGCGCGTAAAGGTCTTACCGATACAGCCCTTAAAACAGCCGATTCCGGTTACCTTACTCGTCGTCTTGTTGACGTGGCTCAAGATGTTATCATTCGTGAAGACGATTGTGGCACTGACCGAGGTCTTACAATTAAGGCTATTCGTGAAGGTACTGAAATCATCGAACCACTGGAAGAACGTCTGGAAGGTCGTTATTCTCGTAAAACAATTCGTCATCCAGAAACAAAAGAAGTTATTGCACGTGAAAATGACTTAATTACAGAAGCAATTGCCACTCAAATCGTTGAAGCTGGAATTGAAGAAGTAACTATCCGTTCTGCATTCACATGTAATACGAAACACGGCGTATGTAAAAAATGTTATGGTAAAAACTTGGCAACTGGTACAGAAGTCGAAGTTGGAGAAGCAGTTGGTATCATCGCTGCCCAATCTATCGGGGAACCAGGAACTCAGCTTACTATGCGTACATTCCATACAGGTGGGGTTGCCGGAGACGATATCACGCAAGGTCTTCCACGTATTCAAGAAATCTTTGAAGCACGTAATCCGAAAGGGCAAGCTATCATCACTGAAGTTGGCGGTGAAGTTGTTTCTATCGAAGAAGGTCGTGATCGTCAACAAGAAATCACTATCCAAGGTACAGATGACCGCCGTTCTTATAACATTCCTTACACTGCTCGCTTACGTGTAGAAGAAGGAAGTATTGTTGAACGTGGGGAAGCTCTAACTGAAGGTTCTGTGGATCCTAAAGCCTTGATTCGTGTTCGTGACGTATTATCCGTTCAAGAATATCTACTTGCTGAAGTACAAAAAGTTTACCGCATGCAAGGGGTAGAAATTGGCGATAAACACGTTGAAGTAATGGTTCGTCAAATGTTACGTAAAATCCGCGTAATGGATACTGGTGATACAAATATCTTACCAGGTACATTAATGGATATTCATACGTTTACAGAAGCCAACCGCGATGCTATCTTAAGTGGTAGCCAACCAGCAACAGGTCGTCCAGTTCTTCTAGGGATCACAAAAGCTTCCCTTGAAACGGATTCCTTCTTGTCAGCTGCGTCATTCCAAGAAACAACTCGTGTCTTGACAGATGCTGCTATCAAAGGAAAACGTGACGAACTTCTAGGACTTAAAGAAAATGTTATCCTAGGTAAACTTGTTCCAGCTGGTACAGGTATTGGTCGTTACCGCAAACTGAAATCCGAAGTTATCAAGGAAACAGCTGAAGTAACTGACGAAATCACAAATATTTAATTTTACAAAGCCAAGTGTGCCGTTCGCGTACACTTGGCTTTTTTTGTTATACTCTAGAAAAAGGAGTGAAGTGATTTGATTACACATGTTATTTGGGATATGGGCGAAACATTAAATACCGTACCAAACACAAGATACGACCATCACCCTCTCGATACTTATCCAGAAGTAGTGCTACGGAAAAATGCCAAAGAAACCCTCGAAAAAGTAAAGCAACTCGGATTCAAACAAGCAATCCTCAGCAACACCGCAACGAGTGACACAGAAGTAATTAAGCGCGTACTAACCAATTTCGGCATCATCGATTATTTTGACTTCATTTACGCATCCAATTCCGAGTTACAACCAGGGAAAATGGAAAAGCCAGACAGGACTATTTTTGACTTCACACTAAATGCCCTTCAAATTGATAAAACAGAGGCAGTTATGGTCGGAAATACATTTGAAAGTGATATTATTGGCGCGAATCGTGCGGGAATCCATGCGATTTGGCTGCAAAATCCAGAAGTTTGTCTTCAAGATGAGCGCCTCCCTCTTGTCGCACCACCATTTGTTATCCCAGTTTGGGACTTAGCCGATGTTCCCGAAGCCCTTTTATTATTAAAGAAAATTTCTTCTTGACCTGTAATGCATTACACAAAGTAGACTAAAAAAGTAGAAGAAATTAGCCGGAAGGGGCGAACGAAATGACTGAAGTGAAAAAACAATTTCCAAAAGGATTTTTATGGGGTGGAGCAACTGCTGCGAACCAAGTTGAAGGCGCTTACGATTTAGATGGGAAAGGCCTTTCCACAGCAGATATGGTAAAATTCATTCCAAAAGAAGAACGCACGAAAGATCACGCATTAGATGTATCTAAAGCAGAAATTGAAGCAATTATTGCAGGGAAGGTAGAAGGAAGATTCCCTAAACGTGAGGGTGTTGATTTTTATCACCACTATAAAGAAGACATCGCTTTATTTGCCGAAATGGGCTTTAAAACTTTCCGCCTATCACTAAACTGGGCGCGTATTTTCCCGAATGGTGATGACAAAGAGCCAAATGAAAAAGGGCTTGAGTTCTATGATAAAGTGTTTGATGAATTACTAAAATATGACATTGAGCCACTTGTGACGCTTTCTCACTATGAAACGCCACTCAATCTAACTTTAAAATATAATGGTTGGGCTGATCGTCGCGTTATCGGATTTTTCACAAATTACGCAGAAACAGTTTTCAAACGTTATAAAAACAAAGTAAAATATTGGCTAACTTTTAACGAAATTAATGTTATTTCACTTAGCGCGTATACTGGTGGCGGTGTGCTTTTAGAAGACGCGAAAAACCCACTGGAACTTTCTTACCAAGCAGGACATCATCAATTTGTAGCCAGTGCACTTGCAACAAAATTGGCGCATGAAATTATTCCAGGATCACAAGTTGGTTGTATGCTAGCGCGTATGGCGACATATCCTGCGACTAACAACCCAGATGACATCCTAAAAGCACAATACGAAAACCAACAAAATCTATTTTTCACTGACGTACATGCTCGCGGTGAATATCCAAGCTACATGAACCGTTTCTTCCAAGAAAACGACATCCACATTGTAAAAGAAGTTGGCGACGACGAAATCTTAAAAGCACACACTGTTGATTTCATCTCATTCAGCTACTACATGTCTCTATCCGCAACAGCTAGCCCAGAAGGCGACCGCTCTGCTGGGAACTTAATGGGCGGCGTGAAAAACGAATACTTGGAGTCGTCCGATTGGGGCTGGCAAATTGACCCGAAAGGCTTACGCTGGACCCTAAACGATCTTTATAGCCGCTATGAATTACCACTTTTCATCGTGGAAAATGGCTTAGGTGCTTATGATACAGTAGAAGAAGACGGCAAAATCCATGATGATTACCGCATTGACTATTTGCGCAAACACATCGAACAAATGAAAGAAGCGATTGCAGACGGCGTAGATTTAATGGGTTACACAAGCTGGGGCCCAATCGACCTAGTAAGTGCCTCCACAAGCGAAATGTCCAAACGCTACGGCTTCATCTACGTAGACCAAGATGACTGGGGCAAAGGAACACTAGAACGCTCCCGCAAAGATTCATTCTTCTGGTATAAAAAAGTAATTGAAACAAATGGTGAAGATTTAGATTAATAAGTAGAGTGCAGTCCCGCTTTGGCGGGGCTGTTTTTTATGAATATAAAAGCGAAGTATTTATCGTTTAGCATGGGTTAAATTTAAAAATATTACTAATTAGATTGAAAATTCTAAAATGATTAGGTCTAATTACTCTTTTGTGTTGTTTTTCACAAATTGCTATGATATAATTTTCTAGATGAATGGAGAGCGAACTAGAGGGAGGAAACAACATGAAAAAAACACGTGTCACATGGGCAATTGTTATTGCTATAGCAGGCTTATTAGTTTCTGTGATTAGTTTATCAGTAAACATCACCCAGAATAGATATAATGTTCGAGGAGTAGATTCTAGTTCCCAGTGGAAAACTGGATTTCAAAAAAATCAAACTGTTTGTGCAATAGAAACAAAGAAGCATTGGACAAAGGGCAGTGTGAAGTATGGTGTGAACCAAACTTCTGGAACTGTTAAGACAAAGTATAGTATATACAGCAAAAAAAATAATGATAGATATGTATTAATGTATAAGGATGGATATACATCAAGAAATAATACATACTACGGGGAATTTTATGGTCACTATGCAGGCGGAAAAGATAAATTTTCATATAAATTAGAAAAGAAAAATAATAAAAATGTAAAATCACAACTTATTGTAGATTTATTCGTAATTTAACAATAACAACAAGGCTCTTCATTCATCTAGAAAATAAAAGGATATATCAATGTGAATATAACTAAAAACGGATTATATATAATTATTGGGGCAAATGGAGTAGGGAAAACAACATTAGGTAAGAAAATACTTCAAGCTAACAGAAGTATTAGTTGCATGATGAAGCAAGATGATAATCAAATATTGGAGTATGAAACGGTTTTAACCAATATTACTATGAACGAAATCGCAGAAAAAACGGTTATTAATTTTCTGGAAGAACATCAATTAGACTATTTAATAACTAAAAAAAGTAAATATCTCAGTGGGGGAGAAAAAAGATTAGTTAACCTTCTAAGAGCTATTTTGTCAAATCAAGAAGTATTGATATTAGATGAGCCATCGAATGACTTAGATATAGATGTATTTGAGAAAGCAAAACAAATTATTTATCAAGCGGCAAAATCTAAAATAATACTATTAATTACGCATGATGATCGTTTTACTGAATATGATAAAAAAATAGAAATAATGAAGAATCAATGTTATGAAGCAGATAGTTTCAGCTTTAATAAAGAAAGTTCGAAAGAGCGCATTATCAAAATTAAACCTAGAAGGACTTATTTCTTATATCTCTTCTATTTAATTTGTATGACGATTTTCGCTATTTTTTTAGTGATTTTACTGAAAACAAATGCCGAAGAAACAAGTCCTTCTAACGAAAAAGGTACATATCAACTCGCTACACTATACAGCACTAATGCTTCTTCTTATGACAATAATGAAGCAATTAATACGATGCTTATACAATCAGCAACTAAATTTAATAAAGCTAAGTTCTTCACAGAAGAAACACGCATTAATGAAGATGAGTATTATGAAGAAGCGATTAATTTGAAAAAAGATACTTATCAAAAGTTAATATATTTAGAGTTATATAATCCAAAAACAAAAGAATTTATCAATATTAAAGCTGCAATGATGGAAGCTTTACGTGGAGATTTAAAGTTGAATGTAGAGACAGAATTCATTAGTAATGACGAAAATTACTATGAAAATAGTGACAGTCCATCTTTTCGCGTGCCTAAAAGTGTAACTTTAACTGAAATTGAAAAAGCTAAAATTAAGCAGCTAGGATTTGAACTTCATTATAGTAATACTTTGCAATCAAATCAGGTAGAGATAGAATTTAATCCTAGTGTTTATGCGAAAATTTTGAAAAAAGTAAATCAACAAGATGTTTTAATTACAGAAGCATATGTGCAATTAAAAAATCAAGAATCATTTTATGATTTCTTAGCAGAAAATAAACTATATGCTAAAAAAATATTTATTAAAGGATATGAACCAGAGTTATTAAACGCTGAGGTTAATCAATACAGTAATACAGTTATGCTGATAAAAAAAGTAGCACTTCTTATATGCTTACTACTCTTAGTATTATTAATTTTACTAATTATGTATGAGGTTAGTTATAAAAATAGTTATAGTACATTGGCTTACTATGGCTATAATGAAAAAGAGCTACTTCAATTCAGAAAAAAAACGTATCTCATTACAAACTTTAAAATCTTTTCGGTTATTAGTACTGTTATTTTTCTTTTAATTATGTGGAGTATTGTTCATTCGGTGCTTATTACCGCCATAATAGGTGTAGTAATGATATTTTTCTTTTTTGCCTACATCGTCATACCATTAATAATTAAAAACAACATTAGAAAGGCGATTATATGAATAAAATAAATAAATTTAGCATTTTTTCTATTACTAAGCCAGGTATTTACACAATTACAGGTAGTAACGGAAGTGGAAAAACAACCTTTATTGAAAATGAATTAAAAAATAACACAAATAAAGTAAAAGATGTAGCTTACTTTGCGCAAAAAAATTGGAAATATAAAACTAGTGTAGAGAAATATTTACAATTCCCAAAAACTAATCCGAGCTTAATACAAAAGTATTGCGAGTTGTTTTCTGTAGATAACTACTACTTAGAAAAAGATATCCAATTATTAAGCGGCGGAGAATTTGTCAAAGTAGAATTAGTTAGAACATTAGCTTTGGACGCTCCTATAATTATTCTAGATGAACCTACAAATAATCTAGATAACAAGTCCTCGGAGATACTTGCTAATATTTTAAGTGAATTAGCAAAGACGAAAATTATTTACTTAGTTAGTCATGATACTCGATTGGAGCATTTTTTTGATAAAACTATTTTTGTAGATAAAGATAGGATAGAAGTATCTTCTAATATTGAAATAGAGCAGAACGAGACTCAAGTTAAAAGTAAAAGAGTTGTTTCAAATGGAAGAATTTTAAAATATTTACTTAGTTCAAAATTTAACTTCTTGATGTTTGCTTTTATTATAGTACTAACTATCTTATTAACCAATATTACCTCCACTATTATTTTACGCTCAGTTCCAATAGAAGAGAATTTAACTAGTGATTATAACTTTGAGTTGATGGATATTGCGGAGAATTATTCTAGATATTTTAATATTGAAATGACGGAAAGTGAAATTGAAGATGAATTTCAGGAACCCAATCATCTCACTATAAATGAGTTGATTGAATTACAGAATCAAGATTATATCAAACAAATTTATGTTATAGATGAAAGCTATATAAATGAGTTTGTTTTGGATAATTCCAAGTTTGAAGTTTTGGCTCTTCCGGAAATAATTACAGACTCGCCTAACTATGTAAATGCTTTTCCTGTTACTAAAATGCACTTAACCAAAGGACGTTTTCCAAAAGACGATGCTAAAGAAATAGCGTTATCTTTTACTCAACTGAAAAAATTTTTCCGTGATGATATTAGTGAAGAATCAGCTATAGGTAATAAATTAGAGTTTGAAAATGAGTTGTATGAAATAGTCGGTATAGTTAACTCTCCAGTAGCAGCGATCTCTTATTCCAAACAAGTGAGTAAAGGAACTGTTGAGGTTGATGATAAGGCTTCTGAGAAATTAAATAATATATTGTTAAAGCTTGAGAAAGAAAATTATGATAACCCTAATTTTTCTATTATTTCCATTAAACTAGCTAATAAAAACCAGCATGAACTTTTAAACTATTTAAAAGTTCATGGACCAAGCTACCAATATGCCTCAAATTATGTGGATAGTGTTTCGCAAGTAGCTTTTTATAAACAAAATTTAGCAAAAATACTTCTTATATCAGTAATTTTTTCTCTTATAGTAACTGTGTTGATTTTTATTTTTGGAAGAAAATCATTTAGTTTAATTAATGGCTTTTTAAACGATATGTCTAATTTGAATTTTAAACCGAGAAAGAATAAACGGTTTATTTATGTAATAATGATATTAGATTTTTTGTTGAGTATGCCTGCGTGCTTGTTAGTAAGTCGAGTTATTATTGGAGATAATATAGGTATGCTAATGATTCTTCCAACACTAGGGGTTTCAGCTATCATGTTTATGCTAACATTACTATTAATGAGTTACCGGGATAAGAAGAATGATTTTAGAAATTTATAAAAGTTGGATTATAGTCTTAGTTTTGCATGAATTAGTCCACATTTTCTTTGTCCTACTTTTTAGGGGAAAGATAGCTAAGGTCGTAATAGGCAACTTTTTCTTCCTTAATGTAAGAAAAGTCGCTATTTCACCCATTGTCATTAACTGTTCTGTATCTTATGAAGAAGATTCAAATTGGGGATTAGGAAAGCAAGCACTCATTCTATTGATGCCTGCTGTTATTAATTTGACAATGGGAATATTGATAGGGTTTGATTTTATATTTATAAAGATTTTTAGCCTATTTATTGCTATAAATTCTTTATTACCAATTCCTTATTTACAAACCGATGGCTATCTTATGTTTAAGGAGATACAAAAAAGAGTTGTTTTCAAAAAAAATTAAGTTTTATTTATACGCTAGTAAGATAAGTAACGTAATTTGTTGCTTGTCTTTTTTTATCGAATCAGAATCAACTGCTTTTTGTATGAGAAATTCTTATCGGAATGGGCTTAGTTCTATTCCGCAAAAAACAACAAACAAAATAATTCGATTAATGGCTTAGCTACTGTAAGTCATACAGTAGTAGCTAAGCCATTTTTTGATTGGAGATTAGGAGGATGAGTTTGTCTTTTTATGGAACGGGAAAACATAGAGTGGAATTCAAAGAAAGAGGGCGTAAATATGGAACGACAAAGAAAAATTCAAATCTTAAAAGACATTGTGAATATTAATTCGACTAATGGGAACGAGGAAGAGGTTGCGAACTACTTACAGAAGTTGTTTGCTGCGTATGGTATTGAATCTGAAAAGGTACAATATGATGTAAACCGGGCGAGCCTTGTTAGTGAAATTGGTTCTAATGATGGAAAAGTTTTGGCATTTTCAGGGCATATGGATGTGGTTGATGCTGGCGATGTATCTAAATGGAAGTTCCCGCCTTTTGAAGCAACGGAGCATGAAGGCAAACTATACGGACGTGGCGCGACAGATATGAAGTCTGGTCTAGCGGCAATGGTCATTGCTATGATTGAGCTTCACGAAGAAAAACAGAAACTAAATGGTAAGATTAGATTATTAGCAACAGTTGGTGAAGAGGTCGGTGAACTTGGAGCCGAACAACTAACACAAAAAGGTTACGCAGATGATTTAGATGGTTTGATTATTGGGGAACCAAGCGGACATCGAATCGTTTACGCACACAAAGGTTCAATCAACTATACTGTTAAATCCACTGGTAAAAATGCCCATAGTTCGATGCCGGAGTTCGGTGTTAATGCGATTGACAATTTGCTGCTATTTTATAATGAAGTAGAAAAATTTGTGAAATCGATTGATGATACTAATGAAATATTAGGCGATTTTATTCATAACGTTACTGTAATTAATGGCGGCAACCAAGTCAATAGTATTCCGGAAAAAGCGCAGCTGCAAGGAAATATTCGCTCAATTCCAGAAATGGATAATGAAACAGTGAAACAAGTGCTAGTGAAAATTATTAATGAGTTAAATAAACAGGAAGGCGTGGAGTTGGAGTTAATATTTGATTATGATAAGCAACCCGTATTTAGTGATAAAAATTCAGATTTAGTAAATATTGCTAAGCGTGTGGCAAGTGACATAGTCAAAGAAGAAATTCCTTTACTTGGTATTTCCGGAACAACCGATGCAGCAGAATTCACCAAAGCTAAAAAAGCATTCCCAGTAATTATTTTTGGGCCAGGGAATGAAACCCCTCACCAAGTAAATGAAAATGTTTCTATAGAGAATTATTTAGAGATGGTGGATGTGTACAAACGAATTGCAGTAGAGTTCTTTTGAGAGCTGTCAAACCTAGAATTGACGGTGCTTTTGCGATAAAATAAAACTTGAGTTCATTACTTGAAAATAAATTTTAATGTTACCAGAGAGATAAAGTGACAAAAAAACGTCATTTTCACAGAGGATTAAGCGTTGGGAGGTCTTTTTTTAGTAAATAATATAGTGTTTACTGTGTTAATATTAATTCTAAATGTAATAATTTAGTACATTAATTAATAGATAGGAGGCTATAATGAACATAAAAGCTTTACTAGCTCGAATCGGAGTAACGTTAACTATCGCTTTGGGAATTAGCTTGTGGCTATGTGTGAGTCCAGGAATTGAGGCTCAAGCCGCGAGCCTTGCACAACCGACACCAATTAAAGAAGTATTTCCTGATTCTAATTTTGCTGAGCGAATAAGGGAAGGTTTGGGAAAAGCTAGTGTGGATGATGTTGTCACACAAGCGGAACTTAATCAAATATATTCTTTAGATAGCCCGCAGCGGAATATACAGTCAATTGAAGGAATACAATACATGAATAATTTAGAGATGATTCGTATGCAAGGCAATAATATAAACGATATAAGCCAGCTTAGCGGAATTACGAGTTTAACTAATATAGGTCTTACTAACAACAATTTAACTGACATAAGCCCTTTAGGTAATTTAACTAATTTAAAGACTTTGACATTGGGTGACAATAACATAAGTGATCTAAGTAGCTTAACGACTTTATCTAATCTATTATATTTGGCAATCAATAATAATAATGTATCTAGTTTTAATGATTTGAGTGGCTTAACTAGTTTAATAAGACTAGATGCAAATGGTGTTTCTGTAAGTGATTTGAACCCCTTATCTAATTTAACTAATTTGGACCGATTGGAACTATCAGAGAATGGTATTAGTGATATAAGTCCGTTAGCAAATCTAACCAAATTAAATTATCTAAAATTAACTGATAACAACATCAGTGATATAAGTGTTATAGCTAATCTTACTGATATGTGGGGGCTGTATTTAGGAAATAACAACATAACTGATATAACAGCTTTGACTAATTTAACAGGTTTAAATGAATTGCATTTGTCGGATAATGATATTGAGAATGCGAGTATTGTAGCTAACTTAACAAATTTAAATGAATTACAGTTAGATAATACTAATATAAGTAATATAGATTATTTAGCAAGCCTAACCAATGTGGAATATTTGTATTTGGGAAATAACCAAATAAGTGATATTACTAGTTTGCATACATTAAGTAATTTACATTTTTTAGATTTGGATAACAACCAAATAAGTGATATTAGTAGTCTACCCTCCAATTCATGGTATATGAAAGTGCAAGTGCGCAACCAAGAGATAACTAATAACCCAATTAATTTTCAAACTGATTTAGTTATTCCAAATAATATTATAGATGATTCAGGTGCGACAATATCTCCAGCAACAATCAGTGATAATGGAGTCTACGCGAGTCCGAATCTTACTTGGAATCTAACTGGCTATCAAAGCGAAGTGAGCTATACCTTTAATAAAGAAGGAGATAATGCTCTTTTCAGTGGAATGGTGAAACAACCGCTTATTGGCGAATACAATGTCATTTTTAATGTGGATGGTGTAGAAACTCAGGAAAAAGCGATTGTTGATACCTTACTAACCGAACCAACACCGCCAACAAAAGAAGGTTACACATTCACAGGCTGGTATGATGCAAAAACAAACGGTACGAAATGGGACTTTGAAACGGATAAAATGCCGGCAAAAGAT
The DNA here is from genome assembly GCF_014229295.1 of Listeria farberi. Lineage (NCBI taxonomy): Bacteria > Bacillati > Bacillota > Bacilli > Caryophanales > Listeriaceae > Listeria > Listeria farberi. The sequence continues at coordinate 49,796 of NZ_JAARZL010000001.1, forward strand.
ATTACCTTATATGCCCAGTTTAGTGTGAATAAAAGCCCAGAAGATGATGACACTGACAAAGAAACGCCAGGTGACGATGTTAACAAGCCTGAAAGACAAGGAACTGATGTAAAAAATCCAGAAACTACTACTGAGAATAGGGTAAATATTTTATTACCAAAAACAGGCGATAGTCAAAACTCATTAGTTATTTTCATGGGACTTTTTCTGCTAGGGACAGGGATTATTTCGCTTCACAAAATACGCAATTGAATTAAAGTCTAGTAGTTGTTTGTAAACAAGTGCTAGGCTTTTTTCTTGCTTTTAATAAAGTTTAGTACTAAACTAATAATATCAAGAGGAGGGACGAGCATGGTTAAGAAAGAAGAACGGCTAGGGGTTTTGCTTTGGTTTCGATTTAGCCGATTTTATAATCGGAATATGAAGCTGACCAATCAGAATTTGCGAGCAGCAGGAATTTCGACGGCGCAGTTTGATTGCATTGCCCAGATTGGTTTGGACAACGAAATTACGCAGCAACAGCTTGCCGAAAAATTAGTTGTAACGAAGGGAAATGTCACCCAACTCCTCGCAAAATTAGAGCAATTAGGCTACATTACGCGAACAAAGACAGGGCGCGAAAAACATATTACCCTCACAGAAAAAGGCCAATCGTGTTACCGCGAAAACGTGCCAAAACAAGAAGCTTTTCAGCAAGCTCAATTTGATAAATTAACAAGAGACGAACAAAAAGAACTGCTCAAGTTATTAAAAAAATTAGGAGAGTGATTATCAATGAAGTTAACGGGGATTCATCACGTATCTATTTTTACAGCGAATGCACGAGCTAACTTTGACTTTTATACAAAAATAATGGGACTACGACTAGTAAAAAAATCGGTCAATCAAGACGATCCATATACGTACCACTTATATTACGGGGATGAAATTGGTTCTCCAGGGACAGCGCTAACTTTCTTTGAAGTTCCCAATATGGCCAAAAATCATCCATCACGCAATGCAATTTCTAGTCTCAGCTTACGTGTTCCAAGCGATGAAGCTTTGCACTACTGGGATAAAAGACTCGATGAGCATCGCATTTTTCACAGCAAACCAATTGACCAATTCGGACGCAAAATTATTCGTTTAAAAGACACCGATGGCTTACCGGTCAATTTGATTTCTGATGAAACAAGCACACAAGTAACAGAGGTTTCTTCGTGGGAAGACAGCCCAGTTCCAGCCGAATATGCTATTCGTGGACTCGGACCAGTGCGCTTCTCTGTTTTCAAAAAAGAAAAAACAGACCGCCTTTTGACAAAAATATTAGGCTTCGAGCGGATTGGTGCTTATGAAGATGATGATAAATTAGTCACGGTATTCAAAACTGGCGACGTTGGGCTTGGCGGCGAAGTGCACGTAGAGTCGCGACCTGATTTAGAACAAGGAAATCTAGGCGCTGGCGGGATTCATCACGTGGCGTTTCGTGTACCGACAGATGGCGACTTGATTGGTTGGACAGAAATGATACAAGACCTTGGCTATAAAAATTCAGGCTATGTGGATCGTTTTTATTTCCACTCTCTTTATTTCCGCGAAAGCAATGGGATTTTAATCGAACTTGCAACCGATGAGCCAGGTTTCCAAACAGATTTCACGAAAGAGCACGGAACTTATGTAGACTTACCGCCACATTTAGAAGAGAGCCGCGAAGATATTTTGGCGCATTTAAAACCACTTGATACGGATAAATAATAAGAAAACCTTGAAAATATGCCCATTCATGATACAATTTTAGAAGAATGTGTAATTAGGAGGCAGAATTTTGGCAGAGGGTTTACGAACGATTTATTTTGTAAGACATGGTAAAACAGAGTGGAATATGACTGGACAAATGCAAGGTTGGGGAGATTCTCCGCTAGTTGCAGAAGGTATTGACGGGGCAAAAGCAGTCGGTGAAGTGTTGAAAGATACACGAATTGATGCCGTTTATACAAGCACAAGTAAACGAACGCAAGATACAGCAGCCTACATTCTAGGTGACCGCGAAATCGAAATTCAACCTCTTGAAGAACTTAAAGAAATGAGCTTTGGAACGTGGGAAGGCATTAGAGTAACTGAAATTGACGAACAACACCCTGAAGAACGCGCGAAAATTCTTCATAGTCCAGAAACCTATAAAGCAGAAGTGAACGGCGGCGAGACTTACTACGAACTTGCGGAACGTTTACTGCAAGGTGTCGAAAAAATCATTGCAGAAAATCCAAGCGGCAACATCTTGGTCGTTTCTCACGGCATGTCACTTACGTTATTATTATACTTGCTACAAGGCGGAACCATTGAAAATCACCGCAAAGAAGCACCAAGAATTTTGAATACAAGTATTAGCATCGTAGAATACCAAAACGGCGAATTTTCTCTAAAAAAATTAAATGAAGTTGGTCATTTAGACTTAAAATAAGTGAATCTTGGGCATACCTCATTGGAGGTGTGTCCTAGATTTATACATAAGAGAAAGCTAGAAAAAGGGAGAAAACAATACATATGAAAAGAATTGTCAAAATTTTTCTACATTATTTTTTAGGAATTTTAGGAATTATTTTAATCAGCTGTGTTCCCGCGATATTTAGCAAAGTGACTTCGTGGTCATCAAGCACGTACTGGGAGGCTCTTAAGTCGATTTTTACAGCGATTTTTCACCCGACTAAATGGGAAATTAGTTACCAAGGAAGCGCAGAAGTTTTTCATGTGTCGTTGGCGGATTTTATCACCGGACCGTATTTATACTCCATGAAAATTATCGTAGCGAGCTTGGTAATTTCCGCACTCCTTGCATATCTAATAGTTATAGCAACATTTCGCGGACCAAAATGGTTGCGCCGAGGCTTAAGCGGATTCCTATCGATACTTCAAGCGTTTCCAGATTTTTCCTTTATATTCCTTATTCAAATGGCCGTCGTCTACATATATCAACAAACCGGCGTGTTCACCTTGAACTTTTACAGCTTAAACGGAGAACAGATTTATGCAGCGCCAATCGTCTGCTTGTCCATCATACCAACCGTGCTCTTTTATAAAATGATGATGCTCCTCATGGAAAATGAATGGCAGGCTGATTACATCGAGTTAGCTCGCGGGAAAGGCTTAACAGATAGAGCGATTTTACTGCGCCATGCCACACCAAATATGATGCAAAGTTTGTTTTACCAATCAAAAACCATCGTTTGGTTTATTTTAAGTGCCTACCTCGTTGTAGAATTTTTATTCGGGATCGAAGGTGTGCTCTACTATTTACTAGCAGGATTCAGCCCATTAAATATTTTCCTAGTATTAGCACTCGTGTTCACTCCATTTTACTTCTTTTACGCACTAATAGATCTATGGATTAGCCGCGGGAAAAATACCGAGAGCGCAAATGTGACCCGAATTCCGCTGCACTGGAATAGTTTCCAGAAGACCTTTGTGGAAAAAGTAAACCTTAAAAGCAAATGGCGCAACTTTTTAGTAGCGACCGGGCAGCTCCTAAAACGCCCATCTTTCAGCATTCCGCTGGCAACACTTAGTATCTTACTAATCGCAAGCCTTATTTACGGGCTTATGGGAGACAAAATCAATTCGCTTAAATTTATCAGTGATGCGACCGGACGAGTAACCGATATGGCGCCCTTCAAACCAAACGCACAAGTATGGCTAGGCACCGACCAAGCCGGCAATTCCATTCTCGACCAATTACTCGTCGGCATCAAGTATACACTCCTTATAGCGGTCATCATCGCAACGCTACGTGTCGTGATTGGCTATATTTTGGCAGTACCGCTCGCCTTTTTTAGCAAACTGCGAACACGCAATTTCGTCCAAGCGATAGCGGATGGGATGCATTATCTACCACTGTCATTACTCGTCTTTATTATCATGGTCAACGAATTCATCAGCTATTCTGGCGTTTTCGAAACCAGCCTATTTACACGCATAACCTTCCAAATTTTAATCATGGTTGTCATCGTTTTACCAATTACAGCCAACCGAATTAGCAACGAAATTTCCCAATTGTTGAAAAAAGAGTTTGTCCTGAGTGCACTCGTTTTTGGCGGAAATGCCCGCTGGATTTTAACCAAGCATATCAATCCACAAATCTGGTCGAAATTAATTCTAATTTGGATTGAGCAACTCATTCAAACGTTGCAGATGTTTGTCCATTTAGCTATCTTTGGAATTTTCATCGGTGGGGCAATCATGGGAGCGGATGACGGCATACTGAATCCAGTTATCCCTGAATTATCAGGCCTAATCGCTAATGCGAAATCCGTTTTCGCCAACCACCAATTCTGGATAATTTTACCGCCATTACTTGTATTTATGATTTTAATTCTTTGTTTCCAAATGATGGCCAATTCGCTTTTGAAACGAGAAGAAGAAAGTAAAAAAGCCTAGTTCTGAAAACGAACTAGGCTTTTTCAAATTCCTCTATAGATTTATCTAACCATAACTCATACCATTCAAGAAATCCTAAACGTTCTTCATTTCCAAAGTAAAAATCAGGATAGACGCCATTGTCATTATTTCTGTCATCCACCCAAATTTCTCCATAAGAAGGACCGTTTACAACAAGGTTAATCGAAACGCCACAACCAAAGTTAGCGATACGCAGAAGTCCAAATACTTCCTTATCTTGAAAGCACTGTTCTTGCCAAGCATCATAATCTTCATCGGACATTCCTTCTTTATAACCGGGCGCAATCCAGTCATCTGTATGTGGAAAAGGCTCACTTAACGTTTGCACCCCGTACTTTTTATCCTTGTAATCAAGTGATGAACAAAGCCCGTCCGTGAGTGTTTCTAAACCATAATAAGGACCCATTCCGCCGTTACCAATTTGCTCTAGAAAAGCACGATAATCTTGAGGTAATGTAATTTGATGCTCATTTTCAAACGTGGTAAGCGTTTGATTAGATAAAGGTTCGTTGAGTTTATAGGCGTGGCTTTCTGAACCAAATAAATTCAAATCGGGATCTTTTTCTTTTAAAGCAGTGATTTTTGCTTGGATTCTGGCTAGCCGATCTTGAAGGTCAGTCATCATTTATAAATCTGCTCCATTCGTTTCAATCACTTGTTTATACCAGTAATAACTTTTCTTCGGAATACGTGTCATTGGCGCATCATCTTCTACATCACGGTCAACATAAACAAAACCGTAACGTTTTTGATAGCCATTTAACCAGCTTAGAAGGTCTGTGAAGCTCCAAGTACAATATCCTAGCATATCAACACCATCACTGATTGCATCGCGAATAGCAGTTGCGTGCGCACTCAGATAATCAATCCGGTAGTCGTCGTTTACTTCTCCGTCCACTAATTTATCAAATTCACCTAAACCATTTTCAGTAATTAAAATTGGTAAAGCGTAGCGGCTGTTAATACGACGAAGCGCAATTTGTAAGCCTTTTGGATCGATTGTCCAGTCCCAGTTGGTTGTTTTTACGAAAGGATTAACAACTTTTTTGTAAACGCCAGGGACACCAGTTTCTTTCGTGCTCCCTTTTTTACCAGTGAAGTTCATTTCGTTATTTTGGCCAACACCATCAAGCGGGTTGTAAGCTACAGTGGCGGATTGATAGTAGTTAACGCCCATGAAATCAGGTTTTGCAGAAGCAAGAAGTTCCATATCGCCATCTTCAATAACTGGCGCAATATCGTTTTCTTCTAAATATTTCCAAACCGCTTTCGGATAGCGCCCAAAAGCGTACATATCCATCCAGAAATAGCTGTTTAATTCTTCGGCATCATCAGCAGCTTGAACATTTTTAGGATCTGTGTCGATTGGATAATGTGGTGTGTAAGCAAAACTTGGTCCGATTTTTCCATCAGGAACGATTTCGTGGAAAGCTTTGATAACACTCGCATTAGCTAAGTTCGCAATGTGGTTTACTGCGTACATTCTTTTAGGATCGCTAACTTTTGGTGGGTGAAGTGCTTGACCATAACCCATACCAACAAAGATATTTTGCTCGTTTAAGGAAACCCAATATTTTACGCGGTCGCCGTAACGTTTGAAAAGTGTAGTGGAATAATTTGTGAAATCTTCAATAACTTGGCGAGATTCCCAGCCACCATATTCATCAAATAATGCTTGCGGAATATCCCAGTGATAAAGCGTTACAAGTGGTTCAATGTCATATTTAAGTAATTCATCAATTAAGTTATCATAAAATTTCAACCCAGCTTCATTCACTTCGCCTTTGCCATTTGGAAAAATACGAGTCCAAGCAATGGAGAAACGGTAAGCTTTTAGACCAGCTTCGGCCATTAATTTTACGTCTTCTTTATAACGGTGATAATGATCAACTGCTACATCGCCATTTGTACCTTTGAAAGTAGTTCCAGGAATACGAACATACTCGTCCCAAACTGATTTACCTTTGCCATCTGCGTCCCATGCTCCTTCGATTTGATAAGCTGCAGATGCAGAACCCCATAAGAAATCTTTCGGAAATGGTGAACGTTTTTGATGTTCCATTTTATATAACCTCCATTAAAGCGATTTTTATTAAAAAACTCTACTAATATATTTTAAAGTATATTCTTTTAAAAAGATAGTTAAAAAACGCAGATTCGGATATGAATCTGCGTTTTTATTTTATTTATCGAGGACGAATTTTTGGATTGCTTTTGCAACACCGCTATCATTGTTAGAGGCGGTCGTATAGTCAGCAAGTTGTTTAATTCTTTCCGGAGCATTGCCCATTGCAATACCAAGGCCAGCGAATTCAAGCATCGTTACATCATTTTCTTGGTCGCCAATACAAATGACTTCGCTTTGCTTAATACCAAGTTTTTCGGAAAGTTCTTTGACCGCGTTGCCTTTACTAGCGTCACGATTTAGAATTTCTAAGTAGAAAGGGGTGCTGCGAACTAAATGGTATTTTTCACGGAAGGATTCAGGTATTTTCGCAATACCAGCTTCCAGTTCGGGTGCTTCTTCAATAAACATTGCTTTCGACATAATAAAATCTTCTGGCACGTTTTCGATTTCTTTATAAATCAGTTGGCTACCAGTAAGATATGCTTCGACAATCGTATATTTTCCGATTTCTCGGTTCGGCGTATATAGCGCTTTGTCATCAAAGAAATGCATATGCAAATTGCTATCCAAACTCACTTGATAAATTTCTTTTAAATCGTCTATGCCAAGCGTTAAGTGAGAAATAACTTCTTTAGTATACGTATCTTGAACAAACGCGCCGTTAAAACTAATAACATAATCGCCTTCTTCACGTAATTCAAGGTCTGTTAAATAATTTTCTACACCAACGAGCGGGCGTCCAGTACAAAGAACCACTTTTACGCCTTTTAACTTTGCTTGGCGAATGGCTTCTTTTACTTCATCCGTAACCTTATGATCATCTGTCAGTAGTGTTCCATCAATATCAATCGCAATTAATTTATACAATATACTAGCTCCTTTTCCATCATAAACTCATTCTAGTATAGCATAAATTAGAATGGATTTCTGGCTATCTATTGAAACGACAAGGAATTTATGGCATGATTGACATGGAAACTTGATAAAAGAAAAGAGTGAAATAATGAAACGTAATTATCATGTGAAATTTTTAAGTGAAAAAGATGTGGCACTTGCAGAAGCAGTTTGCACGGCATCCGAAGATTATTATTTAATTGAACAAAATAAACCCGCATCAAAAAGCGATGCATTAAAAATTATCACAGAAATTCCAAACGGGAAAACAAGATTCGATAAATTTGTTCTAGCAGTATTAGATGAAAATGAAAAACCAATCGGCTTAGTAGATATTGTTTCTGATTATCCGAGAAAAGGTCGTTGGTTTATTGGTTTATTTTTATTAACACCAGATGCTCGGGGTAATGGTCTGGGGAAAGTACTGCACCAAACTATTAAAGAATGGGCAAATGATGGTGGCGCGGATTCTTTAGCGCTCGGAATACTAGCTGAAAATGAAAAAGGACGCGGATTTTTCGAGTATCTTGGTTATTCAAAACAGGAAACAAAACAAGCGACATTTGGTGGAAAAGAACACCAAGTCCATATTTATACTATTGATATTTAATAAGTAAAAGGATGTAGCTAACACGCTACATCCTTTTACTTATTTTATAGAATTATTTCTTTCTAGAAGGGCTTCCATATCAATATGCCATTGTAGATTTACTTTGGAAATAATCCCAGCTTCTTTTAATTCTTTTAATTGAGAATAGAAGAATGCTTTTGAAAGTGTACAATAATTTTTTATAACTGTTGTGCTGATTGCTTTAGGAAGTATCGCTATACCATCCACTAGTTGAATATCAAGAATTTTAATAATTGTTTCAAAAACAAAAGCTAATTGGTCTTTTTTATCACGATATTGTAGAAGTGATTTGTAGTACCCATGTTTAGCAATGGTTCGCATAATTGTATACTGGAAGCCAAAGTTTTCAGGAAATAAGGAAAGAGAATATTCAATATCGTTTTTCTTGTAGATGATAATTTCGCATTCTGTTAATGTTTGATATGTTAAAACAAGAGGTCTATTCTCGAAAATGGTGTAATATCCCATAAAAAAATTAGAGCTAAATATAGAATAAATTTTATCATTATCAAAGTCAATATATCCTGCTAATATGCCAGACCTTAATAAATAAACACAGTCTGGATTTTCAAGTACTAGATCATTTAGCACCGTATGCTCGGGAACAGTAATGATATGAGATTTTAAATTGTACTGTTCCATCATTGTAACAAATTCTTTATGATTAAATGGATAGGCCATCTTTTCTTTCGTCTCCTTCAAGTTCAATTATATGCATACAATATATTTTATCATCGTAAAAATGAATAAAGATGATAAAAACAGACTCTTCAAATAGCTTGTCTTATGCCATTACCCGTTTATAAGAAAATTAACCGTAACATTTCCGCCACATTTATGTGGGAATTAGCTTGGAAAGACAAATAAAATAACTGATTGTTAAAAGAGCTAAAAATTACAGTATTCGTGTATTTTTAGCTCTTTAATGTTTATTTTCCTATTGTATAAGTAGTACCATTTCCGGTAATGACGATGGTTTTGTTGCGGTCTGTCCGGTATATTTTTGCTTTTGCTTTAGTTAGTGTGTTCACTGTTTGCGAAGTAGGATGCCCATAACCGTTTTTTCCAACACTTATAATGGCGTATTTTGGTTTTACTATATTAACAAAAGCTTTACTAGTTGCTGTTTTTGAACCTTGAGTACTTACTTTTAACACATCCGCTCGTAACGTTTTTTTCGCTTTAATCATATCTGTTTCTGCTTTTGTTTGAGCATCTCCAGTGAAAAGAAAGGTGTTTTTTTTATAAGCTAGGTGAAGGACAGCGCTCCAATTATTACGATCTGTTTTCCCGTATGTTTTTACAGGACCTACAAACTGGGCGTTTACTCCTTTAATTGGTAATTTCACACCAGCTTTTGCCGTTTTAATTGGTAGTTTTTTCTTTTTCGCTGTATTGACAAAATCTTTGTAAGCAGCTGTTGTATTTGTGGAGTTTGGTGCATAGAGACTCTTGACTTTGATGCTATTCATCACTTCGGGGAGGCCGCCAATATTATCTGCATCTGCGTGAGAAGCAACCATGACTTCAATATCTTTTACTTTTAATTTCTTCAAATAGTTAACTACAATTTTCCCTTTTCCTTTGCTGCCGGCATCAATTAAAATGTCTTCGCCACTTGGAGCTTTGATGTAAATAGCATCCCCTTGCCCCACATCAATGAAATGTACTTTTATTGTTGGTGTCGCAGCTTCAGCTTGAATGGAGCTTGGTAGCGAAATTCCAGCGACTAAAGCTAAAACTAGAAACAACTTTAAAATCCCTTTTTTCATCCCTTTTCCTCTTTTCCTATGAAATGAATTCTTTTAGAAATTTGTAAACTCCGTCTGCTTCATTCGTGTCAGTAAGTTGATTGGCTGCTGCTTTGACATTATCAGTTGCGTTAGCCATCGCAACACCAGTTCCTGCATATTGTAGCATGCCAATATCATTTTCACCATCACCAAATGTGATAATTCTTTCTCTAGGAATACCGTAATAATTTCCAAGCGCCTCAACTGCGGTTTTTTTGTCAGAATTAGCAGGGAGAATTTCTAAATTATTATGGTGAGAGGAAAGTACGCGAATTCCGTTTGCTTTATTTAGCGCTTGACGCACATCGGCTAGTCGAGATATATTATTCTCTGAGACAACGATAGCATTCAAAAATTGATTTATATTGTCATCAAAAACATGCGAATCATTAATAGAAACGAGTGAAAAACTATTATGCCCCGTATCAAGTCGGCTTTTATCAGCAAGCTCTCGGAAAAATGCAGGTGGTTCTTTTGTGTAGAATAATGTATTCGTTGAGAAGAAAAATAATGGTAAGTCAAAGTCGCGCATGATATCATACGTCTCACGGATAGCTTTTTCTTCTAAAGTAGTTTTAAGAAGCTCTTCATCACGAATGGCTGCATAAGAACCATTGGAAGCGATAACATGACCAGAATTGCTAACTTGAAAACCTACTTCCCGAGCAGAACGATACATCCGTCCAGTAGAAATTGAAAAAATATGGCCGTCATTTTCTAAAGTTTGGATTAAATCACGTGTTTTTGCAGAAACAGTCTGATCTTGGCGCAGTAACGTACCATCAATATCCGAACAAATTAAATATTTATTAGTCAAATAAAATCATCCTTTTTAGTTAATAACATAAGTATACCATGTGCGAATCGGAAAAGTTATATATGATACAATAGTTTTTGACAAGTTCGAAAATAAATATTTGGGGGAATTCCATGATGAAAAAGCTTAACTGGGCAATTCTTGGACCAGGTTCGATTGCACACCAATTTGCAGAAGGGATGCAGGGGTTAAATCGCGAAATCTATGCTGTAGGAGCAAGAAGTTTAGAGAAGGGCCAAGTTTTTGCAGATCAATACGGGATTAAAAATGTATACGATGATTTTGACGTGATGCTTGCTGATCCAATAATTGATGTAGTGTATATTGCTACACCTCATTCTAACCACTACGAGTTTATTATGAAAAGTTTACATAATGGGAAACATGTTTTAGCAGAAAAAGCGATTACTGTAAGCAGTGCAGAACTGGATGATATCAATGCATTAGCTAAGGAAAAAGGGCTGATTGTTAAAGAAGCCATGACGATTTTCCATATGCCGCTTTATAAGAAATTACGAGAAATAGTCGATTCAGGCGCAATTGGTAAACTTAAAATTATCCAAGTAGCTTTTGGAAGTGCTAAGGAAAAGAATCCGAAAAACCGTTTCTATAATATGGATTTAGCTGGCGGGGCATTACTTGATATTGGTACATATGCATTAAGTTTCGCACGTTACTTTTTAAGTGGAACGCCAGATGAGGTACTAACGACGATGAAGAAATTCGAGACGGGTGTAGACGAACAATCAGGTATTTTACTGAAAAATAAAGAAGAAGAGTTGGCAGTAGTATCGCTTTCTTTCCGAGCTAAAGTACCAAAACGGGGTGTTATAGCCTGTGAAGAAGGATTTATCACTGTAGATGAGTACCCGCGGGCAGACCGAGCAACTGTTACTTACACCGCGACAGGAAAAGTAGAAGAAATCGAAGCGGGTGAAACAGATAAAGCATTAGAATATGAAATTACAGCAATGGAAGAAAGTATTGCAGCTGGAGAAAATACAACCTATCAATTAACAAACGATGTTATCGCAATTATGAGTGATGTTAGGTCGCAGTGGGGAATTAAATTTCCTTTTGAAAAATAAGAACACCCCCGCCACGTGTGGCGGGGGTGTTTAAGTACATTAGTCAGTTAAGTTATCTTCTGTTTCTGGGTCAAAGAAGTGAGATTTAGCCATTTCAAATGCTAAAGTTAAGACTTCATTTGGTTGGTGTTCAGAGCGAGCATCAACACGAGCTACGAATTCATGTGTGCCAACACGGCTATGAAGCATAAATTCAGCACCAGTAAGCTCGGCAACAATAGTAGTCGCTTTGAAAGTGTAGCCTGGGTTTGCTTCAATAACGATTGGTTCATCATGAATATCTTCTGGACGAATACCGAAAACGATGTCTTTACCATCAAATCCTCTGTCTTTAAGAAGTTTAAGTTTACCCTCTGGAACTTCAATAGTGAAATCATCACCGATAAAGTTAGAACCTTCTAAACGACCTTTGAAGAAGTTCATTGCTGGGCTTCCAATAAAGCCGGCTACGAACATATTCACTGGGTGATCGTAAACTTGTTTTGGTGAACCAACTTGTTGGATAACACCGTCTTTCATGATAACGATACGAGTAGCCATTGTCATTGCTTCTGTTTGGTCATGGGTAACGTAAATCATAGTAGTATCTAATTGTTGGTGAAGTTTTGTGATTTCTGCACGCATTTGTACACGTAATTTCGCATCCAAGTTAGAAAGTGGTTCATCCATTAAGAAGACTTTAGCGTCACGAACGATTGCACGTCCTAGAGCAACACGTTGACGTTGACCACCGGAAAGTGCACTTGGTTTACGTTTTAAGTATTCTGTTAAGCCAAGAATATTTGCTGCGTGCTCAACACGTTTTTTAATTTCGTCTTTTGGCATTTTACGAAGTTTTAAACCAAATGCCATGTTATCATATACAGTCATATGTGGGTATAATGCGTAGTTTTGGAATACCATTGCGATATCACGGTCTTTTGGCGCAACATTATTCATTACTTTACCATCAATAGATAGTTCGCCTTTTGAAATTTCTTCTAATCCCGCAATCATACGTAAAGTTGTAGATTTACCACAACCAGATGGTCCTACAAAAACAATGAATTCTTTGTCATCGATTTCTAAATTAAAGTCGGAAACTGCAGTTACTTTGTTATCGTATATTTTATAAATATGTTCTAATGATAATTGTGCCAACTTACTTCGCCTCTTTCTATTTTTTAACTTGTATTCATTGTATATGAAAACGCTTTACAAAAACTATGGCACTTTGCACAAAGAAAAAAATCATCTATTGGGCAAAGTGCATAAGTAGCAAAAAAATAAAAAGAAGTAAAGGGACAAAAGACCTTTTATGTGAAGGATTTTTCAAAGCATTTAATTCTTTAGTCCCAATTCCAAAAAATCCTCAGATATCATTACAAAAAAACTTTATCTTGTGGTATATTATTAAAGCAGACACAATATATAGTTAGTGAGGGATTATCATGTACGTGGAACAACTTAATGAACAAATGGTAATAAAAAGGGATGGCCGGAAAGCAAACTTTGATTTAATTAAAATTCGTAATGCCATTGAAGCATCTATGAAAGCAATTAATTTAGAGAATGAAACTTTTTTAGAAGAGATTTTGCTTGAGGTTGTAAGTGAATTACCTAACAAGACAGATATGACCATCGATGAAATCCAGCAATGCGTCGAAAATACTTTAATGAAATCGACGTATCCTGATGTAGCAAGGGCTTACATAGAGTATCGTCACGACCGGGATCACGAGCGCGAAAACATCACAGATATGCACAAAAGCGTCGAAAAATTACTACAAAAAGACAAAACAGTAGTGAACGAAAATGCAAATAAAGATGCGACTGTTTTCAATACACAACGCGATTTGACAGCAGGAGCCGTAGCAAAAAGTTACGCATTAAAATACATGCTACCAAAACACGTATCCAACGCTCATTTAAAAGGGGAAATCCACTTTCACGATTTAGACTACAGCCCATACCATGCGATGACTAACTGTTGTCTAATTGATATTGAAGGAATGCTTTCAAAAGGATTTACGATTGGTAATGCCAACGTAGAAAGCCCGAAATCTATCCAAACAGCTACAGCACAAATTGCTCAAATAATCGCAAACGTAGCAAGTTCACAGTATGGTGGCTGTTCTGTTGACCGAATTGATGAAGTTTTATCCGTTTACGCGCGTTTGAACTTTGAAAAACACAAAAAAGATGCGGCTGAATGGGTCGTTCCAGAAAAGCAAGAAGATTATGCAGCGGAAAAAACACGTAAAGATATTTACGATGCCATGCAAAGCTTAGAATATGAAATCAATACATTATATACAAGTAACGGCCAAACACCATTCGTCACACTAGGCTTCGGTCTTGGTGAAGATTGGTTTGCTCGTGAAATTCAAAAAGCAATCTTAAAAGTTCGGATTGGCGGGGTTGGTAAAGATAAACATACTGCCATTTTTCCGAAATTAGTATTTTCGATTCGTCGTGGAACTAATTTAAATGCAGAAGATCCGAACTATGACATCAAACAATTGGCACTGGAATGTTCTTCAAAACGGATGTATCCAGATGTACTTAACTACGATTCACTCGTTCGTTTAACAGGAGATTTCAAAGTACCAATGGGTTGCCGTTCATTTTTACCAGCTTGGAAGAACGAAAACGGAGAACATGTTAACGCGGGAAGAAACAACCTGGGTGTTGTAACACTTAATATTCCGCGTATCGCTATCCAAAGTGGTGGGGATAAAGAACGTTTCTGGGAAATTTTCCACGAACGTATGAAAACAGTCAAAGATGCACTGCTTTTCCGTTTAAACCGTGTCCGTCAAGCTCGACCAGAAAACGCACCGATTCTTTATAAATATGGAGCTTTCGGCAAACGACTACAAGACGGCGAAAATGTAGATCAACTTTTCAATAAAGAACGCTCTACTATTTCTATCGGCTATATTGGTCTTTACGAAGCTGCGACTGTATTTTACGGCGGCGAATGGGAAGGCGACAAAGAAGCAAAAAACTTCACGCTCGACATCGTGAAAGAACTAAAAGCCTATGCTGACAATTGGAAGGACAAATATGGCTACTGGTTCAGCGTATATTCGACTCCAAGTGAAAGCTTAACTGACCGTTTCAACCGTTTAGACAAAGAAAAGTATGGTGTAATTAAAGACATTACTGATAAAGACTACTACCAAAATTCTTTCCATTACGATGTTCGTAAAAAAATCACACCTTTTGAAAAAATTGATTTTGAAAAAGATTATCCAGAATTTTGCTCTGGCGGATTCATTCATTATTGTGAATATCCAAAAATGGTTCACAACACAAAAGCACTTGAGGCAGTATGGGATTACTCCTATGATCGTGTGGCTTACCTTGGTACAAATACGCCAATCGATAAATGTTACGAATGTGATTTCGAAGGTGAATTTGTTCCTACAGAAGAAGGCTTTAAATGCCCAAGCTGTGGCAACACCGACCCTGAAAAAGCAGATGTTGTAAAACGTACTTGTGGCTATCTAGGTAATCCAATGAAACGTCCAATGGTTCATGGACGTCACGTAGAAATTAGCAATCGTGTGAAACATATGGAGAACTTAGGTGAATAATCCGAAACCGTGCGAATGGAAGTCGAATGAATTATCCAGAGGGTATATCGCCGACTATAAAGCATTTAACTTTGTCGACGGGGAGGGCGTCCGGTGCAGTCTATATGTATCTGGATGTCCTTTCCACTGCGAAGGCTGCTACAACAAGGCTGCGCAATCATTTAAATACGGCAAACCGTACACCAAAGAATTAGAAGACGATATTCTAAAAGACATCGGGCATGAGAGCGTCCAAGGTCTGACATTACTTGGCGGGGAACCATTTTTGAATACTGCCACGTGCCTATCTGTCGTGAAACGAATTCGCGCGACATATGGGAAAACGAAAGACATTTGGTCATGGACAGGTTACACTTGGGATGAAATGATGCAAGAAACAACCGACAAACTCGAACTTCTATCCTTAATAGATGTTCTTGTAGATGGCCGCTTTGAACAAAAGCTATTCGATCCAAACTTAGCATTCCGCGGTTCCAGCAACCAACGAATTATCGATGTACAAAAATCGCTTGCTGCTGATGAAGTGGTGTTATATGAATTGTGAAAAAAAGAAGTTCTTTGGATAATAAAGAACTTCTTTTTAGACTTTAGATAAGTAAGCAGAGGTAATGTTAATTTTAAGTTGACAAGAATACTAATTTCATACATAGTTTTATTATAAATTCATCGAGGTGATCTATTGAAAGAAAGAGAGTATGATTATCAACTATCAAACATAAAAGGTATTTTGATATTTCTAGTGATATTCGGCCATTTTTTGTTAGTAATGGGACCTAAAGAAGTAGCAGTAATTGACGTTATTTATTCATTTCATATGCCAGCTTTTATTTTTATTAATGGGATATTTAGTCAAAACATTACCTGGAAGAAAATAGGTAAGTTGTTAGGGTTATTTATTATGTTCCAGCCACTTTTTTTACTATTAGGACTCTTGACGGGGTACTACAAAAATATAGACTTAAAAATGTTAATTACCCCAGCTTTTCATTTATGGTATTTGTTAGCGCTGGCAGTATGGATGCTGTTCGCCATGTATGCAAATAAACGAGGCAAATATGCGGTAGATGTATTACTGATTGTTTTAGTTTTACTCGTTGTTGCAATTACAAATAGATACTTTTATGGGACACAATTTTTAACAATTACAAGAATTCTTAGCTTTTTCCCATATTTTATTGCTGGTTTCTATCTGGACAGAAGTGGTTTTAACAAATTACGTATATTTTTGAAAAAGTATAAGTACATATGTGGCATAATTACTTTGGTATTAGTTATAGCCTTATATAATCTGTTTTCTACACAACCAGATGAGTTTCTTAATTTATTTTACGGATTTCTAAATAAAACGACATTTAGCGTCACTGCAGTAGGTTATATAGTGAATGTTATGGCGTCATTTTTCTTAGCCTTTTTATGGATTTTCTTATTAATTGCTATTATCCCAACTAAAAGAACGATAATGGACATCGTTGGCAGTGATACCTTATTACCCTACATTTTACATCCAATCATCTTTTATTTAATGATGACGCAAAGACCCTTTTTTATGGAGCAAACAATGACATTTCAGTTAATATTCACTATATTAATTACGATAGCAATATATGGAATTTTCACGATAATGTTAAAGAAAAAAACGTTGAAACGATTAAAATAATTAAGGGATAATATCTATAGCGAAACAAAAATCCGCCTATTTCCAGGGCGGATTTTTGTTATATATCTTGTCTTAATTTTGAATAGTCATGCAGCTCTTTATTCTTAATGACCCACTCTTTATTATTTTTCCATATTTCCCCGTGGTCTTTTAAAAGCGCTAATTGTTTGTAAAAGCTGCTTTTTGAAAGATTACTGTAAGCGGCTATAATACTTGTTCGCATTTCTTTTGGTAAGATTACACTGTCTTTTTCATAAGGAATTCCATGAAGTTTCCCGATATTGACAAAAGAAAGTTCTAGCTTATTAGAAGAACTTGTTTCAGCGAAAAGACTTTTGAAGAAAGCATGTCGAGCCAAATCGCGCATTATGAAAAATTGGAACCCAAAGTTCTCAGGAAACATAGAGAGAAAATATTCTAAATCCTTAAATGTGTATTTATAAATAGTACAAGTTGATATAGTTTTAAATAAAAAGTCATCTACGTTTCCCTGGAATAAACTATAATAATTGATAAAAGAGCCTTTTCCAAGAACAGTATAAATGCTAGATGATTCTGGGTTCATAGAAATCGAAACAAATCCGTCGATAATTAAATAGACATGACTATTTCTTTGAGATGCAGTATCGACTAATTCAGTATGTTTTGGAACTTTTAACTTTTCGTAGTTAATGTTGCCTTCATGAGATAATCGAACAAATTCTTTGTAGTTAAATAGTGTATCCATTATTAGTATCCCCTTTACTCTTTTGTTAACTATAATATATAATATCAAAATTAACAAAAATTAATCCATAAATTACCTCGTTAGTGAAGGGGATTTGAAGATTTAATGAGAAATTGTAAAAAATAGCTAATTTGACTCGTAAATTATATTATTTTAGTATAATTCAGGACGACGGTCGGTAAAAACAGGAATGATCCCTCTCGTTTCGGCAACTAAATTCAAGTCGATTTCAGTATAAATATTGCCTTCTTCTTCGCCACCATGAACAATAACATTTCCAAGTGGATCAATAACAAGCGAGTGCCCGTTAAAATGATTATTTGGATCATCACCAACCCTGTTGACAGCAACAACAAAAGCTTGGTTTTCAATTGCACGAGCGATAAGTAGTTGTTCCCATTGGTTAATGCGCTCAGCTGGCCACTGTGCAGAAACAAAAATAACTTCTGAGCCTTCTGAAGTATGTTTACGAATCCATTCCGGAAATCTAATATCATAACAAATGAACCCTGCGCAAGAAATACCATCTAGTCGAAAAAGATTTTTATCATTTCCAGCTTCTAAGTATAAGTGTTCATTCATAAGTTGGAATAAGTGTACCTTTTTATATGAAGAAAGTAGTCCGCCATATTTATCAAAAGCGTACATCGTGTTCGAAAACTTGCTTCCTTCTGAAATAGAAACCGAGCCACCAATAATAGCAATTTGGTTTTTTTCAGAAAGCGTTGCTAAAAATTCTTTTGTTCTCTGCCCATTTAAATCAGCAACCCCAGCTAATTCATTTAAAGCATAACCTGTATTCCACATTTCTGGTAAAACGGCTATATCGGCCCCATTTTCAGCAGCTTCGACAATCGCTTTTTCAATCCTTGCATAGTTTGCATCCGGATATTTAAAAACTACATCGGTCTGACATAATGCCAACTTCCACATGTTCTTCGCTCCCTTTTTCTTTTAAAAATAATATAAGCTTGGTGGCCGAGTCCATACCGGAACACTACGCACCAAGCTCTTAGTAGTAAAATTAATCTTTTTTAAGACGTCTAGATAAGAAATTTCCGAATGATTGTAGTGCCTGTACCATGATAATTAAAATAATAATCGTTGTGTACATGACAGTCGGTTCAAAACGCTGGAAACCATATTGGTATGCAATTGTTCCAAGGCCACCAGCACCAACAAGTCCAGCCATTGCTGTCGCGCCGATTAGTCCAATCGTAGCAATAGTCAAACCGAGAACGATACCAGACCGAGCTTCGCGAATAACCACACTCCAAATAATTCTCGGAGTAGAAATCCCCATAGCTTGGTAAGCTTCCACAACCCCGCGGTCCACTTCCAAAAGGGCAGACTCCATCAAACGAGCAATATAAGGTGCCGTAAATACAACAAGTGGCATAATAACTCCTTGAATCCCAATAGTAGTCCCAACAACAAACCTTGTTACAGGAATCATTAAGAATAACAAGATAATAAACGGTAACGAGCGTAAAATATTAATAACCCAGTTTAAAATGCTATAGGTAACCAGGTTTTCTGATTGACCACCTTTACGTGTTAATGTTAAAAATACGCCAAGTGGTAAACCAATCGCAAGCGAGATCACGAGTGTAATCCCGGTCATCGTCAGCGTTTCTAGAAATCCTTGCCAAAGTATCGGGCCCCATTCTTCAAAAAACAAACTCATAGTAACTCGACCTCCTCAACAACGACTCCAGATTCTTTCAAATAAGAAATAGCTTTACTATACTCGGCTTCGTCCCCTTTTAAATGAACGAGCAGTTTTCCAAGTGTTCCATTTTTCAAATGATCAATTCCGCCAGCTAAAATGCTTGGAAGAACGTCGAATTTGCGCGATACAAGAGCGAGAGCAGGTTCATCCGCTTCGTCTCCAATAAAATGAAGGGAAACCAATTTCCCAGTCGCAATATATTTTTCAAGCAAATCTTGCGGGATATCAAAACTAGCTTCCGACCCAACAAAGCGCTTGGTTGTCGCGTGTTTTGCTTTCGTGAAAATATCAAGAACGGTACCTTGCTCCACTAAATGACCATTTTCCATCACAGCAACCCGGTCACAAATACGTTGAATGACATCAAGTTCATGTGTAATTAAGAAAATCGTAATGCCGAGTTCCGCATTAATTTTAAGTAACAGTTGCAAAATTGCTTCTGTTGTTTCCGGGTCCAAGGCGCTTGTTGCTTCATCGCTTAAGAGAATTTCTGGTTCATGCGCTAGAGCACGAGCAATTGCCACACGTTGCTTTTGACCGCCAGAAAGTTGGCTTGGATAATTGTTCCGTTTATCCTCTAAGCCAACTATCGACAAGTATTTATTTACGCGAGTCTCGATTTCGTCTTTTGGAACGCCTTCTAATTTTAACGGTTTGGCAATGTTATCATAGACAGTTGCGGTTTTTAGTAAATTGTATCCTTGGAAAATCATACCAATTTTCCGACGAGCGACACGAAGTTCTTTACTTGAGAGGGTAGATAAGTTCTTCCCATCAATGACAACTTGGCCCGCATCTGGACGTTCAAGCAAGTTGATGCAACGAACGAGCGTACTTTTACCGGCGCCGCTATAACCAACAACACCGAAAATTTCTCCTTTTTCGACTGTAATAGAAACATTTTTAACGGCTTCTACGGTTTTTCCATTTACGTTAAATGTCTTTGAAACTTGATGTAATTCGATCAAAATAAAACAACTCCCTAGAATGCAGGTACTACAGACCCATTAAATTCTTTTTCAATAAATGCTTTTACTTCATCTGAATGGTAATATTTTTCTAATGTTTTTACGACCTCATCATCTTTATTGGCACTACGAACGACGAAAACATTTGGATATGGATTGTCTTTTGTAGGTTCGTGATAAATAGCATCTTTATTAATAGAAAGTCCAGCCCCCATTGCAAAGTTAGTGTTGATAGCTGCGGCTGCAACCTCATCTAATTGTGCAGGGATTTGAGAAGCTTCAAGTTCAACGATTTCAAGGTCAAGCGGGTTTTCAGCAATATCTTTTTTTGTTGCTTTTTCTTCCACGCCATCTTTTAATTTAATAATGCCAGCATCTTCAAATAGTTTTAAACCACGGTATTCGTTACTTGGATCATTTGGAACGGCAATTTTGTCGCCTTTTTTAAGGTTTTTTAAGTCTTTAATATCGTTAGAGTAAATACCCATTGGGAAAGCTACTGTTTTAAAAGCAACATCTAATTTGTAGCCTTTATCTTTCTTTTGTTGTTCTAAAAATGGAATTGTTTGGTAGTTATTCGCATCCAAATCACCATCATTTAAAGCTGTATTTGGCGTGTTATAATCATCAAATGTTTTGATTTTGATTTCAAGACCGTCTTTTTTCGCTAATTTTTGAACTTCTTCAGCAATTTGTTGGTGAGGTCCTGCAGTTGTTCCGATTGTAATTTTTTCTGTGCTTAAGGCCTTGTCGTCACTTCCTCCTCCACATGCCGCTAATCCTAAAATAAGGCTTGATGCAAGTAAAATTCCTAACCCCTTTGTTAATTTTTTCATCTTTTTTTCCTCCCCAGTATGTTGATTATTTATCCAGATTTATTCATGAAAGCAATAAAAAACTTCTCTATTTAGAATAGAGAAGTGGAAAGTCGAACATATCCAGCTCCTCTTATCTACCAAAACGAAAAAATGTTTTGCTGGAATTAGCACCTTCACTTTACGCTTAAATAAAGTTAGGTTGCCGGGCTTCATCGGGCCAGTCCCTCTGCCGCTCTCGATAAGAGAAAATATTTTAGAAAAACCTGTTAGTTAAAAATATACGCATATTACCCTAATTTGTCAATGCTTTTTTAAGTTTTAAAAAAATCATACTGGACAAATACTTCAGAAAACTTTACTATTTTAATCAATGAAACTTGAAAAGGACGGGTGTAAAATGAAAATTTCCAAACGCTTGCAAAATTTACCAGATCAGTTTTTCTCTAGCCTTGTAGAAAAAGTTGGAAAAAAGGTGGCAGAAGGTCATGACGTGATTAATCTAGGTCAAGGAAATCCAGACCAGCCAACACCCAAACATATTGTGGAAGCACTGAAAACAGCTTCAGAAAATCCAATGAACCACAAATATTCGTTGTTTCGTGGAAAACAGGAGCTTAAACAAGCTGCGGCCGATTTTTATGCGCGTGAATATAATGTAACTGTTGATCCAAATACAGAAGTAGCCATATTATTTGGAACGAAAACAGGCCTTGTTGAACTGCCAATGTGTTTAATGGATCCAGGTGACGTAATGCTTTTACCGGACCCAGGCTACCCAGATTATTTATCAGGAGCAGTTTTAGGAGAAGTTCAATTCGAAACAATGCCACTTATTGCTGAAAATAATTTTTTACCTGATTTTAGTGAAATTCCTGAAGATGTTGCGAAAAAAGCAGAGTTGATGTATTTAAATTATCCGAACAACCCCACTGGCGCGGTTGCTACAACTCGCTTTTTTGAAGAAACAGTTGCTTTCGCTAAAGAAAACAATATCACGATTGCACATGATTTTGCTTATGGCGGTATTGGTTTTGATGGGAAGAAGCCGATTAGTTTTTTAGAAACTCCAGGGGCAAAAGAGGTTGGAATCGAACTTTATACGCTTTCGAAAACATATAATATGGCTGGCTGGCGCGTAGGATTTGCTGTCGGGAATAAAGACGTTGTCGAAGCAATCAACCTCATTCAAGATCATATGTATGTAAGTTTATTCCCAGGTATTCAAGATGCTGCAATTGAAGCTCTTACAGGCGATCAAACTTGTGTACAAGAATTAAATGCTCGTTATGAAAGCCGTAGAAATGCATTTATAGCTGCTTGTGATAAAATTGGTTGGGAAGCAATTGCTCCAGCGGGCTCTTTTTTTGCATGGATGCCCGTGCCAAAAGAGTTTACAAGTAGTGAATTCGCGGATTATTTATTAAATGAAGTTAGTGTAGCTGTTGCTGACGGAAGTGGTTTCGGGACTTTCGGTGAGGGGTATGTACGCGTTGGACTTTTAATGGATGAAAAACGATTAGAAGAGGCAGTGGCGCGAATTTCCAAGCTACATTTATTTGATAAAGTGGCGCAAAACCAAGAGATTATGTGATTTTAAGAGAAAATAGCTTGTAATAATTCAGATAATTAATGGTATGTGTTATAATTGATTAGTAAGTCTATTCGTAGCATGTTGTTAATGAAGACAGGCCGGAATCTAAAGTATTTAGTGAGTTTTTGCATTAAATAAAAAATATCTGTCCCGGTTAAAGCCGGCGAAATCCAGGAATGAGAGGACTGTAAAAAAATGGCAGAAAAGAAAATTCTTGTAGTAGATGACGAAAAACCGATTGCGGATATAGTTAAGTTTAATCTAAATAAAGAAGGCTTTGATGTATATTGCGCCTATGATGGCGATGAAGCGTTAGAACTTGTAGAAGAAGTTCAGCCAGATTTGATTTTACTGGACATTATGCTTCCAGGTCGTGATGGTATTGAGGTGTGTCGTGAAGTACGTAAGAAGTATGATATGCCAATAATTATGGTAACTGCAAAAGATTCCGAAATTGATAAAGTGATTGGACTTGAACTTGGTGCCGATGATTATGTTACAAAACCATTTAGTAACCGCGAATTAATCGCTCGTGTGAAAGCTAATTTACGTCGCCATAGCCAAGTAAGTTCAAATGCAGCCGAGGAAGAAGAAAACAGCGAATTAGAAATTGGTTC
This sequence comes from Listeria farberi, assembly GCF_014229295.1. Lineage (NCBI taxonomy): Bacteria > Bacillati > Bacillota > Bacilli > Caryophanales > Listeriaceae > Listeria > Listeria farberi. The sequence continues at coordinate 73,269 of NZ_JAARZL010000001.1, forward strand.
CTTGATTATTCATCCGGATGCATATGTTGCCTCAAAACGTGGAGAAACGATTGAACTTACGCACCGTGAATTCGAATTGCTTCATTACTTAGCAAAACATATGGGACAAGTGATGACAAGAGAACATTTACTTCAAACAGTTTGGGGCTATGACTACTTCGGTGATGTTCGTACTGTGGATGTTACGGTTCGACGTCTACGTGAAAAAATTGAAGATAATCCAAGTCATCCAGCGTGGCTAGTTACAAGACGCGGTGTTGGTTATTATTTACGCAATCCAGAACAAGAATAAATAAACAGGAAGTGGTCGCCAAGCAAAAAACTTGGATGGCCACTTTTTTTGGGTACATCCGCATACTTAACAAATATTTTTATAAATAAATGGACCCAAATAACAGGAAAAACAATACGTCTACCCTGCAACATATGGTATACTAATTTAAATATATTACCCCGAATAGGAGTAGAAAGACTTATGCATAAAATGAGATTTTTTCAGTCTGTACAATTTAAGTTAGTTATTATGTATTTGCTATTAATTATTGTAGCGATGCAAGTAATCGGCGCGTATTTTGTACGTGAGCTGGAAGGGCAATTGGAAAAGAATTTCCAAGATTCAATCACGAATAGCATCACATTGCTGGATTATAATGCTAGAGAAGAAATCATAAAAAATAGCGATAACTCAGTGAAATTACAAAATGATATTCGTGAGCTTTTGGTCGACTATTCGCGTGCAAGCAGCAACATAATAGAAGTAAGAATAGTAGATGATAAAGGTAAAATTCTCGGGACTTCTAATTTAGATAATCAAGGCATCGTTGGGCAAAAAAGTAACGATCCCCTTGTTAAACGAACCTTATCACTCGGAACTACATCTGAGGATAAAATTTATAAAGACGAATCAAATAAAAATAACCGTGTCTGGGTGAACGTATCCTCCATCAAAAATAAAGGACAAGTGATAGGGGCTATTTATCTTGTCGCCGATATTGAAAGTGTATATAAACAAGTTGACGATATTACTAACATTTTCATTACGGGTACTTTAATCGCCATGATAATTACAGCGGTACTTGGAATTTTACTATCCAGAACGATTACAAAGCCAATTATTGAAATGAAACGTCAAGCCTACGCAATGGCTCGTGGAAACTACAGCCGTAAAGTTAAGGTTTACGGTGTGGATGAAATTGGCGAACTCGCAGATTCTTTTAATACGCTAACAAAACGAGTTCAAGAAGCACAGGCCATGACAGAAGGAGAAAGACGCAAACTTTCCTCCGTACTTGCCTATATGACTGATGGAGTAATTGCGACAGATCGTCGTGGAAAAGTTATTCTCATTAACACTCCAGCTGAAAAAATGCTACGCGTGAAGCATGAGAGTGCCAATGGCCGATCAATTATTGATGTACTAGATATTGGTGATACTTACCAATTTGAAGATTTAATGGAAGTCGATGGTTCATTAACGATGGATCGTAGTACGCTTGACAAACCATACGTACTGCGCGCTAATTTTTCCGTTATTCAAAGAGAAACTGGATTTAATAATGGTGTTATTGCGGTATTACACGATATTACCGATCAAGAAAAAGTCGATCAAGAACGTCGCGATTTCGTTTCTAATGTGTCGCATGAATTAAGAACGCCACTTACAAGTATGCATAGTTACTTAGAGGCTCTAAGTGATGGGGCATGGGAAGATAAAGAAATCGCGCCACGTTTCCTTGAAGTAACTCAAAACGAAACAGAACGAATGATTCGACTGGTAAATGACCTGCTTAAACTTTCTAGGATGGATGGCGGAAGAGAACAATTGGAAAAAAGTTTCGTGAATTTTACAGACTTTTTCAACCACATTATTGATCGTTTTGAAATGATGAAAAAAGAAACAATTATGTTTAAACGCCACATTCCAAAAGAACCGGTTATTATCGAAATTGATGAAGATAAAGTAATGCAAGTATTAGATAACATTATTTCGAATGCCAACAAATATTCGCCGGACGGGGGCCGAATCTCTTTCTACTTGAAAAAATTTGAAGATGAAATTGAAGTTAGTATAGCTGACGAGGGGTTAGGCGTACCAGATGAAGATTTGGCAAATGTATTCGACCGCTTTTTCCGAGTGGATAAAGCTCGCTCGCGGGAAATGGGAGGAACAGGGTTAGGACTAGCGATAGCAAGAGAAGTTATCGAAGCTCATGGAGGCCGCATTTGGGCAGAACGTAACAAGTCCAAAGGTACGATAATTAAATTCACCCTGCCATACAGTGATTTACCGGAGGATGATTGGGAATGATGAAAAAAACAGGATTTCGCTCATTTTTGTTAACAGTTCTAGTCGTACTCAGTATCGTTTTAAGCTACTTTATTTGGAAAGGACAACCTGATTACGAAGCGATTAACGTTAAAGAAGTTGAAAAAACAACCATTGATAAAACGATGACAACATCACAAGTATTTAAACCATATAAACTAGCTGTTAATGCAAATGAAATTAACTATCAGAGTTTAGACGAAAATTTGTTAAATGAGCTAATGGCGCAAGGAAAAGCATTTAGTTTCTCAGAAGTAGTTCTTGCTAATAAAAAAAGTAATGAGGAATACGAGAAATTAATCCATAAAAATGGTACTATCGAGATTATTTTTCCTAACAATATTCCATTTTCAATTTTTTCTCAAAATTTCCAAGTGGAAGGAGAAGGACTAGAATCAGCGTTCTTTAATCGTATTGTATTTGATATAAATAATACGGACACTGGACTTCATTCGGTTTATTTTGCCAATGATGATCAAGAAAATATTTACCAAAGTTCCTTACAAAATAAAGATATTGATAAAATCGAAAAAATTATTAAAAAGAACGAAAGCAAACTTACACAAAACGACAAAGTTATTTCCAACAAACGAAATCTATTCTTAAGTTCCGAAAAAACAAAGCTTAACCGAAAAAAATACATTACAGATTCGCTGGAGATTAATCTATTCACCTCTGCGCTATTTCAAGATTCAGGTACAGTTAAAAGTGAAGGAAATACCTATACGGATGGATCGAGCGTTATTGAGATGGATACAGAAAATAAAGTTTTAGAGTATGTTAATCCTTCTCAAGAACGAATTAACCCAGAAGATTTAAATAACATCAAACGTGCTGGCTTAATTCAAGATAGTTTTAATTTTGTAAATGATCATGCGGGATGGACTGGTGATGGTGCTTACTATTTCACAGGTTATGCTGCTGAAAGTGCAACGACCAATTTTAGTTTATTTATAGATAATTTACAAGTTTATAATGAAAACGGAATGGCTGACATCTCTGTTACTGAAGGCCTTGAAGCAGTATATAAATATATCCGTCCGTTTTTCCGATTAGATACAGATGTTCCTGGTGAGAAAAAAGAAGTAACAATAGAATCATCATATTCTGTCTATAGTGCCTTGGTTGAAAACCCTAATGTGAAAGCAGAAGAAATAGAAGATATTGTTCCTGGCTACTATATGACAAGAAATGAATCATCTGGTATGAACCGCATTGTTACATTAGAACCGACTTGGTTATATAAATATCATGATAAGTGGTTCATCTTCCAGCCAGAAGCAAAAAAGGTGGGTGAATAAAAATGGATTGGCGTAAAACACAAATGATTTTTATTGTGACTCTCCTTATTTTAAATATCTTTTTAGCAGTGATATTCTTTAATAAGCAATTGTCCGATGATCCAGATACACTAGGGAATGAAACTTTAGAAGAACGATTAAAAGCAGATAATATTTCTCATCCTGATTTATCAAATAAGCCTACAAATGGAGCTATCTTTACTACTGAACAAGCAGCTTTTACAACAAAAGATGTGAGTGATTTGACAGGACAAGCAATCACACTTAAAGACAACAATAAACAAATATATTCTGTTCTACAAACGCCTATAAAAGCCGGCAAAAAAGGCAATAATCCTGATTTTCAAAAATTTATGGAATCAGATGTGTACCGCGGAGAGTCTTATGAGTTTTGGAACTATGATAAAGATGCGCGAACACTCACTTTTAACCAACTAATTAATAATAATATGGTTCTTTTTGATGAAGCTGGCCAAATTATCTTTTATTTAGACAAAGATGATCGGGTAATTTCTTACGAGCAAACGTGGATGTCAAAACAAGATGATTTAAAAGACAAAACAAACTTAATGTCATCCGCTGATGCGTTAGAAGCTGTTTACCAGCACGGGGAGTTAAAGCAAGATAGTGACGTTGTTTCTGCGACTTTCGGATATTATACGACCGTTCAATTACCTTCAGGGAATGTCTACTTTCCAGTTTGGTGTTTTGAAGTCAAGCATTCCGGTGAGACCAGTTATGTCCTTGTAAATGCGAAAGATGAACAAGTTATTAATCAATCCGAAAATAAAACAACGACCGAACCAAACACGGAATTATCCAGCCGTCAAAAATCCAAATAAAATCAGAGTCAACCTAAATACAATGAAATTTAGGTTGGCTTTTTCAAACGATAGAGCATGCAATTTTACTTAATTAGCGTTACAATGAAAGATATATAAGCCTTTAGGGGGGTAAAAAATGTTCGCAAATAAAATTCTAACTGAAAAAGACACGGATCAAATCCGATTTAGTATATTAGCTAGTGGAAGCTCCGGAAATGCAACACTGGTAGAAACTGGTGACCAAAAAATTCTCATTGATTGTGGTTTAAGCGGTAAAAAAATGGAAGGTTTATTCGCGCAAGTTGGGCGAGATATGAACGATTTAGATGCGATTTTAATTACACATGAGCACTCAGATCACATTAAAGGTCTAGGTGTGCTTGCTCGTAAATACAAACTCCCTATTTATGCTAATGCAAAAACATGGAAAGCAATGGATAATATGATTGGTGAAGTTTCTTCTGAACAGAAGTTTCAATTTGATATGGAAACAGTGAAATCTTTTGGTAGCTTACAAGTAGAATCCTTTGGTGTATCTCATGATGCGATTGAGCCGATGTTTTACATATTTCATAAGGGGAATAAAAAATTTGTAATGATAACCGACACAGGATACGTTAGCGATAGAATGAAAGGGCATATTGCAGGAGCGGATGCATATCTATTTGAAAGCAATCATGATGTAGAGATGCTTCGAATGGGACGATATCCATGGAATGTTAAACGAAGAATTCTTGGCGATGAAGGGCACGTAAGCAATGAAGATGCTGCAATAGCAATGAGTGAAGTAATTACAGACCAAACGAAACGAATTTATTTAGGACACCTTAGTAAAGATAACAATATGAAAGAACTAGCGCGGATGAGTGTAACACAAACGCTTATTTCAGAGGGTATTGATGTTGGTGGTAAGCTAGAAATTTTTGATACGGACCCTGATAACGCTACATCTATCTTCACTATTTAAGTTTCACCATTTTTTTAAAGCTTTTTCATTGTTTTTTCATATTTGCGGTTTACTATGGAAGTATATAAATGCGAAATTTGCAGAGAGGAAGGAAGACATGGACGAGAAAGAAAAAAATTTAAATGAAAACAGCGAGAACGAGAGCACGCCAAAAAGAGAGGTCGAGGAGACTTTACATACAAAAGATAGCTCGCAACCAGTCCAAGAAACTCCTATAGTTGAAGGCGTGACACCAGAAGGAGAAAAGTTTGCCGGGGCAACAGAAGAGGCTGCTGAGGCAAGTTCTACCAATGCATTTTTTGAAGAAGCAAGTAGTAAAGAATCAGAGTCAGCAAGACCAGCTCCAGGACCAAGGCGTCCTAGTGGGGCAGGTGGTGGTGTAGTTCCACCGAACAGAGTGAATAATGGCGGCAGTAGCGGGAACGGCCAGCCTCCGAAACGTAACAAACACTTCTTGGGATACTTTTTAACAGCACTTATTGGCGTTATTATTGGCGGGCTTATTATTTTCTTCGTTGCATGGGATAACGGCGATAACTCAGATACAACTTCTAACTCAAATAATAAAGCAACCAAAGTAGAAAAAGTTTCTGTAAATACTACCTCTGATATAACTAAAGCGGTTGATAAAGTACAAGATGCTGTAGTTAGTGTACTGAATTACCAGTCATCTTCATCTTTAGACGGTACAACAACTTCTGAGCAAGAAGCTTCCTCAGGATCAGGTGTTATTTATAAAAAAGCAAATGGAAAAGCCTATATCGTGACGAATAATCACGTGGTAGCTGATGCGAATAAATTAGAAGTTACCTTTACAAATGGTAAAAAATCAGAAGCTAAATTATTAGGAACAGATGAATGGAATGATTTAGCTGTCCTTGAAATTGATGATAAAAATGTTAGCACAGTTGCTGCATTTGGCGACTCTGATTCATTAAAACTTGGAGAACCCGCAATCGCGATTGGTAGTCCACTTGGAACTGAATTTTCTGGTTCTGTAACACAAGGTATTATTTCCGGTTTAAACCGTGCAGTGCCAGTTGATACAAATGGCGACGGAACAGAAGACTGGGAGGCAGATGTTATCCAAACAGATGCAGCAATTAATCCTGGTAATAGTGGTGGAGCACTAGTAAATATTGAAGGCCAAGTAATTGGTATTAACTCAATGAAAATTTCAATGGAAAATGTAGAAGGTATTAGCTTTGCAATTCCTAGTAATACTGTAGAACCAATCATTGAACAACTAGAAACTAAAGGCGAAGTAGAGCGCCCATCCCTAGGTGTTTCTTTACGTGATGTAGATACAATTCCTGAAACACAACAAAAAAATATCTTGAAATTACCAGATAGCGTAGATTATGGCGCAATGGTACAACAAGTAGTTTCTGGCTCAGCAGCAGACAAAGCAGGACTTAAACAATATGATGTCATTGTTGAACTAAACGGTGAAAAAGTAACTAACTCAATGACACTTCGCAAAATTTTATATGGTAATGATGTGAAAATTGGCGATAAAGTCAAAGTGAAATACTACCGTGATGGTAAAGAACAATCAACTGACATTAAATTAGAAGCAGCAAAAACAACTACATGATAGTGGAGGGCCATTCTCTTGAATAAGAGAGTGGCTTTTTTCTGTGGAAAACTTGTGGATAGCCATTTTTTTCGGATATAGATGTGGTAGAGAACAAGAATTCTCCTACTAAATATAGAACTAGTTTGTGGATATGTGGATAACTCCTGTGGATAACCTGTGTGTAAGCAGTGAATATCTTGTGGAAAAGAACAATTTTGATAATTTAATCAATAAACACAGATTTATTTTTGAAAAAAACACATTTTTTGTGAAAATATAGGTCAAAAAGCAAAAATGTGGATAGAAAGCCATTTATCCACAATTGAAAGGATAATGAGTCAAAAATGTGAAAGCAAAAACAATTTTACAAATATGGGAAATCATTGAGAGTGATTGCGGCACAGTTGATTAGCTGGTTTATAAAATGTGCTTACGATACAAAAAGTAAAGAAGTTTTGCTTGTGGATAAGCTGTGGATAGTAAAAATGAGGAATCATATATATTGTATGGAATATACGTTCGGACACAAAATAGAGAAGTGACTTGTGGATATGTGGATAGTTTTTGTGGATAAGTTGTGTATAAGGGCGGGATAACTTGTGGAGTAAGTTGTTATGATAATTTCTTTTTTTATTTTGGCTAGTGTATTAAGTGCCATTTAAGGTATGATAAAAGTATTAATTAAGATGAGGGTGGAGTAAATGAATATTCAAATTGTAACGGTGGGGAAATTAAAAGAAAAATATTTAGTACAAGGAATCGCTGAATATTTAAAACGACTGAGCGCCTATGCGAAAGTGACGATTGTTGAAGTTCCGGATGAAAAAGCACCGGAAGTATTGAGTGATGCGGAAATGAAGCAAGTGAAGGATAAAGAGGGCGTTCGGATTTTAGCAAAGATTCCGGATGATGTCCATGTAATAGCGCTGGCGATTGATGGGAAAATGAAGTCGAGTGAGGAGTTTGCAGCTGATTTAGATAAACTGGCGACTTATGGTAAAAGTAAGGTGGCGTTTGTGATTGGTGGATCGCTGGGACTTAGTGATGCGGTATTGCGACAGAGTAACGAGCAAATTTCGTTTGGGAGGCTAACGCTGCCACACCAGTTGATGCGGTTGGTGCTAGTGGAGCAGGTTTACCGTGCATTTCGGATTGTACGGGGGGAGCCTTATCATAAGTAAGTAGCCGCATGAAATAAGTCACTTTAACAACTCAACTTTTAAAAGCTGGTTTGCTTTTTTCAATAAGCCATTTTTCACCAGTTGAAATTGTATGGTCTGCGTGATAAATTAATGTTTTTCGTAGTGCTGCATATTCTGTAGGTAAAGTTTCATAGTTCCTAAAATGATAGTTTAGTGCGATGCTTTCGGGGATTATCCCTATGCCAAGCTCATTATTGCAGATTTCAACAAGCGTTTCAGGTATATTGATTTCTGATATGGAAACATTTGAGACATTAAAGTTGTTAATGAGAGATGACAGAGCCCGGTAAGAGTAACATTGTTTGCTGAAGACATATAATCGTTCTTCCGCTAATATTTTTTGGACTGATTTTCCAGTTGTGTTGCCTGCGAAAACTAGCTTATCCCAAGAGAGGGTTTGTGAGATGATTTGATTATCCTGAAATAAATTTTCTTTTTCAAGTTCAGCAACATAAGCGATGGTTAGTTCTCTATTAATTATTTTAGGTATTAATTCACTTGTACTTCCACTAACGATGGATAATGTTTTATTTGGAAACTGTTGATAGAACTCTTTAATAATCGTATTAAATTCCATAGGTAAAGAAGATTGCGTAATACCGATAGAGATAGTTTCATCTTCTTCATTGATGATATCAATTGTTTCCTCCCATAATAAAATCATTTTTTTGAATTGTTGATAGATTTTTTCTCCCTCTTTAGTTAGTTCCACACCGTTTGAGTGCCGGAAGAAAAGTTTTGTTTGAAATTGTTTTTCGATATTTTTTATTTTATTGGACATATTAGACTGTAAATGATGCAGTTCGTTCGCTGCTGCAGAAATACTTTTTAGTTCAGCTACTTTATTAAATGCTTTCATGTTTTCAATATCCATAATTTTCTCCTTTTGGTATCAAAAATAATGATACCGGCATATGATTTACGCATTTCAAATGATAGTGCAGATAGATTATACTTTATTTACAGTATAAATTCAAATGGGGGGTTAAATGATGAATATGACAATTCAGCAATTAGTTAAACATGTTTCAGTAAGAGAATTTAAAAATGAAAGATTATCAGATGATACCAAACAACATTTATTAACAGCTGCGAGAAGTGCGTCTAGTTCGCATTTTGTGCAATCTTTTTCTATTTTAGAAATTACAGATGAAAAGTTAAGAATGGAGCTAGCTGAAATTACGAATAGTGCTTCTTATGTAAACCAAACGGGGACTTTTTATGTATTTATAGGTGATTTATACCGACAATCAAAACTTTTACTGGAGAATAATCGAACTTTAGATGGTTTGAGAAATATGGAATCATTACTTGTCTCGGTGATAGATGCAACGATTGCAGCTCAAAATATGGTGGTTGCTGCTGAGTCTCTTGATTTAGGAATCTGCTATATTGGTGGAATAAGAAATGACATAGAAAAAGTAGCTGAATTGCTAAACTTACCGCCATTTACGATACCAGTTTTTGGCTTAACTGTAGGGGTACCAGAATATAAAAATCAAGTAAAACCACGTCTATTACTAGAAAATCAAGTAGGAGAAAATCAGTATCCACATGAACAATTTACAGATTTAAATGCGTATGAGGAATTGACCAAAGAATATTATGCTTTACGTGAAAAAAATCAGCATCAAACTTCATGGGGAGACAAGAATGTAGAGTTTTTTGAAGAAATACGAAGACCAGAAATAGCGGGCTTTTTGAAAAAACAAGGGTTTACATTGGATTAATTAGTTTTCGTTGTTGGGCGTATAAAAAGCTAATCGTGTTAAATTTATGAAAAGCTGGAAAAATATTTTTTCCGGCTTTTTATTTTGCTTTTGGCTCTTAATTAGATATAGAAAGATTAAAGTAGATAAGAGGAGGATAGATTTGTATAATTAATAGGGAGTTAATATATCTTAAATAAATTTCATAAAAGGAGGCTCCAAATGAAATTTCTAAAAAAATACGGTTTTTACCTTTTATTACTCGGCGTTTTGAGTGATTTTCTAACGCCATACATACTTGGAATATTTTATCCGGAATTAAACCAAATGACGCGGGTTATGAGTGTGTTTGGGGATGTGGCTAGTCCGGTTCGGGGGGCGTTTTTGGTTTGGTCGGTGGTGTCTGGGGTGCTGTTTGTGCTTTCGTTACCGGCGATTTATCAGAGCGTTGTTAAAACGTCGAGGACTTTGGCGATTTTGCTTGCTTCTGCGATTGGGTTATATGGGATTGGCGATTGTATTTTTACTGGGTTATTCAGTATTGATACGGAGCAGGCGAGTTGGACGTTTTCGACTTGGGTTCATAATATTGGCTCGGGGCTTGGTTATGCGGGATTTTTGATGTTTCCGTTGTTTCTGGTTATACTTTACAGAAAAACTGGTGATAAAACCCGCAGCAATATCTATCTAGTATTACTCATTGTAAGCCTGCTGTCGGCCGGTGTTTATGGACTTGCGCGGATTCCTGCTGTCAATCACTTGCCAGTTTTAGATAAAATTGGTTTTTGTCAGCGGATTAGTTTCTTTTTTAATTATTTACCGATTGTTGTTTTTGGAATTGATCGGATTAGAAAACCCTAGATTGGTTAAGAATCTAGGGTTTTTTGTTCGCAAAGTTCGATAAATTGCTGGAAATCTTCTTGTTTGGCTAATTTTTTTACAAAGCTGCGTTCGTTTAAGATGGTTACGAGTTGGCCGAATAGTTCTTCAAAAGAGTTGTCGCGTTCTTCTTTCATGGTGAGTAAGAGGACGAGTTTGACGCGATTTCCGCCCCAGTCAATTGGTTTATCAAGTGAGCATACGGCGACGGCATTTTTCTTCGCGCTTCGCTGGATGGCGTGCGGAATTGCGTAGTAGTTTCCGTAGCATGTGCTAGATAATTGTTCACGCTCGAATACTTTTGCTACATAATCGGAGTTGCAGTAGTCGAATGCAGTTAACTGTTCGCAAAGAAACGTAATTACTTCTTCTTTTGATTTGAAGTTTTGTTTTGGAAAGAAAAGCTCTTTTTTGAAAAATTTTCTGGAAATCGAATCGGCTTTGGGCTTAGTTTCTAAAATGTGCTTGATTTTCTGCAAATCTGTTTCTGTTAAAAGTAAATCGTAATGATAAACCGGGATATCGGTTGTTAAGTTTAATGGTTCGGCGGTGATAATTAAATGGATTTCTTTGTCTAAGGTGAACTGCTTTATATCGAAAATAGATTGAGATACGAGTAAGTCAATCGAAAAATCAGTAATTTTTTTAAGTTGGTTATGAATGAAACGTTGGCTACCCGCGCCGTACGGTGAAACCAAGAGGATTTTTCTTTTTTTACCGTGATTAATCGTTTCCGAAGCAGATAAAAAATGTAGCGCGATATAGGCAATTTCGTCATCTGGAAAAGTAATTGCTAACTCTTTTTGAATAAAGGCTGAGGCGTAGACGCTGACATTATAAATAAATGGAAACTTGTTTTTTAGTTCTTCGGTGAGCGGGTTGGTTAAATATTGCTTATGATTGGCTCTTTTGTATAGGGCTGAGATATGGGCCACTAAATAGGTGGCTATTTTTTCATCTGCGGAAAAATCGATATGGAAATTCTGGTCCACTGCTTCAAGGAGCCGAGTGACAACACTGCCAAAAACTTGCGCGTCAATGGTGGAAGTTGTTACTAATTTGCCAGAATAAAGCCGTGCGATATAGCTTAATTCTTGCGTTGGAATATTGATTTGCAATTCATTTTCTAATGTTTCGGCTAGGTGCTCTGCCATTTCAAGACTATTTTTATCTTGCTCGAGTAAAGCAGTTCGCTCTATATAGCTGCCCATACTAATTCGTTCAATTAAAACGGCGATATGCAAAATGAACGAAATCGTCGAGAAATCATTCATGAAAAATTCGTTCTTTTTGTGGTAGGCAATAATGAGCTCGGAAAGTTGTTTTAAATTGCAGTAATCAAAGTAATCGGCGTATTTGTCTAAGCTTAATTGATGGTTTTCGATTTCTTGATTGAGGAACAGGTTGAAGATGCGTCGTTTTTCTTCTTCGCCGCCCTCGGTTAGTAGTTCGTTGTTTTTTCGAATAATACAAAGCGACGTATCTTTTTCAGCGATAACGGTGTTGAGTTCTTTAATAATTCGTGTAAGCGTAGATTCACTAATGAAAAATTGGTCTGCTAAATCAAAGAAATTCGTTTTTTCATGCTCGATAATGTGGCGTAATAGTTCGAAATGCAGATTTTCATTATTTTTTGTGAAAGTAATTTGGGCAATTTCATTATTTGGTGTTAAAAAATAGCCTTTCCCAGCTTTTGATGCAATGATTGTGGAACTAAATGACTGGTTAATTTGCATAATGTCATTTCGCACAGTTTTGGAAGAAACGCCTAACATTTCTGAAAGTGCTTTTGCTGTTACTGTCTTTTGGCTGTCGTTAAGCTTTTCTAACAATGAACGTTGCCTTTCTGAAATAGTCATTATATCCCCCCTAATTCTCCCATAACCTATTGTTATTATACAACACCAAATAGAGAAAGAGACGAGATTTTTTGTCCCAATCTCTATTTAAGTGGCTATTAATTAGCAGCGATGTTTTCTTCTTCGGCTTCTTTTTCTAAAGCGACAAGATTTTTCTCATACACTTTTAGGAATGGGTAGTACATTAGGCCGTTTAAGAAAATCAGGATGAATACGAGAACGATGGCTCGCCAGTCCATGGTGGATAGAAATGCTCCAATTGGTGCGGGCATTTGCCAAGAGAAGACGGCGAACGTTTTTCCAACAATCCCGAAATACATACAAAGATACGTGATGCCCCCGTTGAATACGGATGTGAAAATGAACGGGAAGAAGAAAATCGGATTTAGCATTAGTGGTGTTCCGAAAATTAGCGGCTCAGAAATTCCGAATATGGAAGGTAAGAAGCCGACTTTCCCGACGGTGCTTAGTTGTTTGGACTTGGATCGCATCATTAAAAAGGCAAGTGCGAGAACGGAACCAGAACCACCGATGATAACGAAATATGTCCAGAATGGTGTCGTGAAAATATTCGTCAAATCTTGTCCAGCCATTTTTTCAGCGGCGTTGATAGAAAGGTTTCCGTCACGAATTGGGCCTAGAATTCCGGCAAGTGCGGCATCGTGCACACCGAAGAACCAGAATAAGTGAACTAGGAAAATACTTAGAATCGTGAATGGTAAGCTATCGGCTGCTTTGAAGCTCGGCGCCATTTTTTCATATAAGAATTGGATGGCAGTTGTGTCTAGTAGGTTGAAAATGATAAAGATAATCGAGAAAAAGGTCATTAAAATAATACCAGGAACTAAGGCTGCGAATGTCTCCGATAGTGAAGCTGGGACGCTATCGGGCATGGTTATTCGACCGACATTTTTCTTGCGCATCCAGTGATAACCTTCTACGGTAATGATGGCGACGAAAATCGAAAGTAATATTCCTCGTCCATCAAGGAAACTAATGTCGACTTCTTTTCCGTCCCAACCCATTTTGATTGGATTAAGTACGAGCATAAAGAAACCAGCGATAGAAAACATAAGTGGGCGTAAGAAATCTTCATGATAGTGTTTGCATAAATAATACGTGATACCGACGCAAATATATAATGACATGGCGCCAAGTGTGATTCCGCTAATCCAGTTTAAGATTAAATCATATTTTTCAGCAAAGTTAGCCCAAGCAAGCAGGAACCCATTTTTCGTATCATCTGTTACTGGAGCCGCTTTCAAAATAATCGGAATGGAACCAAACAATGTAATTGGCAGCATGGACATAAAGGCATCTCTGGTTGCTTTCAAATGGCGTTGCTGGCTAAGTTTGTTAGCCAGCGGGGAAATATATTGATCCATTTTTTCGCTAATGGTATTAAATCGCATGTTTTTATCCTCCTATTAATTTCTGGATGTCTTCGTAAACCCCTTTGCCATCCATGATGCCGTATTTTACTGGTGAAATGGCATGGACTGGGACGCTGACGGCCTGTTTTATTTGTGGCATAAGAAAACGGATTTGAGGACCGATAAGAACGAGGTCGACACCCTCCAAATAATCGGTATACTCGGATTCACTACAAGCAGTGACGTTTAATGTATTGCCAGAAGCGGCTTCGATTTTTTTCGCAAGCATTCCTGTGGACATACCAGCATTGCAAACTAACATGATATTTTTCATTTTTCTGCTCCTTTTTTTAAAATTCTCTTCGTTTGATGAGTTTTCCCTGACTTTCAATCATTTCTTTGAACCAGTAGTAGGAAGCTTTTGGTTTTCTGATTTGGTTGTTTTCGAAATCAATTGCCACAAGTCCGTAACGCTTTTCGACACCATTTTTCCAAGAGTAAAGGTCGAACGGGGACCAAGCGTAGTAGCCACGAACGTCACAACCAGCATCAATTGCGTTGAAAATGGCGTTAATATGGTCGTTCATAAAGGCGATACGGTAGGCATCATCTACTTGTGGCACAGAAACGTCTTCGCGAACACCAATGCCGTTTTCTGTCACATAAAGTGGTAATTGATAGCGTTCGTATGCCTCAATTAAGCCATCTTGTAAGCCTTTTGGATAAATTTCTGTGTCCCATTCGGTTGTTTCGTTGGCGGGATCTTTCACTTGTTCGAACCAGTTTTTGATAAGAACTTTACTTTCGCCTTTTTTACCGCTGTGGTTAAATTGTAGCTGGGTTTCGCCGCCAGTGTATGGTTTAACGAGCGTGCGAGAATAGTAATTTAAGCCGATGAAGTCAACGGTATTTTGTTTAATAGTTTGTAGTTCGTCTGTTTTCATAAAGCTGATATCGTGCGATTTTGCTAGCTCGGCAATGAGATCGACCGGGAATTCGCCAAATGCGGCTGTGTCGAGAATCCAGTTGTTGCAATAGTTATCAGCGTAGCGCATTGCAATTTTCGTTTCGATACTTTCATCGACACCGTTCACCGGCGTGTAGCTGTGAACAATGCCGATTTGCCCAGGATAGCTGCCTTCTTTAAAAGCTTTTACTCCTAAAGCACTCGCGTACATCACATTATAAGCCGCAATCATTGTTTTTTGCGTATCTTGATAACCGGGTGGGTAGTTGCCGATTTTATATCCGTTAGCAACAAACCATTTTGGCTCGTTAAACGTAGTCCAATTCGTGATTTTATCTCCAAAGTGGTCATAACAAACTTTGGCATAATGCTCGAATGCGGCGCAAACATCGTGGTCCAACCAGCCACCAGTTTCTTCCCAATATTGCGGCAAATCCCAATGATAAAGTGTCACAAACGGCTCAATGTCATATTTTTTACACGTATCTAGCAAGTTTTGGTAAAATTCGATCCCTTTTAAGTTGATGTCACCTTGCCTATTTTTAATCATTCGCGGCCAAGATAAAGAAAAACGATAGGAATTTTGTCCGCCTTCTTTCATCATCCGAATGTCTTCCTCGTAGCGGTGGTAGTGATCGCTCGCCACATCGCCATTCTCAAGACCCGCTTCGTGCAAGTAGTAGTCCCACATCGATTCTGCCTTGCCATCCACATTCCAAGCACCTTCACATTGATAAGAGGCCGTTGCACCTCCCCATAAAAAGTTATTATTCATTAGATAAACTCCATTTCCATTGATAAATTTCTCCCAGTTCCCGAATCATTTCCACAGCAATATCCGTAGAAGACAAGTGACCCTCCGCATGAACAAGCAGTAAATCCACCTCTCTCATTCGGTTCTCGGAAGATAGTTTTCGTAAAAGTTCCGCGTGCGCTCGGTGCGCCAGTTTAATCTCATCTTTCGCTTCAGTAATTTTCTGCGTGAAAGCGTCGATGTTTTGCTGTTTTACTTCTTTCAGTGCCTCAAAAGCACAACTTTTCGCATTCCCGGCGTGTAAGATGATCGCCATGGAATCCAGTTCTGTTGTTAGTTCGTTGCTATCTGTCACGTAAAGACCTCCTTTTGATTTGTCTTTACTATAGCTGGAAATGGAAGGGAGGTGAAATTATTATTTTCCACTTTGGAAGTGGAAATTGGTTTAGGCGGATAATATAAATAAAGTGGCTCTTATAGGTATAAAGATGGTAAAATATAATTATGCAAATTGAAAATAAAAATTAGAAAAATATTTTATATAAACTAGATATTAATGTAGTGGGGGATAAATAATGATTACATCAGAAGAAATTAAACGTAGACTGTGGGACGGAGCAAATGAACTCCGTGGTTCCATGGATGCGAGTCGTTATAAAGATTACATGCTAGGACTAATGTTTTACAAATTTCTAAGTGATAAGACATTAGAAAAATATAAATCAATGGCGGATAAAGGACAGTTATCTGAAGCGGAACTAGTAGAAGAATATGCCAAAGATAGAGCGTATCATGGCGAAAATTTAGATAAAATGATTCAAAGTGTTTTAGGCTATTTTGTGCTACCAGAACATCTATATCAAACATGGTTAAAAGATATTGCTATCGGTGAATTTGAGGTCCAAAAAGTAATTGATAGCTTGAATAATTTTGAGCGAACAATTGCTGTATCAGGCGATTCTGATGATTTCCAAGGTTTATTTTCAAGTTCTACCATTGACTTAACAGATACTGCATTAGGTAGCAACTTAAATGAACGTAGTAAAAATATCAAAGCTTTAATTGAGTTGTTCCAAGATTTAAACATGGTTGCTTTGCAAAAAAGTGATGTTCTCGGGGATGCTTATGAGTATTTGATTGGTCAATTTGCTATGGAATCTGGAAAAAAAGCTGGGGAATTCTATACGCCTAGACAGGTAAGTGAAGTTATGGCACAAATTGCGGCTAAAACTTCTAATATTACTTCCATTTATGATCCAACAGTTGGCTCTGGCTCATTATTACTAACGGTGAAAAAACATTTAAAAGAAGATGTCCAAAGAGATTTAAACTATTATGGACAAGAAAAAAACACTGCTACATATAACTTAACGCGAATGAATCTATTACTTCATGATGTACGCCCTGAGAAAATGAGCGTTAAAAATGGTGACACGTTATCAGAAGACTGGCCTGAAGATCCAAGTCGTCCGGCTGAGGGAGTGTTATTTGATGCAGTTGTAATGAATCCGCCCTATTCACTAGCAAACTGGAATAAATCTAATTTAAAAGTAAGTGATCCTCGTTTTGAAATAGCAGGTGTATTACCACCAGATTCAAAGGGAGACTTTGCTTTTCTTTTGCATGGTTTATATCATTTAGGTCAAACTGGAACGATGGCAATTGTGTTGCCTCATGGGGTGTTATTCCGCGGCGGAACTGAAGGCGAAATTCGCAAACGACTATTGAACAAAAACTATATTGATACAATTATTGGGCTACCCGGGAATTTATTTACAAATACAGGAATTCCGGTATGTGTTTTGATTTTGAAAAAGAATCGGGCAATTAGTGATCCTGTTCTTGTTATTGATGCTTCACGGAATTTTATTAAAGTAGGCAAACAAAATGAACTACAAGAAAAAGATATTGCGAGAATTGTAGATACTTATGTGGAACGAGCTGAAAAGGCTGGGTATAGTCATTTGGCTAGTAGAGAAGAAATTGCGGAAAACGATTATAATATGAATATTCCAAGATATGTGGAGTCGATTGATGAAGAAATTCCTCATGATGTAGATGCTCATCTATATGGCGGCATTCCGCAAGCAAACATCGACGAACTAAAAATATTACAGACAACGGTAAAAAATGTGTTGGATAATGTGTTTAAGCCGATTCGTGACGGATATGTTCAATTGGAAAAACCTATGGATGAACTAACAAATGAAGTACTAACTGATAAAAATATTACTACTAAATCAGATATTATCCGAGAAAAATCGGAAGCTTTTATTGAACTATATTGGAAGAAATTACATGAAATTAATAATATTGTAGATGTAAATCCATTGATGGAAGAAATGCTCGTTAATATTAAAGAATTACTTTCCTCTTTCGACGGAATAGATGTGTATGATGGCTATCAAGTTATTGCGGAAGTCTGGAAAAATAGTTTAATACATGATGCTGAGCTAATAGCAGGTGATGGTTTCTATACAATTGGTCGGACACGTGAACCAAATATGGTGACTAAAGGTACCGGAAATAAGAAGCGCGAAGAACAAGATGGCTGGGTTGGAGCAATCGTTCCTAATGAATTAATTGCAAAACGTCTGTATAGTGAAGAACTTCAAATTATTGAGGATAAAAAAGCTCGTCTGACTGCTGTCGAAGCAGAACTTAGTGAACTAGTAGAAGCAGCTAAAATGGAAGATAGTGAAGAGAATATCGCGCTATTTGAATCATTAAAGAAAAATGCAGAAGGTGAACCCCAAGATTCATTTGAAAGTAAGACAGTGAAAGCAGAACGGAAGAGAGTAACAAAAGAAAGCTCTTCTTATGAGTTGTTGAAAAAAGCAGATGGCTTAATAACTGAAAAGTCTTCGCTAGGTAAAGAAATTAAAGCTAAAGAGAATGAACTCAAAGAAGCTGTATATGAGCGGATTCTTGTTTTAACCGATGAAGAAATTGATGGGTTAGTATTCGAGAAATGGTTTGGCACAACGGTGGATGATTTAGTGAAGCTTATTGAATTACCACTTAGGAAGGAACTAGATGTTCTAAGGCAATTGCATGAACGCTATGCAGAAACACTGGATGATATTGATGAAGATAGTAAAAAGCTAGATAAAGAATTAGAAAAATTGATGAGTGAACTGGTGGTGAGGTAGATGTCACATATTAACAAGAAAGTTCCCAAAAGAAGATTTGAGGAATTTAATAATACTGATGATTGGGAACAGCGTAAGTTGGGAGATAATGCAGTTATAAAAGGACGCTTAGGTTGGAAAAGTTTAAAACAAGAAGAATATAGACAAGATGGACCTAGTATGATTGCTGGTAAGCATATAAAAAAAGGAGAAATTGATTGGAGAAAAGTTGACCATATTCCAATATGGAGGTATGAAGAATCTCCTGAGATTAAGTTGGAAAATGGAGATGTAATATTCTCAAAAGATGGCTCTTTAGGAAATCCTGCTCTAATTACAAATTTGAGGGAAATGGCAACAATAAATTCTACTATGATGTTAGTAAGAACAGATAATACCATTGATTCTGAATTTTTTTATCAAATTATGACAAGTGATATATTTAAAAAGTTGGTGTATATTAAAGTATCCGGATCTAGTATTCCACATTTATTTCAATCAGACATGAAAAAATTTCAATTCCATTCTCCAACTGTAGAAGAACAACAGAAAATAGGTATTTTCCTCAAGCAACTAGACAACACTATCGCTCTTCATCAACGTAAGCTAGAAAAAATAAAAGCATTAAAAACTGCCTATCTCTCAGAAATGTTTCCAGCAGAAGGAGAAACCAAACCAAAACGCCGATTTGCAGGATTTACTGATGGGTGGGAGAAACTGGAGTTGGACGATGTAGCGCCGCTTAGAGGTGGATATGCTTTTCAAAGCGAGGATTATCAATCTAGTGGAATTCCGATTATTAGAATTTCTAATATCTTATCAAATGGAAGTATAGGTGGGGATTATATTTTTAGTAAAGAGCAAGATAAAGATAGTAAGTATGTTTTACCTAAGGGAGCAATAATATTAGCTATGTCAGGGGCAACTACTGGTAAAACTGCAATTGTTAATAGCAATCTTTATAAAAAGATATACCAGAATCAGCGAGTTGGATACTTTGTGAATCTAAATATAGTAGATTATTTTTTTGTTAAAGTTATTGTTGAATCTAATAGTTTCTATCATCAGTTAGGAACTGTATTAATAGCAGGAGCACAGCCTAATATTTCATCAAAAGAAGTTGGAGCTTTTGAATTTTATTTTCCAACAAAAATGGAAGAGCAAAAAAAAATCAGTTCCTTCTTCAAACAACTCGACAAAACCATCACTCTTCACCAACGCAAACTACAAAAACTACAAAACATCAAAAAAGCATACTTAAACGAAATGTTCATTTAGAACGGGGGATGAATCATGGGGAATACAATAAAAAAAGCGTCCGAAAAAGCTTTTCAAGATAATTTTGTGAAAGAACTCCAAAATTATCAATGGGATGCACCAGATTTTTTAGATGGAAACAAACAAAAAGTAACCGTGAATGATTTAATTAACCACTGGCGAGAAGAACTCAACCGACTTAACGCAGATCAGCTAGAAGGAGTTTCTCTAACAGACGGTGAATTTAGCCAAGTAATGACAAAAGTAAGGAAGATAAATAATAGTTACGAGGCGGCAAAACTCTTAGCGATTGAAGATGGTAAAGGGAAAATTGATGGAATTTATCGAGATGATAATCCGAAAGTTACAAGTAAACAAATAACCCTAACTATCTTCAAAAAAGCAGAGGTTCGTGGTGGAGAATCTAGTTATAAAATTGCGCGTGAAGTGGAAGCGCCAATGACAGATGAAAAAGGCAAGACAAGTAGATTTGATATTGTTTTACTCATTAATGGTTTGCCTTTAATTAATGTAGAACAGAAACGTGCCGATAAACCCTTAGATGAAGCTTTTGAACAATTTAAACGTTATTATCGTAACGGAGAATATACAAATAATTTTATGGCGTTTTCTCAGATGATGGTAATGACAACGGAGATTGAAACGCGCTATTTTGCTACTCCAAAATCAATAAAAGATTTTAATCAGAGTTTTGTTTTTCATTGGTCAGATAAAAATAATAAACCGATGAATAACTGGAAGCAAATTGTTGCTAATTTTCTTATGATTCCTATGGCGCACCAAATGGTCGGGGATTATTTGATTATTGATGAAGCAAAAGAAGAAGAAAATAAACGACACATGCTTATGCGGCCGTACCAAGTGTATGCGCTTCAAGCAGTTGAGGGCGCGGCATTTGGCTGGGATCAAGAAGATAAAATCCCACATGGCGGGTTTGTTTGGCATACCACGGGTTCTGGAAAAACGATTACTAGTTTTAAAACAGCGCTATTTCTGTCCACTCGCGCTGGTTTTGATAAAGTAGTCTTTTTAGTTGATAGACGCGAGCTAGATAGTAGGACAAGCGCTAATTTTAAAGCTTATGCAGCTTTTGAGTCTGTTTCAGTAGATGATACGAAACACACCTATCATTTGAAAAAAGAACTTAAGTCCTCTAAAGCTGGTATTATCGTGACTACAACGTTTAAGTTAAATAGCTTAATAAAGGAATTAGAAGAGACACATGATTCTAGTTTAGCTGATAAGAAAATCGTATTTATTATCGATGAAGCTCACCGGACAACCATGGGACAGATGATGGGGGATATAAAAAAACACTTTAAGAAAAAAGGCTTATTCTATGGCTTTACAGGGACACCACTTTTTGACGAAAATGAAGTTAGAGGGAAAGTTAATCATAAAAGTGAAGTAATTAACACGACGGAAAAATTATTTGGAAGAGAATTACATAAATATACGATTGATGAAGCGATTGCTGATGGAAATGTATTAGGATTCAACGTCGATTATATTAATACGGGTGAGTTTGAAAATTACGATGCTTTACGAGATAAACTTATTAAGCGATTACTCTTAGAAAAACCAGAATTAGGTGTCAAAGAAACTACTAAATTAGTATATAGATATTCGGAATTAGAAGTAGAAAGAATAGCAGCAAATAAAGGTCTGCTAGTTTATAACGATGATACGCATATCCCCAGGGTTGTTGAAGAAATACTTGCTAATTGGGATATGCAATCACAAGAGAAGACATTTAATGCAATACTCACAGTTGCATATAAAAAACGAGTGATTGACTATTATAATGAACTCAAAAAGCAACTACAATCAAGCGGGCAAAAATTAAATATAGCGATGACCTTCAGTTTTGGTAATGAAAATGATCCTGAGAATGTAGCTCCAGAAATTATCAAGGGAATGTTTAGCGATTATGCTGCTTTTACAGCTATTGAGTTTGTAGCAGGTGATAAAAAACATGGGGAAACGGCTTATTTTGAAGATATTGTAGAACGAGCAACTCGCGGCGGTAGTGGACGAAACGAGAAAAATATTGATTTAATCATTGTCGCAGATCAGTTGTTAACTGGTTATGATTCTAAATATCTTAATACATTGTATGTAGACCGTTATTTAAAACTTCAAGGTTTAATTCAAGCTTATTCACGTACCAATAGAGTACTTGATAAAAGAAAAGAGTTTGGAAGTATTGTCAATTTCCAATACCCTAGAATGACAGAGGACGATGTAAATAATGCTTTGAAATTATACGGAAGTGGCGGGAAAAGTAGTTTAGCCATTGTGGATTTATATGATACGGCTGTTAAAAAGTTGAGGATAAAAATCGATGAAATGGTTCTCACATTACCAAATCCAACTGCGTGGGCAAGCCTTGAGAATGATGACTTGGAGCGAATAGAGTTTATCAAAGCGTTTAAGGATGCCGCAGTTCAGTGGAGAACTGTAGAGCAATATTATGAGTATGCTTGGAATGAAGAGACATTTGGTATGGATGAACACACATGGTTACTCTATGTTGGTGCTTATAATAACTTACTGAATAAAGAGCAAATCGTATATGAAGAATCTATTAGTACTCCGCTTCCTGGAAAAACGAAATTATCTCGTAACCAAAGGATTGACGCAGCGCATATTTTAAGTTTAATCGATTCGAAAGTTGATTCAAGTGGAGCAATGCAGTTTGCTGATAAAGAAACATTACGCCTTATTTATGAAGATATTCAGGAGCTGAGTAATAGAGGGGAACACATTCAGGCAATGCTATTAAAAGATTTTGTCGAACAAGAGCTAGTGCCAGGTAAAATAACTAGTAATATCACTTTTGATGATGCTTTCGAAGCTTGGAAAAAAGAACAAGAGCAGGTGGTTATCCAAGCTTTTGCTAAAGAATGGGGAATTGTAGATCAAGATGATATATTAGCTAAATCTGTTAGTGCTTATTCTGAAATGCAACCAGATGTTATCCCTTATTTTGAGGATGTAATAGGCAGCGTAGAATATGAAATTGCAGAAAATAAGGCTGCTGGAAACCAATTAGAGCATAAGATGAAGTTACGGGAAAAAATGCCTGAATGGATTGCGGAGACAAGGCAGAGGTATAATTGATTTGAATTGTAGTTACAACAATAATAGAGAAAGCGGGACCTCATATGAATAAAGACTGGACAAAATTAAAACAATCAGCGAACGGGCTACCTACATTTGATTCCATCATTCCATATATTTTGGAAGTGATAAAAAATGATGAAGAGGCAACAATTCATACTATTAGAAATAGAGTATATAAACATTTAAATATGCCAGAAGATATTAAATTGGTCACTTATCCAGAAACAAATGATTTTATCCTTGCTAATCGCTTTAGTTTTGCGTTAAGCGAACTATATAAAGCAGGGGCATTATGTCGTCCCAAAAGAGGAATATACCAAATAACCACATCTGGCAAACAATTATTAAAAATAAACGGAGATAAACTCACTAAAAAAATGTTAGAAGAAGAGCCAGATTATATTAATTACATCAAAGAATTAGCTATCCGAAACCAGCGCAAAGGAATTTCGACAAGTGTTAGTGAAGATATTGAAAAAGAAAATCCTAAAAAAGAAGTTGGCAGCATTATTGATAATATGAATAATGAAGTTTCTATTGAATTATTAGATAAAATTCGAAATAGTGATCCATATTTTTTCGAGCAACTTGTTGTTGATTTACTTAGCAGAATGGGATATAGCGGAGAAGGTGGAAGTGCCAAAGTAACTAGTCGATCCAATGACGGGGGGATTGATGGTATTATTAATCAGGACCCACTTGGCACGAGTACAGTATATCTCCAAGCTAAAAGATACAAAGAAGATAATAAAATAAATCAATCGGATATACAATCATTTTATGGTGCATTAGCAAGTGTGCGAGCTGATAGAGGAGTTTTTATTACGACCTCTAGTTATACAAGTGGAGCAAAAGAATTTGCTGTTAATCAAGGGATTGTGTTAATTGACGGGATTCAATTAACAGAATTGATGCTGAAGTACAAAGTCGGAGTAGAAGCTGAAAATCAGTATACGATATTCCGGATTGATAATGATTATTTTGAGTTGAATAATATATAAAAAGAAATTTTCGTGAGATGAAGACATAGCATAAGGCGGGGGCAGTTATGAAAACAAAACAACTAAAAGCCATGGAAATTATTGAATTTTGGCGATTAATAGAATTTTTGAACCAAAAAGCGTTTCCAATACAAAACACGGAAGATAGAAAAGTACAGTTATCAAAAATGGAAGAGATAAATCAAAACAAGCTGACTATTTTTGAGGAAGTAACAGATCAACAAACCATTAAAGAGAAGATTAAAGATAATGAAAAACTTAATGAACAATTACCAATTACTAGTAGTGATTTTCATATTGTAGTTGGTCGGATGCAAAGGAAAATTATTATTGATACACTTTATCAAAATTTCAAAGATAGAGAAACAGTTGAAAATAATATGGAAAACATCGCTATGGTGGCTTTAAAAGTAAATTCAGAGGGACAATATATTAAGGAGTCACTTCGAGTATCTCCACTACTATGGGGAATGACGGTGTGTTGTCAGTATCCTAATAAGCTTAAGACAAAACTTAAATTAGAAGAATATTATAAAACGATGGCTATTATTGAAGCACACTTTTTTTCTGTAAATGAAGCAGAAAATAAGATTACTGTAAAATTGTTAAAAAGACTTTTTAATTATATAGTGAAGCTTTTGGTTGATGATTATGTTTCCATAGAGCAAAAAAATGGGGTTACCTATTATAACAATTTAATTTATACTCGGTTTAAAAATCAGAAAGAATTTGATAAATATAATGATACTTTAGAAGATCATAGTGAATTGATGATAAGCTTTTTTCAAAGTGATTTTGAGCTCGTGTTAAATAAATTAAAGACAACAAACAATCAAGATGATTTCGTTGATTATGTAACAGCACTTCATGATGATAGAAATCGAAATGAACTAGAAAATAATCGTAAGGATATTAGACAAAATGATGATTTATTAACAAGCATGTTGGATCCTTTAAATAGTCCTAAAGGGAAATGGCCGTCCAAGCATTCACCTGTTTTAATGCAACAACTAGCTATTAATGCATATTTGCAACAGGAAGGAAAGATTTTTTCTGTAAATGGACCGCCGGGAACAGGAAAGACAACCTTACTTAAAGAACTGATTGCGCACAATGTGGTAGAAAGAGCAGCGATATTAGCTGAATATAAAAATGCGGACGACGCATTTAATACAATCTCATTTAAGGATGGGAGTAAGAAGTATAGAGGATATGATAATGAATTTAACCATTTCTATGAACTGAAAAATGATAAAATAAATGATTTTAATTTATTAGTTGTATCATCTAATAATGCAGCAGTTGAAAATATCACAAAAGAATTACCAGACTATACAAGTTTGATGGATGGTATCGATTCAAAGGAAACCTCAGAAATAAAGGAATTGTTCAATCAACGAAAACAAGAGGTAGAATTATCTTTTCGTGTGAGAATATGTGATAAATATAACAAAATGAAAAAAGAAAGTGTAAAAAGAAAAGACATCTATTTTACTTTACTTGCTCATTTATTAAAACATAATAATGATAATTTAGAAAATAAGGAAACTCTGAGTGAATGGGGATTAATTTCCGCCCCATTAGGAAAACGAGCTAATTTATCCAATTATTTTTATCAAGTAATAATGCCAATAATTAATTATAAAACTAGTAGCAAAAAAGATAATCAGGCAGAATTTGAAAAAGTTAAAAACAAATTCAAAAAACAATATCAAAAAGTCCAAGATATGCAACAAGCTTTACATGAAATTAGTAAATTTAAGAATAGAAAGAATTTAAATACAAAGCCATTAAGTCATAAAGAAAAATCTGTTTTTGAGGATATTAAAAAGTACCTAGAGAATATAGATTATCTCAAGAAAAAGGTAATGGTTGTTGATTATGAATTGAGACAGCTTTTACCAACGTTAAAAAATGATTATTTTCAGTTTGAAAGAGAAAAAAGCAAATTAGTTTTCTTAAAGAAGGACACAAGTATTTTGCAAGAGAAGATTCTTGAGACTACAAAAGAGATAGCAAATTTAGAAGTTGGCAAAAAGTTTCATGAAAAAGTATTCAATCGATTTTTGAAAACGCAACGCTTAGTAGGAATAAGACAATTAGAACAGGATCTTCTAAAGTTACGAGAGCATGAAAAATCAGCTATTATAACTGAACGAAAACAAGGCGGAATTATCGCTTATCAAAAAGAGACTTTGTTAGAACAAGAGCAATACAAAGTTAACCTAGAGAATAAATCTCAAAAATATCATAGTGATATTGGTTTATATGAAAAACAGATTCAAATAAAACAAAGTGAGTTAACAAAACTCCAAGCTGAATCTGAGTTCAAGAGGGAAAAAGTGATAGCTGATTTAGAGAAAAGTGGGATGGTAATACTTAATGATGCATTTCTTTCCCGATTTCATGGGAAAAATACAATTATAGAATTGGAAGCGCAACTTGCAAATCCTTGGATAACAAAAGAGTATGATCGAGAAAGAGAAAAACTATTCTATTTAGCTTTACAAGTGAATAAATATTTTATTTTAACTTCAGAAAAAGTGAAATCAAACCTTGTTAATCTAGGCTACTTGTGGAATTTTAAGAAGAATAGTGATAAGGAATTTTGTTATTTTTCCGAGCGAGATAGAAAGAATTGTTTTAAAGAGTTGTTAAATACAATTTTTCTAGTAACGCCAGTTATTTCAACAACATTTGCTTCTGTTAGCAGGTTTTTAGCCGATGTAGAGGAACCGGAAAGTTTAGGGCAATTAATTATTGATGAAGCTGGACAGGCTACTCCCCAAATGGCTGTTGGTGCACTTTGGCGATTTAAAAAAGCTATTGTTGTGGGTGACCCTAAGCAAGTGGAACCGGTAGTAACTGAAGATGTTAAACTTTTATTAGAGCTATTTGCAAAGGAAGAATTTTCTTGGTATAAGAGCAGGGTGATTTCTGTACAGACTTTTGCTGACAGTGTGAATTATATTGGAAGTTTTCTTTCTTCTAATGATCGAACCGAAAAGCAATGGGTGGGTTGTCCATTAATTATTCACCGTCGCTGTTTAAATCCAATGTTTTCTATTTCAAATGAATTGGCTTATAACAATACAATGCTTTTTCAAACAGCTGAGCCTAAAGAAGCAATTGAAAAAAATTTAGTTGAACCAAACTCATTGTGGATTTCAATTGACGGAAATGAAATAGGTAATAAAAACCATCATGTACCAGAACAAGTAAAAAAGGCTGTAACAGTAGTCGAAAGAGCATTTGAAAAGCAGGAAGGTCAGGCTGATATGTATATTATTTCTCCTTTTACATCAGTAATAAGAGGATTTGTACAAGAAGCTAAAAAATCATCTATACTAAAAAGATATGCTAAGGCAACTTTTGAGTCATGGCTCAATACTCATTGTGGAACAGTGCATAAATTCCAAGGAAAAGAGGCTGGAGAAGTAATCTTTTTACTAGGATGTGATGCTAATGCAATGGGTGCGGTTAATTGGGTGAACGAAAATATTGTAAATGTTGCTGTAACAAGAGCTAAATATCGATTATATGTTATTGGAGATGCTAATGTCTGGAAGAAGAATCCTTCTTTGCTTGTGTTGCAAAATAGGTTAGAGATAATATCTAGTAATTAGAGCAAATAATCGCATAGGTCTTATGAAAAAGGAGTTGAATAGTGATTTTTGAAGGTACAAGTTTTTTGTTTAAAATAACATATTTTGTGACAGCGATGTTACCCGCTTATATACTATTTAGTTTACAAATCAAAATGCAAACAAATAAAGTAAGTGATACGTTAATATACTTTATTCTAGGTATTTTTTTAGTCCTATCAGTATTATCTTTGGCCTTTTTAAAATGGCTCTTGCTTAAGAGGGGGAAAGAGAAGAATGGTCACAATAAAAGAATATTGATTAATAGAAAAAACCAAATCGCTAAAAAGAATGGCGATGTTGTGGCTTTCTTTATGGGGATTATTTTGCCTTCTGTTTTAGTATTTCAAGATGAACTATTAATAACTTTAATTGTTTTTATTATTTTACAGATATTAATCTTTACGTTAACGATTAGAGGTTCAAGTGTATTTCCAAATATCTTATTAATATTTTTTGGTATGGATATTTATGAGCTTGAAGATGGGAATTATATTTTAACTATAGATAAAAAACTAAGAATTTCCGATAAACCAAATTTGTATACTCGGTTAGGTGATTCGGCTGATTGCAATACATATTTAATTGCTGAGGAGAATGAAAATGATATATGACAATGCATGGGTTGGGATAAATAAGAATAAGAAATTAGATAGAATTCAGTTATTACATTTAAGTCAAAAAGATAGAGATAAAATAGTTGCAGAAATAGAAAATATTTCTGAGCTTGCAGGAAAGAAGGAACTAAAAAAATATTCTACTGATTCATTATTGTTCGAGGATGGATACTATATTGATTTGGAAGAGCTTCCTGTCAATAATTTATTAGAAGATTTTGTAAATCGATTTTTAATGAAAACTACGTTATCTGTATATGACAAAATTATACCAATTAGTGATAATACAAATTGTGATGGGAAATTAGATTTAGATAAAGATAAATTTAAATTTATTCTTTTAGAATCTGATACAGATTGTTTGTTTTTACCCATTCAATCAAGAGGGGTTGTAAAGGGGGGATCAATTTTAAATATCCCTAAATTCTTCACTACAGGAAATAAAAGTGTCCTATATGATATAGGTGCTGGAATTACAGTTCCAACCACAGTTTGCGCTCAATATGATAAAAATAGCGGCTGCTTGTATGTTTTTGATAATGTTGATTTTGAAATGATGTTAGGAACTTTTGAACAGAAAAAAGCACTTGCGAAAGAAAACCTTTTGCATTTTAAAGAACGAAACTTTAAAGTTGCTGCTGAAAAATATTCTGTGAAATTCGATGGATATGATAAAATTGAAGAAGCTATCTTAAACCAAAAACGGCCGACAATTAGACTTTCGAAATATAAAGAATCAGGGACTGAGTTTACGATAGATAGAATTCGTGAAGCTGTTGAAAGATTACCAATAGCAGATCAAGTAACTATATGTAGTGAAAATAGAATTATAGAAGTAAATGAATATAATTACAAAACATTTATTGCTATTATTCATGATTCTATTGTGGAAAGATTAATTAGTAGAGATATCGCATTGATATAAGGAGGATAAACGAAATGAAAAAAACAGTACACGGATGGGAAATAATATCTAATTTAGACGTGCGAGTATACCAAGATGAAGCTGGCGGGGTTGCGATTTTAGTAGATAGGGATAATTTTGGTGATCAAGTGCCAGTGCTATTGAATTTTGATGGGGATGGAGTGGATATAAAAGCTCTTTCGCATTTAGCAAAAAGTGTTCGAGTTTCGCTGGATAAGAAGGTGCGGATTGAATGGCATGATGAGTATTTTGAAGAGAGAACGCAAGCAATGGAGTACATCGAGGTGGAACGGGATTAACCGTTAATTATATACAAAAAAGGAGAGCAACGAGATGAGCAAAAAGTTAGTAAGTATTATTATTTTAGGTATTTGTCTTTTGTTAGTGGGTTGTGGTAAAGAGGTTGTTGATAGTAAATTTACTGGGAAATGGAAGTTGGAATCGGTTAGTGTAGGTGCGAGTGATGGGAAGAATTTAAAAGATACGGGTATGGCAAGTAAGATGAGTGTGGATCTGGACATGGATGCAGATGGTAATGTAACAGAATTGTATATTGATGATGAAGCTGCCATAACGAATTCTTATAAATTAAAACAAAAAGATGGCGATAAATACCAATATGATGGTCCGGTAGTTAGTAAAAAAGTGTATGGTTATGAAACAGAAAGTGAAAAAGAGAACGTGCAAAAAGTTCTTAAAATGCTTGAAGCACAGGATGGTATTGAGATAACGAAAAGTGAGCAAAAAGGAAATGAATACCGTGTGGATACTAAAGAAAAAAGAGATTATGTACTTTCTATGGAGCTTGAAAGTGAGAAATTAGTTTTGAAAAAAGTGGATGACAAAGAGAACAGTTTGATTCAGGAAACATATAAGAAAAATTAAACTATAAGAAATGGAATCCGTTATAACCACCTATTGTTTAAAAATTATAAAATAAACGCCTCCATTAATTTCATTTTAGATGAGATTAGTGGGGGTGTTTATGATAGTAGTCCTTTTTATATTTTATCTGAGATAGTGAATTTAAAAATATGCTTGTTTACAAAATATATCAAACTGATAAGTAAATAGATTCCGCCGAAAATAAGAAGAAAGGTAGAACTATTTAAATTATGACTACTAAAATAGCCAAATAATAATGCTCCTATCGGTAATGTGGCTACACTTAGGCTATAAAGAGCGCTGAAAACTTTACCCAAATGTTCTTTTTGAATTAATACTTGGAAAAAAGGTTTTTGGACAACATGGGTAACTCCTAAAAAAGTACTTGCAATCCCCCAGATAAGAATAATAAGGGAAGAATTTACAAAATAAGAGCTTATTAACATTGTTAGTCCGAACATGAGCGTGCATAAAGTTAGTACTTTTCCGATTTTCATGAATTTTAGTAATAATGTTGCTAGGAGAGTTGAGCCAATCAATGTTCCAATGGCCATAGTTGATGTCAATAGTCCAAGCACAATGGCACTTCCTTGCTCTTTTGCAATTAATACTTGGTAGACATTCAATCCGCCGAACATAAAATTTGCCATGCCTCCGCTGATAGCGATAAATAAAATGGTTTTATTTTGAAATAGTTCAATGAAGCCTTTAAATACATTTTTTAAGAAAGGTTCTGGTTCTTTATTATTTGCCTCTGTGGGTTCTTTTATCTTTGAAAAAGAAAAGATTGCGAACAAAAAGGTAAATATATTGGCAACTAAAAGGGTGATTGTTGAAAAAATATTGATTAAGAATCCTGTTAGAGCATTAAATAAATATTCAGTACCATTATAAGCAACAGACATATATGATTGAGCACTTGCTAGCTGTTCTTTTTTTATGATAAACGGAGTCATTGCGTCTTGTATAGTATATGTATTCATACCAAAAAGGGAAGCTAAAAATGCTAAAATACATAATAACAGAGGACTTTGAAAATCCAACAAAATACTGATAACCATAATTAAAATCGCGAATAATTGCCCGAATTCGCATAAAAGCAAGGATCTTTTTTTGGAATGTGTATCTATCCAGTGACCAAATAAAAAGGAAAAAATGTTAGGTATAAAAATAGCAAAATTAACTATCCCTACCCAAAACGAATTATTAGTGAGTGTTAAAATGTACCAAGATAATACAATGTAATACATGCTATCTCCGGCATTACTGATTAAACGACCTAACCATAAATATCTAAAATTTTTGTTTTTTAACATGTGTTCAGTCCTTTTGTGTTTTATAATATGTTGTACTTCTAATTTAGCGGTTATAATTAGAATTGTCAAAATTTTTATTATAATAATGTTGGAGGAGAGTGGTAGGAGAAGTTGCGGGAGTGGATTTGTTAGCGTGAATTTAAAACTTTTATTTATAAAAGCTGTTCTTTCGAGGATACTCAGGAGGATAGTTCTTTTGTTGAATAACCGCTTTTTATAGTTAAATTCACAATAATCTTACATTCTTAGGTATAATATGTATGAGAAGATGAAAATACATATTATGAAAAGGATGTTTGTGATGAACTTAGTGAGGTTATTAAAATACATGCAAGAAAACTACGGGGAACAAATAACTAATCATCCGATGGCTGGGAATGAAGTAGCGAAAAACTTTAAGAAAGGTGCGAAAACAGTTTTTGAAACCTTCTTGTTAGGAAATGACTATAAAATATCTGCTTCTATTGGTACAGGAGGTTGGGCAAATGTGCCATGGATTGCTGTACATGATAAAGAAGTTAGTACGAGTGTTCAAGAGGGAGTTAATATAGTTTATTTGTTTACAAGTGATTACCAAGGTGTATATTTATCTTTAAATCAAGGATACACATATGTTAAAAACAACTATAGAAATACTAAACTAACCTTGGAAAAAATAGCTTGTTTTTGGCAGGAGAACCTATCAACGTTAAAATCTAACAATGGTTTTACAATAGAACCGATAAACTTAGGTCGTGAGAAATCTCGTTATACTAATCTTGTGAAAGGTTATGAATCTTGTAATATTTATAGTAAGTATTATAATATTTCAGATCTGATAGAAACGGATAATGATTTATTACTGCAAGATTTACTGCAAATGATTACTGTTTTTAAGGAATTAAAAAGCCACTTAACTTTGGAAGGCAAGAGAGGTATAGAGAATACAATCGATTTCATTCTTGATAATGGAACTTTCAATGAGTTAAGTGAAAAAACAAAATCAAAGAAAGTTTTTGAAATAGAAAAAAAGCGCAAATTAGTTTTAGGTAAAGAAGAAACACGTTCAAGAAATTCGTTAGTTAAGGAAGAAAAAGCATCTTACATCACTAAAAGAGATTATGCGAAAGAAGCTATTAGAAATACGGAAAAAGGGTTGCAAGGAGAGTATTTGGTAATTAATTATGAAAGAGAGCGATTAACAAAGAATTCTATTACAAAACCCTATGCAGATAAAATCACTCATGTTGCTGAACGTGGTGATGGGCATGGATATGATATTATTTCTTATGACATAAATCCAGATGTACCAAATGAAGTAATAGAGATTTATATCGAAGTTAAAACAACAACTGGAAATAGAGATGCTCCATTTTATTTATCAGATAATGAATTAAATGTTGCGAGAATAAAAGGTGAGCTTTATAAAATTTATCGGGTATATGATTATAATACAGCGCCAAAACTGAAGATTATTGATAATTTATTCGATGAGACCCTAGAAATAAAACCAATCAATTATATCGTAAAAGGAGTGAACCAAAATGACAAACACACTAAAAACTAGCTACCAAAAAACACCATATAAACTAGGTGGGAATGGTCCGCGCAATATAGGCGTTTTGACAGAAGCACTTCAAAATATAGATGATAACCTAGAAAGCGATATTTACGGAAATGGCGCAGTTATTGAAAACTTTGAAACAAAAATCGCGAAAATTCTCGGGAAACAATCTGCGGTATTTTTTCCAAGTGGTACTATGGCTCAACAAATCGCGTTAAGGATTTGGGCTGACCGGAAAGAGAATCGGCGCGTGGCATATCATCCGCTTTCGCATTTGGAGATTCATGAGCAAGACGGGCTAAAAGAATTGCAACAAATCACGCCCATATTACTTGGAACAGCGAATCGACTTTTGACAATTGACGATATTAAAAGCCTTCGCGAGCCAGTTTCTAGTGTGCTTATCGAACTTCCACAACGAGAAATTGGTGGGCAGCTGCCTGCTTTTGAAGAGCTTGAGGAGATTTCGGAGTATTGCCATGAACAGGGTATTTCGTTGCATCTTGACGGGGCACGGTTATGGGAAATCACGCCGTTTTATCAGAAGTCTGCGGAAGAAATTTGTGCGTTGTTTAATAGTGTGTATGTGTCGTTTTACAAAGGGATTGGCGGGATTGCTGGGGCGATTTTGGCTGGGAATGATGATTTTATGCAAGAGGCGAAAATCTGGAAACGGCGGTATGGCGGGGATTTGATTAGTTTGTATCCGTATATTTTGTCCGCGGATTATTATTTTGAAAAACGGATTGGGAAAATGGCGGAGTATTTTGAAGCGGCGAAAGGATTGGCTGAGCGATTTAATTCGTGTTCGGGTGTGAAGACTGTGCCGGAAGTGCCGGTTTCTAATATGTTTCATGTTTATTTTGAGAAGTCGGCTGATGAGGTTGGGGCGATTTTGACGAAGATTCAGGATGAAACTGGCGTTGGGATTTCGGGGTATTTGCAGGAGAAATCAGCGGATGTTTGTGCGTTTGAGGTTTCGGTTGGGGATGCGTATGCGGGGATACCGTTGGAGATTTTGGATGATTTATTTAAGAAACTTGTAAATTCAGTAAAATAGAATTAAAAGCAATTTTCTAAGCCAGTATTTTAATTACTGGTTTTTTTATACAATTAAAATCGAGTCCGCAGTTAAATTGATTTTTTTAACATCTTTAAAATAAAAAGATATCTACTTAACATATAAATTCGTATTTTAAAAGATAAATGTAACTGAATGTTCACCAAGTTATAAATTTTATTTATTATAATATACATGAGGGGGTTATCTTAAATAAGACTAGAAATATTATAAAAAGGGAATGAGAAAATGGAAATTAGAAAAAGTAAATTTAATTATGTTTATATCATTTGGACGACACTAACAGTTCTTATTGCACTAATGATTGTTAAGAAAATATTAGCAATCCCGCTGTTAGGAGCAATAACAATTATTAGCGCTCTTTTTGTCGGTGTATTTGTTTTGAATTATGGTCTATTTGGAGATTGGAGAAATAGAGTTAGACTTGGACTTAAGAAGCCAGCAACTCTAAATGAGGTTAATGGTTTAAATTCTATAAATGAGGAAGTATTTCAAAAAGTTAGCAGCTTCTATCCGAAAGTAAAAAAAGCTGAAGTATTTGTAATAGCAGAAAATGATATAAATGCTTATGCATTGGGACAAAAGACTATCGGTATTACTAAAGGTGCTCTAGCCTCTCTGAATATCGGTGAGTTAAAAGCTGTTATTGCACATGAATATGGACATCTTGCTAATAAAGATACCTTGAATTTTATTTTACTTAATACTAGCTTTACAATTTTAAGTATTGCATTATTACCAATATATGGTATAAGTTTTTTCATTGGTTTCGTATTTGCTTTCGTAGAAGGAATGCTCAGTGGAAACAGCTCTATTTCTACTAGTTTATTAAGCGTTGTTACAAAAATAGTAGGTTGGAGCTACTTAAAGTATTATGAATTAGGCTTTTATTTTGTAAACTTAGGAAGTCGTGACTTTGAATATAGAGCGGATGAAGTTGCCGCAAAGGCTGGTTATGGTGAGGAACTTTTGAGCTTTTTTTATCTGCTTGAAAAGACGGATGGAGATGTGAGGAAAGGTTTGCTAGCTTTCTTGGCATCAACACATCCATATACCTCATATCGGATACAATATATAGAAAAGTTTATAGGGATTTCAGACTCTGTAAATGAAATTGAGTATCAAAATTATTCAAAATTAATTGACTAATAATATTTATTAAGGAGCCCACCCATGCCAAAACTAATCATCGACGCAGACGATTTCGGTCTATCCAAAGCCATCAACCACGGCATCATCGAAAGCTACAAAACCGGCATCACAACATCCACCTTACTCATGCCGAACCTAGAAACTGCCGAGCACGCAATCGCTCTCGCAAAAGCCCACCCAGACCTATTCATCGGGCAACACACAAACTTCCTGCTCGGAAAACCGTGCGCGGACCCGGTGGAAATCCCATCACTCGTCGACGAAAACGGGGAATTCCATCGTTCCAAATACTACCGGGCTAACCCAGAACTGAAATTCCAATACGAAGATGTGCGCACGGAAACTATCGCTCAAATGGAACGGTTCAAAGCGCTAACTGGTCACTACCCAGAGCATATCGACTGCCACTCAATCGGTGATGAAACAGTTGACCAAGCTTTCTTTGACATTGCGCGTGAGTTTGGGGTTCACACGACTTTAAAATACAGCGGTGATAAAAAATGGCCAGATCAAGAAGGTTATTTACCAATCACTAAACTGCTGGAGTCGGGCGCACTTCCCTACACAAGCGGCGGCGTTTCGGTTGAGAACTTCCTTAATGATGATTTTGGCTTGCTAAAATTAGCGCCAGACGAAATTGCAGAGATGCATTTTGATGTCGGTTTTTTGGATCAATTTGTGCTGGATAATTCTTCTTATACGTCGATGCGGTGCCGGGAGCTTGCGACGATTTGCGACGCGCGGGTGCGGGATTGGCTTAGTGAAAACGGGTTTGAGCTCATTTCGTTTGGGGATTTACAGCGTTAAAACTCTATGCTATGATAAACACAACTTAATAAGAAAAACTAGGGGGGCCGATTCTGGCTGAGATAGGAAGGTAATGCTTTCTGACCCTTTGAACCTGTTTGTTAGTGCAAGCGTAGGGAAGTGAATGTGAAAGTGACCGGAAAATTTATTGCGGCTACTGTTTCTTTGCTTATGCTAAGAGACAGTGGGCGCTTTTTTTATTGTGCAAAAAGGAGGAGTTTAAGTGTTTGTTCACGATTTTCAAGAAGAAGTAGAGGATTTATGGCAGGAAACGTTGCGGCATCCTTTTGTGCGGAGCTTGGCGGATGGGACGCTTGAAAAGAAGGCGTTTTATTATTATCTGCTCCAGGATGATTATTATTTGTCGCATTTTGAGAAGGTGATTGAGAAAAGTGTAGAGCAGGCGGGGACGGCGGAAATTGCTGCGGAAATGAGGGAAGTACAGGTGCGGCTTCAGCAGTCGGAATTGTTGATGCGCGAACAGTTTTATCCGCGGGTTGGGCTAACGGAGCGCGATTTTTCCGTGCGAAAACCAGCGCCAACTGCTTATCATTATACTTCTCACCTGTACCGGATGGCGGATTTTGGCAGTTTTGGGGTGACAATTGCGGCGCTTTTGCCGTGTTATGCGCTTTATGCTGATATGGGGAAAATGTACGAAGGGGCGCGGAGTTCGGAGCCATTTTATCAAGAGTTGTTGGATAGTTATGTGGATGAAAATTATCAAAAAGTGGTGTTGCAGCAGAAGCGGTTGGTGGAACAGGCGGCGAGTATGGCGGATGCGCGGGAACTGGCC
The DNA here is from genome assembly GCF_014229295.1 of Listeria farberi. Classification (NCBI taxonomy): domain Bacteria; kingdom Bacillati; phylum Bacillota; class Bacilli; order Caryophanales; family Listeriaceae; genus Listeria; species Listeria farberi. The sequence goes on from NZ_JAARZL010000001.1 coordinate 110,311, forward strand.
CTCATGAAGCAGGCTTTTCACATTAGTGTGGAAATGGAATGGGCGTTTTTTGATATGGCTTATAAAAAACAAAATTGGCGTGGGAGTGTGAATTATGTTTGATTTTATGACGTTGGAAAAGGTGCAAGAAAAAGGGCCGTTGGTACATAATATTACGAATATCGTGGTCGCGAATGACTCGGCGAACGGCTTGCTTGCGATTGGTGCGTCACCGATTATGGCTTCTGCGAAAGAGGAAATGGATGAACTTGCGAAAATGGCGGATGTGCTCGTGATTAATATTGGGACGCTAGACGGGGAGCTTGTTACAGCGATGAAAATTGCTGGGCGTGCGGCGAATGTTGCTGGAAAGCCGGTTGTGCTTGATCCGGTCGGTGTTGGCGCGACTTCATACCGACGTAAAGTGGTACAGGAATTGTTGGCAGAAATTCAGTTCGCGGCGATTCGCGGAAATGCGGGGGAACTTGCGGCGATTGCTGGGGAAGCATGGGAAGCGAAAGGCGTGGATGCGGGCGTTGGCTCGGCGGATGTGCTGACTATTGCTGGAAAAGCAGCAAATGAATGGAGCACGGTTGTTATTATTAGCGGCGAAGTAGATGTGATTTCAGACGGAACGCGCTTTGCAAAAGTGGCTAATGGTAGCGCGCTACTTCCAAGAATTACTGGTTCTGGTTGTTTGCTCAGTGCGGTTTGTGGCAGTTTTATCGCCGTTCAGGAAGATGTTTTTCGAGCTAGTGTCGAAGCGTGCGCGAGTTATGCGGTGGCTTCTGAGTACGCGGAAATCGAGTTAGAAAGAAAACTTCCAGGATCGTTTCGACCACTATTTTTAGATGCTCTTGCTAGTTGGTCGGTCGAAAAAACGCGTGCCAAAGCCAAAATCCAAGAAAGTGGTGAGCACAAATGATTTTCAAACAAGTGTTAACGATAGCTGGTTCAGATTCTGGTGGTGGCGCAGGGATACAAGCGGACATCAAGACATTTCAAGAGCGCAAAACCTTTGGCATGTCCGTCATCACGGCAATCACGGCACAAAACACGCTAGGTGTAAAAGCAGTGCATAAAATCCCGGTAGAAATGATTCGCGAACAGTGCGACGCGATTGCAGAGGATTTCCAAGTGAGCGCCGTGAAAACTGGAATGCTTGCGGATGCAGAAATTATCCGAGAAGTGGCGCGGAATATACGTTTGCACAACTTCCCAAATATCGTCATTGATCCCGTGATGATTGCAAAAGGTGGCACTGCTTTGCTTGAAAATGAGGCGACACAAGTGTTGAAAGACGAGCTTTTGCCACTTGGTACGATTATTACGCCGAATATTCCAGAAGCGGAAGAAATTCTTGGAGAAAAAATCACAACCAAGGCGGAAATCGAACAAGCTGCTAAGAAAATTTTTGATTTAGGTGTAAAAGCGGTTGTTATTAAAGGTGGGCATAGCGAAATGAGTGAGGCGGCTGATTTTTACTATGATGGAGAAACGACAAAATGGCTGACGAGCGAGCGCTTTGATACGCCGCATACGCACGGGACTGGTTGCACTTTTTCGGCATGTATTGCAGCTGAACTTGCGAAAGGGAATTCGCTTTTGGATAGTGTCATAGTTGCGAAAGAATTTATCACAAGTGCGATTAAATATCCGCTTGGAATTGGTCACGGTCATGGTCCAACCAACCATTTTGCTTACCGATTGGAGGATGGGAAATGAGAGCTGAACTAGCTGTATATTTTATCGCTGGAACGCAAGACATTGTCCGTGGAACATTGCCAAGCGTGCTAGAAGAAGCGCTAAAAGGCGGAATTACGTGTTTCCAATATCGCGAAAAAGGAGCAGGCGCACTCCAAACTGTCTCCGGAAGAAAAGAAATGGCGCTAGAATGCCAACAATTATGCGCAAAATATCAAGTGCCCTTCATTATTAACGATGATGTCGCCCTAGCCCTCGAAATCGGCGCGGACGGCATCCATGTCGGGCAAAATGACGAGGAAATTCGCCAAGTTATCGCGAGTTGTGATGGAAAAATGAAAATCGGACTTTCCGTTCATTCGGTTAGTGAAGCAGCGGAAGCAGAACGACTTGGCTCGGTGGATTATATCGGCGTAGGCCCCATTTTCCCCACGATTTCAAAAGCGGATGCAGAGCCAGTGAGTGGAACGACAATTTTGGAAGAAATTCGCCGGGCTGGAATTAAGCTACCAATTGTCGGGATTGGTGGAATCAATCAAACAAATTCAGCTGAGGTTCTTACAGCAGGTGCGGACGGGGTATCGGTTATTTCTGCGATAACTCGGTCGGAAGATTGTCCCTCCGTTATCAAGCAATTAAAAAACCCAGGTTACCCCTTTTAAGAGGGCAAACCTGGGTTTCTCATTTTTATAAATCTTCACCATTGGTAGCAATAACGTTCTTGTACCAATCAAAACTTTTCTTCTTATAACGATTCAGCGAACCTGTGCCGTCGTTGTTACGATCAACATAGATAAAGCCGTAACGTTTCTTCATTTCAGCAGTGGAGGCACTAACAAGGTCAATACAGCCCCATGAAGTGTAACCCATCAGCTCAACGCCGTCTTTAATCGCTTCTTTCACTTGCGATAAATGAGCGCTTAAATAATTAATTCGATAGTCGTCATTCATGGTATAGTTGCCGTTTTCGTCCTTTTCAAGTTGATCGATAGCACCAAGACCGTTTTCTACGATGAAAAGTGGTTTTTGGTATCTATCCCAGAATTCGTTTAGGACAACGCGTAAGCCTTTAGGATCAATTTGCCAACCCCATTCGGATGCTTCTAGGTAAGGGTTTTGTACGCCGCCTAGGATGTTTCCTGCGCCAGCTTTGCGTTTCGACTCGTCAGCTGTTTCAGTTGTGCTCATGTAATAGCTGAAGGAAATGAAATCTACTGTGTTTTTAAGGATTTCTAGGTCTTCTTCAGTTACGTCTAATTCAATATTATTTTCTCGGAAATAGCGTTTCATGTAGCCAGGATAAGCACCGCGAACGTGGACATCAGAGAAGAAATAGTTTTTGCGCTCAGCTTCCATAACAGCGATAATATCATCTGGGTTGGAAGTAAGCGGATAAGTTGGCATTGCTAGAACCATACAACCGATTTGAGCTTCTGGCATGATTTCGTGACCAATTTTTGTAGCCAGCGCGCTCGCCACAAGTTCGTGATGGACCGCTTGGTATAGGTCTTTTTGTGATAATTTATCTGGGCTTGTAGAAATACCGCCACTCATGAATGGTGCGTGTAAGATTGAGTTGATTTCATTGAAAGTGAGCCAATATTTTACTTTGCCTTTGTAGCGATTAAATACGGTGCGGACATAGTTTTCATAGAAGTCAATCATTTTTCTATTTACCCAGCCGTCGTAAGTTTTCGATAAGTGAAGTGGTGTTTCATAATGAGATAAAGTAATCAGTGGTTCGATATTATGTGCTAGAAGTTCATCGAATAAATCATCGTAAAATTGTAGTCCTGCTTCGTTTGGCTCAGTTTCATCACCATTTGGGAAGATACGGGACCAAGCGATGGAAGTACGGAAAACCTTGAAGCCCATTTCAGCAAAAAGTTTCACGTCATCTTTGTAGCGATGATAGAAGTCGATTCCTTCTAGTTTTAAGTTATCTGGTGTTGGACCGTCAGTAATATGACCGAATCCGCCTTTTGGAGTAACATCTTGAACGGAAAGTCCTTTTCCATCGACGTTGTAAGCGCCTTCGAATTGGTTTGCGGCAGCAGCTCCACCCCATAAAAAGTCGGCTGGAAATCCTGTATTTGTATGCATGTTAAAAACTCCTTTTCTACATTTTAAAGTATCTATAAAAAAAACCAAATACTTTTCTAAATAAATGTAGAGAAACATTGTACTTAGAAAAATATTTGGTTATGCCCGGCTTTCGTCGGTAACATTCCGATTTATAGTTAAAATATAGCAAAAATAACTAGGATAGTCAACGGAAACAAATAGTGGTTTGTAAAAGGTGATAAGAGGGAAAAAGATAGATTGAACACCAAGGTGCGGAAAAATGTACAAAGGGGGAGTTAGTGTGGGTTCAGCTTTTTCAGCTATTTTATCACCAGCAGTGGGTATTTTAATAAGCCCGTTTCCGATTGTAGGGCTTATTTTGATTTTACTGAGCAACAAAGCACGGATTAACAGTATTTTTTATACGGTTGGATGGATTATTGGAAATATAGCTATTTTTTTTATTGGATTATTTTTAATGAGTTCAGCTGTCAGTTCATCGGGAGATCAATCAACAATAGTCAAAGTGGTACTTATTGTGTTAGGAGCTTTACTTATTTTGCTCGGGGCGCATGATTTTACCAAACGTCCGAAAAATGGAGAAAAAGCTGCAACACCAAAATGGTTTGAAAAAATGAGTAATATTAAACCAGGTGGTGCGATGATTTTTGCTTTCTTATTATCTGCGGTGAATCCTAAGAATATGTTACTTTCTCTTACGGCTGGAGTAAGTGTTGGAGCACTGAATTTAAGTGGTGGACAAGAGACGTCAGCAACAATTATTTTTGGAATTATTGCTTGTTGTTCAATTTATATCCCAACTATTGCTTTCTTACTGGCTGGAAGTAGACTTAACAAGACATTAGATAATACGCGTAAATGGCTTATTCAAAACAATTCAGTGATTATGGCTGTACTTTTCTTGTTTATTGGTTTGAGCGTGATTAGTAAGGCGTTTTAGATTATAGAAGAGGTTACTTGTTTCTAGGAATTAGTAGCCTCTTTTTATTTAGGATGCGGTTCTGAATGTGAGGGTTCACACAATATCCATAGACTATGAAAACGTTTTATGCTAGTATAACTTTACTTATTCATTTATTGTTGGGTAAGAATAAAACTACAAAAAGGATGGGTTTCATGTTTGACAAGTTAATGGGAAAAGCTTCAGTTGTTACGGAGTCTTCTTATGGAATTGACCGTTTTTTAGAAGAAGATGAACAAATCATTCAAATTTTCAAGTTTGTAAGAGATGAATTAATTATTACTTCAAAAGGAATTTTTAATGTCGATGCCCAAGGGTTAACAGGAAAAAAAGTAGAGTATAAATTTTTCCCGCGTAAGGCTCTAAAGTATGTTTCTATTGAGACAGCTGGAACTTTAGACCGTGACTTTGACTTGAAAATTGGTGTGGATGGTAACACAGTAGTAACACAAAACACATCTTTTTCAGCTCCAATCACATTAAAAGTGCATAAAAATGATACAGAAATGGGATTCGCACTTTATAAAATGGTTAAAGGAATGTTATAAAATTTAAAATACTAAAAAGAGAAGGCAGCACTACAACTTGCCTTCTCTTTTATTATTTCCATTTTAAGTTAGCTGTAACTGGAAAATGATCAGAAGCAGAGAATCCACCCATTTCATCCGCGATTGTTTCGTAAGTACATACCTGGAATTCGTTAGAGACAAAGATATAGTCAATTTTTTTCAGCTCATTTTCAGGACGGGTAGGATAGAAGTCATGAAAACTGCCGATTGGTCCTTTAGCCGTATTTTGGGAGATTAATTGAGCGTCTTGGTATTTTTTTGTAATGAAGTCATAGGTAGGTGTTGCGGGTTCGGTATTGAAATCTCCAAGTAAAATCACTGGTAAATCTTCTGCAATCAGTGCGGCTTTTTGTAGTAAAAGTTGGCTTGCAAATAACCGGGCTTCTTCAGAGATATGATCCAAATGTGTGTTAAAGATATAGAACTGTTTTCCATCCCTTGTATCTTCTAGTTTCCCCCAAACACAAATTCGTGGGAACATTGCTGTTGAATGGATGGAAGGAATATCAGGCGTTTCGGACAGCCAAAAATGACCTTCTCGCAACAATGTAAAACGATTAGAATTATAAAAAACAGCAGTAAATTCTCCTTTTTCAAAACCATCATCTCGTCCTACACCAAAATAATCCCAATCCTGCATTTCTTTCATGTCGCGCATTTGTAGCAGAAGGGGTTCCTCCACTCCCATGAAATCCCATTGATACTTATCAAGTAATGATTTTGTTAGTGTTTTACGCAATTCCCAGCTTTTTTTTTGCTCAGAAGTATCATCAAAACGAATGTTAAAAGTAGTTACACTGAACATGATTCCACATCCTTCTTTTCTTTGGAATGTTTTACAAAGAGAGTTTAGCATATTTATGAAAACGTTTCACTGATTTGGGTTTTATGTAGTATATATTCTACATTTTTTTCGGAAAAATAAAACCATTGTATTGTTGTAGAAAGGGAGTGTCACTATGTTGCGAAAAAGTCGATGGTTGCTCATATTATTACTATTGATAGTATTAGTGGCATTATCAGCTTGCGAGGACAGTGGTAATGGAGATATTTCGGGTGTGCCGGCTAAAAAGGAAAAACAACATTTCCCTCCAACTGATACGAAAAAAGGATGGATAGAACTTCTTGCAACGGATGGGATTTCACGTCAAGATGACCTACCTTGTGTTTATGAAGAGGTGGAATCTGTAGAAAAATTGGAAGTTCATATGAAAGAATTAAGTACGGTGAGTTTGACCTATATTTATATTGATGGCTACATCGTCCAAATGGAACAAGGTGGCGGCGAACTTTCCTTTCAAATTCAATTAAGTAAAGCAGAATTAAAAAGAGGAATTCACGAATTAACGGCCGTGCAATATCAAGAAAATAATCCTGATACAAAAAAAGTGGAGCTTTTAAAACGTGCTAATTATGAAGTGAAATAAAAAAGACTAATAAACAATTCAGAACCATATTTTTAAAGAGAATGTGAAAAATGACATTCTTTTTTTGTGCTATTAATACTTACAAAAGGAAGATGACGATATTGTAAGTAGCTTTTCGCCTTTAAAAGAATTAAAATACTAGTGTTTAGGGTATATATTTTAAGAACAATTATTACTAAATTGTTTGGAGTAGAGAAATTAAAGCATAGGCATAGATACTGCATTCCGACTTTTTGAAATGGAAGAACTTAATTAGGGGGATATCATATGGGTTCATATGGCGAATTGATTCGGGAAATACGGTTATCTAAAGGTTTGACTCAAAAAGAGGTATACACAGGAATTATATCTAGGTCTTATGCAATCGGATTTGAAAAAGGAAAACACGAGATTACTTTAAGTTTATTTGAAGAAATTTTAAAGCGGGTTATGGTTCCTTTAGATGAGTTTTTCTTTATTTATAGAGACTTTTCTTCGACAGAGGATGACAGTTTTTGGATTGATTTTGTCGCGTTATCAGGTGAAAATGATGTGGTAGGGATGCAGGCGTTGCTCGATAAAATAACTTTAGAGCGAACGGAGCAGACAGAAGTTAGAAAAGCGATACTTCATACGAGAATTCAAACTATTAATCATTATTTGCGTACGAATGTGTTTGATGAATCGAATATTTCTGATGAATATAAAAAAATTATCCATGACTATCTTTGGAAAATGCAGACGTGGACTTTAGAAGAGATTCGTATTTTTGCGAACAGTGTAGCTTTTTTTGAGGAAGAAGTACAAATTCACTTTTATCAGATCATGTTGAAAGCATATGAAAAGTATCGTTTTTATGACAGGGGAAGACTGCTGTTTTGTCATTTGTTTGCTAATATGGTAGATGAACTGCTTATACAGAATAAAATCGATTATGCGAATCTAGTGCTTGAAAAATTAAAAGAAGCATCTGAAACTAATGCTAGTTTTAACAGTGCTTTTTATCGAATCGTAGGGAATTATTATCAAGGGGCTATTTGGATGAAAGAAGGCGAAGTGGAAAAGGGCTATCATCAAGCAAAAAGAGCAATTCAAACTTGGAAAGAACTGCGCTATGAGGCAATAGCAGATTTGTATAGTGTGGTATTAAAACAATTTTTAGAAAAAGAAAATATCAAAATAAGAGATTAATTTGCCTAAGATTTTCTATTTAAAAACACTAAAACAAGCCGTTTTAGTGTTTTTTTGTAGAGAAATATTTATGTACTATATATAGCACTATTTAGAGGAAGAAATTAAAGGGGGGTAAAATAAAGGCAAGAAATGAGCCAAGAGGAGGTCTTTGGGTGGTAAGTTACGGTGAGCTGATTCGGCAAATAAGGCAGTCTAAAAAAATTTCCCAAAAAGAAGTGTACACAGGGGTTATTAGTAAATCTTATGCAATTGAATTTGAAAAGGGAACCCATGCAATATCAAGCATTTTACTAGAGAAAATAGTAACAAAGCTAATGGTAAGTATGGAAGAGTTTTTCTTCATGTATCATCAAGAGGAGTTGCCTGAGAAAGAGGATTTTTGGGAAGCCTACGAGCGGGCGTGTAAAACGGATGAAATTGCTACTTGGAAATCACTTTATCAAAAAATATCGTCGGAAGAAGGAAAAATCAATCAAGTAAAAAGCGCGGCGATAAAACTTGAATTAAACCATATAAAAGGCAAACAAGTTATGGATAAAAAAGTGGTTCGGATTTTGGAGAACTACCTGATTGAAGCCGTTTTTTGGACGTTAGAGGATATATTTTTATTTACGCGGATGATGCCATACTTGTCTTTGAAAAGTCGGGTGCCATTTTATTATAAATTATTAAATACGCTGGAAAGGTATCATCATTTTGAACGAGGAAGAAGGATTTTACAAACAGCGCTTGCTAGTATTATAGATGATTTTATAGAGAGAAATGAAATCGAGCATATGGAGCTGATGATAAGAAGTTTAAAAAAGATTAGCGATGATTGTGAGGGTGCTTATTTTAAAATTCTCTGCATGTATTATCATGGAATTATAGAGCGGGGAGAAGGCGAAAAAATCAAGCAGGCGATAGCTATTTTACGAGTGTTAGGTTATGAGAATAAAGCGTTAAAGTATGAAGCAATGTATCGACAATTTAGTTTAAAAGCAACGATATAAAAATAATTTAAAGAAAGCTAAAAAGAACCAATCTTTTTAGCTTTCTTTTTTTGAGTAGTATATATGCGACATTAGAAAATTTTAAGACTCCGCATAGTATTATATAGACTGAAGACGGCTTAAAGCCACATTGACAGTGAAGGGAGGGGCTTTGGCAAAGGAACTAAATGCCAACTGACACTGCAAATTTAGCGTTAAAAGGAGGAAGATTGTTATTTTAAAGAAAATATTTATTGCATTAATTGCGCTTGTAGTTATTATCAATACAGTTAGTTTTACGGCTGTTTCTGCAAGCACACCTACATGGTTAGAACAAACCATGAATAGTAATGAACCGTTTATAAAAGAGATTGAAAAAGAAACTGGTAAGACGAGAGCGAATATTACACAGACAGATTTAGAAGCTATAACTGCCTTGCGAGTAACAGGGGCAAGTGATATTCCGACTAATATCGATATGTTAACTCATTTAACTACGTTAGAAGTTAAAAATGGAACATTATCTTCTGTATCTAACTCAGTGGGGAATTTAAAGGAGTTAAAAATCTTAGTTCTGAATGATAATAATTTAAGCACCTTTCCAATGATTGCTTTCCAACTACCTAAGTTAGAAGAATTACAAGTTTCTGGGGGAACAATAGAAGAAATCCCTGCCACAATAACAAATATGGCGAGTCATTTGAAATTCTTAGGGATATTAAACAACCATTTAGTGAAGGTTCCAGACGCAATTTTCACTACGAACTGGACAAATGCTACTGGGGGAGACTTAGACTTAATGGCTGCAGGGAACCAGATTGTAACCAATATTCCTGCCAACTATGTAAGCCAGTTTAATAATGGGGATAACCTATTAGAATTTTACGATAACAACTATCAAAAGCAAGACCAACTAACTACAACACCTGGATATACCATTGATGTACCTGTTGGAACGGATTTTAATCAATTAACACCAGACAAAACGAAACTCGCACTAACATCTGGACGAACTTTACTCGCGCAACACGAATTCGAGTATTATGATGATGGTTCAAGTTCACTAATCCACAATGGCGTGGCAGCAGCACCGGGTCAAGCGACCATCTTCATCAAGAGCAAATTTTCCACGCAATCGAACAAATTTGCCAGAACACAAGTTACAGTAAACATCACCGCGCTAAACGGCGGACCTATTACAGTGAAACATGAAGATACAAAAGGGCAAGAACTTGCGCCACCTGTCATTTTAAATGGTAAAGATGGGGATCCTTATACAACGACACAAAAAACTTTCCCAGGCTACACTTTAGTTGCAACACCAGCCAATCAAAATGGTACATTCACCATGAACCCGGCTACAGTCAACTATGTATACAGCGCAAATGATTATAAACTAACATCTACTTTCAAAGATGCTCAAGGGCAAGAACTGAAAGCGCCAGTTGTGGATACAAAAGATTACCATATCCAAGACAACTATACTACAACAGCAGCAACCATTCCGGGCTATTCTTTAGTTTCCACACCTGCTAATCAGAACGGAACTTTTGGAGCTGGGAATGTCACGGTTAATTATGTATACAAAAAAGACGATTATACACTTACTTCCACTTACAAAGATACGAATGGTCAAGAACTAAAAGCACCAGTGGTAGATGCGACAACGTATCATTATCAAGACACGTATACAACAACAGCCGCAGCTTTCCCAGGTTATACGTTAGTAGCAACACCAACCAACGCTACTGGGACATTTGGTTCGTCAAACATCACTGTTAATTACGTATATCAAGCAAATGGCTATCAATTAACTTCTACATTTAAAGATCAACAAGGGAAGACAATCGCACCAGATGATGTCGATGCTAAAACCTATCACGTGAACGATCCCTATACAACAACTGCCAAAACGATCCCGGGTTACACATTAGTAACAACACCTGCGAATGACCAAGGTAATTTTGGAACAAGCGATATTACGGTTGATTATGTTTATAAAGCAGAAGATTATACATTAACTTCGACGTACAAAGATGCACAAGGTAAAGAATTAAAACAACCCGTTGTAGATAGTAAAAAATATCATATTCAAGACAACTATTCTACAAGTGCAGCAACCATTCCGGGTTATACGCTAGTAGCGACACCTGCGAACGAAACAGGAACCTTCCATACGAGCGATGTCACGGTTAATTATGTGTATAAATTAACAGACTTAAAATTAACTTCGACATATAAAGATGCGCAAGGAACGGAGTTAAAACCGCCCGTTGTAGATAGCAAAACGTATCATATTCAAGATAACTATGCTACAACTGCAGCTGTCATTCCAGGCTATACATTAGTCGCAACACCAGCGAATCAATCAGGCACTTTTGGTAGCACGGATATCCAAGTGAACTATGTGTACCAAGCAGTTGCTTATAAACTAACTTCGACGTATAAAGATCAACAAGGGAATGATTTAGCTTTACCAAAAGTAGATACAAAAACGTACCATATTCAGGATGGTTATACGACGAGTGATATTGCTATTCCAGGCTATACATTAGTCGCGGCTCCAACGAATCAAACAGGTACATTTGGCGCGAGTGATGTAACCGTGAATTATGTCTACAAAGCCAATGACTACACACTAACTTCAACATATAAAGATGCGCAAGGTAAGGAATTAAAAACGCCAGTCATAGACAGTCAAAAATATCACATTAGAGACACTTATACTACGACAGGAGCTACTATTCCAGGTTATACATTAGTCGCAGCACCAGCGAATCAATCCGGTACATTTGGCGCGGCGAATGTGACAGTCAACTATGTATACAAAGCCGATGATTACACGCTAACTTCGACCTACAAAGATGCAAACGGCAAAGAATTAAAAGCGCCAGTTGTAGACAGCAAAACTTACCATACAAAAGATAACTATTCTACTAGCGCAGCAACCATTCCAGGCTACACACTAGTGGCAGCACCAGCAAATCAAACAGGTACATTTAATACGAGCAATGTGACAGTCAATTATGTATACAAAGCAAATGAATATATCTTAACTGCCACTTTCAAAAATGTACAAGGAACAGAACTAAAACCAGCTATCGTGAAAAAAGGATTTATTATTAAGGATGGCTATGCGACTAGTGGCGTAACAATTCCGGGCTATACATTAGTGGCAACACCATCGAACAAAAAAGGAACATTTGGTGCCAGTAATGTAACAGTTAATTATGTATATAAAGCGAATGGTTATGCATTAATCACAACATATAAAGACACACAAGGTAAAGACTTAAAACCACTAGCCATTGATACAAAAACATACAATATTAACGACCCCTACACTGCAACAGCTCTAAACATTCCAGGTTACACATTAACAACCACACCAGCCAATGAAAAAGGTGTATTTGGCGCAAGTGATGAAACAGTTAATTACGTATATAAAGCAAATGATTATACGTTAACAACTACCTACAAAGACGCAAACGGCAAAGAACTACAAGCACCTAAAGTAGACGCGAAAACTTATCATATCCAAGACACATACAAAACAACTGCAGCAGTCATTCCTGGATATACGTTAGTTGCAACACCTAAGAATGACCAAGGTACTTTTGGAGCGAACAATGTAACTGTGAATTACGTGTACCAAACAAATGATTACACGCTAACTTCGACATTTAAAGATGCTCAAGGAAACGAATTAAAAGCAGCAGAAATAGACGCACAAAAATACCATATTCATGACACTTACACAACGAAAGCAGCCGTGATTCCGGGTTACACTTTAGAAAAAACACCAACGAACGAAACGGGTACTTTTAATGCAAGTGATATTCAAGTAAATTATGTGTATAAAGCAAATGATTATCAACTTACTTCTACTTTTAAAGATCAACAAGGCAACGAAATAGCATTACCAACAGTTGATGCAAAAACTTATCATATTCATGACGCTTATACAACGAAAGCTCGCTTAATTCCAGGATATAGCCTAGTAGCTGCACCAAAAAACCAAATAGGTGCTTTTGGAACAAGTGATGTAACAGTCAATTATGTGTATAAAAAAGATGCTATTATAAAACCTATTACTCCAGCGAAACCAACTATTCTTACAATAAAAACACCTGCAAGCAAAGTAGTTAAGCAAACTCTTCCTAAAACAGGGGATGACGATGCCGGACTATTAAACCTACTAAGACTTATAGGACTCGTTTTAATTTTAGGCGTATTTTTGGCAGTCGGAAGTAAAAAATTAAGATAAGTATAACGTAGATTAAAACACCGCCGCAGATTGTTGTGGTGGTGTTTTAAATAATGTATACGACATTAGAAATACCCATTTTGGAAAAGATGTATGATATTTATTGTAAAGAATTTCACAAGGGAAGAGGCGATTCTTTGTTAGAGAAAAAGTATCAAATCCATTTACAAAACCATTACGATGCAACGAGTAGACAAGTGCAAAAGAAAGAAATAAAAGTCCTAAAAAAACGCAGAAATTTATTAATGGGGGAAGTTTTTTCATATCAAATTTGTTTAGAAAGCACGATGGAATATTCAAGATTTATGTTATGGTTTGAAAAAGAAGTCCAAAAAATCGTGAAAGAACTTTGGAATCAACATTTTATTATCAAACTAACATTATCCCAATTGCATTTCCGCGAAACCATTCTCTTTTTAGAGCATTTAAAAGATTTTAGTAAACGGATAACGATTGAGTTTATCGGTGAAGACACACCAGTAATTAGAAAACATTTTTCCATCCAAGAACAAGAAGCGTTTTTTATAGGGAAACTAAGAATGCTGAAAAAATGGAAATTCATTATTTCTAAACATATCGAAGGCTGCTCAGTGGAACAAACCCTTGCTTTTACCCCGTGTCTACATGAAATAAAATACACGATGAGTCAGCAAGCACGAATGGAAGAAAATATTATCGATTTACACATATTCATCGATTTTTGGGAATACTGGGCTTCGCATAAGAAACTGAAATTTGTAATTGAAGTGCTAAAAGAAGACTTTATTACAAAATCTTTAATGTACAAAAATAAACAAATTAAATTTATTAATGTCCAATAGATGTGTATTGATTTATGTCTTTGGAGGATAAAACTATATAAAAAGGAGCGTGCTATATGAATAAGAAAAGAAGTCTTTTTTTAAAAAGTATATTAACTGCGATGTTATTTATTATTGCTACTACCTGGATTAGTTCTAATCATGGAATAAAAGTTCAAGCGGCAAGTATTAACCATCCAACTTCTATTAAGCAAATTTTTCCAGATACAATACTAGCAGAAGTGATGAAAAATGCTTTAGGCAAATCAGATGTTCAAGATGTGGTTTCTCAAGCCGATTTAGATCAAGTAACTAGCATTATAGGAACTAGTGAGGGCATACGCTCTCTTGAAGGTATTGAATATTTACCCAATCTAACACAAGTATATTTGGAGGATAATAACCTAAGTGATATTAGTTTATTAGGTGGATTAGTTAACTTAACAGATGTCTATTTGGATGCTAACCCACTTAGTGATATTAGTAGTTTAGCCAAGTTAAAGAACCTAACTAATTTATATGTATCAGATTGCCAAGTTAAAGATATTAGCGCATTAGTTAGTTTATCTAAGCTAGAATCTTTAACAGCAGATAACAATCAAATCAGTGATGTTCGTGCTTTGAAAGGTTTAACTAATTTAACTACCTTGGTTTTGTATAATAATCAAATCGAGGATATTAGTGCTTTAGGAAATTTAAGGAATATAGTACAGTTAGAGCTAGAAAATCAGGTAGGGATAAATAATGCAATAAACTATCAATCGCAAATAACGATTGTAAATAAAGTGAAAGATGTAACGGGAGCGTTAATTATACCATCCACTATTAGCCATAATGGGGTTTATCAGAATCAAAATATAACATGGAGTTTGAATCATTATAGTAAAGATGTTACGTACACATTCCAAAAACAAGTAAAGATTGGTGTTAGTACAGCTACATTTAGTGGAACGATTCATCAGCCGTTGAAAGCAGTGCCATCCTATAATGGGATTACTTATCAATTGATAACCACTTACAAAGATGAAAAAGGGAAGGAACTTTCTACGAGTAAGGTAGGTAGCAAGAAGTATCAAGCGAATGATGTGTATTCAGCTTCCCCAAAAAATATTCCTGGGTACTCCCTAGTTGCATTCCCAAGTAATCAAGCTGGGAAATTTGGGCAATCCAATATTATCGTGAATTACATCTATAAGGCGAACAATTATCAATTAACTTCTACTTTCAAGGATGAAAAAGGGAAGGAAATTTCTGCTTCAGTAATAGATAATAGGAAATATAATATAAATGATATGTACTCAACAAAAAAAGTAACTATTCCAGGTTATTCTTTGATAGCTATCCCCCGTAACCAGAATGGTTTTTTTGGTACCAACAATATAACTGTAAATTATGTATATAAAAAAGATTCTTTCTCAGAAAAATATAGTAAAGAAGATAAAAACATGTCACCAAAAGTAAAACTAAAGAAAATACTTCCGAAAACTGGGGATAATGGAGATAGTTTAAATGTGATGGTTGGATTATTATTGATTTTATCCACCATTTGCATCAATAAAGTGTGTCATAAACCTAGTAAATAACAAGATTTTTAAGTGATTTGTTTCTATTTTATTAGATGTGTACTATATAACACCAAATTTATTTTAACTATTTAGTAGTGATAAAATAATGTTGTGTCTAACATACCCCTAAACACTCTGTTAGACATATAATCTTCCTCCATCTTATAAACTAACCCCTGGATTATGAGATGTGTATTTAAGTAATTGGAGAAAGTAATAAAAATACAACTATTCCTTCTAAGGATAGTTGTATTTTTTATTATTTTGAAATCAATTGAGTACATTTAGAGTGAGAACGATTGTATGAATAGGGTATACTTTAATTTTACTAAAGAAATTTCCAACTCCTCAAAATACAACTTTTCATTTAGAAGTATTTATTACTCATGATGGAGAAATAATACTATGTGAAGTAGCAAGCAGAACTGCTGGTGGGAAAATTCCGAAATGTATTGAATATAGGACAGGGACTGATATGAATAGAACTTGGTTTAGAAATCAACTGGGGCTTCTAACAGAAGAGAACAGTGTGAAAAGGGAAATGCTATATGGGTCAATACAATGTGCTCCAAAGCATGGAAAATTAACATCTATACGAAAGAGTTGCCGTTTGATTGGGTAAAGCTCTATGAGGTATATGCTAAGGAAGGGGATTTTTACCAGGGTGCTACATCAAGTGTTTTTGCGATTGCATCTGTAATAGTTGAAGGAGAAAGTGAGCAAGATGTAACAAAGAGGTTAAACCAAGTGGATGAATATATTAAATTAAATACTATCTATATATAGTAGTATCCTTAGTATTAAATTTTAGTTAGAGTAGTCTAACGATTTCTTCGAAATGTATATCTTTTATTTGCTATGGAATAGGGACGATAGTGAATGGTCAGTCACAGGAGGAACGAATAATATACTAATAATTAAAAAGTTATTGCTTCAGTATTAGTCGCTAAGAAAAATAACATAAATGATATACACTCAACTAAAAAAGAAATTTCCACCAGAAATTACAGTAAGTAGATAAAAATATGCTATCAAAAGTGAAAGCAAAGAATAAGCTTCCAAAAACTGGCGATAATGGAGATAGTCTCTATGTAATGTTTGGGTCATTACTCTTAAGTTTTTCAATTGTTCATGTCAATAAAGCTAATAAATAATGCGTTTTTAAATTACAGTATTCTTATATGAACATTATATACTACAACATTTATTCAGTGGCGTTAAAATAATTCACTGACTAACGTACCTTAAATTCTACGTCAGGCATGTGATCTTTTGCCCAGTTTATTGATAAATCTTATTCCTAAATATCTAGGACTAAATTTACTTGATAATATATGGTGTAAAACATTTACAAATATAAAATAATGGTGTAAAATTATTCCGAAAGGAGCGATAAAATGAATATTAGTGATTTAAAAGGACAATTGATCGTGTCTTGTCAAGCTTTAGAAAATGAGCCCTTACACAGTTCAATGATTATGGCGCGAATGGCACTTGCTGCCAAAGAAGGTGGAGCAAAAGGTATTAGAGCAAACTCCCCTGAAGATATTCGAGAAATTAAAGCAACAGTGGATTTGCCAGTAATTGGAATATGGAAACGTGATTACGAAGATTCGAATGTCTACATTACTCCCACTCGTTATGAAGTAGAAGCACTTTTAGAAACAGAAGTAGAAATTATTGCGCTTGATGCTACAAAACAAAAAAGACCAAATGATGAATCGATAGGTGATTTACTAGCACTAATTCACCGCAAAAATCGTTTAGCTATGGCCGATATTTCTACTTTGGAAGAAGCCATAGAGGCAGAGCGATTAGGGTTCGACTTAATTTCCACAACACTTGCTGGATACACGCCATACTCAAAAGCAACAACGGAGCCAGATTTTGAACTATTAGAAGAAATTGTTCAAAAAGTAGCTGTTCCTGTAATTATGGAAGGGCATACAAGTAAACCAGAACAAGTAACAGAAGCACTAAGAAAAGGAGCATTTGCAGTTGTAGTAGGTTCTATTATTACACGTCCAAAGTTAATTACGGAACGATATGTAAATGCAACGAAATGGTAGGTTATCAGAATGAATGATGTTTTATTAGTTTGTGATTTAGATGGAACACTACTTGATAGTAGTGGTCAAATCGATCAATTAAGTTTGAAAAAAATAAAGAAATTTTGTGAGGATGGCGGACACTTTGTTATTTGCACAGGTAGAATGGACACAGATATTCAATATGTAGAGCAAAAGTTAGGCTTTGCTGGGGAGTATCGCATTAGCCAAAATGGTGCGGTAATTAAAGATAAACATAACCAATCTATCTTGCTGGAAACAATTCCTTCTGAGTATATTCCTAAACTAAATCAGGCGATTTTTGCGGGAGGTCTTCGAACAGAAGTCTCTGATGAAAATAATCGTCATTTCCCAAGTCCAAGAAAGCCGGAAGAAGTAGCAGAATTTGTTGATTCCTCTAAGGTTATTGAAGACTTACCAGCATATATTTCTGCAGGAGAAATTAGCCCAACAATTTATTTAACTTTTGGAAATGAAAAGGCATTTTTGCCGATAAAATCAGCGATAACCGAAAGTCTAGGTGCAGACAAAGTAACCGTTATTCAAACTAGCCCATCTTCCCTTGAAGTATTCTCTAATAAAGTGTCTAAAGGAAAAGCTGTAGAGTTAATTCAACAAAAACTAGGTATTTCCTCGAATAATTTATATGTCGTTGGTGACGCGGAAAGTGATGTCTCTATGTTCACGCTAACCAATCATTCCTATGCAGTTCAAGAAGCTGAAAAAGCAATTTGTGAAAAAGCAAATTGTTATCAAAAAACGGTGGGTGATGTTGTAGCAGATATTTATTATCATAAAAAGGAGGAGCGGATATGAATATTTTATATGTGCCATTAGATGAACGACCATGTAATGCCATCTACCCTGAACAAACCGCAGCAGTAAATCAAACTATGAATGTGCTTTCTGTACCACAAGCATTATTAGGACACAAAAAGGAGCCAGCAAACATCCAGGAAATTCGTAGTTTCATTAAAAAAAATATAGCAAATAGTTCGTATGCTATTTTATCTGCAGAAATGCTACTTTATGGTGGGCTCTTACCGTCTCGATTGCATCATCTTACAGAAGAGGATTTAAAGGATTATGAAGCGTTTTTACGAGAAATTAAAAAAGACTTTCCAGATAAAAAAATATTTCTTTCGAACCTAATAATGCGTACACCTAAATATAATAGTTCAGATGAAGAACCAGATTATTATGAGCAGTATGGGGAAGCAATTTTTCGCTATGGCTGGCTAAAAGATAAAGCAACTAGAGAAGTTTTAGATGAACACGAAGAAAGTGAGTGGCATCAACTGAAAGAAACGTTGCCTCAAGAGGTGGTTTTTGATTATGAAACACGTAGAGCTTTTAATGTACAAGTGAATCTGTTGCATATTAAACTCGTTGCGGAGAATATTGTTTCTTTTGTTAGTATTCCACAAGATGATTCAGCTCCGTATGGCTATACTGCAATGGATCAGAGCAAAGTATATAGTGAAATTGCAAATAAACGGTTGAAAGATAGAATCATGGTCTACCCTGGTGCTGATGAAGTAGGGTTCACCTTACTTGCTCGTGCTTATAATGATTATTTAGGGAAAACACCGAGTTTATTTGTTAGATATAGTTCAACTTTTGGAGCGCAAATAGTCCCTTTATACGAAGATCGGCCGATAAATGAAAGTTTGAAAGCACATGTACTAGCGGCAGGTTTTCGTTTGGTAGATGATGTGAAAGATGCCGAATTCGTGCTTGAATACAATACGCCAGGAAAAAAAATGCAAGAATCATGGGATCAGCTAACCACAAAAGATGTGACCTATGACAGTTATCGTCATCTTTTAAGTTTTATTCTAGAAATTCAAGCAGACCTTACTGCTGGTAAAAAAGTTGGTATTTGTGATGCTGCTTTTGCAAATGGTGGTGAAATAGAATTAATTGAATTATTAGATGAAAAAGGTATTTTAGAAGAAATTTTAAGTTATAAAGCATGGAATACTAATTGTAATTCGTTAGGAAGCAGCCTTGCTGGATTAGCGTTTTGCCAAGCCGCTTTTAATATGGAGAAAGTTAAGGGGAATTTACTAGCAAATATATATGAAGACTTATTTTACCAAGCAATCATTCGTAAACAAATTACAGATAAGGTACTACCAGAAAAAGGGTTGAATTATTTTTACTTAGGAGACAAAGCTACTGAGATTAGTGAGGTAGTTGTAAACTTAATTCAAAAATATCATCGTTCTGTACTAAAAAATAGTTTTACAGATGACGTATTTACAATTGATCAAGTTACGTTTCCTTGGAACAGAATGTTTGAAATTTATTGTACAGTTAAAAATAAGGAGAGTTGAAAATGAATAAATCTAATGTTTTTATTGATAAATTATTAGTTTTCGCCAATAAATTTTCGAGTCAACGTCATATTGCAGCAATTCGTGATGGCTTTGTAACGCTCATTCCAATGACAATTATTGCTTCTTTTTGGGTGTTAGTAAACAATCTTATTTTAAGTCCTACAAATGGTTTGTTAAAGAACTATTCTGCTGCGATTAAATGGGCGGATTTAGGTAATCAAATTTATAATGGGACGCTAGGTATTATGGCGCTGATGATTGCTGTAACCATTGGCTATAAGTTAGCAGTGAGCTACGGGGATGAAGGGTTAATTGGAGCGGTAATGGGGTTAGTATCTTACATGATTGTTTTGCCAGCGCAAATTATCATAACAGATGTAGAAGGTAAAACATTTACTGCTGCAGCCGCACTAACACAAACCCAAACAAGTGCAACAGGTATGTTTTTAGCAATTATTGCTACTTTGTTATCTGTTACGTGGCTAAGTAAATTTTCTAAAATAGAACGTTTGAAAATAAAAATGCCTGAGAGCGTACCACCATCTATTGCAAAATCGTTCAATGTGTTAATTCCGATTTTCTTTGTAACACTTATCCTTGGATTGATTGAAGTTCTTATTGTATGGGTGTTTAATACTAATATTCCAGCACTTATACTAACATTCTTTCAAGCACCATTAATTTCTTCTTTCCAATCTATTGGCGGAATTTTACTTTATGTATGTTTTAGTAACTTATTATGGGCATTTGGCCTGCATGGTACTTTTATTTTAGGATCTATCGGTGAGCCTATTATGCTAACAGCGATTCAAGAAAATATGGAAGCGTTAAAAAATGGTCTTGCATTACCAAATATTGTTACTAAGCCTTTCCTTGATGCTTTTGGTTGGATGGGCGGTGGCGGGATGATTATCTGTTTAGTAATTGCGATAATGATTGCCTCTAGAAGAGAAGACTATCGTTCTATTACAAAAGTCGGTATTATCCCATCATTATTTAATGTTAGTGAACCATTAATGTTTGGCTTACCAGTAGTATTTAATCCGCTACTTGCGGTACCTTTAATTATTGTTCCAGCAGTAACAGTGACGATTGCTTATTATGCGACTGCACTAGGTTGGATTGCAAAAACTTCGGTACTTATTCCTTGGACTACGCCACCAGTGATTTCAGGCTATTTAGCTACAAATGGTGACTGGCGTGCAGCTGTTTTACAAATCTTTTTAATTATTATAGGTGTATTAATTTATCTTCCTTTCGTCAAAGCGTCTAATAGAACAGTGATAAAAGAAAATGCCAAATAAAAGGAGAATAAAAAATGTCTAAAAAAACCATTATGCTTATCTGTTCAGCAGGAATGAGTACGAGCTTATTAGTCACTAAAATGCAAAAGTCAGCAGCGGAACAAAGATTAGAAGTAGATATTTTTGCTGTGGCAGCTTCAGATGCAGATAACCAAATTGCCAGTAAAACGATTGATGTCGTTTTATTAGGACCCCAAGTGCGATTTATGGAAAAGCAAATAGAAGAAAAACTGGCCCCAAAAAGTATTCCCTCAGCAGTTATTAACATGGCTGATTACGGGACTATGAATGGAGAAAAAGTATTAAATCTTGCTCTTAACCTTATCAAAGGAGCGTGAAAAATAAATGGATGACAAAAATTTAGAAGCCATTATGGGTTTAATCATGCATGGCGGAAATGCTAAAAGTAATGCTATGGAGGCCATTCAAGCGGCAAAAACTGGTGCGTTTGAAATAGCAGAAGAAAAAATCAGTGAAGCAGAGCAATCAATTGTGGAGGCACATCATGCCCAAACAGGATTGCTAACAGAAGAAGCAAAAGGAAATCATATGGAAGTGACGCTGCTTACTGTCCACAGCCAGGATCACTTAATGACAGCCATAACTTTTACAGATTTAGCGAAAGAGCTTATTGATGTATATCGGAAGCTATTAAAATAGCCATTTTTAAAGGGTGAACTTGTGATTACAAGTTCACCCTTATATTTATTTGTCAGGATTAGATAATTCTAGAAGCATTTTTATTTTTAGAGTATAATGAAGAGAAGACATATACTAATAGAGGTGAGAGCTTGATGGATTTATTAGCAACAATTAGCAGTTATTTTCCATCGCTAAGCAAATCTGAGCAAAAAGTTGCTCAGTTGATTTTGAGTAATCCAGATGAAGTAGAGAATCTATCGATAAATGACCTTGCATTGATGGCAAGTGTTGGAGAAAGTACTATTGTTCGTTTTTCTCGAAAAATTGGGCTAACGGGATTTCAAGATTTAAAAATTGCTTTAGTGAAGTATCAAACTTCTCAAAAGCAAAATATAACAGATGAAAGTAATGAAGCGAAAGACCTTGTCTATCGTCAATTTGTTGATGGTTTACAAGATACTAAAAGTTTTATTGAACAAGAAAAACTAGAACAAGCTGCTAAAATGATTCATAAAGCAGAACATGTGTACATACTTTCTGTTGGCACATCTGCGTTTATTGCAATGCAGTTAAGTAATAGATTGAAACGATTAGGAAAATTTGTTGAATTTGTTCCAGATGGCCATCTGCAAAGCATCTATGTAACTATGATCAAGAAAACAGATATTGTTATCGGGATTAGTAAATCAGGGAATACAAAAGAAGTAATTCAAAATATCGAACTTGCCTCTCAAAGTGGTGCACCGGTTGTTACCTTAACTAATTTTATTAATTCTAAAATTAGTCAAATGGGGGATGTTTCTTTAGTAGCCTCTTCCAAAGAATTTTTATCAGATGCAGGTTCTTTTTCAGCTGAAGTTAGTCAACTATACTTGTTAGATACTTTAATCAAAGCACTAGTGGATATAAGCCCAGCCACGTATCATAACGTAAGAAATTTGACAAATAAAGCTTTGGTTAAACGGATTGAGTAAGATTTTGGAATACATCGAAATATGAAGAAAGAAGAGAAGGCGAATTTCGCCTTCTCTTCTTTTACATTTATTTTAAATATATTAAGGTACGTAAAATTGGACAGAAGTTATTATAGTACCAATATGATGTATAAAATTTTTTCTAGGTTTACTTGTTATCCTTGAATTCGTTTATACAAAAAAGAGACTGAATGCATTAAAAAATTTTAATGAGCATATGTACAACATTGTTCTTAACGAAGAAGTTATAAAAAATATTTTGGATTTTGTATCAAAAAACACATGAAATGGAATATTCAAACGAAAATAGATAGATTGTGCATAGTTTTTAGTTAGGGTATAATACCTCTATAAATTTGAAGCTGACAAGGAGTACTAAACTGGATGAATAATATCATAGAGCTAGTAAAGAAAAACGAGCAACTTTTTCTTGAAAATGCTGAGGAACTAAATGGTGAAGAATTAGAGCAGGAAGATATTGACGCATACCTTGCAATTCAAGGGGCTACAGAGGAAGAATTAGCAGCCTTTGAACATCAATTTCAACTAAAGTTACCTGAAGACTTCAAATCTCTTTACAAATACAAAAATGGTAGTGGTTCTATGAGTTTGATTTGGCCACAAGAAGGATTTTATAGGGGGTATCGTTTCCTTTCACTACAAGAGATTAGTGCAGTTAAAATACATTTTCAGCATGAAAACCGTGAAATGACAGAATTTCCAGATACAATAGATCAAAAACAACTGAAACAATTAGACAAGCGAATAAAGCCGTATTTATTTTGCAAAAGTTGGTTTCCATTTGCAGAATACGCAAATTCGTTATATTTGATGTTGGACTATGAACCAAGTGAAAAGGGACTAGAAGGTCAAATCATTAGTTATGTGCATGATCCTGATTTTATCTATTACATTGCACCTACTATTATGGAAACCTTGAAAATGACAGAAGTAGTTATTGAAAATTTAGTTTAAACACGTCCACCAGTATTGCAAAGAGACAAGCGTTATCCGTAGAAACATAAGACTTTGTTATAGTTTGCTGTATGTCTTAAATGTTTAAGGAATGAAAGTTAGAATAAATAGATTAACATTTATTTTTGGAGGTATTTTAGCTTGAAAAAACTAAGAAAATTATAGTTGATGGCGCTAATTATCTGTGGAAATATAGATATGATGACTATGATTATTCTTCACCATCCTATATATTAATATTGCCTGAAGAATATCAGGGAGCAGAAATAAGGATAAGATTTCCTTTGTGTTTTGTTGAAGAATACAAATGTTCAGTAGAGGTTGGCCAAGAATATATTGTTGATTTAGAGATAGTCATTTTCGATGATTTAGATATTGAGAAAAGTGCTATACAAGCTAAGGAAATAACTCAACTAGCAGATAGTTTTGCATACTTTATCAGAGGCGTTTTTCATCCTTCTAGTAAGAAAATAGATTCAGGGATAGAGATTGATTTAGCAGCTGAAGATATTTCTGATTTTTGGTATTTGGAAAACCAATTTGTTGAATTAAATGTTGATAGATTCAATATAAAAGTTATAGAAAAAGTAAACAAGTAAAAAAACACTCCACATCTCAATCAGCATCGTGAAAGTAGAGCTTTGACAATCTTATTTTTTAGAAAATTGAAAGTAAAAAAAAATGACAAATAAAAATTAATATGTAGGAGTAACTTTTGAATAGCATGAGTACTATTAATCAGTTAGATGTAAATAAAATTGATGCTCTGGTTGAAGAAAATAAAGAGCCTAATTTATGAGCAATACAGCTATTCTCAAAATAGAAAAAATATACTAAGAAAATTTACCTGAGAAGAACGTGCAAGAGCCTATTTATAAATAGAAAAACTTTAAGGGGGCTTTTAGTAATGGGTTGTGATATTTATTTAATGGTAGAAGTGAGAGATAAAAGGATAGACCAATGGAAGGAATATGATATTGCAGATGAATTGTTAAAATTTATAGGAAGAAATTATAATTTATTTAGCATTTTAGCCGGTGTCCGAAATGGAAAGGGGTTTGCAAATGCAGATACGGGGGACGCTTTTATACCAATAGATACTCCCCGAGGTGTACCTAAAAATGCTTCGGAAAATTATATTGCTTATGTGGAATATTGGGGGCTTGATGGACATAGCCATTCATTTTTAGATTTGGCCGAACTAAAAAAGTACGATTGGCATGGGCAAAAAAATAAACATCGAGGATTTATGAGCCAGAAGGATTATGCTGAATACAAGCGGACCGGAAAAATAGTAAGATATGTTGCTAATGTTAGTGGCGCAAATGTCAAGAAAGTGTCAAATGAAGCGATGAATGCGCTTATAAGTAATAAAGTAATACCAGATAAAGAAGTGTTTTATTATACATTAATGGAATGGGAAGAAAGTTATTATGAATCAGCTATGAGCTTTGTTGAAAAAGTATTACCAGCATTAGAAAAAATTGTTAATGATTGTAACTGCGAAGATGAAGATGTGAGATTACTATTCTTTTTTTGTGACTAATTTAGAGGAGAATTAATGATATAGCAAAATATAATTAAGATTATCAATTGCTGGTATTGAATTAATAGAGCTCTATACAATAGCCCCCCATTTGTTTCAAAATATTTACATTTAAAGAATAACTTAAGAAGGAGGATGGCGTATGACTTCAAAACAATCCATCCATAAAACGCAACTTTCTAAAACAAAAAACAAACCCTAAAAGTAACCATAGATCGCCCTATAGGTTATACCGACAAATTCGGCAATGTCTATCCGCTTAATTATGGCTTTGTGGAGGGTGTTATTGGTGGTGACGGGGAAGAGCAGGACGTTTATATTTTATCAAGAGAAATTTCTGAGCCGATTGAAACGTTTCAAGGAGATTTAATTGCGGTGATTACTCGGAATGATGATGTGGAAGATAAATGGGTTGTCGCACCTCCGAATGAGAATTTCACCATAGAGGAAATTAGAGAAAAAGTCCATTTTATCGAACAATATTTTGATTCGGAAATTAAATTGATTTAGTTGAAAATGAATCATACAACTACTAAAAAAGGAGGCGGAAAATAATGGAAGAAAGATTCGAAAAAATATATACACAAGGTAAACTCAACATTATGGAGATTTGGGTTGATAAAGAAACAGGTGTGCAATATGTCTACCATTTGACTGGTTATTCAGGTGGGATGTCGCCGCTTTTGGACAAAGACGGCAAACCGTTGCTTGCTGATTTATCTAAGTTTAATGACACTGAGTAAAGCGATGAGTTGATTTATGGTGCTTTTACAAGCTAGATAAATAAAAACAGGAATGCTCTATTTGGATGTAGAGCATTCCTGTTTTTTTACAGTTCATTTTAATTGCTTGGAAATTGATTGGTTACATTTAAAGTGTTCATTCCGCCCCAAAAGCCTTTTGAAAGAGCGATTTTCTCTATCTCTTTTAATACGTTTGCTTCCTCAGGATTTAAATGGATTTTTTCGACGAAGCATAGGGTATGGATGTTTTGATAGACAGAACGAGCTTCTAATTCGACTGTTTGAGAGCCTTTTTTGACTCTGATGATAGCTGTAGTCAAAATTTCTTGTAGTTGGGACGAATTTTGGTTACTTAAAGAAGTATCCGACTCAAATAAATTCTTCCATTCCTCGAATAAATCTACAAGTGCCTCTGGAGTATTCTTTTTCATTAAAACGCACCTCTTTTAATAAAGTATCTTACTATAGAATACTCCATTCTGCTCATAGAATCCACCTACAACTGCTTTAGCGCAAGCTTCGTCAAATTCTCTACAGTAAACCCAAATCGTTCTGCTAGCTCATCTCCCGGGCCAGACATACCGAACGAATCAATCGCGAGGATTTCGCCTGTGTCGCCGAGGTATTTGTGCCAGCCGTATGATGCGCCCATTTCGGCGGCGAAGCGATTTTTCACTGCTTTTGGTAAAACGGACTCTTTATATTCTGGGCTTTGTTTGTCGAATAAATCAAAGCTTGGCATGCTGACTAAGCGTGCACCAAAGCCTTTTTTAGCGAGATTATCTCTGACAGCTGTCATTAAGTGCACTTCGGATCCTGAAGCGAGTAGGATGATATCTAGTTTATCAAGTGGGGAATCGGCTAAGATGTAAGCCCCTTTTGAAATACCGGTTTTTGCTTTTTCTGCGCTATTTGGTAAAATTGGCAGGTTTTGGCGGCTAAGAACGAGCATGGTTGGTTGTTCTTTTTGAGTAAAGGCATAGCGGTATGCTTCGACAGTTTCGTTGCCGTCAGCTGGTCGGATGACGTGAAGTCCCGGCATGGCGCGGAAGGATGCGAGATGCTCGATTGGTTCGTGTGTTGGACCATCTTCACCGACCGCAATGGAATCATGGGTCATAATGAAGGTGGATGGAATGCTCATTAAGGCTGCTGAACGAATCGCGGAACGTAGATAATCTGAGAATACGAAGAAGGTTGCGCCGAATGCTTGGACTCCGCCGTGAAGCGTCATGCCGTTGACTGCTGCACCCATTGCAAATTCGCGGACGCCGAACGAGATATTCTTAGCGGCATAGTTCTCAGGAGCAAATCGTTCACTAGCTTTTAAATTGGTTTTGTTGGAGGAAGCTAAATCAGCTGCGCCACCAAATAAGTTAGGCAGTTTTTTCTCTAATTCTTGAAGGACAATCCCTGATACTTCACGAGTTGCAACTGGTTTGTCCGCATTTTCATCGAAGACAGGTAATTCTGCATCCCAATCAGCTGCTAAATTATCATCCATTAATTGTTGTAAGCTTTCTGCCAGTGCTGGATATTCTTGTTTGTAAGCATTGAATGTCCGAAGCCAGCTGCTTTCACTAGCACGACCTTTAGAATGATAAAATTCTTTTTGATTTTCGACAGTTTTTGGTAATTCAAAAGGTGGCATTTGCCAGTCGTAAGCTTCTTTTGCTAGCTTGAGTTCTTTTTCGCCAAGTGGGGAGCCGTGTGCCGCTGATTTTCCGGCTTTTCCAGGGCTACCATAACCGATGACCGTCTTCACTTCGATTAAAGTAGGGCGGGATTTTTCCGTTTTTGCAAGATGGATTGCTGCATCCAGCGCATCTAAGTCATTCCCGTCCTCCACACGTAGCGTTTGCCAACCAGCAGCTCGGAATCTAAGCTCGATGTCTTCTGAAAATGACTCATTTAAATCACCATCAAGTGAAATATCGTTTGAATCATATAAAACAACTAGTTTTCCGAGTTTTAAATGGCCGGCAAGGGACGCAGCTTCGTAGGAAATACCTTCCATCAAGCAGCCGTCTCCGCATAGCACGTAGGTGTTATGGTCGACAACCGGGAATTCTGGTTGATTAAATTTGGCGCCAAGGTGAGCCTCGGCCATTGCCATCCCAACTCCCATCGCGAAACCTTGACCAAGTGGGCCGGTAGTTGCATCGACACCAACCGTATGACCGAATTCAGGATGACCGGGCGTTTTACTGCCAGTTTGGCGGAAGTTTTTCAGCTCGCTCATTGGTAAATCGTAACCAAATAGATGTAGCAAACTATAAAGCATCGCCGAACCGTGACCCGCTGACAAAACGAAGCGATCGCGGTTAAACCAAGTTGGGTGTTCTGGATTGAATTTTAAATGATTTTTCCAAAGTGAGAAAGCCATTGGTGCGGCTCCCATCGGCAAACCGGGATGTCCGGAGTTCGCTTTTTCAATCATATCCATTGATAATACGCGAATCGAGTTAACCATTTGTTCATCAATTCTGCTCATATTAATTGCCTTCTTTCTGACTGAACGCTTCCCAATCTTTTAAAAATCCTTCAATACCTTTATCAGTCAAAGGATGAGACCAAAGTTTCGGAAAAAGGCTTCCTGGGATAGTCGCGATGTGTGCTCCAGCTTCCGCGGCTTCTTCTAAATGCCCGATGTGGCGGATACTTGCTGAAATGATTTCTGCTTTTAGACCATAATTATCAAGCACTTTCTTTAAGTTTTTAATTAAAATCATCCCGTCCGTACCAATATCATCTAATCTTCCTAGGAACGGGCTAATATAAGTTGCACCAGCTTTTGCAGCCATTAATCCTTGGGAAACAGTGAAAATAAGCGTAACATTTGTTTTAATGCCTTCAGCTGTGAGGGTATGGACTGCTTTTAAACCTTCTTCCGTCATAGGAATTTTTACTACTACATTTGGCGCCCATTTTGCTAGAATTCGAGCTTCTTCTATCATTTTGTCTGCTTCGAGGCCGATAACTTCTGCACTAACTGGACCGTCTACGATAGAACAAATTTCTTTGATTACTTCTTCAAATGGTCGACCTTCTTTTGCGATGATGGTTGGGTTGGTTGTCACACCGTCCACTAAACCTAGTTCGCTAATTCGTTTTATTTCCGATACGCTTGCTGTGTCCAAGAAAAATTTCATTATTTACTCGCTCCATTCTCTCAGCTGAACTTTAAAGCTGAATACTTTATTTAATCGTATAACCGCCGTCGATAATTAGGTTTTCGCCAGTAATTAGGCTCGCTGCGTCACTTACTAAAAAGAGGGCGCATGCGGCAACTTCTTCTGGATAACCAAATCTACCGGCTGGAATTAATTTTTTCATATCTTCGCCGACTTGACCTGCCCAAGCTTTTTTGCCGAGTTCTGTCAGGATAACGGTTGGAGAAATCGCGTTGACATTAATGTTGTAAGGCGCCCATTCCATTGCTAGCACTTGCGTCATAGAAACAATTGCTGCTTTACTAGCACAATAAGCAACGTGTTTATCAAGTGCGATGACAGAAGCTTGAGAGGCCATATTAACGATTTTTCCGCCGCCAGTTGCAATCATTTCGCGACCGATAATTTGTGCCATTAGGAATGAACCTTTTAAGTTCAGTTCCATTGTTTTATCCCAGTATTCTTCTGGTAAGTCTTCTGCTTTTTCAAGAAGTGCGACACCAGCTGAATTGGCTAAAATATCGATTTTTGGATAGACTTTTTTAATTTCGGCAACGACTTTTTCGATGTTTTCTTTCTTAGTAATATCGACTTGAAGTGCTAGCGTTCTTGATGGGTTAATTTGCGCTGCGACATCTTTTACATCTTCTTTAATATCAAGCAAGACAACATAAGCTCCTTTTTCGGAAAAAAGTTCTGCCATTGCTTTACCAATCCCGCTTGCTGCCCCAGTTACCACGGCTACTTTGTCTGTAATGTTAAAATCTTTATCAAAACCTTTAAAAGTCATTTTTCATTACCTCCAATAAATTTTTTTATCTGTTTTTTTGGTCGATTTCTTCCATTAAATCTACTTTTGCCTGAGAACGTCCACCTGAAAAGTCACTATCAAGCCATGTGTCGAGTAACGAAACGGCAAGAGATGGCCCGATTACAAGAGCCCCCATTGTCATAATATGCGCATCGTTACTTTTTCTTGCGCGTTCTGCTGAATAAGAATCATGAATTTGTGCTGCGCGAATGCCGTGAATTTTGTTTGCTGTAATGGCCATTCCAATACCTGTACCGCAAATGAGGATTCCTCGGTCATAATCGTTGTTTTTAACTTCTAGTGCTACTTTTTCGGCAATACTTGGATAAAGTACTTTTTCATTTTCAAAACTGCCGAAATCAGTAAACTCGATATTTTTCTCCTTTAAACGTGTGATGAGGGTTTGTTTTAGTTCGTAACCCATTTCGTCACAACCAATTGCGATTTTCATACTAACTCATCCTTTCGTTTTGCTAACAATAGAAACAATGTCGGCAAAATTTTGCGGTTTATGGCCAAATCTTCCAACGAATAAACCATCGACATCTTTTTGACGGACAATTTCTGCGGCATTTTCTTTGCTGACCGACCCACCATAAATAATTCTTACGAGGGTTTCATCGCCGCCTAGTTCGCGAATAATTTCGCGCAAAGCTTGATGAGCGCTTTCGATGTAGTTTGTCTCAGCTGAAGATGCCTTTCCAATTGCCCATTCCGGTTCATAAGCCAGAACAACATTTTCCCACTGTGCTAAATTAATTGTCTGAAACAGCGCTTCGATTTGTTTTTTTAGCGCATTTTTTAATTCATTTGTATCATTCGCACGGACTTCTTCACCCACACAGACAACTGGAGTGATTTTTTCGTCCAATGCAAGTTTAATCTTCTTAGCTATCTCCCTTGTTTTCTCATGAAAAAGGTTTTTGCGTTCTGCGTGACCAATTTCGACATAGTTCGCGTTTAGATCAATGATAGATTCTACCGAAAATTCACCAGTTAGCGGGCCGGATTTCTCCGGCGCCATATTTTGTGGACCAAAGCCAAATGATGTCCCCGCTAAAAGGGTGGCGGTCGTTTCGAGTGTGCCCATAGAAGGAAAGATAAACGTATCCACATCAGAAAAATTTTCAAGAAGGGGGATAGTCGCTTCTAACCATTCAGATGTCTGAGCCCGAGTATTGATATAGTTTTTCATATTAATTCCAACTAAGGGTTTACGCATAAATCAGACCGCCTTTTTTAAATTTTCTAAAATGACATTCATTAACATCCAAGACGATTCAGAGCCAGGATCAAGATGACCGATTGCTCGTTCGCCAAGTCTTAGTGCACGACCTTTCTTAGCAATAAGTGGGATAGTGGACTGAGCGCCAGCATGCATAGCATCTACAAATGCGGAAAAAGTTTCGATTGGATCTGCATTTGCATCTCGATTTTGAAGCACTTCCACGCCAGGCAAGAAGGCGTCCATCATCGTTTTATCACCAAGTTCGGCTTTTCCGCGATGTTGAACCGCAGCGGCCCCATTTATAATCATGCCGCAAAGCTCGTCGAAGTTAACCTCCGTTTTCCCAGGAACATCAGCGCCACATTTCATAAAGAAGCTACCATAAAGCGGGCCAGATGCGCCGCCAACTTTTCCAAGGAGAATCATTCCGGATTTTTTAAGCAACGTTGCAATATCGGGAGAAACAGCTAGTAATTCATCTAATTGTTTATTCACTTCACGAAAACCAATGCTGAGATTGATTCCGTGGTCGCCGTCTCCAATATCTGAGTCCAGTCCGGTCAAGTAATCACGTTCTTTTTCAATTAGCGCTCCCATGTCCTGTAAAACGTGGCCGAAAAAAGCGCTATCCATAACTAATTCGCTCATTTTTATTCCTCCAGTAGTAATTTAGTCCACTTTGAAATATGGTGTGTCGCACGGTGTATCTAAAAGGTCTTTCAATTCATCGTCTAAACGAACCAGTGTAATCGACATACCAATCATATCCATCGAAGTCGCGTAATTCCCAACAAGTGGGCTATGAATATGCACACCTTTTTCTTTCAAAATTTCATCCACGCGGCGGTAACAAATATATTGGTCCATCACTGGTAAACCGCCAAGTCCATTGATAAGTACATGTACTTCTTCGCCAGCTGTTAAGTTCATTTCTTCTATAAGATAGCCCATGATTTGGTCAACTACTTTATCAGCTGGTTCGATGGAAGTACGTTTAATACCAGGTTCACCGTGGATTCCCATACCAACTTCCATTTCGCCTTCTTTCATTTCGAAAATAGCTTTACCAGTTACAGGAAGGGTAGAAGAAGAAAGCGCAACGCCCATCGAGAACGTATTAGCATTTGCTTTTTCAGCAGCTTGTTTTACCGCATCCAAGTCAAGTCCTTTTGCTGCTGCAGATGCCGCTGCTTTAAAGACAATTAAATCACCAGCCACACCGCGACGATCTTCTACATTTTCAGCAGAGTAAATATCATCTGTTACAAGTACTGTTTCTACGCGAATGCCGTCGTCCGCAGCCATTTCAGCACCCATATCAAAGTTCATCACATCGCCAGCATAATTTCCGTACATATAGAGACAACCTTTACCACTATCAACTGCTTTTACTGCGTTATAACAAGGTTCTGGAGAAGGTGATGTATTAATGTTCCCGACTACCGCCGCATCCGCGAAATCTTTCCCTACATACCCAAGGAAAAGTGGTTCATGACCAGAACCGCCACCAACGATAATCCGCACACGAGGTTCTTCGCTCATTTGTTTGCTTATGATTACTCGCTTATCATTTTCGGCAAAATCCACGTATTTCCCTTGTGCCGCAACATAACCAGCTAACATTTCTTCTACTGCTTCATACCCATCATTCACTAAACGTCTCATTTTTCTTCCTCCTTCATATTTTTATAAGAATAGTGATAGTAAAAATCCGCCAAGCACGCCGCCAACAACAGCTGCTGCCAAATTGACTACCGATTTAGAAAATTTACCGCCTGTTAAAAGGGAAGCTGTGAATACACCAATACCTGCTGCAACCGCCATATCTACCCAAACTGTTCCAGATTGATAGATCATTGATTTTGGAATACCATGATTAATTGTCCAAACTGTACCAACGATAAATGCTGCTGCCATCCAACCGCCGATAGCGCCCCATTCATCAACCATTTTCCCCCACATCATTCGAATAGCAAAAGGGAATAAAAAGCCACCTGCAATCGTTGCTAATGCAATACCAATGCTCATTATTTACACTCCTTTTTAAACTAATTGATTTTCGTTTAAACGCTCTTCTTCTTTAATATTCATGCCAGGTTCTGTTTTTTCTTGTTTTGCTTCTTGTTTTTTTGCCATATCTTTTTCAATTGCTGCTGCCACGATTCCAGCTAGAACTGCTCCAATCGCAACAAGACCAATCGTTGGAAGCGAACTTACTAACTCGCCACCACCTTGCATAAAGACATCACGCATAATTCCGCAAATCCCAATTCCGACAGCCATATCAACAAACGCTGCATCTTCATCATTTTCGATTAAACCAACATAGTGATTCATAAACCACATTGGACCAATAATAATGAAAGCTGCCAGATAACCTCCAAAAATACCATAATTCTCGGCAAGTGGAGTCCAAACACTCATAACAATCATACCTGCGATACAAAAACCAATCATTCCTCTAAAGAATTTCATAATAAACTCCTTTCGAAAATAGTATTGTCATGTAAAAATTAATTTACATAGTTCCCAGTTACAAAATTGCGTTTTATTACGTTTTTAATGCACGTTTGTGAGTTCTTGTAGGATAGCTTCTTTGGATGGATTAACGAGAGATTGAACAGCAGCAGTAAATGCGCCTTCAACTAATGGGGCATCAATTATCGTTGTTTTTTCAAGAAGTTCAGTGTCTAATAATTCGAGTGCTGTTTCGGCACTCAAGATAGCGCTTCCAATATCGCAAAAAATATAAATATGTTCAGAATTAGTGCAAGTCGCGATATTATCGGCTATCATGAGTGCATTTGTGCCAAGGCGTCCATCGCCAGTTCCGCCAGAAGAAATAATATGTACTGTATCTCCAACCATTTCAACAATCATTTCCTGGAGTCCTTCTGTGATTTTTTGACTGTGAGATACTAAAACAATACTTATCATTTGGTTGCTCCTTTCTGTTTTTAATTGTGTTTAGTTGCTATTTAAATCCTAACATACTTGTTTTTTATTGTAAAGTGTTATCTTTTGTTGTGTTTTGTAAAATATATTTGTGTTTTGTTATTTTTTTGGGTAATATGTATATACATAAAGAAAACATTGATAGATAAAAGGAGGGCGAGCAGATGTTTCCATTTGAAAGACAAAACAAAATTATCCATCTACTAGACCAAAATAACAAAATAACTGTACCAGAATTAAGTCGTATCTTGGATGTCTCGATTAGCACCATCCGAAATGATTTATCTGCATTAGAAGAAAGCGGGATGATAAAAAAAGTACACGGGGGTGCGGTACTTTTAAAAAGTGAAGAGAAATTTACTAATTTTAATGACCGGATTATTCGCAACATCGAAGAAAAAGAAGCGATTGCGAAAGAAGCGGCGACTTTAGTAAAAAACAACCAAACGATTATCCTTGACGCCAGTTCAACAGCGCTTGCACTAGCAAAAGAATTACATGGCTTTTCAAGGTTGACTGTCATTACAAGCGGACTTTATACAGCAATCGAACTAAAAGATAATCCGAATATTAGCGTTATTTTAACTGGTGGTATCGTAACGACGAACTCTTTCACACTGGAAGGGATTCTTGGCGCAAATTTAATTGAAAATATTCATGCTGATTTATGCTTTATGTCAGCAAAAGGTTTCACAATAGAAGAAGGCTTAACCGATTTCAACATTTATGAAACCGAACTAAAACGACTTCTTGCCAAACGAACTAACAAATTAATCGCACTTCTGGATCATACAAAGATGGGTGTGATTTCCACTGCAAGCATCACTTCAGCGAACAACATTGATTTACTCATTACTGATAATAAAATAAATAAAGCTCTATATAAAAAATTCCAAGATGCGGGACTTCCGGTCAAAATTGCAGAATAAAATAGAAAATAAAACTCTTTGGACAGAAAATAGTTCAAAGAGTTTTTTTATAGGAAAGTGAAATGTAAGTAAAATAGTCCGCTAATAGAGCATTATTTTGCCCCTTTTAATATAGTTAATTGTAATCTTGGACTGTCTATATACTGCTTATTATGGTACTATTTACTGTATGTAAGTATGTAATTTTAAAATATTAGGAGGAGAAAGATGAAATCAAACAGGAAACTATTTTTGTATATTGTTTTAGTGTTATCAATTGTTATCGGAACAAATATATTTATAAAAATAGATGCACGCGCGGCCGCTGCTCCACCAGCAGCCATCACCCAGATTTTTCCAGATGATTCTTTAGCTAAAGAAATTCAAACTACACTCGGAAAGTCTAGTACTATGGATGTTGTTACGCAAGCAGAATTAGATACTATAAATACACTACACATTGAATCAAGTGGTATTAGCTCGCTAGAAGGGATGAATTACGTATCGCAATTAACCTACCTGTCTTTTTCTAGTAACCAAGTAAGTGATCTTGCCCCTATTGGAAATTTAATTAATTTAGAGTATTTGGATTTATCTACTAACCAAGTTACCAATATTTCCCCCCTTGCAGGATTAACTAATTTGAATATTTTACAATTAGGTGGAAATAGCATTAGTGATCTTCGTCCGTTAAGTAATCTGAACAATTTAGAATTTTTAGATATTAAAGATGCGAAGGTAAGTGACATTACACCACTTGTTAATTTAACTAATTTGACGGGCTTAGTTTTATATAATAATAATGTAAGTGACCTTGAACCAATAAAAAATTTACGTGGACTACGCTCTTTGAATATTGGGAAAAATACACTTACGAGCTTAAATGGTTTAGAAAATCTAACAAGTCTAGGAGTGCTGTATGCGCAAGAAAATCAAATTACTGATCTTCAGCCACTTAGTTCTTTAGAAAACCTATCTGCAGCCATATTAACATCTAACCAAGTGGAGAGCATTGAGCCACTAGCTGGTTTGACAAAGATACACTCATTATATTTATCAAACAATCAAATTACTGATGTAACAGGCCTTTCAAGTCTAATAAACATGGATTGGCTTGAAATTAGTCAAAATAAAATTAGTAATATTAGACCTTTAAACAGTTTAACGAACTTAACAACTATCCAAATGACCGATCAATTAATTGTAAACAAACCAATAATTTTTCAAAACACCTTAACTATTCCCAATTTAGTAAAAAACATCGCGGAACAAACGATTGCGCCAAATACTATTAGTGATAGTGGTATATATACGAATGGAAATGTGACGTGGAATTTAACGGGTTATATTCCGCAAGTCAGCTATACATTTGCTGAACGCGATACAGTTGGAAATGCAACTGGGATTTTCAGTGGTACTGTAGAACAACCGTTACTGCAATATTATAAAGCAACTTTTAATATTGATGGGCAAGAAACGACGGAAAATGTTGAAACAGGTACACTTCTAGAAGAGCCGCCAACACCCATAAAAGAGGGTTATACATTTAATGGATGGTACGATGCTAAAACAGGTGGAACAAAATGGGATTTCACAGTCAATACGATGCCAGCAAATGATCTAACATTGTATGCCCAGTTTAGTATTAATAGCTATACAGCAACTTTTGATGTAGATGGTGTTATTTCTACTCAAACCGTAGAGTATCAAGGTTTGCTGGAAGAGCCGCCTGCACCAACCAAAGAGGGTTATACATTTAAAGGTTGGTATGATGCTAAATCTGGCGGTGCAAAATGGGACTTTGCCAACAATCAAATGCCAGCAAACAATCTAACATTGTATGCTCAATTTAGTAAAGAGGCAACTTCTGGTGGTGATAGTGGAGGAACTGATAAAGGCGGAGGCAACATAGAAATTAAGGCTAATGAAACAAGGGAGTCTAATGCTAAAAATCAAGCCTTACTTCCAGCGACTGGAGACAAACAAGTACTATTTCCAATTATTATTGGAACGTTCCTTACGAGTTTTGCAATTCTCGCTTTAAGAAGAAAATAAATGAAAAGGCAGCTGCATCATGCAGTTGCCTTTTTTGACACTTATTTTTTAAATTCTCGTTCCATCTGCAAACGCTGTACTTTCATCGTTGCAGTGCGCGGTATATCATCATATTTCATCACAATTGGTTCGTTCATATGTGGTAAATCAGAAATAGCTTTCCACCATGCATCCCAGTTCATTTCTTTATCATCATGAACAGCGATAATTGGTTGCGGGCTACCGCCTTCACCACGGATAATAACTACTTCATCTAAGAAAGTGAGTGTATCAAGCAGTTTATCTTCAATTGCAAGCGTGCTATCGATTGTTTCGACTAAATCCACTTGCCTGTCCTGCAAGAACAACCTACCTTGTTCATCTTTCATACCGTAATCACCGCTGTCCCACCATGGTCCGTACACATTTTCTTCAAAACGAGCTTCTTCTTTATAATAAGTAAGCGCGCGACCTTTGGAAAGCATTTGGATATTGCCACTAACACCAGCTGGAACTGGATTACCATCTTGGTCCACAATCCGAACTTCTGTTAAACCAGGAACCCCGATTCCCATATCACGCGCATTTAGCGTTTCGATGGATTGCAGTGTATGACCACGTAAAATCATCGGACCACATTCACTTTGCCCATAAATTTGTAAGAAAATCGGTTTTTTATATTCAGAAGTACGAAGGAAAACCGCCATAGTTTCTTTGTTAATCGCATCAAATGTAGAATGATAAAATTTAATGCTTTGGAAAACATCCGGTTTTTCACGAGCAAGGGAAGCCCATTGTACAAAATGGTTTGGATGGGTTTCAAGCACATATGGTTTATATTCACGTAGTACTTTTTCCACATTCGCTTTGGAAGGATTAGCAATTGGTAGCAGCGGGAAACCAAGCGACATCAAGGATGAAACGCCAATGTTAAACCGAGAATGAACAGGTGAGATATGGAAAGCTACAAGTCCTCTTGGTTTGATGAAATTGAGAATGCGTCGTTGGTATTTCGTTCTCCAACCCATCGAATTCGCGGAATGGGCAATTAATTTTGGTACACCCGTTGTCCCGGAAGTATGCGTCATGTAAGCAATCGTGTCTTTTGGTAATTCCTCTTGCTCACAACTATAGCCGTCTAGTGGGGCTTTGAATAATTGTTCAGCGTTGATCAATCTATCGTCTGGCAAATTGTTTAATTGATGGCTTTTCTCCGAAGTCTCGGAATCAAAAAGTAACCAAGGTTGATCAAGGCGATTTACAAAAATATCAATAGTGGACGCTGGAAG
The DNA here is from genome assembly GCF_014229295.1 of Listeria farberi. Lineage (NCBI taxonomy): Bacteria > Bacillati > Bacillota > Bacilli > Caryophanales > Listeriaceae > Listeria > Listeria farberi. The sequence goes on from NZ_JAARZL010000001.1 coordinate 148,805, forward strand.
GTGTGGGGAAACCATAATTGGTACAGCACCAATATAAGAAATCGCAACTGCTAAAATATAAGAATCGAATTTGGCAGATTTATAAACAATTACTTTTTCTTCTTTACGCACACCAAATCTATGTAGATGAGCTGCTTTTTGGATGATAGCTTCTTCGCATTTTTTGTAAGTGGTGTGAAGACCTAATTCAGGAAAAGTAACAAGTTCTTCATCAAAATGGATGGGCATTTCTGGATAGCATTCAGCAGATTTTTTGAAGTTTGAATAAAGATTAAGCGGTTCATACTTTTTTATCGTCATATGGCGATGCTCCTTTAATATTTGATGTTGCTATTATATCACTTTGTCGAAATAATGAGGAGTGGTTACTAAAAACATTTTCGTCATTTAAAAAAACTGTAAATTCCTTGTTTTCTTAATTCAAGAAATCCTACAGATACCCTATAAAGAAGTCTCAATTAATGTTATAATATGTTAATATAATCACAAACTGTTTGGCAAAGGGAAATTTTTTAAAAAAAGTGGAGGTAAAAAACATGAAAAAAAGGTTAGCTACAACTCTCATTATGCTACTATCACTTGCACTAATCATCGCAGGTTGTGGCAGTAATAACACAAGTAAAAGTGACTCGGCAAAAACAAAAGAAAAAGAAAAAACAGAAGTAACATCTGGAGCATCAAAAACAAGCTACACAGATCCATCCGAATTAAAAGATAAATACGATATTGTTATCGTTGGTGCAGGTGGCGCGGGAATGTCAGCAGCACTAGAAGCAAAAGCGAAAGGTATGAACCCAGTAATTCTTGAAAAAATGCCACTAGCAGGTGGAAACACAATGAAAGCCTCTTCTGGTATGAATGCCTCTGAAACTAAATTCCAAAAAGAACAAGGAATTAATGATAGCAACGACAAGTTTTATGAAGAAACATTAAAAGGCGGTCACGGAACTAACGACAAAGCAATGCTTCGTTTCTTCGTAGATAACTCCGCTAGTGCAATTGATTGGTTAGACTCTATGAATATTAAATTAAATAACTTAACTATCACAGGCGGAATGAGCGAAAAACGTACGCATCGTCCTGAAGATGGCTCAGCTGTTGGTAAATACTTAGTAGACGGTTTACTAAAAAATGTGCAAGAACAAAAAATCCCAGTTTTCGTTAACGCAGACGTAAAAGAAATCACACAAAAAGACGGAAAAGTAACTGGCGTGAAAGTAAAACTAAACAATAAAGACGAAAAAACCATTAGCTCGGATGCAGTAGTTGTTACAACTGGTGGTTACGGTGCTAATAAAGATATGATTGAAAAAGAACGTCCAGACTTAAAAGGATACGTAACAACGAACCAAGAAGGAAGTACTGGCGACGGTATTAAAATGATTGAAAAACTTGGCGGAACAACTGTAGATATGGACCAAATTCAAGTTCACCCAACCGTTCAACAAGAAAAATCTTACCTTATCGGTGAAGCTGTCCGCGGTGAAGGTGCGATTTTAGTTTCTCAAGAAGGTAAACGTTTCGGAAACGAATTAGACACACGTGATAACGTAACTGCTTCTATCAATAAATTACCAGAAAAATCCGCATACCTAATATTCGATTCAGGCGTAAAAGATCGCGTAAAGGCAATCGCGCAATACGAAGAAATGGGCTTTGTTGAAGAAGGTAAAACAATTGATGAATTAGCTGGCAAAATCAATGTTCCAAAAGAAGAACTAACGAAAACATTAGACACTTGGAATGCAAGCGTTAAAAACAAAAAAGACGAAGCATTTGGTAGAACAACCGCAATGGATAATGATTTATCCAAAGCTCCATACTACGCAATCAAAATCGGCCCAGGAATTCATTACACAATGGGTGGCGTAAAAATCAATACAAATACAGAAGTTTTAGACAAAGACGGTAAACCAATCACAGGCCTATTTGCTGCGGGAGAAGTAACTGGTGGCTTACACGGTGAAAACCGTATCGGTGGGAATTCTGTTGCTGAAATCATTATTTTTGGACGTCAAGCTGGCGATAAATCAGCAGAATTTGTAAAAGCAAAGTAAAAATTTCTTAACCAATAGTTATGTGATTACTTAAAAACAAAAACTTGCTAAGACGCTCTAAATAGACGTTTTAGCAAGTTTTTTTATTGGCTTAATAAAGCGTTAGTGTAGTACTATGGATAGGAGCTAATACTAATTTAAACCATTAGTTTTTTAATAAGGAGGAAATAATATGTTGAAAATGGGTTTTATCGGAAATGGGAAGAGCACGAATAGATACCATTTACCGTTTATTTTGGAGCGAGACAATATTGAAGTGAAGACAATCTATAATCGAAATCCAAAAACAGCGACATGGGACAAAATTAAAGGGGTACATTATACAACAGACTTAGATGAACTATTAAAAGACCCTGAAATAAAGCTAATTACCATCTCTACGACACAAAGCTCTCACTTCGAATATGCGAAAATGGTCTTGGAAAATGGCAAAAACGTACTTGTCGAAAAACCATTTATGATGACTTACGACGAAGCTAAAGAAATATTCGAACTAGCTAAAGAACGCGGTTTACTAGTACAATGCTACCAAAATCGTCGTTTTGATTCCGATTTCCTCACAGCACAAAAAGTGATTGAAAGCGGAAAATTAGGCGATTTATTAGAAGTAGAAATGCATTATGACTATTTCCGTCCAGAAATCCCAGAATCCGTCCATGAATTTAAATTCTACGATAGCTATCTTTATGGTCACGGCTGCCACACAATTGATCAAGTTTTATCTTATTTCGGAAAACCTGATGACATTCACTACGATGTGCGCCAACTGCTCGGTGAAGGACGAATGAACGATTATTTCGACCTTGATTTATATTACGGCGTAACAAAAGTATCCGTAAAATCAAGCTACTTCCGCATAAAAGCCCGTCCAAGCTTTGTCCTATACGGCAAAAAAGGCATGTTTACAAAAGAAACAAAAGACCGCCAAGAAGAACATTTAAAACTCTTTTATATGCCAAGTAATCCGGACTTTGGGATTGACTTACCAGAACACTACGGCACGCTAACGTATGTCGATGAAGCAGGAGTTTGGCACGAGGAAAAAGTTATTTCCGAAGTTGGCGATTATGGCAGGGTTTATGATGATTTATACGAAGCTATTATTAATGGAAAACCAAAACAAGTGACCGACGAAGAAACCTTACTACAGATGGAGATTTTAGAAAAAGGTGTCGAAGCTTGTAAATAAAAAATGTCCGCGAGAGCAATCTTGCGGTATTTTTTTAGATAAAAATGATTGATTTCGTTCAAATAAACAACCAAAAAAACCATAAAAATGAACTTTTTGCATAATTCATCCATAATATTGAATGAAGTCGTTCAGAGTGATATAGTGTAATCAAACAAGTGAAGCGCTTACTTTGTTGAGAGAGGATGTGGATTATGACTATATCGAATTTAATTAATAAAGACCGAATTATTTTTGATAATCGTATTCAAACAAAACAATTATTATTTGAAAAAGTAGCAGAAGTACTAGCTGAAGAGGGCTCTATAACAAATCCAAAAAAATTTATCTGTGACTTATATAAACGAGAAGAAGAAACTTCCACTGGAATTGAAGATGGTTTTGGCATCCCTCATGCAAAAAGTAAATATGTAAAAGAACCATTGATTGTTTTTGTTCATTCTGGCATTATAAATGATTATTTTGGATTAGATGATTCACCGATTGAATGTAGTTTTCTTATTGGTGTTCCGAAAAAAGCCACAGACGTCCATTTGCAAATATTAAGTGAACTATCAAGGAAGTTAATGAACGAGGAATTTCGCGAAAAATTAAAAAATTCCAAAAACGAAACTGAAATTATAACAATTTTATCGAACTAAGGAGGCGTTTCACATGAAAATAGTTGGTGTTACTGCTTGTCCCACTGGTATTGCGCATACGTATATGTCTGCCGAGAAATTAACTATAACGGCAGAAGCGCTTGGTTACGAAGTGAAAATCGAGACTCAAGGAGCAAAAGTAGAAAATGTTTTAACAAAAGAAGATATCGCGACTGCTGATTATGTCATTTTAGCAGTGGATAAAGAAATAGATACATCCAGGTTCGCTGGAAAGAAAATTAAAAAAGTATCCACTTCCAGAGCGATTAAAGAGGCTGATGTGGTTATTGATGAAACTATTTCAGGTAAAGGGTTAATCCATTTGGAGGCGAAAAGTTCGGATGTAAGCTCTGAACAACCTTCAAAAGCAAGTTTATATAATCACTTTATGAATGGTGTTAACTATATGTTGCCATTTGTCATAGCTGGCGGGATTTTAATTGCCATTAGTTTTGCTTTTGGGATTGATGCCTCAAACCCTGACTCTGATTCGTATAACGCACTTGCAGCTGCATTTTCTAAAATTGGTGGGGATACTGCATTTGGTTTAATGGTTCCAGCACTTGCAGCAGGGATAGCGGTTTCTGTAGCTGGTCGAGCGGGATTTGCGCCCGGGCTTGTCGCAGGGACACTGGCGACTGTTGGTGGATCAGGATTTCTAGGCGGTATGATCGGTGGTATTTTGGCTGGTTATGTGGCACATTTCTTTGCTAATAAAGTCAATGTCACTAAATCACTTGCTTCGATTTATCAGTTGATTGTTGTACCGCTGTTAGGGATTACGATTGTTGGTTTGGCAATGGTATTTATTATTGATACACCAATCGCTTGGGTTTTAAACGCACTCACAGGTTGGTTAAATGGACTTGGTGAGACATCCGGCGTCGTATTTGGGCTACTCATTGGTGTGATGATGGCAGCAGATATGGGAGGTCCAATTAATAAATCTATTTCAACCTTTTCAATTGGGTTAATGTCAGCGGGCGTAACTGCACCGATTGCGGCTTGTATGGCTGCCGGAATGGTTCCGCCACTTGGATTAGCACTCGCAACACTATTATTTAAAAACAAATTTACAAAAGAAGAAAAAACAGCGGGGAATTCTTGTTGGGTGTTAGGTGCATCCTATATTACGGAAGGAGCAATTCCTTTCGCAGTTGCCGATCCGCTTCGGGTTATCCCGAGTTTGATGCTAGGTTCTGCAACAGCGGCTGCAATTTCTATGGGGGCTGGCGTAACTTCGATGGCGCCTCACGGTGGAATTTGGGTAATGTTCATTCCAAACGTTATTAACCATCTATTTATCTACTTACTAGCAATTGCAGCAGGTACAGTCGTGACAGCAATTTCTGTTGGACTATTAAAAACCCCATTAAACAAGCGAAAAAATAAAGAGGAGATGATATAATGTTATATACAATGAAAGATCTTTTAGCAGTAGGAAAAGAGCATCAATTTGCGGTACCAGCATTTAATATCTGTAGTTTTGATATGTTAAAGGCGATAATGGAAGAAGTGGAGGCAAATAATGCTCCTGTAATTTTAGAAATTCATCCGGATGAAATAGAATATCTTGGTGATAACTTTGTTGCAACAGTAAGAGAATACGCACATAGAAGTAAGGTGCCGGTCGTTATTCATATGGACCACGGTGGAACAATCAAAGATGTGATGCGGGCAATTAGAAATGGCTATACTTCTGTCATGATTGATGCTTCAAGAGCCAGTTATGAAGAGAACGTGGCGTTGACTAAGCAAGTGGTTGAACTTGCGCATAAAGTCGGTGTTTCTGTGGAAGCGGAACTTGGAACAATCGGGAACAACGGTTCGGCAGAAGGCGGGGCGGATTCGATCATATATACTGACCCTGACCAAGCAGAAGATTTCGTACAGAGAACTGGTATTGATACGTTAGCCGTTGCTATTGGAACGGCGCATGGTTTATACCCTAAAGATAAAAAACCAGAACTGAATATGCCTCTTTTAAAAGAATTAAATAAACGCTTGGATATTCCGTTTGTACTTCATGGTGGTTCAGGAAATCCAGATAAAGAAGTCAGTGAATCTGTACAGTACGGCGTTAGGAAAGTAAACCTTAGTTCAGATCTGAAAAGTGTGTTTTTTGAAGAAGTTCGCCGCGTTTTAGTGGACAATCCTGCGATGTATGAACCAAATCAAGTGTACCCATCAGCAAATGAAAAAGTAAAAGAAGTTGTAAGACATAAATTACACATTTTAAATACTACTGGTCAAAGAGATAAATATTAATAAGAAGGGTAGAAGCGCTAGTTATAGTGCTTTTGCCCTTTAAGGAGTGGAGGAACATGTTAAGCACAGCGAAAGAACGGCAACTAAAAATCGTTAACCGGCTAAAAGTGGAACAATTTATGCGGATTATTGATTTAGTGGAACTTGTCAACTACAGCGAAGCCACTGTGAAACGGGATTTAGTAGAATTAGAAAAAGAAGGACTTGTAAGACGAACAAGAGGCGGCGCAATGATTATCGATAATAAAAAAATCGATTTGCCTTATTTAATGAAAATGAATGAGCGAAGTAATGAAACGAGTAAAATAAGAATTGCCGATATTGCAAAATCACTGATTCGCGATGATATGGTGATTTTCTTAGACTCGAGTTCAACATCACTGCATTTAATCGATGTTTTAAGTAAATTTGATGGACTGCAAATTATTACAAACGGGGTCATGACGGCTTCCATGCTATCAGAATTTACAAATGCAAGAGTTAGTATTTTAGGAGGCTCGATTTTAACGAAGCGATATACGGTGAACGGCGCAAAAGCATACAATGACGCTTTAACTTATAATGCGGATATTGCTTTTGTTTCATGCCGCGGGATCGACTATGACAAAGGCGCAACCGAAACACATGAAGGTGAAGCGCTCATCAAACAAGCTTTCAGGCGCCAGTCAAGTTCGCTCGTTTTACTCGTCACAGAAGAAAAAGTAGGACACAAGTTTATGCACCAAAGTTTAGCATGTCATGATATCGACTATTTAATTACGGACTTCAAACTGGACCCAGATGTAGAGGAACAGTTCAAAACCCATCAAATTACTTGTTTGTATTAGATTTTATACTTAAATAGGCAAAAATAATCGTAAGTACTAAAAGTAAAACAGGTACTACTAATAAACTCCCGAAAAAGTGAATGTCATTAAATTCTTCGCTATCTAATAGTGATAATAATATGACATTTTTTTGAATAACATTTAAAACTTGTAAGCCCATAAAACTTAGCATACTAAGTATTAATGAAACGAAACTAAAAATTTTGTACATGTTGTACCTCCTATGATGTAGTTTTTAGTTTTATTATACACCAAAAACAAGAACGTCTTGAAACTTAAACGGATATCCAAGTTTCAAGACGTTTTTGGAGAAGCTGTTAAAGAATTCCTTTCGAAGTCACCACATTATCCTGAACAACAATAGCTTCACAGTTACTAATTGGAAATATTTTTAAATCATCCGTATAGTCCGCTATTATTTGTTGTGTTATTTTTTTAAAAGGTGCGTTGTTGTAATGAGGAAGCGTATAGAAATTGACTAAATTTAAAGCATCATAGTTGGTTAAATTAGTGGCTTTTTTTACGCTGTCCATCGATTGGATATACGAAATATTAGGACTCGTGATGACTGCGCCAGCTGATTCACCAATATATAATTTTCCTTTAGCAATTTCCTCTAAAAGTAATTTATCTGCACCAGTTCGTTTCAATTCTTGAAGTAAAAAGAAAGTATTTCCTCCAGTAACATAGATAAAATCATTTTTTTTGAGTGTCGCTGTTATTTCTCCTAGAGTTTCTGTAGCCACGTCTAGTTCCTCTACAATTAAACCTAAATCCTTGAGCGCTTTTTTACCAGCTTCTACATAAAAAACTACTTCTTCGACTGTGCTAGCGGTCGGGATAAAACTAACGGTTTTTCCTTGGAGATTGCTTTCAAATTCAGTAAATAACGGTACAACATCTTTAAAAGACGAGGTTAAAAATAAGTTTTTTATCATTTTTTAGCTCCTTTGGTTTCTAATTATAGTATAATGGTTAAAGGTATCAATTAGTGACACCTTTTAATCTAAAAAAAGAAAAGAGATGGCGATGAGAAAAGCAGAGCGATTAAATGATATGATGTTGTTTTTAAATGATAAAAATGCATTTCAATTAAGCGACATAATGGCAAAATATGGCGTTTCCCGCAGTACTGCTATTCGAGATATACAGTCTTTAGAAGAAATAGGTATGCCGATTTACTCGGAGCGGGGACGAAATGGTCATTATCAGGTGCTTCGTAATCGGCTACTCTCGCCCATTGTCTTTAATATCGATGAGGTATTTGCGCTTTATTTTTCGATGCTTACGTTAAAGGCTTATGAAACAACACCTTTTCATTTAAGCGTGGAAAAATTAAAAACGAAATTTGAACGTTGTCTTTCAGCTGAAAAAATCGAAATGCTTCGAAAAACAGAAGAAGTATTTAGTCTTGGCTATATAAAGCATAATAATCAATGTGAATTTCTGGATATTATTTTGCAGTTTACGATGGAAGAGAAAGTATGCCAGATTAATTATGATAAAAATGGGACTGAAAAAACGTATATTGTTCAATTTTATAATATATCTTCGGCGTACGGGCAATGGTATGTGACGAGTTATAACTTCGAAACGAAACGGATGCAGGTATTTCGCTGTGATAAAATCCTTGGGCTAAAAGAAAATGATACTTTTGAAGCTGGAAAATTGGAAGATTTAAAAAAAGTGGCTGATGGTTTTTATAAGAAAACAAACGTAACTAATTTTGAAGTGGAAATTGCTTCGAATGGGGTTGACTTATTTTTTAAAGAAAATTATCCATCGATGAAACTTCATCAACAGGATGGGAGAAATTTTATTCATGGTTTTTATCATAAAGGTGAGGAACGATTTATTATTAATTATTTACTAGGTTATGGTGAAAAAATTATAGCCATTCAGCCAGATTCATTACGAGATATGTTGCTAAATGAGCTTGATACTATAAAAAAACATATGCAAAATTTATCATCCTAAAAAAAGAATTTGGTGCTTTTTGTAAAATAAAAACAAGTCAATGATTAGAGGGAGCTGATTTCTGTGGAAGAATGGGATTTGCTAAATGAGAATCGTGAATTAACCGGGAAAACACATATCCGCGGTGAAAAACTAGCACCCGGAGAACTTCATCTGGTTGTTCACTTATGTATTTTTAACGAAAAAGGGCAACTTTTAATCCAAAAGTGCCAAAAAGATAAAGAAGGTTGGCCGAATTATTGGGATTTTTCTGCGGCTGGTTCTGCGTTAAAAGGCGAAACTAGCCTGCAAGCTGCTGAACGAGAAGTGCAAGAAGAACTAGGAATTACAATTGATTTAAGTAACACCCGTGCTAAATTCAGTTACCATTTCGAAGCAGGATTTGATGATTATTGGTTTATTACGAAAGACGTGGAACTTAGCGACTTAACATTACAAACAGAAGAAGTAGCCGATGCCCGTTTTGTGACTAAAGAAGAGTTAGACGCATTAAGAAGTTCGGGCGAATTCATTCCTTATTTCTTTTTAAACCAGCTTTTTGACCTTAAAAACGCTACAACTATTCATTTTTAACGAATATAGCTAAATTTCCACTTAACAAATTCGTTTCCTACACTTATAATAGTACAGAGACATGAGAAAAACTCCAATTAGAAAGCGAGTGGTAATATGGGCCGTAAATGGGCAAATATTAAAGAGAAAAAAGCGTCAAAAGATAAAACAAATAGTCGTATCTATGCGAAATTTGGAATTGAAATATATGTAGCGGCTAAATCAGGCGACCCAGATCCACATTCCAACCAAAAATTACGTTTTGTTATTGAACGTGCAAAAACATACAATGTGCCAAAACATATTATTGACCGTGCAATCGAAAAAGCGAAAGGCACTGGAGATGAAACTTATTCAGAACTGCGCTATGAAGGCTTTGGTCCAAGCGGCTCGATGATTATCGTAGACGCACTGACAAATAATGTGAATCGTACAGCATCCGATGTTCGCGCAGCTTATAGCAAAAATGGTGGAAACATGGGCGTTAGTGGCTCTGTTGCTTATATGTTTGATAATACAGCTATTTTTGGTGTTGAAGGTAAAGATGCGGATGAGCTATTAGAACTTTTAATGGAAGCGGATATTGATGTTCGTGACATTTTAGACGAAGATGGTCAAGCGATTATTTATGCAGAACCAGAAGATTTCCACAAAGTACAAGAAGGTTTGAAAGCGGCTGGAATTGAAGAATTTACAGTAGCGGAAATCGAGATGATTCCTCAAAACGATATTCAATTATCAGGTGAGGATTTAGAAAAATTCGAGAAACTAATTGATGCTTTAGAAGACCTAGAAGACGTGCAAAAAGTATATCATAACGTCGAATTAGAAGATTAACAGCCAACTATTACAACAATCGGAGGAATTGATAAAATGTCAAAATTACCAAATTGCCCAGAATGTAACTCAGAATATGCTTACGAAGATCGCGGTCTATTAATTTGCCCGGAATGTGGCCATGAGTGGAGTGCTGTAGCAGAAGAAGCTACCGAGGAAAAAGTGTTCAAAGACTCAAACGGCAACGTCCTAACAGATGGTGATTCTGTCACAGTCATCAAAGATCTTAAAGTAAAAGGTGCATCAAACCCAATCAAAATGGGAACAAAAGTAAAAAATATCCGCTTAGTAGACGGCGACCACGACATTGATTGCAAAATCGATGGCTTCGGCCCAATGAAATTAAAATCAGAATTTGTTAAGAAGATATAAAAAAAGCAGCGATTCTCTAATTCAGAGAGTCGCTGCTTTTTTTAATTCTGCACAAAAACCGTTTCAAACACAAATGATTCATACGTATGGCGCGTTATCGAATATTCGAACACACGACCATCCTCCAAATGTGCTAATTTTTCAATTTCCATCATAAAAGTAGGTTCTTCTAAATCGAGGAGCTTGCTATCCTCTTGATTTGATTTATCCCCGCGAACCCAAACATGGGCGCTCTGCATCTTGAGTTTCAAATCATCACGAATATAATTATAAATCGAGTCCTCTAAATGACGCGGCTCGAGTCCTGGAATAATCGCAAGTGGCATATAAGTATGTTCAATCGAATAAGCTTTGTGACCAACTTCTCTCATCCGGATGATTCGGTAAATATAGTCATCCTGCATTTCTAATTTTTCTGCGACTTCTTTCGATGGTTTTTCAATAGAAAATAAAATGACTTTCGATTTAATATTGTCTTTCCCAAATGTATTTACGAGTCCTGACATTGGACCCAGCGCGAATTCGCCGCCGTTAGTAGAATGGGATTTAACGAAAGTCCCAGCACCACGTCGTCTAATAACCATACCTTCTTGCACGAGCATATCTAGCGCTTTTTTGACAGTTAGTTTGCTGCAATCATAAACGCGTGCCAGACTATCCCCATCAGGCAATTTCTCGTTAATTTCGTATTTGTTTTGGTTGATTTTATCACGGATATCTATGTATATTTCCATGTATTTAGCCATTCCCGACATTTTATTGGCTCCTTTACTGATGTAATAAGCATAGTATACCATATACTTTTATAAAAAGGTATCCCTATAAATAAAAGTATATATCTTTTAATAAAAGTATTGTTTTTTAAATAAATGTATGCTATATTTATTTTGACAAAAGGGAGGCCATAAAAAATGAAAGAATTATTAACGTTTCCAAAAGATTTTTGGTGGGGCTCTGCGTGGTCTGCTGAACAAGCAGAAGGTCGCGGAGACACTGGTAAGGCAAAAACTGTTTGGGAGCATTGGTTTGAAACAGAACCGAATCGCTTTTACGAAGGTATAGGTTCAGAAATTACAACAGATCATTTTAATCGGTATAAAGAAGATGTGCAGTGGATGAAGAAAACAGGACATAACTCGTTCCGGATTTCGATTTCATGGGCGCGAATGTTTCCAAACGATGGTGTCGGCGAAGTGAACAAGAAAGCTATTGCGTTTTATCGCGATTTACTTACTGAGATGAATGAAAACGGTATCAAACCATTCGCGAACTTATATCATTTCGATATGCCCGTTGCACTTCAAGACGCTGGTGGCTGGGAATCAAGAGAAGTTGTGGATGCTTATGTTCATTTTGCGGATACTTGTTTTAAAGAATTTGGCGATTTAGTGTACCACTGGTTTACGTTTAACGAACCACTCGGACCGATTCTTGGCGGGTATTTAGAAGATTTCCATTATCCGAATCAAATTGACTTCAAACGCGGTGCACAAGCTGGTTTTAACACAATCTTGGCACATGCATTAGCTATTAAAGCATTTAAAAAATTAAACTTGTCATCAAAAATCGGCGTAATTTTAAACCTTAGCCCGACTTATCCGCGTAGCCAAAACGAATACGATTTAGAAGCTGCAGAAATCTGTGATGCTTTTTATACGAGAAGCTTCTTGGATCCGATGGTTAAAGGAACTTTCCCAGAAAAATTAGTTGAAATTATGCGCGAATACGATCAAATGCCCGAATATACGGAAGAAGATTTGACGATTATTAAAGAAAATACAGCGCAAATTCTTGGCCTAAATTACTATGAACCAAGACGCGTGAAAGCCCGTTTAACCGCTATTAATAAAAAAAGTCCGTTTTTACCAGATTGGTTTTTTGAACCGCACAATATGCCAGGTAAACGAATGAATATTTATCGCGGTTGGGAAATTTATGAACGTGGGATTTACGATTTATGTATTGATATTCGCGATAATTACGGCAACATCGAATCATTTATTTCTGAAAATGGTATGGGTGTAGCGAATGAAGAGCGTTTCTTAAATGAAGATGGGCAAATTCAAGATGATTACCGGATTCAATTCGTCAAAGATCATTTGGCGTATGTACATCAAGCGATTGCAGAAGGTTGCGATATTAAAGGGTATCACTTATGGACATTCATTGATTGTTGGTCGTGGATTAATGCCTATAAAAACCGTTACGGACTCGTTTCACTTGATGTTGAAACTGGCAAACGCACAGTGAAGAAAAGTGGCGAATTTTATAAAAAAATGAGTGACATGAACGGTTTTGAATATGAAACAAGCAAACTAGTTGGGACGAAAAGGGAGGAAACAACTAATGGCTGAAACGAAAAAGAAGTCGATTGTTAATGGATTTATTAATGTAGCACAACGTCTTGGTGGTCAGATTCATTTGCGTTCATTGCGTGATGCTTTTGCGAGTATTATGCCGTTCATGATTTTAGCTGGTTTTGTCACACTGATTAACTATGTTATTTTAGAACCGACTGGCTTCATGGGCAAAATTGTTAACCCAGATACACTTAGAACTTGGCAAGAAATTGGTATTTCAATCGGAAATGGTACCCTGAGTGTTATTACACTTTTGGTCACTGTGGCGATTTCGTATCATTTATGCTTGAATCGTGGCTATAAAAATGTCATTGCTCCAATTCTTGTCGCTTTATCTTCATTTATTGTCGTAACACCGATTGCGATGACGTTTCTTCCAGAAGGCGCATCAAAATCAATCGAAGTACCAAATGTTATCCCAGTTAGTTATACTGGTGCGTCAGGTATGTTCGTTGGTATTATCGTTGGCTTAATTGCAACCGATTTATTCATTAAATTATCGAAAAACAAACGTATGCAAATCAATTTAACAGGAAATATTCCACCGGCAGTTATTAAATCATTTAACGTGTTAATTCCGATTATGATTACGGTTATTATTTTCTCGATTGTGTCATTTGCCGTTAATCAAATTTTCAGTATGGACTTTAACACGCTTGTTACAACAATTATCACGAAGCCGCTTAGCTATGTGACGACAAGTCTTCCAGGATTCTTGCTGATTACTTCTATCGCTAACTTATTCTTCGGTTTAGGGATTCACCAAGCAGTTATTTCTGGTCCGTTACTAGATCCATTTTTACTTCAAAATATGCAAGAGAACATGGTTGCATACGCTAATCATCAAGAAATCCCGCATATTATTAACATGGCTTTCAAAGATACATTTGCAGTTATGGGTGGCTCAGGAAACACGATTGGTCTACTAATTGCCATTTTCATCTTTGGAAAACGAAAAGATTACAAAGATATCTCGAAATTATCCGCAGCACCTTCGCTATTTAACATTAGTGAACCGATTATCTTTGGTCTACCGATTGTCTTCAACCCATTACTAATTATCCCGTTCGTACTAGCGCCAATTTTCTCTTTAACAACAGCGTATTATGCGACGGCAGCAGGTTGGATTAATCATGTAGTTGTACAAACCCCGTGGACGACACCGCCGATTATTTCAGGTTTCTTAGCAACTGGTGGAGACTGGCGCGCGTCCGTTCTACAAGTAATTATCATTGTTGTAACAGTCTTTATCTATCTACCATTCCTACGTATGGATGAAAAAGTTGCTTTTGCTACAGCTCAAAAAACAGAAGCAAAATAAGGAAGGAAGTTTAACCAATGAAAAACATTTTATTAGTATGTAATGCTGGAATGTCCACAAGTTTCTTAGTAGAAAAAATGAAAGCAGTAGGACAGGAGCAAGGTATTGAAGCAAATATCTGGGCTGTATCCGACGCTGAACTGCACGAAAACTGGGAAAAAGCAGATGTTATTTTGCTTGGACCACAAGTTGGTTATTTAAAAGGTAACACAGAAAAAGTAGTTGGCGGAAAAATTCCTGTCGAAGTAATTAATATGTTAGACTACGGCCGTGTAAACGGAGCAGCGGTACTTGAAAGAGCAATCGAATTAATCGGTTAAAAAAGTAAGGGAGTGTGGCTTATAGTCGCACTCCTTTTTTATCGGGGAAGAAAGTGTTATAATGTCTGAAAAGGAGCGGAATTATTATGAAATATGTAAAATCACAAATGAAAGAGCTTGTAAAAGATAGCGTAGACTTGCAAGAACGCCTTCAAAAGCTAATGAAAGAAATGGATTTAGAAAAAACTTTCGCTTTAAAAGCACTTTATCATTCAGAAGTAGCTGATGGTGGACCGTACCAAACAGCGTATCAAGATTTGGATTATAAATATAAAGATTAACATCAAATGGCTCTGCTAAATAATTAGCAGAGCCGTTTTTAGATATATTTTCCTTGGATTTCTGCTAAATAATCAACAAAATTATCGTAAAAGTCATCACGGTTTTGAATGGTTACATGTGTTCCAAGTTGGAGCAAAAAGCGGTACCCGGCCTCATGATCGGGAAGTGTCACTTTTACTAAAAAATGCTCTTCATCTTGCTGTGAAATTGCAACTGGATCAAAGCGCTCAACGATTTGTTCACGAGCTATTTTATCTACAATTAAAGTGACTTCATGCATCAAGAACGTGGGTCTATCTGCGGTCATGCCAAATGGTTTTACAACAAAAGGCCGCGCTTCAAAAGTTTCTTCCAGCGTTTTCAGTTCAACAATACGCGACATTTTAAACGTCCGAAAATCGCTACGCTCCAAGCTGTAACCTTGCAAATACCAAGAACGATTCCTAAATAGGAGGTGATACGGCTCAGTTTTACGAACGGTTTGATTGCCGGTTCGATCAATATAGCTGAGTTCCACTAGTTGATGTTTTTTTATCGCTAAATACAAACTTTCGACTTTAGCATTTAACTCTTTTTTCATGGATAAATTGGAGAAATCAAGCGAAATCGAACTTTTGGGCGGTTCGCTGGAATGGTCGAGCATGTTTTTCATTTTTTGAAGGGTTTTCTTGGTTTCAGCGGAAGAAAGCAACTGCTCCATCCCGTCTAAGCTGGCGATAATAGCTGTTAAATCCCCTGCTGTGAGAAGCTTTTTATCGACTTTGTAGGTGGGCATAATTCCAATGCCACCTTTCGTTCCGGCAATCGTGTAAATCGGGATATTCGCCATCGCGAGCGTGTCAATGTCGCGAAAAATAGTACGTTTGGAAACCTCAAACATTGTAGCCATTTCAGAAGCACTGACTAACTCACGTTGGAGGAGTAGCATGATAATTCCGATGAGTCGCTCGATTTTCATTTTTTTCTCCTTTGTTTTTGGAATGATGACAGACAGTTGTCATCATTCGCGTGTTATAGTTACATCATATCAAAGTTAAGTAACTTTTTGGAGGGAAATATTATGGCATTTGAAATTGTTGAATTGAAAAAAGAAACATTTACTGGAAACAAAGTAGAAATCCCTGAATTTGATCCACAAAAAGGCTTTGGCCCAATGAGCGAAATCAAAGAATCAGCCTACACAAAATTTGCAAAAAACGAAAAAGACTACGTTGGCATTAACGCAAGTCTTGACGGCTTACAATATTACATCGTAGCAAGTGTGAACGGTGAAAACGGCGACACAACCTTCGACATCCCAGCAGGCAAATACGCAAAATTCGTAACAAGCGAATCAGACCGTCCAGCACTAGACGGCTTCATCGGCGCAGCTTACGGCGAAGTGAGCCAAAGCGATACGATTGGCATTGCGGGATCGTTTAATTTGGAGGATCTTAGAGAAGCTGAGTTTACGCTTTATATTCCGGTTGTTAGTAAGTAAATTGAGAGGCCCCTTTCGGTGGAGAGGGGTCTTTTTTAACTAAACTAAACCAACCTCACCAAAACCCCAACATCCGCACAATACCCCAAACACCCACCAGCCATTTCCTTCGACGTAACCAACCAATCAAATTCCGCCAACTCCCCGTAAGTAAGCAAAGCCGACTTATCCACCTTCGTATGATCCACCAGCAAAAATTTCTCCGTAGCTTTTTCCATCATATGGCGCTTAATCTCATACTCCAAAATATCCGAATTCATCACCCCGCGTGTAGTCGAAAGCGCAGTCGCAGCCATGAAAGCTTTCGTAATATTGTATTTCTCAAAAAATCCCCAGTTCTCCACGCCGACAAATGATTTAGTACTTGGTTTAAACGTCGAGCCAATCACAATCAATTTCACATTATCCATTTCACTTGCAAAATTAATCACACCTAAGCTATTGGTAATAATAGTAATCTCCTTATCCGCTGGCAGAGCGGCAGCGAGACAGCTAGTCGTTGTGCCGGAATCAATAAAAATCAAATCATTTTCTTCAATAAAATCAGCGGCTGCTTTTCCGATAAGCTGTTTTTCAGCATGATTTTCAGTATTACGATTTTCGAACGGCCGAATTTCTTCAGGATTATTATAAATAGAAACGACACCACCATAGACTTTTTTGATGGTGTTTTTTTGGAGAAGTTTGGCAATGTCTCGGCGAACAGTATTTTTAGAAACGTTGAATTGTTCGCATAAATCATCGAGGCTAGCGCTGCCTTTTTCGTGAATTAAATTCTCAATCGCTTGAATGCGTTGTACTTTCATTTTAAATTCATCCTTTGACAAAAATATTTTAATTACACTATTTATAACACATGCTCAAAAGGTAATCAACTATGATTTTTTACGGTGAAGTTAGTGACAAAAATTAAATTGACTCTCCAATTTTATTGGCTTAAGATGGGGTTATAATCGATTGATGGTTAACTTATGAGTAATTTTAAGTGGAGGGATAATTTATGGCAGATGTACGGAAATTAAAGAATTATATTAACGGCGAATGGGTCGAGAGTAAGACGGATAAATACGAAGATGTCATCAATCCAGCGACGGGGGAAGTTCTGTGCCAAGTGCCAATATCGACGCGCGCGGAATTAGACCAGGCCATTACCATTGCCGAGCAAGCTTTTGAAAAATGGAGCCAAGTTGCTGTACCAAGACGTGCACGGGTTTTATTTAGTTTCCAACAGTTACTCATTCAACATAAAGAAGAACTAGCAAGATTAATTACACTCGAAAATGGTAAAAATTTATCCGAGGCACGCGGTGAAGTGCAACGTGGTATTGAAAACGTTGAGTTCGCGGCTGGAGCACCAACGTTGATGATGGGTGATTCGCTTGCTTCGATTGCAACCGATGTGGAAGCGGCTAATTATCGCTACCCGGTCGGGGTTGTTGGCGGAATTGCACCATTTAACTTTCCGATGATGGTTCCTTGTTGGATGTTCCCAATGGCTATCGCGCTCGGTAACTCGTTTATTTTAAAACCATCTGAACGAACACCACTTTTAATGGAGAAGTTGGTCGAATTATTTTCCGAAGCTGGTCTTCCAAAAGGTGTGTTCAATGTGGTATACGGCGCGCATGATGTGGTTAATGGTATTTTAGAAAACGAAATAATTAAAGCGGTTTCTTTTGTTGGTTCTAAGCCAGTTGGGGAGTATGTCTATAAAACAGGGAGCGCGAATTTGAAACGTGTACAAGCTTTGACAGGCGCGAAAAACCATACGATTGTGCTTAATGATGCGGATTTAGAGGATACCGTGACGAATGTTATTTCAGCGGCATTTGGATCGGCTGGTGAACGTTGCATGGCGTGTGCGGTCGTCACAGTGGAAGAGGGAATCGCGGATGAGTTTCTAGCGGCACTTCGGACAGCCGCGCAGAATGTGAAAATTGGAAACGGGTTAGACGATGGCGTTTTCCTCGGTCCAGTAATTCGCGAAGAAAACCAAAAACGCACGATTGCTTATATTGAAAAAGGCGTGGAAGAAGGCGCGAAATTAACTGTAGATGGCCGTGAAACAGGGCTTTCTGAAGGATATTTTGTTGGACCGACAATTTTGGAAGATGTTACGACAGATATGACGATTTGGAAAGAGGAGATTTTTGCCCCAGTTTTATCTGTGATTCGTGTGAAAAATCTCCAAGAAGCTGTTCGGGTTGCGAACCAATCTGAATTTGCGAACGGAGCTTGTATTTTCACCAATAATGCCAAGGCAATCCGCTACTTTAGAGAAAAAATCGATGCTGGAATGCTTGGTGTGAATTTGGGTGTACCTGCTCCAATGGCGTTTTTCCCGTTTTCTGGTTGGAAATCGTCCTTTTATGGAACACTTCATGCGAACGGCAAAGACAGTGTAGATTTTTACACGCATAAAAAAGTTGTCACTGCGAGATATTCATTAAAAGGCTACGAAGAATAGGAGGAGCGAACATGAGCAAACTATTACGAAAACCGTTAAATGAGAAGATAAATCCTGGTGTTACGCTTGTTCAAGATATCAACCAAGAAAATTCTCCGCTTAATTACGTTGGTTTTCGCTTAATTGAACTGGAAAAAGGTGCCATTTATCAGGAGGAGCTTACTGATTTAGAGTGTTGCATTGTCGCGCTTACTGGGAAAATTACAGTGAGTGAGGGTACGCATGTTTTTTCTGAAATTGGAACAAGAGCGAACGTCTTTGAAAAAATTCCAACTGATAGCGTGTTTATTTCTGGTGGACGGGTGTTTCAAATGAATGCAGACTCTGAAAAAGCTCGTGTGGCGTTTTGTTACTCGCCGGCTGACCGAGATTTGCCAACGACGCTTATTAAAGCAAGCGATAATTCAATTGAGCAGCGTGGGAAATATCAAAATAAACGACTGGTACATAACATTTTGCCGGATGTGAGTGAGGTTGCGAGTAGTTTGTTGGTTGTGGAAGTGTATACGGATGGCGGGAATTTTTCGAGTTATCCACCGCATAAACATGACCGCGATAATTTGCCAGCAGAGTCACTTTTAGAAGAAAGTTATTATCATGAAATTAATCCGGAGCAAGGCTTTATTTTTCAACGTGTCTATACGGATGATCGTGCGCTTGATGAAACAATGGCAGTAGAGCATCAGAATGCAGTTATCGTTCCAGAAGGCTATCACCCAGTTGGAGTGCCAGATGGATATGATTCTTACTATTTAAACGTGATGGCTGGACCGAAGCGGGTTTGGAAATTTCACAATGATCCAGACCATGAATGGATTTTAGAGCGAGACTAAGAGGAGGATTTGGAGCATGAATCTAAACAAACATAGCGAACGAAAATTTGATTTAATCACAGTAGGACGCGCGTGCATTGATTTGAATGCGGTCGAATACAATCGTCCAATGGAAGAAACGATGACTTTTTCTAAATATGTGGGTGGCTCCCCGGCGAATATTGCGATAGGAACCGCGAAACTTGGCTTAAAAGTAGGTTTTATCGGCAAAATTTCAGATGATCAACATGGTAGGTTTATTGAAAAATATATGCGTGATTTGGATATAAATACGGCTGGAATGGTGAAAGATACAGCTGGACGCAAAGTTGGTTTGGCGTTTACGGAAATCAAGAGCCCGGAAGAATGCAGTATTTTGATGTATCGTGAAACTGTAGCGGATTTATATTTAACGCCGGAAGAGATTTCGGAAGACTACATAAAAGAAACACGGGTGCTGCTCATTTCTGGTACAGCTTTAGCGCAAAGTCCATCACGGGAAGCTGTTTTAAAAGCAGTCCACTTAGCTCGGAAAAACGATGTGATTGTCGCTTTTGAACTGGATTATCGCCCTTATACGTGGAAAAACACCGAAGAAACAGCGGTTTATTATTCACTGGTCGCGGAACAAGCGGACGTGATTATTGGAACACGTGACGAATTCGATATGATGGAAAACCAAGTCGGTGGTAACAATGAAGCAACAAAAGCGTATCTTTTCCAACATCAAGCAGAAATTGTCGTTATTAAGCATGGCGTGGAAGGCTCATTCGCATATACAAAAGCGGGCGAAACCTTCCGAGCACAAGCCTATAAAACTAAAGTACTCAAAACATTTGGCGCAGGGGATTCTTATGCATCTGCGTTCTTATATGGACTGTTTAGCGGCGAAAATATCGAAACAGCACTTAAATTCGGAAGTGCGGCAGCTTCGATTGTTGTTAGCAAGCATAGTTCTTCGGATGCGATGCCAACTGCCGACGAAATTAAAGCGCTCATCGCGCAAGCTGAGTAGGAGGGGATTATGGTGACTGAAAAAACAATTCGACTAACTACCGCGCAAGCTCTGGTGAAGTTTTTAAATCAACAGTATATTGAGGTGGACGGTGAATCTGCGCCGTTTGTGGACGGAATTTTTACATTGTTCGGGCACGGGAATGTGGTTGGAATTGGGCAAGCTTTGGAAGAGAATCCGGGTCATTTAAAAGTGTATCAAGGGAAAAATGAGCAGGGTATGGCGCACGCGGCAATTGCCTATGCAAAACAAAAAAATCGCCAGCGCATCTACGCGTGTTCCACATCAGCTGGACCAGGTTCCGCTAACTTAATTACAGCAGCCGGCACCGCATTTGCGAACAATTTACCAGTGTTATTTTTGCCAGCCGACACATTCGCAACTAGACAGCCCGACCCTGTTTTACAACAACTAGAGCATGAGTCGAGCACAGCAATCACCACCAACGACGGCTTCCGGGCAGTCTCCAGGTATTTTGACCGCGTGCAACGACCAGAACAACTCATGAGTGCTCTGATTCGCGCTTTCGAAGTAATGACCAATCCAGCAAGCGCCGGTCCAGCAACAATCTGCATCGCGCAAGACACAGAAGGAGAAGCGTTCGATTATCCAGTTGAATTTTTCCAAAAGCGGATTCACTATCTTAATCGGCAAATTCCGACAAAACGCGAACTAACCGAGGCGGCGAAACTTATCAAAGCTAGCCAGACCCCGGTAATCATTGTCGGAGGTGGAGCACGCTATTCAGATGCCCGCAAAGAATTAATCGCCCTCTCCAAACAAAACGACATTCCACTCGTTGAAACGCACGCTGGAAAATCCACCGTTGAGTTTAGCTTCAAAAATAACCTAGGAGGCACGGGTATTCTTGGTACGCTGGCTGCAAATAAAATAATCCACGATGCCGATTTAGTGATTGGAATTGGCACGCGTTATACTGATTTCACAACGAGCTCCAAGACAGCCTTTAACCCAACAACTAAATTTATCAATATCAACGTCAACCGTATGCAAACTTACAAACTAGATGCCTTCCAAGTGGTCGGTGATGCCAAAGCAACCCTAGCCGAACTCGCACCACTTTTAAAAAGGTACAAAACCCAATTTGGTGACAAGATTGCTGCATACAAAAAAGAATGGCTAAAAGAACGAACGCGTCTGCAACATACAAAATTCAATCGGGATAATTTTACACCAGAAATCAAAAATCAATTCGACCAAGCAATTCTAAACGAATACGCAGATAGCTTACGGACTGAATTCACGCAAACCGAAGCACTAATTACAATTAATGATACCGTGGCGCCAGATAGCATCGTAGTTTGTTCAGCTGGTTCACTTCCGGGCGACCTGCAACGACTCTGGAATCCAGCCGTGCCAAACACGTATCACCTAGAATACGGCTATTCTTGCATGGGTTACGAAATTAACGGCGCTCTAGGCGCAAAAATGGCCGCAAGCGATAACCAAGAAGTATACGCTATCGTCGGCGATGGCAGTTTCTGCATGTCTCACTCTGAACTGCTGACTTCCTTGCAATACGGCAAAAAAATTAACATTATGCTCTTCGATAATTCCGGATTTGGCTGTATTAATAATCTTCAAATGGCAAATGGGAGTGACAGTTTCTTCTGTGAATTCCGCGATAACAACAACCAAATCATGCAAGTCGATTACGCCAAAATTGCAGAAGGCTACGGAGCTAAAGTCTATAAAGCCAACACAAAAGAAGATTTGATCAATGCGGTAGAAGATGCCAAAAAACAAACCAAAACAACTTTAATCGAAATGAAAGTGTTGCCTAAAACCATGTCAGAAGGATATCTTAATTGGTGGAATGTAGGAGTTTCCGAAGTTTCAAATAAAGAAAGCATCACCCGAGCATACGAAGCAAAACAAGCGAATCTGAAAAAAGCACGACTATATTAAGTTAAACAAAAACAAGCCTGACATAAAGGCTTGTTTTTTTGTTTGCAGTACCTAACAGCCAGGCTTTGCATCACAGCAGTTTTTCTTTATAATAAGAGTAATTGTAAGATTATGTTATTTAGGAGGAAATAATATGGAAGCTTTTGCAGAATATCTAGCTGAGATTGAAAACCCGGAACACCGCGCGAGAATGCAAGAAGTTTTAATCTGGGTGGCGGAGAAATTTCCAAATCTAAAGCCAGAAATCAAATGGAATACACCAATGTTCACCAATAACGGTACCTTCATCATTGGATTCTCAATGGCAAAACAGCATATGAGTGTTTCCCCAGAAGTAGCTGGAATTGAGCGTTTCGAAGCGGACCTTAAAGATGCAGGTTATAGTCATACGAAAGGTATTTTCCGGATTTTATGGAAGAAACCGGTAGATTTTGATTTACTAGCAAAAATAATCGAGTTTAATATTCAAGATAAAGCAAATTATACTAGTTTTTGGCGCGTTTAAGTAATTTTTAGTTACTTTGTCGCGTAGTAAATCCAGATTTTTTATGCCATAATTAATAAGCTAAAATGTATATTTTATAAAAGAGTGGTGTGAAATGCGTATTTTTTGTGGGATTATGTCAATCCAAGCAGGTTTTATCGGTGCTCTTGCTGAAATACTAAGCCCGGACAGTAAAAAAAATAACTTGTTCATGATACCAGAAGATCTTGCGGCATCATCAGGCTATTTAATGTCACTTGCGATGATTTTAGCAGGAATCCTCATTATTTGTGCTTATCGAAATGATTTTCTAATATTTATGGCACTAATTTTATGGCTATTTGGGCTTGTCTTTGGACTGATTTTCACCCCTAGTTATTCGGGATTCTATTTTCGTCCAATTGTATGTTTAATAAGCTTCTTAATGGGCCTGTTTATTTTTACGGATTATACAAGGCATCGAGATATGAACGAAGAAAGGTGAGCGAAATGCCCACCTTTTTTTATTTATATACGTGCAAGTCGCGAAGTCCCAAACTGTAACCCAAGATCAATCAATGCGCAAATCCAAATACTTACAAAACTAACAAATAACGGCAAATCTGTGTAAAGATTGAGGAAAAATAAACCAATTAGAAGTAATAATAACAATGCATCTTTCCAAATAGAAAAGCTCACTTCTACCTTTTTATGGGCTATAAAAACGAATTGTTTTGAGATGAAAAATAGTACTACAGAGCCAAACAACATCAAAAGTAAGACATCTTTTTCTAAATGATCTTCATACAGTAAATGCAAGTTCGCTGCGAGGAGCATAATGGAAATAATAATAAAAAAATGTCCATATATTAAGTACTGACCATGTGTCTCTTTATGGTGATCGACTATTTTTTCAAAACTATGAAAGTAAGAGATGAAGAGTGTACTGATAATTAGAAAACCAAGAAAAGTATAGCTAATAGTATATAAATCAAGCGTATGTCCGACTAAAATAGTAGTAATCGCAACGATGCTCTCACCAAATGTAATAATGACAAACAAACCAAATCGCTCTGCCAAATGCGGGAAATCAACGGGAACTTTCCGTAATGTTTTTGCTAAGAATAACGGTAAAATAATATCAACTGCGATACCTAGATACATTACTAAATAACGAATAAAGCCATCAAAGAAAACAGAAGTAGCTGTCGTGAAAACCCCTAACAGAAACACACTTCCAAGTATAATTGCCACCTTGCGCGCGTTTCCACCTAGCTGTCTACTAATAACAAAATACTGAATAACCGTAATCAATCGAATGCCTAAATAACCAATTAAAAAAGTATAGTACGTATTTGAAAAAGTTAAATCAAAGCTCGCTGTCATCAATATCAAGAAAAACATTTGCGGTAACATATAAAGTTCAGGTAATTTTAACTTTTCACCAAATCGGTTGAAAAACATCGTCTGCCCCACCCATGCCCAAAACATCGGCGTTACCATCAGTAAGTATTCGCCAAAATAAACAGCAGTTTTATCAGGATGATTATCAACACTAAGTAAAAGATGGGTCGTGGAAGCAACCGCGGTAACAAATATTAAATCAAAAAATAACTCTAGCCAAGAAACTTTCCGTTCTGTCATTGTTTCACCCCTTTAAATCCTCTTTTTTAAAATTATACCACGCGGAAAGCTATTCTTATTTACTTTTGACATTGGCTTGCCGAGAAAAGTATAATGGAGGGACAAATTTGTATAATTACAATGACGGGAGAGAGCTAAATGGTGAAAACATGGGATGAATTTTTGGAGCAAGAAGCTAAACAATCTTATTTTATAGAATTAATGAAAGCGGTTAAGAAAGCGAGAGAAAACGGGAATGTTTATCCCGCTGAGGAAGACATGTTTTCATGTTTCCGCTTATGTCCCTATGATAAAGTAAAAGTTGTCATTCTTGGCCAAGATCCTTATCATGGCCCGGGGCAGGCACACGGCTTAAGTTTTTCTGTGCAAAAAGGCGTTCGAATCCCACCAAGCCTTCGAAATATTTACAAGGAACTAAAAAGCGACTTGGATATTGATCCAGCTAGTCACGGTTATCTTGCTAAATGGGCGGAACAGGGAGTTTTACTAATGAACACAAGCTGGAGTGTGGAGGAAGGGAAAGCCGGAAGCCACAAAAAATTAGGTTGGGCGACATTTACCGACCATGTTTTAGAAGAGTTAAATAATTATGATAAGCCGCTTGTCTTTATTTTATGGGGAAATCACGCTATAAAAGCTGCAAGTGGTATTACAAACCCAAAACATTTACTGATTAAAGGGGTGCATCCGTCTCCTCTTGCCGCAAGCCGTGGCTTTTTTGGAAGTAAACCATTTTCAAAAACTAATGAATTTTTAAAAGAAAATGGCAGAGCTCCAATTGATTGGGATTTAAATAGTAAATAATAGTAATTCTTGGAAGTTTTTTTCCTATTATAAACTTTTCTATAAAAGTGAAAAAATTTACAGAATAATTACTAAAAGCTTTTTACATAAGGTTTCTTTCATGTTATGGTTATTAAAGGAGAAAGTATAAATTTAAAAAAGTTCCTAAAGAAGGTGACGGTTTGAAGCATAATTTTACAGAAGATGACTTTGTTTATGGAGAATCATGGGGACTCGTTCATCGGGGGGTTTTAGAGGACAAAGAAATAGATCGAATGAAAGCGCTACGAGACAAAGTAGTGGGCAAAAAAGGTGTAGCACAAACGACGCTTAAACCAATTGGAAGTGTCAGAATAGACGGTGAAGTCTATGAAGCTCGTTTGAAAACAGGTTATTTGGAAGTTGGAAAACCAATAATTGCAGTAGGTATCGATTTCGGATATGTACTAGTCAATGAAGATATACAGGAGGGAGAAAAATGACAATGATTGGACCAATTATTATCGCAGTATTGATTATCATCTTTTTAATCGTCTTTTTTACTTTAGTACCAGTGGGGTTATGGATTAGCGCATTATCCGCGCGTGTACCAGTAGGACTCGGAACATTAATCGGGATGAGATTACGCCGGGTTGTACCTTCTCGCGTTGTAAAACCGTTAATTAAAGCAGTAAAAGCAGGACTTGATTTAGAAGTAAACCAACTTGAAAGTCACTATTTAGCAGGTGGGGACGTGGATAACACAGTTGATGCGTTAATCGCCGCACACCGAGCAAATATTGAATTAGATTTCAGCCGTGCAGCAGCAATTGACCTTGCTGGACGTGACGTACTTGAAGCAGTACAAACTTCCGTAACACCAAAAGTTATCCGTACACCTGAATTTACTGGTGTGGCGCAAAACGGGGTAGAAGTAAAAGTTATCACACAAATTACCGTACAATCCAATATTGAACGTATCGTCGGTGGTGCTGGTGAAGATACAGTTATCGCGCGTGTTGGTGAAGCCGTAGTATCTACAGTCGGTGAAACGAGAGAACATACAGATGTACTCGAAAATCCAAACAGCATTTCGAAAAAAGTCCAAGAGCAAGGACTTGGAGACGGAACAGCTTATACTATTCTATCCATTGATATCGCTGAAATGCGTATCGGTGACAACATTAAAGCGAAACTAGACATCGAAAAAGCGAATGCAGACATGGAAGTTGCTCAAGCAGCTGCATCGAAACGTAAAGCAGAAGCGATTGCCCTAGAACAAGAAAACAGAGCAGCAGTAGTAGCGGCAGAAGCAGAAGTGCCACGCGCTCTTTCTCGCGCTTTAGAAGAAGGAAACCTAGGCGTAATGGATTACTACAAAATGGAAAATGTTCAATCGGATACAGCAATGCGTGAGTCGATTGCACACGAAGACGAAAAATAAACCTTGATCTTTTGCAAGAAAGAAGGTGTTTTCATTGGACTTTAGTGATTTTCTAAATAGTGGTTGGGAAGGTGTCTTAGTTATCCTTGGGGTAATTGGCGTTATTGTAAATCTTCTTAGTAAATCTGGCAAGAGCGCTGATAGCGAAAAAAAAGAACCATCCAAGCTAAACCAAATGTCGCGTGCGAACTACAAGCCGCAACATCAAAACCAAACCACTAAAAAACCAGAAAAACGAAAAGTATCACAAGGAACTTTTACACAAAATAAAGAACAAGACAAAGTTATCGCGGAACAAAAAGCTGCACAAGAGAAAATGTTAAGAGAAATCCGCCGGGAATCCGACGTGGCCAAAGGGAAAAAGATAATGAAAACTTCCACGCACCGCCCTAAAAAAGCTCGAAAATTACGGGGTAGGCTACAGGAAGCAATAATTACAAAAGAAATCCTTGATAAGCCAGTCTCTTTACGAAAAAACCATTTATAGAAATAAGCCCAAGAACTAGTTTCTTGGGCTTATTTTTTTCCTGTGTCCAAACTGTTACATAATAAAGTTAAGTTTTAAAATAGCTGTATTACAACTGTAACATTGACCTGCTATGCTGTGTGTATATAAAAAAGGGGTGCGTGGATTGAAAATAATAGCAGCGAGAAGAAAGATTTTTTTTGCGTTGATAGCTTTAATAATTTCTTTTTCAGTACTATTTTTACCAACAAATAGCGCATTAGCAGCAACTACCTACAAAATGACTACAACAGCTGATGTAAATGTTCGCACAACAGATAGTACAAGTGGCAAAGTCATCGGTTTTTACAAAAAAGGTACAACGATTACTTTTACAGCCAAAACAAAAAATAATTGGTATAAAACATCCTATAAGGGTAAAACTGGTTATGTTTCAGGAAAGTGTGTAACTACATATAAAGCGCCTGTTGCCACTTCGACACAAAGTTTTACTTCGTTAAATAACGAAGCAAGAAAACACCTTGGCAAACGCTATAAAATGGGCGCAACTGGTCCAAGTTGCTTTGATTGTTCTGGATATACGCAATATGTATATTCAAAAGGAATAAAAAAAGCTATTCCTCGGACAGCGAAACAACAATATGCCTCCGCCAAAAAAATTAAAGCTAGTGAACTAAAAAACGGTGACTTAATTTTCTTTAATTACGGTAAAGGAATTGCCCATGTTGGGATTTATGTAGGAAATGGAAAAATGCTGAATGCACAAAATAACGGCGTAAAATATGACACTATCAAATCTGGCTACTGGAAAAAATATATTGCTGGTTACGGCCGTGTAGCAAACTTAAAATAATTTTACAAAGCGTCACTTTCAGGTGATGCTTTTTTGTGTAGTTAATAAGGAGGAATCATAAGTGGATTTTAGTATAAAAGAAATGACATTAGAAGAGTTGGAACCTAAAGTAATCGAAGGTCTGATGAATCATAAAGAGAGAATGGGCTACTCGATACCTAAAAGTGAACCTGTTTTTATTGGATTTGCAGCCGTAAATCAAGCAGGAGAAATAGTCGGTGGCGTGACAGCTAAAACGAGTTACGGTGAACTCCATGTGTCTCTGCTTTCAGTAGATCAAAAAATGCAAGGAACAGGGGTAGGAACAGCATTAATAGAACAAATAGAAAGATATGGTAGAGACAATCATTGCCACCATATCTCTCTAACAACATTCAGTTACCAAGCTCCAGAATTTTATAAAAAATGTGGTTTCATAGAGCTTGGTCGAATTAAAGATTTTCCATTAAAAGGTGAGGAAAAATACTTTTTCGTCAAATATCTTTGAAATTTACATCGAACGGTTCTTGCTAGCTGCGGCTTGAACAGCACTAATAACAGATGAGCGGAAACCATTATCTTCAAGCGACTTGACTGCTTCAATCGTTGTTCCACCAGGAGAGGTGACCATATCTTTTAATTTCCCAGGGTGTTCGCCAGTTTCTAATACCATTTTTGCGGCACCAAGAACGGCTTGAGCTGCAAATTTATAAGCTTTATCCCGCGGCATACCATTTAAAACAGCTCCATCAGCAAGCGCCTCGATAAACATATACACATACGCTGGGGACGAACCACTGACTCCTACTACTGCATCCATTAAGTTCTCAGGAACTACTTCTGCTTTTCCAAAACTAGAAAAAATAGAAGAGATATCTGCTGTTTCTTCTGCAGTTACATTACTATTAGGCGAAATGGAAGACATTGCCTCACCGACAAGAGCTGGCGTGTTCGGCATAACCCGCACAATTTTAGTTTCTTTGGAAGTTAATGCTTCTAAGTCTTTAAGTGTAACTCCTGCTGCCACAGAAATAATGATTTTTTCGGGTATGATTTTGTCTTTTACCGCTGTTAAAATCTCAGGAATAGTATACGGCTTAACCGATAAAATGATTATATCCGCTTGGTCTATGAGATGAGCTGTATCTGTTGTCAGTTGAATCCCATTAAATTCTGTTTCAAGTGGTTTTAATTTTTCTATATGCCTACCGCAAACAAGAATGTCTCCTCTTTTCACTAAATTAGCCTTTGCTAAACCACGAATCATTGCTGTCCCCATATTACCAGCACCTATAAAGCCAATTTTTTTCATACTATTTTTCGCCCCTAACAAAATCTTTTTTTCTATTATCTCATGTTTTGTAGCTTTGTCCAGAATTGGGAAGGCGGAATAAATGCAAAAAATATAATCACTACTAAATTAAATTAGGTTTAAAACTATCTTAGGAGATATTCTAAGATAGTTTTATATTTTGGATTGTTTTTTTTGTAAAAATAATCCGATTTTAAACGATATTTGTAAAACCGTTTATGAAAATTGCAACCTCACTAAAATTTGAGCAGTATGGTTAATTAAATGTAGCGAAAATGTGTCAAAAGCGACTCTCTTGACAACTAAAAATAAACATTATTGTGAAAATTGTCTTCCAGTAATTTTTTTTCCACAACATTAAAAATCGCCTTTGGATACCGTATCTGACACAATGTTTTTAAAGATTGAAAGCGCTAAAAATGGCGGTTTTATCAGCTATAATTAACTTTGGATAACAGTTCCAACTACATAATAATGCGAGGTGAAAACAATGAATTTCTTTTTACAATTATTAGGTAATTTTTCTGGTGCTTTAAATTTACCAGACGTAACAGAAGTACTAAACAACTTAATTAAAGCTATTTTTGGTTGATTTCATGAAAATAAAGCATAAGGGAGGTAACTACAAGTGAATTTCTTTTTACAATTATTGACTAATTTTTCAGGAGCATTTAATTTCCCAGAAATCACAGGGTTATTAAATAACTTAATCAAAGGAATCTTTGGTTGATTTTCACAAAATAAAATAGCAGAGGAGGCCGCAAAAGAATGAATTTCTTTTTACAATTATTAACTAATTTTTCAGGAGCACTTAATTTCCCGGAAATCACAGGATTACTAAACAACTTAATCAAAGGAATCTTTGGTTAATTGCTCATTTGAATAAGTTGAAAATATAGGGTTAAGGCTGACTTAACCCTATTTTGTAATTAAAGATGTAAATGAGGAGGATTTTAAATCCATGAAAAAAATAATCGCGTTAATCACAACAATTGCGTTTCTATCAATGGTTGTCTTTAACTTTATTCCTAATATCGTTGTAAATGCAGCCAATACTTCCGAGAGTAATTTGACATACAAAGATGTGCGGAACGGTTTTTACTTTGTTGGCTATGAAAATGTATTACTTGAAAAAGGAAAAAGTTATAAGTATACAGTAGCCTATGAAGCCAATATTGATATGCAAATGACTAACACTGTTACAGGCCAATCAGCAAAAGCAGGGCTATTTACACCAAGCTCATCTGGTGTAGAACTTAATAGTAATTATGTAACTACTACACAAAAGAATGTTGTCGATACAGCAAATGATGGTAATAAAGTATTTACACATACATTTGAATTTACAGCAAAAGAAAATACAAAAGCAGATATTGGGGCTTATTTAGGAGCTGGCTCTGTTATTCCAACAACTCCTGATGCGACGATAATTTGGAAAAACGTATTAGTGACAAATGAAACTGCCGTAGTACAACCAGAGGCGCCAGTTATTATAGCAGAAGATAAAACCATCAAGCAAAACGAAACATTTGATACACTAAAAGACGTCACTGCGACAGACAAAAAAGATGGTGATCTTACAAAAGATATCCAAGTGATAAAAAATACTGTAGATACAACGAAAAGTGGCGAGTATGACGTAGCATATAGTGTGACAAATTCCAGCAAACTAACGACTACAAAAAATATTAAAGTCACCGTTACTCCAGTAGAAAAAATAAATGTAGCCCCCGTTATTAGCGCAAAAGACCAAACAATTAAAGTTGGTGACCTGTTTAATGCGCTAAAAGGAGTTACTGCGACAGATAAAGAAGACGGAGACCTAACAGCAAAAATCAAAGTAACAAAAGACACTGTAAACAATAAAGAAAAAGGTGTCTATCAAGTAACATATACAGTTACAGATTCAGGCAATCTATCAGCTTCTCTTACTATCAAAGTCACTGTTACTCAAGATGGAAAATTAATTGTTAATCCGACTGATCCAACTGATCCACCTGATTCAGAAGTAACAAATACAAACACTCCTACAGGATTTGAAAGAACTTCAGCAAATCCGACAACAACTAAATTAAATGCAAACAAAATCCCAAAAACCGGCGATAGTTCTATGGTTTGGGTAGTTTTAACCGGTTTAGGCTTAACTGCAATTGGCATTAGTTCTTATCGTAAAAAAGCAAATAGATAAAATATCATTCATGAAAAGAGTATTTTAGATTTTTAAATCAAGTACTCTTTTCATTAACTAGATGATAAAATGGCATTCTAGAGCTGTTTTTAAAGAGCTTTACACAGAGAGGGGAGTCATTTATGCCAAAAATTGCTAAAGGTGATCGATTGGAGAATGTTGCTTTTGAATACATTAAAAGCAAAATTACGACAGGAGAGTATCCAACGGGGTATCGCGTAGTAGAAGCAAAGTTATCCCAAGAACTAAACATGAGCAGAACACCGATTAGAAGAGCAATTATCAATCTTTGCCATTCTGGTTTTTTAGTTCATCAGTATAATCGTGGAGCATTTGTTCAAAACACAGAAGTTACGATTACAGAGTTTTTTTCACGAATGAAATTGGTCGAACTTTTAATGTATGAAAGCACGGAAAAATTAGCTTTACGGGAAGACTATATTGTAGTGGATGACATCATAGAAATAGCAGAAAAAGTAATTCAATATGAAAAAAATAGAGAGTATGAATTAATGCGTGGTGCTTTTGAAGATTTCATTAGTACATTTATTGGCAAACTAAATAATGATTATTTTAATAGAATAATTCAAGATTTATGGGATGAAGTGAATGATAATGCAACAAAAGAAGTAAGACTCATTATTGTTTCTGCAAGTGATCGAATTGCGGAAGAATTAGCGCACATGATTGAAATTTTAAAATCATGGAATTATGAACAATTAAAAAAATGTTTTCAACACATTATGAACGCAATGATTTTGATTGCTTTTTAAAGAGAGGTTTTAACTATTGAAAAAAATAAGCTGGATGATTATCATGCTAATTATCGTTGTTGCATCAATAGGCTATTATTTTATAAAAGAAGATGAGAAAAAAACGCCACAAGCAATTAATTACAAAACTGTAGAAGTGAAAAAAACAGACTTAAGTGTGTATGTTTCTGCAGAAGGTCATATAGTGAAAAAAGTAAATGAATGGCCAGACTATGAAGATTTCGCAGTACAAATCATGGTAGACGAGCTAGAAATTAATCAAATAAAAGAAAAACAAACAGCAAATATTAACGTTGAAGCAGTAGCAAATAAAATATATAAAGGAAATGTTTCTGATATAGATGAAAAAGGTATCATAAATGGCTCGGTAACATATTATAAAGTTACCATTGATTTGGAAAATGAAGCTGATTTAAAAGAAAATATGTCCATAAGTGCTGATGTTCTCGTAGCATTAGAAAAAATGGTTCTAACAATCCCAATCGAAGCAGTTCAGACGAATAAACAAGATAAAAGTTATGTTTATATGGTTGATGAAAATAAACGAAAAAAGAAAATATTAATTGAAACAGGAAAACATAATACAAAATCTATCCAAATAATAAAAGGACTTACAGAAGGACAAACTGTGATTATTCCGTAAACGGAGGTGAGAGCTATATGATTCAATTATTTAATATTTCCAAATCCTATCAAATGGGAGAAACCACTATTAAAGCTTTAGATAATATATCACTTCAAATCAATCAAGGCGATTTTTTAGCCATAGTAGGTCCATCTGGTTCTGGAAAATCTACGCTAATGAATATCCTTGGAATACTTGATAAGGCAACAGTGGGTGAATACTATTTCAATAAAATGAATTTAATGCGAATATCAGACAAGAAAATTTCTAAAATTAGAAATAGAAGAATTGGTTTTATTTTTCAGCAATTTAATTTAATGCCTCGACTCACTGCTTTTGAGAACGTGGAATTACCCCTTGTATATCGAGGTGTAGGTAAAGTTGTTCGGAAAAAAATAGTATTAAAAAGTTTAGAACGAGTTGGATTAGTAGACAAAAAAATACATTTACCTGCTCAGCTTTCAGGAGGCCAGCAACAACGTATTGCGATAGCTCGAGCCATAGCTGGTAGTCCAGAAATACTGTTAGCAGACGAACCAACAGGCGCGCTGGATTCTAAAACTAGTGCAGAAATAATGACATTGCTGAAAGAAATTCACCGAGAAGGAAATACTTTGATTATGATTACGCACGACAAAGAAATCGCTCAACAAGCAGAGCGCATTATAGAAATAAAAGACGGAAAAATCCACGAATGGAATAAAATATGAATATTTTTCAAAGCATTAAATTAGCACTAAAACAATTATTATCCGCCAAGTTTCGAACATTTTTAACAATGCTTGGAATTATTATTGGTGTTTTTTCTGTTATATTACTTATTTCGATTGGTGAGGCAATTTCGCAAAATGTATCTACACAATTAGGGGATTTGGGGAGCAATCTGGTATCTGTTAGCTTTTATTCAGATAATAAAAACGATAAATTTACGTATGAAGAAGC
Organism: Listeria farberi; assembly: GCF_014229295.1. NCBI lineage: Bacteria > Bacillati > Bacillota > Bacilli > Caryophanales > Listeriaceae > Listeria > Listeria farberi. The sequence goes on from NZ_JAARZL010000001.1 coordinate 182,962, forward strand.
AAATAGTCTTTTGAACGAAGATGAGATTGGTTCGCCGGAAGTAATGCAGACGAAAGAAGTAAGAACAAATACAAAGACTGCCAGCTATCAAGTAACTGGGATAAATGGAGACTATGCAAGGATAAAAAACTTGGAACTTATTTCAGGACGATTTTGTTCTAATGTAGATGTTCGCTATGCTCAAAAAGTAACAGTTATAGGCTCAAAAGTGGCTAAAACTTACTTTAAAAAGCAAAACCCGGTGGGAGAACATATGCAAATTGCAGGTGCTAGATATTTAGTCATTGGAGTATTAAAAGAAAAAGGGGAAAGCTTATTCGGATCAGCTGACCAGCAACTTTTTATTCCAATCACCTCTGCGGAACGACTTTTTAAAACGGATTCTGTAGATATATATTATATTCAAACTAAAAATACAGAACAAGTACCAAATGTAGTAAGACGGATAAAGCAAAATCTAAACCAACTTTTCCCACATAATAAAGACGCATATACAGTTGTTAATCAACAACAGGCTTTAGATACGTTTGATAGCATTACTAGAACACTTACCATTGGTTTGGGCGCCGTCGCAGGGATTTCTTTACTTGTTGGCGGCATCGGTATCATGAATATTATGCTTGTATCAGTTTCGGAAAGAACTCGAGAAATTGGGATTAGAAAAGCAATTGGAGCAGATAGTGGTGAAATTTTGCGGCAATTTTTGATTGAAGCGATTGTACTTAGTTTGTTAGGTGGTGGTATTGGTATTTTTCTAGGAATTTTTTCCGCGCAGATAGTCACAGCAGTATCTAGTTTTGACATGCATGTTTCTGTTACAACAATCCTATTAGCGGTCGGATTTTCGATGTTTATTGGAATTGTTTTCGGCGTAGTCCCAGCGTATAAAGCATCGAAAAAAATGCCAATAGATGCGTTACGAGCAGATTAACTACAGGAGGAGTTTTTATGGAGAAAGGACAACAAGTAGACGATACATGGGTTTTAGTGGAAATCGTTAGTCTAATAACCAATGTAGAACGACAAAGACTTAGAGAACTTAGTTATGCTGACTTGGAAGAATTTTATGAAAGAGTTATAGTAAAACAAAAAAGAAATCCTACTTTTTGCGAGAATAACGAAACTGTGCGAAAATAAAAGCAAATTAGCGGGAGGAATTTAAATGCAAGAATCAATCAGGAAACAATATGATGGCATGACATTAGTTGAATTCGAAATAGAAATAAATGCACAAGTAACTGATGTGTTCTCTTTGTTAACGACAAACGAAGGACTACAAAAATGGTTTAACGAGCTTAAAATAGGTGAGCTTGGAGCAAATGGACACCTTCTTTTCATCATGACTCCTGAGGAAAAAATCACGATGCCAATTCGGGAGTTTGAACCTAATCGAAAACTAGCTTTTCAGTGGGATCAAGATGAAGTAACTTTTGAACTAAATGAAATCGCTAGAAACAAAACAAAGCTCTTCTTTACCGAACGCCTGACTGTTATCACAGAACATAGCCCAAGAGATATTTCCGGTTGGCATATTTGCTTGAAGAAATTACAAGCGAGCGCAGAAGGAAAAATATATGATTTTAACAAAGCAGAGTTCGAAACGCTCTTTGCCAAGTATCAAAAAGAATTAAATATCGAAAAATAAATCCTTTAAAAAAGCCATAAAGAGAGCTGTAATTGCTCTCTTTATGGCTTTTTGCTGTTTCAATTAAATTTTTTCCACTTTAACTGGAAATTCCTTATGTTCAAAAAAGTAATCGGTTTCATTAAAATGTAAGTGTAAGCAAGGCATGAAAAAATACGGGGTGACAAAATGATAGTATCAGAAGAACAATTATTTTTAAATCAGCATCTAAGCACTAAAGAAGAAGTGCTAGCTTTTATTGCAGACAAAGCAGCCGAAATTGGAATTACGACAAATTCGGCACAAGTGGAGCGTGACTTATGGGCTCGCGAAAAAGAATATGCAACAGCAGTACAACAATTAATCGCCATTCCACATGCGAAAACAGAGGCAATATCGGAAGCAAAACTGCTTTTCATTCGTCTAGTAGAACCGATTGATTGGGATTCCAAAGAAGGCTTTAAAGCTCAAGCTATTTTTGCGATATTAGTTCCAGCAAGTGAGGCCAGCCAGCAACATTTGAAAATTTTATCAAGTGTGGCTGTGAATTTACTAGAAGAAGCATTTCAAGAACAAATTTTAACGATTCAAACGGAACATGAGCTGATGGATTACTTGAAAGATAATTTGGAAGGAGAATTAATATGAAAGTTATAGGGGTTACGTCATGTATTGCAGGGCTTGCGCATACACCAATGGCAGCCAAAGCACTAGAAAAAGCTGGAGTTAAATTAGGACACGATGTCAAAATTGAACAACAAGGAGCGATGGGCACTATTGATGAAATTACGCCAGCCGAAGTAAGTGCAGCAGATGTAGTTATCATTGCGGCGGATAAAGTGATTGACGGGGAAGACCGTTTCAAAGGAAAACCAGTCGTTCGTGTGAAAATTGGTCAATGTGTCGCGAACGGGGAAGCGGTGTTAAGTAAAGTTGTTGCAGCAATTGAAGCACGTAAACAAAAGGAGGCTAATTAGGTCATGAAAGGGAAATTAAACGAAGCAAAAGATCACTTAATGTCTGGTATATCCTACGCACTACCGGTCATAATCGCAGGGTCACTTGTTGTAGCTGTTGCAAAATTAATTGGGATTATCGGCGGGGTTACAAATTTAGATGCCTACGCAGATGCAAGCGGATTTTATCATTACGTTTACTTATTCCAAAATGTTGGTTGGGCGGCAATTGGCTTACTTAACTTAGTACTTGCTGGATATATTGCTTATTCTATCGCTGGAAAACCGGCTCTTGCTGCTGGTTTTGTCGGTGGGGTCCTTGCTACTAGTACAAATGCTGGTTTCTTAGGTGCCGTTGTCGCTGGTTTCTTCGCTGGTTGGTTAACAAACTGGGTGAAAAAACATGTTCGAATCACTGGACCTGCTGCTAGTTCTTTACCACTAATTATTTTGCCACTTATTACGGTTGGTGCCACGGGGATACTGATGTCGCTGATTCTCGGTGGGCCACTTGGTTGGTTAAACCAAACGTTACTTGATTGGGTAACTGAAATGTGTAAAAACGATACAAACGTCATTATTCTCGCACTTATTTTAGGAGCAATGATTGGATTTGACCTTGGTGGACCGGTAAACAAAGCTGCTTGGATGGCTGGGAATGCGCTATTTATGAGTGGAATTTATCTACCTTCGATCATGATTAATGTCGCAATTTGTATTCCGCCACTTGGCTACGGAATTGCTACACTTTTACGTAAAAAGAATTATTCTACTACATTCAAAGAAGCCGGAAATGGTGCACTAATTATGGGACTGATTGGCGTTACAGAAGGTGCGATTCCATTTACACTACGTAGCCCTGGTAAATTAATTCCACTAAATGTTATTGCCTGTGCGATTGGTAGTGCAGTAACAATGGGGCTTGGCGCTTATGTGAAAATGCCGCCGATTGGTGGAATGTACGGTTTCTTCACCATTGGTAACGGCTGGGCTTACTTAGTTGGTGGCTTGGTTGGTGCATTCATCATCGGAATCTGCGCTAACTTATTCGTGAATTTCACCGAAGAAGAAACAGCTGCTGCAGATGATGCTGTGGACGATATCGATATTAGTTTTGATGAAATAGAGATTAAATAATAGTTGGAGGATTTAATTAAAATGGCTAAAACGAAAGTACATGTAATTCCGCATTCACATTGGGATAGAGAATGGTATTTCACTTCAAGCCGTTCAACAATCTATTTAGTGAAGCATTTAAAAGAAGTAATTGAAACATTAGAAGCAAAAGATAATTATCATTTTTATTTGATGGATGCCCAAAGTTCATTAATAGAAGATTATTTGCGCTACTGCCCTGAAGATAAAACTAGATTAGAAAAACTTATTGCTGAAAAACGGCTTATTACAGGCCCTTGGTATACTCAAACGGACCAATTAGTCATTTCACAAGAATCGATTGTTAGAAACTTGCTATATGGAACGAGAATGGCTCGCGAAATGGGACATAGCATGGCTGTTGGTTATGTCCCAGATGCGTTCGGACAAGGTGGTAACATGCCGCAAATTTATAAAGAATTTGGTATATCGAAGTTTCTGTTTTGGCGTGGTGTTGCTGATAATCGCTTGAAACAAACTGAATTTATTTGGCAGGGCGATGACGGGACGGAAATGCTTGCGGAACAAATTCCATTCGGCTATTACTACGGAGCAAATATTCCAGAAAATGAAGCGGAACTTAAGACTTATTTGGATGAGCAAATTGGCGCTTTGGAAGAAAAAGCATCCACGCCAAACGTATACTTCCCAAACGGCTTAGACCAAGCACCAGTCAGAAAAAATTTGCCGGATTTGGTTGCGAAATTTAATGAATTAGATCATTCGCGTGAATACCAAATCGCTTCACCAGAAACTTTTTTTGCTGATTTGGAAAAAGATGTAACTGATTTACCAGTCATTGCTGGGGAATTAACAGAAGGTAAACATAGCCGTCTGCACAAATCGATTTTCTCCACTCGGGCGGATTTAAAACAAGCAAATAATGAAATCGAAAACTTTCTAAGCAATATACTAGAGCCAGTTCTGTCGATAAGCTACGCACTTGGAAATCGTTATCCGCACAATGAGCTCGCGGAAATTTGGAAACTGATGTTTGAAAATGCTGCACACGATAGCATTGGCGGCTGTAACAGTGACACGACTAACCGTGACGTCAAACATCGCTATAAATTGGCTTCGGATTTAGCAACCAATTTACTCGATTTAAACATGCGCCTCATCAGTGAAAAAATCGAACAAAAACAACCATTCCAATTTACCGTTTTCAACCCACTGCCATACGAAAAAAGCGGCGTGATTAAAATGACCGCGTATATCCCAGAAGGCAATTTCATCATAGAAGACGCGCGAGGAAACGAGCTTGAATACACAATTCAAGAGAAAAAGGACTTAACTGAATACGTCTTAAATCAACATATCGACCTAAATCCTAGTAAATCCGTTTATTTACCAGAAAAAGTCTTTTTAGCAACGATGCTAGTAAATGTAAATAACCTGCCAGCACTAGGATACGATACCATCTACTTTAATTTAGAAAAAGAAACACCAGAGCAAGAACCAACACAATCCGCCACGAGCAAAATTGAAAACGAATTTTATGAAATCCAGCTAGCAGCCAACAATTCACTAACGATTTATGATAAAAAAGCGGGTAGAACCTATACAGATCAAATGATTTTTGTGGAAAATGGCGACGATGGTGATTCGTATAACTATTCTCCACCACGTAAAGACCTTGTAATTTCATCGAAAGAAGCGGTAGTGGAAAGCATAGAGTCTAGCATATCAAACGTCAACCAAGCATTAACTATTTCTTTCAAGTTAAATGTACCGTATAATTTAGAAGAACGTGCAAATAGTGAAAAAAGTAACGAAATGACTATCAAAACAGTAATTTCTTTACGTAAAAAAGAAGAACTCATTCGCTTTGATGTCCAAGTTGCTAATCAAGTACTGAGTCACAGGTTATGTGTCACTTTCGCAACTGAAATTGCTAGCAAATTCTCAACAGCTGACCAATTATTCGCCCCAATCAATCGTCCGGTTCGTCTTCCAGAAATGGACATATGGGAAGAGGAAGAGTGGCAAGAAGCACCAATTTCGATTGAAGCGATGCAAAGTTTTGTGAGCTTACACGATGCAACACACGGGGTTGCTGTAATGACAGAAGGCGTGCGCGAATACGAAATCATTGGTGAAAATTACGATACGATTTCCTTAACCTTGTTCCGCACATTTAGCCATATGGGTAAAACCGATTTACTATATCGTCCAGGTCGTGCTTCCGGTGAATCGATTGTAGCAACACCAGACGCGCAGCTACTTGGTAAAATAAACGCAATATTCGCGCTAACTTTATTTGAGAGTTCTTTTGATGAAGCGAATATTGCGAAAAAAGCAAAAGAATATTTGTCGAACCCGCCAGTTTACCAAATGTCTGATTTCCTAAACGGCCGCTTGATTTATGTTTACCGGGACGAAGAAAAAATGCTAGATGCCACATATAGTCTAGCACTTCCGACAATAGACGGAGCGATTATTAGTGCAGTGAAAAAAGCCGAAGACAGCGATGCTTTCATTACGCGTTTTTTCAATCCATATTTACAAAAAGAAATTACCATCCCAGAAATTTTCCAAGGCAAGGAATGTCATTTGGACGAAAGCAAGTCAAACGAGAAAGAAACGACATTAAAACATGCCAAAGTACAAACGTATTTGTTTAAAAATTAAAGTTTAATTACCTAAAAAAGGAGCTGCTCATAATGGGATATTTTGCTTATAAACGTTTGGAAATATTATACGGCATGCTCCTTGATGCGGGTAGCTACTTATCAGCTCAGAAACTCAGCCAAGATTTACATATTTCAGAACGAACAATCCGAACGGACATAGCCAAATTAACCGAATTTCTCGAAACAAATGGAGCAACCATTACCTTAACTAGAGGAGCAGGGTATAAAATCGAAATTCTTGATTCCGCTGCCTTTGAAGCATTTCAAGTCGACAAAAATAAACCGAAAAATGCGGATTATTTTGACTTAGATAACCCAGAAGAACGCGTGAAATATGAGATATTCTTACTTCTATCAAGTGCCGATTATATTAAACTAGAAGATTTGGCAGATACCCTCTTTGCCAGTCGCGCAACAATCTCTAATGACATGAAACAAGTCCGAACAGTTATCGCTTCGTATGATTTAATGCTCGTCTCAAAACCAGGAAGTGGCGTGAAAATTGTTGGAGAAGAAGAAAAAATGCGCTATACGCTAACTGCTCTGATTGCCTCGAAAAAAGCGCCAGAGTCCTACTTAGAAACATTTTTTGAGTGGCATAAACAAAAAGAGAAGCTGCAAAAGTTAATGTCAGCTGTGACAGATTACTTCTTTGCAACTAACATTCGTTTTACAGATGAAGCACTTCAAAATTTACTTTTACATATGATGATTTTAGTAGAACGGATTGAACTAGGACATTCTTTAAAAGAATTTGAGTTAACAGATGTTAGCAAAGAAGAAATTGCTATCGCAAATAATTTAGCTACCATTCTAGCTTCTCTTTTTGAAATTGAAATTACAGAAGGGGACAAAAACTATTTACTTCTCCAAATTGCTAGTAAACGGATATTGAATGTGGAAGACAAAGAAATTAGTGAATTTGATGATTACGCCTATATAGAAGGGATGTTAAATCGGATTGAATCGCAATATTTTTACCGTTTGCAAGATGATTTACAACTGAAAAAAGACTTGATTGCGCATATTCATTCCATGCTTTACCGTGTGAAATATCATATGACTGTAAAAAATCCAATGACCGAGCATATTAAACGATATTACCCACTTGCTTACGAAATTACATTAGATGCAGTAGAATCACTAAAAAAAGATTATCCGTACGATATTAATCAAAATGAATTAGCTTATTTGGCGCTACATATTGGGGCTTCTTTAGAACGAAACTATCAAATATCCTATTATCGCCATAAATCAGCGCTTATTGTGTGTGGTTCGGGATTTGGAACTGCACGGATTGTAGAAGCGAAAGTAAAATCAGCCGTAAGTAATTTAGATATAACTAAAGTTGTTTCCATTCAAGAATATAATCGTTTTATTCATATTGAGGAAGATATTATTCTTTCCACCGTCAGAATTCCAGAAAAAAATAAACCAGTGATTAAAATCAGCAATATCCCGACAAATGAAGAATTAAAAATGCTTGGTACAATTATTCAGGAACAAACAGACCTTAATCGAGGCTTTTTATCCACTTTTTTTGATGCCCATTTTTTTGCGAGAAGTAAGCTTACTAATAAAACAGCGATTTTGGAAGAGATGGTTGAGTCACTAAAAAGTAAAAATATTGTTGGAGAAGAATTTTTGCATTCTGTCATCGAAAGAGAAAGGCTTGGCTCAACGGTCCTCGGAACTGGAATCGCCATCCCACATCCTTTAGGTTTGATGGCTAAAGAAACTAAAATCGTCATCAGAATTTTAGACCATCCGATTAAATGGGATCAAAAACAATCTGTCCACGCTGTCTTTTTATTATGTATTAGTAAAAATGACTATGAAGAAGCAATCAATATCTATGAACTACTTGTAGAACTAGTTCGCGAAGAGTATGGTGAAAAACTTGCTACCTTAAAAGATTTTACTGCATTTACTAATTTAGCGAATGATATTTTAAAGAAAAAGTAAAAGCTACTTCCTTTTGATCAAGGAAGTAGCTTTTTTAATGAAGTTTTAGTGAACTTTTTGATTTTACCGTTTGGTCAAAGTGAATTTCATGGTACACTAGTAAGAAGAATAATTATACATATGGAGGATTTAATGAATAGACAAACAGAATTTATTTTGCTCATAATAGGGGCTTCTTTTAGTATCATTACTTTTTTTGCAGCAGCATTATATGCAGTAGTTTTTGGATTTAGTGCAATTGTTTTATCGGGTTCAACAATGACTTATGGTGGTTCTGAAGAAATGATAATGTCTTGGATATTTACTTTCTTTTCTATTATTGCCGTGATTTTTACTGTAGCATCAGCTGTTTTTGGATTTATTGGAGCTTTTAAAATTAAAAATAACAGCTCTAAAGTAAAAACAATTGCTGTTTGTTTTATTGTTTTAGGAGGATTGCAAGTTTTTTCAATACAAGGTATTTTATTTTTAATTGCAGGAATTTTAACTCTTACCAAAAAAGAATACAAAACAAATTTTAGAGAAAATGAGGGGATAAAATGGGAATAGCAGTCTTCTTTCCAATATTTTTGATTTTTGCTATGTTTTTAGGACTTGCAGCAAAAGCGCTTTTGGCAGTTTGGATTTATAAAGATGCGGAACAACGTGGTATGAATGCGGTTCTGTGGTGCCTATTAATGATTTTCATCAATGTAATTATTATTCTAGCTATTTATCTTATCGTTCGTACAAAAGGTGAGGTAATGAGAAAAAACTTAGGGCTCCTCATTAGTGGAATTGGAATAGCTGTAGTGAATACCTTTATCGTCATTATTACTTTCATTTTCTTGCTGTTTTTCGTAGCAAACGATGGCGGAATGCACAATATGATGGACGATTATAATTATGACAATGAATATCAATATGATATGGATAACTGGGAAGAATTTTAATAACATCTGAAAGAATCTGCTGCCAAATACGGAGTAGATTCTTTTTATATTTACATAAAAAGGGTATAGACTATAAAAAAGTGAATCTAAACAAGGGGAACTGCTAAATGGATACGGTTATTGTAATAACGGTTATTATCGTTATAATGGGGTTAGCGTTTGATTTTATAAATGGGTTTCACGACATTGCAAATGCCGTTGCTACGAGCATTTCCACTAGAGCATTAAAACCACGTGTGGCAATTGGGATTGCTGCTGTGATGAACTTTTTAGGAGCGATTTCTTTTACAGGAGTAGCTGAGTCGCTTACAAAAAGTATAGTGGATCCTTTTTCATTAAATAACGGAGAATTTGTGGTTTTATGTGGTTTAATCGCAGCAGTAATTTGGAATTTGATGACTTGGCTTGTGGGAATGCCTAGTAGTTCCTCGCACGCTCTTATTGGTGCGATAGCGGGTGCTTCTATTGCGTCAGCTAGCAGTTTTAGTGTACTTAACTGGTCTGGATTTACAATAATTATTATTGCGTTAATTATTTCACCAATCATTGGTTTTACAGTTGGTTATTTAGTTTATTCGCTGTTTAAATCCCTTTTTCATGATAAAAAACTTGGTAAAATGAATCGGCGTTTTCGTTTTATTCAAATTGGAACTGCTGCTGTTCAAGCATATTCGCATGGTACAAATGATGCTCAAAAAACTATGGGGATTATCACACTCGCTTTAGTTGCAAGCGGACTTTTAAAAGAGTCAGCTGGAATCCCGTTTTGGGTTCAAGTAAGTTGTGCGGCTTCTATGGCGATTGGTTCGTCCGTCGGTGGTTACCGGATAATCAAAACAGTGGGAACAAAAATTATGAAAATCACGCCAGTAACAGGAGTGGCTTCGGATTTAAGTTCACTTTCGGTAATTATGTCAGCTACATTAATCCATTTACCAGTGAGTACAACGCAAGTGATTGATAGCTCCATTATGGGCGTTGGGACTGCTAATCATAAAAAAGAAGTAAACTGGCGTACAGGTAAAAATATGGTTGTCACTTGGTTCATCACATTACCATTAGCCGGGCTGTTAGCGGCAGTGGTATACTGGATATCAGCAGCCATTTTCTTATAATTAGGAGGAATTCAAATGAAAATAGAACATGTGGCTTTATGGACAAAAGATTTAGAAAAAATGAAACAATTTTATGTGACTTATTTTGGTGCAAGAGCAAATGAATTGTACGAAAATAAAACAAAAGGCTTCAAATCCTATTTTCTCTCTTTTAAAGGTGGGGCAAGGTTAGAGATTATGAGCCGCATAGATGTTGCTGGGAAAAACTCTAGCGAAAGTTTAGGCTGGGCGCATATTGCAATCGCGACTGAATCAAAAGAGGCTGTGGACGAATTAACAGAAAAAATAAGACAAGCAGGTTTTAGTGTTGCGGGCGAGGCAAGAACTACTGGAGATGGCTACTATGAAAGTGTCGTCCTTGATCCAGAAGGTAATCGAATAGAAATCACTTGTTAGTACCTATTTGTCACTAACTTATTTATCATGTAGTATACAGTTATACATATTATTGATGAGGTGGGTTTATGGATATTGTAACTAATAAAATAGTTGTAGAAAAATACAACTTTGAAACAACGATGGAAGAAAATCAACCGTTTGAAAACAAAATTGAACTAGAAGTCCACGAAGTAGAACCCGTTGACGGAAACGTAGAATTAATGGCCAAAGGAAAAATTTTTAAAATTACGATTCCTTTTTTACTAGCACTTGAAAACTTTCGAATTGACGGTCGAATTAGCCGTATTATTCAGTTGAAAGACTTTTTTGGTCAATTTTCTGATTTAGAAGCAGCAGATGTAGAAGCTTTGTCAAATCCATTAATTGATTACATTAAACGCATAACTTACGATGTGACAGAGATTGCATTCGATGAGCCAGGAGTTAGTTTAGATTTTAACGCCAATCACAACGGTTAGATAGGAGAAGAAATGCGCTCTCATATGAAAATGGTACGCCCATTTGACTTTGTAATTATCTTTACACTTATTTTGGGTTCGTTTTTACCACTATTATTTTTTTCGATTGCTGAGGCTAAAAATACCGGCGATGAAGTCGTAGCAATCATTTCGCAAAATGGCAAAGTGATTCGGGAAATTCCGCTAACAGGGCATAAGGGAAATGAACAATTTACGATTAAAGGAAAAGGTCCACAATATAATTTGATGGAAGTAGACGGCGAGCGAATTCGCATCAAAGAAGACAACAGCCCCGACCAAGTTGGCGTAAAAATGGGCTGGAAATCTAAAGCTGGTGACACTATTGTTTGTTTACCCCATAAAGTATTCGTGGAAATAAAATCAACGCAGGAAGATAGTAAAGATTCTGATACTGATTTAATTGTGCCAAATTAGAAAAACAGCAAGCGCCAAATAGTGGGCTTGCTGTTTTTTATTTAATCTAGGAGTTCAATATATCCTTCAGTTCCATTTATTCGGATACGTGCGCCATTTTTAATCATTTTAGTGGCATTTTCAACACCAACTACAGCAGGTAGACCATATTCCCGAGCAATTACCGCACCATGTGTCATCAGCCCACCAACCTCGGTAACGAGTCCTTTAATCGAGACAAATGCTGGTGTCCAGCTAGGGTCTGTATAGGCGGTAATTAAAATGTCTCCGTCTTCCAAATCAGCTTCTTCCATATTTAAAATAACGCGTGCCCGACCTTCAATAGTACCAGATGAAACGGGAAGCCCTAGAATTGCATCTTCAGGGAGGTTTTCACGCTTATATTTTCCGCTAATCATTTCCCCGTCAGAAGTAAGAATCCGTGGCGGTGTTAACTTTTCGTATGCAATAAAATCATTTTTTCGGGTATCAATGAGTTGATAATCAACTTTATTTGTGCGCATGACATGTTGTAGTTCATCGAAATAAAGGTAATAGATGTCTTCCTTCTCATGAAGAACGCCATCTTGCACAAGTTGTTCACTAGCTCGTAATAAAGCGAGTTTATATATAAAATAACGATTAATCATACCATATTTTGGATATTCCCGGTAACCGATAAAGTTACGTAAAATATCAATTTTTGCTTTTGTTTCAGCTGCTTTTTGTTTTCCTTCTGGAAGTTGTTCTAAGCGTTGTAAAATTTCACGCTCTTTACTGCGTGCTTCCATTTCCCCTTGCTCAAATTTTTGTTTACTTGCATTAGGTCCGAAGTTTTTAATATTACTTAAAATAAGTGGAACAAGAGTTAACGGGTTTTCAATCCAACGTGTTTTAGTCAAATCGATTTCTCCGGCGCAACGCATACCATATTTTTGCAAATAGTTTTCTAATGCTTTTTTTACTTCTTTACCACCTTCTAAAGTGTCTATTTCATCTAAAAAAGAAGGGTTTTTAGTTTGTTCTAAGTATGCTATAACTGCAGGATAAGGTCGAACAACATCTGCTACATCTAGTAGGGCGAGTCCCATCTGTGAAGTGATATTGTTTGGTGCAGATTCGGACAGCGTGTCAGCTACGTTTTTTTCACCAAGCCAGTTATCAATATTCTCATTTAACCAAGCTGAGGCATCCATTCCGGCCATAATGGCATCGATACTAGTTGAGTTAAATAGAATGTTTTTCAGTTCTTGCACATCTTCTGTAATAAAGTCAAGTAAAGCAGAACCTGCTTTTGTTTGGATAGCTTGTTGAAGTTTTCTAATAGAGGTCTTGCTATTTTCCATCAGTTCAAAAACAATTTCTGGCTCAGGGATATTTCGTGCTGCTGGCTTCATTTGCTGGCTAGTTTTTGTAGTAGGAGGGGCAGCTGGTATAGGTTGTAAGAAGCCTTTTTTATTAATAACTGTTAATAGTGCGTCTTTAATAAGGGGGTCCGATTGGCCAAGAGTGTTAACCATCATGTCTCTGGAAGCAGGAGAAGATAAGCTTTCCGTAATATCTACAAACAATCTCCCGCCAGCTGGATACATGGAAGCTGGGGTAGTCATTAAATAGAATGAGAGTCCAAGTGGTTTCATCGCATCTGTCATCATTTGTTGGTGAGCAACAGAGATATAAACACGATTTCCTGGTTCGTTCACTTCAGGGATAGGATATAAAGTTGTAATGGGTCGACTTTGTACAATATAAAAAACATTATTAACTAAGCACCATTCAATATCTTGCGGGTGACCGAAATGAGCTTCTATTTTTCTTCCGAGGCGAGCTAATTGCAAAATTTGTTGATCTGTAAGGGTTTGTGCGGTTTGTTTGGATTTTTCTAAAGCACGAGTTTCAGTCCCACCAGATTTTAATCCATAAATGGCTAATTTTTTAGTAGCAACCATTTTATGCGTAATATTATTTTCTTGTACTGTATACGAATCGGCAGAAACTAAACCTGAAACGAGTGCTTCACCTAAGCCGAAACTAGCATCAATAGATAGAGTTTTGCGATTAGAGGATATTGGATCTGCTGTAAATAAAATCCCGGATGCCTCAGGAAAAACCATTTGTTCAATTACAACGGCAAGATCTACTTTGTTATGTTCAAAATTGTTTTGAATACGGTATATGATAGCACGTTCAGTAAATAAAGAAGCCCAACATTTAGTGATGTGCCGTAAAATTTCATCTTTACCGATAATATTTAAGTATGTGTCATGTTGACCGGCAAAAGATGCGTGTGGCATGTCTTCAGCTGTTGCGCTAGAACGAATTGCAAAAGGTCTGTTAGCACCTAAATCTAAAATTGCTTGATTAATTGTGGATGTTAAACTTTTTGAAAGCGTGATGTTTTCAATTAGTTCCTGGATTGCCAAGCTGATTTCACGAATAATGTTGCTATCACTAGACTTTTGTAATGATAATTTGTCAAGTAGATGCTGAAATTCATGGTTTGCAGTTAAGGTTTCTCGGTAAGCTTCCGTTGTCACACAAAAACCCGGGGGAACAAGTACTCCTTCTATTTTGGCACACTTTCCTAAATTCATTCCTTTGCCACCCACAATAGCTTCGTTTGATTCATTGATTTCATGGAATTTCAATACATATGGCTTCATTTGGCGCCCTCCAATTTTTTGTTAAAATAATGCTTGACTGTAATGTGCTGGATACTGTATAATTAAAGTAGGGATTGCTTTACATAAAAATATTTAGTGATTATATCTATATAAATTTATCATAAATCTGGCTTTATTTCAATTAAAATGAACAAAAAAAGCAAAATTTCTTACAATAAGAAATTTTGCTTTTTTTTACTTTAATTACACACGTTTAATAATTACTTTTTAACCGATTGTTTTAATAATATATGTCTTGATATGATTGGGTAAAGTTTTATTTTTTTGTAAAAATTTTATAATGTGCATTTGCTTTTCCTAAAATATAAAGGCTTCCGCCACTTAAAAAAATAGCTCCATATATTGCTATTACAGAATTAGCTTTTATCCAATCAAAACAAACGTTAAAAAACGGAAGTAGCCAAACGTTTTGAAAAGTAGCAAGTAAAACAAGTAATAAAATAAAAAAACAAAAAACGGTTAAAATCCAAAGAAAAATTGTTTTTTTATGCAATTGTATAACGAATAACAATACGATAAATACAAAAGTTCCTATTAAGAAAACTGTTTGGAAACTATCTGGGAGAGTTTTATCCGAAAGAGTTTTCTTATAAAAACCAAACATTATAAGCAAATAAACGACGCCAAGACTAGAAGTTACTTGGGTTAATATTTTCCGCCATTTTTCCATTTAATTACGATACTTCGTGTTAATAGAATCAATAATGCTATCGTAAGTATTACCAGTAACAATCGCAAAAATTGCTAATAGAATAACTATTACAGCTGCAATGATGCGTAAAGGCCTAACAACTACAGTATAATTATTTTTTTTAGCTTTGATAATAGGGTAAATTGATGACACTAAATAAAGTGTCGCTGCTACTAAAATGACATATGTTAATATCTGTGGTGACATTTTGTTCCCTCCTAGATGTATTTTGTGCATTTGAATAACAGTTTAGAATCATTCTAAATGCAAGAAAATTATACCACAGAGTGTAGGCCATTTCAAAACTTTTTTTAAAAATATACACTAAAATCAAATTTCACTTAAATAAATAGATATAATAAAGCCAAAAACTACTTTTTTATCCGTTCTGCAAGACAGCTAAGGATAATACCACAAAAGAGCATTAAAATCATGAAAATGGTTACAGATTGCAGCCAAACGATATTTGAAAAAAATAGGATATTTATATTAAAATAACTTAAAACAGGCCCAATAAAAACTAATAAAAAGCTGATAGGAATCAAATAAAAAGCTAATTTAGCAAATTCTTTCAAACTTTTTTCGATAGTAATCTTCCTCTCTGTAGGGACTTTCAACAGGAGTATACTACAAAAAGTAGTACAGTTGAACCCTCTTGAATATTCTAGGTGATTGCTTTATCATGAAAGAGGAGAAAGGGTGGGAGGTGCACGTTATGACAAAATCACTTGAAGAACTTAGTGGAGAAATCGGTACTAAGGTAGAAAAAATTGCACATAAAACTGGAGAAGTTGCTGGAACTGCTGCTAAAATCTCTATTTATAGTTCTATTTGGGCTGTGAAAACAGGTATTAATAAATCTCAAGCATTTGTCCAAGGTTTCAAAAAAGGATGGTCTGCTAAATAAAGAAATAGGAAAAGGGAGAAAGTGAATTGCTAAACTACTTATCGTCACTAAATCCGGTTTTGCTAGCATTACTTGCTGGGATTTTTACATGGGCTTGTACAGCAGCCGGAGCATCACTAGTATTTTTCTTTAAAAATTTAAATAAAAAATGGGGCAATGTAATGTTAGGGTTTGCTGCGGGAGTTATGCTTGCTGCAAGCTTTTGGTCACTTCTTGCACCCGCTATAGATATGAGTAAGGACTTAGGGAAGTTTTCGTTTGTGCCTGCTTTAGTTGGTTTTTTACTCGGAGGTATATTTTTGCGTGTAATTGATCGTATTATCCCTCACTTGCATTTTGGATTTCCAGAACAAGCAAAAGAAGGTCCTAAAACATCACTTCGAAAAAGTATTTTATTAGTGCTTTCGATTACGATTCATAATATTCCAGAAGGAGCAGCGGTTGGTGTTGCTTTTGGGGCTGTTATAACTGGGGATACAGAGACACTTATTACGGCGATTGTCTTAGCGCTTGGTATTGGTATTCAAAATTTTCCAGAAGGAGCAGCCGTGTCAATTCCATTACGCGGTGAAGGCCTATCCAGAGGTAAAAGTTTTTGGTATGGACAGTTGTCAGCTGTTGTAGAGCCGATTTTTGCTGTAATTGGTGCGGTTCTAGTAGTTTTTGTTACACCGATTTTGCCTTTTGCGTTAGCTTTTGCAGCCGGAGCGATGATCTTTGTTATTGTAGAAGAATTAATTCCAGAATCACAAGTTGAGGGTTCAGCTGACTTAGCAACAGTGGCAACTATGGTTGGCTTTGCTGTAATGATGGTTTTGGATGTAGCATTAGGTTAAAAATATCTTCAAAAAACGTAATCTAATATTTGCGGAATACGTTTTTTTGCGGTAAAATTAATAGTGAAATATTTCACAATATGCTAGTTTTCAGGGGTAATCCTGTAACTATAAACTAGACACGGAAAAAAGCTCCCACTTTATCCGTGTCTTTTTTGTAACAAATGTTACGGTTCTGTTAGTTCCATTTTCCTATTTTAGTACAAAAACTAGAAACTTGTTTTTTTTCATGTATAATTGTTTTATAAGAAAAACTGGGGAAGGTTTTTCTAAAGGTGAGGTGCATAATGTGAAAATAAGATGGTTTAGATTTTCACTAGTTACGATTCTCATTATTGTCGTGGTTTTTGTTGGTGTCGTAGGATTCCAAAAATACCAACTTTCGAAGTCGCGCAACAAAGTAATAATGCAGATGGACAGACTAATGAAAGACCAAGACGAAGGTAACTTTCGCCGATTGGATAAGAAAGAGGATGGAGTAGAAATTATTTCGTATATTCCTAAAACTTCCACGAAAAAAGACAACAAAATTATCCAGCAAGAGATGGAAAAGGCTAAATCTGCAGAAATAAAAAAACTAAGCAAAGATAAGCAAGGGATTATTTTTTATACTTATCAAAAGCAGAAAATGGCCGAGCAAGTAGTGTCTTACAAAGCTGTCCAATCCGAGTATATAAAAAAAGGTAAAACTAAATATACTCTTAAGGACAAAAAAGATATTTGCAAAAACATTGTCACTGACGCCAAAACAGGCGCGTTGTTAACACTTGGGGATGTGTTAATAAAGAATGACGAAACAAAATTAAATTTAAAAACTGTAGTTGAACAAGAACTCATTAGAACAGGGGATATTCCTTTAAAAGAAGTTGGGAAACTTGGAGGAATTAAGAGTTTAGTGAAATGGAATCAAACTAATTTTGAACTTACTAACTCTGAACTAATTTTACCAGTGGAAATACCAGGGATTTCTGGACCCAAAAAAATAAATGTAAAGCTTGCTGATATTGCTGATTCTGTAAATAAACGATACTTACCGAGTAGCGTAAAAGCACCAGAAATACCAAAAGCAAAAACAAACAAAGTCATTGCGCTTACTTTTGACGATGGTCCAAGTGCTTCAGTAACACCAAAAGTACTAGAAACATTGAAACGTAATAATGTAAAAGCGACATTTTTTGTACTTGGGTCAAGCGTCATTAATAATCCGGGGTTAGTTAAACGTGAACTTGAAGAAGGGCACCAAGTTGGTAGTCATTCTTGGGATCATCCGCAATTAACCAAGCTTTCTGAAAAAGAGGTATATAATCAAATTTTGCAAACGCAAAAAGCAGTATATGACCAAACTGGATATTTTCCAACAACTATGCGGCCTCCATATGGTGCGGTAAATAAAAAAGTTGCCGAAGAGATTGGCCTACCGATAATACAATGGTCAGTTGATACGGAAGATTGGAAAAATAAAAATCCGAAAGTAGTAACCTCAAGAGTCTTATCTGGTGCATCTAATGGTGGAATTGTGCTAATGCATGATATTCATCCAACAACAGCAGCAAGTTTAGATAAAACTATTAAAGCATTAAAAAAACAAGGATACGAATTTGTAACTATTGACGAACTATTTGGAGAGAAATTGCAGATTGGGAAGCAATATTTCGATAAAAGTGAGTCGAGAATGGTGAAGTAAGAAAAAGTAGTGAAGGTGAGCAATCATTTTCACTACTTTTTTTATTTAAAGTGTCAAGATAGCTTTACGTTTTTAACAATATCATTTATACTAAACGTAAAGTTATCTTTACTAGGTGGTATTTGAATGAAGGTTATAAATAAAGTGAAAGATTTACGAGAAGAAAGAGGTATCGCTCAAACTGAATTAGCTCACAAGCTAGAAGTTTCAAGACAAACCATCCATGCTATTGAAACTGGTAAATATAATCCTAGTTTGGAGCTGAGTTTAAAGATAGCACACTATTTTCGATTAACAATAGAGGAGATTTTTCAACTGGAGGAGAATTAGTATGAAACAATACATCATTAATCGAAGTATTCTGGTAACAGTAGTTATTGTATATTTGTATCCACTATTAGGAATTATTAAAGGGGAAAAAATAATTGGAGATATCGGTACACCAATTATTATGGTTATTGCAACTTTAATTGGTATACTGAGTTCTGTATTTTTATCTGAAGAAAAAACGAAGCGAGAATATGAGAAAGAAAAAATGGAAAAAGATGAAAGATATATCAATAATCGCAAAACATTTTCCCATTATTTGCTTATTGTTTTAGCTTTGACGATACCAATTGTGTTGATTGTGCTTAATTTATATGGGATTGAACAAATCTCCATTTCGAGTTTGACAATCATTTTTCTTATCTTCTGCTTTGCATATATGATTGCACTGGAAATTATTCGGAAAAAAGTATGATTTTAAGCAAAATAAAAAACATCCAACTTTTTCGTTGCATGTTACCTAGCATTTACCAAATTTTGGTGACAATGCCATAAATACTATTACGTGTAATCCAACCATTCACGTGTTTGTGATTATTAGAAATTTGATATTGCTTACCGCGGATTTTACTGATTTTATGTGTAAAAAAACTACCGCGAACCTTGCAAAATACGATATCGTTCACTTTAAGTTCCCTCGTGCCAATCGGTTCTAAACGAACAGGTTGCATCGACCTAATCAAGGGTAACATCGAATTTCCGCCTTCTTTATAACGCTCAATGGTTTCGCCACGTCTGAGTATTTCTACTGCATCCAGGCTTCTCATAATTATGCTCCTTTCTTGTTGTTAGTGCTAGAATAACAAAATAATAAAACAAAGTCAACGAAATTTTCCGCTGACTTTTTTATATTTTTATCTGATGGTGGTTGGTGAGTTGAATAATCCAACCAGCTACCGGGAACATAATAAATAAAACTGTTGCTATTTGTGGAGTGAAAAAGCTTATAATACCAAGTACGATAACAAATATAAAACTAGCGATTCGAAATTTCCAGTTATCAATACCAGAACTTTTTCCGTTTACCGCGTGATGCAATAATTGGAAAATCACGGAAGTAATTAAAATAGTAATAACAAACCCGATAATTGGTGCGGTCATGTCTGAATGCTGCATAATTGCTTTTGTAAATAGTGGAACAAGTGACAAAACTAGTAAAAATAAAATATTGAATAAGACAGCAGATGTGGAAATGGACGTGACTTGATCAAACAGCTTGCTATGTGAATACCAAAATTGTCCGATAATTAACCCGCCTTCTATAAATATAAAAATTTCCCATAAGAAAGCTTGTGTACTTGCTGCGGTAAAGACATCAGGTAAAGTCATTCCTAAAACAATAATTGTTATTATAATTGCAAATACGCCATCACTAAATGCTTCTAGTCTTCCTTTTGACAAAGTTTGGCCCTCCTTTTATGTCTTGTTTTTTTATGCTATGGGTTAGTTTAGTATAGCATATTTTATAAGCAAAAAAAGCAGGAGCAATTTATTCTGTTATAATAGAATAAAATCAATTTTAAAAAGGAGTTTAAACGGATGATTAGAGCGATTTCTGTAGATATGGACGGAACTTTTTTAGATGGAAATGGTGAATATGACCGTGCTAGGTTTGAGAGGATTTATGCAGAGTTAGCGAAGCGTGGGATTAAATTTATTGTTGCGAGCGGTAATCAATATTATCAGCTTAAATCATTTTTTCCTGGAAAGGACGAGGAACTTTTTTATGTGGCTGAAAATGGCGCGGTCATTTTTCATCAAGGGGACTTACTTAGTGTGAATCGTTTTGATAAAAGATTAGTTCAAAAGATTTTACGGACCTTGATTCAAGAATATCAGGATTTGCAAGTGATTCTTTGTGGGGTGAAAAGTGCGTATCTATTAAAAGCAGCTGATCCGAATTTTAAAGCATTCGCGAAAAAGTATTATTTTGAGTTGCAAGAGGTGGATTCGTTCGATGTGCTTCCGGATGATACGTTTATTAAATTCGCGCTTGATGTGGAAGTGGCTAAAACTGGGCAAATTGTGGAAGATTTAAATCAAACGTTTGCCGGTGAAATTCGCGCTGTGTCGAGCGGGCATGGGAGTATTGATATTATTATTCCGGGTGTGACGAAAGGGAGCGCGATCCAGCAACTATTGAATGAATGGCAAGTGGCGCCAGATGATTTACTCGCTTTTGGCGATGCGAATAATGATATTGAAATGTTGCAATTAACGACGCATAGTTACGCGATGCAAGAAAGTAGTCCGGAAGTTCTTACTGCTGCGAAACTTGTTGCCCCTTCTAATAAGGAGGCGGGCGTGTTACAAGTTATAGAAGATTATATGAAAAAAAGCCAAAGATCTTGAGATGGTCTTTGGCTTTTTCGAAAGTGGTAAACATGTCGGTTTTACACTAAACTAATTTTTTATTGTGGGTTCTACAATATCCTTTCGTCGGTAAACATTTAGAATAAGACCGAGTAGTGAAGCGTAAACTAGCAACATGCTTCCCCCATAACTGATAAACGGAAGGGGTACTACCATGATTGGGACTATTCCAAGCCCCATAAGAATGTTCCAACAAGCTGGAACGGTAAATAATACAGCCCCTCCGATTATTAATAATCTGCCGAATAAATCCCTTGTTTTAAAAGCATTTAATGAAATCCGCAATATAAATACAAGTAGTAGTAGGCAAAGGAAAATTCCGAATGCCCAGCCAAAAGAGTAGACAAGAAATGGGAAGACAAAATCTGTATGTGCTTCAGGGATAGTTAGGTTGTTGTGAAGTCCGTTGCCGAACCAACCAGCTTTTGAAAGAATATCTTTCAAAGGTATGATTGTATCAGAGAGATAGCTACTAGAGGATTTAAGAATCATCGTACTAATGAAAATAATACCTATAAGCAAATTACCCAGTGCTACTTTAATGGCAAATTGGTTACGACGATAATAAAAAATGTACATCACTAATACAAACAAAAAGTATATAATACTAAATACAAATTGGCTGAGCATAATGTAGAAAATAACTGGGAGCCAAAATAGGATTAGTAGACCTATTAGTTTTTTCCCACCTTTAAAGTCAGTAACTTTGGTGAAAATACCAGCCCACGCTATCAAGAATAAATATGAGGATATAGCTGGACCATTAATCATAATACCCCCGAAAGAAAGCCATATTCCTCCTCCAATAAGCCTAGTACCAACAAAAAAAGATATGAAAATTAGGATTAAGGCAGCCGCGTAAAAATACATCCACAAATTTTTCAGTTTCCTATAATCAAAGAAAAGAAATCCTATCAGAGCAAGAATGGAAAGGGCAAGCCAGACGATTTGTTTTTTCATAAACGAAGAATTAGATGTTACTACATCACTCATCAGTGGAAGAAAACCAATACCGGCAAGTAGGACAAATAACGCAATAAGGAGCCAGTCCATTCTCGGTTTATGAAGCTGATTCATGTTTCTGCCAACAGTCGAGGGATCTCCCATTTCTTGCATCGCCTTTTTATCCGCATCTTCTAAGGATAATCCTCTCTTTTGAAAGGAGTGACTTAGCTCTTCTAAGTGATTACTAAGCTCTTTTTTTATCATGCTGTGTGCTTGCTTGGATTTCACTTTAGCTATTACTTTACCTAAATACTCCTCAAATATAGCAGAACTCATAAAGAAGCCTCCTCTATTAAATTTTTCAGTGAGCCATGTTGCTTAGAGCCTCTTCGTTCAAAAGTTGCTACAAATTTTTTCCCTTTCGCAGTTAGGGAATAATATTTCTTATCTTCTATCCATTTTGATGAGAGGATTTTCTTGTTTTCAAGTAGATGTAACAGGATATAAAGCTGACCTTCATTGTTTTTAAAGCTAAGTTCATTTTTTTGAAATAGTTGGGTGGAAATTTCGTACCCATGCTTTGCTTCATCTTGCAGTGAATCTAATATGTTTTGAAGTGTTTCTATTTTCCAAGAATGAAGTTCTAAGTGTGATTGCTTCTTCCGGATTGTTTCTTTTACTGCATTTTTTCGCTCCTCGGAAAAAGAAAATCCCTCAAAATCTTTTTTTATAGAATCCTTTAAGTTATAGAATGGATCGTCCATGATTAAACCTCCTTTCTCATCTTGTTCTTTAATAATTCTCTGGCGTGTTTTAACCTGGTTTTTAATGTATTGCTATTTACACCAGTAATCTTGCTGATATTTGCTAAGGAAAGTTCTTCGTAGTAATGTAAGAAAACAACTTCTCTGTACTTTACTGGTAAATCCATAACAGCGCTCATTAGACTGTTTGCTACGTCTTTTGAGATGATTTCTTCTTCAACGTGTTTTGACTTGGACGGGAGATAGTCCCAAATTTTATCGCTGAAATTTAGTTTGCGATAATGCCAACTGCCCAAGTAATCTTTGCAATGATTAATAGCAATTCGATATAGCCACGTTTTTATTGATGACTTATTATTAAACTGGCTTAGTTTTTCATAGCATTTAATAAATATCTCTTGCGTTAAATCCTCCGCTGTCGTGCGATTTTTTACATAAGAAAAAACTAAGTGCAGTACATCATCGCTGTAGTTATCCATTAATTGGCTGATAATTTGTTCGGTATTTTCGATGCTATTAATATGAATTCCTATTTCTTCAAGTTCAGTCATTTAAGTTTCACCTTCTTCTGCAATATTAGACGAAGCAAGTATCATTTTGGTTTGGAAAATTTTTTTATATCCCTAAAATAGCGATAGTCATCTAATAAAGTATTAACTATCTGTTAAAAATACGCAATAAAAAAAAGACTGTAAACAAAATGATTGCTCACTTTGTCTACAGTCTTTTTCTATTTCAATAAACTAAGGAATACGACGCCCACCATTATTAACAGTATGCCAGAAAGGATAAAAGTCCATTCTAGCGGGCTTTTTTTCTGTTTGAAAATGAGGATACCGCCGATTGTTGCGACGATAACGCAAGCTTGTGAAATCGAGAAGCTCGTTGCGACACCAAGTACAGCAGTCGCTAAGAACATGCCTAGATTGGCGATTGACCACGATAATCCGGTCATTAAGTTAAATGTAACATTTTTCCGGGAAATAGCAGTCTTTTTCGCTAAGTTAATACCAATGGCGCATGTCAGCATACCGATTGCTTGTGGTAAAATGATAGAAAAGCCAGTGACATCAAAAAGCTGGTTTGTCACTACGTAAAGCGTTAAAAAGAACGAAGATAGAATAACGATACCGTAGACATGAAATGAAACCGACTCCGTGATATGATTCCCGCGTTTTTGAAACCCGGTCATTACCACCCCAATCAAGATTAAAATTACTGCAACAACTCCGATGATAACAGCCGTAACCGTTTGCCATTCCTGAAAAACAAGAACAGCAAAAAGCGTTGCGCCAACGAGTTGTGTACCGTTTGAAATCGGCATTGCCTTCGCGACACTAGAAGCCGCAATCCCTTTAAACTGCAGTAATTGCCCAAAACTCCAAAAAATACCCGAAACAAAACTCACAATAAAAGAAAGAACCGTTATTTCTGGTGATAAAATCCAGAACAAAATGAAAGCAAATAATAGCGCGCTAATCGAAGTCCCCAGTAGTTGTTCCTCGGGGGTGCTTTTTCGTAAGTTCGCAATTATCGGCATAAATCCCCACCCAAGAACAGGGAGTAACGCAATAAGATAAATAGACATAAATAAGCTTCCTTTCTAGGTTAGTGGTGCTAATTTAAATCTACCATTCTCCAAAATGAACAGCAATATCCCAAAATTACGGTATTCAATGCGGTAATTTTCGTAGTTTTCTGGGGATCAGTCTTTGTAATAGAATAAGCGTAGGGAAAGGAAAATTAAAAATGAAAGCGGTAACGAAAATGATTGCAAATCGCGAAAAAAATATCATTCAGTTTCTAATGAAGACAGGTCAAACACGTGTTGGAACTATCGCGAATCATCTCGGACTTTCAGAAAAAACTGTTTCAAATTCACTGAAGGAAATCGATGTTTTTCTAAAGGATTTTGATATGACAGTGGTCCGTAAACCAAAAATCGGTGTGTATATTGAAGGCGATAACAAGGCTTTTGCCGAAGTTAGCCGATTCCTAGATAACCAAGTCAGCCAAATCCCATCAACGAAAGAAGAGCGGGTTATCTACATTTTCAGTAAATTGCTTAAAGCAGACGACTATATCACGATTCATCAACTGGCCGACGAACTTTATATAAGCCGGAGCACGATTGAGAAAAATATGATAGAAGTCAAGAAAATGCTGGAAAAAGAAGGTATTACTTTGTATAAGAAACCTAGTAAGGGCATGAAACTCCTTATTAGTGAACGAGAAAAGCGCGCCTTAACATCGAAATTTATTACTAATTTTTGGGGCAATAATTGGTATTTAAAGCAAGAAGGCGAAAAGGTCCTCCAAGCTTTTGACACGATTAAAGCCGATGTCACCGGAATTTTTCCAGAAGAGGGCTTGAAAGAAATTATTGCGATCGTTCAAGAATTTAGTGAGCGACATGATTTTGCTTTTACTGATTATGCGTTTCAATCGATTGTCATTCACCTTGCGATTGCGGTAGAGCGTATTCGAGCAGGAGAGTATATCGAAAATGTTGAGAGCGACCCAATGAAAGATGTATTTGACTCGCAGCGAAACAATACGGAAATCCTCGTTAGTATGTTAGAAGACCGTTTGGATATTAAAATTCCAGCATTTGAAGTTGGCTATATTCAGTTGCATTTAACAGCAGCATATAACCAACAGCATGATGAGTTACTTGTAAGCGTTCGACCGAAAGAAGACGATGTGGCAGAATTTGTCAGCACGTGTTTAGCAGAAAGAAATTACGATAAAAGCTTACTTGATGACCTAACGACACATATGAAATCAGCCATTAACCGCTTAAAACTTGGCATGCATTTTAAAAATCCGTACCTTAGCAAAATTAAGCAAAACTTTCCCCAAGCATTTGAAGAAGCACTATACTTTAAAGCGAAATTTGAGCAAAAGTACGATGTGCAAGTGAACGAAGATGAAACGGCGTATATCACGCTACATTTTGAGGCATACAAAGAAAGAAGTCGTTCTTTCCCCGACCAAATTCGAGTTGTACTTGTATGCAGTACCGGGCTAGGTTCATCCAGATTACTTGCGGCGAGAATTAAGAAATATTTTCCGATGATTACGATTGAAAAAATACTGTCCGTTCAGGCGTTAATGGAAACAGAAGTCGACGTGGATTTAGTCATAAGTACAATTTATCTCGAACTAGAAGACGTTCCGAGTATTGTCGTAAGCCCAATGATGAGTAAAGCCGATTTACAACAAGTTGAAAGCCAAATCGAACGAACGAGACGCAAGAAAAAGAAACGCAGCCAACCATTTATTGACTTGATTGAACCGAAAACTATTTTTGCAAAGCTAGATGTTGCAACAATGGAAGACGCAATTACGCAAATTGGTGATAAGCTTGTGGATCTTGGTATTGCTAAATCAGGAATTGTTGAAAGTGCGCTAAAAAGAGAAGCGTTATCGTTCACTTCTTTTGAAGAAATGGCGACACCGCACGCAGATCCTGCCCTTATTAATGAATCGCACATCGCTATTGCCACTCTTAAAAACCCAGTGAAATGGGGCTTAGTCGAGGTTGATAAAATCTTTTTTATCGCTCTGACTGAACAAAATGGTATTAATTTAGATGCGATGTATGAACAGTTTTATAAATATATTGATAATAAAAAATGGCTTGAGAAGCTGACACAACTAAAAAGTGCCGCAGAAATTTATGGGCATTTGTTAAAGGATGGGATGTAATGGAAGTAAAAGATATTTTAACAAAAGAATTAGTCATCTTTGATTTAGAGGCAACGACGAAAGAAGCAGCAATTGAAGAAATGGCAGAAATGCTAGATGAACGTGATATTTTAGCGGATAAAGCAACTTACGTCGGAGCAGTTTTGGATCGTGAAGCACATTCAACAACTGGAATAGGTAATAACATTGCTATCCCACACGGAAAAAGTGAAAGTGTCACAAAATCGGCCATTGTTTTTGCAAGAACGAAAGAAATGATTGAGTGGGAATCACTGGATGACGAACCGGTAAACATGATTTTCTTACTAGCGATTACTGATTCCGACAAAACAGACGGACATTTGAAAATCCTTGCTGAAATCGCGACGAAACTAATGGACGATGATATTGTCGAAAGTTTAAAAAATACACGAGATAAAGAAGAAGTTATTCGAATTTTAAATGGAGGCGTAGTAGAGATATGAAACGTAAAATTATTGCAGTAACCGCATGTGCGACAGGAGTGGCGCACACATATATGGCAGCGCAAGCACTTAAAAAAGGCGCGAAAAAAATGGGCAACCTTATTAAAGTAGAAACACAAGGCGCAACAGGAATTGAAAATGAACTAACGGAAAAAGACGTAAATATTGGCGAAGTAGTTATTTTCGCAGTAGATACAAAAGTCCGTAACAAAGAACGTTTTGACGGTAAAGTCGTGCTGGAAGTTCCAGTAAGCGCACCAATCAAAGATGCGGAAAAAGTAATCAACGCAGCTCTTGCGTTAATTGACGAAAAATAAGGAGGATCTACCATGTTCAGAAAAATTGGGAGTGAACTGAAAAAACACGTTTTAACAGGTATTTCATATATGATTCCGCTCGTTATCGCAGGCGCCGTAATTATGGCAATTGCGCGGGTTGGTGGTTCGTTTTTCGGGATTACAGATATTTGGGACGCGAAATACGCAGACAGTGCGAATAGTTTAATTTCGTTACTACACAGTTTAGATGGTTTTGGTGGCTTGGCGCTAGGAATGATGTTCCCAGTTATTGCCGCATTTATCGGGTATTCGATTGCGGACAAATTAGCACTAGCACCTGGTCTTGTTGGTGGTTTACTGGCACGTGATATTGGCGCTGGTTTCCTTGGGGCACTTGCAGCTGGTTTAATCGCTGGTTACACGTGTCTTTTAATTAAAAAATATGTGAAATTACCAAAAGCAGCGGCTTCGATTGTACCAGTATTTTTAGTACCAGTTTTTGGCACACTTATCACCGTTCTTATTATTAATTATGTGGTTGGTATTCCTTTTGCAGATCTAAATACAGCGCTTGAAAATTGGCTGAATGGTATGTCTGGATCAAACCAAATTATGATGGCGGCTATTATCGGCGCGATGGTTGGTTTTGACTTAGGCGGACCTGTAAACAAAGCGGCTGTAACAACGGCAATGGCTCTTTTAACAAGTGGAATTTATGCACCAAATACAGCAGCACAAGTAGCAATCATTATTCCACCACTTGGACTTGGTTTAGCTACGTTAATCGCAAAACGCAAATATAATGCAGAAATGCGTGAAGCAGGAAAATCCTCGCTTATCATGGGGCTTGTTGGGATTAGTGAAGGGGCAATTCCTTTTGCGGTAGAATCTCCACTGAAAGTTATTCCGGCTACAGTGCTTGGTTCTGCTGTCGGCGGCGCGCTAGCTGTAGGTCTTGGCGCAATTAACCAAGCTCCAATTAGTGGTTTTTATGGCTGGTTTACAGTTGAAAATTGGCCAGTTTATATTTTAGCAATTGCAGTTGGAACTTTAATCGTTGCAGGTATGTCAGTCGCTTTACGTAAATCGAGTGCTGGTGAGGAAATGGCTGGCTCTAGCTACGATGATGAAATTGACGAAGCAGAATGGGAAGCTTAAAAAACGGAGGTAACTATGGTTAAAGCACATATTGTGAACCACACGCACTGGGACCGAGAGTGGTATTTCACCTCGGCCGATGCACTGGTTCTAAGTGAACAACTTTTTACAGAAGTAATTGATGAATTAAAAAAGCACCCAGAAGCAAACTTTGTACTTGATGGGCAATTGTCGATTTTAGATGATTATGTCGCACTGTACCCAGAAAAATTAGCGGATATTAAGCAATTAATTGCGGATAAACAACTTTTCATTGGACCGTGGTTTACACAAACAGATGCCTTTTTTGCGCACGGCGAGTCGATTTTGCGCAATGCGATGATTGGGATTTTTGATAGTAAAAAATACGGCGACTATATGAAAATTGGTTATTTACCAGATACATTTGGTTTTAATGCCCAAATGCCGACTTTACTTGAACATGCTGGCTTTGATAATGTGATTTTCTGGCGCGGAATACATCTTGGTGAACATGTTGCATCTCCGTATTTTAAATGGCAAGGACTTGGTGAGGAAGCTTCGATTTATGCGATTAATATGCCACAAGGTTACGGCACAGGGATGCTGCTGGAACCAACGTCCGCATATGTGGATGGACGCCTTGATCCGGCAATTGATTTCATTGAAAAGTACAGTAAAACAACTGAAGTTTTAATTCCTTCTGGGAATGATCAGCTGAATATTATTAGTAATTTTGCCGAGAAATTAGCGGAAATCAACCAGATGGGGCGTCATGATTATCAACTTAGTACCTATCAAGATTTTATTCAATATGTTAGAGAACTGCCCGATTTAGAAGAATATCGCGGCGAATTTAGAAGTCCGGTACTTGCGCGAGTGCATAAAACTATTGGCTCCAGCCGAATGAATATTAAGCTGAAAAGCGCGTCACTTGAGCAAAAACTGCTAACACGTATTGAGCCGCTTCTTGTTATTGCTAAAGCATCCGGAATTTCTATTAGCGAACGGTTACTAATGCATACGTGGAAGAAACTTTTAGAAGGTCAGGCGCACGATAGCTTGGCGGGCTGCGTTTCTGATCCAGTTGCCGAAGATATTTTGCACCGGATGAAAGAAGCTGACGAACTATGCGATAGTATCGAAAACACGATTGTGAAAAAAATTGCCGATGATTTGTCACTTGCCGCGAACGAAATTATCATTTTTAATACGGATTTACATGATTTTGACGGATATAAAGAAATACAAGTAGTAACCGAGCATAAAAACATCCATTTCCCAGCGTTTCCGGATGCAACGATTGTCCAAGAAGAGTTCATTCCATCGCGCGAAAATGTGCTAGAAGAAACGCCAGCCGGAAACCGGTTCATTGAAGAACCTGGCTACTATGTGCTTCAAGTGCGTGTCAAGGTGGAACTTCCAGGCCTTGGTTACCGTGTGATTGCTTTTGAAGAAAATGACCGCGAACTGGATGGGCTAGTTGCTTCTAACAATGCCACCGTCCAAAACGAATCGTATAAAATCACTTTCGAAAATGGAGAAATTTCGCTTGAAAAACCAAACGGCGAACGCCGGACTTCTTTTATTACGCTAGAAGATGACGTGAACGCAGGCGATACGTATGATTATTCACCACTGGCTGGGGATGTTGCAGAGCTATTCACTTTTTCTGCAGCAAATACAGAGAAATCGAGTGAAGTCGAACGTTTAATTTTAACTGGAAAAAGCGATTTCCCGCTCGATCGTTTGACGAAAGAAGGGCATGGCGACCTGCAAATCAAACTCATTTTAGAGGTGAAAAAAGGTAGCGAACTGCTGGATGTTAAAGTGGAAGTTGATAACCAAATTAAAAATCACCGTCTACGCTTAAAAGTAGACACAGGTGTGAAAACAGACTACAACATCGCCGCGCTTCCATTCGGATATATCGAGAGAAAACCAGTTGTACCAGCAAATTGGCAAGAAACGTATAGCGAAATGCCAATCGACATCGAACCACTGGAACAAAGCGTGACATTAACAAATGAAACTGCTAGTTGTACCGTTTTCACACGTGGGGTCAAAGAATACCAACAGTTGGATCAAGATTTAGCACTGACATTACTCGCAACAACCGGTCAACTTGGAAAACCTGACTTAGCTTACCGACCAGGCCGGGCATCAGGCGACACAACGAAAAAAGGTCATGTGCTCATAGAAACAGAAGGTGCGCAGTTACTTGGTAAACATCAATTCACACTAGCCATCTACCTTGGCGACCAAGCTTTTGACGAACATAAAACAGCTGAACGAACAAAAGCGTTCAACCAAGCAAACGTGTCTTACCAACGCCAACCGTTCAACCACTTTTTACATCGTTTGGATAACAAAATTCAAAAAACGGAACGAAAATTAGGCGCAAAACAAACATTAGCCATGCTGAATTTGCCGAAAGAATATTTAGTATCGGCGTGCCACCCATCCTATTACACAGCAGATAAATACATCATCCGCCTAGAAAACCCAACTAACACACCACAACAGTTGGGACTCTCGGATGTGTCATTTGAGTATGTGAATGCTATCGAAGAAGTTGTCGTAAATGACAACAACACGATTCCAGCATATGGGGCTGTTACGTTGCGATTAGAAATATAGAATAAAAACTTGCTCAAAGTATCAAATTTGAGCAAGTTTTTATTTATGTTGGATTGCAATGAGTTAGTAAACATGGTATCTTTGGATTGAAAACGCTTTAATTAGCAGAATCATTTTCAAAAAAGGAGATAAAGAAATGAATCGACATCAATTAGAGAAATTGAATCGGGATTGTATCTATGAAGTGTATGAAGATAAGGAAGAAACTAATGAATTTTATATGGGATACATAAAAGCAATTTTTAAAAAGTATATTATAATAGAAAATTATCATAGAAGTGGTCAGTTTGATGGTTTTGCTATTATCGCAAATGAAAACATTTTTAAAGTTCAAAAAGATACCAAATATCTGGAGCCCTATAAAAACGTAAAGCCACCACAAATACAAATGCCGGAATTAAGTAGCAAAGGAGATACCCTATATAATTTTCTTCAGTGGGCGAAAGAAAATAAGAAAATAGTGGAGTTAACAACAGTTTGGGATGAACTAATTATTGGGGAGATTGACGTGCTTGATGATGAGTTGCTATCAATGAACGTTCTTTTGTCTGATGACTTTTCACCTGATGGGCAATGTTTTATTGAATACGAATCGATTCTAGATGTTTGTGTGGATACGTTGAAATTGCAATTTATGGAAGAGCGTTGTTAAAAGCTTTTAGGTCCCCATGAGTTGTATTTTCCTAATAAGTGTTATAATAAAGTTGGAAAATGAATCATTTAATGCACAAAAACCCCCAAGTCCGGCTAAAGACCTCGGGGGTTTTCTTGTGGTTAGAACGGTTGCCGTCTACTTATGTTTTCTATCAACCGCAAAAATTCCTTCGCCGCGCTCGAAAAAGTGGGATTCTTTTTCCAAACAATGCTTATTCCAGCAGTTAGGGGCGGCGAAAAAGGAATAAATTTCAAATTTGTATTGTCCGTGTTAATAATACCATCGATACAAAGAATACTGGCAATATTTTCTTTAGCTAAAAGCGAGGCATTATAAAGCAAATTATATCTACCAATCACATTCAATTGTTCAAAATGTTCTCCTAACCAACTTGCTAGTTGATTATCCACGAAAGATTGATTCGAAACCATTATTGGGTTTTCTTGAATATCACCCGGAGCTATAACTTCTTTTTGCGCTAAAGGATGGGCTGTATTTACTAAAATTCCCCATCTATCTTCTAAAGAAAGCTGCAAATATTCGTATGCCTGCATTTCAACAGGATTAATGACCAACCCAAAATCCAGCAGCCCATGCTCGATTTTTTCTAAAACATCGTCGGCATTACCACTATGTAATTGAAACGTAATCTCAGGATGTATTTCTCTTAGCTGATGAATGACACTACCAATAAACTCAAAACCTCTCGTTTCCCCAGCACCAATCGTTATTTTCCCACTAATTGTTTCATTTTGAAGCAAGTTCGAAGTTGTTAATTCGACTAAAGATAAAATCTCCTTTGCGCGATTTGCCAAGTAAACCCCGTCTTCTGTTAAGGTAATAGAACGATTTCCGCGAATAAACAGTGTTACCCCTAACTCTTCCTCAAGTTCTTTCAATTGCTTAGAAAGTGTTGGCTGAGAAAGATGAAGTACTTCCGCCGCTTTACTAATCGTTTTTTCACGTGCAACTGTTAAAAAATAATTTAACACACGAAGCTCCATTAAAATCATCCTTTCCTATAACTAAAATGAATAGTTGAATATGCTTTATAAGTATTATTCAATTATAACTTCTCTCGCTATAATTAAATAGTAAAAGATTTTCGAGGGGGAAAGCGCATGATAGAACAAGATTTACAGGAAAGACTAGTCGGCCAAGAAATTCTCCAAGGGTCGGATTTGTTAGATGAAATTCACAAAGTAAAGCAAAACAATGAACAACTTATCATCGAACTCAACACCAAGTACCACTCAAAAAAAGAAGTGACCAAATATCTCAGTGACATCACCGGAAAACCAGTCGATCCATCAGTCGATGTCTCACTTCCTTTTTATAGCGACTTCGGGAAACATATTACTTTTGGGAAAAATATCTTTATCAATTTAAATGTAACTTTCGTGGATTTGGGCGGGATTACGATTGAAGATAATGTTTTAATTGGCCCAGGAGCAAGACTTGTTACTGTCAACCATTTAGTTAGCCCGAAAAAGAGACGTGGCTTAAGAGTAGCCCCAATTTATGTGAAGAAAAACGCCTGGATTGGCGCAAACGTAACGATATTATCAGGTGTAACAATCGGCGAAAATGCTATCGTTGCTGCGGATGCTACCGTCACAAAAGATGTCCCAGCAAACGTCATCGTCGCCGGAAGCCCAGCCAAACAAATTCGTAAAATTATCGAGGAATAAGGAGAGATAGCAAATGACAATCAAAAATATTGACCGACCCAAAGACATAAGCGTAAACGAATTCACAGTCGGACCAACGACCCAGCCGTGGTAAATAGAAGAGCCTTGAACTGATTGATTATTCGTTCAAGGTTTTTTGGTATTGCAGGAGCGGATTAAACATGGTATCTTAAATTGAAAGCGCTTAAAAAAGAGGCGAACCAATGAATCGTAAACAATTAGAACAACTAAACCAAAAGTGTCTTTCGGGACAATAGAAACGATTGAAGAGAATTTAGTAATGATTAATACTGTTGTGCCAGAAGAATTTCAATCTGACGGAAATGTTTTATAGAATGCGACAATATTGTTGATATTTGTATTGATACAGCGCGACTGAAATTTATTACTTCTTTACTATTAAACACTAATTATAATTAATAAAATTAACAATTCAAATAAAAAGTAAAAAAATTACAATTTTGTTCACCGAAAAAGAAAAATCCATGCTATAATAATTTTGTAATATTAGGAAAAGGACCAGTTTTATCTCAATTAAAACTGGTCCTTTTTTAGAAAGAGAGGGCAGTGAGGTTGTTAGCGGGGAGAAAGAAAAAGAAATAAAGGGTAAGACATCGAATGAAATTACATTGAAAAAGGGAGAGCTTGATACATGAAAATACATGCAAAAGCAAAAAAAATCTTAGTGAGCCTGATAGCTATTATGTTATTCCTTTCACTAATACCTGGTTATGCACCAATGGCGGAGGAGACGTCAACTGGGGTAGAAGTACCAGAAAAGAAAGCGGGAGAACAAGCACCAACAGAAGTGAAAGAAGAACGAACAGAAAATGAAGTGGTTTTTGATAACCACGACGGGAGCTTTACAAAACAAATCTTTGCGGATCCTATCAATATGGAAGTTGACGGGGATATGAAGCGCATCGATGCGAATGTGGAGAAAGAAGCAGATTCTGACATGATTGTTCCAAAACAAACCCCATTAGAATTAGGCTTCTTAGAAAAAATGGAAGACGGGGCATATCAGAAACTAACAAAAGCTGGCGCAGAAGTTACTTTTCGCTTAAAAGGAACACGTACAGGCGAGAATGAAGAGGCTGTAACAGACCAACCAGCAACCTATAAGGAAAATGAAGTTACTTATGAAAACGTATTTCCTAAAACAGATTTACGTCATTTAACTTTTCCAAAATCAGTAAAAGAAGACATCGTATTACATGAACCTAATCAAGTAGATACGTATGTTTATCAAATAGAAACAAAACTAGACTTAGAACTAGCAGAGAATGGTGATGTGCTATTCAAAAATAAATCTGGCGAAACAATGTATACGCTTCCCAAACCAGTTATGACAGATTCCAATGTCGGCGCTGAAACCGGGGAAGCAGCGCTATCCGAGAATGTTTCTTTTGAAGTGAAACAACTCACTAAAACAGTGTATGAACTACAATTAAAAGTAGATACAGAATGGCTAAATGATACCGCTCGCGAGTACCCTGTCTATATTGATCCATCAGTTCGGTTAGATGAAGTTTATAATGCCAATATTAATTCGGCTAAACCAACCGAAACAAACATCGGAAGTAAACTATGGGATTCTGGTCAAAATGCTTATACGTTAAAACTCGGTAAATGGGACAATTCAACAGGAAATAATGCCGCTTTTTTAAAAATGGACACATCCACTTTAAACAAAGCGACTATTTCTAAAGCAACATTGAAAGTTTATAACATTTGGCATATGTCCCCAACGGTAAAAAATGATCTTTGGTATTACGAAGCAAATGCTAAATGGTCTCCGTGGCAAGTGACTTGGAATACAGTACCACCTGTAACGAGATTAGGGAGTGTCAACGTTGGTCGAGGTGAGTGGGCGAACTTAGATGTCACTAATACAGTTCAAGCATGGGCAAGTGGCGTGCGACCAAATAATGGTTTCCGCTTAGGTACTAACATCGACCAAAACTATTGGAAAAAAGTCGTAGCAAGTGAAAATAATAAAAACTATCCTTATTTGGAAGTAAATTATACGTACGCACAACCAGAAAAACCAACTGTAAAAACAGCCTCAAACGGTGTTGGAACTGGAACAGGTTACATGGATTTATCTTGGAAAGCGGTTCCCGGTGCGACTAGTTATAATATCGTTATTTCTAATGGATATAACTATGAATACTTTAATACAGGAAGTTCAGCTACTACATGGAGCACGAAAGGCAAGAAAATCTTCCCAACAGCGGCTGAAATTGCTAATGGTGATTTTGAATTCCACCACGATGGCAAAGGCGCTGAGTTCGCTCTTGATCCACGGGCACAATATGAAAATGCCTTTCAAGCCGGAAGTACTTTTGGACTTCGCAATTTAACGCGTTATCTAGTTAGGGTTCAAGCGGTTTATCCAGGTGGAGAAAGCCCTACATCTGATCTCGTTTTCGCCTATATGCCAATCGAAAAACCACAAGCCCCTACTGCGAAAGCATACTCAAACTTAGCGCATAAAGAAACAGGTTACGTGGAACTCAACTGGGAAAAGAGCCCAATGGCGGACGGCTACAAAGTACTCGTTTTCAATGGGAAAGCCTACGAAGAATATGATGTCGGCGCAGAAACAAAGTGGACGACACAAAACAAAGGCATTTGGCCAACCAAAGAAGAAATTGCAGAAGGGAAATTCGCTCTTCACCATGACGGAAAAGGCGATGAACTCGCAAAAGACCCTTCTCCAGTGTATACCAATTCTGGCGGAAATTATAAAGAGCGCACAAACTACTGGTTCCGCGTTATCGCTTATCAAAAAGCTGGAAATAACGCAACTAGCGTGCAATCAGAACCAGCAACACCATCTATTCCAGAAGCACTCAATAAACAACTAGGAATGGTTGATTACTGGACAAGTGTGCCAGTTCGTGGCGGCGAAGTGAACGCTACAAACGGAAACTTTTTATTCCATGAAACAGATTTCAACTTAGAAGGCCGCGGTCCAAGCATTAATGTCGACCGTACGTTTAATAGCCAAGATGATGCAACTGGCTTTTTTGGTAAAGGCTGGACAAGTACGCTCGAAGAAAAACTCGTAGAAGAAGAAAACGGTAATATCGTTTGGGTGGAATCGGACAAGAAAATCCATCGTTTCACTAAAAAAGGCGATAAATACGAAGCACCACCAGGCATTTACTCTGAGATTACTAAAAATGCAGATGGCTATTTGAAAATAGAAGAAGATAAGTCAGAAACACGCTTTTTAGCTGACGGACGATTAAAATCCGAAAAAGATACAAAAGGCAACGAATTAACATACGAATATACAGACGGCAAACTCACAAGCTTGCGCGATGCTTCCGGACGTACCGTTACTCTCGCGTATGAAGGCGAGCTAGTAAAAGAACTTGTCGGACCAGAAGACCGTAAAATCAGCTACACGTATAATGACAAACAAGAGCTAATCAGTTCATCCACTGCCCGCGGAAAAATATATCGCTACGGCTACACAGATGGATTATTAACCTCGATTTACGATCCAAAACATACAGAAGAAAAACCATACGAAACAACTTTTGCCTATGAAGAAGAAAAATTAACAGAAATAACCGATCCAGTCGGCAAAAAAACAACCCTTTCTTATGACAAAGAAGGACAGCAAACTACTTTAACAAATGAGAAAAAGAAGAAAACCATTTATTCCTACAATGATGCTGGAAATCCAAAGAAAGAAATTGTAGATGCAGATGGTCTCAAACTCACAACGACCTACACGTATGAATCAAATAACCTAGTAAAAGAAGTGAATCCTAAGGGACAAGAAGAAACATACGCTTACGATGCAGATGGTAATATTACACAAGCGACAGATGCATACGGAACAGAATCATACACTTACAATGATAATAACGATGTAACGAGCTCAACCGATACAGAAGGACGCAAAACTACCGTTGCCTATGACGGAGCAGATGCGGTATCAGAAACACTTGCGACAGAATCCCAAGTATCCTCTGTGACACAGTATGACACCTATGGAAATCCAATTCGCGGTAGTGGCGAACTTTCTTCCGGCGGTAACTTACTTCAAAACAGCGGCTTTGAAAAAGGAGCAGGAGTTTCTAACTGGACTCTTATTCAATGGGATGCAAAAGGAAGCATGACATTCGATAGCACTCAGTCAGCTCCAGGAACACTCGGCGGCAGCGGTTCCGTTAAACTAACAAGTGAAGCAAATTCTACCGTAAAAGGCTATTCATCCGTTACTCAACGCGTTGATGTAGAACCAGAAACAACATATACATTTAGCGCCTGGATTAAAACATCCGGAATGACAAACGCCGATGCACTTCTCATTGGACGTTTACAAGATGCAAATGCAAAAGATATTACCGATGCCGGCGTATGGCAATCCAACCGCGCCACATCGATCAAAAAGAACGGTGACTGGGTAAAACGCCAACTAACTTTTAAAACATCTAAAAACACACGCCAAGTCTTGCTTTATTTGGACAATGAACAACCAGCTCCGCATAAAGGAAAAGGCACAATTTGGTACGACAATGTTCAGTTTGAAAAAGGTAGTGTTGCTTCCAGTTACAACCCGGTAGTCAACAGCAGTTTTGAAGAGCACAATGGAACACTTCCGACTGGCTGGATGCGTACAGGTAATACCGCGCTGACACAAGCAAAAGTAGTCGATAATGAAAGCCATAGCGGTGATAGCGCTGTTTACTTCGAGCGAAAAGCAACAAGTGAAGCCTACACGCATATTGTCCAAGATGTACCTGTAAATCAAAAAGAAGCCAAAGCATTAACAATTTCCGCACTATCCAAATCAGAAGACGCCAAAGCAAACGGTTCAGTTGCAACGATGTCGAACGATTATTCGATATGGGGAACAATATATTATCAAGATGGCACAACTTCTTCCGTACAAGGACAATTCCCACTCGGAACGAACGACTGGAACCGCAGTGCTGTAGTTGTTAAACCGACCAAACCAGTCAAAATGATTAAAGTTTACACCATGTTCCGCAATGGTTTAACCGGAAAAGCTTGGTTTGACGATGTACGTGTCATCGAAGGCGAAGTATTAACAAAAAATGAATATGACGCTTCCGGCAACTATGTAACGGCTAGCTATGACGAAGAAGGCCGCAAAATCAGCTTCACTTACGATATTTACGGTAACACTACATCCGAAATAGACGAAAAAGGCAACAAAAAAACTTTAACCTATGATGCGGACAACGCGCTTATAGACACCAAACTAGCGAATGGCACATCCGTAGCCTATAAGTACGACGACAATGGCAACACCACCGAAAAAAATGTCACTGCATCTGGCAAAACGCAAAAAAATATCTATGAATATGACGTAGATAACAAAATCACCGCATTTACCGACGCACTAAATCGCACAATCAAGTACGAATACGATGCAGCCGGTAATGAAACAAAAGCAATCATGCCAAATGGTCGCGTAACCGAAAGCACATACGATTCCGCTGACCGTATGGACGGAATCAAATGGAATGATAAACTAGCATTTAAATTCCAATACGATCCAAACGGCAACCAAACAAAAGTAACCGACGAAATTAACAGCATCGTAACCGACAAAACCTACGACGATGCCAACCGAATCACCAAAGTAGCCGAACGAGGTGGCGACGTAAGCTACACTTACAAAGATAAACCAACAAAAGATAACAAAGGAAAAACAGACAAAGTCGGCGAAGTAGCCATTAACCACGGCGACTACACAGCAAAAACAAGCTACACATACAACGACTTAGACCGGAATACCCGCGTAAACGACGGAAGCAAAAACGCCTATTTCGAGTTTGACGAATTTGGAAACATCAATGTCTACACAGCAGGAAACGGCACCGCAGCCAACTACACCTACGATAGCACCCAAAAAGTCACCAACGCAGCTATTAGTAGCGCAAGCGGCACCCAAATTTTAGATGAAAACTACACCTATGACGCTGCAAGCAACCGTACAAGCATCGACAACAAACAAGACGGAAAAACAACCTACGAATATGATGCAGTCAACCAACTAACTAAAGAAACACTACCAGACGGCACCGTAAAAGCATACACATACGATGGCTTCGGAAACCGCACACAAGTAGCAATCAGCGGAAGCGAGACAAAAACAATTGCCGCAAGTTATAATGATGGTAATCAACTGGTTTCGTGGAACGGAGAGGCTCTGACGTATGACGCGAATGGTAACCGTACAAGCGATGGCAAGTACACGTATACATGGGATACCGGCGACCGTTTAAGCAGCATCACGAAAAAAGGTGAGAGTGAGCCGTTTACGAGTTATACGTACGATGATGATAACCGCCGCTTGTCGAAAACCGTCGATGGCGTGACGACGAATTATCATTATGACGGCGATAGTATTGATGTTCTGTATGAAACTGATGGGGATGGAAAAGTAGTTCGTCAGTATGTTTATTCGGATGATAATGTTCGTTTAGCGATGAAAATGAATGGCAAAACCCTCTATTATCACTATAATGCGCATGGCGACGTAATTGCACTCACAGATGAAGCAGGTAAGATTGTCGCAGAATATGCGTATGATGCTTGGGGAAATGTGCTGAAAAACACTGCCTCTACAGAAGAAGCCAAAGCCAATCCTTATGCATATGCGGGATATACGTATGACAAGGAAATCGAACAATATTACTTGATGGCGCGTTATTATGAACCAGAGCAAGGTGTGTTTACCGCATATGATCCAGACCCAGGCGATGAAGACGACCCGCAGACGATGAATGGGTATAATTATGCGAATAATAATCCGGTGATGATGGTTGACCCGGATGGGAACTTTCCATTAGCCATTCCAGCTGTTTATTGGGGAGTTAGTGGAGTTATTGCAGCTGCGCCATTTGTTGGTTATGGTATAGGTGCAGCAGGAAGAAAAGTGTGGAATGGTCAAAAAAAAGTGTATAGAGGATATAAAACTCTGTGGAAGTATCGTAAGCCGATTGCTAGAAAGGTGTATAAGTCAACTAGAATTGGGTGGGGACATATTAAGAACAGACACGGTTCTAAGCGATCAGAGAGGTATCAAGGTAAAGGTAAATTTAAAAACAACAGAACTTTAAAACGAACAACAAGGGCTACATTAAGAAGAGGGAAAGCTAAACCTGGAGAGCAAGGCCGGACAGTTTTAGAGAAAACATTCAAAAAAAGGGTAGGTGTGAATAGTGATGGGAAACCGAGCTATAAAGTAAGGGTTATCAAAGCTCCAAATGGTAAAGTAATTACATCATATCCCATTTAAGCAGGAGGTAAACACTATGCTAAAAATAAAAAAACAAGCGCAATCTATTTACGCTTTTAAAGAAACTGGAGGAGAAGTACTTAATTTCCAAATAGAAAAAGACTGTTTGAAACTTTTTTCTGAGGAAGAAATTTTATGTAAAATAAACGATGAAATAATTTCCAATCGGTATTTTAAAATTAAAAAAGTTAAATTATCTGATGAGAAAGTTTGTATTTTTTGTCATGATGGTGTTTACGATTATTTATTAATCTCATGTATAGGGAAGCATTTTAAATATCCATTGGGAGAAGGTGTGGCGGATTTTCTTGTCTTAAATGATGCAGCTTATGTTATTTATTCAGAAGAAGGTAAGTTTGGGAGTGAGGAGAATTTACCCATAGCACAATTAGGGCTTATTAAAATAGATATATTTACAGGAGAAATTACAGGGCTCTTGGATGACGGCATTTTAGAAACACTCATTGATGTACATACAATGAGCTGTAATAATAAAACTATACGTATACTGTGTTATGAAGAAAATGATGATGACTTCACTTTAGACTATGATTTAACCTTGAAAAAAATTCAGAATAAAGTCGTAATAAATTATACTGTGGACGGGTTGTTGAGCGCGGGAGATAGTTTTTACGCTAGATATCAGAATCATATTTATCAGGTGAATGAAAGTATGGAAATTACGAAAGAAAGCATTATAGATAAAAAAGTATATGATGAGGCATCCTCACTAAGTACCGGATATAGTGAAGTAGTTTTAGAAAGTGAAAATGAATTCAACATTGTCCAGCTTTCTAAACTTTGAAGAAGGTCTATAGGGAAGAATTAGCATTAAAAATAACCTGAAAATGAGCCCTCCGTTTTTATAGGGAGGGCTTATTTTTAAAAGGAGACACAACCCCAGATGAAAATAAACAGTTTTTATATAAAGAAAAAAGGAATTAAAGCCTAGAAAACATATAGAAATAGAGGCTGAAATGATAGTGATTCCGCCAGTTTTAGACACCACAGAAATAGAAATAATTTCAACTGAACTACTAAAACATAACGAAGGAGAAACCCATTGGATGCGAAACAATTACTCCAAACATTAAAAAATACTCCAAATGAAACTCAGATACTAAAAATTATACCAAAACTAGGCAAATACGCAAAAGGAAAAACAGTCGAAAATGCTTTAGCAAGTCTATCAGAATCAAGTAGTGAGAAAATTCGAGCTGCTGCCATTGACGCTTTACTAATCAATTCCCACAAACGTATAAAGAAATTAGTAATGAAGCATATGACTGATACCAATAGGGTTAAAACCAAGTGCTTTGAGTATGTTGGTCATCACTGGATGAAGCAAGCAGAACCAATTCTTTTAGCACATTTAAATGACGCTGATCGTTGGGTTCGGTATTTTGCAATTTTAAATCTTGGTGATATGGGGGCTTATGACGTAATAGAGGATGTAGAAAAACATTTAGAAAATGAAACCAGTGACGTGGTGAAATCAGGATGTTACTCCACCTTGGTTTTATTAAGTGAGACGAAAGCAGAAAAGGATTGTTATGAACAAAAGCTAATCCAATTACTAAATTCATCCGATGAAGTTGCACGATATGTAACGATTAATAATTTAGCAGATTTAAAAAACCATCTCAAAAGAGAGCCAATAATTAATGCTTTTTATGCTCGCCTGCAAATTGAATCAGATGAAGAAAATATAACTACACTAAAAAACGCAATTCGATCATTGAAATATTGGTGAGAATTAATTTGATAACTGGAAATAGGATGAAGTTCTTAGCTTTAAAGATGGAAAAGTACTAAAAGAAAAACAACTAGATAATTTTTGGGAAATCCTGACTCAAGAAAAGGGGATAATTAATTGAAAAAAATGACACTGAAAAAGAAGACCTATGCTAATTTTAATAAAGAATTTGCTAAGGTATTTAATTCAGATAATTACCTACCTGAAAATATTTTTAATACTAAGTTCCATAATTTTTTCGTTTATGATATGGATTATTTTTACGAAGAAACAGGTTGGGAATGGATTTTACAAATTTCATCTAATAACAAAGTGAAAAACTTGTTCTTTACCAGCGCAACTGAAAAAAATTCAGACTATACTATAGCCGAGATTCCTACTTCGCTTGAGCCTAAACAGATTTTAGAGCAAATGGATATTTTAGAAAACGAATCTGAGGATAAAAAGAACACCTTCTTTTTAACCTTCAATGAAGCTTGTTTGTTTTCTAATGTAAGTAATTGGGGTTTATATTTTGTTAATGAATTTAATTTCGTTATCTTAGCTCTGGAGGAAGATTTTCCAGAACAAAATGCATTTTTCTATTTAGAAAGTATGACTAAAGAAGAATTCACCAAACATTTTCAAGAATGGTCCGTTTGGCTTGAAAAAGATAATTTGAATTTTTTAAAAGAATTTAATAAAGTGTTTTTTACTAAAAATTAAGTGATTATGAAACGCTAAGGAGGAATCAAAAATGTTCACGTGGGATACACGTATGACAAGGAAATCGAACAATATTACTTTATGGCGCGTATATGGACTAGAGAAAGGCGTATTTACAGCATACGATTCAGACCCAAGCGATGAATGGGTATGCTTGTAAATATGGAAAAAAGGAAGTGATAGGGACGATGAAGCTCAAAAAATGGATGAAGACTATATAAAAGAGTTTTCAACTGAGATAGGAATTATAGATTGTGATGCAATATATATTTATGAGTTTGATGAAGAAAACGAAATAGATAGTATTTGTAAAGAATTCGGGAATCAAATGCATACAATGTATTTGCTCGATGATTTTGAAGTAGATGATAGACCAGATTTAGAAGATGGATTTTTTCGTTTGGATTTAAAAAATACTAGTTTTAATATGAAGAAATGGTTGATTCAGTTGTTTTTATATGGTTCAAGTTCAACACAGCTAAACCGTTTATTTCTTTTACAACCTAGTGAAGAGAATCAGGACATATCTAAAGAAATCCAAATGAAATATAACCAAATTA
Organism: Listeria farberi; assembly: GCF_014229295.1. Taxonomy (NCBI): domain Bacteria; kingdom Bacillati; phylum Bacillota; class Bacilli; order Caryophanales; family Listeriaceae; genus Listeria; species Listeria farberi. The sequence continues at coordinate 226,697 of NZ_JAARZL010000001.1, forward strand.
TCATCGTACCCGTTTTCGATGTGACAGCAGTAGCATTATTTGGCAAGGGGAGTGAAGCAATAGCTTTTTTAGAATCATTCCACTAAACATATTTTGGTGTGTTACAGAAAATGCCCACAAAAATTATGCATAAAAAATCACTAAAATGCCAAGAAGCAAAATAGCCACTGCGGAGGTTAAATCATGATGAATCAAGAACTTATCAAACTACATGAGATACTACTAAAGGATATTTCCAATTTAGATGATGCTGAAAAAATCTCCATCATTCAAGAACGAATTACACAAGCCTTAAATCTAGATAAACGCAGGTGGGATGAGAAAATGCTTTCCAATGTTTCCATCCGCACAAAAAAAGCAACCCGACCGAAAATGCAGGTGGGAGATGTGTACGAAATTTATTTAGAAGAAGTAAACGTATATGGCTATATAGCTATACTAAAATTGGACAATGATAAAGTAGAAGAGGATTTCTCCGTATTTGGGCTCTTTAATTATTTCTCTAAGTTACCGGAGAAGCTTGAAAAAATAATAGCTAAATTAACTAGAGAAAATATCTTTATGTTTGCAGATTCAGGTCACACGGGAATTATTCGCAAAGAGTGGAAGAAAGTAACCAACTTGTCCTTTGATTGGCAAGTGGATTTCGCTAAATTAGAATATCTTAAAGTAGATAACGGAGGAGTCTTACGTCCTAATGAACGGTTCTATTATAAAAGTGTAGGTCATCCAAATAATGGGAATTATATGCGAATTGATTACAAAGAAGCCGTAGATATTAATAATCCATATGGACTAAATGGTCAACATTGGATTGAGGGATATTTGGCGGGAGCGTATAGTGGGAAGAAACTTATTGAGATGGAGGAAGAGGGCTTTAGTCAGGTGAAGTATGATTAAGAGCTCGAAAAGAAATCAATACTTGTTTTAAATGGGTATTCATCAAAAATAAAAAGAAGAAAATAACCAAATTAGGAGATTGAAATGGATTCAATTTTGAAATTAATAATGGATTTGGAATTCATCGGCATAATTATAATGTGTATAGTTATTATAGATTTTAAGAAAGACAACTTCTTTTCTAGGTGTATGCAAGTATTAATATTGTTAACTTTATTTGCGGTTACGGGAATAATTATCTACTTTTAAGAAGGATCGAGGGATAATATGTTACTTGTGATAATAATATATTTTGTTTTTCTACTTATATTAATTATTGGCTATGAAACGAGACGTAAGAAAAACAATAAAACCGTCCTTAACAGTATAGCTATCATTATTTTCCTGTTAGCCCTTATAATTTATTGTATAATGCTAGTCCCTCGGTTGGGTATTTAAGGAATGAAAGTCACTATAGAAGTTAAGAACAAATTATTTTTATACTTAGTTTCAAACTTAAAGAAAAAACTTTTAAAGTACAGTTTGTTATAACATTGATAACGGTGTTTGAGTGCTTTCCTACATATGTAACCTTGTTTATTTATAGGTTCTATATTCTTTTCTAACCCATGCGTGGGAGATTATAAAGAAATAATGGCAGTACTGTAGTAGAGCGTTTAGGAGGTTATCGTGGTTCATTTTATTATCAATATATCAATAAATTTTATTACATTTGCAGATGAAATGAACGATAAAACACTATAGTATCACTATAATACACATGGCGATGTTAGTACTTTGATGAATGATGCAGGTAAGATTATCGCATAATATGTGTATGATTCTAAGCTTATGTAGTGATTTTGGGTTGGAAAGAGGTTGGCCTTATGAGCAAATTGACTAGTGATGAAGTAGAATTTAAAATAAAAAAACTTATCGATTTAGAAAAAAATTTACCAGAACAAATATTTCCTAATCCTGAAAAATACAACTTTTATTTTGAAGAACCAGAGGCTATTTATATGGATACGAAAGAATTCATCCATATGATTAAACAAATTGTGGAAATTACACAGGATGAGAAAGCGTATATTAGTGAAATTTTGAAAGAAGATAAATTTTTACAAAAGAGCAAAACTATCTTGAATTTAAAGGAAGTAATAGACTTTACGCAGGAAGAGGGTAGCATAGTAGAAAATTTGGATTTTGAAAATATAACAGAGACAACGATATTTTTATATTGCTATATGTATTTCCCTTCTGAGCAACTCTTTCTTTTCGTTAATGAATATTCAGACACAGCCCTTTTAGCGGTTGATAAAAAACTTGATATTGATGTTCCTTGGTATGATGTAGAAACATTTTTGACTGTGGAGAATCTGGGGATGAAAGATAGGCTATACAGAAAGTTCAGGAAGCGTTTAGGGAAGAGTTATAAAAAATAATTTATTAATAAGGAATAAAAATTTTAGAAAGCCTATTGCAAAATGCAGTGAAAAAACGTGAGGAGTGACAACATGATATACAGTATAGGTATGACTACTATGGATTCATATGATGAAAAAGAACAAGAGTATTTTAGTATCATGCCCGAAATAAGAACAGTGGTAAATCCACTATTTGATAAATATGATATATATGAATATACAGTAGATAGAAAGAAGCGAAGTGATCTAGCATTCCCATTAAAGCCTAAGCGTTTTCTAAACATTTTTAAGTCAGAGCCGCTGAGGGAAAACCCTGGAATAATGGAATATAACAAATTTATAATTGTAACTAAAGGAGTAGATATAAAGGCATTACTTAGCGGAGTGTCAGATCTTAATAGACGCGAAAACATTGAATATTTTTTAGTGCAAAATACAATCATGACTTACCAGATTCTAGAAGGCGAAGTAATCAATTTCTATGCAAAAGACTTGAAATTTTTAGTTGATGAATTAGCTTTATAGCGGTAGACGATGTGAGGCAAATAATTGCCAAATTAATTTAAGTCAAAGTCATTTATATATAAAATTTCAGAGTTAGAAGACCTACTGGGGCTTATCCTAGCAAGTGTGTCAGAGCTGTGAAATTCAGAATGAAGGAGAAAAAATTTTTTAGGAGGAGTGTGAATGTCTAGTTTCATATCTTCAGGATGTGTATATAAACAAAGTTCATATAAAAACCTAGTCAAAAAATATATTGATTTGATAAGTAGTACAGCAAATGTGGAAATTGAAAATATAGTTTGTTACAGTCCGGAAAGCGACTTATCTAGCACTAAAAGTTTGGAAGAAGTGAAAAAAGATAATAGTTTTTCAAAAGTGACTCATATTAATTGCAAGCAGATAAGAGATGATTGGGAATTTGTTGTACGTTTCTATGAGGAACATAACTATCAAGGGGTTTTGTTTGATCTATCGTATGATTACTTGCCCGAGATGTTTCCAGCAAAAAGTTTGGAAAATAAATTAATCAGTATTTTAATAACTATTTATTCATATTATCCTTATTATTTTAGTTTTATTGACACAGAAGCAGAAGTGGATATGTTTCATAATCCTGGGAATATAGAACCTCTTGAAAGCCCGTATGCAACATTAATTCTCCCAAAAAATAATGACTTTCATGTGTATCTAAATACTTAGGAAATTGACGGTATAAGTGAGAGAAAGAAAAAGCATTATGTTATTAAGAATACACCATCCCACCGAACAAACTAAACACAGAATTGGAGAAGCATAGATAAATGATTCATTTAAAAGGTATAACTACTGCGGGTGCTTATGATAATCAAGGTAAATATTTAGAAGAAATTCATGAAGATATTGAAAAAATAATGAAGCGGCTAATTCTTCAATTTGATATATATCAATTTCATATTTCCCGTAATTTCGAAGCAGCTGCTGATAAATCAGTCCTTGTGAAACAAACTAGATTTAGAAAGACATATATTCATTTTTATAAAGAGGATGAAGAACGATTTGAAGAGGGATCTAGCTATGACCAGTATTTTTTAGTAGAAAAAGATTGCGACATCTCTGAGCAGATAGATAAATTAGTGCTTAGCGAAATACCAAGGATAGAAAATATTAGAGCCAAATTGTTATCCGTTTTCCCATTATTAGTCATTTTATCAGATTCAAGTGAGTTAATGGCGTATTCAATGGAAAAATCGAATTTAGAACTGATATAAATGCAGGAGGGATAAAGTGGGAAACCAAAAACAATCTATTGATTACTTTGAAGTTAAAGGGATTGCTAAATTTCGAAATATGTTACATAAAGCCTATAAAGATTTAACTTTTCCAGGACTAGACTTCCCGTATTGTGTACCTGACAAAGAATATAACTATTTATATTTCCCATTAGATGCATTTGAAAATACGAAAGAAGGAAATCGAATTTTATCCGTACTTTTGTTAGATAAAGAAAAAGATATATATTTTCACTCAGATGTTTTTGGAATGTTTTTAACAAGTTGGCTATTACTTGGAAAAATAAAAATAAAAAGTGTAAATGAATGGGATGGAGTATTCGGCGAGAACATCCTCACAAAAGAATCAAGAAATCCCATTAATTTAGTTGATATTAGCCCTACTATATTCCTGCTAGATGGGAGTATATTAATAAAATTTGATCGTAGTTCTCATTTAGTCATCATTGGATTTTCTAATAAAATGGAGCAAATGAATAGTGAGATTCGACTTTCTAAAGATGAAGTGGTAGATTATTTTATTAAAAAAGATGCAGCAGATGAATCAGAAGCAGAAGATTTTAAAGAAGCATATTTAAAAAACTACTATTCAGTGAGCATTTAAGACTAAAAAGTTAATAAAGAATCGTAATAACAATATAGAAAGTTGAATGAAAAATGGATTTTATTTTAAATATTTTAATTAATATTATAGCTTTTGTATGCTTCTTAGTTGGTGGAAATGCAATTAAAAAAGAGAAGCAATTAATGGGAAAAGTGATTGGCAGCTTATCAATAGCTGGATTGGCGATAGTCGGAACGGGGTTAATTCTTTCTTGTGTAGAGGAATTGCACACATATATGTACATTATATTAGTAATTGAAATAGTGATACTTTTCGCAAATGTATTCATGAATTATTTAAGTAAATTCGGAAAATCGGAAGTTTTAATAGGTGTATGTGTATTAATTCTAACGATATTTAATTTATTTACTTATATAACTTATGTGGTTTTGACTTTTGTTTTTTACTGAAAAACTGTCGCTATAAAAGGAGGGAATTGGGAAACGATTATGATTGAATTTATTATTGATGTATCAATAAATTTTATTACATTTACAATTTGTTTCATTCCGCTGCTTCTCTCAGAAAAAACTAAAGGTATCTTGGAAATCATAGGTGCAAGCATACTTTTTGCGGGGATTATGATAGTTGGAACAGGTATTTTCATAAGCAGTAGTGAAACCCTGAAATCATATATTTATGTGATTTTGGTAGTGCAAATAATTATTTTGTGCATCGAACTCATATTAGTTTTATGGAGTAAACGTAAAGGAAAGTCTACAATTTTATCCATCCTATCAGCAATATTAGGTATAGTCGCTTTAGGAATATATATTTATTATGTTATAGCGAGTTTTATTTATTGAAAATTATTTTCCAAAGATAGAAAAAATTTACAGAAAAGAATAATTATTAAGGAGATAAACACGTCATTGAAAAAGAAAATGAATATTTTAAATTAAACGATTTGGTTTTTAATTTAGATGAATGAATATCATAGGAGGATAAAATGGTTCATAATGATATGAATTATCACCACTTGATTGGAAAAGTTCATAGTGTTTCTGATGTAGATGAATTGAGCAATATTTTAGAAGAATTGAAAGAATATCCAACAAATAGTCAACTAGAAAAATTATTTAAATCGTATATGGATGATGAAAGTCCACTTATTCGTTGTATTGCTTTTGAAGGTTTAGCAAAGAGTGAATTTAAAGATACAGAAATAGCTCAAAAAGCGATAGAACATTTAAATGATGAAGACATTGTTGTGATGAGTTGCATAGAATTGCTAGCGGAGTATGAGTATTTGGAAGCAGTTCCTTATATCAAGAATTTGCTTCGACACCTAGACGCTGGGGTTCGCTGTACAGCAGCAGAAGCTTTGGGAGATATGAATTGTAAGGCACAATTAATGGATATTGTTCAAACTAACAAAGTAGAAGTAAATGATTTAGCAAAAGTAGGGCAGAGATACGGAATTTATTTGTTGTCTAATGAATCTGATGAAATTTTCGCTTTGAATCGCCTTATTGAACTACTTTACTCGAGCAATATGACGGCTAGTTACAGAGCTATGAACAATTTGATAGCCGTATTGAATGAAAGAAACCGTCCTTTAATATTTATGGCATTTCAAGAAAAGTTGAAAGAAAAGAATATAACTGGTTTTAAAACAGAATTAGAAGATAACTTAAAAGCGTTAAAAGGCTCATAAGTACTGTAAAAAAGAGCGTCTAGATTAATTTAAAGCAAGACCGTTTCGAAATTCCAACGCTACTAGAAGGTATTAAAATTCTCGATTATTGGAGTTGAATTTACATTGACTTGGTTCAAAGAAAAAAGTTTTATGTTTGCGATGATACTAATAATTTTTATTTTTATTATAATTAATTTCTTTTTTTCAAATAGCGTAACATATATTATTGTTACAGTGTTTTTAGGAATTGAAACTTTATGGATTATTTTTATTTTTAGTGAGATAGTTGACAATGGTAAAAGGACATCAAAATTTATAAAAGCATATATAATAAGTATTTTTATTATAACAATATTTGCTTCATATCTATTATATTAAGGGGGCATTATTGTGATTGTTTCTATTGCGGTTTTAATTAATTTAGTAATAATTTCAGTATTATATTTAATCAAAAAAAATGGTAAAAGCATGAAACATAAAGGCATATTTTCTTTTATACTTTGTACTTTTTCGTTTTTAATGTATGTCTATATTGCTGTATATGTAGGTATATTCTAAATCTCAATTATGGAAAAATTTAAGAAACTGGCTGGGGAAGATTATTTTCTTTAGATTATCACTCAAGGAGTAAAGTTCTTGGCATAAAAAGAATAGCAAATGGAGATAGGAGAGAGGTGTCAAAAATCATAGAAAAAACCATTTTTACGCTAACAAATCAGGAACAAATAATAATTACTAACAATGATGAAATGTCAGATGATGCATTAAAAACAACTATTATAAATAAAAGTCAACCAATGCATTTGCTTTTAGAGTTAGGCATTTTTGACAAAGAAGATTTAACTGAGAAATTTCCAAGTAGTGAAATAATCGAGATTTTATATGAAAGAACGAAGCTGTTATTAATTAAGGACATCCAATTAGATAGCGTGCATCTCGATGAAGTTCTATTTATTTTCAGACTTTTAGCCAATTCAAACTTTCTTGTGCACATTATTTCTGGATATAAAATAGACAATATTTTGCACTATTCACAAAAAGATACTATTTTTAAAAGAAATAAGGTAGTAGGAAAAATTGAGTTGCATCTTGATAAAGATGAGTTTTTGATTATGTCGGATTATGATGGAAGCTCAGTTATAATCTTAAGTAATGAACAAAAATGCTGATTTTAAGAAATTAGCCAAATCAGAAGCCAGGGTGAACCAAAAATGTCCATAATATGCTTGATAACCTGCGATTCGGGTGCAGTGTAGAACAAGATTTGATGAACAAACTAAAAATAAGCCCTTCACTATAGATTTAATAACGGGAAATATTCTCATAAATGGTAGGAGGATGTAATTTGGATAAGAGTAGTATTATGGATGTGATAAAAATGAATCTCACTGAGGCACTTACCGATGTAATTACAAGTAAAGAACTGGTTGAAAGGTCGGATAAAATACTATATGTTGATGAGAATCAGCAGTCAATAAACGATAATCTATCATTAGAAGAAAGAGAGTTACTAGAAGATATATCAGCACAATGGGATTTATATCTAGTTAATTCGTATGATATCGATACACTACAGAGTTTGGATTTTGAGAAAGTTAAGTTCCCTGAAGCATATTTAAAGGAGTGGTATAGACAAACAATCTAGCTGATTTGATATTACAACAAAGGTTAGAAGGGCATGAAAATAAGAAAAGCTACTTATTAAAAGACCTAATAGTGTATTTCGATTATGAAATTTGAGGTCTAAGGAGGGACTATGATCGATGCTGAAAATAAAAAAACAAGCACAATCTATTTACGCTTTTAAAGAAACTGGAGGAGAAGTACTTAATTTCCAAATAGAAAAAAACTGTTTGAAACTTTTTTCTGGGGAAGAAATTTTATGTGAAATAAACGATGAAATAATTTCCAATCGGTATTTCAGAATTAACAAAGTCATATTGTCGGATGAGAAGATTTGTATTTTTTGTCATGGAGAGGCTTGCGATTATTTATTCATCTTATGTATGGGAAAGAATTTTAAATATATATTGAGAGAAGAAGTGGAAGATTTTCTCGTTATAAACGATGAAGCTTATGTTATTTATTCGGAAGAAGGTATGTTTAGCGATGAGGGAAATTTATCCATAGCAAAACTTGGGCTTATTAAAATAGATATATTTACAGGAGAAATTACTGGGCTATTGGATGATACCATTTTAGAAACGCTCATTGATGTACAATCGATTAGCTGTAATAATAAAACTATACGGATACTGTGTTATGAAGATAATGGTGATGACTTCACTTTAGACTATGATTTAACATCTAAAAAAGTTCGGAATAAAGTCGTAATAAATTATACTGTGGACGGATTGGTGAGTGTGGGAGACAACTTTTACGCTTGCTATCGGAACCGTATTTATAAGGTAAATGAAAGTATGGAAATTACGGAAGAAATCATTATAGATAAAAAAGTATATGATGAAGCATATGCAATAAGTACCGGATATAGTGAAGTAGTTTTAGAAAGTGAAAATGAATTCAACATTGTCCAGCTTTCTAAATTATAGAGGAATAGCTGTTTTAACGCTACTAAGCAAAGGTTTTTAAGCAAATAAAGGGGCATCAAGAAAACACAATTTTTTAATACTAATGGATATTTGTTCGCTATATCTTTTGTTTTCTAGTACCTTGGCATAAAATTTACTCTTGGAGATGAAATATGAAAAAATTAAACTATTTTTCTATAGGTTTTGATTATGATGAAGAAAAGAATCCAATTATGTCATTTGACAGTCAAAGCCACTGTATTTCAGAAATGTATTCGGGTGCATTTAAGCCAATGATGACAAAAGAGACTTCTTGTATTGATATTAATTGTATACCAACGGGGAAAAAAGTGGATAAATCTCATCACCTCGATGCCATTTATAGAGTTTATTTTGAAAATAAGTTGTTTGATTTAAATAAGTTTAATGATGAAAATGACTCAGAAAAGAAAAAGATCATTTTAGAACTGCTTCACATAGGAGCTATAGAAGCGTGTCGTAATTTGGGCTTAGATAAGGCTAGATTTATTGAGGCATATGAAAAGGTAAAAGAATTAGACTATCAAAATAATTACTACTATAAAAAACCAAAATCCAGCCCAAATAGAAAACAAAAAGCACAAATTTATATTGAGCATGGCTTATACAAAGCTGACATATATATCGTTATTTTTAACAAGGAACAGAAAATCATAAGAAAAGAATTTATCCTCAGTGATTTACCAAATCCGTTTGTATTTTCCGCACACCTAGGAAATTTAAAATGGATAGACAATGATCGTTTAGTTCTAGCTCATAAGCAAAGAAAAGATATATTATACAAGGTTGATATGATTTAAAAAGAGCGGATTGATTAAATTAAACAGATAGATTGTTTGCTTAATCTCCAAAAACTTAAATTCTTCTAGAAAAGTAACAAAAGGAGGTACTTTATATGTTGACGATTTTAAAAACTATCATTTCGCTTGAATTTTTAGCTATAACTACCTTATGTTTTATATTTTTCGATAAATATAGAGGGAAGAAAAACAAATTAATAAGGTTTATGCCGTACTTATTTACTGTAGTAGGTGGTATTATCTTATCTACGTTTGTTTTCTTTACAGTGTGAATGAGGGGGAGCGGGCATGCTAGAATTTTTATCAAGTGTGATAGCGGTTTTTACAATAACATTGCTAATCGTCATTGCTTTTTTATATTTTAAACTATATGAAAATAAAAAGACTTTGTACACGTTATGCTCACTATATTTTTTATGTTTACTAATTTTTGTGTTTACATTAATAAAAGATTTTTTGTATATTCCATAACAATTACTCATAGAAACGAGAGAATCTTATGATAAACCTAGAATGGAAAGAACTAGACCAACTGGAGATAGAAGAAAAGGTTCAAGAGGTATTAGATTATAGCTATAATACCTGGATGTCTGATAAGAAGAATATTCGTTATTTTGTACGGGCGTTTTATATTAAATGGGATATGATAGCCTATATGTATGGAATGGAAGAAAATGAGACGGAAGATGATAAGTTAAAAAGTATGTTTGATTTTGGCATTAGCGAGCTGAGAAATATTACAGAGGTCGACTGGATAATGGGTTATTGCATGCTAATTAACCCAATCTTTTTTGAAGAAAATGATAATTATTTGGAACTTGAGGAGAAAGGGCAGGAAATGCTTCGTAATGTAGCAATAAATAACCCGGATGACGTCTTTTTGACTTCTTTTGGTATACCGGAAAAAGATTATTTGAAATGGAAAAGAGCGAACAGAGAGCAACTTATTCAGTATGGGGAAGATAATTTTAACTTTGACTCGGAGTTTTCGAGATATTTTAAACATATTATAAATTGCAGGGCGGATGAAGAGGTGGAAAAAGAAAGCTTTCTGAAGAAGATTGTGCGCAAGTGGAAGCAACGATGAGATTCCATTTGGAGGTGGGAGTATATGCTAAAAAAAACGAAAAAAATTCTCAATGAAATTAAAACTATTATCCAGCAAAAACCTTTTGATTATGAGAAGGCAGAAAATTTGATAAGTGAGTTAAATCTTGAAGAGGCCCCCACTAGAATTGGAGAACATCTTACTAGCTAGCATAAATAATAGCGATGAGAATACTCGAATATTTGCCTATGAGTATTTATATTATTTTGATAGCGAAGCAGTTTTTCAAGCAGCCCTCATAGGGACAACAGACGACGATGATTTAGTTCAAATGTGCTCCATAGAAATTTTAGGGAATTTGGCTAAAGTAGAAAGTCTCCCGTATTTAAAGAAGGCGTTGGGCGATAAAAACCCTAATGTACGTTGTTTTGCTTCTGAATCAATCGGTTTTGTAGGAACTGATGAAGCGAAAGCGATACTACAAGAACAGTTAAATAGAGAAACGGATTCTTTTGCAAAAGTAGGTATTTATTATGCGCTCTATTTTCTTGGCCAAGAAGAAATGTTGCCAAAGCTTCTTGCTCTACTAGACGACAATTATCATTTGACGGTGATTAGAAGCTTGGATGTTCTGGGAGATGTTGTTAATCAAACAAATAAAGAAAATATAGTATTAAATATCGAAAAACTTTTAAAGCGAGATATTTCAATTGCAGTCAAGGAAAAAGCAGAAGTGGTGTTAGAAGAAATAAAACGGGACGATAGTTTTCATGCGAAATTTAACGAGTAACAAAGTGGAAATGCGCATAAAAACTTATCAATTTAGAAAAAAGTTTACCAGAATAACTATTCACCCTAATATGAGCAGTCAGAGGCTTAAAAAAGCTGCACATTGATAAAATATGATATTGTAGTATTATTAAAATAAACGATATAAACTATTTACAATAATAAATGGATGAAGAATATTTATATTTTTAGACAAGGGAAATGATTATGGAATATGTGATTGAACTACTAAAAAAAGAACGAGAAGCTTTACTTTCAGCTATTAAAGGTGGAGATAGCGATAAGATAAAATCTAAAGTGGAAGTTGAGCAAGCTGTATATTGGCTCGAAAAAATAAGGGAATTGGGTTTTGACTGTTCAAAAGAAAAATATGAGTTTATTAAATTACCAGATATAAACACTGGTTTTTCAGAGTACCACATCATGAATGATGGAGATTCTGACAATATTGATGATTGGATTGAAATAAAGGATGAGACAGGTTATCCTATTACGTTGATTTTTGATGATGTGCTAATAAGCCGCCGTCCAAAATAATCAGTTTCTAAGTTTTACAAATAAAGAGATACCAAAGCACTTTGACAAAATAAATCAAAGTGTTTTTTCTATTTTAAACTTCAAAGAGTATAAAGTAGAAAACTTTACTTACTGAAATATTTCTATATAAGATTATCTATTGCTTTTTATTGATAAATAGTTTGTAATCTTTGTTTAGCATCATTTAATCCTTTATAATTAAAAGGATAGAAGAACTAATTTCTATTTGAAATCGTGGCATTCTTGAGTACGCTTATTAATAAATATTTAAATGGGAGAGGAATGATAGCTAAAATGAACAAAAAATTCATTTACAGTTTATTCACAGCTACTCTGTTACTTTTAGGTTTTGTGTTTGGAAACATTTCTGTAAACGCTGCCGAAACTAATATAAGTAAAATTACGTATGACTATGTCGATTTTAATACTTTAGATACTACACAAAAAAATAATATTATCAAAGGCAATCCAGATGAAATAAATAAAAATGATTATGAAAATTATCTATTTGTTTATCAAAAAAATGATTCGCCGGTATATGGAAATACTAGCTTTACAAATAGTGCTTCTAATGGACAAAACTTACTAAAAACTGGTGATATAAGTTCTAATATATATTTAATTATTTTAGGATTTATACTTTTAGGTGGAGGAATAGCTCTTCTTACTTTAAAAAAGAAAAAACAAAATAAGTTCCTTTTGTTTCTAATCATATTTACAGGTACAAGTTTACTAGCGGGACCTATTGTTCAAGCAGTGGAAAATAGTCTTTTAAAACCACAAGAAACAATGACGGTAACAAAAGGTACAAAAGAAACAAAAAAACCAGCAACCATTGAAGGATATAGGTATATTGGCTATATCCACACAAGTAAAAATGATAATAAGCCCACCCCAACACCCCCAGTGGAACAAGGCACAGTAATAGTGAATTACCAAGATGAACAAGGGAATTCTATAGCCCCAAGTGAAACATTAAAAGGTGAAGTTGGAAAAACCTACAAAACTGTACAAAAAGAGATTGAAGATTACGATTTTAAAGAAGTACAAGGTAATGCAACAGGTAAATTTACGAATAACTCACAAATAGTAACGTATATTTATGATAAAAAAGCTATTCCAGCTGCTAACTTAACTATTGAATACCTTGATGAAAACGGTAATCAAATTCATGAACCAAAAATAATCAGTGGAAATGTGGGAGATCCCTATGATGCAACAGTAGAAACAGATCAACTGCAAATCGAAGGATATACGCTAGATACAAATAAACTACCATCTAATGCAAAAGGCATATTGTCTAATGAACCGATCCAAGTTAAATATATTTATATCAAAAATGCGCAAGATGTCACACTTACCATTAAATTTATTGACAGACTAACTGGCGGACCGTTTGTTTTAGATGATTTAACGAAGATTCAAGACGGCAAATTAGTACCTCTTTATCCTAATTTAGATCAATACCACATGAAATTAAATTATAATAATCAACTATATAATCAGGGAGAAACAGTTCCAGATATTATTATTCAAGGAAAAGAAGGAGATAAATATTCTTTACCTGAAAGAATGATTTTTAACATAATAGACGATAAAGGCAATCAAGTTCCATATGTTATGGGACCTCCAAATGATGAAGGAGGATCTTGGGGAATTATAAATTGGGAGAATAAAGTAATAGTTCCGGATAATATAGAAGGTACTCTATCCGAGGATAATACAGTCGTCACTTACAATATGGATTTGTATCCTATTACTATAGTACCGCCTACTGAAGATGACTAAGTAAGCCCTTAAAAAAGTATTTATTATTTTTAATAAATCCAATCCTTTTAAAGGATTGGATTTATTTGGCTATAAATAGATTTTTTTAAATTCGTTTTAATTTAGTTTTAACAAGGGATATCAATTTATATAAACTTCATTGTTCACTCATTGTTCACATTTCTACTTTTTTCATAGGTTTTGTATGAAATCACCTCTATTTAATGACAAATTCCATATGTATAATAAATAGGAATGAACCTACAATATGTAGAATGGGAGGAAAAATAAATTGATTAGAAAAATCTTTATAGGGATTTTATCTTTTACTATCTTAATACAAACTGTGATTGTCTCAAACCATAGTATTGTTTATGCAACTACTGATGAGCAGCAACAAGAAGCTATTAAGTTAGAAAAAAAATCAACTAATAATGAAGCTGATAATAATACAATTGTTATAAAAGGTGCTGTGAAAGATAAAGAATATAAATTATCTTTACCAAAATCTTTTAGTTTAGATGAGAAAAAGACAGGAAAAGAAGTTGAATATGACAAAGGAAAAAATGAGCTAACAATTATAGGTACAGGCGAAGAAATAACGTTATATTTACTTCCTTCTCAAACAGGAACATACGAATTAGAACTAAAAGAAGGGGATAAAGTACAAGCAAAGTTAGAGTTAGTTGTTAAAAACGTAGATGAAGAAGTTGCAAAAACAGTCAAAAAATCAAGTAGACAGTTACTTGGTTCATCTATTTCGGATAAATTATTTCTTCAAGCGGATTCAAGTAAAGCTACATTAGCTAATTATACAGAACAAATAACTTTTAACTATTCTATTAATTTTCTAGATGGCTCTTCAACATTGAAAAACGGTAAATTAGTAATAGACTTTAATAACTCTAATCTTGAATTAGTGAATTATCCTAAAGATACAACAGCAAATAGAAATATAAAATCAACATCTTATAGTGCGCTTACAGGTAAATTAACCATTAACTTAGTGGATAATATATCTAGTGGTGCTCCATTTGATATTCCAATAGTTGTACGAGCTGGTTATGGTGCAAAGCCAGGAGTACCAATGAACCTAAAAGCTACACTATCAGGTGAGAACAGTGCTGGTGACACCTACACACCAGAAGAAAAAACAACCACAGTTAATTTAGAAGAAAGTAGCACCAATTTAGATTACAGCCCAATTACAGCAGGTGATAATAGCTGGGAATTTAATATGAAAGAAATCGCATATTCACTTAAGCCAGGTGGATATTCCATCCAATGGCCTGAAATCCAGAAGAAAAGTTTGGAAAATAAAAGTTTCAAAAATTTAAAATTAGAATATCTTAAAGAAAATGGTGGGGATGTTATATCTATTAATACTGCAGATCCTTACGTAATTAGATTCGGAGAGCCTTATTGGTCACAGCTTAGTACAGTTAATGGTAAAGCAAATGTACTTGTTAATGATGATGAGAAGCAAGTAGTCGAATATGGACCAATTAATGCTAATATTTACAAAAAAATACAGGTATCAATGGCAGCGAAAATACCAGCAGATGCGGTTAAAGGAACAGTTTATACTGGTACGGTGAATGTATATGATGAAGATGTTTTAGTAACTTCCATTAAAATTAAGAGCGAAGTGGCTGACTCAGCTACTTCAATAGCTGTCGATAGCAAAGTTTCTAAAACAAGTATATCAGAAGGTGATGTAATAGAATGGGGATTCATGCCTAGAATATCTTCTGCGGCACCAGGTGTAAATGATTTAGAAATTGTGGCACCAATTCCTGAAGGGATTAAAGCATTATCTTTCACTCCTAATAATAACTCAATGGCAAGTATGAAAAAATTAGAGTATTATCAGAATGGTAAATGGATATCAATGGCTCCTCAAACATCTAGTGGTTGGGATTTTTCAAAGATTGACCAGTCAGTTAATCGCATTGAAAAGTTAAAGCTTACATCTAGAGATGGAATTATTAATGATAAAGATATGCCGCCTTATACTTATGGCACAATTCGAATGCAGAATATTGGTGTGAAAGCAGGAGAAACTTTTAAACTCCAACCAGAATCTATCACCTATACAGACTCTGACAACACGAGTAAAACAATTGATACAACTACAAGTAGTTATGAAAAGAACATTCAAGTAGTAGAAAAAACTTCTGATCCAGCGAAAATAAATGGCGAAGTTTTCTTATCTTCAAATGCTGGTATTTATGGCAAAGGATTTGAAAGTACAATTTTCTTTAATGGTGACAAAATTGCACAGTCAGTTCGCTTAGGCTCATTTGGAAGTAAACTAGAAAATCCATATATTTTTGTAGTAGTACCAAAGGGTATAGATGTAGAAACTAAGAGAAATTTCATTCAACAACCTTATAGAAGCACATTAAATTATACGTATGCTCCTTCTAATGGAACGGATACGCTTTACCCTAAATCTAGTGCAGATGTTCAAGGACAAGAAACTTTATCAGATGGTTCCACATTGTATTACTGGGAAGCGCCAGATACTGGTTTAGCAGCAGGCATGGAAAGTTGTGAAATGTTAGCATTAGATTTACTTTTTAAATTAAATAAAACAAACAGTGGCGCTAATAAAGTAGAATTTGGTATGGGATCAATGACTGATTCCAGCTGGAATTTAAATGGCGCTGGTAATTCAGGACTTGAAACAAAAGAATTATCTAGCGAATTACAATCTAAACTTCCAGGAGTAACATCTACTAAATACTTGTCTACATCGAAGGTAGCAGAAGTAGGTGTATCTAATAGCCTTGCAACTAAAATGAAAATTAAAGGAAGTCAAGATAACGACTTTGTTGATGTTAGTACAAGTACAGCTACTACAATTCCTGGTAAAAGAGTAGATTATAATTTAACATTTGAAAATAATGGTACAAGAAGTATGAATAACTTGGAAATTATTGATATACTTCCACACATTGATGATCAGTATGTTTTAGGAACTGGTCCACGTGGATCGAAGTTTTCAGTTATCCCGACTAGTGAAATCGAAGTTCTTGTTAATGGAGAGAAAAGTGATTCAGCAACTTTAGAATATTCAACAAGTAATACACCTGAACGTTTCGATACAAACGGGGAGAATGTAGCAGGCGATCCTTGGCAAATCTCGGCTCCAACAAATATGACTGATGTGAAAAGTTTCCGAATTAAACTACCGAATACAGAATTCAAAGTAGGGGACGAAATCACACTAAATTTTGAAGCAATAGTTCCAACTGATGCTCCAAGAAATGGTGAAATGGCGTATAACTCGATTGCTTACCGGATTGACAAGGAAACAAGCTCTGGTACAAGCAAATTAGCATCAGAACCTCCACGTGGGGGAGTAAAAAGTACAAGTCCATCAACAGATTTAAACATAGCCGGTAATTCTTTTTCCGATCTTAACAAAAATGGTGTACAAGATGAGGATGAACTAGGGTTAAATGCTGTTAAGTTAGATTTATACAAAAAGAATAATAATGAATTTGAGAAAGTGGAAACCGTTTATACTTCCTCGGACTCTTTGGATAAAGAAAAAGGTTTATTTGATTTTAATGGCTTGAGTAATGGAACCTATAAAATAGCTGCTCATCTACCAAATAAAAACGCAGACTTTATTACTACTGGTCCATACAAAATCGTAAAAGATTCAAAAGATGATTCCATTGGTTGGGTAACTGTCAATAACTCTACAGAATTCACCATTGATGATTTGGCTAGCGGAAATCCTAAAAATCTAGTTGGTATCCAAATACCTATTTACATGTCAACACCTATTAAAGGAGCTGTTGTTTTTGTAAATAAAGACGGAGAACCAAAAATCACATCTTACGGTCAAGATTATGAAATAGCTTTATTTGATCAAGATGGAAAAGAAGTACAATCAGCAATTAAAACGAATAGTAAGGGAGAATTTTCTTTTGGCGATGTAGCTATTAAAAATCCGGCTAATTTTAAATTGAAAGTAACTGCGCCAACAGGAACGAATTTTGTCTATTCGGCCAAGAACCCTCTATTTAATATGTCTACCAATGAATATACTTTAAATAGTGTAGTTCCAGGTGTGGGTGGAGTAGCAGAAATTTATATTACTGAAACTAGTAAACCAACTACAAAAATTATACTAGATAGGGAAGTTACTCCAAGTGCGATTACAATTGAATCAAGCGATGAAGCAACAGAAGTAACAAATGAATGGACATTAGAAGATAGTAACGGAACAGTTATTTATTCCGGAACTGGAAATACGATTCGTATTCCAAACGATGAAGGAACGTATATAGCTAAAAACACAGCAACAGATGAAGCTGGAAACACGGCTTCCGCTGAAAAAACGTTTGATATCGATTATACAATTCCAACGTTAACTGTTAATCAAGATTCATCTGCAGAAGTGAATAGTACTGAAGCAAATATTGATTGGATTAAGCCATTAAATGTAGTAGCAACAGATACGCATGATGGAAATATCACGCCAGTAATAGACTATAGTAAAGTTAAATGGGATGTACTTGGAACATATCCAGTTACTGTTACAGCAACGGATGCAAGTGGTAATAAAGCCACTCAAACAGTAGATTTACGCATAGTAGATACTATCGCGCCTACAATTATAGTAACGAATAATCCATTAACTTATTCTATCGAAAATATGCGGAAATTAACTGAACAAGGATTGTATACAGCGGCAGGACTTATCGGTGGAGATAATTATGATTTAGCACCAGGTCAACCAGTCCAACCAAATAAAAAGCCAATGGTATTTACTAGTAACTTTAGTACTATTTTTAGTGATATCACTAGTGTGAAAGCTGGGCAATATCAAGTTCAAGTAAATTTAGCAGATTCTAGTGGAAATCAAGCTATTCCACAAACAATTACTATTAATGTAGTAGATACTGTAGGGCCTGTAATTAAAGCAGATAATGTGTCTTACCACGTCAATACAACAAAAACAGAAGCAGAATTCTTCCAAGATGCTCGTTTAGATGTGACAGATAACAATGATGATACAACTGATTTAATTATTACTTCTAATTTTGCTGAAAAAGTAAACTTGAATAAGCCTGGTAAGTATGAAGTAACCATCACTGCTACAGATACTGCGGGTAACCAAACAACAAAAAAAGTAACGGTTGAAGTAAGTAAGGATAAACCAGTTATTACTGCAGATCCAAAAATAAGTTATCAAGGAAAAACAGAAGTAACCGAAGCTAACTTTTTAAGTGATATCCATGCAGAAGTAACAGATGAATTATCTAGTGATGTTAAAATTACTAGTGATTTTGCAGAAAAAGTAGATTTAAACAAAGCAGGAACATATACAGTTACTTTAAATGCAGAAGATGAATACGGTAATACTGCAGAACCTGTAAAAGTGTCAGTAAGCATCTTTAATAAAATCGCACCAACTTTCAAAAATGCTGATAATAAAACAATCGAAGCAGTAAACGAGTTACCATCATTAGAATCTATATTTAATATTGAAGCAACAGATTATCTTTCAGGTAATAAATTAAAAGTAACTTATACACCAGAACAAACAATTAAAGGCAATGTTCCAGGTGAGTATTCTATTAAAGTAACAACGAAAGATGATTCAGGCAACACAGCTGAAACAACTGTTACTTTAACAATTAAAGATACAACTGGACCAAGCATAGAAATGAGTAAATCAACAAACAAATTAGAAGTACAAAGCAAAGAACCGAATTGGTTAACTTTCTTTGGAGTAAAAGCGACTGATATTGTTGATGGTGATGTTACAAAAAATATTATAGTAGATAGTAGTGAAGTTAATCTTAATAAAGTAGGAACTTATCCTATCTACTTTACTGTTACTGATGCACTTGGAAATAAATCCAGTAAATTAAAAGGCACAGTGCAGATTGTAGATACAAGTAGCCCTATACTGACCATCGACAAAGTAGAAATTAGTTATCCAAAAGGAAAACCAGTTTCTGATAAGCAATTTTTGCAAGATATTGGTGCCAAAGCTACAAATAGTTATGGAACTGTAACAATAACTACTAATCTAAGTGAAATTGTTGATTGGAACACAGCAGGGCAGTATAAAGTAACTGTAACGGCGACAAATTCATCTGGAGGCGTTGATAAGAAAATTATTCTATTAACAGTCAAAAAAGATGATTCATCGTTTATAGTAACACCAGGTAAGAATAATAATAACAAACCAACAAAAGATCCAAAAACAACGAAATCAACAAAAAATATGCCGAAAACAGGAGATACTTTGAATACAGAGCTAATTTTCATGGGTGTTACGTTGCTATTTGTTGGAGGATGGATGTTCTTAAGAAGAAAAACAAAAGTAAAAACAAAGTGATTCATCATAATAGTAAGATTCAGTAACTATTGGAAGAATGTAGTAAGATTCAAAAGTTAGACCTAAAAACCGATCAGATAAATCTGGTCGGTTTTTTATGCGGTCATTCATGATATTGGAATAGCCCACAATCAAATTTTGCTTTGATTCAGTAATGTTTTTTGTATAGTTTCATTTAAAAATACGCCCCCGGAGTTAGATTTTTTGGTCTAACTCTAGGGACGCGCTACAGTGTGTATGTTCGTTTTTACAAATACTTAGTAATAAACTCGCTGTTCTGCGGTCGATCTTTGCTTTCCAGTACAGAAATATCATGGATAATACTATCTAATTTAATTTGATCCATTTCAAGTTCTATTTTTTGTTGGAGTAGTTCATATTTACTTGAAAGTACTTGTTGGATATTGGCTCCGACGATGCAATCTGGGTTTGTTTTTGGATCAACATGAATTAAATTCGTATTGCCTTCTATACTCTTATAAACATCAAGCAGTGAAATATCTTCTGGCGCTCTAGCAAGAATCGGATTCGCTTTACCGGTTTGTGTGGTAATTAAATCAGCTTTTTTTAAATTACTCATAATTCTTCTAATATTAGCAGGATTTGTTTTGACACTACTGGCAATTATTTCGCTCGATAACAAATTCGTATTTTTAAAAATTTCTATATAAGCCAAAATGTGGATAGCATCACTAAATTGGATGGAGTATTTCATTTTATTCAATCCTTTCAATGTTTCTTCTTGACTTATCTTATCATAATGTTTATTATAAAGGTGTAAATTATAAATGTACAGCATAAATAATTAAAATTTTGAAGGAGTGGTTTAAATGACTTATTTAGTAACTGGTGCAACAGGTGGACTTGGTGGTTATGCTTTAACTTATTTAAAAGAATTGGTTCCAATGTCTGATATGTATGCTTTAGTTCGCAGTGAAGAAAAAGGAGCGGATTTGAAAGCAGCGGGATTTAATATTCGAATTGGTGATTACGGTGATGTAGAGTCAATGAAACAAGCATTTGCAGGGATTGATCGTGTGTTGTTTGTCTCTGGTGCTCCAGGCAATCGTCAAGTAGAGCACGAAAATGTAGTAAATGCTGCAAAAGAAGCAGGAGTTTCTTATATTGCTTACACAAGTTTCGCAGACGCAAATAATTCCACTAGTGCTCTAGCGGCGGATCATATTTTTACTGAAAAAGTAATCAAAAAATCCGGAATTGCGCACACTTTCTTGCGTAACAACTGGTACTTCGAAAATGAAATGCCAATGATTGGTGGCGCTTTGAATGGTGGAAAATTTGTATACGCAGCTGGAAACGGTAAAGTGGGCTGGGCATTAAAACGCGAATATGCAGAAGTAGCTGCAAAAGCTGTTGCAGGCGCTGACTTCCCAGAAATCCTTGAACTATCTGGCCCACTAATGGCATACGCAGAACTTACAGAAGCATTAAAAGAAGCTACTGGAAAAGATTTCGAAGTCATTTCTTCTGATGATAAAGGATTTGTAGAAAATTTAGTTTCTGTCGGATTACCACAGCCTGTTGCAGAAATGTTTCTATCTTTCCAACACGATATTAAGAATAATCAATTAGATGTTGTTTCTAATGATTTTGAAAAAGCATTAGGAAAACTATTGACAAACCGCGGGGATGCACTTCGGGAATTGTTGAAATAAAATAAAACAGTCTACCTTGGTCGAGGTAGGCTGTTTCTTATTTAAAAGGAAATTCCGAAATCATCTCCTCCAAAAATTCTTTCTGCCAAGCGTGATCTTGCATAGTACCATGCAAATTAGTACTTAGTGTCAGCTCATTTCGGAAAGTAGTAGCGGCGACTTGGAAAAACGGTGCATATTTTAAAGAGCCGCAAATAAAACAATCCTTTAAAGTGATTCCTTTAAAAACGAGTTTCTTTTCGTCAATAATTCCGATATTCGTAAAACTTGTTTTCGGAATAGAATACATTTTTCCAGAAGCTTTTTTTGCGAAAATGTAGCGCTTTTTCTTGAAAATCAGTTCCAATAAATAATAAATTCGCAGAGGGGCTAAGCTGTTTTTTTGTGAATTGAGCGATTTTTTGACGGCTTGGAGTGTACTTTCGAAAGACGTTAGGTCGTCATCTGCGCTAATTTGGCATGTAATATTGGCGGTTAGATTGGTAATTCCGCTACTGGTTTTACTTGGCAAATACTTGCGGAGATCCACCGGGCAATCAATGGAAAGCTCATGTTCCCCTGTTGTTTGCAGAACGGTGCGCGCCATTGCTGCAAAAAGAACGTCATTCACCGTCGCATCGTGCTCTTTTGCATAGTGGAGGATTTGCGGAAATTTCTCTTTTGGTAGTTTAGTCCAAATAACTTTTGGATTTTTCGGGTCACCTTTTAGTGGAAATGTTGGATTTATGATGGATTGTTGCTTCGTTTTTTCAGTGAAAATCGTTTTTATTTCTTTGCGTGAAAATTGCTCGAAAACTTGTTTTAAACTTCGCGAACCTAAGCTCAAATTCGCATGGTAATCTGGATTTTCTAGCAACTTAGAATAAAGTTCGCTCAGCAAATATAGATATTCCTTAAAACCAGCGCCATCCGCTAACATATGATTCATTATAATAACAAGCTGATCGGCGCTCTCAGTCCGAACAACAGTAAAACAAATTTGTGGACCATTTTCAGTAGATAGTTTTGCAATGAGTGCGCGATTCACTTCGGTTTCTGGCGCCTTTGTTTCAACGAGGAAAAGCAAATCCTCCTCAGAAAAAACACTTTCTTGCCAAAAAGCACCTTTTTTTGTTTCCTTAAAATGGCAAAGAAGTAGCGGAAGTTTTTTAGTAGACTGTATAACTGCTTTTTTTAGAACGTCTATATTTAAATGACTATCAAATGTAAGTACGGTATGCAAATGGTGGTCATTTTTCATTTTTTCTCCAGAAATATAATGTTTAACATCAGAAGGTTCAGCGGGATAACTCGTGATTTTTACCATGGGGTTTCCTTCTTTCTTCGGTTTAAATAGTTGTTACTAGTTTCCCTGAAAGCAGAACTGTGAAACTAGTTGCTATTTCAATTCTGGCTACGTATACTGAACGTATGCTAGATAATATTTTTAGGAGGCACTTAACATGACAAACAGAACATTAACTACCAAGTTGTTAGGAACAGTACCTTATTCGGACGAAAAAGGCACTATGATGGATGCTGTAATCCTTTTAGATGGTAAAGAAGTGACAATCGACTTTAATATTTTCGAGAAACTTACTTCAGAAGATTATTTTAAAAATATCGTTACTTTAACGGATCAAATTCCAGAACTTTACTTAAGAGCAAAGAAAACTATTTTAGCGCAATTTGCAGTGAATGATACGATTATTAATTATTTTGAGTTTCATATAGAAGAATTAACAGAAGACGTTTTAGAAGTCTCAGAATGTGGTGCAATAGAAAATATAACAAATGAAATATTAGTTGATAAATTAGTGCTATCAGGTGCTTGGTTTTCAGAAAATGCTAATAATGAGCTCGATTTAACATTCGATTTCAAATTATTACCAGAAGTTAGCGATGAACTTTTAGTTGTTCGTTTTAATACAAAAGGAGAAATTATTGAATTAGCTCATGAAAGTTAATAAAAAATCGCCATTCCATTTGAGAACGGAATGGCGATTTTTTTATTTATACATACCTTCAATAACTGGTTTTAACTTATCGATTACAAGTCCGCTACCGCCGCGACCTTTGACGTTTTCAATCATTCCTACCATGAGGTAATTTGGATTGTCGGCATCGAAGGCGTAAACAAAGCCATTTTCTAGACCATCTTCGCCTTGTTTTTCTTTTAGTTCGGCTGTACCGGTTTTGGCTGCGATACTATGACCTTGAATTTGTAGGGCGTGCGCTGTGCCGGCTGGGTCAGAAACAGTTTTGACTAAAGCCGCTTTGACTTGGTTAGCAGATGAGGCTTCGGTTGCTTGTGTTTCCTTGCCAGCTTTTTCTTTTGTATCTAGTTTTGGATAAGGCATTTTTCCGTCGTTAGCAATAGCCGAGTAAGCAATCGCTTGTTGAATTGGTGACATCAGTAATTCACCTTGTCCGTAAGACGTATCAGCTAGTAGGATTTCTGAATTCAACCCGTCATTCGAAATTTGTGCTGGTTTCATCGTGAAAGGTAAGTTATATTCCTTATCAAAATCAAATTTTTTCAAGCCAGCAGTTAGTTTATCTTTGCCAATTTCTAAACCTTCTTGGGCGAAATAAATGTTATCAGAATGCACAAGTGCGTCCGTCATATTTACTTTTGGAACATCATGGACACGAGTAACAAAGTATTTGCCCCATGAAGCATCTTTTTGCCATTTTAATCCAGAAATTTCACGGACTTTATCAGGTTTTGTAATTCCAGTATCCAGTCCAATCGTTGCGGTAATCGTTTTAAAAGTAGAGCCAGGTGCGTAACGATTCGCGTATCTTGCTAAGAAAGGTAGGCGTTCATCGTCATTGTATTTTGCGTAATCTTCGGAAGTGATTCCTAGTACCATCTGATTTGCATCATAAGAAGGTGTGCTCACTAATGCTAATAGTTCGCCGTTTGTTGGATTAATCATTGTTACAGCGCCAGTTTCAGAGCCAAGGCTATCAAAAGCTTTCTTCTGAACATCAGCATCAATAGTTAGTTTAATTTCTTCGCCGTCTTTTTTATCGATTTTTTGTAAAGTATCTTCTTGCTTTGTTTGATCATTGATGATTTTAATTGCTCCACCATTTTTACCGCGTAATTGCTTGTCATAGTAACGTTCTAAGCCACTTTTTCCAATGACATCGCCAACGCTGAGTTTTGGATTTTTTTCAATATCTTCAGCACTAACTTCACCGACGTAGCCAATTAAATGCGAGGTTGCTTCATTTAATGGATACGTTCGCATTTCTTTTTGAGCGTAAGTAAGACCTGTTGCTTCTGGAAGTTTATCTTTATTTAAAGTAACTAGTGGCACAAAACTATCTGCTTGTACCCATTTTTGGTCGAGTTGCTTGTTAATATAATCTGTAGAAATATCTAGTTTTTTGCTAATATCAGTAATGTTTTTAACTTTTTCATCGCCTTCACCAAGTTTGGAAGGAACAACACCAGCTTCAGCAAATTGCCCTGTTGTTGCTAGTGGTTTGCCATTTCTGTCAACGATTTGACCACGTTCTGCATCATCTTCTGTCATTCGAACCTTATCTGTTTTCACCATCCCTGGGAAAATTAGTGCCGGTTTCCAGTCGATTTTCCAGTCATCATCTTGCTTGGAAATAGTGGTTTTGTATTTTTGTGTAGCGAGTTTTCCTAGGCTTGTTCGCATTTCTAGTTCATATGTTAAGTTGAATTTATTTTCTTTGTCATCATAGACTGACTTTAAATTTTTGACTTTAATATCTTTCGCACCAATTCCGTCGTAAACGGCTTGATACTTGTCTTCCATTTCTTTCTTTGTAAATTCTACTTTTTTCAAGGATTCACTTGAGACGCTACTCCCCAACTTGTCGTACTTTTCTTTAGCGATATTTGATGTAAAAGTTTCTGCGGCTGCTAAAGCGCTTTTTTCATCTTTATGCTGATTTTGGATGAAAAAATAAATGGCAATACCTGCGAGGACGACAACAGCAACAATACTTCCAATGATAATTGCTTTCTTGTTGTTACCTTTTTTCCCATTTAAATTGGCCATAATACACCCCTTAATTCATGTTTTATTCAACTAATTATACCAAACACTTCAGAAAAAGTTGAAAAAATTAAAGAAAACTTTAGATTTGACTGACATATTTTTTTCTAATTCATGTCATACTTTGTTCTTATTTGCTTGGTAAAGTAGTGGTAACGAAAGGATGATGTTGGATGGAAGAGATGGAACAGCCAGAAAAGAAGGTCATTATTCGTGGGAATGGTATCCACAATAAATGGAAGTGGAGCACGATTATTGTCAGTATTCTTTCTGTCATAATTATTAGTGTTTTAAGTTATCAGCTGTATTCAGTTAGTCAAAATACCCCGGAAAATAGTAATGGAACGATGCAAGGTCCTGGAGGAAGTGGTACCCCAAGTGGAACGCCCCCGTCTGGTGAACCTGGACAGGTGCCTTCAGATGATAGCTCGGACTCTGGAACTAGTGATAGTACTAATAGCGATAGCACTTTATAGAATGCACCCCAAGCCCTCTAAAACATTGTGTTTAGAGGGCTTATTCTAATCTTTAGAAAATCTTATGCAAATATCGCTCTCTTTTTTTGTCATTTTATTGTAATATGGAGGTAAGTTACAATAAATGAGGTGTGAAAAATGGCAAGACATGCACAAAAAAGAAAGGCACGTAAAGGTAGAATTTTTGGTACAATTCTTGTAGCCCTATTAATTTTAGTTGGTGTAGTTGCAGTTATAGGTTATTTTCAATATCAATCGAGCTTAAATGAAGCACAGAATGATAGTAAATTAAAAGAATACAAATTTAATGGAGTTAAAGCAGATGGCGACGCGATTAATGTACTGCTTATTGGTAGTGACTCTCGCGGCGCAGACCAAGGGCGTTCTGACAGCTTGATGATTGCGCATTATAATACGAAAACAAATACGCCAAAATTAGTATCAATCATGCGTGATACGTATGTGGATATTCCAGGTCATGGCAAAAATAAAATCAATGCTGCTTATTCATACGGTGGTCCAGAACTAGTCCGCCAAACGATTAAAGAAAATTTTGGTGTAGATGTGCAGTATTATGTGGTAGCTAATTTCGAAGGTTTCCCTAAGATTGTTGATACGCTTGCACCGGAAGGAATCAAAATCAACGCAGAGAAAGATATGTCGAAAAATATCGATGCAAACATTAAAAAAGGTGAGCAAGTAATGGACGGAAAAACACTTTTACAATATGCTCGTTTCCGTAAAGATGCAGAAGGAGATTTCGGACGAATTCGCCGTCAACAGCAAGTGTTAGAAGCCTTGAAAGAACAAGCCATTGATGTTGGAGATGTTACTAAAATTCCAGATGTCATTGGAAAATTACAAGGTTATTCTTCTACCAATATCCCGACCGGCACATTAATGTCAATTGGCGCAGATTTTCTACTAGGAAAAACAGAAACAATGGAAAAATTCGCTATCCCAGTTGAAGGGAAATGGCATAATGAGCGAATTGATGGTGCAGGAGCAGTTCTACGTTTAGATGACGTAGCCGCAAATGCGAAAGCTTTACAAGATTTTCTGAAATAAAAATAAAAACACGGAAGTCCGCATTACTGGATTTCCGTGTTTTTTATTAGAATTTGTCGTTGTCCCACCATTTTGCAAAAGTGTTTGGGCATACTTTTTTAATAGAATCTTCGTCATCTTCATCCCACTTAAAATCAATGTTAGGCAGTGTTACTTCCTCAAAATTAATTTTACTTGACGCTTCAATTTCAGCATCGTCATAGTCTTTGCCGAATTTGTTCTCAAATACATCCATCACTAAATAAGCTACTTCTTCATTTTCTGGATATTCATCTTCTGTTAATAAATCGAATTCGTCACAAAGCGTATCTGCATTTTCCATCGCAGCCATAAAAACCGCTTTTCCTCTCGTTAGCAACCAATAGCGGAAATAGTCAAATCCGTCATCACTGCAACCTCCTAATACTACATAAGCTACCGCCCAGAGTGACTGATTATAAGACTTTTTATGGTAGTAATTCCACCAATAATTATAACCAAAAAGTTCCTCTTTACTCAATTTTTCTAGTAATTCTTCCAATTTGCTGCCTTTGTCAGAGTTGTCGATAATATTCCAAAATTGTTCTTGTGTTAATAAAGATGATACTTTCTTCAATCGTTTTTCCTCCATTTGAAAGATAGATTTATTATGAGTTTAGTGTAACAAATTAAAAAATACTGGTAAAGCAAAAATAAAATAATATATGTGCAAACAGTAAATATAGATGATTTCAAACAGAAAGTTGCCTCAGAATAATGACGAAGAAGCGACAGACTTATTTTAAACTTCTTTTTTCGCTTCACATAGATTATAATGAATACATATTTTAAAAAGGGGTGAGACGCTTCATGAAGGACAAAACAAAGAAAAGAAAATGGAACTGGGCACAGATTTTAGCTATTTTTGTATTAGTAACGCTCGTAGTTTCGATGGTTTATGCAACGGTTAATTTAATTACAGCACCATCTGGCAATGTTCCAGAAGGACAACAAACAAAGGGCGACTACTCACTTATGCTTATGCAGTGTGTGCTTGGAGTGGTAGTGCTATTCTTACCATCCATCATTAGTAAAAAAATGAAATTCGTCATTCCGAATGCGATGTATATTGTATTTATCGTATTCTTATATTGTGCCATTTATCTTGGCGAAGTACGTAGTTTCTATTATTTAATTCCTAATTGGGATACGATTTTACATACATTCAGTGGAGCAATGCTTGGGGGACTTGGGTTCTCTATTGTGAGCTTACTGAATAATGATGAACGGATTACCCTTTCGATGAGTCCGGTTTTTGTTGCATTATTTGCTTGTAGCTTTGCTGTATTCTTGGGTGTTTTCTGGGAATTTTATGAATTTGCAGCCGATAGCTTTGGAATGAACATGCAAAAAACGATGCTAGAAGATGGAACGATGCTTCAAGGTCATGCAGCAGTTGCTGATACAATGGGCGATCTGTTCGTTGACTTCCTCGGCGCTTTTGTGATATCTATCATCGGTTACTTCTCCATTCGCAAAAATAAAAAATGGATGAAGAACTTCGAATTTAAAAAAGTAGATGAAGAAGTAAAATAAAAAAATGCCAACAAAGTGAGAAATCATTTTGTTGGCATTTTTAGATAATCTTGCTTTCTCTATCAATAAACATCATCATAAAGGCGATAAACTGTAAAAATGCACAAACAAGAATGGCATATTGAGCAAATAGCTGGATAAAGAAATTCCCCACTACGGCACCAATAATAAAACTAAGAATAACCGAAAAATACAAGAAACTATTGTGAAGATATTGTTTTTCCTTGTACTCGAAATAATCACATAAGTTTTGCGTAGCACTTCGCAAATTCCCTATGCACATCGTCGTCGCAACCCCTCTACCATGCATTTTTCGGAAACTTTCTACCTGAATACCACATACAAAAGAGATGAGTGAATTGGCAATCAGATTATGATCAAGTGGAATAAATGCGACCCCAATCAAAATTACTGCTTCTATCAAAACAGAAAGCTGACGCCAGTGAAGACGCCTAATATCGCGCCGATGAATCACTTCAGATAATGCGATTCCGACCGTAAAAGAGACAATCGGCCAAAAATATTGAAAAGCGATAGTCCAGTTCCCCTCTGAAATATTAATTCCAAATAAAAGTATATTCCCAGTCTGCGCATTAGCAAATACCTGGCCTCTTTCAATGTAAGAGTAAGCATCCATAAATCCGCCAGCCAGTGCAAGTAAAAGCCCCAACCTGATTGATTCTGAAATTTGTCTAGATCTTGCCATGATTTTTCATCCTTTTTGTCTTATTTATTAACCATTTGTTCGCGAAGAGCGTCAATTAGCTCATTAACTTGCTCAATATTTTGCAGCATTTTTTTCTCAAAATGGTGAATTGGAAGAAATACGCCAAGTTCATCTGCATTTTCTGATGTTTCTTGTCCGTAGAAAATTCGGCTGGATGGAATGATTTCCTGTATATGCAAGAAAGTTTTCCAAATAAACGCATAGACTTCGGATTCAGTCATTTCTAGTTTTAAAGTATTTGGAAGGGAATAAAGCACTAGTATCCCTCTTTTTTTATTGATTCGTTTGGTGGAAATCGAAAAATCTGGCTCGTAGGAATGAACGATATCATCATCGTCTACTAAGAAAATCGTTGTTTCAAAGTGATGCAAATCCGATTGATAAATTTCTTGAAATTTTTCCTGTTCGCGGTTAGAAATATCGTCCTTTTTGGCTATAAAATTACCTTCTTTATCTGTTAAAAAGAACGGGTTATCCACTGTTAATTTTTTGGGAATAAGAATAGCTTGTCTGAGAAGTTCGAATAGTGTTTTTCCGCAAACACCTAACAACAAGGCGCTTACATCACTTTGCCTATAAGCCGACAAAATAATTTTGGCAAAAAGGGTATCATCTTTTTCAAAACCACGCGTCTCTTGATAGCTCTCTAAATTATCAAGAAATACATCTTTGAAACGTCTGCAAGCTGTTGGATTAGCCAATATCTGTTCGAAAAGGGGAGTGACATTTTGTTCTTTTGGGAAAATAGTTGTCATTTTCAAGTCTCCTTTATTTTATTCATGTTAATATTATCGCATATTTATGGTGAAAAAATAAAAATATTACATAAGAAAAAGCGCCATGAATCGTTCCGTAGGCGCTTTTTTCTCTGTTTATTTAGTTAAATGAGCGATAATTTGTTGAACAAGCTGCGTTTCCTCCGCAGTTATCACTTTTTCCGTTAAGTTATTACTATAGAGTTGTGCTTCATACATTTTGGTTAGTCGCGAGAATTCTGTCGTTGTCAAATCAGCATCTACTCTGGCACTAAAATGACGTAACGTTTCACTCGATTCGCGGATATAACTATAGGAAGCAAGAAGTTTCACGAGTCTATGATAGGTTTTGCCAAATTCCGGACTATTTCTCAGAGAACGAAGCAGTAAATAGCTACGGATTTTGCGCCTAAATATAACAGCCAGTGCGAGCAATACCACAACTAGTCCAGCAGGAATCCACCAAACCCAAGAAGGGATTTCGAAATTAGAGGTCGCTTTTTCTGTTTTAGTTTCTTCTTTTTTCGGAGTTTCCCCTGTGGAGCTGCTGCCGTTATCTTGTTCTGGTGTCTTATCAGGTGTGTTTGGTGTTTCCGGCGTACTCGTACTATCATTAGGCGTTTCGGGTTTATTAGCTGTTTCAGTTGTTGGTTCTTGGAAATTTTCGGGATTGGAGAATGTTGCTGTTGGCTCAAATGGAACCCATCCAGTTCCTGGGAAAAATACTTCCGGCCAAGAATGGGCATTGTTGTTTGTGATCGTGTAAGTCGTTTTAGCATCATTCTCTTTTTTCTCGCCCTCACCAGGTGTGTAGCCCTTGGCCCATCTAGCTGGAATTCCAAGCGAACGAAGCATAACTACCATGGAAGTAGAAAAATTATCGCAATAACCAATTTGTGTTTCAAATAAAAATTGATCGACATAATCCGCTCCCATAGGCGTTTCTTTCGCATCCTCTGTACTATAAGTAAATGTGCCAGAAGTGCTTAAATAGCTTTCGATTGCTTTCGTTTTGTCATAGATTGAATCGGCGTCTTTTGTTACTTTATTGGCCAGTTTTGTCACCCGATCTGGTAAGTCTTTTGGTGTTTGTGTATATTGGGAAACAAAAGCGTTAGAAAGTGTACTAAAGTCGGCGTTCTGCATTTTTTCAATGTTATAAACAGGTGTTTTTAATTGAACCGTGTAATTCTTGATTGTATCCACAGGTCCAACTCGCTCAATGGTTAAATTGGCACTGAATGAATCCACTGCGCCATTAACCGCTTGCGTTCCATATGGATAAGGCATGTAATCACTAGAAGAAGCAAAACTAATTTCGGCTGTGTTTGTAGCACCAGTTGTTTGTTCTGTAAGTTGAATCGGGAA
Organism: Listeria farberi; assembly: GCF_014229295.1. Classification (NCBI taxonomy): domain Bacteria; kingdom Bacillati; phylum Bacillota; class Bacilli; order Caryophanales; family Listeriaceae; genus Listeria; species Listeria farberi. The sequence continues at coordinate 258,545 of NZ_JAARZL010000001.1, forward strand.
ATTATCACCGGAAGAAAAAGATATGACATCCGCGGAATTTGCATTTGCCCAGCCGGTGCCAGTATAGACCGTTTTCGATTCTACGCGCCAATAGTGACCTTTTTCCGCTCGGGCCGTGAATACAGTAGCGTTATCCTTTTTGAGAGCACCACCAAGCGTTGTATCATCTTCACTATAACCAACTGTGCGTGTTGTATTAATCCCAAGCGCATTTTTTATCGTCGGTATTGGATCAGGGAAAATTGGTGCTCTTTTCGGAAGTATTAACGAGCTAAAAACAAATACGGCCAGTAACAATATCACAAAAATATGATAAAACAAACCATTACGTTTCAAGGAGTCCGCACTAATTCTATTTGGCGCTGCAATTCGACTTGCCAGTGCAAGATGAAGTAATAAAAATCCTTCTAATACAGTCCGGACGATGGCCCAATTACTGTTATAATCTGTAAAGGTATTAATAACCGCTAAATAGGCAACCGTTAAAACTAAAACACTCATAACCCGCTGTTTGCGCAGAATACTATAAGTAGTAATATAACTCAAAAGCCATAAAGCAATTAAAAAAACGATTAAAATAAAGTCCATAGAAATATCGGACGAGCGAAACAGTACCATATCTCTAAAACCATTAAAGGTGATTTGGAAAAAAGAACTAAACCAATTGCCTGCCAGAATACCACCTTTAGCGTAGTAAATTCCAGAGACGAAAATAATCATCACGATATGAAGTGGAATCGTCCAATAATATTTCAAACGGAGGAAAAAACTGCCGAGTGAAAGGGTTATAAATAAAATAATCCAGTTTGCTGTAGAGAGTTCTGTTAGTTCAGCGAATGGATAAACCCATTCAGAGATAAGTAAAACAGATAGAATAAATAGCATGACGAGCGTTAAATATCTTTTCATTGAGTTTCACGCTCCCATCTGCTTAGAAGACTTGCCGGCTCAAGGAAAATCGCTGGAGTATCCATCGCTTTAGAATGCTCTGATTGAAAAGTAATGATTTGCAGCTGTTTGTTATCTGTTAAACGAGTCACTTTTTGCATTAACATGGTATCTATGCACGGTGTAAACAGAAGAATCTTCTCGCCAGAATGTAAATTATTATCAAGCGATTCTTGCAACGTTAAGTTATCTACGGGTGCGACTTCTGCAAAAGCAGTCGAAATATCCTGAAGCCTACTTGTACCTTTCGCTGGAGCAAATTTACTCGTTTGGTCACCTAAAAGTGTAACGCGAATTTCTCCATTGTCTTCGGAGATTTTGCGAATAAACGAATAAGCTGCCCGAAGTGATAATTCAAAATTGGGATGACTCGCTCCGTAAAAAATGACAGATAAACGCGATGTCGCACTATTTTCAAATTCTCGAGTCATCAGTTGATTGCTTTTAGCAGAAGATTTCCAATCGATAAGGGAAATTCGGTCACCCAAAGAAAATTCGCGCAAACTGTGCAAATTGCTGTTTTTCTTAAGCGTCCAATAAGTGGCATTGCGTTCATTTTCTGGAGAAGCTTCACTAATTTTTTCTAAGACATCGGGAAAATAGGTTGGATAAATAGTGAGCGATTTTTCTGAAGAAAGTTGGCGCGAACGCTCTAACAAACCGAATGCATCACTAGTTTCTACATCCACTGGCGGAAATGAATGAATCCCACGAACGCCTACAATTCCAGTAAGTGTCACCGTGAATTGCTTTTTAAAAAGCGGATATACTACTTGTTGACGAGCACTTATTTTACCAAAACTAGCGGGTATTTTTTGTTGGAATAGCAAATAACCTACTGGATAACGTGATTTTCGAGAGAATGATACTTGCATATCAATTAAATCACCATCATGGTAGGTATTTTTAACGAAATTTCGATTTACTTTCCACGCTTTTAATGGGTAAATCGAGGACAAAAGTAAAAATAACAAGATAAAACTAAAAAAGTAGGTTAAGAACCAGCTAGCTGTATCACCTTGAAATAGCGTATAAGCCCAAAGTCCAGCGTAAATAATTAGCATAATAATCCACCGAGATGCTAATAGGAGACGTTTTTTTAACATCTTGTTACCTCTTCTCTACCGGGACTGACGTGTTTTTCAGAATGGAAGCAATAATGGATTCGGCTGTTTCTTCATTATAATAAGCTTCAGACTTCAAAATGAGACGGTGGGTGAAAATATAAGGCGCTAAATACTGAATGTCATCAGGAATAACGTAGTCTCGGCCTTCAATAAGTGCGAAAGCTTGAGCAGCTTGCATAAATGCGAGTGATCCACGTGGACTAATCCCTAGCGCAACCGATGGATGTTTACGGCTCGCATCCACTAAGCGAATGATATAATTTTTTAAAACATCATCAATAAAGACTTGTTTTGCTTTATTTTTTAGCGTTACTAATTCTTCTAAGGTTACAACTTGTTTTGTTTGATCAAGTGGGTCTTGGTATTGTTTTAAAGTAAGTAGTTGCATTTCTTCTTCCACAGTCGGATAACCAATGTTGATTTTAAGTAAAAAACGGTCTAATTGGGCTTCTGGCAGTGCATAAGTCCCTTCATACTCAATCGGATTTTGTGTCGCCATAACAAAAAAAGGGTCAGCAAGTTTGCGCGTAATACCATCAACTGTCACGCTGCTTTCCGCCATACCTTCAAGTAAAGCTGCCTGAGTGCGCGGTGCCGTACGGTTTATTTCATCTGCGAGAACAATATTACCCATGACTGGGCCTGGACGGAATTCAAATTCACGTGTTTCTGGATTGAAAATCGAAACTCCAGTTACATCTGCCGGTAATAAATCTGGTGTAAACTGAATTCGTTTAAAGGAAACTCCAATTGTTTTTGCTAACGTGCGTACCATCATTGTTTTACCAACACCAGGAACATCTTCAAGTAATACATGACCTCCTGCAAATAGGGCTGTTAAGCTTAATTTAACAACATGTCGTTTACCGACGATAACTTTTTCAACTTCATTAATAATTTCATTTATTTTAATGGATGGCTCTGTAGACATAATTTGCCTCCGTTTCTTTTCTTATGTTTTTAGTCAGAATATGTTTATTCATGGTTTAATGCTACTATAATAGGCCTGGAATGTAAAAGATTTAAGGTGGCATGGACTTTTCTAAAGAGATTGTTTACACTTAGAATAACTGGAGGTGGCGAACTTTGAGCGTGAAATTAGCAGATTTAATGAAACTACCATCTTTAAAAGAAGCGAAAGTAGTATCTGGTAAATCAGGATTATCTAAGCTTGTTTCGTCTATTTCTGTTTTAGAATATACAGAGGTAGCTCTTTTAGAAGATGATTTATTTGATAATGATGAATTTTATGGCAGTGAAATAGTTGTATCGGCTTTTGTAAATATTCGGGATGATGTCGAGGCGCAGTGTCGCACGATTGAACGATTACATAAGGTGGGTGAAGTCGCTTTAATACTTTACTATGTTGGAATATTTGTCCCTAAAATTGACCAAAAGCTAGTGGACTTTGCAAATGAACTCGATTTTACCATTATTGTTATGCCGGAAAATGAGATGTCGCTTAGGTATAGTGAAGTCATTTATGAGGTAGTTGAAGCTATTGTAAGGCAAGAAATGACTGATACAAACTTTGTAACTGAGTCGCTAGAACAAATTTCGAGTGTAAGACCACCACAACGAAACATTGATACGACACTGAAAATCCTATCTGATAGGACGCATGTCTCACTAGTTTTAACGGACAATTCCTTCCAAGTCATTAATTCCATCACTTGGCCACGGACCCGTCACTGGGATTTTGAAAGAGTCATTGAAGCATCAAAACATATAAACGAGCACGAACTTGTCCAGCTGACTCTAGACGAACGAGATTTTTATACAGCTAAAAGACCGATTTTTCAAGATGGCATGCAGGCAATGCACTTATTTATGATGAAAGAAAAAGGAGCATTAACCATCGATGTAGCTATGCAAATTAGCGAAGTTGTCCAAGTATTTATGAATTTATGGGGCAAAAATTATGTCGAAATTAGTACAACCGAACTAATGAAGGCTATTTTGAATGATGAAAGTGTCAAGATGCGCCGACTTGGAAAAATTCTAAATGTCGATGTTTCTTCTATTAAATGGATGTGGCTTGTAAAACCTGAAGCTGTTCGTGACAATGAACTAGTATTAAAGGAACTGAAAAGCTATGTTTCTAGTCACTTCAATGTTTCGCTGATTGATTTATTTGAAGATAATATCGTCGTCCTTCTAGATAATTCTGTCTCGCAACGAGACCGGACACATACGGCTCAAGCATTTGCTGAAATGATGCAGAAAATCGGAATAGCTTTAAAAATCACCGTTTGCCAAGGTATGGAACAAACATCAGATGTCCAAAACGCTTATTCATTAGTAAATGAATATAAAAATGCAGCGAATGCAATTTACGCTAATAAGTCGATATATTCGCTCCAAGAATTCGATTTTGCAGCGAAATGCGTCGAAATAGTCGGTCGAGGAGAACTTGCAATTGCGGAACAAATGAAACCGTTAAAACCTTTGGAAGAAAATGCCGAGCTGATTGAGACGCTTTCGGTATTTTTACTAGAAGGGGAATCGAATTATAACCAAGCAGCAGATATACTATTTCTCCACAAAAATACGATTAAATACCGAATTCAACGGATAAATGAGTTATTGCAATATCCAGCAACAAAAATTCCAGAGTCCTATAACCTGTATGTAGCAGTAGCAATTCGACGTTTGCTTGGCGAAACAAACAATAATAAATAAAAATAGCGCTGTTTTTGTCCAAAATGACAAAGATTGCGCTGTTTTTTTTCAATTCTGATAAATACAAATGCTAGCTATTTCTTATATAATTAGTCATTAATACAACTATTTCACGAAAAGGGGCGAAACAAAATGACAGAGAAGAAAACAGTAGAGCAAACACAATCCTGGCAGAGTTTGGCATTTGTATGGACCGGCGCAATGATATGCGTTCCGAGTCTTCTTGTAGGAGGAACACTTATTTCAGGCATGCCTTTATGGGAAGCCATTTTAATAGCACTTTTAGGATACGGCGTTATTGTCTTATTTATGATATATCAAGGAATGCAAAGTAGTGACTTAGGAATTCCAGCAGTTAGTGTAGCTTCACAAGTTTTCGGGGAACAAGGATCTAAGAAAATTATTTCAATTCTGCTGGCGATTGCTTGTCTTGGTTGGTTTGGAATTCAAGCCAATGTTTGCGGGGCGGCATTTTCACAGTTTTTAGGAATTTATGGTATCAATCTTCCAGTTCCGATTTCTTCCTTGATTTGGGGAGTGATTATGTTACTTTCAGCTATTTATGGTATTCGTATTTTGAGTATTTTAAATTATATTGCAGTTCCAGTTTTATTATTTGTATGTATTTATGGACTTGTTGTTTCTTTAAACGATGGCGGACTAGCTATTGTGGAAAATTATAAACCAGCAGGAAGTATGTCGTTTATGACGGGACTTGCTATTACAATTGGCTCGTTTGCTTTAGGGGCAGTTATTGCAGGGGATTATTCGCAGTATACGAAATCACGTAAAGACGTTGTAAAAGCAGCTATTGTTGGGATTTTGCCATCAGGTGTGCTAATGATTGCGGTAGGCGCGGTTCTTGCCTTAACAGCAGGTACAGCAGATATTTCTGTCGTATTTACTAATCTAGGGTTACCAGTTCTTGGAATTATCGGCTTGATCCTTGCCGCTTGGACTACCAATGCAGTAAATGCTTTCTCAGGCGGAATTGCAATCATCAATGTATTCAATATCTCAGAAAAATATCATAAGGTAGCTGTAGCGATTGCCGGCGGACTGGGAACAATACTCGCAGTTATCGGAATTTTGGACCACTTTGTTCCGATTATGTCCGTACTTTCCGCGATGGTGCCACCTGTTGCAGGAGTGATGATTGCTTCTTACTGGATTGTTCAAAAAGGTGATAAATCCAAATGGGCACCAGTACCAGGCGTAAACTGGCTCGGCGTAACTTCTTGGTTAGTTGGTGCAGTCATCGCGGGAATTCCAGTCATTTTGACATTTTTCCCAGCGTTACCACAATTACCAAATCAACCACTTATCGGCATTATCTTGTCACTAGCTGTTTACTTAGTTGGGGCAAAAGTGCTGAGCGGAAAAACCAACAATGTAGAAAATTTGGAGGGGAAATAAATGCGTTATTTAGATGAACAAGCTATTGAAAATATTGCGATTGGTGCCGCGTTTCTTGGCACTGGTGGCGGCGGGGACCCATATATAGGCAAGATGATGGCATTAACTGCAATTAAAAAACATGGACCAATTAAACTTCTATCCCCAGAAGAAATTGCGGATGATGATTATTTCATTCCAGCCGCGATGATGGGGGCACCATCTGTACTCATTGAAAAATTTCCTAAAGGCGACGAATTCGTTCGTGTATTTGAAAAGTTAGGTAGATATGTAGGCAAAGAAGTAAAAGGAACATTTCCAATGGAAGCTGGCGGAGTAAACTCAATGATCCCAATCGTTGTGGCTGCGCAACTAGGTTTGCCAATGGTGGACTGTGACGGCATGGGCCGAGCTTTTCCAGAACTACAAATGGTGACGTTCCATCTAGACGGGATTTCCGCAACACCAATGGCTATCACCGATGAAAAAGGTAATATTGGCATCATGGAAACGATTGATAATAAATGGACCGAACGACTTGCACGTGTGACAACGGTCGAAATGGGCGCGAGTTCTCTTGTGAGCCTGTATCCGTGTAACGGCGCGCAAATTAAGCAAAGCAGTATTAAAAATATCGTGACGCTATCGGAAGAAATCGGTAAAGTAATCCGTGAAACTTCAATGGACGAAGCGGAAAAACTACAAAAACTATTAGATGTAACGCACGGTTATCATTTGTTCGAAGGGAAAATTACCGATGTTGTTCGGGAAACGCGTGCTGGCTTCAACTTTGGTCGCGTGAAAATCGACGGACTAAACAAAGACACGGGTAGCGAAGTCATTGTCCATTTCCAAAACGAAAATCTTGTTGCGGAGAAAAATGGCGAACCAATAGCGATTACACCAGATTTAATTTGCATGGTAGACCTTGAAACGCTGATGCCAGTAACAACGGAAGCGCTCAAATACGGAAAACGTGTCCGCGTGATGGCACTACCAGCTGATGATGCTTGGAGAACGGACAAAGGTATCGAAACAGTTGGACCACGCTATTTCGGCTATGATGTCGATTTTGAACCACTAGAAGAACTTGTCAAAAAGGAGGAACGCCGTCATGTATAAAATTGGAATTGATGTTGGCGGTACAAACACCGATGCCGTCATTTTAGATGAAAATCAAAAACTTATCCATAGTGTAAAAATGCCAACGAGTGAAGATATTGAAACAGGAATTACAGAGTCACTTCATCGCGTATTGAGCGAAACGGGCATTGATCGCTCGAAAGTAACGCACGCCATGCTTGGAACAACGCAGTGTACAAACGCGATTGTGGAACGTAAAAAATTAGCAAAAGTCGGAGTCCTTCGTTTAGGTTATCCGGCAACAGCATCCGTTTTACCATATACAGCTTGGCCGGAAGACATGGTTGGCTTCTTGTCTGGAAAATATAAATTAACTGGTGGCGGCTATGAGTACGATGGTCAGGTGCTATCAGAAATCAACGAAGCAGAAATTCGTGAAACCTTAGCTAGTTGGAAAGGTGAAGTGGAATCTGTCGCAGTTGTTGGCGTCTTTTCTTCCTTGAAAAACGATCAGGAATTAGCTGTTCAAAAAATTGTTGAAGAAGAACTAGGCGCAGATATTCCGGTTTCAATTTCCTCTTCCGTAGGTTCTGTTGGACTGATTGAACGCGAAAACGCGACGATTCTAAACGCAGCTCTTTTCAAAGTTATTGCGGCAACGAGTGATGGTTTTGAAAAAGCACTAGAACAAGAAGGAATTGAACACGCTGAAATCTATCTTTGCCAAAACGACGGGACTTTAATGTCACTAAACTATGCAAGACAATTCCCGATTTTGACGATCGCCTGTGGACCAACGAATAGTATCCGCGGTGCATCTTACTTGGCGGGACTTAAAGACGCGATGGTTCTCGATGTTGGTGGCACAACTTCTGATATTGGAGTGCTTACGGATGGTTTTCCTAGAGAGTCCTCGCTTGCGGTTGATGTTGGCGGAGTGCGTACGAACTTTAGAATGCCAGATATTATTTCCATCGGGCTTGGCGGAGGAAGCATCATTCGCGAAAAAGATGGCGACATAACAATCGGACCAGATAGCGTTGGCTACCGCATTTCCGAAGAAGCACTAGTTTTCGGAGGTAAAACAATAACCACAACGGACATCGCGGTTCGTCTAGGTATGGCAGAAATCGGTAACCCTGAATTAGTCGTACACATCCCAACCGATTTTGCCAAAAAAGTCTATAAAAAAATCGCTGACATGACTGAAGATGCGATTGATAAAATGAAAACAAGTTCAGGGAGTGTAAGCCTAGTTCTTGTTGGCGGTGGTAGCGTTATTATTCCAGACGAAATCTCTGGTGTCGCACAAATTTTCCGCGACAAAAACGGCCCAGTCGCCAACGCAATCGGCGCATCCATTTCCCAAATTAGCGGACAATATGAACAAATTTACATCTATTCTCAAATCGAGCGGGAAGAAGCGCTCAAAGATGCCGAGCAAAAAGCAAGAGAACAAGCAACCCTTGCCGGCGCAGTGACTGACTCGATTGAAGTGGTGGAAGTGGAAGAAATCCCATTGGCGTATCATCCGGGCAATGCGACAAGATTGCGCGTGAAAGTTGTGGGGAATTTGGTTTAAGGGAATTAAATAGTGGAGCATTGCTCATTTTAGACTGGAAATAAAGTAGAAATTACTTTATTTCCAGTCTGTTTTTTATAACGAATGGCTGATTAATAGGGCTTCTAACCATATATGCAAGAGAAGACTTATTGGAAAGCCTATAAAAACTATACATTTATACCATAAAGAATAATTAGCAATGAATTTAACTCAATATACTTGAGTTAGGTTGAATAAAATGATGTGAAACATTGGCATTCTGATTTCATACTGAGATAGTATATGACATAAAATGTTAAATTATTCACTTAAATATCCTATGTAATGCTATTTCCTAATAAATAGATTCACAAAACGCTCACAAAAGAAGCGCGTTACCGGTGCTATAATGAGGGGAGGGATTATACATAGAAAGGAAGCAAACAGATGAGAGAAATAAAAGTCAATGAAAGGACCTTCCAACAACACGCAAGCAAATTGGCAAGTAAAAGTTCGGGGAGTTATTTACCCTTAAAAAACGGGAACATGGCATACTCCAGAGCCAATTCGATAGATCAATTGCGATCGGCATTGATTGAGTTGGTGGATGTAGTGGAAGATTTTCAACGCGTGACCAAGCAAGATGCGAGTCGCTTAAAGAAAATGGGTATTGCTTACGCTAAACAAGACTAATTGATGGGACAAAAAATCAATCAGTTGGAGGTGCGATAATTGGATAGCGCCCACAGTCAGCTAGAACAACAACTCCTACAAATTAAAAAAGCGAAAATAACGGCAGAAACGAATGTCGACCAAACGAGAAGAAAACAAAACGAACAAGACTGGCTTGAAGAGGACAGTAACCGCTTAGAACAAGAAAAACTGGCTTTACTCGACCTTTTACGCAGTGGCTGGCAAGGAGAAGAAGCCAGTGGTTTTCATCGTTATTTAGAAGAGCAGCAGCAGGAAGAGTCCGGGGCTTGGAGGAAGGATCTCCAAGATAAAAGAACCGATTTAGACACGGAATTACAAGAAAATAAGGCCAGGCTCCACACACTAGAAACAAAACAAGCCACCTTGCAAAAGGAGTGGAGCAAGTGAGCCGGATTGATATTGCCGAATTGAATGACTTTCTCCACAGTTTGCGAAGTAGTAATGCCGAAGCCAAAGCGATGATTAGAAAAATCAAAGAAGCAGCGATGGATTACGCCCAGGACAATAGTTTAAAAGGGGAAGCGGTTAGTACCTCTAAACGGTATTTTACGAGTACCTATACAAGTATTTCCCAAAGCATCATCGAAGCATTGGATGAAAGCGAAGAGCGACTCGCGCAATACATTCGTGAGTTCGGGAGCCAAGTGGATAGTTCGCCTTCTGCCAGAATTGATGCAGAAATCTTACAAGAAGCGATGGCTCAAGTTCGCCAGTTACAGCGAAAAGAAGAAGATTTACACCGGCAATTGACGGCGCCGAACACCAAGCCAGATATGCAACAAGTCTATGCAATAAAATCAAGAAGTGTCCACACACAATTACTGAAGGCCATCGAAAAAGAGAACATCCTAGAAAAATATTTAGCTTTCGAACAAAGTCATGGTCAGTTTTTTAGTGCATTAACCGAACTCATTCAAGCAACCGGACGTGCGGTGCAAGAATTGCTGCATCACGTGACTTTTAACGACAAAACAGGCACTTATGCTGTGCCGAAAAGTACGGCAAACAGCTTGTTACTCATGAAAAAAGCACTGGATAACGCACGAAAAGAAAATGACAAAGACCCATTTCCGAAAGTCTTTGAAGATTACACTGTGTTAGCTTATACTTATGTCAATGATCAAGGTGAAACCGTGACGATGTGGCTACTCGAAAAAGATGGAAAACGGGTAGAGAACAAGGAATTACAAGATTTCTTAGAAAAACATGGCCAGGAATTAGACCCACTTCTTTATACAAACCTTTCTGGAGAAGAACTCGAACGAAAAGTGAATGATTCTTGGAAAGCGGGTATCAACTATTTAAATGGTCAAAAAGTATCTGGATTTTCTGGAGCCACACTGCGGTCATCTGCTTATGTTGCTAGTATGAAAGATTGGGCAGATGATGCAGGGTTAACGGACATGGCATTAGGCTTAGGGTTTGGGATTGCAGCTGCTAGAAATAAAGCAATAATGACAAAGGCTGAAAATATTCCAAAGAGACCAAGTTGGCGTCAATCTGAAATTGATGCAGAATTGGATTATAAAGAATATGATTCTCAAAAATCTTTTTTAAATGGTGAAGAAGTACCTTATGGAACTAAAGAAAGTTCTCGCCCAGAGTTATATAAACAAGGACATAGTATAGAAGTTAAAAATTATAATGTTCAAACCATTTCTGGACAAAACAACTTAATTAATAACGTATCTAAACAGATAAAAGAAAGACTAACTAATTTACCAACTGGAACAGATCAAACTATTTTAATAGATGTTAGAGGTCAGAACGTATCAAATGATATTCTGAAAAATATTAGAAGTAAAATTTTAGAGAAATCTGGTGTTAAAGTAGAAATAATATTTAAGAGGTGAATAATGTGGCTGTAGGTATTAAAGTAGATTTTTTATGGTTTTCTATTGGGAGTGGTGATTTCTTTCATTCATTCTTTTCAACTGTATGTGTAAACTTAGAAAATATGAATTGGGGAAGCAAATTCCCTGTTGTAATGAAAGATATGTACGCTGGTTATTTGTCAAAAGAAAAAGTTGAAATTGCTCTAAAGGAAATGAAAGAAATTAAATTAGGATTGGGTGAAATTTCTCCCGAAAAAATTATATGGGATGCCGAAGATTTGGACAAGACTCCACCTTGGGGGACACATATAAGTGAGGATATTACTAATTTAGCCCAATATTTTGTAACAACTGATGGAAAAAATCTAATAAGTGTATTAGAAGAAGCTATGGAAGAAGCTATAGAAGAAGGTGTAGATATAGAAATAAAAGATTTATAAATCAAAAAGACACTTTATCACGAGAATGGGAATCAAGTGTTAAAGCCTTGACTAATAAGCTGTAACCTTCTAACAAAGTTGCCAATAGCTAGATTCATTGTGAAATGTAATTGCAAAATTCCAGCGTGTTCTTAATACACAGCTTGAAGCTAGAGTAATTATGGAGTTAAGTAAATGGGTAGTAGAAAAAGAAACAAGTGAAAGCGAAGGGGTATTAACAATTATTTACCATACGGAAAGAGGCGATGGGGAAATCGAAGTATCAGATGTAAAAAATCAAAAGTTGATAAAACATCAATTAAATAGCGGAAATCAGTTTATAAAATTTAGTCAATGTGAAACTAATTATGTTTATACGGATAAATTCGAAGAAACTGTTTTTTGTGAAGAAATTTAGTTGAACGTAGATCATATAATCGAACTACAGTTTTCATACTGAGATAGTATATGACAAAAAATGTTAATTTATTCATTTAAATATCCTCTGTAGGGCTACTTCTTACTAAATAGAACAAAAGCCGTGCGCAACTGATGTTATAAGGAGAATATCTTAGAAAAATATTTAGCTTTTGAACAAAGTCATAGCCTTTTTTTTAGCGCATTAGATGAACTTATTTCAGCGACCGGACGCGCGGTGCAAGAGTTGTTACACCATGTCACTTTTGATGATAAAACAGGTACTTACTCCGTGCCGAAAAGTACGGCAAACAGTCTACAACTTATGAAAAAAGCACTCGATACGGCACGAAAAGAAAATGATAAAGACCCGTATCCGGATGGTTTGGAAGATTACACCGTGTTATCCTATACATATGTGAATAGTCAAGATGAAACCGTGATGATGTGGCTACTTGAAAAAGATGGAAAGCGGGTATCAACTATTTAAATAGTCAAAAAGTATCTGGATTTTCTGGAGCCACACTGCGGTCATCTGCTTATGTTGCTAGTATGAAAGATTGGGCAGATGATGCAGGGTTAACGGATATGGCATTAGGTTTAGGGTTTGGGATTGCAGCAGCTAGAAATAAGCCAATAATGCCTAAAAAAGCCAATGAGGCTAATTTTGGAAATACAGAAAAATTAAAATCTCATTTTTCCAACCATGGCGGAGAATTTGGTAAAGTTTTCTCTAGTGCTGATGAATACCTGGCAGGGGCTAATTATGTTATAAAGAACGGAATAAAAGTGCAGTATAATTATAAAGGTGAGGTTAGAACAGGCTATGTTAGGTTTATGAAAAACAGCAGTCTAACTAATTCTAAAGGTGTTCCGATAAAGAGTTATGCTAAATTTGAGTTTGTTGGGACTAATAATTTAGGTGAAATTACCACTTATCATGTTGAAAGTGGTAAAACGTTTTGGAAAATGATGAATAATGGGGAAAATATCCCTGTTATCAATCCAATTAAATAGGAGGGAACTTATGAATAATTTAATAGCAGTAAATAAAATTGATTCTCTTGTTGAAGAGAAGGTAGAACTTTTGATTAATAAGCAAAAAGTAGTTGCTTTTAATGTCTCGCCTCAAGAATTAGAGATAGGCGAAGAATATAAAGCAGAAATAGATATATTTACTAATGATTTTTTAGAAATTACAGAACAGAAAAATGAACAAATAAAAAGAATTGAGCACCTTAATAATTTTAGTTACATGCTTTTCGGGGAATTATTAGAGGATAACGTATTAGATGTAGGATTTTTCATTACAAGTGACTTATTGGAAGACTATAAACATTTAGTAGGGCATTATATTTCTTTTGAAGTAGACAGGTTGCAGATATACTGTGAATCATAAAATGTGGTGAATTCTTTAACCAATAGACTTAATTGTCAAAAGGGAATTTCTATAATTGCATAAATACTAGAAACTGTTAATATCAAAAATTTGAAAGGATATATTTAATTATACAGACAAAATAAATGAGCATATGGCTAATCTAGATAGAGCAGTTTCAGTTCGAACATTGAAAGAAGGCTATTGGGACCATTGTCCGCTATATCAAAATAATATTGGAAGAGAATTATTATGACAAAAAAAGAACAACTATACTTTTTATTAAATGGACTGGATAATGGAGAAATAGAGATTAGCACCTTTACAAATCAGTTTATGAAAATTTTTGATTTAGAAATAGATTATGATGAATTATCAAAGGAAGAATACACAATTTTAGGGAATGTGTCTGATATGGCAGCTAGATTCTCTGATAGTGAAGAAGATTTGAAATTACCTAATGTTTACTACAGTGAAAAGCAAATTAGAGAAGAAGTGACTCGTTCTTTAGAAGCTTTAGCTTGAATCATAATTAAAACAGGATAGCCTTGAAGAGTTGAGTTATACTTACTCTAATAACAAAGGTAAGACATTCACAATTGGCTAATTTTGGTGGATGGATTATTATGATAAAAGAGGCTGGGTAAAAGTTTACCGCCTGAAGGATAGTTCAGTTGCGAATGCCGCAGCTAGCTAGGCTGATAAAAATTACTATTCAACAAACGGCACATCCAAACAAAATATTTTCCCTAAATACGGTATGACTGGAAGCCGATATAGTAAGAACCCGACTTACTGTTCTAAGATTGTACTTCAAACCTATTATTTCGGAACAGGAAATAAGCCTGTTGTGCAAGTATTTCCGTCCTTAGTTACCGTGTATGATTTACCAAATTATTTTTCAAAAGCATATAAGCCTCAACAAGTGAAATACTTTAAATAAATCTCATGTCTTAGGAAGTGTAACTAAATGAAAAAGTATAAAAAATGGTGGATAACGATAGGTATAATATTCATTCTTAGTGTTATTGGATACGTTTATTGGTTTGCAATTCCCAAATATACGGCGAATAAAGCAGTGGATAACTATCTAGCAGAACAAAAAATCAAATCCAATCAAATTGAAACTAGGATGATTAAGAAAGATTGGAAAATGGGTGGTTATCTTACAAAGATAGTTTTTAAAGATGATTCAAAACTAAAGTATGAATATAGTTATGATGAAAGGATAGACTTACCTTACCATATTTATGTCAGTGCTTTTAAAGATGGCTCAAGTCAAGAGGATAATCAAATGAAACACCCACCACTACAAGAGCAAAATGATTGAAACAAAAACTAAAGCATTTCAAGTAAGCACTACTACTGCTTACTTTTTTGTATCACTTTGATGTAGGCTCCACGTTCACTCTTTATCTTCGCTTCTCGATTCATTTCACGTACGTTTTCCGAAAGCTCATCCGCCGGAATAAGCCGCCCATCCACCAAAACAGACGGATTTATCAAACGTATTTTCTTCTTATGATGATAAGTAAAGTCCGCCTCATTTTCTTCTAAATGGGGACTCGCGAGCAATTGAATTTTCTCCCGAGCAACTGAATTCGCATTCAATTTAGCCAATAATTCAGCATCAGTCAACCGAAGATCCGCGGTCGTAATCGCCTCCTGTTGAAAGGCAATGCGCATTGCTTCAGCCAAAATCTCATAACTATAAACATTTAGTGGATCATAAAAATAATCAATTACTTCTGAATAATATTGCGCAACAAACCATTCTGCAAGAGCGATATTTGCCAAATAAAGTCGCCCATCAATCATTACTAAAGCCTGCAAAAATTCTTCCACCTCAACCAAACGAATTTTCCCATGGTGATACAAATCTTGCAGCGTGTAATCAATCCGGTCAGCACAAAGCTCCGGGGCTTCTTGCTCCAAAATCTTCCATTTCGCAATATCATCAAAAATCCCTTCATAAGAATAACCATACTTCTCTAAAATGGCGGGAATCGTCGAAGTTTTTACAAAATCCTCAAAAATCTGCTCATGATAATCTTCCTCTTCAAAATCAAGCGCATAATCCACCACATGCGAAAAAGCAGTGTGCGATACATCGTGCAATAATCCAGCAATTTGTTCCTCTAACGAACCACCGAATTTCCTAATAAATAGCATCACACCAATCGAATGATCAAGTCGGCTAAGGTCCCAAAGCGGATTTACTAAATAACTCGAGCCACCTTGATGTACGTGTGCTAGCCGGGAAACCAATGGACTCTGGATTAATTCGGCCAAAACAGGTTCTATTTCAAATATTCCGTAGAGCGGGTCTGTCATTTTCATCATATTCACCTCTTTTTAATTATATATTAGCGAACAAATGTTTTCCATGTTTTCCCTAGCAATTCCAATTTTGCTGAGAAAACTTATAAAAAAATTACTCAAATGACCGAAGATGCGATTGATAAAATGAAAACCAGCTCAGGTAGTGTAAGCCTAGTTATTTTTAAACGGTGTAGATAAAGGTTTTATAATCATTGAAAATCCTGAAAATGAAAAAGATTTAGTGCAAATGTTAACTAATAATCAAGTGAATTTATATGTGAATCGAGAACGTAACCGTCTCAATTCCTTAAATATTTCTTTTCCGGATGAATGGGAATCTCATTATCACAATCACGTTAGTTTTTTGGAGGAAGATAGCGAAAGTAATTATACAAATGGTTATTTTTATTTTGTGGGAGTATATCAAAGAGGTGAAGAAAGCTTAGTGATTTTTAAGTATAATCATTGATTTTCCTCCATAATTAATTTGTTTGATCAATTATAAATTCACCAATTAAATAATAAAGACTTGTTAAACTTCATTGAACTTCTCTAAAACGGACTGAAAAAATACTTAAAAACAAAAATTTTAAATATTTATGGTTAGAATGTCTAATCAGCAATGAGAGGACTCTATTTATTATATTGTGCTATCTGGGTATCTTTTAACGCTCACGATTCTATCTTGTATGAAAAATGAATATTAGTTGGAAAAGAAGTATATGATTGAATAAGGCTCATCGACATTGAGGTGGATTTGTACTTTTGGGTTTATGGCCAGTCCATACTCTCGTAAAAGCCAGGAAGTAAAAATTGAAAACTATTTTGTTTTGTCCTGTAATTTTGATATACTAAGTTTGTAAAATGCAGGCTATACTTGCTATTTTACTTCAGTCTAGTGGAGAGAATTTAGGTAATTTAAGTATAAAATAAAGGAGAGAATTATCTATGAAATATGATGATGCTTCATGGCATTACGAGGGTAACTATCCCAAAGATTTGCCACCTGAAAATGCAGCAACTGCTATAGGTATGTTTTTAGCATGGTGCATATATAATAACCTTATATCCGATGATTTAAAAGAAGATACTGAAGATGATATTGAAAAAGTACTACAGGGAAAAATGACTGGAGCCCAATTTTTGATTATGGATTGTGATGAAAAATTTATAGACGATGATTTATCAGAATTAGGTCAGCATTTTGCCAATGATTACTATGAGGAAGATTCAAATTTTGCCAAAAAAGTAGCTAATTATCATGTTGACTACTGTAATGTGTTTAACGAGAAAGCTGAAAAAAACGGTTTTAAATATGAATCCATATATCATATTGAAGATACAAAAGAGAATTATGATTTAATTTCAGTAATTATAAGTGAGCGGTTTACCCATTGGAAAGAAAATTATATGCCTAAGCAATAAACATAATATTATAATGCTCTGATTTTTTATAATATAGTTCCAATGAATAAGGGTAACACAAAAGGAAACAAGTAAGACAATCTTTAAAGAGATAAACCTTGCTTGTTTTTTGTTTGAGGTTATCTGCTAGCTTTGAAAATAAATAAAACTAGGTGAGAGGCTATTTATAGACTGTCAATAGGATGCAGAATTTTTCGCAAACTATTAAGCCATTGGTTTTAATTCTACAGTTCTAGTGGTATCATAATTTAAAAAATAAATTATAGAGGTAAATTATGTTTGAAAATCAAATTAACAAGATAGCTAAATTACTGGAATCAAATGGGTATATCTTATTGGATGGGATGTCAAACGAACAAATAAATATAATACAAGATTTGTATAAAATAACTTTTCCTCCAGAATTAAGAGAGCTATTAATGACTTTTAATCCATATCAGTTATACAATTGGGCTGATTTATCTGAGAAAAACATCGCAAAAATGAAGAACATTTTAGCTTGGCCGAGGGAGGGTATAATATTTGATGTAAAAGAAAATTCGTTTTGGATGGATGCTTGGGGAAAAAAACCAGAAAGCATAGCATTAGCTATTGATATCGTTGAATATAATTTGGAGCAAGCTTCCCCTCTTATCCCAATTTACTCACATAGATATATACCTAGTGTCCCTTGTGAGGTAGGAAATCCTATTTTTTCAGTGTATCAGACAGATATAATAGTCTGTGGGACTGATTTATGGGATTATTTTAGAATTGAATTTGGAAATAAAAACTATGAAGATTTAAAGGTTCATAAAATCAAAACTAATGTTCCTTTTTGGAGTGGATGGATTAACTGAAATTAAGAAGCTTTCCTATGTTTGCATAAAAGCCAAAAACTGTTAATATCAAAAATTTGAGAGGAAAATAATTATGCAAAAAGATACCTACAGTGACATTCGATTGAGTGTAATTGAATTGATAGATTCAAAAAAAGAGCATTTGAAGAAGAATAATATAAAATTAACAATTATAAAGAATGAAAAAGACGGTTATGTTGTAGAACTGGATAATGACAAATGTATGGCAGAAATTGTAGTTGAAGAACCAGCTTGTGCCCCTTATCGCTATGTTTCATTTGAAGTAGTTTCTGTGGTTGATGGAAAAGTTAAAACTATCTATTCTTGGTATGATGATGAAACAAGTCAATGGAACGATATGGAGAAAGAATTAAATAAAGGAATTCAGTTTCTAAATAATTTTAAAGCGATGGAGTAATAAAACAATCTTATTACTATATGAAAATATAATCACAAATAGTAAAAATTAATCTATAACTCTAAAAATATTAGCGAACCAATCTTTCCCATGTTTTCCCTAGCAATTCCAATCTCACTTGAGATACAATTAACCCAAACAAACGAAACGAGGCGAAAGCTGTGGCGGAATCACTCATTACTAAAAAAGCGATTGCTGGTGGGCTGATGGAGCTTTGTCAGCATAAGCGGTTTGAAAAGATTAGTATTGCGGATATTACGAATATTTGCGGGCTTAATCGGCAAACTTTTTACTATCATTTTACAGATAAATACGATTTGCTTACTTGGACGTATGAAAATGACTTTTTCCATTGTTTGGCGGATGGGATTACGCTTGAAAATTGGGATAAGCATGTGCTGAAAATGCTGGAATCGATTAAAGAAAATGCTGATTTCTATAAAAATACGGTTTCAGCGGATGCGAGTATTCTTTCTTTTTGCTTTTCTAAATTAACGAATTCGCTGTTTATGGATTTATTTGAGAAAATTGATACGAATGTGGCCGTGAACGAGGCGGATCGGGTATTTTATGCGGAATTCTTTTCTTACGGATGCTCGGGAGTACTGATTAAATGGATTACGCGCGGTTTCAAAGAGGCTCCGGAAACGATTGCGAACCAGCTATTTCGACTTGCGAAGGACACGGAATTTTTGGCAAGCAGCATGTACCGCAAAAACTAGACAATATATCTAATTTGTCTAAAAATCAGACATAAGCGTTCTTTTGCCCAGATTAAAAGCGAACGAGGCGAGGTATACTATCTGTATCAAGAAATTGGAGGAGATAGTGATGAAAAATAAAAAACGTACGCTAGTCGCTCTAACTGGGGCTGCAATTGGAACAGGGATTGCCGCAAAGAAAATTTCTGAACAAAAGGCTGCTGAAAAAGAACGGGCAGTGGATGAAGCAATTAAAGCGCGCTATTATGGTGACAAACAAGTGTATTTCGTCGGTGGCGGGATTGCTAGTTTGGCGGGAGCTGTTTATTTAATTCGCGATGCCAATTTTGATGGGAAAAATATTCATATTATTGAAGGTATGCATATTTTAGGCGGAAGTAATGATGGCGCCGGAAGCGTGGAACATGGCTTTGTTTGTCGCGGTGGTCGGATGTTAAATGAAGAAACTTATGAAAATTTCTGGGATCTATTTAGTAGTATTCCGTCACTTGATATGCCGAACTTTAGTGTGACAGAAGAAATTTTGAACTTTGACCACCTACATCCAACCCATGCGCAAGCGAGATTAGTTGATAAAGACCGCAATATTCTTGATGCGCATTCGATGGGATTTAATAATAATGACCGGATGTTGATGACGAAACTGCTCGCTACTCCGGAAGAAAAACTGGATAATTTAACGATACGTGATTGGTTTGACGAACACTTTTTCGAAACGAATTTTTGGTATATGTGGCAAACCACTTTTGCTTTCCAAAAATGGAGCAGCTTGTTTGAATTTAGACGTTATATGAATCGGATGATGTTAGAATTTAGCCGGATTGATACGCTAGAAGGTGTAACAAGAACTCCTCTAAACCAATACGAAAGCTTGATTTTACCTTTAAAAACATTTTTAGATAAACATCATGTTGATTTTACGATTAATCAAACGGTGGAAGATATCGATTTTAAAGATGCGCCTGGGATTACCGCGACAGCACTTCATTTATCGGATGGATCAACTATCGAACTTGGCCCGGACGATGATGTGATTATGACGAATGCTTGTATGACAGATAGCGCGACTCTTGGTGATATGAATACGCCAGCACCAAAACCTGAAGAAAAACCAATTTCTGGTGAGCTTTGGTATAAAGTCGCGCAAAAGAAACCAAACTTAGGCAATCCAGAGCCTTTCTTCGGTCATGAAGAAGAAACAAATTGGCAAAGTTTCACCGTCACTTGTCATGGTGATAAATTATTAAAACGTATCGAACGCTTCACGGGAAACATTCCAGGAAGTGGTGCGCTTATGACTTTCAAAGATTCTAATTGGTTAATGAGTACTGTTGTTGCCGCACAACCACATTTTAAAGCGCAAGATGCAAACACTACGATTTTCTGGGGTTATGGATTATATCCAGACCGTGTGGGTGATTTCGTGAAAAAACCGATGAAAGAATGTACTGGGGAAGAAATTTTATATGAATTAATGTGTCATTTGAACTGGCAAGATGATTTTGAAGAAATTAAAGCGGATATAATCAATGTAATTCCATGCTATATGCCATATATTGATGCGCAATTTGAGCCACGGGCAATGAGTGATCGTCCAGCCGTTGTTCCAGAAGGTAGTACAAACTTCGCGATGATTAGTCAATTTGTGGAAATTCCAAAAGATATGGTTTTCACCGAAGAATATTCCGTTCGCGCCGCTAGAATCGCCGTGTACACATTGCTTGATATTGACAAAAAAATCTGCCCGGTAACACCACACAATCGTGATCCAAAAGTGCTAGCGAAAGCAACCCAAACCATGTTTAGATAAAATTTAAAAGTAGCTATTTGTTACAGAATAGCTACTTTTTTTGTGCGAGACAGGACAAACGACTGATATTTACGAAATAGCATTGCTTGTGAACCATAAAACAGCTATAATCTTTATAGACGAAAACAAGACCTGAAAAGAGGCTGAACAATGGAAAAGAGCTCCATTTATGGATTAACATGGACAAAATTAACAGAATGGCTAGAAGCACACGGTCAAAAGAAATTCCGCGCGACACAAGTGTGGGACTGGCTTTATAGAAAACGTGTCAAAACTTTTGAAGAAATGAGCAACGTTCCAAAAGAAACAATTGAACTTTTAACAGCGAATTTTGTGATGAACACTTTAGAAGAACAAGTGGTACAAGAATCTACAGACGGCACGACGAAGTATTTATTTAAGCTGAGTGACGGGAACTTAATTGAAACCGTGATGATGAAGCAAGAATATGGCTTGTCGGTTTGTGTAACGACCCAAGTTGGCTGTAATATCGGCTGTACTTTTTGTGCGAGTGGGCTTTTGAAAAAAAGTCGCGACTTAACTGCTGGCGAAATTGTGGAACAAATTATGAATGTACAGCATTATTTGGATGGACGTAATTTGGAAGAACGCGTGAGTCACGTGGTTGTAATGGGAATCGGGGAACCGTTTGATAATTACGATAATGTGATGGATTTCTTGCGTGTGATTAATCATGATAAAGGTCTAGCAATCGGCGCGCGCCATATCACTGTTTCGACAAGTGGTCTTGCACCGCGCATTATTGATTTTGCAAATGAGGATTTCCAAGTTAACTTAGCGATTTCCCTTCATGCGCCGAATAATGAGCTGCGGACGAGCATTATGCGTATTAACAAAACCTATTCGATTGAGAAATTGATGGAAGCAATCCATTATTACGTTAACAAAACTAACCGCCGAATCACGTTTGAATACATTATGCTAAAAGGTGTAAATGATCACAAAAAAGAAGCGCTCGAACTTGCGGCACTTCTCGGCGAACATCGTCATTTAGCTTATGTTAACTTGATTCCTTACAACCCGGTGGACGAGCATATCGATTATGAACGTAGCACAAAAGAAGACGTACTCGCTTTCTATGATACATTGAAGAAAAATGGTATTAATTGTGTTATTCGCCGCGAACACGGGACGGATATTGATGCCGCGTGTGGGCAACTTCGTAGTAAACAAATCAAACGAGTTGGCGTGCGCGAACGCATGAAACAAAAACAAGCAGCAGCGGAAGAATAATAATTCAAACTATCTGGTTTCCATTTGGAGATTGGATAGTTTTTGTTTATACTTAGGGTACCTAAAGCAATTGAAGGAGGACAAAAATCATGGAAGTAGAAATTGTCGAACGAAATGCTTTTACAGCTGTGGGGAAAAAACGAACTTTTTCGGTTGAAAATGATGTGCAAAAAGAAAAAATCAGCCAATTTTGGCAAGAAGCAAACGCAAATGGCGATGCAGAACGAATTAACGAATTAGCTGAATTTGCAACGATTGATGGTATTTTAGGCGTTTGCAAAATGAACGGCGACAAAATGGACTATTATATCGCGATTGAATCCGAACTCACTCCGCCAGAAGACATGGAAAAACTAACCATCCCAGCAAGTAAATGGGCCATCTTCAAATCAGTCGGCCCACTACCAAACGCAATTCAAAAAGTGTGGGAATACATTTATGGCGAATGGTTCCAAACAAGCAACTACACCCACGGGAACGCTCCAGAACTAGAAGTTTACACAGAAGGCGACACAACTGCCGCTGGTTATTATTCGGAAGTTTGGATTCCGGTGGTTGAAAAAGAATAGCAAACTAAAGAACAAATTTCATTAATTGTGAAATTTGTTCTTTTTAAATCCGACTCCAAACCTATTCCCTAACATTGACATTGAGAATCATTATCAATATAATGGAAGGAACTAGCCTATTATACATACAATACAATTATCCAAGGGGGATTTAAGAATGATTATTGTAACTAATACAATTAAGGTAGAAAAAGGCGCAGCAGAGCACGTTATCCGTCAGTTCACAGGCGCAAATGGCGACGGACACCCAACAAAAGATATCGCAGAAGTAGAAGGTTTCCTAGGCTTCGAACTATGGCACAGCAAACCAGAAGACAAAGACTATGAAGAAGTAGTCGTAACAAGCAAATGGGAAAGCGAAGAAGCCCAACGTAATTGGGTGAAAAGCGATTCCTTCAAAAAAGCACACGGCAGAACAAAAGACACTAGAGAACAAAGAGAAGACCGCAAAGGCATCATAGGAAATGCAATCGCTCGTTTTGAAGTGGTTCATGTGCAAAATCCTGTGATTGCTGAAAAATAAGAAGTGAGTGAACAAGCCGTTTCGAGGTAGATGGCTTGTTTTTTGTCTTCAGATGAGAAAATAAATACAGTAGTTTTCTCTCCAAAAGCCCCTTTACTAGCAACCCACAATCCAATCATGCTATAATTCTCTAAATGATAACGTTTATCATTTAAGGGGGAATTAAACATGATTGAAAAAACAATTATGGAACGTCGCAGCATTAAAAAAGCGAACGACGCGCCAATTTCAAGAGAAACGGTAAACACCATTTTAGAGCAAGCTGCCTATGCGCCTTTTCACAGCAAAGTAGAGCCGTGGAATGTATATGTATTGCACACACTTGCTGAAAAAGAGCGTTACATCGAGAAAATCATTGAGTTTAATGAGCGCGAACAAGGGGTTAGTTTTTCTGAAGCAGAGATTGCGGATTTAAAAGCAGGCTATGCGAAGAAAATTATTACGCCGCCTTACTTACTCATTGTGACGACGAACATTATCGGTCATGGGAAAAAGGATTTCGAATCAATCGGAGCAACTAGTGCGTTTATCCAAAACATTCAATTACTTGGCTGGGAAGCGGGAATTGGGATGATTTGGCGGTCGAATAGATTTATTTTTGATGCGAAGTTTGCGGAAGATTTAGGTATCCCTTCTGAGCAAAAAATTGTCGGAACTTTGCACTTAACTAGGTTAGCCGAAGTTCCTGAAGCAAAACCGCGCCGTCCTTTGAATGAATGGGTGAAGGATTTAGCGGATTTGTAAGATTGATGTTTCGTGTGATTAGCGTTACAATGGTACAAGTGTAAGAAATAAGGAGGCGAGCAAGATGGCAGTTCCAGCTAGACGTACGTCCAAAGCGAAGAAAAACAAGCGCCGTACGCATAAAGGCTTAACAGCACCAGGTTTGAGTCGCGATAGTGAAACAGGCGAATACCGTATGTCACACCGCATCTCACCAGACGGCACTTATAAAGGTCGCACAATTATCGAAAAATAAGAGGATTTGTTCCAGTGATTGGAACAAATTCTTTTTTTTGTGATACTATAATGGAAAGAGCTAAATACACAAAAAGGAGTCTGATTTTGACATGACAGAAGAATTTGTAAACAAAGAAGATGCGCTGAAAAATTATAATGCAAAAGAGTTTCGTACACCAGATGGCTATACGAGCGATATGATTTTAACTACAGTAAAAGAGTTGAACGGGAAACCAACATTACATATTTTATTAATTAAACGAAGCCTTATAAACGCGGAAGGAAAACCAAATATGGAAGGCGGAAAATGGGCAGTTCCCGGCGGTTTTGTCGATGAAAATGAGTCAGCTGAACAAGCTGCCGAGCGTGAACTAGAAGAAGAAACAAGTTTGACTGATATTCCGTTGATTCCGTTTGGGGTATTTGATAAACCGGGACGTGATCCGCGTGGTTGGATTATTTCACGGGCGTTTTATGCGATTGTGCCACCGGAAGCTTTGGAAAAAAGGGCGGCTGGCGATGATGCAGCAGAAATCGGACTTTTTCCAATGACAGAAGCGCTCGAATTGCCACTTGCTTTTGACCATTTAGACATGCTGAAAAAAGCGTTTAGTGCAATTACAGAAGAATTTTTACTGACAACGGCGATTCGCGATTTCTTGCCGGAAACTTTCTCAGCAGAGCTACTTTACCAAACGTTGGATGGTTGCACGAAGCCAGGCATTTTGCCAGATGAAGTAGAATTTATGGAGAATATCGAGTATTTACCGTATTTAGAAAAAGTGGGCGAGTTATACCGATTTAATGCGGATGCTGAAGCGGGAAGTATTTATTTTTAAATAGAAAAGGAGCCACCGATTTGGTTGGCTCCTTTTTTCTATAGAAAATGCTGTTCGCCATAACGTAATGCGAAATCTTTAAAAGCTTTGGATGCGGGGGAGATATAGTGGTTTTTCAAGCTTGCTAAGTAAATGAAACGCTCATGTTTTGGCTCATTGATGGAGAGAACTTTGACGTTATAATGCGCAAGAGAGGAGATTTTTGGCATAATCGAAATTCCGTAATCAACACTCACAAGCCCAACCATCGCGGTATCTTCCTCTACATAACAGCCGATTTTAGGTTGAATATTTATTTCAGCAAAAAGAGAATCGATGAGAGGCCTTAGCCCGCTTGTGTCAGAAAAGAAGATGTACGAATAATCTGCGGTATCTTTTAAATCGATGGAATCATACTTAGCGAGCGGATGGTTTTCAGCAACCACAATCACCAGTTCTTGTTTTGTTAATGGCAAAAATTCAATATCGGGTTCATTTTCGACGTAGGAACAGATTGCTAGGTCAAATTTTTCATTTTTTAAATCAGGAATAATTGATTTTGTCGCACCTTGAAAAAAGGAAAATGTGATGTCTTTATGATTTTCAGCTTTGGTGAAATTTTGGACAAGTTCTGGAACTGTGTGTGCGCCCATTGTATAAATAAAGCCTAAATCAATATTTCCGTGCGATGGGCTCGTTAATTCGTGTAAAAGTTTTTCGCCTTTTTCTAGTTCGGCGAGAGATTTTTCCACATAAGTTAAATAAAAGCGACCGTATTTAGTTAAACGAATATTGCGGCCTTGTTTTTCAAATAAATAGACGCCAAGTTCTCGCTCAAGTTCTGCGATAGAATGGCTTAAGCTAGGCTGTGTAATGGATAATTCGGCAGCAGCAATAGTGTAATGCTCTTTTTCAGCTAGTTTTTTAAAATAGTATAATTGACGCAAATTCATGAAACTACCTCCTTTAAATGCCTTGATAACTCTATTGTAAGCGATTGTATAGAAAAAATCTATGGATAAATCGAAAAATATACATTAGATTAATAATTACTCCTGACTTATAATGAAAGAGAAATAAGATTGTGCATTATTGAACGTGAATAATGTAACAAATCATTTGCTGAGATTATAGTCGCAGGAGGCTTATTATGACAGATTATCCGAGTATTTTTGAACCATTAACTGTAAAACGAATGACCATTAAAAACCGTGTGATAATGCCACCAATGGGGACAAACCTTGCTGGATTAAATGGCGAATTTTTAGAAGAACATATGAATTACTACGAACAACGTGCAAAAGGTGGAACGGGTCTAATTACTATTGAAAACGCTTGTGTAGATTTTCCTTATGGTACAAACGGAACGACGCAACTTAGAATTGATAATGACCAATACATTCCTGGGTTTTACAAATTAACTGAACGTCTTCATAAACACGGAACTTGTGTATCCATCCAAATTAACCACGCTGGGGCATCAGCTTATCCAGCTCGTTTGAATGGACTTCAACCAGTTTCCGCGTCTGATATTCCATCTAAAAAAGGGGGCACTGTTCCTCGTCCGCTTACAGTAGAAGAAATTTATGAAATCGTCAATAAATACGGAGATGCCGCAAGACGCGCCCAACAAGCTGGCTTTGATGCAGTTGAAATCCACGGCGGACACTCGTACTTACTATGCCAATTCTTATCGCCACTTTATAACAAACGTACGGATGAATTTGGTGGCTCGCCTGAAAATCGTGCGCGTATCGTTAAACTGATTTTAGAAAAAGTTCGCGCGGAAGTTGGTCCATTTTTCCCAATCGTACTTCGTTTTAGTGCAGATGAATTTACAGAAGGCGGTAACCATTTAGAAGATATTTTGGAACTGCTAGATTATTGTCAAGAAGAAGCGGATATTTTGAATGTATCAGCGGCAATAAATGACAACCTATACTTGCAAATTGACCAAATGAACTTGGAAGATGGCTGGAGAAGCTACCTTGCAAAAGCGGTGAAAGATAAATTTAACAAACCAACGATTACTTCCGGTAACATTCGCAGTCCAAAAGCGGCAGAGAAAATTTTGTCAGAAGGATATGCGGACTTGCTTGCGATGGGACGTGGCTTAATTGCTGAGCCTAACTGGGTGAATAAAGTAGCAACTGGTCAAGAAGATATGCTTCGAAAATGTATTTCTTGTAATATCGGGTGTGCGGATCACCGAATTTCGAAGTCGAAGCCAATCCGTTGTACGGTAAATCCAGATATTATTCATGAAGATAAATACAAAGAAACAAAAGTAACTCGTCCGACCAATGTTGTTGTAATTGGCGGCGGAACAGCAGGGCTTGAAGCAGCTTGTACGGCGGCCGAAGTTGGCTGTAACACAACGCTAATTGAAGCGAATGAACAAACTGGTGGCTTGGCGCGTGCCATTGCTAACCTTCCAGATAAAAGTAGAATTGCCGATTTCCCTAATTATTTAGCGAACCGAGCAGAAAAATTAACCAATTTAAAAGTTATTACAGGCACTAAAGCTGATACTGCGCTTATTGATACATTTAATCCTGATGTGGTAGTCAATGCCACAGGATCCAAACCATTACTTCCACCAATTAAAGGTTTGCATGACGTGATTGACAAAGAAGGCAGTAAGGTTCATTCGATTTTCGGACTTATTTCGAATATCGATGACTTTACCGAATTTAGTAACAAAAAAGTGGCAGTTATCGGCGGTGGTGCAGTTGGACTTGATGTGGTCGAGTACTTCTCAGAACGTGGCTCGGATGTTACAATTGTAGAAATGATGCCAATCCTTGGAAAAGACTTAGATATGATTACCAGGCTTTCCATGATGAACATTATCGAGAAAAACAATGTTGATGTCCAAACAGAAACGGCATTAACCGAAGTAGCAGCGGATCATTTCAAAGTGAAGCATGACGGAGTAGACGCCGAGATTCCATTTGATTATGGCTTTGTCTGCCTAGGAATGCGACCAGAACGCCCACTTATGGAAGAGCTTGCGGCATACGGCAAAGAAAAACAAATTGAAATCGTAAATATTGGCGACAGCGCTGCAACAAGAAAAATCTTGGAAGGCGTTCGCGAAGGAAGAAATATTTTAACTACATTAGAAAAAATTGGCTCTTTGTAATCCGAACTGGCAAGGCGGAGTCCGTCTTGCCACATTCGCTCTTTATATAAGTTCACATTTTCACAAATAAACCTTAATTTGGAAAGGAACGATGTTATTATGACAAACAAAATCACGGAAAGAATTACAGGACACACAGAATTAATCGGTTTAATCGCCACTCCAATCAGACACAGTTTATCACCAACAATGCATAATGAAGCTTTTGCAAAACTCGGGCTTGATTATGTATACCTTGCTTTTGAAGTTGGGGACAAAGAACTGAAAGATGTTGTACAAGGATTCCGCGCAATGAACTTACGTGGCTGGAACGTTTCCATGCCAAACAAAACAAACATTCATAAATATTTAGATAAACTTTCTCCAGCGGCTGAACTTGTAGGGGCAGTAAATACAGTTGTTAATGATGACGGTGTATTAACTGGACACATCACTGACGGCACTGGCTACATGCGCGCCTTAAAAGAAGCCGGTCATGACATTATCGGTAAAAAAATGACAATTTGTGGCGCTGGTGGTGCGGCAACAGCTATCTGCATCCAAGCAGCTCTTGACGGTGTAAAAGAAATTTCTATTTTCAACAGAAAAGATGATTTTTACGCCAATGCTGAAAAAACAGTAGAAAAAATCAATACAAAAACAAATTGTAAAGCACAATTATTTGATATCAAAGACCACGAACAATTACGTAAAGAAATCGCTGAAAGTGTTATTTTCACGAATGCGACTGGCGTTGGGATGAAACCTTTCGAAGGCGAAACACTTCTACCAAGTGCGGATATGCTTCGTCCAGAATTAATTGTTTCAGATGTTGTCTACAAACCAACTAAAACTAGATTGCTTGAAATCGCCGAAGAACAAGGCTGTCAAACACTTAACGGTCTAGGCATGATGCTTTGGCAAGGTGCGAAAGCTTTCGAAATTTGGACACACAAAGAAATGCCAGTTGATTACATTAAAGAAATCCTATTTTAAAAACTTGCAAAAGAACAAGGTTATCGCTAATCTTAAAACATAATATCGAATGAGGAGAATTATACATGAATAAAGTAGTCGTAAAGAATGTTACGTTTGGTGAAGGTGCACCAAAAATTTGTGTACCAATGGTCGGTAAAACGGTTGCTGCGCTTAAAGTAGAAGCAGAAATGTTACAAACAATCGATTTGGACGTTGTCGAATGGCGCGTTGACTTTTTTGAAGACGTCAAAGATTTAGCTAAAGTGGAAGCTGCACTAGATGAAATTCGCGCAATTTTACCAGAAACACCGATCTTATTCACTTTCCGCAGTGCAAAAGAAGGCGGCGAGTTAGCTGTTAGTGACGAATTTTATTTTGAATTAAATGAAACTCTAGCTGGAACTGGCAAAATTGATTTAGTAGATGTGGAACTTTTCAACGAAGAAGCAGACGTTTTACGCTTAATTGAAACAGCTCACAAGAACAATGTAAAAATAGTGATGTCGAATCATGATTTTGATAAAACACCTGCGAAAGAAGAAATTGTTTCTCGTTTAACTCGCATGGAAGCACTTGGCGCGGATCTTCCGAAAATCGCCGTGATGCCTAAATCTGCTGGAGACGTACTAACTTTACTAGATGCAACAAATACCGTATCTGAAAAAGCTAATCAACCAATCATTACGATGTCGATGGCGGGAACTGGTGTCATCAGTCGTCTTGCTGGCGAAGTATTTGGCTCCGCAATGACATTTGGCGCTGCGAAAAAAGCATCAGCTCCTGGGCAAATTGATGTTAATGAGTTACGCCATGTTCTTGATTTACTGCATAAACAATTTTAATGAAGTTCGAAAAACCTTAAATGTAGATTAATCGTCTAAGTTTAAGGTTTTTTTGTTATAATAAGGCATCAGGAATTTTAAAGGAGACGGAACTAAATGAAGAAGTTACTTTTTTTAGGTGATAGTGTGACAGATGCTGGGCGCGATTTTGAAAATGACCGCGAATTAGGACATGGTTATGTGAAAATGATTGCAGACCAGCTTGAGAAAGATGATGTATCGGTTATAAATCGTGGCGTTAGTGCGAACCGGGTGGCGGATTTGCATCGTCGTATTGAGGAAGATGCGATTTCACTTCAACCAGATGTAGTTACGATTATGATTGGGATAAATGATACGTGGTTTAGTTTTAGCAGATGGGAAGATACTTCGGTGACGGCGTTTAAAGAAGTGTACCGTGTGATTTTGAATCGGATTAAAACAGAAACAAATGCGGAACTGATTTTGATGGAGCCGTTTGTATTACCGTATCCGGAAGATCGGAAAGAGTGGCGTGGTGATTTGGATCCAAAAATTGGAGCTGTGCGCGAACTTGCGGCAGAATTTGGTGCAACGCTTATTCCGCTTGATGGGCTAATGAACGCCCTCGCTATCAAACATGGGCCGACCTTTTTAGCTGAGGACGGGGTGCACCCGACCAAAGCAGGACATGAAGCAATTGCCTCTACTTGGTTAGAATTTACAAAATAACGCTTTACAGAAAAAATTATCCATGCTATAGTTGGGTCTATGCGATGAGCCTACAAGCAGTGACTTAAGTATCACTGCCCCATTTTCCGCGTTATAGCTTTGTGGAAGGCTGCGGAAGATGACGCTATGAAATGCCCCTTAAAGTAATTTAAGGGGCATTTTTCTATAAAAAAGGAGTGTTTGTTTTGCAGAAAGAGAAAGCGCCGATAGGACTTTATTTTTTATTAATTGCAGTGATGGCGAGTTGGGGTTTTAATGTCACGATGACTAAAGTATTAGTTAGCTATTTTCCGACTGTTACGATGACATCATTTCGGATTTTCACTGCAGCGATTACCGTTATTATTATTTTATTTATCACCAAAAAATTACGTCTGCCTACAAAGCGGGAATTTGGTTTAATTTTCCTCGCGAGTATTTTTAATATTGTTATTCATCATTTTTTCTTGTCGAACGGTTTGAAGTTGACGACTGGGACGAATGCAGGGCTTATTCTTGGTTCTGCACCGATTGTGGTGGCGATTTTTTCTGTGGTTTTTCTCCGTGAACGAATTGGAGCTTGGCGTGCGCTCGGCTTTTTAGCAGGGATTTTTGGCGTGAGTTTGGTTGTTCTTTCTAATGGGACGGGGATAAGCGGGATTTCACTGGGAGATATCGACATTTTTATTGCGATGGCTTCCCAGGCATTTAGTTTCATTATTATTAAAAAGCTCGCTGGATCAATGGACACGGGTCTGATGACGGGATATATGCTATTTCTTGGTTCGGTTATGTTGTTTGGTTTAAGTCGCTTCATGGAGCCTGCTGGCATGTCAGAATTAGTGGCAGTTCATTCATGGAAACTGTGGCTCTTGTTTGTTGTTTCGGCTGTAGTTGCAACGGCATTTGGCAATTTCGTTTATAATTATGCGGTTGGGAAAATTGGACCGTCGCGCTCGGCTATTTTTATGAATTTCAATCCATTATTTTCGCTTATTGGCGCATTACTTTTCCTTGGAGAAGCAATTCGAATTCCACAATTAGTCGGGTTCGTTTTTATCATTGTTGGCGTCTTACTTGGTTCAGGCGCATTAATGGATCTTATTTATGAACGCAAAAAAACAAAAGTACGCGATCCTGAAAAACTGCTCAAAAAAGAAGTTTGACTTTTATTGACCTTTATATTATAATTTGGTTAGTTACTTATTAAAAGTAACTCGATAATGATAGGAGGGATAGCATGAAAT
The DNA here is from genome assembly GCF_014229295.1 of Listeria farberi. Taxonomy (NCBI): domain Bacteria; kingdom Bacillati; phylum Bacillota; class Bacilli; order Caryophanales; family Listeriaceae; genus Listeria; species Listeria farberi. The sequence continues at coordinate 290,606 of NZ_JAARZL010000001.1, forward strand.
TGTTATTAAAAAATATTAATGAACTTGCTGCAAAACAAAAAAGTGAAGGATTAACTGCTTTTGAAAAAGAAAGACAAGCTGCCCTTCGTCAAGAATATTTGAAGAAAATTCGAGGAACAGTGCAAGATAATTTACATCACGTAACAATTATTGATCCACTTGGAGACGATGTAACTCCTAAAAAACTAAAAGAAATCCAAGCCGAATTAAGAGGCTGATATAACTCATAGAAGGTTGAAAGAGCTCATTGCTTTTTCAGCCTTTTTTTGTGGATAGAGCTAATTTACCATCTTGCGGAGTTGAATAGAGAAAAATGGTGACGAACAGTTCTAACAGTTTGAGGGAGACCGGTGCTACAATCAAGGTGAGAAAGGAGAGGATAACATGGAAATTGCAATTGCAGCTGACCATGGCGGATTTCAGTTGAAAGAAAAAATCCGTGCGCATTTAATTGAAAGCGGCTACACAGTAAAAGATTTTGGTTGTTATTCATTAGAAAGCGTGGATTTTCCAGAGTATGCCGCTAAAGTAGGACACTTTGTTGCAACCGAAAACAGTTTAGGTGTGCTCTGTTGTGGAACAGGGATTGGAATGTCTATGGCAGCCAACAAAATAAAAGGTGTGCGTGCTGCTGTTGTTTCAGATGCTTTTTCAGCAATGATGACGAGGCGACATAATAACAGTAATGTACTTTGTCTTGGTGAACGTGTTCTGGGCGATAGTCTAGCGTTACTCTTACTTGATACATGGCTTGCGGCGGAATTTGAAGGCGGGAGACATATGACAAGGATCGCAAAATTGGCGGAACTTGAGGAACGGGAGGAAGATAAATGAAAATGATTGCGGCTTCCATTATGTGCGCAGATTCGCTTCATCTCGCTGACGAACTCCGGGCACTCGAACAAGCAAACGTAAAGATGCTCCATTGTGATGTGATGGATGGTGTTTTTGTAGAAAATGCAGCAATGGGCGCCTATGTCCTTCAAGATATAAAAAACAATACAGATATGCTACTAGATATCCATTTAGCTACAGTGAACCCTGATAAATTTGTAGATTTGTATGCGGCGATAAAGCCGGCTTATATGTCCTTTCACGTAGAAGCTTCACCTGATGTCGATGCGACTATAAACCACATCCGGGAGCTAGGAATCAAACCATCCATTGCCATCAGCCCGAATACAGAGATTGAACAGATTTATCCATTTTTAGAGAAAGTCGATATGGTTTTAATGATGACCGTTAACCCAGGATTCGCCGGACAAAAATTCCAGCATCATGTACTAGAAAAAATCAAAAAACTTCAAAAAGAGCTTGAAAGCCACACCAATAAACCATTAATTGAAGTAGATGGCAATATTTTTGAAGAGACAGTTCGGTTGCTTGAACCAATTGGCGCAGATGTCTATGTCGTTGGAACAGCCGCATTGTTTAACGACAAGCCAGGTAGTTATATAGAAAAACTGGCGCCACTCAGAGAAATTATCCAAGAAAGGTGAGGGAAAATGCATTTAGATTCAGCTAATTTAGATGACGTGAAAAAAATTCAAACCAGTTCCATTTTTAAAGGAATTACAACGAACCCAACTATTTTAGTAAAAGAAAAATGTAATCGAGAAACAGCAATTAATCGTATTTTAGAACTTACGGATAAACAAGTTTTTGTACAAACAGTTGGTTTTAGCTATGAGGAAATTTTGGCAGATGCACGCATGTTATTAGCTACGTTTGGGAAAGAAAAAATAGCTATTAAGATTCCGGCACATGAGGCTGGTATTAACGTGATTGATACACTCAAAAAAGAGGATAAAACCATTCAAATCTTAGGAACTGCTATTTATTCGGCTGATCAAGCAATCGCGGCTACCTTGGCTGGTGCAGATTTTGTTGCCCCATATGTGAATAGAATGAGTGCAGCGAACATCGATCCTTTTAAAGAAATCGCCCAAATGCGTCACTTTTTTGATAAAAAGGCGCTTAAAACACAAATTATGGCAGCGAGCTTTAAACATAGTGGGCAAGTAATGCAAGCTTATGAAAGTGGCGCAGATACGGTAACTATTCCTTATGAAATTTATTCGCAAATGACCAACAAAGTTTTGGCATTAGAAGCAATTCGTGTCTTTAATAAAGATGCTACATTGTACGAAAAGTAACAATCTCCTTCTCATGTTGTGGAAGTGTGTGGAGAAAACTTGTGATGAAAGCGCATTCTTAAGCGTCAAACCCTATGCTATAATTAGGCTATCAAAGGGGGGAGACGCATGTATCTGGATAACAGAAGTAAAACACTATTTCAAGAAGTTATAAAAAATCCGAACATTACAAATAAACAACTCGAAGTAAAGTATAAATTATCGCGTTACCAAATCAGCTATAGTTTTCAGAAAGTAAACGAATGGCTCAAGTGGAAAAATTATCCAGAAGTAAAGCGTTCCAAAAACGGCAGATTTATATTAGAACCCGAGCTTACAGCGCTATTTTCTGAAAAAGAAACTCGAGATCCAAGCGTAGAATACTTACCTTCTGAAAATGAACGTGCTAATTTAATTTTGCTAATGCTTTTAACAGCAAAAGAAGAACTATCCCTCGCCCATTTTACAACGAAGATTCAAGTAAGCAAAAACACTATTCTTCGTGATTTAAAAGTAGCACAAAAATTACTTCCTAATGAAACTACTGTCACTTATAGCAGAGCATCGGGTTATCAGTTAGCAGGCAGTGAGTGGGAGCTGCGCAAGGTTCTGACACAAGTTGTAAGTAGTGTGAAAGAGATGTTTCGAGGAGAACACTATTTCCTATCGTATTCAGGAATTGAAAAAGTCCAACTAATGGAAATTCGCCGCACACTTGAAGAAGCAGAAGCGATGATGCAAATAAAATTCACCTATGAACAAATCGAATTACTACCCTATCTGCTATCCGTGATGTTCTTAAGAATCAGAGACCGGCGCTTAATCGACACTGCTTTTCATATTGACGAGAAATCACTTTCAGACACGCGAGAATACCATATTACCGATATTTTGCTCGAAAAAACCGGCCCAGTTCCAGAACAAGAGCGACTTTTCATCACATTACAACTTCTTACAACAAACATCTTTTCCGGCGAAATTTTAACTGAAAAATTAACAGAAGACTTGGAAAAAGTTGTCCTCACATGCTTAGACCTATTCGAGAAAAAAGCACTTGTTTCCCTTAAAAACAAACATATCTTAATTGAAAAATTACTCTTACATCTAAAACCAGCCTATTACCGGATTAAATACCAAATGAATTTGGAAGATACACTTTATGAAAAATTCAATCAAGAATTCGAGGCGCTTAACTTTATTGTGAAAGAAGCTTTTGACCCACTTGCGAAATTTATTGGTCGCGAAATCCCGGCAGGCGAAATATTCTTCATTTCGTTGTTCATCGGTAGCGATATGATTCCGCAAAACGATATTTATCATAAACAAAAACGAGCGATTGTTCTTTGTCCGAGTGGGGTTACTTTTTCGAAAATCATGGAAAATATTTTAGTAAAACTATTCCCGGAAATCCATTTTTATCCAACTATATCTGTTCGTGAATACGCCTTTTTTAAAGCAGAAGTTGATATTGTTTTTTCTTCCATTCCATTAAAAGATGGTGAAAATGTCTTTGTTGTTCAGCCATTTATGAACGATATCGAAAAAACACAACTGCGGCAACACGTCTTACAAAACTTATTTGGAATGGGAAATCAGCTCACAAGTATTGATAAAATCATGGAAGTAGTGGAGCGTAACGCCGTTATAAAGGATCCGAATGCAATACGAGATGGAATCATTGATATTTTGTCCGCTAATACAGCTACAAATGAAAATAAACGTGTGAAAAAAGTCTATTTACATGATTTAATCACCGAAGATAACATCATGATTTGTGAGGATGTTAAAAACTATCAAGAAGCGATTCGGTTAGCTAGTCAGCCGCTGTTACTGCAACAAGCAATTACAGCAAACTATGTAAAGACCATGATTGATAACCATAAATTCCACGATCCGTACATTATTATCGGTGAAGATATTGCCATTCCACACGCAATGCCTAATGCAGGGGTGAATCGACTCGCTATGTCTCTTTTAGTCGTGAAAAATGGCGTATTTTTTTCAGAAACAGAACAAGTTCATTTCGTAATAGTCATCGCACCCGTGGATAAAGAGCAACATATTGAAGCACTTTACCAAATCGTTCATTTAGCAGAGAATCACCAAATTTTAGACGATTTACTTGAAAACGCAACCAAAGAAAAAGTCATGCAAACAATCAACCAATTAGTAATTAGAGAGGATGAATAAATTTTGGATAAACAAGCTATTTTAAATAATATTCACCAAACATGGCAAGAAGAAGCAAATGCGATTTCCCGTTTGCCGGAAGTAACAAGTGAAGAGGCCCTCGTTAAAACTGTTGAAAAAATCGCCGAGTGCACAGGGAAAATAGTCGTATCTGGTTGTGGAACGTCCGGCGTTGCTGCGAAAAAATTAGTACATTCTTTCAATTGTATCGAACGTCCGGCCGTTTTTTTAACCCCATCAGATGCTGTGCACGGGACTCTTGGCGTACTTCAAAAAGAAGATATATTGATTCTCATTTCAAAAGGTGGGAATACAGGCGAATTACTTAACTTAATTCCTGCTTGTAAAACAAAAGGAAGCACATTGATTGGCGTAACAGAAAACCCAGAATCCGTTATCGCCAATGAAGCAGATGTCTTTTTCCCAGTAAGTGTAAGTAAAGAACCAGACCCTTTTAATATGTTAGCAACGGCAAGTACGATGGCTGTTATTGCAAGTTTTGATGCAGTTATTGTTTGCTTAATGACCTATATGAATTACACAAAAGAGCAGTTTTCCGTCATCCATCCTGGTGGTGCCGTTGGAAACAAATTATTAAATAAATAAACAAGCAGCCAGTCGGAGGGATGCAATTTGGATGTATTAGAATATTTTAAAGAAGAAATGGTTCGATTTTCAAACGAACAGGATAAAGAAAAATTACTTGCGGAAATGGCGGAACAGTTATGTGAAGTAGGCGCTGTAAAGCCGAGTTTCAAAGATGCGGTAATTAAACGGGAAAAAGTTTTTCCAACGGGATTACTAACCGCTCATGCCGGAGTCGCCATTCCACATACAGATAGTGAACACGTTATTCGCCCAGTCATTGCTGTGCGGATACTCAAGGAACCCGTTTCATTTATTGAAATGGCCTCTGATAACGAAGCAATTGATGTGAGAATTGTCTTTATGATGGCGCTGAGGAGTGCTGACGAACAACTAGATATGCTACAAACACTTATTCAACTTATTCAAGACGAGGAGGTGATGACGACCTTACTTAAAGCGCAAGAAACGGGAGATGTTCTTTCCGCAATAGAACATTTTTCTAAGAATAATTAAGGGAGGTCGGGAATAGATGGGGAGTTTTTTTGCAAGTTTTGTAGACTGGCTAATAGGAAGTCCAGGTAGATTTGTCGTTAACTTAATTGAAGATAATATGCTGGTTTTTATGGTTATAGTAATGATCTACGCCACCACCATTTTATACGCCAAGTGGACACTCGCATACTACTTACCGAAAAAAATGAGTCAGTTAGCAGAAATGAAAACGTGGGAGCTGGACGAATTATATGCAGCGTGGCAAACAGAGAAAAAAGCTCTACCGTGGTACATTCTCGTGCCAAGCCGAAATGAATTTTGGGTAAAATCAGCCCGAAATGCACCAGAATCAACTAAATTACTCCATTTTAGTCAACAAAAATTAAAACTAAGTGACAAAGAAAAGTTACAAAAAATCATAGAAATTCAATCTTGAGGTGATAATAGTGGCAAAAATAGTTCCGTCTGTTTTTGGAGCAGACATCGGCAGAATTAATGAACAGTTACAAGTCTTAGAGAAAAATGGCATCGATTTATTACATGTAGATATGATGGATGGCTCGTTCGTTCCGAATATTGCTTTTGGTCCAGATCAAATCAAAATGATGAAAAAAGGCACAAAACTTCAATTTGATGTTCATATGATGGTGTATGAACCAGACCGTTATATTCCAAGATTAGTGGAAGCAGGCGCACATATGATTACAGTCCACCAAGAAGCGACGACTCATTTGCATCGTACAATTCAACTAATTAAAAGTTACGGAGTTCGCGCGGGAGTTGTGTTAAATCCAGGTACACCACCAAGCACTTTGGAATACGTGTTAGATGATATTGACTGTATTTTGCTTATGACTGTAAATCCAGGCTTAGGTGGTCAAAAATTCTTCCAATCAAGTTTAGAAAAAATCAGAAAAACCAAAGCGTATATTGGAAACCGTCCTATTCAAATTGAAGTAGACGGCGGAGTGAATGCCGAACTTGCGAAAGAATGTACACTTGCAGGTGCGGATTTAATCGTTGTAGGATCTTACTTATTTGAAGGAGATATCGAAGCGAATTTGGAGAAGTTATCGAAAGGAGTTTTAACAGAATGAAAGCTTTAAAATTATATGGAAAAAGAGATTTGCGTTATGAAGAAGCGGATATGCCAACAATCGAACAACCTGATGATGTTATTTTGAAAGTGAAAACGGTTGGAATTTGCGGATCTGATATTTCGAGATACAGTAAACTTGGTCCGTACGTACCAGGAATGGTGTGGGGACACGAATTTTCAGGAGAAGTGATTGAGGTTGGTAGTGAGGTTACAGATATTGAGATTGGTGATAGGGCTGCCGGATGCCCAGCACTCTATTGCGGTGAGTGTGAATACTGTAAAAAAGGCGAATTCGCCCGCTGTCGGAAGCTAACAGTAATCGGAGCAAGACATCCCGGAGCCTATGCTGAGTATATCAAACTTCCAGCAGAAAATGTAGTAAAAATACCAGACGAATTAGATTATGAAGCTGCTGCACTTGTCGAGCCTTCCGCAGTGGTCGTTCATGGGTTTTATCATACGAAATTACAAGCAGGCGATGATGTCGTCGTTGTCGGAAGCGGCAATATCGGTTTGCTAGCAATTCAATGGGCAAAAGTTTTTGGCGCAAAAAGAGTTATTGCAATTGATGTAGACGATAAAAAGTTAGCTCTTGCAAAAGAAGTAGGAGCAGACGTCGTTATTAATTCTTTAAAAGAAGATCCATTAGAAGTAGTCGCTGCACATACAGATGGTCTAAACGCTGATTTAGTTGTAGAAGCAGCGGGATCACCCATTACGTCTGCACAAGTTTTTGCCTATGCCAAAAAAGGTGGAGGCGTCGTTTTCCTTGGAATTCCATACGCGGATGTAACAATCGAACGTTTCTATTTTGAAAAAATTGTGCGTAGTGAGCTTACAGTTTGGGGTTCATGGAACGCAATTTCCGCACCATTTCCTGGGAAAGAGTGGCAAACAACCATTCACTTCCTAGCCAATAAACAAATCAACATTGAGCCAATGATTACACATCGTCTTTCACTTGCTGAAGGACCAGAAGTTTTTGAGCGAATCTATGAAAGAAATGAATTTTTCGGGAAAGTATTATTTTTCCCAGAATGATAGGGGGATTTTAAGATGAAAAAGAAGAGAATTTATGTATGTTGTGGGACTGGAATTGCGACTTCCACAGTTATTTCCAAAAAAGTACGTGCAGTTTTAGATGAAAAGCGCATTCCATATGAAATTAGTCAATGTACGGTTCAAGAAGTAGCATCAAAAGTAAGTACATCCAAGCCAGACATTATTGTTAGCTCAACGACTGTTACAGGCGATGTTGGTGATGTACCGGTTGTTATTGGGAGATCATTTTTAACAGGCCTTAAAAAACAAGAAACAATCGATGAAATACTCGCGATACTTCAAGATTAAAGGGAGGGCACAAAATGGATATTATTCTAGATTTCTTTAAATATATTATCGGACTTGGTGTAACAGTTATGATGCCAATTATCATTACCATTCTAGGTGTGATTTTCCGCAAGAAAATTAGTGTAGCTTTTAAAGCAGGATTAACAGTTGGTGTTGGGTTTGTTGGACTAGGCGTTATTACTTCACTTATGTTAACGACCATTACACCAGTAACAAAAGCACTCGTAGAAAATTATAATTTCAAATTAACCGCGACGGATATCGGCTGGGGAGTCGGGTCATCACTTGCATGGGGAACTGAAGTAGTACCATTTGTTTTTGTCGCAATTATTGCAACTAATATTTTAATGATTGCCTTTAAATGGACGAAAACAATGGATGTTGATATTTGGAACTACTGGCAGCCGCTTTTTATCGCGAGTGCACTTTACTTAACGACCGGTAGTATGATTATTGCTATTTTTAGTTCGATTATTAATATGGCAATTATTTTCAAAATCGCTGACTGGACACAAAAAGATGTAGAGGATGTATTAGGTTTGGATGGAATTTCCCTACCACAAATTCAAACTTCTGGGTGGGCCCTTGTTGGTTATCCGATGAACTGGTTACTTGGAAAAATTCCTGGCGTTAGGAAAATCAATTGGTCCACAGAGAAAGTTCAAACCCGCTTAGGTATTTTCGGCGAACCAATGCTGATGGGCTTAATTATCGGTGGTGGACTTGCAGCAATTGCGCAAATGCCACTAAGCCAAGTACTGCAAACCGGAGTAACAATTGCAGCTAGTTTAGTACTTATTCCGCGGATGGTTTCGCTTTTAATGGACGGACTTACCGTTATTTCAGAAGCTGCCCATGAATTCATGGAAAAACGTTTCCCAGGTCGCGAACTATTTATCGGACTAGATTCAGCAGTTGGGATTGGACACCCATTTGTACTTTCACTTGGACTGTTAATGATTCCAATTACTTTAATCTTAGCGTTCATTTTACCAGGCAATAAAGTATTACCTTTAGCTGATTTAACGGCATTACCATTCTATATGATTTTTGCCATTGTGCCTTCAAAAGGTAATTTGTTTAGAGGTATTTTTACAGGTATCGTTATCGTCATTATTACCCTCTACCTATCAGGCGCAGCGGCACCACTGATGACAGAACTCGCTGGTCAAATCGGCTATAATATACCGAAAGATGCTGTAGAAGTAACTTCTCTAGCTGTAGGGACTCAGTGGTATACTTGGATTGTATATTACGGACTTCATTGGTTCGGAGGCATTCTTTAATTGTAATATAGTGAAACAAGCATTAGTTCGCGCTAATGCTTATTTCATTTCCATGAAGAATTTTTAGCTAGTAGACAACCCTCAGACAGTTCTATATAATAATAAGGAGAAGAAATTAGTACGGCGGAAGGAGATAGCAATGACAGGCAAAATGAAACTTTTTTCTGTGACGAGTGAGAGACCACTTGCGACAAAAATTGCAGATTATCTAGATATACCTTTATGTGAGGTGGAGCTCCAGAAGTTCAGTGATGGAGAAGTGAAAATTAATATTGAGGAAAGTATCCGCGGTACTAACGCGTATGTTGTTCAATCAATGAATGCAAACGTAAATGAACGCTTAATGGAACTTTTAATCATGGTAGATGCCTTAAAACGCGCCTCCGTGCACTCAATTAATATAATTATGCCTTATTATGGCTATGCTCGTCAGGACAGAAAAGCACGCTCAAGAGAACCTATTACTGCCAAATTAATGGCAAACTTAATCCAACGTGCGGGAGCAAATCGTTTAATTACGGTTGATTTGCATGCAGCTCAAATTCAAGGCTTTTTCAATATTCCAATCGATCATCTGTCAGCAGTTCCACTTATCGGTGATTATTTGATTGAAAAATACGGTGAAGAGGACGTCGTTGTAGTCGCACCAGACCATAGTGGTGTTGTTCGTGCACGTAGAATTGCTGATCGATTAAATGCGCCAATCGCCATTTTAAATCGTAAACCAAGACCGCACGAAGATGAGATTATGAGCGTTATCGGCGACGTGAAAGGCAAAGTCGCAATCGTTGTCGATGATATTATCGATACCGGTGTACGTGCCACAACTTCAGCTGACATTTTACTTGAAAAAGGGGCGGTAGAAGTAATCGCGTGCGCAACCCATTCAGTCATGGCTGGAGACGCGACTGAACGTTTACAAAACTCAAGAATCAAAGAAGTTATTACATCCGACTCTATCGACCTTCCAGAAGAAAAACAATTCGAAAAACTAACAACGATTTCCATTGGACGCATCCTAGGCCGCGCAATCGAAGGCGTCCAAGAAAACCGTTCATTGCATCCGTTGTTTTAAAGAATAAGTAGAAAACAGTAACTTAGTAGAGTTGCTGTTTTTTTGTTATCTGTCGACCTTGAGTAGCGTGAAAAACACTGGGAATCGACAGAAATTTGTAAGTGGCTGGGGGAAGATGTGCTTGGTGATATTTGCTTGGGAAAATCTTCCGGATAAGGGGAGATTTTAGATGTTTTTTGTTAGGTCGACAGAAATAGCTCTTTGAGGTAAGATTGGAGTAAGAAGAAAAGTTAGCGGGTTTTAGTTACTTATTGTAAAATGTAAATTTGCTTGTTGAAAGTTTCTCTGCTCTTGCCTTAACGTTTTAGTTACTTATTGTAAAATGTAAATGAAGAATTTTACCTCACACAATCTGCGCAAAATTAAGTTTTAGTTACTTATTGTAAAATGTAAATATTGGTATTGCTTTTATTATTCAAAAAGTGAATCCGTTTTAGTTACTTATTGTAAAATGTAAATAAAAACAATTAGACTTTATAACTAGGACAGCTGTGGGTTTTAGTTACTTATTGTAAAATGTAAATTCAGCTAGGTAGCGTGCATCTGGACGTTGTAAACCAAGTTTTAGTTACTTATTGTAAAATGTAAATCTCCATATTTTTTAGCTCGATTAGTAAATTGTTCAAAGTTTTAGTTACTTAATGTGAAATGTAAATGATTTAAAGTTAGATATAAATAATGTGATTTTAGTTGTTTTAGTTAATTATTGTGAAATGTAAATGAAACACTTGTTTACGGTGATTACACGTTAGTAGAAGTTTTAGTTACTTAATGTGAAATGTAAATATTCCCGACTTATTTAAAAGTAATACTTGTTGCATCGTTTTAGTTACTTAACGTGAAATGTAAATTTGATTTTTCGAATATCTCGTAATGTCTCACTTATGTTTTAATTACTTATCATAAAATATAAATACCCTTCATATACAACTCCACCACCATCCATCAAACAAAAAAACGTGACTGCCAAACTCGCAGTCACGTTTTTTCTCAATCATTAAACTCTTTCAAAACATCCTCTTTAATTTCAGTATAATTGGTTACTTCCTCTTGCTCCTCGGAAATGAAATTATATGCTTCCACTTCTCCCAAATTCTCGAAATCGGTAAGAGTAGCGTCTGTTTCTTTCAAGTCTTCATTATATTTGCCGTAGCCCATGCTGATAATTGAACTTAGTTTTTCGCTGTCATGTCCGCCGCGTAAAAATAATGTATATTCTTGCTCTTGCTCAAGCGCGATATAGTTTTCAATGGATTCATACGCACCTTCATTTAAATACCAAGGTTCTGAAACGTCAATTTTGTCGCCTTTTTTGAAAGTGCCTTTGTAAGTTTCTAAAACTTCGACTTCACTTATGGTGCTGCTATATTCCATTTTTTCTTTATCGTAATCGCCAATTTTCTTGTTTTTCACTAGTTTTATTTTCACGATATCTTCGCTTTTATTTTCCAGTTCCTTGGAATCTTCAGGAATATTGTAATCTGCATCAATGGAACCGTTTTTGGAGATTTTTGTTTCTTTGCTTACTTTCACTTCTTTTTCAGAGGGGGTTGCTGCTTTTTCACTTTGTGTGGAACAACCTGCTAGTAGTAAAAATATTAGAAAAAAAATCGTTGTGACAAGTTTTTTCATCTGGTTAACCTCACTTTCCATATTTATATTTTAAATTATTTTTATCTAATGTGGTGTAATCATTATAGGAATATTTCCCTTGTTTCATAACACTACTGCTCCTACTAGACTGATGTTTCATTCCAAAGGCGTGACCCATTTCATGAAGTGCTGTTTTATTATAATTTGCTTGATTAAATTTATCTCGAGTTGTGGTGTATTTATTAATTGTGAGCGTACTTCCTTTTGAATTACCCGACATTTGCCCGTACCACTCATCTCGTGTACTAGTTGAACGAGTCCGAATAATTGGGCCACTTCCACTACGCATAAGCTTGATTTTAGAAGATGATGCGTTAATCTTAGCGAACGCAGTATCAAATGCTTTTTTGTGAGAGCTAACCGTAGCCCCGTTGTTGAATTTCCCCTTTGGATCGCCTAATTTAAAACTAAAAGCAGACCCGTTTCTCAAATCAGCAGCATTTGAAGTTAATGCGGTAGTAAAGGTAATACTAAAAATAATGACTATTGCCGCAACCACTTTCCAAATTTTTTTGCTTTGTTTCATCTTGTTGCCTCCTCTTTCGTTTGATTCATTTTGAGTTTCATATTCCAATAAAACTCAATTTGTGTTGCTACGAATAGATTATATCAGCAAAAGAAGGAAGATGCGAGGATAATATTTTTATGGTTAAACTATGTAAAAACACATTTTATCTAACTATTTTTGCAGTTGCGGAAACCCTAAAATTCCGTCATAATAGAAAAAAATGACGGGAGCTGATAAATTGATTATTGATGTATTGCAACATGTGCCGCACGAAGGACCTGGACTTATAGCGAATTGGGCAAGAGAAAATCAGCATCAGTTAAAGATACATACGTTATTTAAAGAAAATGAACATGTTCCAAAAGACGCGGAATTTTTAATTGTGCTTGGAGGACCGATGGGGATAAATGATACAGCTGAATTTCCCTGGTTAGTGGAAGAGAGGTCCTTGATAAGACGATTAAGTGAGCAAAATAAACCGGTATTTGGCGTATGTCTTGGAGCTCAGCAAATTGCAGCGACTTTTGGCAGTGAGATTACGGTAAATAAAGAAAAGGAAGTCGGCTGGTTTCCTATAAAGCGAACATCCGAAAAATTAGCGTTTTTTCCTGAATCGCTCGACGTATTTCATTGGCATCAAGATACATTTTCGTTGCCGGATGGTGCTACTCGTTTGTTTGCTAGCGAAGGTTGCTTAAATCAAGGCTTTATATACGGAGAAAATATTATCGGTTTACAATTTCATTTTGAAATGGAAAAGGCTGGAATAGAGACTATTTTGCAAATTGATGAGGAATTTATCACAGCGGGTAAATACGTTCAAAGCATCGAATTAATGCGAGGTAAAAGTGTTCCTCGGGATAATAAGCAAATGTTAGAAGCTATTTTGGATTATTTAATAAAAGCAAAACCATCTGACTAAAAATCAGATGGTTTTTTCTTAATATCCAGTTTCAACAGAAGCGTTAACAATATACATTAAGTCGTTCTTGTCTTCTTTATCTTCCAAGAAAATGCCGCTTGTTGTCATCATACCGCCAGCCATTTTTTCGATTGTTACCGTGCCATAAGGGATAATGGCGCGAATTGTATCTTCGTCTAATTTATCAGCATCGCACGGTAAAGCTAGTTTGATATTCACTACCATGTTTTGTAAATCGCCCTCTGGAAGAAGTTCCTGAATTCCGGGCATCGAATTAGTGAAAATCGCATTTCTTACAGCGCGTTCAGCCGCTTTAGTTATATTTTGGCCGTGGACATCTACCCCAAAGCCAGTTTGAATGAATAAAATTTGTTCCATCATCCGTCACTCCTTAAAATCTTTTATTAAAGCTGCGCCAGGTCGATTTTTTGCGTAGCCTTCCATTACTTCGGTAAAATGTAAGCCATCAGTATCAGAAGTATTAGCGAATATTTCCGCCATCTGTTTTCGTTGTGCAGCGCCAAGTTCATTTTCTAATTCTTTACCAGCTGAGGTCAAGAAAATACAGCGTTGGCGTTTGTCACGAGTACCTTGTTCAATTGTAAGAAGTTCGCGATCTTTTAACTCTGCAAGTGGCTGGTGTAAGGCTTGTTTCGATATTTCTAAAAAGGTTAAAAGTTCGTTAATTGTAAGTCCAGGCATCCGTGCAGTGAAGAACAAAATGCGGTGATGTAATCTTTTTAGTGAATGTTTGGCAATAATTAAATCAGCGGTCTCTGTAAATGCTTTATAGCCGAAGTAAAATAAAGCGATTTGTTGATTCATGTTTTGCTCATTGTTCATAAATATACCCCTTTTTCTGTCAATATCAACAGTATAGCATAAATAGAGCGAAGAAATGACGGTAAGCGCACTACTTTTTTCGCATTAAAAAAAGCTATATTCACAAGTCAAATTTGATAAGTTTTTAAATAAATAGAAAATATAGAGTTTGGAATTAGTGGTAAAATGTCTATTTGTGTACAAAATGTTACGTTGATTGAATTTTCAAAACTTTTATTTCTGATAAATAAAACGTTTTCTTTGTTGGTTTAAAGCGATTTATCAGTATTATAAACTGAATAATATGAATATTAAATCAAATAAAATGTGAATTTTTTTACGAAAACGTATTGAGAGTTAATTTTTAGGACGTTATACTTTGGAAAGAAATCAAACATTAAGGAGACCATAAATGAAAAAAGTTCTAAAAATGTTTCTCGTAACTATTTGTATGTTTATAATGATTTATCCTACAACGGCAGTTCATGCAGATGAAACCGCAGAGGTCGTAAATATTCCTGATACAAACTTAAGAGCATATCTGAATGGGTTACTCAAACAAACACCTAATGCTCCCATCACTAAAAATCAATTAGCGGCAATTAAAACCGTTACACTCTCCGGAAGTAGTTACACGGATCTTACCGGTATAGAAGAGGCAGAAAATCTTGCAACACTAACACTTAACAATACAAATATTCAAACACTTGAACCAATCAAAAACCAAACATCTTTGACATACATAACGGTGAGTGGTGACAATGTGAAAGATAGCTTTTTTGTAGATTTAAACGGGTTAGTTAATTTACAGAGCTTGAGTATCGGTAGCAGCGAAGTAACACATAATATTTTCAATAATTTTAATAAATTACCGAAACTTACCTACCTATATGCCCAAAATTCAATGAAAATCACGGATATTTCTGCATTAGCCTCTTTGCCAGCATTAACAACGCTTTTTGTACAATTTGATGGAATTGATGATTTTCGACCTTTAAATGATTTTGAGAGTTTTAAAAATGGTAACTTAAAAGCTTTAGCAGCATTTGGACAAAATACCGGTCGGACAAACCCGCGTATCACACTTAAATCAGGCAAACTTGATTTTAACGAAGCAAACCAAACGTTATATTTACCATTTTCGATGATGCCAAAGCCATTAACTAGCTTTGATGGGACAGTTGCTCCTTTTTCTAAATCCAACTCTGCAAGTAACACGTATTTAGGTTTTAACGATGTGGCACTTCCAAGTTCACGTCTTACAATTACAGATGATGGCATTACAGTAAGTGGCGTAACAAAAGAAGAATTTGATAATTTAACAGAAATTGAATATAATGCGCGCTATGACTTTCCAACTGGCAGCTATCCGACACCACCAAGCATGACTTCATATACAATCTCCAGCGGAACATACGATCAGTATTTTGATATTAGCCACACGTTAGATTTAACAGCCGATGAAAGTTTTGACTATAATCAATATGATGCAACAACTGAAGAGCAATTTTTAAAAGATGTTCATGCTAAAACGGACGATGGCACTCTTGTCCAAAGTGATTTTAATCAAGTCGTAAAACTAGATGTGCCGGGCGAATACACGGTCACATTAAACGCAGAAAATGCGGCAGGGCTAAAAGCGACCCCTGTGACAGTAAAAGTAACTGTACATGAAAAACCTGTTATCACAGCAGATCCTACTATTTCTTATAAAAAAGCAACAACTAAATCAGTCGACGAATTTTTAAACGAGATTCATTCCGCTGTAACAGGAAACGCGACACTTACAAGCGATTTTAATAAAGTAGTAGATTTAACCACACCAGGAAAATACACCGTAACATTAAATGCTGAAAATGAGCGCGGCCAAAAAGCAGATCCTGTAACAGTTATTGTGACAGTCACTGATGCGGACGGCGAAACAGTTGACCCAACACCACCTGCATCCGAAGAAAAGAACTCAACACAAGATGAAAAACCAATCTCAGAAGTCACAAAACTTCCAGAAATCCTTAGTGAAAACGCAGAAGAACAAGTTAACGTGCAAGAAAAAGCAGAAAAGGCTACACTCGTAACTAATGAAAATGTAGCAACAAAAACAAACCAACCAAAAACTAAAAACCTTCCAAAAACCGGCGATGCGGGACTAGGCACTCTTCCAATAGTTTCAGCAGGAGCAATGCTTAGTTTGACGGCTCTCATTCTTTTCAGAAAACGCAAATCTTAAACATCTGAAAAGAAGCCTAAAATTATTTTTATAGGGTATTGAATACTATAAGAAAAGTTGTAGGAGGTTATAATTATGGAAAAATATCATCGCATTCTTGTAGCTGTGGACGGTTCGGAACCAGCGAAATTAGCCTTTGAAAAAGGAGTAGAACTAGCTCTGAAATTAAATGGTGTTCTTGGTATTGCAAGCATTGTTGATTTACGAGCTTTTTCTCCAAATGTCTCTTATGATGGTAGTTTAGAAGAAAAAGCAGAATTAGAATTAAAAACAAGCGTAAATGAATATGCCGATATAGCGAGGAAAGCTGGGGTGGCGAAAGTAGAAACTTTTGTAGCTAAAGGCAATCCTAAAATCTTACTATCAACTGATATTCCAGCAGAATTTCAAGCAGATTTAATTATTTGTGGAGCTACCGGAATGAATCGGGTTGAAAAACTTGTGCTTGGTAGCGTATCTTCCTATATCATGGCCCATGCGATTTGTGACACTTTAATAGCAAGATAATAAAAGAGGAGATACTTTTCAAAAGTATCTCCTCTTTTATTTGTTTAGATTTATGTGTGGCATAAAAATATAGGATTTTATTTAGAACCTTTTTCCACGTAGCTTAAATCATTTACATCGCCAATAGTGAATTTACCATCTTTGTAAGTGATTTTTGTTACACTTGCATTTTTGATACCTTCAGCAGGAAGTTTGTATCCTGGTTCGATAGTATCAAGAAGTGCGCCGATACTTAAGCCGTGGGAAACTAGTAATACATTGCTGTCGCCATTTTTGCTTTCTTTCTTAGCAACTTCTGTTAAGCCTTCTTTTAGTCGAGCTTGGATAGTTGCGTAATCTTCTGCTGGCCAGTTTTCGCCTTCTTTTACGCGAGTTTTATCAAGAGCAGCTACACTATCCGCAAATCCTTTTGGAGAAATACCAGCTTTTTGCCATTCTTCTAAAGTTTTTCCTTGGCTTTTTGCAATATCAGTCCACATATTTTCATTTAAATCGCCTTCATAAGAACCGAAATTGAATTCACGGAAACGTGGGTCTGTTTCGACTTTTTTATCAGCGGATTTATCGCTTTCTTTCAAAATTAAGTTTGCAGTTTGGATAGCACGACCACTGTCACTGCTGTAAGCTGCAGAGAAATCAACGTCTTTTAAGCCTTTACCAGCACTTTTAACTACTTCTTCACCAGCGGGAGTAAGAACCGCATCAGACCAACCTTGTACACGATCAGTTGTGTTTAACATTGTTTTACCATGACGTACTACATAAAATGTCACAGTGCCATCTTCTTTAGTTTCTTTTGTCTCTTTTTTGTCTGCAGATGTGCTGTTACCGCAACCTGCAATTAATAGTACTGCGCATAACGCCATCATCAATTTAAAAATATTTTTCTTCATCTTATTCTCCTTTTTTGTAAGTTTTTAGCAAAATAAAAACCCAGATAAATCGAAAAATAGCCCAAAAAGCCAATTCTCCATTTATCTAGGTTATGCCCAAGTTGGTAACATTCCTGAATAAGGATATTTGTTTATAGAACGATTTTAGCATGGATAGAAAGCGTTTACAAGTCTGTTTTTAGTAAATTTTAAAAAATAACAAAAAGGAGAGATTTTTTTTATTAGATAAAAGTGAAATAAACAAATAATAGAATAGTTAAATGTTCAAAATAACACAATAAATCGAAACCCCTTTAATTGCAATTGATTTGGGCGTTTTTTTATGTTAAATTTATCTTATGGAATGGAGGTGGGAAAACAGTGAGATTGAAGATAAATTGTGACTTTGATTCTAAAAAAATCCCTAAAGATTTTCGAAGTAAAATTGTTAGTCTTTTTAAAGCGGGAATTACGAAATCAAACCCAGAGAGATACGAAGATTTATTTGGCGGGAACAAACATAAGAAGTATACTTTTTCAGTTTACTTACCTAAACCACAGAATAATAAGTCAGAAATTAATCTTGAAGAAGCTAATTGTATTATTAATTTTTCAACGGGAGATGCAGAAACAGGAGTCATTTTTTATAATGCATTAATCAGTTTGAGAGGTAGCAAAGTTTTATTTGGAGCTGAAAATAATATTACTGTAAAAAATATCCAAATGATTCCAGAGAAAAAAATTAGCGGTAATCGCACTATTTTGAAAACGCTTTCTCCTATTGTAAGTCGAAATCATGATAGGGAAACATTCAAAAACTGGTTTTACAGTTTTGAGGATGCCGAATTTGAGGCAACTTTGAAAAGAAATATGTTGCCGTATTTGGTAGAAGCACATGGTGAGCAAGCTCGTTATGATTTGGAGAAATTGAAAATAACGCCAATTTCGATGAAGAAAGTAGTCGTTTATTGCCATGAGATACATATTGAAAGCTCGGTTGGGATTTTTGAATTGGAGGCTGAGGCTTATTTGCAGAAGTATTTGGTGGAGAATGGGATTGGGACTATGACAGGATCTGGATTTGGGCATTTAGACTTCGCGTGAAATATAGTTGGACAAACTATATTAAGTGGATTAGAATAAAGAGGTATTTTATCTAAGTATTTTAAAATGTAAATTTAAAAATGTAATGTTGAATTACTTCTTAATCTAATCAATATGAACTCTAAAAGCCCATCTAAGTTTTGATGGGCTTTTAATGTATTTTTTTCAGGATGTTTAAACAATACATATTTAATGGAGTTGATTATTATTGTTTTTTGTTATATACTTACCTCGATAAGGGGGTGACATATTGAACGAAAAATTAATATTATTATTTATCAGTATCATAAAACTCATGAGTACAATATCAAAAAAAGAAACAGATGGTAGCACATCTGCTTCTCTTGCATTAACTAATCATTTAATCTTAGCTTCGATTATTTTGATGTTAATTATTCTAATTATAACATAATTGCTACATGGAAAAAACAGAATAGATTGGAGGTGATAGTTTGAGAATAAAAATCTTATGTCATTTAAGCAATGAAGAATTTCCGTTAGACTATAGAAGGAAAATAATGATGATTATTAAAAAAGGGATGAAAAGAGAATATCCTATATTTTTTGCCAACCTATATGAACAAAATATGCAAAAAGACTTCACTTTTTCTGTATATTTTAATCAACCTACATTTGAAGGCGATTTAATTAAGGTGAGAGATAAAACTTGTATTATTAATTTCTCAACAGGTGAAGCTGAATTAGCGATTGTATTTTTCAATGTTTTTACCATACTTAAGAATGAAAATATAAAGATAAGCGAAGATGTTGAATTAAAAATACATTCGGTTGAAGTTGTACCTACGCGAAAAATTGAAAATAATATAATTAAATTTAAAACTTTGTCTCCTATTATTATACGGGATCATAATCGAAGTACACAAAAAGATTGGTTTTATACATTGGAAGATGAAGAAGCGTTGATGATTTTAAAACGAAATATGATTGCCAAACTTACCAAAATAAATTACGGGGAATCAATTGAAAAAGAAATTGAAAATATGCAAATTAAAGCGTTGAGATTTAAAAAAACAGTTGTTAGATATTATAAAATGCAAATCGCTGCATCTTTAGGTGAATTTGAAATCAAAGCTTCTCCCAGACTTTTGAATGTTTTTATTCAAAATGGTTTAGGAACTATGACAGGATCTGGATTTGGCATGATAGAGCAGCTTTAGACTGGAGGTGGAAGAATGAAGACGGAAATAGAAGTACAGGCAAATGATTGGCTAATAAATGCTGGATTAGTAGGATTTCTAAATATCGTAGGTAAGGAAAATGTGAGAATTCACGGACAATCGATTTATTTTACAGCTGATTTGTTAGAAGACTTTGAAACTAAATATTTTAATTTCTTTATTCAAGAATATAAAGAAACATTAGCTTGGTCTAAAATCGTTTCTTATAAAAAGACAATGGAATGTTTTAAAGCTGATGAATTTGCTTCTTTTGATAAAAATGCGTTGGATAATTTAAACAAATATGTGAAAGATATAGTGAAGTTTTACTTAAAAAAAGCTAATTATATCAAAGTGTTTTCGTTAATTGATCCCGATGTTGATGTAAATAAATGGCTAGAGAATATAAATACAATTAATTTAACTAAAAAGCAAAAATGGGAAGATGTGAAGTTAGATATAATTGAACAGGTGAAACAAATTTATACTCAGCTAGATCTGATTATTGATTTTTGTGCAAGTGAAAAAGGACTTCAATATCTAGGCGCAAAAAACCTGATATATTCTGTTATAAATAAAGGATGGTCCGGTGTTTCTTTCCTTTTTAAACAAACAAAATTTATTGATCCTTATTTAGATTACAAAACAACCTTTGTAGATCCAGTTTTAGATTATTTAGATACTGATTTGTCTAAAGCGAAATACAATTGTTTCAATTGTAATCAACCAATCAAGAATTTGAAATTAGATCTCAGTTTTATGAACGATGTTGGATTTGATACTGCAAGAAAAACGGCTCACGTATGGGATTTTAACAATGATGTTGCGACTTGCCCGATTTGTCGTTTGATTTATTCATGTGTTCCAGCTGGATTTACGTATGTGTACGGAGAAGGTATGTTTGTCAACGATTCATATGGCGTAGAGGAGTTATATCGTGTTAATGAACGTATGCGGAATTCTATCCTGCGCTTTAACAAAGATGGAATTAATTCAACTAATACTTACCGAGCGCTTGTGGAGTCTATTACGATGGAGCATGAAAATAATCGTCGCTATGAACTTGCAGACATTCAGTTAGTTAGATACGAAAATGAGCACTATCGTTTTAATTTACTTTCTAAAAAAATGTTGCATATTGTAAATGATTCAAAGGGAATATTGAAAGGTTTAATTCGTTGTGGCTACAAAGAAGGTAATTTGAATGTTAATTTGTACAAAGAAGTTCTTCAGCATTTAATGAACAATGAAAATTTATTTACGCTTATTCATAAATTAATCTACTATAAGCAAACTAGTGTAAATGGGTTGTATTACAATATGGGACACGTTTCAGGGATTTTAGATATAAATACAAAATTTTTGAAGGAGATGGAAGTGATGACAAATATTTCTCAAAATCAATTATGGTTCGTTCAAAATTGTGGAAAGGAATTTAAGGAAGGCTATGTCAAGAAGAAGTCAGAAAATAAAATTTCGGGAATAACATACAAATTATTAAATTCATTAAAGGTCAATGATAAAGATGGATTTATGGATGCTTTATTGAATAGTTATTCCTATTTAGCTATGCCCATTCCAGATGTATTCATAAAAATGTTTTCGAATGATGAAGCTTTTAAATCAGTTGGTTATGCATTTATGCTTGGAGTAGGTGGAGAGAAAACTAAAAAAGAAGACGGGGGAAACACAGATGAAAAATAAAGGACTAGCAATGACAATTATTTTCCAAGCAGAAAGTGCCAACTACGGGGAGTCTCTTGGTAATATTTCTTCACTTAAAAAGATTTCTAGAAATAACGGTGACCAATATACATATATTTCTCGCCAAGCAATTCGCTACAACTTGATGGATCAAATTGGAGAGAAAGAAGCTCCAGTAAAGGCTGAAGGTGGCGGTGATAAGAAAGTTATTCAATTCCTAAGTGAAGCGACTATTACAGATTTCCCAGAACTTGATTTCTTTGGTTACCTTAAAACAGAGAAAGGAAGCGGTGGACAAAAGCGTTCTGCAAAAGTCCGTTTATCTAATGCCATTTCGCTTGAAACGTTTAAAGGTGATTTGGATTTTCTGACGAATAAAGGTCAAGCCGATAAATTAAATGAAAACATGAATATCGCACAAGCTGAAATTCATAAATCTTATTATCGTTATACAATGACGATTGATTTAGATCAAATTGGTATCGATGGGGAAATTGCACTTGATAATAAAGAAAAAGCTCGTCGTGTGAAAAAATTGATGGACACAGTAGCATTTTTGTACCGTGACATTCGCGGGCGCCGAGAAGATTTAAAACCTCTTTTCATTATAGGTGGAGTTTATGATGTGAAAAATCCTGTTTTCCAAAATGTTGTAGATGTAGCAGATAACAATATTGTTATTAAAAATATTAAAAATTTACTTACGTATGAAGATATCAAAGAAAATACGAGAGTGGGTATTATTGACGGGCAATTTGCTAATTCTGATGAAGTGAAAGCCGAGCTAAAAGCAGAATCTGTGCCGGCATTCTTTAACGATATTAAAGGAAAGATTGATGCTTATTATGAAAGCAATTAGAGTAAAACTTTGGCAAGACTTAGTGAATTTTAAGAAACCAACTAGTTTTCAATTAAAAGAAACGTATCCTTTACCACCTTATTCAACTGTAATCGGGATGGTCCATACGCTTTGTGGTTTTACGAGCTATCATGAAATGAAAATTAGTATTCAAGGGAAGTACTTTTCGAAGGTGAACGATTTAGCGACGAGGTATGAGTTTAAAAATGGGATGAATTACGATGCCACTCGTCATCAAATCAAAGTAGGTGATTATGGTGTGAGTCGTGGTATATCGACGGTAGAGCTTCTTGTGGATTTAGAACTACTGCTTCACATCATTCCGGAAGTCTCATCACTCGTACCAATCATCGAAAAAGCATTTAGAGAGCCTATTGAGTTCCCATCGCTAGGTCGTCGCGAGGATATTGCGACTATTCAAGAGGTAGATGTTGTGGACGTGGAGAAACGGCAACCGGATGAAAGTTCGGAGATTTCAAATGGTTACAGTGCTTATATACCTATTTCACTTACTGAAAATGATATGGTTAATTTTAAATCACAAGAAGATTCAGTTGGGCGTGATAAACATTTAGGTACGAGATATTTGTTAACTGAAAAATATGAACGAGTTGATCATGGAACGAAAAAAGCACCTAAATTCTTCCGAAAATGGAGTAAAAAAGATGTTATTTACTCAAGTCAAATTTTTGTATCAGAAGATGATGACTTCTACATGGACAACGATGATTATTTAGTTTTTATTGAGGATTAATGATAGATGCCCCTGGAAAAACAATTTCTAGGGGTTCTTAGTATAATTATAAGGGAGACTTTTGATGAAAAAATACTTAGCTAAATCCGATCCAGCAGAGACCATTCAAGAACATACAGATAAGTTGCTTTTAAACTATCAACTAATAAAAGAACTTTATCCTAAAATAGGAGTGGATTGGTATTTGCTAGAGTTAGTGTGTTTACTACATGATTTAGGTAAAATGAACGTACTTTTTCAAAGGAAAATGATATACGGGGGAAGCCCATCCGGTGAAATCCGGCATGGCTTTTTATCTGTAGCTTTTGTTCCAGTCAAAAAATTAAAAGCACTGGGCTATAGTAAAAAGGATATTAAACTAGTTTATACTGCCATTGCTCTCCACCACGAAAGGAAGAGAAGAACGGATGTTGAACAGTGGAAATTAGAAGTTCAAAAATTAGGGGAACAATGGAATAATTTTTCTTATGAAAAATTGCAAGATAATGCTGAGTATAAAGAAACAATCTCATTAGATTATTTCTACCCAGGATCCAGAATTTTCGAAGGTAACTCCGTAGCTGATGCAGAAACATTCAAAAAATATGTTCTACTAAAAGGCCTGCTCAATCGAATTGACTTTGCAGCGAGTGGGGGAATTGATGTAGAACTTGAGAATGACTTTTTGATGGATTCGATGGAAGTGCAACTAGCTCATTTTAAAGCAGAAAATCCAGAAGCTGATTGGAACGATTTGCAAAAATATATGATGCAACACCAAAATGAAAATATTGTCGTTATTGCTGAAACTGGCATGGGGAAAACGGAGGCAGGGCTGCTTTGGCTTGGGAATAATAAAGGTTTTTTCACTCTTCCACTGCGTACGGCAATCAATGCAATTTATGAGCGAATCACAAAAAATATTGTTACGACCAATCAAGCGGAGCGAGCGGGTTTACTTCATTCGGAAACTTATAGTCAGTATTTGCTGCATGAAGGAAATGCGGAGATGGATATTGATGAATACTATACGCGGACGAGGCAAATGTCTTTACCTATAACTATTTGCACGCTCGATCAATTGTTTGATTTTGTCTTTCGTTATGCAGGTTTTGAGCATAAATTAGCTACTCTATCTTATTCCAAAGTGATTATTGATGAAATCCAGATGTACTCACCGGACTTACTTGCTTATTTGATTTTAGGATTATCTTATATTGATAAATTTGGTGGGAAGTTCTGCATTATGACGGCGACTTTACCGGGAATAGTGACAGATTTACTTTTAGAAAACGGTGTGAATTTTGTCCAACCAGAAGAGAAATTTGTATCATCGCGAATTCGCCACAGCATGGAGATGGTTCATACGGAGGTTGAAAGTGAATTTATTAAACCATTTTTTAACAATAATCGAATTTTAGTTATTTGTAACACTATTAGTAAAGCAAAAAAAATCTATTCGGAGTTAAAAGAGTATTTCCAAAGCGAAGAAATTCATCTCATTCATAGTCAATTTATTAAAAGAGATCGTTCGGCTAAAGAGGACGCGATTTTTAAAGATGGGCAAAAAGATAGTACGAAAAAATGTATTTGGGTAGCAACACAAGTCGTAGAGGCTTCATTGGATATTGATTTTGATTTACTTTTCACGGAGCTATCGGATGTGAATGGGCTGTTTCAACGGATGGGCAGATGTTACCGAAACCGAGCGCTGGATGTGGATACGAATGTCTATGTTTTTGATGGTGGAGCGAAAGTTTGCTCAGGAATTGGAACTTTTATCGATAAGTTGATATTTGAAAATTCTAAGACCATTTTGAATGAGCATGCTGGCGTTTTGACAGAAGAGAAGAAAATGGAACTAGTGGAGCGGGTTTATTCAACAGAGGCTTTACGTGGGAGTGAGTTTTATAACGATTTGATAGAAACGATAAACTACGTGAAAGCTTTTGATAGTTATGAATTGGATAAAGCAGATGTTCGTAGGAGATTTAGAAACATTAATTCCGTTTCTGTCATTCCGGAAAAAGTTTGGCAAGATAATGCGGAAGAAATCAATTCTTATTTTGCTATTCTTTGTAAAACTTCTAAAGAAATATCAACAAAAGAGAAAATGATTGCAAGAACCAATTTAGCTGAATTTATGGTGAGTATTCCTGACTATCTTTATAAAAAAGGTGAGAGCGATGTGCATGAAATAAACCGTTATGAGAGTGTTATTAAGTTTAAATGTGATTATTCGAATGAGGTAGGGATTTTTATGAGGTGAGCTCTCTTTAACAGAGACTTTCAAACCGCTAATTGCTGATCGGATTATTTTTAGTTTGTTAAACAAAAATATTATTACCGAAGATGACTTTGAAAAAGAGGCTAACTTTTGCTATATGAAAAAAGCAGCTCGGCAAAAGGTATTACAAGCGTATGATTTGCGTATGAAAGAAACAATTAAACATCGGGATTTAGGAAGAAATGTATCTTATCGGCATTTAATTCGCTTAGAATGTTATAAATTAGTAAAGCATTTGATGAATGATAAAGAATACGAAGCATTTAAAATTTGGTGGTGAAGGTATGTATGTAATTTTAATTTATGATATTTCAATAGAAAACGGTGGGACAAAAGTCTGGAGAAATGTATTTAAGATTTGTAAAAAGTACTTAACTCATGTTCAAAAATCAGTTTTTGAAGGTGAAATAACTCCAGCGCTTTTAGTTAAGTTAAGGATGGAGTTAGATAAGTATATTCGAGATGATAAAGATTCAGTAATTGTTTTTTCTAGTAGACAACAAAGATGGCTAGAAAAAGAATTTTGGGGATTAACGGATGAAAAGACTTCTAATTTCTTTTGATGTTCTCGGTCTGTCGACCTTTAGTAGTGCGAAAAATAGTGGGGTTCGACAGATTTAGGGAAATCATTGGGGGAGAAAGCGTTTGAAGTTTTTAAGCGAAAATCTGAAGGGATAAGTTATGATTTCTACGCAATTTTTAAGAGGTCGACAAAAATAGTGACCTGAGTTATGATGGGAGTAGGCGTAAAATAGAGCGGGTTTTAACTACTTATTATGAAATGTAAATAGTGTCTTATAGTAAGTAATTCTATTAAATGTATAGGGTTTTAACTACTTATTATGAAATGTAAATCTCTTCATTGGTAAGTAATGTTACTAACTCTTCACGTTTTAACTACTTATTATGAAATGTAAATATGAACGCGACGATACACAAACAACTAGTTGATTACCGTTTTAACTACTTATTATGAAATGTAAATATTAAAACACATAAAAACGATAGATTAGAGTATCCTAGTTTTAACTACTTATTATGAAATGTAAATTTAGACGGGACTAACTCCGTCTTCTTAATCGCCGTTTTAACTACTTATTATGAAATGTAAATAAAGTTTTTGCCATCTTAGTACTTACCTCTGTAGCGTTTTAACTACTTATTATGAAATGTAAATGCAGGAGCTAGTCAAGAAGTAACTTACACTTCATCTGTTTTAACTACTTATTATGAAATGTAAATAATTTTGGGAGAAAGTACATTTGGCAGACCTAGAGTTTTAACTACTTATTATGAAATGTAAATGCTAATCATGAAAATGATTATGAGTTTGCTCGAGGTTTTAACTACTTATTATGAAATGTAAATGGAATATAAGGAGTATGGCTATAGTAATATCCCTAAGTTTTAACTACTTATTATGAAATGTAAATAATGGAAAAGACTATAACACAGTCAATGAACTGCTACAGTTTTAACTACTTATTATGAAATGTAAATGAGGGAGGAGTCACTTTTAAAGAAGATCGGTATGTGTTTTAACTACTTATTATGAAATGTAAATATGGAAAATATTGCTGCATACGACAGCTACGGTATTGTTTTAACTACTTATTATGAAATGTAAATAAACCTTGTATTTTAGACTGAATCCAACCACCCATGTTTTAACTACTTATTATGAAATGTAAATTTAGAAATGGTGCTATCTGGTGGTTTTGTTCCTGTTGGTTTTAACTACTTATTATGAAATGTAAATTAGGCTGTCGCTAAATCTTGATGAGTGATATTATTTTGTTTTAACTACTTATTATGAAATGTAAATTTTTTCAAAGTGTAAGCTGTTTTAGAATCCCAGTGTTTTAACTACTCATTATGAAATGTAAATAGTATAAGCACAGCAATTCAGACAGCTATAATCTGTTTTAACTACTTATTATGAAATCATAAAATTCCTTTTAAAATCTAAACCCCAAAAATAAAAAAGGCCAGGACCCAAATCCAAGCCTTTTCCTACACTCCTCTAAACCAACAAAACCACAACCAACGCCAAAACCGCTGGCAAGCCCTGCTTCACCAAAATCCCCTTAGAAGAAGTCGCACCGCCAAACAGCGCCGCCACAACCACACAGCTCAAAAAGAAAATCTGCACAGTTTCCGCAAACCCTGCTCCCGCGAAAAACAATCCCCACACAAGCCCTGCCGCAAGAAAGCCATTATAAAGCCCTTGATTCGCAAACAGCGTCTGTACTTTCTTATTCGCAAGTAGTTCCTTCTCGACACCAAACGTCTTCGATGCGAGTTTGGTATTGGCGAAAAACATTTCTAAAATCATTATATAAATATGCTCGATCATTACGATGAAAGTTAAAATAAATGCTAAAATGGTCATAAAAAATCCCTCTTTTCTACTTCGAAGTATAGCATAGCTTGTAAATTTTTCGTAAAAATAGAGCTTGAAACGTTGACTTATTGGCGAAATCTCCGTAATATCAAACGTAGACTACTTAATTTTTAGTCTGAAAAGGGGGAAATTATATGCAACAAGAAGCAACAGGTGGGCAGAAGATTCGGCCAATACCAATTATTGCCTCATTTTTGATGGCGGGGTTCATTGGGCTATTCAGTGAAACTGCTCTTAACATGGCGCTTAGTGATTTGATTCAGGTGTTTGATATTAGTTCAGCGACAGTGCAGTGGCTTACGACAGGTTATTTGCTAACGCTTGGAATATTAGTACCGATTTCGGGATTACTTTTACAATGGTTTACGACACGAGGTTTATTTTTTACAGCAGTGAGTTTTTCTATTGCAGGTACGCTCATCGCGGCGCTTTCGCCAACGTTTGCGATGTTAATGATTGGACGCGTAGTGCAAGCAGTAGGTACGGCGCTATTACTACCGTTAATGTTTAACACGATTTTACTGATTTTCCCAGAGCATAAACGTGGCTCGGCAATGGGGATGATCGGGCTGGTAATTATGTTTGCACCAGCAGTGGGTCCGACAATCTCAGGACTAATTTTAGAAAACTTGACTTGGAACTGGATTTTCTGGATTTCCTTGCCATTCCTTATTATTGCGTTATTATTCGGAATGAAATTTATGCAAAATGTTTCGGTGGTTACGAAGCCGAAAATTGATATTTTATCGATTATTCTTTCGACGCTAGGTTTTGGTGGAGTTGTATTTGCCTTTAGTAGTGCGGGAGAAAGTGGTTGGGGAAGTGCGACGGTGTTAGTTTCTATCATTGGTGGTGGAATTGCACTTGGACTATTTGTTTGGCGCCAACTAACAATGGAAAAACCTTTGATGGACTTGAAAGTATTTAAATACCCAATGTTCACGTTAGGACTTATTTTAGTATTTATCAGCTTTATGATGATTCTTTCGACGATGATTTTACTACCGCTTTACTTACAAAATAGTTTAGCGCTCGCGGCATTTTCGGCGGGATTAGTATTACTTCCGGGCGGAGTGCTGAATGGTTTAATGTCACCATTTACTGGGCGTTTGTTCGATGCATACGGTCCGCGCGCACTTGTTATCCCAGGATTTATCGTAGCAGTTGTGGCACTATTTTTCTTAACGAGAATAGAAGTTGGAACATCTGCTTTAACCATCATCGTGCTCCATTCGGTGTTAATGATTGGGATTTCGATGGTTATGATGCCGGCACAAACAAACGGATTAAATCAATTGCCACGGAAATTATATCCTGATGGTACGGCGATTATGAACACATTGCAACAAGTTTCCGGTGCGATCGGAACAGCTGTTGCGATTACGATCATGTCTGCTGGACAAAAAGCTTATATGGAAACGGCGCAAGGAATGGGACCGGAGCAAATGGTTGCTTCACTGACAGCGGGAATTCAAAATGCCTTTGTCTTTGGACTGATTATGGCTTGTATTGGTCTGCTGTGTTCGCTATTTATTCGTAAAGCTAAATAATAAAGCGAAGAGAACTTCTCGTAATGAGAGGTTCTTTTTTTGTTTTGACAAATGGGTTCAGAGTGTTAAAATGATAGTAAATATAGTTTATAAAGTTTGTTTAATAAATTTGCGAATGGAGCGGTTGATGATGGCAATTCCTCGTGATTTAAAAGAATTGAATAAGAAAAATATCAAGTCGATTTTACGGCAACAAGGTGCGATGACGAAAGCGGAAATCGCCGAAGTGACTGGGCTTAGTGTAGTTACAGTGAACAAGCTGATTCGCGATTTAGTGGAAAATGAAGAGATTTTAGAACAAGATAATTCGGTTGCGACTGGCGGAAGAAGAGCTGTTTCGTATGAAATTAATCCTAATTTTCAGCAGGTGTTGGTTATTAGTTTGCAAGAGAAGTGGAAGAAAATTACGTATTCTTTTTCGGTCTATAATTTGCTTGGTGAGCCGGAGTTTGTGGAGGATATGTCTGGGGAGGATTTGGACATTACTGCGCTGAAACGGAATACGAAGGATCTTGTTTGCGCTTTTCCGAAGATTTCTTGTGTTGTAATCGGGGTGCCGGGAATTGAGATTGGCGGCAAGTTGCGCGCGATGGACTTTCCGCTACTTTTAAATGTGCATTTGCGGGAAACTTTGGAAGCGGAAGTGAATTTGCCAGTGTTGGTTGAGACGGATACGAATGCGGCAATTTTAGGGTATAAAAATCGGCCTGTTGTAGAGGAGAACATTGTGGGACTTTACTATCCGGAGCGTTTTCCTCCTGGTGCTGGACTTCTGATGAACGGAGAGATTTTGAAAGGACAGAACGGACTGGCTGGCGAGATTAAGCATATGCCGCTTCAGGTGGACTGGGATAATTTTGATTTTTCGGTAGATGAAATTAAAGCGCATATTCGAAAAATGGTGCTCCTCACGATGAGTTTTTATGATCCGGAAACGATTGTGCTCTATACAAATTTTTATTTTGGGCAGAAGGACTTCACCGAGGAGCTGACGGAAGAGTTAAAGCAAGTTTATCCGTATGCGACTTTGCCGGAGATTGTGTTGTCGCGTAAGTTTACGACGGATTACCGGATTGGGCTTTTGGCGTTTGGGATTGATTATTTGGAGAATAATATGACGGATTGGCGGATATAAAAAAAGAGCCCTTTGACAGGCTCTTTTTTACTTATTTAAAGAAATTCGGTAAATACTCTTTATGCGCTTCTAAAAGTTCGTCCAGCATTTCGCGGGCTACAGATTCGCTTGGAGTTAGTGGGTTGATTGTCATTGCAAGGAGTGCTTTGTCGTAATCACCAGTAACTGCTGCTTCGGCTGTTAGGCGCTCGAACGTTTTGATTTCTTGGATGATGCCGTTGATAGCGATTGGAAGGCGTCCGCTTGCTAGTGGAATTGGGCCTTGGCGAGTGATAACACAGTTTGTTTCTACTGCGGAATCAGGATCAATATCAAGGATAGCACCATTGTTACGAGTATTAACGATTTGAATGTCGCGTTTATCGTTATAGATAGAGTTAATTAGGTTACATGCTGCTTCACTGTAGTAAGCGCCGCCGCGTTGTTCTAATTGTTTCGGTTTTTCAGCAAGTTCTTCTTGTTTGTAAAGCTCGAAAAGTTCCGCTTCTACTTTTTTAACAACTTCTGCACGAGTACCATGTTCTGCATATGCGCGAGCTTGGTCTTCCAGTTGTTGTTTTGTTTGCCAGTAGTAGCGCAAGTAGTCGATTGGAATCATATTTAGTGTACGTAAGAACGTTTTGTCCCAACCAGTTGCATTGATATTTTTAAGGCTTGAGCCAGCTTCATCTTCTGTCATTTTGAAAACAACATCTTTTGTTACGTCTTTGCCATTATGATAAACAGTTTTCGCGAATACCATGTGGTTTAGACCAACGAATTCTACATAAATTTCAGAAACGTCTACGCCAAGAGTTTCAGCGATATTACGTTCGATGCCGATAGGGCCATTACATAAGCCGACAACTTTCTTTTGGTTACTGTAACGAAGAACTGCTTCTGTTACCATTCCAGCTGGGTTAGCAAAGTTGATTAACCAAGCATCTGGGCAAAGGCGTTCCATGTCTTTACAAATATCTAAAATAACTGGGATTGTGCGAAGTCCTTTGAACATGCCGCCTGGTCCGTTTGTTTCTTGTCCAACAACGCCATATGAATTCGGGATGCGCTCATCTTTCACACGTGCGTCTAGTAAACCTACACGTAATTGTGTTGTTACGAAATCTGCGCCTTTTAAAGCTTCTTCGCGGTCTAGTGTTAAATGTACTTCCATGTCAACGCCAGCTTTTTCTACCATACGTTTTGCTAAATTACCAACGATTTCTAATTTTTCACGTCCAGCTTCTACGTCTACTAACCATAGTTCACGAACTGGTAATTCGTTTTGACGTTTAATAAATCCTTCGATTAGTTCAGGTGTATAACTTGATCCGCCACCAATAGTTGCGATTTTAATACCTTTAGTCATTATTTATACCTCCAAGGATATTTTTTTGAAAAGGCTTACTTAATTGTTAGTGTCCTTTTCTTCTCACAGTTATAGTATAGGAATTTTATGGAAAAATAGCTAGTATTTGGCTAGGTTTAGGTAAGGATTTTCTAAGTAGGAACTTGTCACATTTGAGTAACGAGGTGTTACATGGTAAAATAAAGCGAAAAGAGGTGAGGAAATGCTTTTTTTGGATAAAAATTTGGAATTAAATGATACGGAATTAGATATTTATAATTATATTGTGGCGAATTTAGATAAGGTTGTTTATATGCGGATTCGCGATTTGGCGACGGAAGTGCACGTGAGTACAACGACAATTCTACGTTTTTGCCGGAAGTTTGGTTGTAATGGTTTTTCGGAGTTTCGCGTGAAGTTGCAGCTTTATTTAGAAGAGCAGAAGTTGGCGCAAATTGATATGGCGGATGAAACAACTTATATTGATTTTCTGAAACGCACGGCGCAACCAGAGTTTAAAGCGCAAATTCAAAACGCAGTAGAAATTCTCCGTGACCGCGAGCTGGTTTTATTTGCAGGGGTGGGTTCATCGGGTGTGATTGCTGAATATGGCGCGATTTATTTTTCGTCGTTATTTACACTAGCACTACATATTGAAGATCCACTTAACCACCCGTTTTACCATTTATCGAGCAAATTATCCGATAAAATCTGTATGATTGCGATTTCGGTGGAAGGGGAAAATGAAGACATTATTCGCTACATTCACCAGTTGAAGGCACAAAATTGTAAAGTGATTTCGATTACGAATAGTGCGAAATCAACTATTGCGAGGCTTTCTGACGCGAATATCGCTTATTATATTAATAAGGAAATGTATCAGGAAGCGAATATCACGTCCCAATTACCAGCACTATATACGATTGAAAATATTGCCCGGGAAATAAGGACACAGCTTGACAAAGAAAAAATGTAAAATACGAGTTTTGCTTGGATTTCCGAGCAAAACTTTTTTTGTAACAAAATTGTCACTTACGAAGAAATTTTTAATTTGCTACGATTGTTCTTTGGAGGTGAAATTATGTACAGTAATAGGAAAGAGAAGATTGTTTTTACACTTATTATGTGTTCTTTAATGATTTTATGCATGAGCTCTTATAATATCTTTCTTGAAAATGGTATTGGTACAGATTCTTTATTAATTATATTAAAAGCGTTTGTTCCGTTTCTTTTTATTGGATTTTTATTAGACTTTTTTGTTGTCGGAAAAATTGCGAATCGTCTGCACGCCCTTTTGGTAAGGGAAGATGCTTCGAAATTTAAAAAGATCATTATGATGCAATTATTAATGGTGACATTTATGTGTGTGCTTATGTCGACACTTAGCCTGATTGTGAACCAAGGCGAATGGAGTCATTTAGGCATTCTTATTTTACGCAATTATTTTGTGGCTTTATTTTTGCAAATTGTTGTCGTGTCACCATTTGTGCGATTAATTAGTCCGCGAATTTTTGCTCTTTTGTAAAAAATGAAAAACGCTTAGTCGAGTTTAAGCCCGACTAAGCGTTTTGTTATTTATTTTTAGCATTATAGGCATCGAGCGCGTCTTCCACGGTTTTTTTCGTATAGCCGTTATCGATAAGGTAGCCAAGATCGTGTTTTCTAAAGCTGGTTTTCAAATGATCAATGAGGTCAGCAAAGTAATATTCAATGCCTTTGTCATCAAGCCACTTTAGCAAGTCTTTCATTGATTCTGTAGCAGTTGTATCGATATTGATAATCGCACTTGCTTCAAAAATGACTAGTTTTGTATCATCTTGGACTGCTTCTTTTAAACCGTCTGCGAATTTGTTAAAGTTTCCAAAAAATAGCGATGCGCTGTATCGATAAATAACAACATTTGGAATTGGTTTTGCTTCTGGTTTACGTTTTAAATCGAAATAACCGTGGCGTCCTTCGATTACTCCAAGAATCGCAATTGGTGATTTCATCGAACGACTTACTACGTTAATGAATGATAGGAAAATCCCAAGTAGTACCCCGAAAATAACGCCAACAAAAAGGGTACCAAGTGCTGCAACAATCCAAACAGTTGCTTCACGACGGGAAACCTTGAATAAACCTTTTAACACATCTACATCAATAATACCTACAAGAGCAGCGAATACAATACCAGAAAGAACTGGTTGCGGCATATAGTAAAGTAAGCCACTTAAGAAGGCAACGATTAGCGCAATAATGGTCGCAGCAACGATAGAAACCATTTGCGTTTTACCACGAAATTGCTCATTAGCAGCAGTTCTAGATACACTGGCGCTAGCGGGAGGGCAACCAGAAAAGGCTGCAACAAAATTTGAAATTCCATAAGCGAACAGCTCACGATTATCATCAATTGTATATTTATTTCTCATTGCAAAACTCTCACTTGGTAGTAGCGAACCAGCAAAGGTAGCGATAGCACAAACCAAACCACCACCGATTGCAAGTGCCCATGAGCTAGCTCCAAAATCGGGAAGCGCAAGTGACGGGAATCCCACTGGAATCTTACCAACAATATCTACATTATATTGGTCTAACTTAAAGAAATAAGCTGCCATTGTTCCGAGTACTAAAACAACAAGCGACATTGGGATTTTTGGAATTACTTTTTTACAAGTTATAACAATAATTACTGTAACAACACCCATGGCAAATGAAATCCAATTGGACTGGAAAAATTGACCAAAAATAATGCCTAAACTAGAAAAGAAACTATCTCCACTTTCTTTTAGTCCCATTATTTTGGGGATTTGCCCCATAATAATGGAAACACTTAGTCCTGAAATGAACCCACTTAAAACTGGAGCAGATATGTATTTTGCAAAACGTCCTAATTTTAAGACGGAGAAAAGTACTAAAAAGGCTGCACAAAAAAATGCGAGAATTGGAGCTAGTGTGATGGCTTCTTTGGACCCCGCTGCAAGTCCAGCTGTACCTAAAATAATTGACCCAGTAATGGCGCTAGCTGTCGCATCTATCCCAAATATTAATTGCGGCGAACTGGCAAAAATAACATAAGCAATAACCGGCAAAAAAGATGCATATAATCCATAGATGGGCGGAAGTCCTGCTACTTGTGCGTATCCCATTGCAACAGGAATTGTCAGTGCAGCAACCCCGACGCCTGAAATAACATCATTTCGTAAATAGGATGCTTTATACCCATTTAATGAAAGCAAGATGTGTTTAAACATAAGTTCCTCCCTTTAAAACATAGTAATTTTTCTTTTGTAACATTAATTAAATCTTATACTATTTACCCTATTATAAGTTATACCAACCCTATTTTGGTGGATTAATTTAAAAAAACGATGATTTTCCTTTAAGGAAAATCATCGTTTTTTTAATTATTTTCGGCATAAACAGCCATAGCTTCTTTAAGAAAGACAGAAAGACCTTCGCCAAACTGGTCGATATTTTTAGTGAAACGTTCATCAGCCACATACATTTCTCCAAGACCTGCAAATGCTTCTA
The DNA here is from genome assembly GCF_014229295.1 of Listeria farberi. Lineage (NCBI taxonomy): Bacteria > Bacillati > Bacillota > Bacilli > Caryophanales > Listeriaceae > Listeria > Listeria farberi. The sequence goes on from NZ_JAARZL010000001.1 coordinate 326,126, forward strand.
GAGAGTATAAATTCCCATGAGTATCATTTAAATATAGAAAGAATTGGTGTATGGCTTGTTGAGCTTCTTTTGAATCGGGGGCGAATTTTCTAACAGAAGCTAGCTGGCGAAATTCCTCATCAAAGCTCTCTTTTATAGCCATTTGTTCTTTTTCATTCATGTTCGTGATTTTTTCATTTGCTTGGTTTACGATTTTATCACCCCAAAGTCTTCGCGCTTCTTCTTCATATGGATTCGTTGAAAAATCAAAACCAGTAAATTTTTCTTCATTCGTCATAATTATTTCTCCTTTTTCGTTCTTGATGGTTTGGTCTAGAGTTTCGAGCATCGCTTCAATTCGCATTTTTCTCTCTACTAATAAATGGCGCTGCAAGGATAAAGCGACTTCTTTATCAAAAGTAGGATCATCAAGAATTTGCTTTATTTTTTTCAAAGGGAAATCGAGTTCTTTAAAGAAAAGAATTTGTTGTAATTTGTCGACATCTTTTTCTGAATAAATACGATAGCCGTTCCAGTCGTCTTTTTGCGGGACGAGTAGGCCGATTTTATCGTAGTGATGCAGAGTGCGCACACTTACACCAGCGAGTTCAGCTAATTCTTTTGTTTGCATGAATGATTCCTCCTTCTGATTTCCACTATAAAGTATGACGCGACGTAGTAGTCAAGAAAGTTTTTTTGTTTATTATAACTCTTTTAGTGGAAAAGTGTTGCTAATAAATAAGTTGTGCATATGAATTGTAAGAAAATAAATAAAACCATGGAAAAACTTATGACATTCTCGTATAATGGAGTGTAAATGTGTCTAATTTGTGAATGGGATTAGCGAGAATAAAAAGGGGATAGCATCATGACGGGGAAAATAAAATCCATTAGTACGTGGCTATGGCATCATCTAACACCGCAAATATTTGCGGTTATTTGTGTTTTTATCATAACTATTATTGCGCTTTTTGTGCCGCCGTATATTGGTATGGCTGATAATGGAGACTTTTTTAGAATATTCTCAAGCAATGGTTTATTTGTAAATAATGCCAATTATGACGCGTTACAATTTGGACATTTTGTGAAGGAGTTCGGGATTTATCAATATTTTAATGAAAATCAAGTTGCGATTTACTCCTCGCAAAGTATTTTCATTCAAATTGCGCTTCTTTTAAATAAAATTTTTTGGTCAACAACTGTTTTTGATGTACGTTTTTTAGGTGCTTTACAATTAGCGCTTCTTTTGCCAGCAATTTACTTACTAGTGGCTGGTTTAACGGCAAAAATGAAAGGTTGGCCTGGTTATGTTATTGCTGCGCTAACTGTCTTTATTTTCGCAGATACCGCTTATACAGCTTATTTTAATTCGTTTTTTAGTGAAGGACTTATTTTGATTATGATGCTGTATATTTCAGCGGGATTTTTACTTTTATATCAGCATAAATATAACGATTATGCCATGTTAGGCTTGATTTTTGTAGCGTCCCTTATTTTAATTACGGCCAAGCAACAAAATGCGCCAATTGCGGTTGTTATTGCAGTGTGCGGAATACTTGTGTTTTTCATCCGGAAAAATCGCGCGTTTCGGATTTCGGCTGCGGCTACTTTTTTTGTTATTTTCATGAGTGGTGTAGTGATGTATGCATTCATTCCGGGAGAGTTTGTCACGATAAATCAGTATCAAACAATGACGCGCGGTGTGCTACTTGATTCAGAAAATCCGGAGAAATCACTTGAGGAAATGGGCATGAATTCTGAATTTGCTTTACTTAAAGGAACGAATTTTTATCAAAAATATAAAATGATTGATTTAGATTCGAAATTAATGGAAAAAGAATTTTATCCTAATTATAATTTTGTCTCGGTTTTAAGTTATTATTTGGAAAATCCAAAGCAATTTGGGGAAATGCTTGATTTATCCGCGCAAAATAGTTTTTCGATTCGCCCATTTGAGATGGGGAATTTTGAAAAGGCGACAGGATATGGATTCAAAGAAAAAACACATTTTTTCTCGGCTTATAGTGATGTAAAAGAAAAATTTGCTCCAGCGAAATTCACGTTTTTGATTTTATGGGCGCTTGTTTTTCTGATTGGATACGGAGTGAGTGCGTTTAAACATTTCCGCGAGAAGAACATTCGGGGAACGCTACTCTTTGATTTAGTTGTTTTACTGATTGGTTCTGGTTTTGCAGTGATTTTAGTGACAATTGTTGGTGACGGAGAAGCGGATTTAACGAAGCATAATTTCCTGTTTAATGTTTGTTTTGACTTAACGATGTTGATTGGCGCGGCTTCATTACTCGAGTTTTATTTGAAGAAACGAGGTGAGCGGAATGCGTAAAAAAATCATTATAAGTATTCTATTTGCCTGCGTCGCTTTCGTAGTAATTGCCTATCCTCAATCAGCAAAAGCAGATAGTGATGTGGTCGTTTTTTATGATAGTTTGGCAAAAGGGACGGATAACGAAGGGAATATCGACTCGCTACTTCGGATGTTAAACAGTTTGGGAAAACGGGTGACGGTCTACTCTTGGGAAGAAAATCCGGATCTAAGTCAAGCAAGCGAAATTATCGTACTTCAAAATAAAAAGGATCAATTAACGGACAAATGGACCGAGAAACTAGCTGAAAGTAAGGCGAAAATTGCATATATAGGTGCAAATCCACCAACTTTCTTAGCGAATAAATTGCAGTTGCAAACAAAAGCGATTACAGATACTTCCATCACTATCAAAACTGAGGCAGGACTAGCGGGAAAACCTCAGTTACTGAGCGAAACAAATCTAATTACTTCCTATAAAGGAGAAGCGTTCGGCGAAATGGATGCTGCGGAAAATGGCAAAGCAGCATACGGTATTCGGTCAGGAAACTATGCATATACGCCAATATTTCAATCAAATAATACGAGTGAATTTGCGTTGATGGATTTACTTAAAGCAGTATTTGAAATTAAAACTACGACGAATCAATATGCGCTTATAACGGATGTAAATCCATTTGTTGATTTTGATTTACTAAAAAAAATGGCAGACACATTTTATGAAAAAGGGATTCCTTTTATTATAAGTGCTGGACCGGTTTTCTATAATCAAGATTTTCAAGCTGCCAAAAATTATGCAGAAATTTTACGTTATGTGCAAGCGAAAAATGGCACTATTATGATGGATGTCCCAGTCGTTACGTACGGTGATAGTCCGCCGGGAGAACTTGAAAACATTATCCAAAAATCGTTACATTTTTTCGCGAATCATGATATAGCGGCACTTGGTGTGACAGCTGAGCTATATTGGAATTTTGATAAAGTATACGGTGTTGAGGGTTTTGAACCATTTAACACAGGAGTTTTACTGCCGAACCAAAAAGTTATTCATACGACGAAAAAAAACAACGGTAGTGCTTTTGAAAAGTCGCCTTACAGTATAGCAAACGATTTTTACGCAACGACTAATGAAAAAAATTTTCCTGTTGATATAGCGGTGACTTATTCATTTTTCCAGAATGAGAAGGAGTTAAAGGCTGCTGCGAACAATCTAGCAAATGAAAACATAAGTGACTTCAGGTATAAAGATCATCAAGTAAAAACAAATAAAGATACGCTTGTTTCAAATGCTGGCTCACTTTATATCAATAATCAGTCCGTAACACTAGATGATGATTTAAAGTATATTAAAACAAATCAAGATAAAACTAAAAAACAAGCTGGTAGTTTAGAAGGATTTTTCGGCTATCAAAATACATTTTTCACGATAATTATTGTACTTTCTCTTGGAATTATTGGTGTTTTATTCATCTTTGGATACCGGCTTTATATGAAAAAATATATGAAATGAGGTGAAATAAATGGTTGTTGCAGATTATTTAGCATTATTCGCGGTGGTTTGTATTTGGGGACTTTTACTAATTAATATTGTGTTAATCGTTGCAGGATACATCTACTATCTGAAAAACGAAGCGCGTAAGGTCCCTGAAATACCAGCGGAAGTACCATTTGTTTCTGTCATGGTGCCGGCTCATAATGAAGGAAAAGTAATCGTGAAAACAGTTGAGTCACTGCTGGCTTTTGATTATCCGGTCAATCGCTACGAAATTATTGTCATTAATGATAATTCTTCGGATAATAGCGCAGAACTTCTTGCAGCTATTCAAGCAAAGAATCCAACTCGTCAGTTAAAAATTATTAATACCGATAACGTAACGGGTGGCAAAGGAAAATCCAATGCGCTTAATATCGGCTTTGCGGAAAGTCGCGGCGAACTGGTGGCAATATATGATGCTGACAATACCCCAGAACGACAAGCGCTACGAATTCTTGTCAGTGAGATTACCAATGATGCAAAACTTGGTGCGGTCATTGGTAAATTCCGAACGCGGAATCGAAATGCGAGCTGGTTAACGCGCTTTATCAATATCGAAACGCTTAGTTTTCAGTGGATGGCTCAGGCTGGTAGATGGGCGCTATTCAAACTGTGCACCATTCCAGGTACCAACTTTATTGTGAGAAGATCGCTCTTAGATGAAATTGGTGGTTGGGATGTGAAAGCAGTCGCTGAGGATACCGAAATCAGTTTCCGGATTTATATGATGGGTTACCGAATCAAATTTCAAGCGAAGGCCGTGACTTGGGAGCAAGAACCACAAACATTGCCGGTCTGGTTTAAACAGCGCTCAAGATGGGCGAAAGGTAATATTTATGTAATTTTAAAAAATGTACCACTCCTTTTCAAACGAGAAGGGAGACGTGTACGATTTGATATTTTGTACTTTTTATCAATTTACTTTTTATTATTAACTTCCTTGATTGTTAGTGATGTTTTACTTGTATTATATGCGCTTGGACTTGTACATACGACACTTGCTGGCCTTAGCGGGGCGCTTTGGTTGCTGGCTATTTTACTTTTTGTCGCTGGTACTTTTATTACGCTCACTACTGAAAAAGGGGAAATTAGTTTTTCAAATCTGTTATTTATTATGTTGATGTATGTGACGTATTGCCAGCTTTGGATGGTGGTCGCCGCATATGGGTTCTTTATTTTCTTAAAAGATACTGTACTAAAAAGGGAAACCAAATGGTATAAAACCGAGCGTTTCTAAAAAGGAGAGTGCCTAATGAAAAAATTAGCTGTTATGGGGCTGCTTGTTTTCGCCGTACTATTTCTGTATAGGCCAGACGTTTTCGCAGCAGATAAAAATTATCAAACCGTTTTTGGAACAGATAAAACCGCTCAAGGAAAATTCACGACAACCAAACAAAACTTCACTGTGGAGAATTATTGGGACGTGTCAAACGCAAACGTGAAACTTGTATACACGATTACCCAACTGAGTGAAAGAGAAGTTTCCACAATGACTTTAAAAATTAACGATGCTGCTTTTTACTCATTTAAACCTGATAAAACCGACAAAGGGACGAAACAAATCGAAGTCGAAATTCCAAAAGATAAATTAAAAAAAGGTGTTAACGTTCTATCCATTGAAAGTTTTGTCTACACAGATTTACCAGATGGTCGTTGTACGATTGATGATACGCCTGCCAATTGGCTACAATTCGACAAAACCAGTGCGGTAAATGTCTCTTATTCCGATAAAGCTTTTCAAAATACGGTCGCTGATTTTGGCGAACGCTTCACAGGAATTGATACCGTGAAAAGTGGACAAGGTGTGGTAGCTGTCATGAAAAAAGCCGATGACGCAGAACTTGGCGCAGCGCTTGAAGGCCTTTCTGGATTTTCAGCAGCGAATACGTTAGAAGATAAAAATATTACTTTTGGTCAGTACGAAGAAGCAAAAACACGCGATGGCAAAAACTATGTCGTCCTTTTTTCCAGCTATAACAATTTACCAAATGACCTAAAATCACAAATTAAAGACGATCAAAAACTAGAAAAGCAAGCACTTTTCCAAGTGGTGAAAGTAGGAAACACTAATACGCTTGTGATCACTTCTAAATCAAATGATGCCCTTAAAAAAGCAGGGAAATTAGTTGCCAACCAAAATTACTTAAGTCAACTAGGAGCAAATACTAAATGGCTAACAACGGATGAACAAATTGACACACCGGCCAACAATATCGATAAAAATACTAAACTCACAACAACTGGCGATAAACTAAAAGGAATCGGTCACATCACGCAAGATTATTTCATCAGTATGCCTGCAAATCGAAGTGCCTCAACAGGAACAGAGGTATCGCTTGATTTCAGATACGCCCAAAACCTCGATTTTGAGCATTCCTTAGTAACCATCTTAGTCAACGGAAAACCAATCGGAAGCCAAAAACTTTCTGCCAAAAAAGCAAATAGTGATAAAGTAACTTTCCAAATTCCAAGCGATTTAAATGTAAAAGGTGATTTTTCTGTTACAGTTGCCTTTGATTTAGTTTTAACAAATAATTATTGTGGTTTTATTGCAGATTCCGAAATTCCATGGGCGTATATCACACCAGAATCTACCATTAATCTGAATACTAGCGAAGAAACAGACTTGTTATTTGAACAATATCCATATCCATTCGTTACCGGTGGAGATTTTAACAATGCAGTTGTCGTTGTTCCAGACGAATTAACGACGGAAGATACCGTTTCATTAGCAAATATTTTCAATTTACTGGGTCGTTTCCATGATGGAAATAGAGGTAATCTAACTGCTGTACATGCTGCAAACTGGAAAAAGCCAAAAGAAGGATCGAACGTTATCGCAGTGGGAACAATGAACAATAATCCAGTCATAAAAAATGCTAATGACGACCTATATTTCCAGTACAACAAATCAGGTAGTTATTTCCTTTCCAACGAAAAAATCTCGATTGAAAAAAATTACGGCAAACAACTTGGTAGTGTGCAACTGATTACTTCTGGTGGCGTACCCGTTCTCGCAGTCACTGGTCCGGGCGCTAAACAAACAGAGCTTGGTTCAGATTTAATCGCCACAAAAGCTAATTTAGCTAAAATCTACGGAGATGGCGCTATTGTTGATAATGACAACACAATCCACTCTTATAGGTTCAAAAAAGCAGCAGATACAAAAGAAGAAAGTTTTGGGACAAAAATTAGTAATAACAAAGAAGTAACTGTGTTTGGGGCATTCGCTCTTCTCACTGCTGTTATCCTAATAGTTGCTGTCTTACTAATCTTGCGTAAATATCGCCGGAGCCGGAAGTGAGGAGAAATAAACATGAAAAAAATAACGAATAACTTATTTGCAGATATCGGCTTTTTATTTTTCATTTTGCTTTGTTTCATCACGATTGGCTTTATGATTAATACGCCAGATGAATATTTGCGAAACATTATATTGTTAAATATTACTTTTTTACTTGTGATTATCACCTATTTTACGAACTTAACGCTTGGTTTGATTTTAAATATCCTCTATATCTTCATTTATGCGACTTACATTATTTATGAAATTGTTGCAAATCAAATAGCATATGGTATTGGAAGTTACTACTGGCTTATTATTACGCCACTTTTTACGGTAGCGAGCGCGATGTTTACAAGAAATACATCCAGACTACAAGAAGAAAATACGAAAATCAAACAGCAAAACTTATATTTAGGAACCATCGATCAAGAAACTTTACTTAAAAATATCGTTTCTTTCCAAAATGACGAGCGCATTTTTTCCAGCATTTCGCGTCGTTATGATTTACCATTATCACTGATGGTTATCAAAGTTCGCCACTGGCGCGAATTGAAACGATTCCAAAACGAAGATGAAATGCGCCTGGCACTGCAAGATATTTCGGCGGTTTTAGAGACTTGTATCCGTACGAGTGATGTTCTTTATTTGCTAGATAAGGACGATGCCACTTGGGGGCTCTTGCTTTTAACAGATGAGCCAGGCGGGAAATTAGTTGCTGACCGAATTAAAAGCCGCATAGCTGAAGCCAACACTGAAGAATTTGCTGCGAAGTACCGTGTGAAGCTAGAACTTCGAATTGGAACGAGTCAATTTGATAGCGAAAAAGTGAAGACACCACTTGATTTTATTGATTTAGCAACAAAAGAATTAGAATATGACGTGTAAAATAGAGAGTTGCCTTCTATAATAGGAGGTAACTCTCTATTTTATTGGCGGAAGTCTATGAGGGCTATGGCATAATAGCAATTACAAATTTAGAGAAGAAAATGAATAAGATTATCTTTCAAAGAATGAGCTTTGATTCTAGCAACATAAACATGAAAATTTTTTGTGGAAGTTCGGTATTGCTTCATTTATAATTAATTTGTGCAGATAGAAGATTACCATAGCTGCTAAAATATTTTTAAGTGCTATACATTATTCATTTAAAATTAATGGTTATACTGATTTAAATTATGCTGTTTGTATATCAATTGAAATTAAGGATTTTAAAAATCAATGTATGTATATTTATCTTTAGTGTCACCATATATTTTCTTATTTTATGAAGGGAAGGTAATTGTTCGTAATGATGATATTAATCAAAATCTGACTAATCTTATATAAATATTGGATTTTTATAGCTTTGTGTTATTGGATAAAAATGACCTTTTATATGAATTTGATATAGATACGGACTCCCTTTGATGCGAAGAGAAAAAAGGTATCAGTTTTGGGGTTGTTATTTTCATTTAGTTTATTAGTTAATTAAGAGTACATACTTGAGATAAATTGCGATTTTATAGGAAATAATAAATTACAAAAAATAGTTGAAAAGTTTAGGAGTAAAATCGAAATGAATAGGAAAAAAATAGGTTATGGTTCAATCATAGAAATCCCCCTTCCTGATGGACGTTTTGCGTATGGGCTATTATTTAAAGATTCCATTATTGGTATATATAATATTATTTCTGAAATTAGAGTTTTACCGGAAAACATTGTTAATCATGAGCTTAAATTATATAAAGGTTGCAATGAATCTCTAATAAAAAATGGAACATGGCCGGTTATTGGGAGCATTGAACTAGATGATGAAGAGGTACACGCTCCAGATTTAGCATATTACGTGGAATGGTTACCTGAGGAAAGTGTGGAGCGCTCAGCAATAAATAGAAAAGAAAAAACAGTTATAGTAGAGAAGGAATACTACATATATCTAGTGAGAAAAGGATACACTCTCAGCACATTTAATAAACCGGAGCAACTGCCTCAATGGATATTGGAACATTTGGAAAACTGGCCAGATTTTCAAATGCCCAAAAACATTTAAGAAGTAAATAGCACAAATGTTAAAACCATATAATGATAGATACAGTTAATACCCATCTTTTAGAAAACAAAAAATGATTTGGGGATGTAGTTAACTTGTTTGTATCAGGTGTTTTCTTTTTCACAAGATTTAAATTTTTTATGCTATAATGGAACGTATTAACGAACTAAAGGAGTGTTGGATGTGAGAGCTGTACTTACTGTAATTGGAAAAGATAATGTGGGTATTGTCGCAGGTGTTAGTAATAAATTAGCTGAACTGAACATCAATATTGTGGATGTATCTCAAACAATTATGGACGGATATTTTACGATGATGATGATGTGCGATATTAGCCAAATTACGAAAGAATTTGATGAAGTAAAGGCAGAATTAGCTGGAAAAGGTGAAGAACTCCAAGTAAAAATACATATTCAACGGGAAGAAATTTTTAACGCAATGCATAAACTTTAGGATGGAGGCGATTCTAGTATGGAAACAAACCAAATTTTAGAAACAATACGTATGATTGAAGAAGAGAAGCTAGACATCCGAACAATTACCATGGGGATTTCTTTGCTAGATTGTATGGACGGCGACGGTGAAGTAGCTAGAAAGAAAATCTACCAAAAAATCGTGACAAAAGCGCGCAATTTAGTGGCTGTTGGTGAAGCGATTGAATCTGAGTTTGGTATTCCAATCATCAATAAGCGAATTTCTGTCACACCCATTGCGATTATAGCTGGCTCAAGCGCTGACACTGACTATGTAGAATTTGCTAAAACACTCGATGCAGCCGCAAAAGAAGTTGGCGTGAATTTTATTGGGGGCTATTCCGCACTCGTTCAAAAAGGCTACACGAAAGGTGACGAAATCCTGATTCGCTCGATTCCCCAAGCACTCGCACAAACGGAACGCGTATGCTCATCGGTCAATGTTGGCTCGACTAGAACAGGAATCAACATGGATGCTGTCCGTCAAATGGGTGAAGTAATCAAAGAAACTGCGGACTTAACAGCGGATACGCAAGGACTAGGATGTGCGAAACTCGTTGTATTTGCCAATGCAGTCGAGGATAATCCTTTTATGGCTGGAGCATTTCACGGTGTTGGTGAAGCTGACTGTGTTATCAATGTCGGCGTCAGTGGTCCTGGTGTTGTGAAGCGCGCTATCGAAAAAGTAAAAGGCGAACCATTTGATATTGTTGCCGAAACAGTGAAACAAACAGCTTTCAAAATTACTAGAATGGGTCAACTCGTTGGGCAAGTCGCTTCTGAAAAACTCGGCGTTCCTTTTGGAATTGTTGATTTATCACTTGCGCCAACTCCGGCGATTGGAGATTCGGTCGCACACATTTTAGAAGAGATGGGTCTAGAAATGGTTGGAACGCATGGTACAACGGCTGCGTTAGCACTATTAAATGATGCGGTGAAAAAAGGCGGCGTCATGGCTTGCGGTCACGTTGGCGGATTATCAGGTGCATTTATTCCAGTTTCTGAGGATGCGGGGATGATTGAAGCCGTTCAACAAGGCGCCCTTAATCTTGAAAAGCTAGAAGCGATGACGGCAATTTGCTCAGTTGGACTTGATATGATTGCCGTACCAGGTGACACCACCGCCGAAACATTAGCTGCGATGATTGCGGATGAAGCTGCAATCGGCGTGATTAACAATAAAACAACCGCTGTCCGAGTAATTCCGGCGAGCGGCACCAAAGTTGGCGATATGGTCGAATTCGGTGGCTTACTTGGAACGGCACCAGTAATGCCAGTAAACGGTAAATCTTCCGCTAGTTTTATTGCACGCGGTGGTCGAATCCCAGCACCAATTCATTCATTTAAAAATTAACAAAAAGGTTTCCTCGCAAATTTACGAGGAAACCTTTTTTATGTCGTTTTTCTTTCTACTAAATGGAAATCTAAATCAAGCAGTGGCAAGTTGCTTCCAAATAATTGATTCATAATGAGCGTAAAAGCATTTTCAGCCTGTAAATTTACCGGATAATGAATCGTTGTAATATCAAGCAAATGCGCCACTTCCATATTATCAAACCCACAAATCGCAAAATCTTCCGGGACACTGTAACCAAGCCGTCTAGCTTCCGTGAGTAGGCCCGCCGCAAAATAATCGTTTGGCGTTAAAAATGCATCGGGTTTATGCTCAGTCTCACTCCACCAATGCGCAATCTTTTCCCCGTCTTGTCGCGAACCTTGCCCATAAAATTGTCTAAACTCATGCGGATCAAGCTCATAACGCGCACAAAAGTCTTTAAAAGCAAGCATGCGACTTTGCGTATTAAGTCCGGTCGTATTCCCGTAGACATTCACAAATTTTCGGTAGCCTTTTGCATACAAGTGTTCTAGTGCAAGCGTATAGCCATCATATTGATTCATAAATACAGAAGGGATTTTTTCACTTTCGACACGTTGCCAAGTGACAATTGGACCATATTTTGTATAATGCTCAATCGTTTTCCAATCATTTGACCGAATCACAAGTACGAGCGCATCGATTTGTTTTTGGCGCAGCATTTCTAAAGCTTCCAGTTCTTTATCCGGATCAATCCGTGTCATAAACAAAGTGACGTTATAGCCATGCTCTTGCGCTATCATCGTAAAACTTTTTAAAAATACATTAAGTGAATCTGTAAAGCTAGGAATGACCATGCCTATTAGCTTCGTAGCTCCTTTTTTTAAGGATACAGCATTTATATTCGGAACATAATCTAGCTGATCAATTATAGTCTGGACACGTTTTCTCGTTTCGTCACTCACATAGTCGCGATTATTAATTACCCGTGAAACTGTCGCTGATGAAACACCTGCTAGTTTCGCGATTTCTTGTATATTTGCCAATTACAAAACACCTCGATTTCTCGTAGCTCTGTAATTAGTATACCAAAAAAGCCCGCCAAATAGCCAGTTTAGATAAATTTAAAATAAGTGCTTGACCTGTAATGCATTACATGAATTATGATGAATTAGAAGAAAAGAAAACGCTTTAAAATTCTAGGAGGTAAGTATATTATGAAAAAAGGTGTAAAAATCGTTACAATTGGTGGGGGTTCTAGTTACACACCGGAACTTGTTGAAGGATTTATTAAACGCTATCATGAACTTCCAATCAGAGAACTTTGGCTAGTAGATATTGAAGCTGGCCGTGAAAAATTAGAAATCGTTGGTAATATGGCAAAACGTATGGTCAAAGCAGCAAACATTGACTGCGAAGTACATTTAACACTTGACCGTCGTGAAGCTCTAAAAGATGCTGATTTTGTTACAACACAATTTCGTGTTGGTTTATTAGACGCTCGTATTAAAGATGAAAGAATTCCACTTAGTCACGGCATCATCGGTCAAGAAACAAACGGAGCAGGTGGGATGTTTAAAGCATTCCGTACTATTCCTGTTATTCTTGGTATTGTAGAAGATATGCGCGAACTTTGCCCAGATGCATGGTTAATTAACTTCACTAACCCAGCTGGAATGGTTACAGAAGCAGTTCTTCGTTACGGTAACTGGGATAAAGTTATCGGCCTTTGTAACGTGCCAATCGGAGCAGTGAAAAGCGCTTCAGACGTGTTAGAAAAACCAGAAGAAGACTTATTCTTCAAATTCGCGGGAATCAACCATTTGCACTGGCACCGCGTATTTGACAAAGATGGTACCGAATTAACAGAAAAAGTGATCGACGGTCTTTACGCACCAGATGCAAATCCAGGAAAAGTCGTTGAAAACATTAAAAACATGCGCTTCTTATATGAGCAAGTTAAACATCTAAAAATGCTTCCATGTCCGTACCACCGTTACTACTACATGACGGATGCGATGCTTGAAGAAGAACTGGCATCTTTCAAAAACGAAGGTACTCGCGGAGAAGTCGTGAAAAAACTAGAAGACAGCTTATTCGAATTATATAAAGATCCAAATCTTGATTACAAACCAGAAGAATTATCCAAACGCGGCGGCGCACACTACAGTGATGCAGCTTGTGAAATCATCAATTCCATTTACAACAACAAAGGTACCGTAATGGTAGTATCTACTCGTAATAATGGCGCAATTGATGATGTTCCTTATGATAGTGCAGTAGAAATCACAAGTGTTATTCGTGCGCACGGTGCCGAACCAATCAACTTCGGTAAATTCCCACCAGCACAACGCGGCTTACTACAAGTAATGAAATCCATGGAAGAATTGACTATCGAAGCAGCAGTAACAGGCGATTATGCAACAGCGCTTCAAGCATTTACTTCCAATCCACTTGTTCCTAGCGGCGACTTAGCAAAAACAATTCTAGATGAAATGTTAGAAGCACACAAAGAGTTCTTACCACAGTTCGCTAAATAATAAAAAAAGTGATTCCAATTAGTTGGAATCACTTTTTTTATTAGTGTTTTAATTATTACAGAATTTAAAAATTAATTTGACTGACAATTCGATTTGTAGTAATATTTTAAAAATAAAACATAATTAGAAAAAGTCAAAAAATTAAAAAGGGGTTTTTACATGTCACAGATGTTAGCTTTCGTAATTGTCGTACTAATTTTATTTATTGGGGATGTGGTTGCCACGCGAACAAAAGCATGGGTGCCCTCCGTTTTTGTATGTGCTATCTTATTCTTATTTGGATATTGGACATTTTTCCCAAGTAATATTGTCGAAATTGCAGGTATTCCACCGATTGTAGCGACGCTTTTAATGTATCTATTAATTACTAATATGGGAACATTGCTATCGGTTCGTGAACTTATGAACCAATGGAAGACGATTTTAATTGCTCTTTCTGGAATCTTGGGGATTTTAGCTTTACTATTTACGATTGGGACACTACTATTTGATTTTAAAACGGTTGTAGTTGTTGCACCACCGCTAGTTGGTGGGGTTGTTTCTTCCCTTATTATGTCGGAAGCCGCAAAAGCAGCCGGACTAGTTAGTTTATCAGTATTAGCAATTTTAATCTACGTTATGCAAGGATTTGCGGGATATCCACTTACTTCGATTATGTTGAAAAAAGAAGGTAGCCGCATGCTTTCTAAATATCGTTCAGGTGAATGGAAGCCAACCAATGAAGTCGCTCAAGTGGATGGCTCGGATAACCATGAGACACCTCGAATGTTTAGAAAAATTCCAGATAAATATAATACGAGCTATTTTAAATTTTTACGTCTTGGATTAGTTGGCTTTTTAGCTTATGGATTATCTGTTTTAATTGATCCTATTTTGACAATTAGCCCATTTGTTCTTTGTTTATTGTTTGGTGTTATTGCGACATCAATAGGATTTTTAGAGCGTCAGCCATTACAAAAAGCGAATGGATTCGGTTTTGCCATCATGGGTTTAATGTTGTTTATATTTGATGGTCTAAAAAATGCCACTCCACAAATGTTGCTAGATTTGATGTGGCCAATGTTTGGAACAATTGTTATTGGTGTAATAGGAATGTACATTTTTTCCTTTATCGTTGGGAAGGTCTTAGGAGTTAGTAAAGAGCTAGCTTTCGCAGTTTCACTTACTGCTTTGTATGGGTTCCCAGCAGATTATATTATTACAAATGAAGTTATTAATTCACTTACGACCGACCAAAAAGAGCGAGATGCACTCACTAGCCACATGTTACCGCCAATGCTTGTTGCTGGTTTTATCACTGTTACGATTGTTTCAGTTGTTCTAGCGGGCATTTTTGTAGGATTCCTGTAAAATAGAAAAGGGGAGGAATGCTTAGTGCAAACAAATCTTGAACGAATTAAAAATCACCTTGAAAATTTAGATGTCTATACAGCGACTCCAGGTCAAGGAACTACTCGCCTTACATATAGTAAAGAGGACCTCGGCGCACGAAATTATTTAAAAAGTGAGATGGCAAAAGTGGGGCTTACTGTTTCAGAAGATGCTATTGGAAATATTTATGGACGACTAGAAGGTGCAAATCCAGACTTACCAGCTGTTATGGTTGGTTCTCATTTTGATTCTGTTCCAAATGGAGGTGCTTTTGATGGCCCAGCTGGTGTTATAACTGGGCTTGAAGTAGCTAGTGTTTTCCATGAACAACACATAAAGCCATATTTTCCACTTGAAATCATTGCAATGGTTGAAGAAGAGGGCTCTCGTTTCGGGGCAGGTCTTCTTGCCTCGAGAGCGATTACGGGAAAAGTCACAAAAGAAATGCTACATGAAATGAAAGACATGGCTGGTATTACAGCCGCAAAAGCCATGGCAGACATGGGATTTGATGCAAATAAAGTAGATACAGTTATTCGGTCAAAAGATTCAATCAGAGCTTTCATCGAGCTACATATTGAACAGGGACCAGTTCTAGAAAATGCAAATGAAGACGTTGCGTTAGTCGATACTATTGTCGGTCTAACTGAAATAAAAGTAACGGTAAAGGGTCAGGCTGGTCACGCTGGCACCACACCCATGCTTGGTAGAAAAGACGCACTAGTTGCGGCAGTCCAAATTATTAGCGAACTGCCAGAAATTGCTATCCAAGAAGGAGGCGGAACTGTTCTCACAATTGGTAAACTAAACGTCTACCCAAATGGGGCGAATGTAATTCCGGATAAAGTCGTTTTCACCGTGGATATTCGAGCAAAAGATGAAACGCATGTCCAGAATACATTAAAAAAAGCAAAAAAAATTATCCAATCTGCCACAAATGATAGTATTAGTTGCGAAATAGAGGATATGCTTTATGAAAGACCAACCAATTTATCAAAGGAAATTCATCAAGCTTTAACCGAAAGTGCTAATAAACTTGGATTTAACTATCGAACAATGGTTAGTGGAGCCGGTCACGATGCAATGATTTTTGCTAATTTAACTGATGTAGGGTTAATTTTCGTGCCTAGTCATAATGGTATAAGTCATGCGCCAGAAGAATGGACTGATTATGATAAACTTCAAAAAGGAATCGAAGTCGTTTTGGAAACTGTAAAAAAATGGACGGAGGAAAGCACGAATGAATAATATAATAAAACAAACTATTTTAAATAAAGAAGAAGAGATGATTGCCTTCCGCCGCGATTTGCATATGTATCCAGAATTACAATGGCAAGAATTTCGAACAACCGACCAAGTAGCTAAAGAATTAGATAAACTCGGAATCGCATACCGGCGAACCACCCCAACAGGTTTGATTGCCGATTTAAAAGGTAAGAAACCCGGAAAAACTGTAGCTTTACGTGCTGATATGGATGCGCTACCTGTCCAAGAGCTTAACCAAAATCTCCCTTATAAATCGACAGAAGACGGTAAAATGCATGCTTGTGGACATGATTCTCATACATCAATGTTGCTAACCGCGGCGAAAGCACTCGTAGAAGTAAAAGACGAGCTACCAGGAACAGTTCGTTTCATTTTTCAACCATCTGAAGAAAATGCAGAAGGTGCGAAAGAAATGGTTGCTCAAGGAGCGATGGAGGGTGTGGGCCACGTGTTTGGAATGCATATCTGGTCCCAAACTCCAAGTGGGAAAATATCATGCGTAGTCGGCTCGTCATTCGCTTCCGCAGATATCATTCAAATTGATTTTAAAGGTCAGGGTGGCCACGGAGCAATGCCGCATGACGCAATTGACGCAGCAATGATTGCTTCTTCATTTGTTATGAATCTTCAAGCTATTGTAGCGCGGGAAACAGATCCTCTCGACCCAGTCGTTGTTACAATTGGAAAAATGGAAGTTGGCACACGGTTCAACGTTATTGCTGAAAATGCTCATTTGGAAGGAACACTTCGCTGTTTTAATAATGAGACACGTGCTAAAGTAGCCAAATCAATTGAACATTACGCTAAACAAACCGCCGCTATTTATGGAGGAACAGCTGAAATGGTATATAAACAAGGGACCCAACCAGTTATCAATAATGAAAAAAGTGCACTACTTGTTCAAAAAACAATCTCTGAATCATTCGGTGAAGATGCCCTTTATTTTGAACGGCCAACTACGGGAGGAGAAGACTTTAGTTATTTCCAAGACGAAGCTCCTGGAAGTTTTGCGCTTGTTGGTTCGGGTAATCCTGAAAAAGACACAGAATGGGCACACCATCATGGTCGCTTTAATATTGACGAAAGTGTCATGAAAAATGGCGCCGAACTATATGCTCAGTTTGCCTATAATTATTTAAATCAAGATGAGTTTTAATAAAAAAGCCTCCAGTTAATAATTTAACTGGAGGCTTTTTGGATATTATTGTTTTTCTACTACGTGAACATCTTCAAAAGAACCATATTTTGTCCACCAAGGAACGGCACCTTCATCAAGCAATTTATCAAGAGAAGTAATATTTTCTTTCCCTTGCGTACGAAGCCATTCGCGTAAAGCATCATCGCCTTGTTTGCCATACACTTCGATACCATCAGCCCAAGTTGCACGACCACAAAGTACACCACTATATTGTACATTATGTTGATTAGCAAATTGGATTGTTTTATGGAACATATCAGAAGTTACGCCAGCACTTAGATAAATAAATGGAAGCGGGCTTAAGTCAGAGCATTCTTCAAAATGACGAGCTGCTTCATCTTGCGTATAAGCTACTTCACCTTCAGCAAAACCTTCGACATATTTGAAGTTTACTGGAACTTCAAGTTTAAGTACATCCACACCATAACGAGGTTTAGAGAATTCTTTAATAGATGCTTTTACTTTCGCTGGTTTTAATTTAGCGTAATCTAAAGAACCGGAATCAGTAACTTTTGCATCATAAGTAATCGGCTCTAAGAAAAATGGAATATCAACTGCACGACATTCTGCTCCAATTCTTTCTAAAAAGGCATATTTGATTTCATTAATTTCAGCAGGTTCATCTGGATCATAATAAACAAGAATTTTAACAGCATCTCCGCCATTTTCTTTAATACGAAGTGCTGATAAATCTTCAATTAAATCAGGAAGTTTACCAGGAGTAGTTGCGTCATATCCTGTTTTTTCATAAGAAGTTAGAAGACCGCTACCTTCATGACGAGCTTTGATTGCTGGAGTACCATATTCTAAATCAAGCAAAATAGCGGAAGCATAAGGTGTCAGTTCTTCAGAAACAAGTTGTTTGAAGTCTTCCACATCTTTTTTATTTTCTGTTCCTTTTGCTTGTTGAATCATTTTCTTTAGTGAGCCACGTTGGTCAATAGCAAGTGCTGCAATGACACCTTTATCGTTGGAGAGTCTTTGTAAACCATCAAATTTACCTTTTGTTATTTGTACCATTTTTATCTAGTCTCCTTTATAGCAATTTATCGTTGCTTATATCAATTTGTCCATCCTTAGTATACCACTTAAAAGTTTTTTTAAAACATAGGTATATTTCCATATTGATTTATTTTAGATAATAAATTACGATGTATGTGGAGTGTTAGGTATTATTAGAAATTTGGGATAATTTCTTTTAATACATTCTCTTTTGGGAAGTCAGTAAGTGATTAGACTAGACCAGGAGTGATGAAATGAATCGACGCGAAAGACGTAAACGTAAAAGACGCAAGAACATGATTATCGTGTTGAGTACTGTACTTATACTTTTTTTTATGGCTACTAGCTGGATGGTTTTTGAATTTAAAAGTAAAGAACAACAAACAGTATCCGCACCAACAAAGAAAAAAGCAGCTACAGCGACTACACCAAATGAAAAACCGACTACCAAAAAAGCTGAGAAGCCAAAAGAGCCGGAAAATGTAGAAGAAAAACCTAAAGAAACAATAGTTAATAACAAAGCAATTGATACCTATTTACAAGAAATCGGATTTAGTGGTTCAGCCCTAATTATTCGTGACGGCCAAATCATTATACAAAAAGGGTATTTGTTTGCTAATCGAGAAACACAAGAATTAAACACGCCAGATACATTATATTATATCGGTTCTTCTCAAAAGGCGATAATAGCAACAGCCTTATTACAATTAGAAGAAAAAGGTAAAATAAGTACAAATGATCCTATATCGAAGTATTTGCCTGATTTTCCTAATGGTAATAACATCTTAATTAAAAATTTTTTGAATCATACCTCTGGAATTGTCGGACGTCCGCAAGTATCTGGGAATGTGACGCCAGAACAATTAGTTGCAGCTATTGAGAAGCGTGGAATTAAATCACCACCTGGGAAATGGGACTATTTGGATGCAAATTATACTATTATGGCGTATCTCGTAGAAAAAGTTAGCGAGAAACCACTCGCCGTTTATTTGCAAGAAAATATATTTGAACCAGCAAAAATGAAACATACTGGATACTTTCAAAAAGATGTTGATGGGGGAAAAAACATATCAACAGGCTACAAAATAGATGAAAATGGAGTTTATCAAAATCCAGCATTAGTAAATTTAACGAAATTATATGGATCAGGGGACATAAGTATGTCTACTACGGATATGTATTTATTCGATAAAGCATTAATGGATAAAAAGTTAATTTCAGAAGCAAGCTTAAAAAAAATGTTCACACCGGGCAGTAAATCTAATTATGGTATGGGATTTTATGCGGATCCTGGAAGCTATAATAGTCACGGGGTTTTAACTGGTTGGGATGTTTCTAATAGCATGAGCCATACTGGTAGAACTTATGTAATCTTATTTTCTAATGTTCAAAATAAGATTGCCTCCTTTGGAAAAGTGAATAATCACATTTATAGTTTATTAAATAAATAAAAGAACTCGATTCTGTTAGCAGAATCGAGTTCTTATTTATTTACTAGTAATTTGTTTTACTGCATCTTCCATTTGATAAAGTTGAGCAGCAGCACTATAGTCACTCCATTTAGTGTTGTCTACTTTATATACTTGATTTTTTTTCACAGCTGGAATATCTTTCCAAACACCGTTAAGCATTTCGTCTACAGACTTTTCATTACCATCTGTAGGCATTAAGATAAATAAACGATCTGCACCTGCTGCATATTCAGGTATAGCTTCACTTGAAATTGCTTTTGTTTCTTTGTTGGATTTAGCTCCATCAGTAGGAGTAAAACCAGCCCCAGAGAATAAGCCATCAAATACTTTAGCATCATGAACATAGATTTCTTTGCCGTAGAATTGAATCACAGCAGCTTTTTCGTTCTCCACGCCAGCATCTTTTAACGTTGCCTTAGCTTCTTTAGAACTTTGAGCGTAATCTTTGTCCCATTTTTCTTTCTCTTCTTTTTTATTTAAGAGATTTGCGATATTAGAAAGTTGTTTGTCCGGAGTATCACCGAAATGCGAGATGTAAACTGGTGCAACTTTTTCTAAATTCTCTAAAAGATCTTTTTGGTAATCACTAATAATAATTAAGTCTGGTTTTAAATTAGCGATTTTCTCAATACTAGGTTTGTCATTACCAACACTTTCTGTCCCTTTAGTTGCCTCAGGGTATGTAGTGATGTAATAATCAGTTGTACCAACAGGTTTAACGCCAAGAATTTCCATTTCACTTACGTTTTGAAGTGCGACAATTCTTTTTGGCGTAGTTGGAACTTCTACTTTGCGGTCCGTTGTATCAGTGACCGTTTTTGTTGCGGATTCCTTTTCTTTGCTTGAGTCTTTATCCGAAGAACTGCCACAAGCGGTTAGAACTACTGCTAAAAGAACAGTCATCAAAATAGCAGCCCATTTATGCTTTTGGTACATTTTGTATTTCCTCCCTAATTGAAAATGATTTTCATTATCGTTATAAAAGTAATTATATCGAAAACAGGGAGGATTGACAAGGTGAAAGATAACACATTTTTTTCAGGGGTTTAAAATTGAATACTGTCACCCACTGTAATCGTTGGGAAAATTTCTGGAGAAACAACCACTGCTCCTGGTAAAACTTCATTTTGTCCTGAGCGGAAATAAATAGAAATATGACCAAGTTCTTCGAGGTTTTTGTTAGCTTCTGTGCCGACTTCTTCTATTATATACGCTTGTTTGCCGATTAGTAATGTATTCCCTTTAGATAGGGTGTTATTTGGTGGATCTTGGAATTCGTGAATAACCGATATTTCGCGCAATTCATTAGTAGCTGTTGGTCCGAATAAGATAACGATTTTTTCTTCTTCAAAAGCAGGGACAAGTGGTCCGATTTCAATAATTTTACTTATAGTCATAGCAAGTTCCTCCTAAAAATTAATACATACCGATACTGAATACCCAAGCGATAACAACAGCAAGGACACCAGTAATCATTCGACTATAAAGAATGGCTGGAACACCGAACTGAACTGTTTTTGGCTTAGCTTCTGCAAGAGATAGTCCTACTGGAATAAAGTCGCAACCAGCTTGAGCATTAATCGCAAATAGTGCTGGTAAGGCGTAAGTAACTGGTATAGCACCAATTGCAATTTGAGAACCAATCAGAACGCCAATTACTTGAGCAATAACTGCTCCGGGACCGAGAATTGGTGAAAGAAAAGGCAAACTACAAATAAATGCAATTAATAACATTCCCCACAGGGATCCAGCTAAAGGAGAGAGCGTATTCGCAATTAATTTCCCAATGCCGGTGTAATTAATAATACCGATAATCATACTAATAAATGCCATAAAAGGGATAATGTTTTTAATGAGCATATCCACAGAATCACGTCCTGCTTGATAGAACACCCCCATTGCTTTACCAATACCGCGAGAAAATTTCACGAGGAAACCTTCCTTTAGTTCGCTTGCTTCTTTTTGGTCTTCTTTAATTTTGGCATAATCTTCTTTGAACTTTTCTCTGTCAAATGGTTTTCCAGTTTCAGCGCTTCTATTTCGAAGTTCAATATCTTCAGGTTTGACGCCAGAAACAAAAATATCTTCTGTAATATGTTTTGCGAGGGGGCCTGATGGGGAAGAAGGGAGAACATCAATGGTTGGGATACGTTTCATCGGATAGACGCCAATTCTCGCAGTACCACCACAATCAATAACAACGCACATCATTTCTTCTTCAGGAATCGAGTTTTTAAAGCCATCCACGGCTTCAGCGCCAGATAATTCAGCAATTTTCAGTGCTACGGGATGAATACCACCACCAGTAATAGAAACAACTTTTGTTCTCGGTTCGCTCGGAGTAATATCTAGTCCAGCTCCCCAACCACCTTGACCTTTGTTCACATGAATTGATTGATACATTTAATTTGCCTCCTTCTATATCAGACTTTTTCTTTTCGCATTAAGAATTTTGTAATTGTTTCTGTAATCACACCACGCATTAAAATAACGACGATGCCAGCTAGGAAGTAACGAACAGCAAGGCTTGACATGCTATATCCAGCTTCGACCACACCGTTAGCAATACCTAGGTAAACGAATAATTCACCAGCATTTGCATACGGAAATAATCCTGTAACTGGGTGCAAAAATGATACCACAGAGTCATAAAAAGCTGGTTTCTGATGCTCTTTAACAAATCGACCGAATGTATAAGCCATAGGATTCGTTAACATCAAGACGGATAAAATGGGCATTAAGGTATAACGCAAAATCATATTCTTGGCTGAAAATTGGATTGCTCGGTTGACTCGCTCTTCCCCGATAAAGGCGATAATCGAGTAAGTAAAGGTTAATAGGACAATTAAAAGAGGGACAATTCCTGTCATAAAACTTACAAACTGTTTGCCACCAGCCTCAAATAGACCGATAAAGTTTGTTCCAAACCATTCAATATAATTCACTAGGAAACACTCCTTTTTTAGTTATTTAAAGCGCTTTCATACAACTGTTGACAGTTTTAATAATGGCTTTTTCTTGAATTGTATTCTTATTTTTACTACTGAGTTCCATTAATATTTCGGATAATTCCTTATGATGGTAGTTGGTGAACGTTTTGAACTGTGCAAAAATTGTCTTACCGGTTAAAATTTGGCATTCATGAACAATATGGTTTTCATTTACGACTAAGATGGCTACAGCACTCGTACGAAATTTTAGTCGTTCCATTTCAGAATAAAGATGATAACCGATTTTTCCAGCATATTTGTTCGCAACTTTGTTCATATGATGTTGATAATACCTGACTTGGAAAAAGCCAAGACACGTCTGAGCAATGAAAATGAGGGAAGCAATAAGGACAATATTCATTTACTTTTCCTCCTTAGAGGGTGGGAAGAGATTCGCCTTCCCACCAAGTTGAATTTATTTACTAAATGTTTCATCCTGCAGTTTTCTAAGTTTCCAAACAGTAGTAGATTCATCTAATGAAACGTCTTCGTCAGTAATAAATGTGCCAGCTTTGATATTTCTGCGGGCTACCACATCACCGCTGATTAAACCGATTGGAATGTGACCATTCGTTGCCATATCGACGTGAGTCTCCAATACACCTCGTACACAGAAACCACCAATTCCATCTAATTTTTCTCCGGCAACCATGTCTTTTTTAGCAACTGCAACTGTTTCGGAAACTGGTGCTCCCATTGGAACGATAGCATGATCGTGGTTCAACACAGCTTTTGCAATGGTTAAAGGTGTTTCAAGGCTAGCTAGGTGATAGGGACGATAAAGAATGTGATGATCGCGGTCACCTTTTTTCATGAGGTAACTAAGTTCGTGACTAACGCCTTCATTTTGTCCTTTTACGATAACGAAGACACCCGGTGCTAAGCCATCTACATATTCTACAACGCCGAATTTATTTAAAATACCACCTTGATCTTTTAAGTTTAGGTCTTTGATGACCGAATCAACGTCACCTGAAATACCATGCATTCCAACAACGTCTGGGACATAACCGATAGCATTAGAAAGCAAATTCATTTCTGCCATTGTTTTTGTACCATCTTGGAAAGCAGCTAGCATGTGAGAGGCCATATTTTTCCCATCGGCTTCGACTTGACAGCTATCAGGGTTGGCGCTAATTTTAAGTTTATTATTTTTCCCTTTACCAGCGACGAGGACTTCCATACCCATGGATTTGGAAAATTCGTAAAGTTCAGTTATTGCGGCAGGTTCATCACCATCAGAGCCAGTATAAACGAGGCCAGCACTATCATATAATTTTTTCATTAGCGGCCCAATAGTGATATCAATTTCTACATTAAGTAAAACGAGTTGTTTTTTAGCAAGTAAGGTTTCCAGGGAAATTTTTGCGCCGACTTCTGGAACGCCAGTGGCATCAACAATTACCTCTACCAGATTAGAATGGATAATTTCTTTAAAATCATTGGATAGTAGAATTTTTTCTTTTTTTGTAGCGGTGGCGTTATATGCGTCCGCTGCTTTTTGTGCTGCTTCTACATGAATGTCGCTAATACCAACAACAGTCATACCCGGAATAGCGGCGATTTGCGAAATCATACCGAATCCCATTTGACCAGCGCCGATAACACCAACGCGAATCGGATTATTTTCGTTCTCACGAGCAAGTAACTGTCTATATAAAGTCATTTCAAGTTCCTCCTAGTAATCGTTTTCATTTATTAAAATAAAACTCCGGATAAAGCTATTTTATCCAATAAATGAATTTGGTGACATTTGTCACCCATTGTGACAAATGTCGTATTTCACAAATTAAATATAACACTTTAATATTTTTTCGTCAATGAAATATTGGATTTTTTTAGTTTAAAATAAATAAAAAAAGCCCAATCCATTGTCGGAGAGTGCTTTTGAGATTGTGTGTTTTTCACGGATGAAATCTTACTTAATCGTTTTTTTGAAGGATATATTCGGCCATTCTATCAGTAATCACAATCACATCTATCAATCCAGCATTGAGTGCTGAAACAAGGGCGTCTTTTTTTTGTAGTCCATTTGCTAAAGCGACGACTGTTGGAATTTTTTTAAGTTCTTCTAAGCTGAGTCCAATCACATGTGTATTTATTTGTGTATTTGCTTCCTCCCCATTTGCCGTGAAAAAACGTGAATTAATATCACCAACCACATCTTTATAACGTAGTTCTTCAATATCTTCAGGTGTGATGTAACCAATTTCTTCCATTGTACTTTGGTTGTAGGGACTGGATACACCAACAATAGCCATATCAACAGTTTTACCTTCTTTAAGGACTTCGTTAATATATTTATTTTTAGATAAATCCACTTTCATTTCTGTATCTTCTACAAGGGCAGGTGCATATAAATATTTACTATGACACTGCATTTTTTTCTTTAAATCGTAGCAAATTTGGTTGGAGTGGAGGTCGATATCGCTTGATCCCATGCCTCCGATTAGCGGAATAATCGTTAAATCTTTATGAGGGATATACGGGAATTCATTGGCGAATTTACGAATTGTTTTCCCCCATGAAATCCCGAGGGTATTCACTTTGGCAATTCTTTTACTTAGTGTGTAAGCTGCTTCTTTGGCGAGGAAATTTAGCGCCTCTTCCTCAGACATATCATGTGTTGCCACGACAATTGCTTCCTCTAAACCAAATTTTTCTTCTAACTTTTGTTCTAAGTCCACCGTATAATAAGTTTCGTCTTTAATAAAAATTTCAACAATACCTAAGTCTTTTGCGCGTTGCAAAGTTTTAGAAATAATAGATCTAGATATCCCGATTTTTTTGGCGATTTGTGCTTGGGTCCAACCATAGTGATAATACCAAGTAGCGATTTTCACCATATCTCTTTTTTCTTCCCATTTCATCTTTATTACCTCCATCCTACTTTATATTGGAACAAAAGTTACCATCTATCACAAATGTTTTATGATAATAGTATCATAGAATGAACCTTCTGGAAAGGTATCAGAGGTATATAGAGCACTTTTATAAGAGAAAATAAATTGAAAAATGATTTTTGCTAATTTGTGACAAAATAACAAACAATTTTATTTTGGGATTTACGAGGAAATTTGCAACCATTCTTTATAATTTTTGAATGAAAAGTTTGTTATTTGTTCTCTCTGGAGAAACAACATCAATTCACGCATGGTAGTATAAGTTTAGTTCTTGACAAGCTAAACAATGAGCTGCTTAAAAGCTCATTTTAGAAGAGGAGTGGATTTTAATGGAAGAATTATATACATATAAAGAATTTATCAAAATGATGCAAAAATATGGTATCAAACATCAAAAACGTAAATTAAAACGTGATGAAAATGTAATGACCAATTCTTCAAATCCGAACAGTGCCATTTTATTAATAAAGGGTTATATTAGCAGTTATACTTGTGAGTCGCCTGAAAAACTGTTATCTATTTTTGAACCGGGTATATTTTTAAGTTATTCCATTTTAGAAAATTCACCACCAATAGTAACGAATATCGCTCTTTCAGAAGAATGTATAGTATATGAGTACAAAAAAGAGGATATAGAATACGCATTATCACTCTTTCCAGAAAACTTTGGCTTTCAATATTTCTTTTTAAAAATGATTGGGCGTCATTTATACTATAGGACTTTACTTAATGGTAAAGAGCATCAAGAAAAACTATATTATGCGATAAAGTACTTAGGAATGCTCATTGGCGAAAAGGATGAAAAAGGTAATGTTTTATTACCACCAGAAATTACAATTAAAATCTTAATTGAATATAGTACCTTATCAAAGGCAGCTTTTTACAGACAACGTATTCGCTTAATAGAACAAGAAATTTTGAAGCCACACAAAAAAACTTTCTTAGTCCAAAAAAAGGTAGCAAAACATTATGAAAACAGTTAACTAGCATTTAAAAAGGAGACCTTAAAATAATGAAAATAAATTGGAAGATGGTTCTGGTTTTTGTTTTAATTTTAGCGCTCATTGTACCTGTCTACTCGAAAGCTACGGAGACGGAAAAAAGTATATTGCCGCAACAAACAGCGGAATCGGTAATAGAGGAAGCTTCAGAAAAAAAAGAAGTGACACCAGAGTCACTGAAAAAAGAAGAAAATGAACCGAAAAAAACACTAATTGAACCGAAAAAACTGAAAGCCAACTCCTTATCAATTCCTGCAAATAGTACGATAGCAGATTTATTCCCAGATCCAGAACTGGCAGAATCAGTAGCACGACACCTCAATTTTCAGACCACTTATAAAAATGATTGGGTAGTTAGCGATGTTGTTACTGAAGCGGATTTGAATAATATTTCTTCTATTGCTGATGAGTCGACAGTAATTATTAAAAATATCGAAGGCATACAATATCTATCTAACTTAAAAAGCTTAAGGATTATATCTAACGAATCTTTACAAGGGATGTCAGCTTTTTTAAAAGCACCAAATGGTTTTCAAAAACTGGACAGCTTAAGTATTTTAAAAGGAGGGATTTCTGATATTTCGCCGATTTTAAAAATGAATGCACCTATGTTAAAGCAACTAAATCTAGCGAAAAATAATATCACTGATTTATCTCAATTTGCAAGTATCCCTGATGCGCTTCCTCGATTACAGGAACTAATGCTTGACTATAATGATATTTCAAATGTTTCACCATTGGCAGAATTTTCTAGTACTGAACTAAAGTGGCTTCATTTAAATAATAATAATATTGCTGATTTATCAAGCCTTAAAAATACATCTATGCTGAATCTAGTGGAAATAACTTGTGAAAATCAAAAAATTTATTTAGAAGCAAAGGAACTATCTGCCAAATATGATTTTACTATAAAGGCAGAAGAGGCTATAGGTACAACCAAATCAATCCCAATGTCTCGCTTTAACCCAGCTGCGACAATTGACTCTACAAACTCCATGATTACTTGGGCACAAGAAGTAGTAAAATTAAAACCGTTTATACCTTTAAAAGAAGGTGGCATTAAAGAGGGTGTTTCTTATGGATGGGAAGAAGTTACACCTATTAATGATAATGGCGGTCAGTTGATGTATTCAGGATATTTTTACCAACCATTAGAATATATAGTAGCTCCGAAGATTATATCATATGAAAAACAGCTTATTTATGATATAGATACACCGCTAACAGAAGAACAATTGTTACAAGATGCAAAAGTTGTAACAGATAAACCAGCGAAAATTACAACTAATTTTAAGGAAAAAATACCGAGTTCAAAAAATCCTACTAATTATGTAGTTACAATCGAAGCTTCTAATATAGATGGAGAAGACTCGGTGAATGTGAATGTCATATTTCAACCAAAGCCACCTATTATAACTGCAGATGAAGAATATACTTATTTAGTCGGTGAAAGTATTGATGCTAATCAATTTAGGCTAGATGTTAATGCAAATTTGACTGGGGTTGGTTCGCTTGTGGATGATTTTGACTCAGTAGTAGATTTAAAAAAAGTTGGAGATTATGTTGTAACGCTATCATCTCCAGGCAATCCACCATATTCTCAAACGGCTATCCCTGTAACTGTAGTAGTTCACGTTAGAGAAAGTCTAGAACTGCAAATTCCTAGTGATTTTCGGATGGATATTGATACAAATATTGATTCGGTTCCAATTTCAAATGAAAAACAAACATTGAAATGCTATCAAGTAGGAGAACAAGTGGAGTTAAAGGTAATAGATAGAAGAAAGTCGAAGCAAGGTTGGACGATAACAGGTTCAATGACAACATTTACAAATGGCAGTGGAGACATTATTCAAAGTTCACTAAAGTATCAAAGTAACTTACCTGCGAGTAGTCCGGTTTACTTAAATAATACAAACCAGCCAATTGAGCAAAAACAAGCAACAACTACAGAATCAGGTTTTGTTTCTACTATTTTCGACTTAGAAGATAGATTAACAATAGAAATCCAACCTAATGATGCTTTAGTGAATGATGCTTATGAATCTAAGGTTACATGGACTTTAGAAGATGCACCTAGACCTTAATCAAAAGGAGCTATTTGATTTGAAAAAAATAGGATTCATTATAATTTGTAGTTTATTCTTAAGCATAACCCCATTTTATGTAGAAGTAAAAGCAATGGATAAAGCGACTAGTAAAGCAGGAGTTGTAATCAAGAAAGACCCTCATAAAGGTAAAAGTGGAACAGATGATAAAACAGGCACTTTTCCTACGAAAATCCCCCAAAGGCTTCCAAAAACTGGAGGTTCAAGTGATTTCACTCTTGTTTTTCTAGGGATTGGCCTAATTTTATTTATAGGTAAAAAACACTTTAAGGGGGTGAGGAAAGAGAGTTAATTGTTTGGCAAGGCAAAAAAAGATAACAGAAAGAGGAGAATAATATGATTAGTAGAACAGTAAAAGTAACAACAGCAAGTTTATTAGCGTTAGGATTGATTGTGGCACCAGTACTTTCTAGTGATAGTGCTTCAGCAACTACATCCGTAACACATGATTCAAAAGGGACTGTGAAATTTGATAAAAGCTTAACGCCAGATCCAGATCCGGTAAATCCAGATCCGGTTGATCCAGACCCGATTATTCCAGATCCAACTGTTCCTCCAGTAGGTACTGATGGTCTTTGGATTTTATCAGTATCTGATTGGGATTTTGGCTCTCATGATGTATCAAAATTATCTAAAGGTGCAATAACCGCGCATGCAAAAGATGAAACGATTAATACTTATGTAGATACTAATGGAAATGGTACACAAGATTTACCAGGAGAAGTTTCTGTTACTAAAGATGTAACTCCTTACGCCCAAATTAGTGACGTTCGTGGTTCGAATAATGGATGGACGCTTTCTGTAACAGGTAGTGAGTTCAAAGATTCTTCCACGCCTGCTAAAAAAATTGCTGGTGCTGAATTAACTATTCCAAAATCTACTGTCAGTACGAGAGATTCTACTGCCCAAGCTCCAACTGGGTATGATAATGTAACAATTTCCATGACTGGCGGGGCAGCAGTTCCTGTAATGGCAGCTAAAGATAAACAAACAGCTACACCAACTAACTTTAACGATGATGAAGGAATGGGGACATGGACGGATAGCTTTGGTTCCGCACAAATATCAGCAACGGAAACAACTAAACCAAAATTAACTATTCCTAAAAATGTGGCAGTAGCGGAAGGAACATACCAAAGTACATTAACTTGGACCTTAAGCGATACACCAGCAATCTAATAATTTATAAGGGAAAACTTCATTTTTTGATGTTGTTTTCTCTTTTTACATTAAGTAATTAGGAGGAAAAAGAGATTTGAAAAAAATATGGACTCTCATCTTTGTTTGCATACTTGCTATTCTTTGTTTTCCAGTCCAGCAAGTAGATGCAGCAGAAAGTAATAATTTTTCTGTAAAAGCAGTTCTCCCTGATAATCAGGCGTCTAGTGTGACTTATTTCGATTTACAAATGGAACCGAAGCAGAAGCAAAAACTAGATGTGGAAATTACCAATCAAAGTAAAGAAAAAACGACTATTAATTGCGTTGCCAACACGGCTATTACCAATGAGATGGGATATGTGGATTACTCGATACCGAAAACGAAACCGGACGAAACGCTTAAATATCCGTTTGCATATATAACAGAAGAGAGTGACTCTGAAGTTTCACTAGAACCAAATGAGACTAAAATTTGGTCAGTAACTGTTCAGATGCCTGAAGAAAGCTATGATGGAATTATTTTAGGCGGGTTACATTTTAAAGAAAAGACTAAAGAAAAAACAGAGAAAGAAACAAAGCAAGAAAAAGAAGTTCAAATTAAAAATGAATATGCCTATGTAATTGGTGTGAAATTAACCGAAAAAACGACTGTAGTGAAGCCAGAACTAGTATTAAATCAAATTAAAGCAGGAAGTAGGAACTACCGAAATGTAGTCGAAATAAACTTGCAAAATACAAAAGCGACCTTAGTTGGTGGACTGGCCGTGGATGCCAAAATATATAAAAAAGGTAGCGAAAAAGTTTTACATGAATCAAAGCGCACAGACCTATCAATGGCGCCAAATTCCAATTTTAATTATAGCGTGGATTGGAAAAATCAAGAATTAAAACCAGGAAAGTATAAATTACATTTAGTTGCTAAAAATAAAGACGACAAATGGGAGTGGACGAGAGATTTTACTATATCATCAGATGAGGCGAAAAAAGCTAATAAAAAAGCATTAGGACTAGAGAAAGATTACACATGGATGTATATTGTAGGCGGATTGCTACTTTTCATTCTAATCATTATCGCAACTTACTTTGTTGGAAAAAGGGCAGCAAAGAAAAAAGATGATGAAAAATAAATTTGTATAAAAAAACTTGAAAACGAGATGAAAAGTCGTTTTCAAGCTTTTTTTATTTTTTAATTTTCTCTGTCTCTACAACACGAAGACCTTTACGTTCTAAATGAGTGATGATTTCGTTTTTCTTATCTTCGGTTACTCCAACTGGCAAGGAAACAAGTACGCGACGAATGAAATCTTCTGTTTGGTTATCGAGTGTAATCAAACTCGCGATGCTCGAATAACGGTCGATGATTTTAGTGATTTTAGTTAAGGCGCCTTGTACTTCACCGGTTGCAATCGTAAGTACATAACTAGTAGTTTTTACGTTCCAGCCGTCTTGAAGAAGACCAAGTAGCTTACCATGCGTCAAAATACCATAGAAATTACCTTGTTCGTTTAAAACAGCGATATATGGTAGTTCTTTAATTGTAAAGAATACTTCAAAGAAAGATGCATTCAAACAAATGTGTTTTGTTGCATTTTTGATTAAGCTCATTACAGGATCGCTCAGGCTTCCACCATTTGCTGCATGTTTGTAAATATGCATTTTATAAATATTACCTAGGAACTTTTCGCCTTTTTCATCTAGTACAGGAACACAGCGATAACCAGATTCTTCTAGTAAATTGATAGCCTCTTGTAAAGTAGCATCTCCAGGAACGGTTGTTAAATTTATTTTAGGGATACAAAGGTTTTTTATCAACATGTTATTCACTCCATTCTTTTTCTATTTCATTTTAACTTAAAGTAGGTCTTTTGTATAGAAAATCACTATTATCAGGGACGATTATTCGGAATAAAAGCGATTATTTACATATATAAATGGAAACTTTTGTGTAAAGGTTTAATTTTTCTTGAAAAAGTGTATTATTAACTATGCTATGTAATTTTGTAAACAGAAAGAAGGACGTTAACATGCAAAAAGAAATGTTGAATTTTGATTATTATAATCCTACGCATATTATCTTTGGTAAAAATCGTTTAGCAGAATTAAATGAAGTGATTCCTCAAGATAAAAAAGTATTGATTTTGTACGGGGGCGGAAGTGTAGAGCGTTTTGGCACATTAGATAAAGTAAAAGCAGCTCTTAAATCACGAGAAGTTGGCGAATTTGGTGGTATTGAAGCGAATCCCACATACGAAACATTAATTAAAGCTATCCAACTAGTTAAAGAAGAAAATTATGACTTTTTACTTGCGGTCGGTGGTGGCTCAGTGATAGACGGAACAAAATTCGTTGCAGCTGGAGCATTATTCGACGGCGAGCCAATGGATATTTTTGGTAGCGGTATTGGTGAAAAACGGCCTATCACAAAGGCACTTCCTTTTGGGACCGTTTTAACCCTCCCAGCAACTGGTTCTGAAATGAATAGTGGTGGAGTAATCACTTTTGTTGAAAAGAAAGCAAAACTTGGCTTTGGTAGTGCTTATACTTACCCGGTTTTCTCTTTACTTGATCCAGAACTTACATATACACTACCAAAACGTCAATTAGCGAATGGGATTATGGATGCTTATGTGCATGTAATGGAACAATATATGACTTATCCAGTGGGTGCATTACTACAAGACCGTTATGCTGAAAGTTTACTACAAACATTAATTGAAATTGGTCCAGATGTTATCAAGGAAGATAATCATGATTATAATACACGTGCTACTTTCATGTGGTCTGCAACAAATGCACTTAATGGGACGTTATCCAGAGGTGTTCCGCAAGACTGGGCGAGCCACAGTTTAGGCCATGAAATCACTGCACTTTATGGGATTGATCATGCACGAACATTAGCAATTGTACTACCTTCTCTTTTAAATGTACGTCGTAATGAAAAACATGATAAATTAGTGCAATATGCTGAACGTGTATGGGGAATCACGAGTGGAAGTAATGAAGAGAAAATAGATCTAGCCATTCTTAAGACCCGTGAGTTTTTTGAAAGTTTAGGGGCAGGGACTAGATTTAGTGATTATGGGCTAGGTGAAGAAGTGGTGGATGTACTTGTAGACCAATTAGAACGTCATGGTTTAACAAATATTTCAGAACGTGGCAATCAAACATTAGAAGTATCTCGTCAAATTTATACGAATGCTTTATAACAATAAATGAAACTTTTCGTAACTAGCATAAACTGCATTTACTTAATTTTATATGAAAAGAGATGAAAGAGGGCGAATTTTCTTGAGTACAGAGAATGCATCAAAGGAAAAAACATTTTTTGGGCATCCGCGTGGACTCGCTACCCTATTTAATACAGAATTCTGGGAGCGATTTTCTTACTATGGGATGCGAGCAATACTTATCTATTATATGTATGATTCGGTTGCAAAAGGTGGGCTAGGATTTGACCAAGCTACCGCTACCGCAATTATGTCTATCTATGGATCGCTTGTTTTTATGTCAGGTGTTATAGGCGGTTGGTTTGCGGACCGAGTTCTTGGGCCACGACAGACAATTTTTTATGGTGGCGTATTAATTATGGTAGGGCATATTGTTCTTGCCCTTCCTAATGGTGGAGCAACGGCTCTATTTGTTTCAATGGCATTTATTATCTTAGGAACTGGTTTGCTTAAACCAAATGTTTCCAGTGTAGTTGGTGACTTATATCCAGTGGGAGATAATCGCCGTGATGCTGGTTTTAGTATTTTCTACATGGGGATTAACTTAGGTGCTTTTATTGCCCCACCAATCGTTTCCACTGTATCTGATAGGGCTGGAAGTTTCCACGCTGGTTTCGGTGTAGCGGCAATTGGTATGGCAGTTGCACTAATTGTTTATGTTCTTACAGGAAAACGTTACTTAAAAGAAGCAGGCAAAAAAGTTCCAAATCCGCTTCAAAAAGCAGAAGCAAAAAGTCTTACATTCAAAATCATTGGTATTGTTTTAGGTATAGGATTATTAATTGCTATTTTAACTCTGATTACAGGTAGTTTGACAATTAATACAATTATCCTTGCTGTAACGGTGATGGGCGTTGGCGTTCCACTTGCTTACTTTATTATGATGATGACAAGTAAAAAGACAGAGGCAGATGAAAAATCACGATTAACTGCATACATACCGTTATTTTTAATCGCAGTTCTTTTTTGGATGATTGAAGAACAAGGCTCATCAACATTGGCCCTTTTTGCGGCAGAAAGAACAGATTTATCTATTTTGGGAATTAACCTAAACCCGGCTAATTTTCAGTCACTTAATCCAGTTTTTGTGATTACTTTATCGCCAATTTTTGCTTGGATTTGGACAAAACTTGGTGACAGACAACCTTCTACACCCCGAAAATTTGCTTTAGGTTTATTCTTTGCTGGTTTATCATTTGTTGTAATGATGCTTCCTGGTATTTTACATGGAAATACGACAACACTTGTAAGTCCACTTTGGCTAGTATTAAGTTTCTTCATATGTATTTTTGGTGAAATGTTTATCTCACCAGTAGGATTATCTGCAACAACAAAACTAGCTCCAAAAGCTTTTGCATCCCAAACAATGAGCCTGTGGTTCTTGTCAGATGCGATGGGCCAAGCATTTAATGCGCAAGTAACACAATTCTTTAATGCCGACACAGAAATTGCTTATTTCGGAATCACTGGTTTTGTAGCAATTGCCTTTGCAATAGCATTATTCATTTTCGCACCATTTTTGAAAAAATACATGAAGGGTGTTCATTAAAAGAATTAAACGCACTTTCTCCTTAATTGGAGGAAGTGTTTTTTGTATAGAGAATTAATTAGTTTGCCATTAACTCTTAAGATTGCTACTATTAAAGGGAGAAGTGATAATTTAAAGGAGTGTATACATGGAATCTTCAAGTAGGGTAGTTATTTATTTAACGCGACATGGAAAGACGATTTTAAACACACTTGATCGGGTACAGGGTTGGGCTGACTCACCGCTCACTGAAGAGGGAGCACTTGTTGCCCATGATTTAGGACGTGGTTTAAAAGGGACTCATTTTGTAGGCGCTTACGCAAGTGATCGTGGACGTGCAATCGAAACAGCTCGAATTGTGATGAAAGAAAGTAACAATCATCATTTAAAACTCGAAAAATTAGCTGAAATGCGTGAGTTTGGTTTCGGTAAATTTGAAGGTGAATATAACCAAACTGTGTTAAAAATGGTTGCGAAGGCTCACGGTTTTGAGTCAATTGAAAACTATTATGATAAAACTTCTGAAAACAATTCTAATATCGTCATTGATACAGTGCATAAAATGGATGAAACCGGTATGACAGAAAACTCGACTATTTTTGAAAAACGATTGACTACTGGATTGAATGCAATTCTTCGGGATGCGCAAACTCGCGGGGGTGGAGATGTACTAGTCGTTGCGCACGGTATGGTGATTCACCGCATTATTGAAATGATTGATGCAAGTAAAAACTTAAGAACCATCGAAAATGCTAGTGTGACAAAAGTTATTTTTGAAGATGGTGTTTTTTCGATTGAAGAACCTGGAAATATGTTTTATGTAGAGGCTGGAAAAAAAGCGCAAGGAGGAGTTTAAGTGGGAGCAGAAAAACTTAATGTGTATTTAGTTAGGCATGGTAAGACAATGTTTAATACATATCGTCGTGTGCAAGGTTGGTCAGATACACCATTAACAAATGAAGGAATAGAAGTGGCCGAATTTTTAGGTCGCGGGCTAAGGGAAATTCCTTTTGATGCTGTTTATACAAGTGACCGCGGTCGAACGATTGAAACTGCTGGAATTGTTTTACGAGAAAGTAAGCAAACACATTTAGAAATCAATGAGTTGCGTGATTTTCGTGAATTTGGTTTTGGTAAGTTTGAAGGAGAATATGAAGATGTGATGTTCGGAAAAGTAATCGAGCACCTTGGTTTTCAGTCTGTGGAGGAAGCTTTTGAAAAATTCGGCTACGATGGCTATCAAATCATTTCAGAAACAGTTGAAAAAATTGATGAGACCGGAATGTCCGAAAAATGGAATTCCATGGTAACTCGCTTGAAAAATGCTTTGGAAACAGTTGCTAAAGAAAATCAATCTGAAAATGCAAATGTATTAGTTGTTTCTCATGGGATGGCGATTAATACCATTATTTCTTTCTTTGATATAACGCAAATTAATCCAGAATTAGCAAATGCGAGTGTTACAAGACTTGGATTTGAAAATGGTGAATGGACGATTGAAGCAGTTAATGATTTAAGCTATATTGAAGCAGGAAAGCTA
The DNA here is from genome assembly GCF_014229295.1 of Listeria farberi. Classification (NCBI taxonomy): domain Bacteria; kingdom Bacillati; phylum Bacillota; class Bacilli; order Caryophanales; family Listeriaceae; genus Listeria; species Listeria farberi. The sequence goes on from NZ_JAARZL010000001.1 coordinate 362,371, forward strand.
GTCTTAGCATAAAAAAATCCAGAGTGGCGAAATACACTACTCTGGATTTTTAAATTATTTTACGAATTTAATACAAACTGGTTCTGGAACTTTTACATCTTTTTGAAGTAAAGTAAGAGCACCAGTTTCTTTATTAACACCAAAAACAGTAACGTTATTGCTGTTTTCGTTCGTTGCAACTAAAATGTCGCCAGTGTAATTAAGGTCAAAGTCACGAGGACCAACGCCTTCTACTGGAGTTGTTGCTACAAGTGTTAAAGTACCGTTTTCTGCAACAGCATAGCTAACGATAGCATCTTGGCCACGGTTAGAAACATAGAGGAAACGACCATCTGGAGAAATGTGAATTGCGCTACCTTTATTTTCTTTATCAAATCCTTCTGGAAGAGAAGCGATTGTTTGGATAACGTTTAATTTACCAGTTGCGTTATCATATTCAGCAAAAATAACTTCGGAATTTAATTCAGTCATGATATATACATATTTAGCGTTTGGATGGAAGACAAGGTTACGAGGACCGCTCCCAGGTTTTACATCTAATTCAGTTACTTTTTCAAGTTTACCAGAATGAGAGGAGTAAGTAGTTACTTTGTCTGTTCCAAGGTCACATGTAATAACGTATTTTTGGTCTGGAGTAAATCCGGCAAAGTGTGCATGAGGTTTTTCTTGACGTTCGTGAACACTTTTACCAGTATGTTGAATCGTTGCAACAGAAGGTTTTAAAGCACCGTTTTCTGTTGGGTAACTTACGATTGTACCTAGGTGATAGTTAGCAGAAACAACGATAGAACCATCTTCTGAAGCATCTACATAACATGGTGGATTACCTGTTTGAACATCTTGATTAATGAAAGCAAGCGAGCCATCTTCTTCAATTGAAAAAGCTGCAACTCCACCTTTATCGCCATCTTTTGCTACAGAGTAGACGAATTTTTCGTCATCTGAAATTTTAAGATATGTTGGGTTATCCATTTTTCCAGCTAATTTATTTTCTTTAATTTCACCAGTAGTTTTATCGATTACTAGGCGATAGATGCCTTGGCTTTCGACTTTGGTGTATGTACCAATATAAGCAGTTGCTTCATTATTTGACATGCCAATTCCTCCTATATATAAGATATTTCCTAATCAATTATAGCATAGTGAAGAAAAGATAGAAAAACATCATGTTTATTGCATTTTTATTACATTTCATAAAGTTAACTATATATTAGACTTTTATGAAATGTTTTTGTAACAAAAGTATTGACTCGGAAATAAAAGTAATGTAAGATATACTTATCCCATAGAGATTGTCATTTGAAATGAATTAATTAAAAATAAATCACTTCCCCCATAGAAATGTTTTTAATTACTTTTTTCAAATAAACACTCCTTTAAGATGGTTGTAGCACAGAATTTCCCAGGTTCTGTGCTATAATTATGTATGAATAGAGGTGCCTAGAAAAGGTGCTCTTTTTTTATGTCATCTAGGAAAGTGGGGAAATGAATGTCTATTCAAACAATTTTTGGGAATAAAAAATACAATTGGGTTAACATTGATACGGATAAGGCTGGTAAGCTAGAAAATATTTATACTACCTATAACATTGATGAGGAAGTCATTGCTTATTCTTTAGATAGAAACGAACGAGCTCATTTTGAATACGACCAGAAAACGGATACTTTTGTGGTGGTATTTAATGTACCTGACCAGAGAAAAATTGATAATCATTATGAAACAATTCCAATGGTTTACATTATTAAAGATAAACAGTTGCTAACTATTACAAATAAAAACAACCAATATATTGTAAAAAAAATGAATAAATACTTAAAAGAGAATGAAGATGTGACTATTTTACAATTTTTATTTAGTAGTTTGTACCTTGTTATGGATTCGTTTTTCCCGTATGTAGAAGAGATGGATATTGATCGCAAAACAATTAATGATAAGCTGAAAATTAAAACGACGAAGAAAAATTTACTTTCTTTATCTGATTTAGAAACAGGAATCGTGTACTTTTTATCAGCTTCTAAACAAAACGCTGCTTTATTAGAGCAAATGAAAACACATGTAATCTTTCGAACGTTAAATGAAGTGGAAAAAGAGCAGTTTGAGGATGCATTAATTGAAGCTAGACAACTGGTTGAAATGACAGAACTTAGCTCGCAAATATTACAGCAACTGTCGGGTACGTATAATAACATCTTAAATAATAATTTGAATGATACGATGAAAATACTTACGGCGTTGTCTATCTTGCTTACAGTGCCAACGATTATCACTGGTTTTTTTGGAATGAATATGCCACTTCCATTAGAACATAATGCATTTGGATGGATTGTTGCTATTTTTATTAGCGTTTTACTGTGGTTTGGACTTTCTTTTATATTACGAAAATTGATGAGATAACGTAAAAAAACCCTGCTTTCAGTGTGAAAGCAGGGTTTTTCTATTTAAATAATTCCGTGAGCAATCATTGTATCTGCAACTTTTAGGAAACCTGCAATATTGGAACCGACAACTAAATTACCAGTTGCGCCGTATTCGCTTGCAGCATTGCTTGAGTTTTTATAAATGTCTTTCATAATGTTTTGTAAGTGTTCATCTACTGATTGGAAAGTCCAGCTCATGCGCGTGCTGTTTTGAGCCATTTCGAGTGCTGACACGGCAACTCCACCGGCATTGGCTGCTTTTGCTGGGCCAAATAATACTTTGTTTTCGTGATAAATGTCAACCGCTTCAAGCGTAGATGGCATATTTGCACCTTCTGCAACTGCGATTACACCGTTTTTCACGAGTGCACGAGCTTGGTCGGCATTTATTTCATTTTGAGTAGCGCATGGAAGTGCAATATCACATGGAACAGACCACACATCGCCGCCTGCATAATATTCAGCAGATGGATGAAGTACTACATATTCACTGATACGCTTACGCTCTACTTCTTTTAATTGTTTTACAGTTTCTACTTTAATACCTTCTTTATCATAAACAAAACCAGCAGAGTCACTACATGCAACTACTTTAGCCCCGAGTTCATGGGCTTTTTCAATTGCATAAATGGCTACATTACCAGATCCGGAAACGACAATTTTTTTACCGCGAATAGATTCACCAGCTGCTTCTAACATTTCAACCGTGAAATAAACAAGACCGTAACCAGTTGCTTCTGTACGTGCTAGACTACCACCATAAGATAGCCCTTTACCAGTTATAGTACCAGCATCATAAGCTCCGCGAAGACGTTTGTATTGTCCAAATAAGTAGCCGATTTCTCGTCCACCCACGCCGATATCACCAGCTGGAACATCAGTATCTGGGCCGATATGTTTTTGTAATTCTGTCATAAAGCTTTGGCAAAAACGCATTACTTCAGCATCTGATTTATTTTTTGGATTAAAATCAGAGCCACCTTTACCGCCACCAATTGGTAAACCAGTGAGGGAATTTTTGAAGATTTGTTCAAAACCAAGGAATTTAATAATGCTTCCTGTAACAGAAGGATGGAAACGAAGCCCACCTTTATACGGACCAATTGCGCTATTGAATTGAACCCGATAACCGCGATTTACGTGTACTGTGCCAGAATCATCCACCCATGGAACTCGGAAACTAATTAGGCGTTCGGGTTCTGTTAACTGTTCTAAAATACCATTTGCTTCGTATTTAGGTTCTTTTGCAAGGGCTGGGATAACAGAGTTTAAGAATTCTTCAACTGCTTGGTGGAATTCCGTTTCGCCAGGATTCCGTTGTTTAATTGTTTCAAACACACGGGCTGCGTATTCTTCGGCTGCCTTTGTGTCGTTTTGAATAGTGGATGTTTGTGCCATACTATAATCGCTCCTTGTTTAAATATTTTGACTATAAGGAAAAGTAGAAAACTTAATGCAAATACGCACGATGTTATAAAGTAGAAAAACAACGGCTTTCGTGCGTCAAGTAGGTCAACTTTTCTTACCTATGTTGTTAGTTTACACATTGTTGAGAATATTTTCAAGCATAAAAACCAATTTTTCTGAAATTTTTTAAAATCAAGTCAATGAGAACGTTTGCTTAAGTTAATAATGGAAAATGATGACAAAACAATCTTTTTTGAAACGATTTCTTAACTGCCAAGCGATGTAATAAAAAATAACCGCACCAGGGGGATGCGGTTAAAGGGAGTATTAGGGAGTAGTAATATTAGAGCGAGTCAAGGGATAAGACTAAATTCGGATACTAGAATTATTGCTCTAACATTACATGCTTTCTTTTGGGAAAAATAAAAGCTCTCCACATAAACAAGTATATAAAATATGCTCTTTAAAATCATGTGCTTTTTCTTACAATAACATTCTTTAAGGTGACGAAAATGTCATGTTTTTATAAATCGTTAATTTCTTTACGATCACTTGTTATGCTTAACTTTCCTTCACGGTTTTGTAGTTCTTTTTTTATATGCTCCAATGGAATATTTTTTTCAGCTAAAAGAACAAGTAAGTGGTAAGTTAAGTCTGCAACTTCTGAAATGAGCTCATGATCATTATTTTTAGCAGCAATAACAACTTCGGTAGTTTCTTCGCCAACTTTTTTTAAAATTTTATCTAACCCTTTTTCGAAAAGGTAGTTGGTGTAGGAACCTTCTTTTGGTTGGTTTTTGCGAAGTTTGATTTCTTCATATAAGTTACTAAGCATTTAAGATTCCTCCTTTATAAGGTTGAAAAAGCAGCTTTTTTTACCAGTATGACATGCTGGACCGGTTTGAATAACGCGAATAAGCAAAGTATCATTATCGCAGTCAGTCCAAATTTTTCTTACTTTTTGAGTATGTCCACTTGTCTCGCCTTTATTCCAAAGTTGATTTCTAGAGCGTGAAAAAAACCAAGTATAGCCAGTTTCAAGCGTCTTTTGATAGCTTTCTTGATTCATATAGGCGAGCATTAAAACTTCTCCGTTCTGATCATCTAAAATAATTGTTGGGACTAAACCTTTAGAAAAATCAACAATATTCATGGGCGAATGTTCACTCCTTTTTCACGTAAAGTAGTTTTGACATTTTGGATACTAAGTTCACCGTAATGGAAAATACTAGCAGCGAGAGCGGCGGTTGCGCTTGTTTTTTCGAAAACTTCTACCATATGGCTCGCACTACCGCATCCTCCTGAAGCAATAACTGGGACGGAGACGGCTTCGGAGATTGCTTTTGTGAGTGGGATATCGTAACCGTTTTTCGTGCCATCACCGTCCATACTTGTTAGTAGAAGTTCACCAGCGCCAAGTTGAGTCGCTTTTTTTGCCCATTCAATAGCATCTAATTTCGTATCATCTCGTCCGCCTCTAGTAAAAACACTCCAATTTGTGCCGTTCCATTTAGCATCAATTGCGACTACAATACACTGGTTTCCAAATTTACTAGCACCTTCTTGGATAAGGTCGGGCCTTTTTATTGCAGCAGAATTAAGAGATATTTTGTCTGCTCCAGCTTGAAGTAAGTCTTTCATATCTTTCACGCTATTTATACCGCCACCGACTGTCAGTGGAATAAAAACTTGCTCTGCTGTCCGTTCGACAACATCTATCATCGTTTGACGCAGTTCAACGGTTGCCGTAATATCTAGGAAAACAAGTTCATCGGCTCCTGCTTCATTATAAGCTTTGGCAATTTCTACTGGATCGCCTACATCGGTCAATGAAACAAAATTCACTCCTTTAACAACACGTCCAGCTGTAACATCAAGACAAGGTATGATTCGTTTAGTAAGCAAGTTGCTCCACCTCAACTATATCTGACATCGAAATATTTCCATTATAAAGAGCTTTTCCAGCAATTGCTCCGTATAAACCAAGTTCGGCAATTGCTTCTAAATCGTTACGGCTACTAACTCCACCAGAAGCGATTAAATTTACCGTAACGTGGTTTTGAAGAGCAATCATCTGCTCTAAGTTAGGACCTGTTAACGTACCATCGCGACCAATGTCTGTATAAATAATTGTTTTGACATTCATCGCCTCCATTTCTTTGGCTAAATCTAAATAGCTTACTTTGCTAATATCTAACCAACCACTCGTTGCAACAAAGCCATTTTTTGCGTCAATTCCAGCAACGATTTTAGTTCCGTATTTTTGTATTGCCGCGTGTAAAAAGCTTGGATCTGTTAGTGCTGCTGATCCGATAATAACGCGGTCAATACCAGACTCAAGATAGTAATCAACTTGAGCCATACTTCGAATACCACCGCCAACTTGAACAGGAATTTTCGCTACTTTTTTCATTTGTTGGATAATTTCTAGATTAACAGGGCGACCTTCTAATGCACCGTCTAGGTCAACAATATGCAAATAGGTTGCACCGCTTTTAGCAAATGATTTTGCTTGCTCAATCGGATCTTCATTTACAATCGTTTTTTTTGAAAAATCACCTTGAAAAAGTCGAACGCATTGTCCATTTTTTAAATCTATTGCTGGGAAGATTTGCATGATTCAGTGACCTCCTTAAATCCTTTTAAAATTTCAAGTCCGATTTGACCACTTTTTTCTGGGTGGAATTGCGCACCATAAATATTGCCTTTATTTATCATGCTTGGGACTTCAATAGAATAGTCGCTCGTTGCGATGATGAATTCTTTTGGGCAATTTGCATAGTAGGAATGGACGTAATAGACATATTCACCACCAAGTTTTCTAGTGAGCGGAGTGGTGCGTCTTATTTCAAGTTGATTCCAGCCCATGTGGGGAACGGTAAATCCAGGTTCGGCTGGTAGTTTTTCGACATGCCCGGGAATGAGACCAAGCCCTTTAGTAAAATGATGTTCATCGCTTGATTCAAGTAGAAGTTGCATACCAAGACAAACACCGAGCATCGGTTTACCAGTTGCTGCTATTTCCCTTAACGTCATATCAAGTCCACGCTGACTGAGTTCTTGCATCGCTTCTGGAAAAGCTCCGACTCCTGGTAAAATAGCGCCGTCAGCTTGTAAAATTTCTTCGTGAGTACTAGAAATTTTATTTGGCAGTCCAATAAAATCAAGTGCTTTGCTGAGGCTCTTCGTGTTTCCTGTATCATAATCAATAATAACAATCATTTACAGGACTCCTTTAGTAGAATTTACACCTTTGATTTCAGGGTTTATGGTGATTGCTTCGCGAAGAGCACGACCAAATGCTTTAAAAAGTGCTTCAATTTTATGATGCGTATTTTTACCATAAAGGACACGAAGGTGAAGGTTCATTTCTGAGTTGAAGGCGACTGCTTGGAAAAATTCTTCTACTAATTCCGTATCAAAATCGCCAAGCTTTGGATTTGTTAATTCGGCGTCAAATACAAGATAGGAACGACCGCTTAAATCAAGTGCGCAAAATCCCAGTGATTCGTCCATTGGCACATACGCTGAGCCGTAACGGTTAATACTAGCTTTATCAGAAAGTGCTTCTTTTAAACAAATACCGAGTGTAATGCCGACGTCTTCAACTGTATGATGTGCATCAATATATGTATCGCCCTCTGCTTTTACATTTAAAGTAATTCGGCAATGTTTCGCAAATAACGTTAGCATATGATCTAAAAAGCCGACACCAGTTGATATAGTAGATTCTGCTTGTGAATCTAAATTAAGTGACAGTTCAATAGAAGTTTCTCCAGTAATCCTTGTTTTACTTGCTGTTCTCATTTAGTTTTCCTCCTCAAATCGAATTTGAATGGCTTTGGCATGTGCGTTTAGGCCTTCATTGTTAGCAAGAAGTACGATAGCATCTTTTTCTTTTGCAAGAGCTTCTTTCGTATAAGTAATAAAGGCAGAACGTTTCGTAAAATCTTCTACGCCAAGTGGAGAGAAGAATTTGGCGGTTCCACTTGTTGGTAAGACATGGTTCGGTCCAGCAAAATAATCTCCAAGTGGCTCAGATGCATAGTTTCCTAAGAAAATAGAGCCAGCATTTTTAATTTGATAAAGATAGTTCATAGGATTTTCAAGTTGTACTTCTAGATGTTCGGGGGCGATTTCGTTCATGATGTTAAACATTTCTGTAGTGTTCTCTGCAATAATAATTTTTCCGTTTGTTTCAATAGCTTCTTGTGCAATTGCTTTTCGAGGTAGGTTTTCTAATTGTTTGTATAGTTCTTTTTTTGTTTGTTGTGCGACTTTTTCATTTGTAGTAATTAAAATAGCACGGGCTAATGTATCGTGCTCTGCTTGTGAGAGTAAGTCAGCTGCAATGAAAGCGGGATTGCCTTTTTCATCTGCGAGCACAACAATTTCAGATGGACCGGCAATCATATCAATATCTACTACGCCAAAAACTTCACGTTTAGCAGTAGCGACATAAATATTTCCAGGACCGACAATTTTGTCAACTTTAGGAATGGTTTCTGTTCCATAAGCAAGAGCAGCGATTCCGTGCGCACCGCCAACTTGGTAAATTTCGTCTACGCCTGCTAGATTTGCGGCTGCTAAAACATGTGGATTAACACCATTTTCGCCAGGGGGTGTAATCATCACAATCCGTTTTACACCAGCAATTTTGGCAGGGAGGACATTCATTAAAACAGAGGATGGATAGGCTGCTGTACCGCCCGGAACATACACGCCGACTGTTTCTAGTGGGCGAATGATTTGCCCGCGTATGACACCGTCTTTTTCACTATCTAGGAAAGCTGATTGTTTTTGCTTGTTATGAAAGCTTTCTATGTTTGCTTTTGCTTGCTTAAGAGCTTCTAAGAAGGCGGGATCGACTTTGTTGTTGGCTATTTGGAAGTCGCTGTTTGGGACGCGCAACTCATTTAATTCAATACCATCGAACTTTGCCGTATAGTCGAACAGGGCTCGGTCACCAGAGTTTTTTACTTCTTCAATAATTGCTTTTACTTCGCTTACGATTTGGTTTGAGGTATTACTTGAATTTTCAGCACTCAGTTCTTTTAATATAGCCTCCGTTGTTCCGGTTAAAAATTTCATCGCGGGTGCTCCTCCTTTATCGTTTGTTCTAATTGATCAATTAATTGGAAAATTTGTGTTTTATTCTGTTTTAAGGAAGCCTTATTAACAATCAGTCGGGCGGAGATAGGGTACATTTTTTCATAAATAATTAAGCCATTTTCTTTTAAAGTGGAGCCGGTTTCGACAATATCAATGATAGCGTCAGCAAGTCCAAGTACAGGTGCAATTTCAACCGAGCCTTCAATTTTGATAATTTCTACATCTTCGCCTTTTTCACGAAAAAATTTGGAGGCTACGGCTGGATATTTGGTAGCAATAATTTTTCGGCGATAGCTCCTTGGGTCAAAATCGGGCGTGGAAGCAAGGCAGAATTGGCATTTACCGATTTCAAGGTCAAGCATTTCATAATGGGATTTGGAGGCTTCCATTAAAACGTCTTTACCAACGATGCCAATATCCGCAACACCGTGTTTTACATAGGTCATGACATCAACAGCTTTTACTAAAATAAAAGAAATTGGTTGGGTGCTACTATGGAAAATCAGTTTACGCTTTTTATCTGTCATAGAAGAACAATCAAGACCAGCTTTTTCTAAAAGAGCGACCGCGTCTTTCTCAAGGCGACCTTTCGTTAAGGCGATTTTTAAAGCTTTCATTATTCCGCCTCCTTATGAAAAATAGTTTGGATACTATGGCGCGCAACGTGAACAACAGTTGGAATTTGCCATTTTTTTGCGAAAGAGATGGCATTTGTTGGAGTTTCAAAAAAACTTAATTCACTGTTCGGTGTTTCTTGCATGAGTTTTTCTGCTTGTTGGATTGCATCTAGGTCGTAGTGGATTAAAAGCGTTGTTGGAGTTTGTTTTTTGATGATACCAGCGCGGTTTTGTAGGGTCGTGAGGGAGTCGAGATTAAGAGCTAAACCAACTGCTGGAGAGGAAGAGCTGGTGAATTGTTCTAGTAAGTGATCGTAACGACCGCCACTTAAAAAATTATCCGCAGCAAGGTCGGCATATCCTCTAAAAATAATACCAGTATAATAATGAAAATCTTGTACGAGTCCTAAATCGACACTAATATCTGCTGCGTAAGAAACAGCGCCCACGATAGTTTCCATTTCAGTTAGTGCCGTCAAAATTCCTTTATCAGTTGTTAAATTTTTAGCTTGCTTTAAAATAATTGTCGCTGGGCCGAATAAGCGTGGTAAGGCGAGAATAAAATCATCGAGCGTACTTGGATTCTCGGTAACAAATTGTCGAATGCCAGTAAGGCTTTTATTTTGAATTAGTAGACGGAAATCCGTTTCAGTAGTTTCAGGTAGATTTAAAAGATGGATTACACGCCTATAAATTGCTGCATGACCAAGTTCAATTTGAAAATTCGGAATTTCTAGAGCATTTAAAACCCCAATTCCACTTAATATACATTCCACTTCTGCTTTAATGGAAGGGTAGCCAATAATTTCAATTCCGGCTTGTGTTTGTTCGTTTTGTTCACCGCCAAAGTCTTCATTTGCACGAAAGATTTTTCCGCTATAAGAAAGTTTTAGAGGGAGCGTCACACCAGTTGTACTAACGACTCGACCAATTGGAAGGGTCATGTCTGGCCGAAGCACTGTCAAGCGACCTTTTTCATCAAAGAAACGGTACAAATTTGTATCGGTCTGATGTTCAGAAGAAAAGACATCTCCAAATTCGATAACAGGTGTTTCAATACGCTTAAATCCACGGTTTGCAAAATAATAATTCACTTGTTGCTCAATTTTGTATGCAGCTTGTGCTTCACGAAAGAGTTTATCACGTGTTCCAGTTGGTAAGTTCTTATTTAAGTTCATCTGGCTAGCTCCTTTACAATATTTTAGTTTATTAGCATATTAGCACGTTAAAGCGTTTTTGTAAATGATGAATAGAAAAATAGTGGCTTATGGTATAATTAGTGTATCATTTAGTGTAATTTGGGAAAAGAATTTTGAAAGAGGGTTGAATATGAAAAGAGACGGGCATACACATACAGAATTTTGTCCACATGGTTCGCATGATGATGTGGAAGAGATGATTTTAAAAGCGATTGAACTGGGTTTTGATGAGTATTCTATTGTTGAGCATGCGCCACTTTCGAGTGAATTTATGAAAAATACTGCTGGTGATAGTGAAGCAGTGACGACAGCGAGTATGGCAATGAGTGATCTCCCTTATTATTTTAAGAAAATGAATCATTTAAAGAGAAAATATGCGAGCGATTTATTAATACATATCGGGTTTGAAGTGGATTATTTGATTGGTTATGAGGATTTTACGCAAGATTTTTTGAATGAGTACGGGCCGCAAACGGATGATGGAATATTGTCGTTACATTTTTTAAAAGGACAAGACGGCTTTCGCTCAATTGATTTTTCAGCGGAAGATTATAATGAAGGAATTGTGCAATTCTATGGTGGGTTTGAACAAGCGCAACTTGCTTATTTAGAAGGCGTGAAACGGTCCATTGAAGCGGATTTAGGAGCTTTTAAACCGCGGCGAATCGGGCATATTTCATTGTGCCAGAAGTTTCAGTATTTTTTTGGAGCAGATGCAGCTGATTTTTCAAGAGATGTTATAGAGGAATTTCAGACAATCTTTGCTTTAGTGAAAAAACGTGACTATGAGCTTGATTTTAATACGGCGGGTCTATTTAAACCACTTTGCGGAGAAACATACCCACCAAAAGAAATCGTGACGTTAGCTAGAGAGTTACAGATTCCATTAGTCTATGGGTCGGACTCACACGGCGTTCAAGATATTGGGCGTGGTTATAACACTTATTGCCAAAAATGATCTTTCATTTTTACGTGTCCATTCTCTTTAAATGTTATACCTTCTGATAAAAGGAGGTCGCGCTGTTCTTCCCAACCCGGGACAAGCCGACCTGCTGCATTTACAACACGATGACAAGGTGTAATTTGGTCACGCTTCGAATGTTTCAGCGTAGTACCAACAAGTCTCGCATTTCTAGGAAAACCAATCATATAGGCGATTTGACCGTATGTGGTCACTTTACCGCGCGGGATTTGGCGAACGACTGTATAAACGCGGTCTTCAAAATCTGCTGGAATCATTACGCACCTCCGTTTTTCATAATAAATTTAGTATACAGGAAATATCTATTTTATAAAAGTTAGGATGATAAAGGAATGCCAGATTTTTCATACGCAAAAATTACCAAACTCGTGGTTCATTTTGCTGGAAACAAAGCGAGAGAAGAGGGAACGGAAGTCTCGGCGAACGTGCTCGCTGATATAGGTTCGGAAATGAATCAAACACTAGCTTCTATTTTCTTAGAGCCATTTACCAAAGATGAATATTTTAAGTTTACCCATGAAACAGACTTGGATTTTAATGAAGTCCGGACTTTTGCTGCGAATATGTTTGCCATGGAAGAAGAATTTTTGGATGAATCCAAGAAGATTTTAGAGCATTTATATAGCGAAACAACCCACCCAAATATTAAAAGTGGCGATGTTTGGATTTTCTTTATTGAAGGCTGTGTTGTAGATGGCGATTTTACGAACGGTATCGGGATTTTCAAAGTCGAAAATAAAGAAGTCTTTCTTAAAAATGATTTCAACGGCAGAGAATTTCAAATTGATTATGATAAAGGGATTACCGGGACAGATCTGGATAAAGGCTGTTTGATCTTTAATGTTGATCATGACACAGGAAATAAAGTGTTAATTTTAGATCGGCTTAATCGCGGTGATTCTGTTTATTGGAAAGATAAGTTTTTAAGTATTGATAAAATAACGGATGAGAAATTTTATACGGAAGGTTTTGTGGAAGTTTGTACTGATTATATTAAGCAACGCGAGGAGTCGCTACTTGATAAATCGAATTTTGTGAAAGCGACGAGCGAATATTTGGCAGGCGAAGAAACGTTAAATATTGCGGAATTTGCCCGTACGACAATTGAAAAACCGGAAGAAATTACCGAATTCAATACAATGGTCGATACGTTCGAACGAGAAAATAATGTCCGTTTTCCAGAAACTTTCCAATTAGATGAAGAAAAGCGGGAAAAACTCTCGAAAAAAATTCGCAAAACGATTAAACTTGGCAAAAACATTTCAGTTGTCGTGAAAGATTTAGAACAACTAGAAGAAACTGATTTTGTCCAAGGTTATGACGAGGAAAAAGGCAAAAACTACATGATTGTTTATTACGATTAAAAGAAAAACCGAGGATTCCGCATCCCCGGTTTTTTTGCTGTCTAAACGACGAACATAAAGTACAGTATAAACAGCACCATCATCACATACATAATTGGATGTACTTCTTTATAACGACCTTTAAGCACCATTGTAATTGGATAGAAAATGAAACCAATCGCGATACCAGTTGCAATAGAGAAAGTAAGTACCATCATTAAGATAACGAAAAATGACGGAACAGCTACTTCGAATTTAGTCCAATCAATATGAGCGACATTGCCAATCATTAGTATCCCTACAATGACAAGTGCAGGAGTTGTAACCGCACTTGTAATCACGCCAAGGAGCGGAGAAAAGAATAACGACAGCGAGAAACAGATAGCAATAACGACAGCTGTTAAACCTGTTCGACCACCAACCGCAACGCCGGCAGTTGATTCTACATAAGAAGTAGTTGTTGAAGTCCCAAAAATCGCTCCAAAAACCGTTGCCAAGGAATCGGAAAACAGCGAACGACCTGCGCGTGGGATTTTATTATCTTTTACAAATCCAGCTTGAGTCGCAACCGCAACAAGCGTCCCGGCAGTATCAAAGAAATCAATAAAGAAAAATGTCAAAATAACAATGAGCATTTGCGGTGTGAAAATATCTGGCAAGTGAATAATTGCTTGACCAAATGTTGATTCCATACTTGGTACAGAAGAAACAACTTGAGTCGGCACATCAATAAGCCCAAACAACATTCCAGCAACAGCGGTTGTTGCCATTCCGAAGAAAATCGCACCTTTCCAACCAATTGTCATATAAGCTACAGTTATAATAATCCCAAAAACGGCCAGTAAAACCGGACCAGAATGTAAGTCTCCAAGCGCTACAATAGTAGAGTCATTTGGCACAATAATTCCAGCATTTTTAAGCCCTAAAAAGGCGATAAAAAAGCCAATTCCAGCACCAACTGCAAATTTTAGTTCTGTTGGAATTGCATTAACGATTTTTTCGCGAAGTCCGGAAAGAGTTAAACAAATGAAAACTAAACCAGAAACAAGCACTCCAGCTAGCGCGGTTTGCCAAGGAATTCCCCACTGCGCACAAACCGTATAAGCAAAAAACGCATTTAATCCCATACCAGGAGCGAGTCCGATTGGGTAATTAGCGATAAGTCCCATTGCAAGTGAACCAACGACTGACGCAAGAATCGTTGCTACAAAAACAGCTTTTAATTCCATTCCAGTCGTTGCAAGCATAGATGGGTTGACGAAAAGTACATAAGCCATTGACAGAAAAGTCGTTAGCCCCGCGAGTATTTCTGTTCGAACAGTCGTCTTGTTCTCGCGTAGTTTGAAAAGTTTATCCATTAAAAAAAGCCTCCCTATTTATGTTGTCGCACATAACGGAAAGAGCATAGGTAAAAAAGGGAATAATAAATAAAAAAAGCAAAAAAATCCCAATTAAATTTTACAATAGCTCGTAGCCTGGCATTTTACGGTTGCCTGGTAGAAACGAACGGTCCATATTACCGAACTTATACGACTTTATTATTGTAGCGGATTAGCCGATTTTTGGCAATACGTGTAAGAAATAAAAAACAAAAAACAAACTTTTGTATAAATAAGTTTATACTTTTAAAAAAATAAGGTATAATAAAATCAAATAATAGTTGGAGGTAAAAAAATGACTTATAAATTTCCAGATAATTTTTGGTGGGGGAGTGCAGCATCCGGCCCACAAACAGAAGGAGCAGCAGATGTAGACGGTAGAAAACCAAGTATTTGGGATCACTGGTATAAAATCGAACCAGGTCGTTTCTTTAATGATGTTGGTCCTACAAACACATCTAATTTTTACTATCAATACAAAGAAGATATTGTTTTAATGAAGCAAACAGGACATAATTCTTTCCGTACCTCGATTCAGTGGTCGCGCCTTATTCCAGATGGTATTGGCGAAGTGAATCCGAAAGCGGTTGATTTTTATAATCGTGTTATTGATGAAATGCTTGCAAATGATGTCGAGCCATTTATGAATTTATACCATTTTGATATGCCAATGTCGATGCAAGAAAAAGGTGGATTTGAAAGCCGGGAAGTAGTGGATGCATATGCTACTTTTGCAAAAACTTGTTTTGAGTTGTTCGGAGACCGCGTGAAGCACTGGTTCACGTTTAACGAGCCTATTGTTCCTGTTGAAGCAGGTTATTTATACGATATGCACTATCCGAATGTCGTTGATTTTAAACGCGCGACACAGGTTGCTTATCATACTACTTTAGCTCATGCCCTTGCTGTGAAAGAATTCCATGCCCTTGAAATTCCAGAAGGCCAAATCGGTATTATTTTAAACTTAACGCCATCATATCCAAGAAGCCAAAATCCAGCTGATTTAAAAGCGGCTCATATTGCGGATCTAATTTTCAACCGTAGTTTCCTTGACCCCGTAACAAAAGGGGAATTCCCGGCTGACCTTGTAGAAATTATTCGCGAACATGACGCGCTTCCAGAATATACGGAAGAAGATTTGGCGATTATTAAAAACAACATTATTGATATTCTTGGTGTAAACTACTACCAACCGCGCCGTGTGAAAGCGAAAGAATACGCAGCTCATCCGAATGCGCCATTTATGCCTGAACATCTTTTCGATAATTATGAAATGCCGTATCGCAAAATGAATCCGTACCGTGGTTGGGAAATTTTTGAAAGAGCGATTTATGATATTGCGATTAATCTTCGTGACAACTATGATAATATTCCATTCTTCATTTCTGAAAATGGTATGGGAGTAGAAGGCGAAAGTCGTTATCGTAATGCAGACGGAATGATTGAAGATACGTACCGAATCGATTTCATTAAGAGTCACTTGAAATGGCTGCATAAAGCAATTGAAGAAGGTTCTAACTGTCATGGTTACCATCTTTGGACATTCATGGATTGCTGGAGCTGGGCCAATGCTTACAAAAACCGTTACGGCTTAGTTGAAGTTGATTTGGACAATGATTTCAAACGTACTGTAAAAGCATCTGGTCATTGGTACAAAGAACTTTCAGAAAACAATGGTTTTGAAGACTAAATGTGATAAAATAAAAGTATTATGTGTAAAGAGGTGAACTTCCGTGGCTCAGAACCAGACGAAATATAGCTTTATTGCTGAAGAAATCCGCAAAAGAATTATGAATCACGCTTATCCGCTTAATCAACCTATTCCTGATGAGATAACTTTGGCGAAAGAGTTTGATTGTAGTCGAATGACAATGAAAAAAGCACTGGAAGTCCTTGTACTTGAAGGCTTACTATACCGTAAACGTGGGCATGGTACTTTCATTATCAAATCGGCGCTGGACGCGGACCGCTTGCAGATTCATAACCAAGAGGTAAACGGCTTCACTAAACTTTTGAATGGGAAGAAAGTTATAAGTAAAGTAATTGAGTTTAAAGTCATTTTTCCAACTGAAGAAATTGCAGAGCGCCTTCATATTGAAATGGAAACGCCAATCTATGACATTCTTCGTGTTCGGCTAGTAAAAGACGAGCCATATGTATTAGAACATACGTATATGCCAGTCGGAGTTATCCCGGGCATTAATCAGCAAATTTTGGAAGGGTCGATTTATTCATATATTCAAGATGATTTGAACCTGAAAATTGCTAGTTCTTATAAACAAATTCGCGCGGATAAAGCGACACAGCTTGACCAGCAATATCTCGATTGTGCTTCTGATGATCCGGTTGTCGAAGTAGAACAAACCGTCTATTTAAATAACGGACTCGCTTTTGAATTTTCTAAATCGCGTCATCGTTATGATAAATTTGTTTTTACTACTGTGAACATTGCTAGACGGTGAAAATATAAAGCTCCTAGACTATAGATAAATGAGAAATCATTTGTCTATAGTCTTTTTATGTGAAAAAATACAAGTTTTTGGTTTTGTTTAAGAATAAAAGTGGAATAAAATAATTAAACGTCTATGAAATGCCAGTTTAAAGTATGGAGTTTCCTTACTGTTCACATAATCCTAACTTTTTTGACGTTAAATGTTCACATTGCACACTAATTGTTCACATAGTTCTAATTTTTTTTACCTTTATACATAGTAGATAAACACATAGGATAGTATAATGTTGGAGGTAAAACATGTACGTTTATGTTTTACTCAAATTAAAAAACGAAAAAGGAGGGAAATTAATATGAACAAAAAACTAGGAATGTTTTTGTTCGCAGTAATGCTAATATTCGCAGGCTTTCTTTTAGGAGATTCTGAAGTATATGCTGCTGAAAGTGATACCAGTGATATTACTTACAAATATATTGATTTTGAAACATTAACCGATGAGCAAAAAGATAGTATTATAGAAGGTAACCCAAGTGAGGTTCTTACAAATGACTATGAAAACTATTCTTTTGTTTATAAAAAAAATACTTCAGGTGGTTCTCCCAATCCAGATAATAATCAAGCGGGAGGAAGCAACAATAATGGTATTTCTGTATCTGAAGTTAGTTCAGGTGGAGATTCAAACAACGGAAATTCCGGAAATGGGAACTCAGACAATGGGAATACACTTCTGAAAACAGGAGATGTTGGTCCTGATGTTTACTTAATTATCTTAGGTTTTGTTTTATTAGGAAGCGGTATTGGGCTTCTTACTCTGAAAAAAAGACATGCAAAACAGCTTTTGTTGTTCTTGGTTGTGTTTAGTGGAGGAAGCTTAATGATTGGTTCTGTTGCTCAAGCAGTAGAGAACACCAACATAAAACCAGAAGAAACAATGACTGTTACAAAAGGAACAAAAGAAACTAAAAAACCCGCAAGCATTGAAGGATACACTTATGTAGGCTATATTCATACAAGTGAGAATGATATTACGCCGCCAACACCGCCTGTGGAACAAGGAACGGTAACAGTGAATTATCAAAATGAACAAGGAGATTCCATAGCATCAAGTGAAACATTAAAAGGTAATGTGGGAGAAAAATATCAAACAGTACAAAAAGATATTGCAGGTTACGATTTTAAAGAAGTACAAGGAAATACAACAGGAGAATTTACAAACAAAGCGCAAGTAGTAACATATATTTATGATAAAAAACCTGTTCCTGCTGCTAACTTAACTATTGAATATCTAGATGAAAATGGTAATCAAATTCATGAGCCAAAAATAATTACTGGTAATGTGGGGGATCCCTACGATGCAACAGTAGAACTAGATCAACTGCAAATCGAAGGATATACGTTAGATACAAGTAAATTACCAGCAAATGCAACAGGCGTATTAACTAATGAACCACAACAAGTAATTTATATCTATGAAAAGAACCCTGTTCCTGCTGCTAATGTAACTATCGAATATGTGGACCAAGATGGTACACAAATCCATGAACCAAAAGTAATGAGTGGTAATGTGGGAGATCCATATGATGCAACAGGAGAAGCTAACCAACTCCAAATCGAAGGCTACACATTAGATACAAGTAAACTACCAGCAAATGCAACAGGCGTATTTACTAGTGAAGCACAACAAGTAATTTATGTCTATACTAAAAACCCGTTAGCAGATGTTACAATAACAGTTAAGTTTGTTGATATGAATGGAAATCCATTTACTGTCCCAGATTTCACAACCATGAAAAACGGTGAATTTGTTCCTAACTACCCTAACTTAAACCAATATCAATTGAAGTTAGATTATAATCAACAATTATATAATCAAAATCAATTAGTGCCAGATATTGTTATTCAGGGAAAAGAAGGAGAAACCTATTCTTTACCTTCAAGAATGACTTTTAATATAATAGATGATAAAGGTAATCCTGTTCCTTACCTTGTTTCCCTCGATCCAGATGATAGTCAGACTGGGATAATTAATTATTATAATATTACTTCTGTACCAGATAATCGTGAAGGCGTCTTGACTGATAAAGATGTTGTAGTTACTTACAAAATAGAGGGCTATGCAATATTAATCCCAGCTCCTTGATTAAGTAATGAAACATGTTTATTGAACGAAAGTAAAAATACGTATCAAAATCTACCAGTAGATTTTTGATACGTATTTTTTTTAGTTTAAAAAATTGGCTTTCCTCTATATGTGCTCTTTACGCTCACGAAATGCTCTAATACTATGATTGAATACTTCTGAGAGCATTAACCCCGCTGCTATAGCGCCAGCAACCACTGTAACTTGCACGGAAAAACCAATTGCTTCTGTGTAGTCGCCTAACACAAAGTTCCGTACAGCTTGGTAAGCAAGTCCCCCTGGAACAAGTGGTACAATTCCTGGAACGTTAAAAATCGTAATCGGTAATTTCTTATATTTCGCAAAAAAGTGACTTAGTACAGCGACAACAAAAGCTCCAGCTAATGAAGATGCCCCAGTTCCAGAATCCATTTGCATTAAGGTCCAGTAAGCCATCCAGCCAAAAGTACCAGTGATACCACAAGTATTCAGCGCTCTTTTTGGCACGTTTGTAATAATCGCAAATGTGACAGTTGCAACATAACTCAGTACTAATTGAATAATAATTGTCCAAACTAAATCCATCATAGCGCCTCCTTTATAAGAAAAAGCGGAAAATAACCGCAATTCCAATTCCTATTGCACAAGAAGTAAGTAGCGCCTCCGTTCCACGTGCCATTCCACTAAGTAAATGCCCAGCAATCAAATCTCGAACCGCATTCGTAATTGGCACCCCGGGAACAAGCGGCATCACACCACCAATAATCATCGTGTCTAAATTAATACCCCAACCAATCGAAATTGTTAAAACAGCTAATAGTCCAACACTCAATGAAGCTAAAAATTCTGCCAGAAACTTCACTTTCATAAAAATTTGCGTATAGTAAAAAATAATAAAACCAATCGCGCCAATAATACAAGTTGGAATAAAATCAAACCAACCACCGCCAAAAATAACCATTAATGAGCCACTAACGAGCGAGGCAGCGAAAATTTGCAACCAAATAGGAAAATAGCGAACATCTTTATCTAAATTAATGAGTTTTGTATGTAATTCTTTTAAGGAAATTCTCTTTTCAGCGAAATCCCTGGAAAATTCATTGACCATAGATACTTTTTCTAAATTAATTGTTCTTGTCGGTATTTGTTGTAACTGCACATTACGCTCACCTTCAAGTGACATAAAAAGCCCAGTTGGCGTCACGAAACTAATCCCTTTTTTATTACTAGCGATGGTGGCAATCCGGTTCATCGTATCTTCCACACGATACATTTCTGCGCCACTTTCCATCATTATTTTACCGGCCATTAAGCATGTTTCCAGTAAATAATCCGTTGTTTCATTCGTCATAACTAAGCACCTCCAACCCTTTCGTACTTCTCAATCGTAACGCAATCAATCTAAAAATTCTAGTAGGAAGGGTGTTTTTTTGAAATTCACGATTGTTTCAATGTAAATTGGGGTAAATGTTTGTTAGTATGGTAGATATAGTTTCAGAAAGGATAAGGATTATTTTGGCAAATATTGAATATGAAATCATAGAAGAAATAGGCGTATTATCCGAAAATGCACGTGGCTGGCGGAAAGAGTTAAATAAAATAAGCTGGAACGGCCGTCCGCCTAAATATGATATCCGCGACTGGTCAGAGGATCATGAAAAAATGGGAAAAGGGATTACACTAACTGATGAAGAGGCAGAAGTACTAAAAAAACTGTTAGATTAAGGGCTGGTGTAAAGAATGAAAATGTATGCGTATGATATTTATGAGCCAATTGGAAGGAAAGATGGGGAGATTTTTCCAGTGATATTCGCACTTCACGGATTTGGTGGGGATGAGCTTGATATGGCAGGACGATTAGAATTATTAATGGATCGTTTTGTTGTTGTCTCTATGCGAGGGGACGTTGAATATGGACCAACTTATGGATTTTATCATATGGTAACAGAGGGCGATCCAAATACACGTGAGGTTGATTATACTAGCTTACGAGTCGCACAATTTATTGATGAAATTTGTAATGAATATGTTTCTATTGATAAAAATCAAATATTTCTTGCAGGTTTTGATCAAGGAGCAGTGTTAACCATCTCTATAATGCAAAGTTATGGCGGACAATACAAAGCTGCTGCGCTACTTAGTGGTCGTTTGCCACATTATTTAGAAGAAAGACCAGCTAATTTAATGTTAAAAGATAAACGTATTTTTATCGGTCATGGCATAGAGGATGCGGTTATACAAATAGCCGAAGCAGAAGAAATTGCTCAGTTTTTCGAGAAAATGGGATGTAATGTAGAAAAACATAGTTATTTTGTTGGCCATAATGTCAATGAAGCAGAAGAAGACGACCTATACAGCTGGTTTGAAAGCTTCTTACCAAACCAAAATCAACCAGTAAAAAAATAATAATAAAACAGCGACCTAGTAATTGGCCGCTGTTTTTTATTTATCCAAAGTGAGAAAAAGAACTTTTAAATAATTCCCTTCAGGAAAGTTTTTGTTTACTGTGAAGTCTGCTGGAAGTGAATGCGTTTCGACAATTTTATAAGTACGATCACTTGTTTGAAACGCTTCGGCAATTAGTTTTTTAAATGCTTTCATCCCAAATCCCGCATAGTTTGTAGAAGCAATAATGGTGCCATTTGGAGCTGTAATATCAATAATTTCACGTAGCATAGCTGGATAATCTTTTGCAGCACGGAAGGTTACTTTTTTTGTGCGCGCAAAGCTTGGTGGATCAACCACTACTAAGTCAAAAGTTAGTTTTTTTCGTAAAGCGTATTTGAAATAATGGAAAACATCCTCTACGATTATAGTTTGCGAACTTGGATCTAGCCCATTTACTTCAAGTTGTTCTTTTGTTTTACTAAGCGACCGACCGGCAACGTCCACACTAGTTGTTTTACTAGCCCCGCCAAATAGAGCTGCTACGGAAAACGCTCCTGTATAAGAAAAAGTATTTAGTACGTTTTTGGAAACAGCATAGTCTTCGCTTATTCGTCTCCGTACATCTCGCTGATCAAGGAAAATACCAGTCATCCAACCATCATCTAAATAAGTAGCATAATTAATGCCGTTTTCTTTAATAATCAGCGGGAAACTAGCTTTTTGCCCAGCGACAAAATCCTCTTTTGTATCTTCTTGAAAACGTCTTTTTTCGTAAATACCTTTGACTTCTGGAAAAGATAAGAAAATCTCTAAAATCATTTTTTGGAAAGAATATACACCAAGGCTATACCATTGAATAACAAGATAGCCGTCATAAAAGTCAGCAGTGAAACCACCAAAGCCATCGCCTTCACCGTTAAAAATCCGAAAAGCCGTAGTAGAATCATCTGCAAATAAAAATTGACGCTTTTCGATAGCCGTTGTAATGACAGTCGTTAAAAAGTGCTCATCAAGTTTTTGCTTTTTATCCCAGGTGAAAAGCCAGCCATCGCCTTTGTTTTGTTTTCCGTGATACCCTCGAGCTATAAATTGACCATTGGTATCTATTAATTCTACTAGGTCGCCTTCTTGTAAATCTTTTGGCCATTTTTCGAAACGTTCTTTTAGAATTAAAGGATAGCCTTCTTTATAGCCTTTAGTAAATTTAGGAAATAATTTTAGTTTTATCGAGTTTTTCATCATGCACCGTCTTTCATTAAGATAAAATTCCAACAAAAAACCTGTGAAGCGAACTTCCTGCTCCACAGGTTACTTTAAGTTATTAATTAATTATACGCGACCAAAGCCAACAAGATATTTACCCCAGCCAGAACCGTGGATATTATCATATTTAACGCCATTGTCTTGTGCATTAATCATTTGACCATTACCAACGTAAATACCAACGTGAGAAATTCCGCTACCATAGTCAAAGAATACTAAATCACCAGGTTTTGCTTGTGATTCGGAAATTCTTGTAGTGCTAGCGTATTGTGCGCCAGACGTACGTGGAAGAGAAATTCCAGATTTTGCGAATACGTATTTAGTGAAACCGGAGCAATCAAATGTAGTTGGTCCGTTACCACCCCAAGAGTATGCTTTTCCAAGATGTTTTTGAGCTTCAGCGATTAAAGCACTTGCACTCGCATTGTTAGTGGAACCTTGGTTTGTATTCGTATTCGTATTCGTATTCGTGTTTGTATTTGTATTTTTTGATGGTGTACTTGCATTTGTGTTGTTGTTTGTTGTAGTTGTTTTATTTGTGTTAGTAGACGGAGCAGGAGCTGGTTTCGCAGCTTGAGTTGGTGCTTTAGTAGTTGTTTGTTGTTCCGTTGCAGTTTCTTTTTTCTCCGTAGTAGCAGTATTCGTATTTGAATTTTCTTTTACTACTGGAGCTGTTTGTTTTTCAGCTGCAGGAGCTTGAGTTTTTGTTTCTGCTTTTGGAGCTACTGTTTTAGTTGGTTGTTTAATAGCTAATTTTTGACCTACATAAATAGAAGAAGAAGATAAATTATTCCATGACATAATATCTTGAACAGAAACACCGTATTTCACGGATAATGCCCAAATTGTGTCGCCGCTTTTAACATTATGTGTAGTAGCGTTTTGATCTACTACTGGAGCTTCTTTAGTTTCTGCTGCTTTTGGTGCAGGAGCAGTTTGTTGCGTAGTTGGTTGTTTTACTTCTGCTTTTGCTTCTGTAGCAGGTTTAGCCTGTTGTGTTACTTCTTTTTTCACTTCTTGAGTAGCAACAGCTGGTGTGCTAGTTGCTTTGTCAGTTAAGTATTTACCGTTAACGTAACCAGTTTTTCCATCATTGTAAGTAATTTTGTGCCAACCGTTTGATTCTGTTGTTTCAACAGTTACTTTAGTTCCACCTTTAATGGAAGTAAGAATGCTGTGGTCAACTCCAGCGCCAGAACGTACGTTAAGCCAAGTTGCGCTAACAGATTTCTCTGCTTTTTCTTCAGTAGCAACCTCGTTTACTTGTAGTTTTTGACCTGGTACGATTTTATCAGTGGTTAAATTGTTTGCTTTTTTAATGGCGTCAACAGTAGTCCCTTTGCTTTGAGCGATACCCCAAAGTGTATCTCCAGCTTCAACTACTACTGTGCTTGCGGATGCGATAGTTGGTGCAGCAAATGCTGTAACCGCAATCCCAGCTGTAGCCGCGATAGTTGCTTTTTTCATATTCATAAAACTCCTCTCTTTTTTTCAGAAAATCTCAGTACGCAATTAGTAATTGAGAATTAATTTTATAGTGATTAATACTTAGTTTACCCAGTTTTTACGCAAAAAACAAATGAATAAAAACTGTTTTAAAAAGAGATAGCGGACTATACCAACTATTTGTAATGAATTTGTAATAAAGGAAAAGCGAACGTGCATTCTTAGGGCTTGAGATGTACTGCTGGGGAGTCCTTTAAGGTGTAAGTAAGATATGAACAAAAAGCAATAACTTTCGCTATGAGAAACCTATTGTTGTTCGTTAATAGAAAAATTTAATACATTTGTAATATAATTCTCATCAATTTTTCGTTTTTACTAAACCTGAAATAAATTGCCAGATGACTTTGTGGTATTCTATAATAGAAGGTATGGAGGATGTTATATAATGAGACAGAATTATGATGATCGCAAAATTGTGAAACAGTACAGAGAAATAGCCCGTCAAATCGTTAGAAAAGAGGGCTTATATAAAAATATGGACCAAGATGAACTTCGCGAACAAACGAATTTTTGGCGCGAAAAATTTAAAACAAAACCAATGACAGAACGAGATAAGATTAATATTTTTGCATTAGCAAGAGAAGCGGCAAGTAGAATTATTGGCTTGGATGCCGTTGTCGTTCAATTAATTGGTGCGCTTGTTCTTGGTGATGGTAAAGTGGCAGAGATGAAAACCGGTGAAGGTAAGACATTGATGTCATTATTTGTGATGTTTATTGAAGTGATGCGTGGCAACCGTGTCCACCTTGTTACTGCGAATGAGTATTTAGCAAGACGGGATCGGGAAGAAATCGGGCAAGTGTTAGAATATCTCGGTATTTCGGTTGCTTTAAACGAATCTGGTTTAGATAAAGATCAGAAAAAAGCGATTTATACAGCAGATGTCATTTATGGAACAGCTTCTGAATTTGGTTTTGATTATTTACGTGATAACATGGTTCGTCAAAAAGAAGATAAGGTACAAAGTGGACTCGATTTTGTTTTGATAGATGAGGCAGATTCCATTTTAATAGATGAAGCACGAACTCCTTTACTTATTTCTGATCGTAAAGAAGAAGATTTATCGCTTTATCAAACTGCGAATAATCTTGTGCAAACAATGATGAAAGATGATTATGAAATAGAAGAACATAAACGTTTTGTCTGGTTAAATGATGCAGGAATTGAAAAAGCACAAAAATTTTGGGGTGTTGAATCACTTTATTCCGCGGAAGCACAAGTGGAACTCCGTATTACAATGCTTCTAATGCGCGCTCATTTTTTGATGCATAAAGATAAAGACTATGTCGTTCTAGATGGGGAAGTTTTAATTATCGACCCGCATACTGGTCGTGCGCTTCCAGGACGCCGCTTTAATGATGGCCTTCACCAAGCTATTGAAGCAAAAGAAGGTGTGGAAGTAAAAGAAGAATCGCGCACGCTTGCGACAATTACAATTCAAAACTATTTCCGAATGTATAAGAGACTCTCTGGTATGACAGGTACAGCGAAAACCGAAGAAGAAGAATTTCGGCAGATTTACAATATGGATGTAGTCGTAATACCAACGAATTTACGCGTGAATCGTGAAGATATGCCGGACGATATATTTTATACGAAAAAGGAAAAAGGGCGAGCGATTGTTTACGAGGTCTCTTGGCGTTATGAAAAAGGTCAGCCAACTTTAATTGGAACTTCTTCTATTAAAAGTAACGAATGGATTAGCGGTTTACTTGATGCCGCTGGAATTCCTCACCAAGTTTTAAATGCTAAAAACCACGCCCAAGAAGCGGAAATTATTGCAAAAGCTGGGAAGCGCGGTATGGTAACTTTAGCAACGAATATGGCAGGCCGAGGAACGGATATAAAGTTAGATGCGGATGTTCATAAACTTGGTGGATTAGCAGTAATCGGGACTGAACGTCATGAGAGTCGTCGAATTGATTTACAGTTAATGGGCCGTTCTGGCCGACGTGGTGACCCTGGTTTTAGTAAATTTATGATTTCATTAGAAGATGATTTATTAGAGCAATTTGAAAGTAAAAGTTGGGAAAAACTGTCCACAAAACTTAAACGTAAAGCACCTCGTGATGGAAAGCCTGTTAACTCGCGCAAAATTCACTCTGTCATTGTAGATGCTCAGAAACGTTTAGAAGGTGCAAATTACGATATTCGGAAAGATTTGCTTTCTTATGATGAAGTTATCGATTTACAGCGGAAAATGGTTTATAAAGAGCGCGACCAACTTTTAGAACGAAATAAGCTTGGTATCTCTTCGGAAAAAATTCTTCGGGAAGTTGCGGAATATTCATTTATTCATCCACTTGAACTCGAGGAAGAAGAGCTGGAGAAATACTATAGTCGCCAAAAAGAATTACTTGGTGGCACTAAATTTCCCATCTCTTTCGATCAAGTGACATTGATGGATCCAAGAGAAGTAGTGGAAGAAATTGTCTCTTGGCACAAAAAAGAACGTAATAAATTTCCAGTTGAAACAATTACTGCAATTGAAAAAGAAGTGTATTTAAACTTAATGGACCAAATGTGGGTAATGCATCTCGACGCTATGGTTCAATTGCGGGAAGGCATTCATTTACGCGCATATGGACAACAAGATCCGCTCGTTATGTATCAAAAAGAAGGCGCGCAATTATTTGAGAAATTCCAAGCTGACTATCATTTTTATTTTGCGCATGCTTTACTTGAATTAGATCCAGATGGATTGATTCAAGGATAAATTACAACTTACGCCTGATTTTTTTCAAATTTATGGGTAATTTAGTGAGAACGAGGGTATTAACCTATATAATAGTAACAAACAAAAATAAATTTAGACAAAAGAAGGTGGAAAAGTGAAGGGGACATTAACAAAATTCAAACAGTTTTTTATTGAGAATAAGTTTGTACTAGGATTATTAATTTTCTTGCTAGTAGCGCTTGATATTTATGTATTAACGAAGATTGCCTTTATTTTTGATCCACTAATGGTAATACTTAAAACCGTTGCTGCACCAATTATTTTAGCAGGAATTTCCTATTACTTATTTAACCCAATAATTGACTGGTTGGAGAAAAAAAAGTGGAAACGAGGCTGGGCAATTGCCTTGTTATACTTAGTAATTATCGGTTTAATCATTCTATTATTTAGTTTTGTTATTCCAGCAGTGAAAGACCAAATTGTTAGCTTATTTAAATCATTCCCAGGTTATTGGGACCAAATCACTCAAAAATTTAATGAATTTAGCCGTTCAAGCTTATTTGATCAAATAAAAGATAAATTAAGCACTAATATGAGTGATATTATGAAAACTCTTTCGACGAAAGGGACTTCCGTTATTAATAGCGCAATTACTAGTATAGGAAGTATTGTTGGAACTGTAACTGAAGTGGTACTAGCTATTGTGACTACACCGCTTGTATTATTTTACTTATTAAAAGATGGGAAAAAGTTGCCAGACTTCCTATTAAAAATGCTACCTGTAAATGGTCGTGCGCATACACGTCAAGTACTTGGTGAAGCAAACCACCAAATTAGTTCTTATATTCGTGGCCAAATTATTGTTAGTTTGTGTATAGGTATTCTGCTATTTATTGGTTATTTAATTATCGGTTTACCGTACGCATTAACGCTTGCAATTATTGCTGCATGTACTAGCATTGTTCCATACTTAGGACCAGCAATCGCTATTACACCAGCTATTATTATCGCAATCGTAACTTCTCCTTGGCTATTAATTAAATTAATTATTGTATGGTGTGTTGTTCAATTATTAGAAGGTAAATTTATTTCGCCTCAAGTAATGGGTAAAACATTAAAAGTACATCCAATTACAATTTTATTCGTTATTTTGGTAGCAGGAAATCTGTTTGGAGTGCTCGGAGTTATTTTTGCAGTACCAGGTTATGCTGTACTTAAAGTAGTTGTAACACATGTATTTATCTGGTTCAAACGAATTTCAGGGCTTTACGGAGAACAACCTGAGAGTGAATACGTTGTAACGCCTCCTGAAGAAAAAGAATAAAACTAACAAGAGTTCTATTGGTTAGAAAGGTATTTTCTAGCTTAATAGGGCTCTTTTTTGATGAATAAAAAATGAGTAAAAAAGTTCACAAAAAAGACATAATTTTTTTCTTTACAAGGTGAGTCCGTTAATAGAGCGATTTCTGTGTAATTTTTTTAACGTTTATAAAAAATAATGTGATAAAATTTATCATTTTTCATAAGTTGTACATATTTTTGGAGCTCTTTTCATCATATTATAAAGATAACGTATGACGAAAGGAGAAACAAAATGATTTTCAAAAAAACATTAATTGTAGGATTAATTGGCATAACTTCAGTCACACTTTTTGCACCGTCTGCTTTTGCAGTATCTTCAGAAGGGGATTCAAAAGCATCAATTAAATTTAAAGCGGGGACTGGGATAGTTAATCCGGTAGATCCAGAAGATCCAACAAAACCAATAGATCCACTAGATCCAAGTAATCCGACTGACCCTGGAACTGGAAATACTGGTTCACTAACAATGGATTACGTATCTTCTGTAAATTTCGGAGAGCATGAAGTTTCATCCACAGAACAAAGCTATTCTTCCACTTCTAGAAAGCCGTTTATTCAAGTATCTGACCGCCGGGGAACAGGCGCTGGTTGGACAGTTACGGCAACAGCTACTGCTTTTAAAGATGAGGAAGGAGCTGCTTCACTATCAGGAGCTAAACTGTCATTTAAAAATGGGGAAACTGTTTCTTCCAGTACAACAGCAACAACTCCAACCGCTGTTCAAACAGTGGAATTACCTGCTGACGGAACTTCAATTGTAAATGTTGTTTCGGCAAAAGAATCAGAAGGTATGGGAACATGGATTAATCGTTGGTTTGGCGCGACACCAAATGATGTAGCTAGCTTAAATGACAATGTTAAGTTAACGATACCAGCAGGAAGTGCAACACTTGGAGACCATGAAGCAACAATTACATGGACATTATCTGACGCACCTGGTGTTTAAAAAATTTGCGTTTAGAATTTTATTTCTAGACGCAAAATTTTTTATTAAAGGCGATGAAAGGAAGGTTTAATTGAAAAAAAGGTTTCTTAGCATATTATTCCTCGTTCCATTATTAATGACATTCGGCAATTTTACAGAAGCAAAAGCAGCAGAAGGGGATGTCGGCTATTCCGTTCAAGCTAATATTCCGGACAATCAAATAGATAAAAGACAAACCTACTTTGACTTGAAGATGAAACCAAAACAAAAGCAAACAGTAGAAATAGATGTAATGAATAGCTCGAATGAAGAAATTCAAGTAGAAGCATCCGTCAATTACGCAACTACCAATCGAACTGGTGTGATTGATTACACGAAAAACGACCTTTCTAAAAAAGATAAAAGCCTAAAGTACCCATTACCCGCATTAGCTACAATACCAGACGACCAAAAACTTCTAACGATACCTGTAAACGGCAAAAAAACCGTTCAAGTTACAATCGAAATGCCAGACGAATCAATCGATGGAATTGTTTTGGGCGCAGTACAATTCAAAAAGAAAAATCAAACGGAGACCAAAAAAACAAAAGGTGTCTCACTAAAAAATGAATATTCCTATATTGTTGGTATGCAGTTATCTGAAACCGACAAACAAGTCAAACCACATATGAATTTATTAAGTATTAAACCAACTCTTATCAATTATCACACAGCGATAGTTGCCAAATTACAAAACGACCAACCAGTTATTATCAAAAATCTAAGTATTGATGCAAAAGTTTATCAAGATGGTTCGGATAAAATGCTGTACCAAACTAAAAAGGCAGATATGACGATGGCACCGAATTCCAGTTTTGGCTTTGGAATTGATTGGGAGAATAAACCATTAAAAGAAGGTAAATACAGATTGAAAATGACTGCTACGAATGGCGTAGAAACTTGGAATTGGGATGAAACATTTACGATTGGTAAAAAAGATCAAGGCTTAAATAAAGAAGCAGTGAATTTGAAACAAACGAGCCAATGGTTGTATGTTGCGATTGCTGCAGGTGTTTTACTTATAGTATTAATTATTATTCTAGTAATTAGAAAACGAAGAAATAACCAAGAAAAATAAAGAAAGGAGCTGGCACATTGGCTTTCAAAAAATTAATGATTGTATTGACCATAGCGGCTCTTTTTCTAAGTTTTAACCTAGTAGTAGATGCTGAAACTGGTAGTGATAATTTAGCGGCAAATGAAGCGGTAGTAACTAATTTCGCGGAACTGAAAGCAGCTATTTCAGAAAACAACGGGATTGATACTGTTTATTTAGGAGCAGATGTTGAATTATCTGGTGGCATTGTTATTCCAGCTTCGAAACAAACTTTTACTTTATCAGGAAAAAATCCAGCAACTGGTGAAATTCACACATTAACCGAAACAATGGCATCAGCAGGAGCGCAGAGCAGTGTCATCACAGTTAACACAAATACAGGTACAAAAGAAACCACATTAAAAGATATCAATGTTATTGGGAAAAACTACTATGGAACTATTTCGGTTTATGGGGCTGCAAAAGACGTCGTTCAAAACTATGAAAATGTTCATTATCAAGGTCCGCAAATGATTTATAATTTAAATGGAATAGCAAATTTCAAAGGGACAAATGATATAACGATTGCCTCCGTTGTAAGCGGATCAGCAGCAGTAAATGAAGTTGCGGAAATTAAAGGAGTAAACGTTTCTGGAAAACTAAATATTAATCATGCAAGCGGAAATGCGAATAGTGCGTTCTGGTTTGGTGGCGGAACAGCTGATGTCAATGCTTTTACAGTTGAAGAAAATGCAGATGTAACCGTGCTTTCTAACGGGACAGGGATGTTTTATCGCTCAGGCGCAAAACCAATTGATATTGATGTAAAAAAGAATGCGAAATTAAATATTACCTCAAACAATAATATTTTTCGAGATACGCCAGGTGGGGCAGTTAAAATTGCTGAGGGCGCCGATGTCAATATAAAAAAAACTGCTGGTACCGGTCCGCTTCTTTGGGTAGCTGGTAATATTACCATCAGTCCAAATGCGCGCTTTATTTTGGAGGGAATATCTGGTAATGGTTATATGATTAGATTTGATAACGCAAATGCTGAAATAAATGTTAATAATCCTTTAAGTTTTGCCATTACTTCCAATATAAATGGTTCATTATTTTACTGGCCTTATGCAAATAAATTTAATTTTGAAGCACAGGTTATAAACTATTGGAACACTGCTGGAGGAATTGGTAGACCTGATTTACCAAATTATAGTTTTAGTTTACCAAACGCCGAAAATGTTGTTGGGAATTTAAGTTACACGAATGGTGGAGCAACACAAATAATTTCTACGAATGCTGACTTAACTCCAACTAATTTTAATATGTTTGCAGCGAGAGCAATAGCAATGGGACAAATAGAAGGTACAATCAATCAAGTAACAGATGAAGATAATAAAATTACAGGAACAGCAACACCAAACGCAGTAATAATGATTTCTTACACAGAAAGTGGTAGTATAAAATGGATGGATGGGCAAGCAGATTCGATGGGCAATTATCAAATGACTATCCCAACTAATTATATAAAACCGTATACTAAGTTAAGTGTAAGAATCAGACATGACTTAAAAAGGATAGATTTTACTTCTATTGTAAAAGACGTCACTCCACCAAATGGAGATGCTGTTCCGCAAGTATTAAACATAGGGGATTCGCTCCCGGATGCATATAAATTAGTTA
Source organism: Listeria farberi (assembly GCF_014229295.1). NCBI lineage: Bacteria > Bacillati > Bacillota > Bacilli > Caryophanales > Listeriaceae > Listeria > Listeria farberi. The sequence continues at coordinate 394,279 of NZ_JAARZL010000001.1, forward strand.
CGAACATTACAGATCACTCAGATGGTACGACAGGTGAAGGTGTTACTATTACCATACTAAATGAACCAGATACGAATGTATTTGGACCTACAGAAGCAATTGTTAGGTTAGAAGACAAGGCGAATAATTACGCTGATATTCATGTACCAGTTTTTATTAAAGATGATTTGACAGAAATACAAGATGAGCAAGCATTACGAGCAAAAGATTTTTCCGCCAATGTAAAAGACTTCATTAATCTTAATGATGAAGAAATGAAACAATTCATTCTAGATAAATCGGAAGCACAAGCGTTCAATATCTTAACTGGTAAAGATTTAACGCCTGATGTGAAAGTAACAAGCACAAATCTAAAAAAAGAAACCGGAACATACACAGCCACCATCCAAATTGGAACTTTGACAAAAGAAATTACCATTCAAGTAACTGGTGAGCTGAAATTCAACCATGTGCCAGCAACAATGTCTTTTGAATCGATCGAACTTAATAATCAAAAAAGTATCGCGAAACGAAATACGGATTTTGATTTATCTGTACTTGACTCACGAGGAGCAGGTAGCAAGTTCAGCGTGACAGCATCAGTGAAATCACCGCTAACTTCAACAACGAATCCAGCACACACATTACCTAATGGGCTTATTTTCATTGATAACAATGGCGAGAAAAAACCGCTTTCGGATGAACCAATGACTATTTACCAGTCCAATGCGACCAATGACATGATTGTTCCCATTACGTGGGCAGAAAATCAAGGCATCCTTGTAGAAGCAGACGCGGCTCACGCTTATACGGATGAGGACTACGAAACAACGATTGAATGGACATTGACGGATGCTCCGTAGAAAACCTATTAATTAAAGTTAATAGGTTTTTTGCGTTATAAGCCCTTTGTTTTTCTATATCTAGTCATTTCTCGTATAATAACGATAAGTAATGTGCGAAAGGTGGGAGCAAATGACTTCAGTAATGTGGTTTCGTAGAGATCTTCGAGTAAATGATAATAAAGCTCTTTATCATGCCTGTAAAGAAGAAGATTTAATTTTGTTATTTCAAGTAAATCCAGAGCAATTTATCAAAGGGAGCCCTAGTCACCAAGCATTTTTCGCGAGTGTAGCCCATTTTAAACAAGAACTAAATAAAAACACCCATTTGCAAATCATGTTTGGCGATCCAATCGAGCTCTTAAAACAATTAAAAGAAAAAATACCAACTTGGGATAAAGTTTTCTTCAACCGCGATGAAACAGGCTACGGAGCAAGTCGAGATGAGGCAGCTCAAGCATTCTTTGCTGATAAGGAAATCACAGTTCACAGCTATCACGATAGTTACCTTCATTCAGCCGAAGAAGTGAAAAAATCCGCTACAGAATACTACAAAATTTTCACTCCTTACTACAAAAAATGGCGCGAAGAAATAAAAGAAATACCTTTAAAAGTCGCTTTAAAACCAGAAAATATTAGGAAAGAAAGCCTATTTCCAAAATATGAGGAACAGTTTAGAGAATTGATTCAAGATTTACCAGCCTTTGATTCCGGTGAAAAAGCAGCAAATACGAGACTTGCAAACTTTGTAAAAGAAGACTTAGCAAACTATGATAAAGCAAGAGACGTCCCAGCACTTGATAAAACGAGTCATTTATCACGCTATTTACGAACGGGAGAGATTTCGATTCGTACAGTTTGGCAGGCGCTTCAAAAAGAAGAAGCTACAGAAGGACGAGCAACATTCGAAAAAGAACTGTGCTGGCGGGACTTTTATAATATGATTTATGTTTCTTTCCCAAAGCAAAAAAATGAGCCTATTCAAGAAAATTATCGTTTTATTGAATGGGAAAATAATCGCGAATTTTTTAAGAAGTGGCAAGACGGGCAAACCGGTTTTCCGCTTGTCGATGCTGCGATGCGCCAATTAAAAGAAACCGGCTGGATGCATAATCGCCTAAGAATGATTACGGCTTCCTTTTTAACGAAGGATTTACTGATTGATTGGCGCTTTGGCGAAAAGTATTTTCAACAGATGCTAATTGATTACGACCCAGCGAGCAATATTGGTGGTTGGCAGTGGGCGGCTTCGACTGGAACAGATGCAGTGCCGTACTTTAGAATTTTTAATCCAACAACTCAATCGGAAAAATTTGATCCAGATGGTACATTTATCCGGAAATATGTAAAGGAATTACGGGATTTGCCTGCTAAATTTATTCATCAGCCAGAAAAAATGTCTGAAACAGAGCAAAAAGAGCATGGTTTGATTTTAGGAAAAGATTATCCGTTCCCGATTATTGACCATAAAGAGCGACGAAAATTAGCGATTGCGCGATACGAGTTTAGCAAGGAGCATTCTAGGGGAAATATATAGATAATGAATCAATCATTGCGTTAAATGATTGATTTTTTTATGGCTGAAAGTAAGAAGAGTGGGTCTTGAGCAATCTTTTAGGAGTAAGAACCTAGGTATGTTAAAATTCACTTATCAAGTGATAAGGGGGAGTCGAAATGGCGCAATTTTTAAAGCTATTTGTAACAAGTGCTGTAGTTTTCTTAGTTTTCGATCTTTTTTGGTTACTCGTAGTTTCTAAGAAAATGTATCAGCAGTTTATTGGGGAGTTAATGGGGGATGTAAGGCTTGCTCCAGCAGTAATTTTTTATTTTATTTATGTTGTTGGGGTTACTTTTTTCGTATTAATGCCTGGAACGGAGAAAGGTAGCTTAGGTTACACGATTTTAGCCGGAGCATTATTTGGTTTAGTTTGTTATGCTACGTACGATTTGACGAACCTAGCAACATTAAAAGATTGGCCAATTACGATGACAATTATTGATCTTATTTGGGGAACAGCTGTGACGACTGTGACTTCCGTAATTGTTTACTTCATTAATCTACATTTCTTCTCGGGAGTAGGTTCCTAATGATGGAGTCTGAAAGCAAACGTCTATTACAAAGCATGTTGAACGGGGCAGCTGAAGTAATTAGTAAAAAAGATGAGCTAAATCGAATTAATATTTTTCCCGTAGCAGATGGTGATACAGGAAGTAACTTAGCTTCATTAATGCAAGCGATTATTGATCATGTTTCCCCACGAGAATACTCCACGAAAGAACTACTTGAAGAAGTGGCCAGCGCGGCACTAATAGGAGCCCGTGGAAATTCTGGGATGATTTTTGCGCAATATTTAAATGCCGTTGCGGAAAGTTATCATCATTTCGAATCTACTTTTGACGGATTAGTTCTAGCATTTCAAAAAGCGGTTTATAAAGCTTACGATGCCCTGTTAGATCCAAAAGAAGGTACTATTTTATCGGTAATGAAGGCTTGGTCTGAGGCGCTTGCTGGGACATATGAACAAGAACGTTCTTTTCAACAATCGCTGTTAAATGCGCAAAAAGTTGCGGAACAAGCATTAATTAATACCGAATTTCAAATGGCTATTTTACGAAAGAACCGGTTAGTCGATTCGGGGGCGAAAGGTTTTTATTACTTCATTGCCGGGCTGACCAATGCTTATTGTGGGGAAACAGTTTCTACGCCAAATAATTATGTGGAGCAAGAAATATCGAAAGAACACAGCCATTTTGAGACAAGTGAACCAATTTATCGATATTGTTCTGAATTTATTATTAAAGAAGCGACTATCTCCCATCAAACATTACGAGAAGTCCTTGCGCCAAAAGGAGATTCCTTGGTAATTGCAGGGAATGAAAAACAAACAAAAATACACATTCATACAAATGAACCACAAGAAATAGTAAGTTTACTATCAGAATTCGGAAAAATGACCTATCAAAAAGTAGACGATATGCGGCTTCAATATGATGTAACGAGAAATCCACGAGCAAAAATTGCGATTGTAACTGATTCGATTGCTGACTTACCTAAAGATTTCTTATTAGAACATCAAGTGCACGTTTTGCCGATGAATATTTTAGCTGGGGAGGAAAATTTCCTCGATAAATTAACAGTTGGACCAACTTTGATACAACAAAAACTAACACAGCAATATAAAATGAGCACAGCGCAACCTACCATTCGAACAGTTGACGCATTATTATCGTTCTTAGAAAATAAGTATCAACATGTACTGGTTATTGCAGTTTCAGCTAAATTAAGCGGGACGTATCAACTAATCAAGCAACGAATTAAAGCGCGCGATTTGTCGTCAGAATGGATTCGCGTTATTGATTCCAAATTGAATTCCGTTGCTCAAGGGCTTCTAGTAAAGCAGGCAGTGGGATTAGTGGAAACTGGAAAGTCTTTTGATGAAGTTACTTATAAAATCGAACAGTTAACTACTCAGATATTTATTTACGTTGCAGTGGCAGATTTATCGCCAATGGTGGAATCTGGTCGGATACCGCGAATTTTAGGCAGGTTGGCACAGAAACTTTCATTATATCCAATTGTTAGTCTGGACAGGAACGGTGAAGGGAAATTAATAGGTGTGTCATTTAGTCAAAAACAAAGTATGAAAAAAATCATTAGAAAAGTTGCAAAATTACGACTGAAAGAGCTTGCTATTACGCATGTTTCTTCAGAACGTGACGCGAAACTTTGGCAGAAAGAACTTGAGGCGAAAATAGGAGGAAGCAGCTATTTAGTGGATAGTTCAGCTGCAATTGCCATCAGTGCCGGACTTTCTAGTGTCGCGGTCGCAGGGATTAAAAAGGAGGAAACAATATGATGTATTGGATAGTAGCACTCGCTTTACTTGTCTATTTTGTACTTTGGTTTATCATTTCAAAAATAAAAGGTAAATATTCACTAGTAGATATTGCTTGGGGTGGGGGATTTGTTGTTGTTGCTTGGACCGGGTTTTTAACTACTTTTAGTGTAACGATGCAAAGTTTGACGATTCTTATTTTAGTTACTTTATGGGGCGTACGTTTATTTTGGCATTTAGCGCGTAGAAATTGGAATAAGCCAGAAGATTATCGCTACGTTAATATGCGCAAACGCTGGGGAACGACATTGGTTAATTTAAAAGCATTTTTAAATGTTTTCGTTTTGCAAGGTATTCTCTTATTTATTATCGCTTTACCAATCACACATAGTTTTGCCAATGAATCAGCGGAATTTACTTGGTGGCAAATTGCAGGAATCGTAATATGGGTTATTGGTTTTGTGTTTGAAGTTGGTGGTGACCTTCAGTTAGAAAACTTTAAAAAGAACCCAGCTAATAAAGGAAAACTACTAACGACAGGTTTTTGGTCTGTTACAAGGCATCCTAATTATTTCGGTGAAGCTCTTAGTTGGTGGGGTGTATTTTTAGTCGCGTTAACACAAATAACAGATCTTTGGCTGATTACGAGTCCGATTGTTATCACCTTATTATTACTATTTGTTTCCGGTGTCCCACTACTTGAAAAAAAATATCGAGACCGCGGAGACTTTCAAGCTTATGCCAATAAAACCTCTAAATTCTTCCCATTTATTGGTAAAAAAGGTCTGTAAAAGTACTGATTTAAGTAGGAAGGTGCTATTAATTGCTATTTGCCGACTAGTGCGAGTAGAATAAGAGTTGGGTATGAAAAAACATGCCTAAATACAATGCTTTATGAGGCGAGAGGGGTACAACAGATGAAAAAAGAAAAAACAGTGTTAATTATGAATTTCGATGAAGAAAGTATTTCTTATCAAGCTTTCTCTGAAATGAAAAGATTGCACCAAGAACGCAAAATCATTGGTTATCAAATGGCGGTTGTAAAACATGAGCCAGGAAATAAACTTGTTGCACAAGATTTTCTTGATTTTACTGGTGCCGATAAAAATATGAAAGATAGCCTTATTGGTATGTTAATTGGTATTTTAGGCGGTCCATTCGGTATTTTAATTGGTTGGATGGTCGGAGCAATCGTTGGTTCTATGCAAGATGCTGGTGAAGTGAAAAACGCTCTATCCGTATTTGAAAGAACGCTAAAAACAATCCCAGAAGGTTCGACAGGCGTTATCCTAATTGCCACAGAGCAAGAATTAGCAAATGTAAACGATGTAGTAATGGATGAGTTACATGGTCGTGTGCAACGCATGGATGAAGCAATTGTAGCTCAAGAAATCAAAAGTGCTCAAGAAACAGAAGGAAAAGCAAAAGATTCAGCTAAAAAACATTGGTTTGGAAAATAAATCAGCTAAACGAGGACAGAGAAATCTGTTCTCTTTTTTTGGTTTTAATAATGATAAAACGGGGAAATTAACAACATAAAACTTCCAGATGAAAAAAAATTCAAGATGATAACGCTTAACTCATTTTTATTTTCTGAAAACTATTTGCATCAAATTAAAAACATGCTACAATAAACAAGTTGTGAATTTCACAAGAAAATTTTTTGTTTGGAGATGAAATAATTTGGATGTGGAAAGTAGTCCATTAATGCAGAAAATTGATTATAGTACGCGCAAAAAAATTGATTTAGTAAATAATAGTATTCTTCGTTATATCGTGCGCGCGATGTTAGCATGTTTATTCTTGACACTAGGGACTGCGGTCGCTGTAATGATTGGTGATAAAGTTGATCATTTTGCTCCAGGACTTGGTAAAATCACGTATGCGTTTATGTTTAGTTGGTCACTCGTGATGATTATTTATATGAATGCCGAGCTTGGTACTTCTAACATGATGTATATGACAACTGGTGTTTATCAAAAAATTGTTAAACCAGGAAAAGCGTTACAAATTTTGATTTTATGTATTGTTTGTAATTTATTGGGTGGAATTCTTGCAGGGTATTTAGTTTCTCTGACATCTGTCTTCCATAATTTGCCTGCGGATCATTTCTTATTTACTGCCGTTAGCGGTAAACTTGAAAAAGCGCCACTACAAATTTTTGTAGAAGGTATTTTCGCCAATATTGTTGTAAATACGGCTGTGCTTTGTACGCTCCGAATGAAAGATGATGCTGGTAAAGTCATTGCGATGATTTTCATTATTTTCATCTTTGCATTCTTAGGATTCGAGCACGTTATCGCCAACTTCTCATCATTCTCATTAGCATTTTTCGCTTCTGGTGGAACACTTGCTGCAATGACAGCGGGCAATGTGACCGTCAATTTGGTCCTTGCTTTACTTGGGAATTTTGTAGGTGGTGGCCTTGTTATCGGACTAGGCTATGCGTGGCTTAACCGAACGAAATCTATTTACAAAGACTAATAAAAAGGAGACCTCTGAAATTTTTAGAGGTCTCTTTTTTTTATATGCTTTTAACAGGTAAATTACTTAAAAATGACCGAATGAGCGGCTCAAACTTCGGTACTTCCTTTTCCACTAGAAATGCGTCATGACCGTATTCAGAGGCCACTTCATGATAAGTAACCGGCACATCCCATTCTTTTAAAAGCTCGTAACCACGACGTAAATCATGAATTCGGAAAAGCTGGTCGGTCGTAATGCCAATGAGCAAATACGGAATTTTAATTTTTGAAAAAGCGGGTAAATCATCTTTCGTGGGAGCCGTAACGTCAAATAAATCAATCGCTTTTGTTAAATATAGATAACTATTTGCGTCAAACCGCTCGACAAAAGTATCCCCTTGATATTGTAAATACGATTCAATTTGAAAGTGCTCTTTTGAGAAAGCAGCAGGAGAAGACTCGGCGACAGTGAAACGTTCAAACTGTTTAGAGAAAAGTTCGCTCGTCCGGTAAGTCATCATTCCAACCATTCTCGCAGTCGCAAGTCCGCCCTCAGGTTGACCAATATAGTTGCCGCCATTAAAATCGGGATCATTCAGAATCGCCATCCGCATAATTAAGTTATAGCCAATCGCATCAGGTCCGGCAGCGAGTGGGGAAGCGATGTTAATAATGCTATCTGTTATATCCGCATAATCAATCGCCCATTCTGTGGCTTGCATTCCACCCATTGATCCACCAATCACCGAAATAACCCGCGTAACTCCAAGTTGTTCCAAAAGTTCACGCTGCACTTTAATAATGTCTTTAATAGAAAACCCGGGAAATTGTAACCGGAATGGCTCACCTGTTTTTGGATTAATAGAGGAGGGGCCAGTCGTTCCACTACAGCCACCAAATACATTCGTACATACCAGAAAATATTTGTCTGTATCAATTGTTTTCCCTGGTCCAATATAATCATCCCACCAACCAGGAGCATCATCTTCAAAATGCTTCGCCGCGTGAGCTGTCCCAGTGAGCGCATGTTCTAACAAAATACAATTATCGCGTGATTCAGAAAGGGTCCCGTATGTTTCGTAGCCAACTAAAACAGGGCTTAACGTTTCTCCGTTTTCAAGTAGAAGAGGACTTTTTTGAAATAGTTCTTTTTGTTGTAAGGTCAATTCTCTTCACTTCCTCCTAAATTTGCTCTAGCGCTTTCGTTAAGTCTTGAATAATATCATCCGTATTCTCGATTCCAATAGAAAGACGAATGGACTCAGGTTTCACACCAGCTGTTAATTGTTGTTCTTCACTTAGTTGTTGATGAGTTGTGGATGCTGGATGAATAATAAGCGATTTTGCGTCACCAACATTGGCTAGATGCGAGAACAATTCTACAGATTCGATAACCTTTTTCCCAGCCGCGTAACCACCTTTAACACCAAATGTGAAAATGGAACCAGGGCCTTTTGGTAAATACTTTTGGGCTAACTCATGGTATTGATTGTCTGTTAAACCTGGATAATTCACCCAAGCTACTTTAGGGTGGTCATTTAAGAAATTAGCCACTTGTTTGGCATTTTTTACATGTTGTTTAAGACGTAAAGATAGCGTTTCTAGCCCTAAAATGAGTAGAAATGCATTAAAAGGAGAAAGCGCTGCACCAGTATCACGAAGGAGTGAGACGCGTAGTTTAGTAATGTAAGCCGCTGCGCCAACATCATTTGTATAAGACAAGCCGTTATAACTGTCGTCGGGTACAACTAGCTTTGGAAACTTACCATTTGTCCAATTAAATTTACCGGAATCAATGACCGCGCCACCAATTGCAACCCCGTGACCGCCGATAAATTTCGTTGCTGAGTAAACGACAATATCTGCGCCGAAATCAAACGGGCGATTTAAATAAGCGGTCGCGAATGTGTTATCAACGATGAGTGGAATATCGGATGCATGTGCAATTTCTGCTACTTTTTCGATATCGACAATATTTATATCAGGATTGCCAATTGTTTCAACAAAGACAGCTTTCGTATTATCTTTAATTGCTTTTTCAAAATTTTCAGGTTCGTTAGGGTCGACAAAAGTAACGTCAATTCCAAACGTTTTAAATGTATGCGAGAAAAGAGTGTGTGTTCCACCATAAAGTGTTGCAGCTGCAACGATATGATCTCCGGAACCAGCAATATTTAAAATAGAGTAAGTAATAGCAGCCATGCCAGAAGCCGTTGCAACCGCACCAATGCCACCTTCAAGTAAAGTTAATCGTTCTTCTAATACAGCTGTAGTAGGATTCATAATTCGTGTATAAATATTTCCAGTTTCCTGTAAACCAAATAAGGCTGCGGCATGTTCCGGACTATCAAATGTATATGATGTCGTTTGATAGATTGGCACGGCTCTAGAATGTGTATCTCCGTCTGGTGTGTGCCCGCCGTGTACTTGAATTGTTTCGAATTTATACTCATTACTCATAAAATCCACTCCTCTTTAATATGTATTTATCAGTAATTTCTATCAAAAAACCTCCCTAGCAGTATATAAGCCGCCAGAGAGGATAGAGTTTCCTAAACTTGGATTTCCGACTTATCTTTCAGAATATACTGCTGGAATTAGCACCGTGAAAATAAATTCCGGTTGCTAAGGCTTCAAAGGGCCAGTCCCTCCACCTTTCGTGATAAGAAAATACTATTAAATTAAGTTATATATTACGCTGGATGAAACAAATTGTCAACTAAGTATTTAAAAGTCCCAAAATAGTGCTTTTGTATGGAGTTTTTGTGACAAAGCTATTTTTAGGTTAATATTTAACGTTAAAAAGGTTTTAAAATCGTTTTTTTAGGCTATTATAGTTAAGACTAATTATATTTCATTAAAAGTGAGGTTGTATTAGAACAAATAAAGGGGAGTTGAAATAAAAAAATGAAGACATTTACACGAATTCTTGTTTTATTAGCAGGGATTGCAATGATTGTACTTGGGATTTGGTTTTTATTCCATCCAGGTATTTCATTATTAACCTCAACATTGATGATCGGATTCTTACTACTGATTTCAGGTATTTTCCACACTATCTCTTATTTTTCAGATAGAAAGTCGCAAAATGTTTCTGGTTGGGTGCTAGCTGACGGAATTTTATCAATCTTATTAGGTTTCTTGCTATTATTTAATGAATTTGATGGAACTTTAACGCTTGTATTGCTATTTGGTATGTGGGTGTTGTTTGCTGGTATTATGCGTACAATAGGCGCATTTACAGCTAAACAAAACAACGTACAAGGCTGGGGCTGGATATTAACTATTGGTATTATTGGTATCATTGTTGGCTTCATTGCTCTATTCAATCCAGTTGTTTCCGCAATTGGTATCGTACTTATTGTAGCGATTTTCTTCATCGTTCAAGGTATAGGCGCAATCGCAACATTTTTCTTTATGGGAAAAAATTATTAATAAAAAGTGAAACCAGTTTTAAACTGGTTTCACTTTTTTGTGCTATTTTTTTCGTAAAATAATTACTGAACTACTAATTAAGATAAAACCAAAAAGTGTGAATGGATTTGGATTCGCATCGCCAGTTTTTGGTATGATTTTTTGTGTGACATTACTATTCTTAGTATTACTATTTGTAGTATTACTATTTTTAGTATTTATCGTTTTTACTTCAAAGGGTGATTCATTTAGTTCTCTAATTTTTAACGTTTCTGGGTCATAAATATAGTATGTTTCTTCACTGTATTCTACTTCAGTACTGCTATATAAAACAAATATATCACCTGGTTGTAAGGGGGGTTCGAATGTAATGGTGAAGTTTCCTTTTTCATCTTCTATAGACCATCCAATCAAATTTCCGTCCTCATCTTCTGCAATTACACCTAAGTTAGGCATAGTAACTCCGTAAAGGATGGAAGGTGTACTTCTATTCAAATCAAGAGTAGGTGCTTTAAGTGTGGGTTTATCACTAACGATAACGTAGTAAGAATAAAACTCTGTTGTATTTCCTGATGGATCTGTTGCGATAACAACAAAGGCATGCATACCAAGTCGAGAATATGTTGGTTCATATCCAGGTTTAAAAGTTAAAGTAACTTTACCCGAGTTATCAGTAGCTGTTACAAATGTAGAGGGCGTTATAGTTTCTCCTTTGATAATAAACGGATAGTCGTCTGGATTAACACTAATCTTTGGTGGTTCTTGATCTAGAACTTTGTAAGTAACTATTAATTCAATAGTTTTTCCATCTTTAGAAGCTACTATTGTTGTTGTAAAAGTACCAGTTTTCTTGGTAGAAGGCGCTCCGGATTTAAAGCTTAATTTTGCTCCTGCTGCAGGTGTTGCGAATTGATTCGGTGTTGGTTTGGAGCCTAATTCAATCACAGGTGTTGTTGTTTTTAGCGTTGCAAGTGGTGCGGCTTCTTTTACTATGTAGTTCACTGTTATATCTGTAGAAGTATTATCATCGAAAGTCACCTGAATTTCTATTGAGTAGTTTCCAGAAGCATTTGTTACAGGTTGTCCGTTTTTAAAAGTAAATGTTGGATTATTTGATGCGTCATTGACTGTTACAAAATCTTGTGCAGCGGGCGTATCTCCAATTTTAAAAGAAAGGTTTGTTTTTCCTACTACTGCATTTGCGTTGGCTTTTAAAAGTTCTTTTTTAGTTTTTTGTTCTTCAACCGAATTATTTTTCGTAGTTGTTTCTGTTGGTGGAGCTATTTCTGTTGTCGATTCATTTTGTTCTCCGGTTTCTGTAGCAAAAACAGGAGTGCTAATTGATAAAATTAGTCCAAATGCTAAAATTACGATTAACTTTTTTTTGATGTTTTTCATTCTATATCCCCAATTCCCTTTTTATTTTATGTTGCTAATTAATTATACAATATTATTTAACTTTGTGAAAGAGAATATTAAATTTATTTTACGAAAAAATTACCTTAATGTTACAAAAATCCGAGAAATTACCTTGCCAAACTTAAATACTAAATTTTATCTCTTTTTTTAATATGAAAAAGTCGCATATTTTAAAATATGCGACTTTAAAACTATTTATATGTATTGCTTAAATTTTGTTTGCGGTTCTCGAAGTCAGTTATACGCCAAGGTTTCGGCGATAAAGCAATCACACCATCTTCTTCCAGTTTCCGCAAGTTGGTAGCAACATAAGCTCGAGCTAAATTTAAGTAATTGCCTAAGATTTTTTGTGTAAAATAGTATGGAATTAGGCAAGAACCATCTGACTCCATTCTTCCAAACCTTTCCCCACAAGCAATTAATCCTGCCAAGACTTTCTCGCTAGAAGGTAAATTCACATAAGCTTCTCGTTCCAATATTGGAGCAACCATACTTTGCATAAGGTTATTCATTTGCCAGAATACCTCTGGTGAGCTTAAGAGCTTATTCAGAACATATTTACGTTCAAATTGATAAACACTCACTTCGCTTATAGTGGTATAGTTTGCAGGTGATTGAGCTCCTCCAAGTAATGTAAGCGGACCGATAGAATCATGTTTACCTAAGAAACTAATAATGCTATCTTCTTTACACGTATTTTTACTCATCGAGACGACCCCGTCTTCAATAATATAAAAGTATGTTGTTTCTGTGCCTTCTGTTAAGATTTTCTGATTTCGTCTAAAACGAATTCTTTTATATGGAAGAACCGCTTCATTTGAATCTTTTAATAACTCAAGTAAATCTGTGTTGTAAAAGCTATTTTCATCATTCAGTAATGACATATACCGAGTCCCCTTTTCTCAGTGCTAATCATTATCATTATATAGGAGATGAATCAAAATGTGTATTAATGGGACTTATGATGCTCTGAGTAGTTTTGCCTTAATTAAACGATCACGAATGAGAATACCTAATAGAGCAGCAAAAATCGCTTTAATAATACCTGGGATAATAAATGGTACCATCCCTGTTAAAAAGGCAGTTGGCCAGTCAAGACCAGTACTAACTTTAAGCCATAAAACTCCGAAAATAAGCGTAACTATAGCACCTAATATATTAGCGACGATAGCATATGGAACAGTGAATTTTGTTTTTTCAAGTAGCCAACCTGTAAGGAGTGCATTAAAAATAAATCCGACAATAAATCCACCAGTAGGACCAAAAAGAATTCCAATACCTGCTGTCATGCCTTGGAAAACTGGAATACCAACTGCTCCAAGAACAATATAAACTAAAACAGATATCGTACCATGACGAGCTCCAAGAATTGTTGCAGCTAAACCAATGGCAAATGTCTGTCCAGTAAGAGGAATAGGACCAAGTGGAATAGCAATTTGTGCGAGTAAAGCAATGATGATTGCGAATAAAGCATCTACGACTAAAAATTTCAATTTCTGATCACGCATAAACTTATCTCTCCTTAATGTAAACTTAATACTAAAATAGGTTAACATTTATTAAGTGAAAAAACAATACTATTTTTTTTAGGCAGTACCTTGCAATGAACACTAGTGTATGATAAACTATAGCAGTAGTGAATAATATATAGTAGTGATTACTTGTTACTAGTGGTAATTTAGCAGAATGGAGGAGTTAGCATGGAAGTTAACCCGCAATTCAAAAAAGGTGTGTTAGAACTTTGTTGTTTGTTTTTAATTCAAAAAAAAGATTGTTATGGTTATGAATTAGCAAATCAAGTGTCTAAATATATTGAAGTTGCAGAAGGAGCCATTTATCCAGTACTTAGAAGATTAGTAAAAGAAGAGTATTGCTCCACTTATTTAGTAGAATCAAATGAAGGTCCATCAAGAAAATATTATCAGCTGACGGTAAAAGGAGAGATTTACTTGAATGAGCTTATCTCTGAATGGAATAATTTTACAGATAGTGTCGCTAAGCTTTTAACAGAGGGGGAAGCAGTAAATGAATAAACAAGATTTTCTAAATGAATTAAACCAGCGCCTAGAATTGCTGGATCCAAAAGAGCGGAGAGAACTATTATCTGATTACCAAGAGCATTTTAGAAATGGTGTAGAGGCAGGGAAAAGCGAAGAACAAATCGTCTTTGACCTCGGAAGACCTGAAGAAATTGCAGCAGATATTTTAAGTGAAAGGGATATCCGCGAGGAACAAGTGGAGACAGACTATTATTATGTACCTCGAAAAAATCAAAATGAAAATAGAACAGTTAGTAAACAAGTTTTAATTGGCATAGGTTTATTCTTCCTGGATATTTGCCTTGTTGTTCCAATTATGGCTACGTTATGGTCGGTAGTTATTTCACTTTGGGTAACGGTTGGTGCGTTTCTCCTTTCGCCAGTATTATTCGGTGTAGAACTTTTATTTGGCGCTGACTTCGAATTCTATCAAATGTTTGTGTCTATAGGACTTGTAGGACTTGGTCTCATGCTGCTTTTTGTAGCGAATGCACTTACTAAGTTTACAAGTAAAACAACTATGGGAATTATCCAGTGGCACAAATATGCAGTCAAAGGAGGCGGGAAAAATGCGTAAACATCATTTAAGTAAGAAATTATTTTTCGCCGGTTTGGTGCTATTTATTATTGGTGCTATTGGCGTAGCATTCACAATGAACTCAGGTACTATGATTGAAAAAGGGGAACCACTTACTAAAAAGTGGGACTTGTCATCTGAAAATATTAATACAATTTCCTTTTCTTCCGAGCGAGATGCACTAATTGAATGGAAAGAAAGTACAACTGGGAAAAATTATATCGAACTGAAAGGAAATTATTCTGCAAAGGATAAAAAAGCAATTCAAAAATTAAAACCAGTTTCTGAAGATGGCACTTCATTCAATATAACAGTTCCAGAAGAAAATGTTTGGTATAACAATTTTGGGAAAATCTATGCATATGGGCAGCAAAAAGTAACTGTCTTTTTAACTAAAGATACAAAAGTGGCTGATTTAAAAGTAAAATCTCAATCAGGAGATATTGATGTTACCGATTTTAAAGTAAAGAAATTTGTTAGTTCTACAAATTCTGGTGAGTTAAAAGTGAATAATTTAGAAGCGAATAGTGCTCAAATGACTACTTCTTCTGGAGATTTAGATTTATCGAAAATTAAAGCAAATACATCGATTGAAACAGACTCTGGAAAGACTGAGCTTACTAGTTTGACGGGTGATTTAGAGGTAAATGGCGGTTCAGGGGATGTTAATACTACTGGTGTTAAAGCGAAAAAACTTAAAATTGCTATTGATTCCGGTGACATCGAACTGACAAATAGTGCTGTAACCGACTTGGCTGTTTTAACCACTAGTTCTGGAGATATTGATGCAAATACAAAAGGTAAAGTACAAGCTGAATCCGATTCAGGAACAATTGAACTCGCAGGTGTAACAAATAACATAACGGCGAAAACGAGCTCAGGAGATATCGATGTAGCATTTATCAAACAAGTGAAAAACATCGAAATCAATACAGATTCTGGTGAGGTAGAGATTGAAATACCAGGTAATTTTAAAGCTATTTATGAAGCAAGCAGTAATTCTGGTAGCGTTAAAGTACCAACAAGTGATTCGAATACCGATAACCGCGTAACGGTGAAAACTAGTTCCGGAGACATTAAAATCGATAAATAAAAAATCAGTGCGCTAATTATTTAATTAGCGCATTCTTTTTGTTAAAAAGGGGTAAAGTCAGATAAACTGTTTCATCAATTAGCGCAATTGAAAGGAGAATGGATGATGGATTTTCATATTAGAAAAGCAACTAATTCAGATGCCGAAGCCATTCAGCACGTCGCGATTACTTCGTGGCATCATACTTATCAAGATTTAATTCCAAGTGATGTACAAGATGATTTTTTGGAAAGATTTTATAATGTTGAAACGCTTCATAATCGTATTTCAGCAACTCCTTTTGCAGTCGTGGAACAAGCAAACCAAGTAATTGGATTTGCGAATTTTATTGAGCTTGAAAAGGGGAAAAGTGAACTCGCGGCTTTTTATTTACTACCTGAAGTGACACAACGCGGGCTTGGAACAGAGCTTTTAGAAGTGGGGATGACTCTATTTCACGTACCACTGCCAATGTTTGTTAACGTGGAAAAAGGTAATGAAACAGCAATTCATTTTTATAAGGCGAAAGGGTTTGTGCAAGTGGAGGAATTTACCGAAGATTTTTATGGCTATCCTCTTCAAACGATTCGTTTTAACTTGAGTCATCATGCGTTTGAAGAAGAATAAAAAAATGTCTATTCTAGTTGAATGAATCAATTAGGATAGACAATTTTTTATTTGGTAGCAGCTTTTCCACTTGTCGATTTCCCACCTCGCAAAAAGAAGAAAATAACAGCTAAAATTGCCATAATTACCCCTGCAAGAACAGAAATACCAACAGAAATCAGCATACCAGAAACTTGGATAATGCTAAGGATAATGACAGTTACAAAAACGCCGTAGACAAATCCCCATACCGCAAATGTTAAGTAGCTCGATTTTTTGCTAAAGCCATAAAATATTTCACCTAACGTGGAAGCGACTAAAATTACGGGGGCAGCAAAAAGAATTGCTGAAAAAACAAGCTGAGGTGTAACATTTTCATAGAGGATTGTTTCGATTAAAAGTGCTGAAAAAATACCTAAAACAAATATTGATAAATAAGCAATAATAAAACGCATCAAAAAACCTCCTAAAGTACACTATATTATAGCATAAATTAGGAAGTTAGCTTAACATCTAGCCCAGTTATCGTCACTATGCTTTACGATACGTGTAATACCTCGAATCAAAGTAAAAATAAGTATTGATACATTAAGAAAAACGATAAAAAAGACGGTAGCTAGAGCTAAAAAGTTAATAGTATCCGCACTATTTGTACTAAAAGGAACATTATTATAAAGCAAAATCATTACAGTGAGTCCAGCTACAAATGTTGTTTGTGTAAGCAAAGCCCATTTCACATGGTGACGAATTTCTTTATCTTTATTTGTAAACCATAAAATAGCAGGCGTGATAACTGGGGCAAAGAAAAGACTAAAATAACTAAGTGCACTAATAATTTTTTTATCTAACATTTCTCCTCTATCCTCTCATTTGTTTATAAGTCTAGTATAGCGGGGAAAGAGAAATGGAACCATCGAATTAGGTGACGATATGAAATTAAAAATGACAGTTTTGTCATATACAAAAACGCCCCTTCGAAAAAAATCAAAGAGACGTTTCTTTATATGATTGACTTTAATGACCAAACTTTACTGCGCCATCTTCGGTACATAAGAACCGCTCGAACTCCTTCATCAATAATGTAGGCAAGCCAAACACCCACAAGTCCTAGCCCAGCGGAAATTCCAAGTACATAAGAGAATGGCAAACTAACAATCCACATGACTATAAGTCCACATATGAAAGGAAAGCGGACATCACCAGTAGAGTTAAGGCTACTAATGATAATAATATTGGTGGCACGTCCAAGCTCAAGGAAAATCGAAAGCAAGAATAATTCTTTCGTCATCGCTATGATTTCGGTATTGGTTGTAAATAGACTCATAATCGGTTCGGCAAATAGATAAATCGAAACACTAACCACAATCGCAACGACTAATCCTATTTTCCAACTGCGGAGACCTTGCTTATAAGCTTTATCAATTTCTTTTGCGCCAACCGCACGACCGATAATTATTTGCGAGGCCTGGCCGAGCGCGATAGCAAAGAGTGCGACAAATTGGCTAACTGTTGAAGCATATACTTTTGTTGTAAGCGCCTCTGTACCTAAAATAGCAATAATTGCGGTAACAACAAGTTGTGAACCCGCATAGGACAAATTTTCTCCAGCAGAAGGAAGACCTAGACGTAAAATAGAATAAAGTAGTTTTTTGGACACTTGCTCCAATTTTTTGAAATGAAAAGTGTAACCGATGTATTTTTTTAACATCCAGATAGCTAGAACCATTCCGACAAAATTCGCGACAGCAGTAGAAATCCCAACACCTGCCACCCCGTAATCTAAGTAAGCAAGTGGTCCGTAAAGAAATAGGTAATTACCGACAACGTTGATAATACTGATTGTCACAGGGACGAGAATGGATTGTCTTACATAACCATGCGCCCGGAGAATTGGTAAAATGGATGCATGAATGGCAATTACAACTGAACTTCCTCCGATTATTTCTAAAAAAGGCGCACCAACTTGGACTAAATGAGGATCAATTCCCATCCAAGTTAGAAAGTTTTTCGACATAAATATGAAAATAATACTCATCGCGATACCGATTAAGAAAGCTACCACTAAGCCATTAGTAATCACGTTCTCGATTTCTTTATGTTTTTTCGCACCAATCATTTGTGCAACGATAATCTGCACACCAACACTGATGAAGCCATAAATAATAATAGAAATAACAAGAATCTGATTAGCAACCCCAGTCGCAGCCACCGCATCATCAGAATAATGCCCCAACATAAATACATCAATATAACTAATCATCAGTCGTAAAAATTGCTCTAGAAATATCGGCCAAGCAAGTGTAAAAAGACTGAGGCTAGCAACTTTATGCACTGAATTCAATTGTTTCCCTCCCTTCGTTTTAAATACAATTAAAGCCATTATAAGGTAATTAAAGTTAAAAGTATAGATTAATTTTAAAATAACGCTAAGATATTGCTTGACAAAAAATGAATAACTCATATAATTAGTTAGGTAAACTAATCAAATAATAGAAAGAAGTGGAGAAATGTCTTCAAAAAATCAAGACTTGGGGCACTCGGTAATCAAGGCTTTCATGAATTTTAAGCATGCTGAAATAAAGAGTTTCCAAATTCCGGGTTACAGTAAATCTGAAACAAGATTTATTTTTATTTTATCTCGTGGGCTTAAAAGCAGAGGGCCAAAAATTCGTGTTTCCGATCTTGGTCACATGCTCAGAATTTCAAAACCAAGCGTCACGCAAATGATACAATCTTTGGAAGGGAAAGGGCTCATTAAGCGAGTTCAGAACCCAGAAGATAAGCGCTCGATGTATGTGGAACTAACAGAAGTCGGAGCAGGTGTATCGAAAAAAATGTTTGATGAGTTTCAAGCTAGTTTTGAAGATATGCAGGAATTTTTAGGTGAAGACGATATGAAAAAATTGATTACACTCCTAGAAAAACTGACAGATTATTTAAACACAAAATCCGAAAATAAGGAGGCATAAACGCAAATGATGAAATTGATGAAAAGATTAAAACCTTATTGGCTGAGCATTACAGCCGTATTAGTCCTTACTTTCGGGCAAGTTATTGGACAGCTTTATCTGCCGACACTCATGTCGAATATTATCGACAAAGGAGTCGTAACAGGCGATACAGATTACATTTGGAGCACTGGGATGCAGATGCTTTTAATCTCGTTTGCTTCTGTTATCTTATCGGTTACCGTAGTTTATCTTGCATCCAGAATTTCAATGGGATTCGGGAAAGATTTACGCGATAAAATTTTTACAAAGGTAGAGGACTTTTCCTTACAAGAATTTGATAAAGTAGGAACTTCTTCCCTAATTACTAGAACGACAAATGACGTTGTTCAAATCCAAAATGTTCTTTATATGATGATGCGACTAATGGTAATGGCGCCAATTATGTTGCTTGGTGGTATTATTATGGCAGTTGGTAGGGATGCGAAATTATCGCTTATTTTTGTCGTTGTTTTACCATTACTGCTTCTATTAGTAGTTGTTCTCGGCGGAAAAGCAATGCCGATGTTTAAATCACTACAAAAGAAAATGGATAAATTAAATCGTGTTATTCGCGAAGGTTTAACAGGAATTCGTGTCGTTCGTTCCTTTAACCGCAATGAAGATGAACTTGAAAAATTTGAAGAAGCAAATGCTGACTACGCGACTACAGCAATTAAAGTCAACAGGTTGCTTTCCCTAATGAGTCCATTAATGATGTTACTTATGAACTTAACTTCTATTGCGATTGTTTGGATTGGTTCAATTTTTATTGGAAATGGTGATATGCAAGTAGGGGACCTAATGGCATTCATTCAATACGCGATGCAAATTATGATGTCCTTTATGATGCTCTCTGCTGTATTTATTATGATTCCACGTGCTGGAGCTTCTGCTGAACGTATTAATGAAGTATTAGACATGAATGCAGAAATACTTAACCCAGAAAATCCAAAAACAAGTACACCACCAGCAAAACTTTCTTTTGAACATGTGACTTTCCGTTATGAAGGGGCTGAAAAACCAGTAATTGAAGATATTACTTTTGAAGCTAATGCTGGCGAAACGGTTGCTATTATAGGAAGTACTGGTGCTGGTAAATCTACTTTAATTAATATGATTCCACGTTTTTATGATGTCGAAAGCGGTGTTGTTAAAATTAATGGAATTGATGTGCGTGAAATGGATCAGTCCAGTTTGCGCCAAAAAATTGGACTTGTTCCGCAAAAAGCAGTTTTATTCACTGGAACAATAGCTTCGAATATGCGCTACGGTAAAGAAGATGCAACCGACGAAGAAATTTGGGAAGCACTTCGAACAGCTCAAGCGGAAAATTTTGTATCTAAACTTGCGAATGGGCTTGGTAGTCGTGTAGAGCAAGGCGGTAACAACTTCTCTGGTGGACAAAAACAACGCCTTTCCATCGCTCGTTCTTTAATTAGAAAACCAGAAATTTATATTTTTGATGATAGTTTCTCAGCGCTTGATTTCAAAACAGATGCGAAACTACGTGAGGCACTGAAAGCTGAAACAACCGAAGCCGTGACACTCATTGTGGCACAGCGAATTACATCTGTTGTCAATTCCGACCAAATCATTGTTATGAATGAAGGTAAGATTGCTGGCATTGGAACACATGAAGAATTAAAAGAAACAAATCAAATTTATCAAGAAATTATGAGGTCACAGCTGTCAGAGGAGGAAATCGCATGAGTGGTCCAGGTCCAGGTGGTGGCATGAGAATGCAAACGGCCGCCAAACCAAAGAACTTTAAACAAACACTATTCCGGCTTCTTGGCTATATGAAACCTCGTTCTGTCGCAATTATTGTCGTCTTTATCTTTGCGATTTTATCCACGATTTTTAATATTTTTAGCCCGAAAGAGCTCGGGAAAGCGACAACAGAAATTTTTAAAGGTGTTATGAGTCCAGCTGGGATTGACAACGATAAGATTTTCAATATATTAATGATTGTTTTAGTCTTATACCTTGGTAGTTCCTTATTCAGTTTCATTCAGCAATACGTCATGTCGAGCGTTGCGCAGCGAACTGTTTATGATATGCGGAAAGATTTAAAAGCAAAAATGGCACGTCTTCCACTGAAATATTATGATACGCGCTCAAATGGTGATATTCTAAGTCGTTCTGTTAATGACATGGATAACATCGCGAATACTTTGCAACAATCACTAACACAAGCTATTACAGCGATTGTTCAAATGATTGGTGTTTTAATCATGATGCTAACGATTAGCTGGCAAATGACGTTAATCGTTTTAGTAACCGTCCCAATCAGTATTATTTTAGTCGCAATTATTGCTGGTAGATCACAACGTTACTTCGGTGCACAACAACGTAACCTTGGTATTTTAAATGATACCGTAGAAGAAACTTACGGTGGTCAAACAATTATTAAAGCTTTTGGTCAAGAAAAGAAGACGCTTGGAAAATTTGATGAAGTAAATGAAGATTATTTCAAAGCAGCGAAAAAAGCGCAATTTATTTCCGGGATTATGATGCCGGTGATGCAATTTGTTGGTAACTTAGGCTATGTAGGTGTCTGTGTGGCTGGTGGTATTTTTGTTACTAATGGAACGCTTCAAGTTGGAGATATTCAATCATTTACGCAATATGTCCAATTATTTACACAACCAATTTCTAGTGTGGCCAATATTGCTAATATCATTCAATCCACTATTGCTTCGGCAGAACGTGTATTTGAAATGATGGATGAAGAAGAAGAAAAAGATGAAATTCCAGCTAATGTTAATCAGGTTGCTGGTGAAGAACATAGTATAGTATTCGACCACGTGAAATTCGGTTACACGCCAGACAAACCATTAATGACTGACTTGAATATCCATGTGGAAGAAGGGCAAATGGTGGCGATTGTTGGTCCTACTGGTGCTGGTAAGACGACGATTATCAACTTGCTGATGCGTTTTTATGACGTGGATGGTGGACAGATTCGTATGAAAGGTATTGATACTCGCGATATGACCAAAGAAGCTGTCCGCGAAAAATTCGGAATGGTTCTACAAGATACTTGGTTGTTTAATGGAACGATTGCCGACAATATCGCATACGGTCGCGAAGGCGCAACGAAAGATGAAGTTATTGGAGCAGCAAAAGCAGCTTATGCAGATGATTTCATTCGAAGACTTCCAAATGGTTATGATACTATCTTGAATGAAGAAGGTTCTAATATTTCACAAGGTCAAAAACAATTATTAACGATTGCTCGTGCAATTTTGTCAGATCCATCTATTTTAATTTTAGATGAAGCAACTTCCAGTGTAGATACTCGAACAGAATTAAATATTCAACTTGCGATGGGCAATTTGATGGAAGGGCGCACAAGCTTTGTTATTGCGCATAGACTTTCAACCATTCGTGATGCGGACTTAATTCTCGTTATGAACCATGGTAGCGTAATCGAGCAAGGTACCCACCAAGAATTACTTGATGCAAAAGGCTTCTACGCTGACCTTTATAACAGTCAGTTTACTGGAGCTCAGGCCGTTTAAATTTAAAAAGACAATGTGGCAGAGAGCCGCATTGTCTTTTTTTGAGCAGAAAATTTGTTTGATAATGAATTAGGAGGTATGGTTGTTAAAGAAGAAATTGAAGAGGTGAAAATAGATGTATGAGTCCATTACGGCAAATGATTTAGAGCAAGAATTAAAAAAGTCACAGCATTATATCTTAGATGTCAGAGATGCGGATGCTTTTATTGAAGGACACATTCCAGACGCAATAAATATTCCAATTAATGAACTTCCAGAAAAACTAGCAACACTGGATAAAGAAAAACCTTATACGATTATTTGTTACGCAGGTGGTCGTTCTGAGCGCGCAAGTCAGTTTTTAGCAGCGGAAGGTTTTGAAGTAACGAATGTAATGGGCGGTATGGGTGCCTTTCACGGTACAGTAACTAAATAAAAAAAGCAGTCGTGACTTAAATTTTAGGTCACGACTGCTTTTTATTTAACTATGTTTTCTTTTACGGAAAAAGATAACGGCTATACCTGCTAATATGATACCGATTAATACAATCATTTCTTGGTTTGAGTCACCCGTATCCGGGAGAGTTGCTTTTTTAGAAGCTTTTTTTTCAGTAATCGGAGTAGTTGCTGAGTCAACCGATAGAATAGGATCATTATTATCATCAACTACAACTGGATTATCAGGATCTGGCATAGGGTCTGGTGTGGGGGAAGGAGCAGGTGGCGTTGGTGGTTCAGTACCCGTTACCACATTTACTAAAACAATAACTGGGTCTGCTTCAATCCCATCAGCACTTATCGCATTTAGAGTTACTTTATATGTTCCGACTTTAGTTAAGTCAACAACACTATCAAAATCACTTGTAACTGGGCTATTATCACTTGTTTTAGCCGAAATATCTTTTAAAAATTGTTGCGCTGTCTTAGTTGTATCTTTTACGTAAGAAATGCTCTTATTAGCTGTAATTACTGGTTTTGCAAGGATAGTCACAGATACTTGTGTCGGAGCCGCTTTTAAACCAGCCGCATTTTCGGCATTTAATGTTACTGTATAAACATCAGGTTTATTAAAATCTACTACAGTATCAAAATCACTGGTGACAGGTGTTCCGTCATCGGTTTCAGCATGAATATCTTTTAAAAACTGTTCTTCGGTAACAATCTTCTGCTCTGCATAGCTTATGGTTGAATCATTCGTAATAGTTAGAGAATGCTCAATGTCAAAAAAGTGGTCGTATGTTCCAGCAGATACAGAATACCTATTAAAATTAGGAGGGGTTGGATAACTTCCAGCAGGATTATCGTAACGGGCATTATACTCCATTTTAGTAATAGAATCAAAGTAATCCTTTGTAATACCATTTACAGTTATACCTGTATCAGTAATACTTAAGCGGTCGCCACTAATTTGTACACCATTTAAAGTGAAATAAGTATTAGAACTTCCTGTATTAGTTGTAAAGGGGAATAGATAACCATCAAAATTAATGCTACGTTCAGTCATTAAAGTAAATGGCACAAAAATAGTTTGGTTTGTTTCATTATAATTTAAAGATGAGCTTTTAATTTTGCTGTTGATTAAAACAGCGTTACCAACATTTTGCCCATAGGCTGATAAATTAGTCAATTTTGGAAAAGAATCAATTCCGCGGAAATCATTTACCCCACAAAATTGGATAAATAAGGTGGTTAAATCTGGGAGTAATTTGAGAGGCATGACATTTGTGATAGCAGGATTGCTGTCTAAATTTAAAAAAGTTAAATTGGGGATTTTATTAAATTTTGTCAAAGCACTATTGTCGAGCTTTCCAGAGGTTAAGGTTAAGTTATTTAAGTTTTCTAAACCATTTAAATTAGGTAATGAATTAGTAGTTAAGTTATCTCCAGAAATATTAAGATTAGTTAAACTAGTTATTTTAGTAACGAGAGAGTAGTCAGTCACACCAGTATTTGTTAAATTTAAAAAAATTAGGTTGTGGGCGTAATCAAGCCCAGTTAAATCTTTCAAACTACTGTTATTAATAGTAACGTTTATAATAGTATCCATTTGCGCTTCGGTAATATCACTTGTGCTAGGTTGCCCTAAAAGTCCATTTAAATAACTTTTTAAAACAGGATCAGGAATGTTTACAATATCTTGTGCAGCTCTCACATTACTCTTTTCTTCAGCTGAGACATCCATAGAAAATAAAATAGTAAATGACATAATTAAGAGAGTATATATACCAATTTTGGTAACTACCTTTCTCACAGATTGTAACCTCCTTTAGTTGTATTTATAATATTTTATCACATAGTGTCTTACTCCAATTCCACTTTTAATAGTATTGTAAACAAAAATATGTCGAAAATGTTAACGAGCTAAATCGAAAAAAGTCGCCAAATAGAGAAAATCTTTTTGGCGACTTTTTAAAATTAAAATATTTTAGCTAACTCTACTGCTTCTTTTGCTCCAGCAGAGATAATATCTTTTGCTTGATCTGGCTTAGCATTGTGACCTTCTACAATAACCATTTCTGGTTCAGAGATACCAAAGTGCGCTAGAACATTTTTAACATAGCTTAAAGACATTTCAAAGCTTTGCATTGGACCATCTGAATAAATACCACCACGTGCATTAAGTAGAGCAATTTTTTTATCTGCTACTAAACCAACTGGACCATTTGCTGTATATTTAAAGGTTTTTCCAGCTTGATTTAAATAGAATAAGTAAGTTAAAAATTGTGCTGGGATACTGAAGTTCCATAGTGGGAACGCCATAACGATTTTATCAGCAGCTAAAAATTGATCTAAATACCCATTTGCAATATCAGCTAATCGTTTTTCTTCCGGAGTTAAAGTCTCACCAGCTACTTCTTTATGTAATCCACTCATCATTGTTACATCATAATAAGGTAGATCCGCTTCGAATAAATCTAATTCTGTTACATTATCGTCCGGATGGGACTTTTTGTATTCAGTTAGGAAAATTTCGTATAGTGCCACGCTGACTGAGCGTTCGGCAGGTAAACCATTTGCTTTGATGAAAAGTACGTTTGTCATTACATCTTGCCTCCATTTTTTTTGAATTATCTATTAAGTGTAGCTTATTTTAGCAGTTAACGGCAAGTATATTGCTTACAAAAAATTAGCCACTAATATTTGAGCAGATATTTTGTGCTTTAAAAAAGGAAGCGTATAATAGTTGATATATCATTTGACATGTCAACTATGGAGGTGGAAATGCTGGAACCATGTACGAAACATTCGGAACTGCTTTACCGGATGCATTTGTTATCTAAAGAAATAAGTCATGTATTTGAACAACAAACGAATATGAGCTTTACGAAAGTAGAGATTTTATTTCATATTAAACAAACGCCTGGTCAAAGTCAGAACAGATTAAAAGAAAAGCTGTATATTGATTCAGCAAGTATTACCCGTCATTTGAAGCGAATGGAAGAGCAAGGGCTTATCGTTCGTAAAAAGCAAGATGAGAATAAACGCTATACGTATTTATTTTTAACACCAGCTGGCGAGGCAGAATTAGCTTCTTTACTTACGGAAAAAGAAAAATTCCAAAGTGGGGCTTTAGAAGAATTTTCTGAGGATGAAGTCAGTGCGTTACTTAAATCAGTCACAAAAATGATGAATAATGTAGAGAAAATGGAGGAGAAGTTAAAATGAAAGCAGTTGTAATTGAAAATTATGGTGGTAAAGAAGAGTTAAAAGAAAAAGAAGTAGCAATGCCAAAAGCGGGTAAAAATCAAGTAATCGTAAAAGAAGCCGCAACGTCAATTAATCCGATTGATTGGAAGCTTCGTGAAGGATACTTAAAACAAATGATGGACTGGGAATTCCCAATTATTTTAGGCTGGGATGTAGCGGGTGTTATTTCTGAAGTTGGAGAAGGTGTAACAGATTGGAAAGTTGGTGATGAAGTATTTGCTCGTCCTGAAACAACGCGTTTTGGTACGTATGCTGAATATACAGCAGTAGATGATCACTTACTTGCACCTCTTCCAGAAGGTATTAGTTTTGATGAAGCAGCATCGATTCCACTTGCAGGTTTAACAGCATGGCAAGCATTATTTGATCACGCAAAACTTCAAAAAGGTGAGAAAGTATTGATTCATGCTGGAGCTGGCGGCGTTGGAACACTTGCAATTCAACTTGCAAAATATGCTGGAGCAGAAGTTATCACAACAGCTAGCGCGAAAAATCATGAATTACTAAAATCTCTTGGCGCAGATCAAGTTATTGATTATAAAGAAGTGAATTTTAAAGATGTCCTTTCAGACATCGATGTTGTTTTTGATACAATGGGTGGTCAAATCGAAACTGATAGCTATGATGTATTAAAAGAAGGAACAGGTCGTTTAGTAAGTATCGTTGGTATTTCAAATGAAGACCGCGCGAAAGAAAAAAATGTGACTGCGAATGGAATTTGGCTTCAACCAAACGGCGAACAACTGAAAAAATTAGGTGAATTACTTGCAAATAAAACAGTGAAACCAATTGTTGGCGCAACTTTCCCATTTTCTGAAAAAGGGGTTTTCGATGCACATGCATTAAGTGAAACTCACCATGCAGTTGGAAAAATAGTAATTTCTTTTAATAAATAAGATTTTCGGAAAGCTAGATGACAGCATCTAGCTTTTTTTGCTGTTTGCGTGTGTAGAATGGATAGGCTATAATAGCAAAAAAGGTGGTGTCTGTATGGAAACTAGCGAACTTAAGAACGGACAAATACTGACGATTAGAGAGGCTACGAAAGAGGATGCGAGCAATATTGTTACTTATCTGAATGAAGTAGCAGGTGAGACAGATTATTTATCTTTTGGGCAAGGTGATTTTTCATTTAGCGTAGAAGAAGAAGTGGAATACATAGAAGAATCGGCTAAAAACCCTGGCTCTATAATGTTATTAAGTTTTATTGAAGATGAACTTGCAAGTGTTTCTCAACTTATTGGCCATACAAAAAAGCGAGAATTACATACATGTGAGCTAACTATTTCTACACAGAAGAAATTTTGGGGTTTAGGGATAGGGTCGATTATTATGGAAGAATTAATAAAACATGCTAAAAAAACTGAACGTTTAAAACTCGTTTACTTAGAAGCTGTTTCTGAAAACAAGCGAGCACTTAATTTGTACAAAAAGTTCGGTTTTATTGAAGCTGGTGAGATTCCAGCATTAATGCAAGTGGAAGGGCGGTATTTGGACGTAACAATGATGTACTTAGTTCTTTAATCCTCTACAAGAAAGGCGAGGTCATTAGCTACTTCTAAATCGCTAAGTTGTTTAGCGACGATATCCGCTCCCGTATTAAGAAAAATAGCTATTTGGCTGAGAACACGAAGACTAATATCAGAAGTGCGAATATCTTTATCAATAAGTTTTTGCAAACTACCTTCTTTTAAGCGAGTATTTGATTCAATATCAATGGTAGTAATATGTTTATTTGCTAACAATTGTTCAATCGGATGCATTATATCACCTCTTTTTAAATAGTTAACTTTATGAATTAATTATAACTAAATTTGCTTCGTTGATAAACTATAAAGCCTTGAAAATTGAACAAAAAAGGGAGAAGCAAATGAAAGATTTAAAAGACAGTTTGAAAATTTTATATCAATTTAAGACAGATTACCTAAAAGTAACCTTGTTGTTGACGATTTTGCAGGCATTTGTGATTGGGCCTTTTATTTATTATTTCTTTTTCTTTATTCTCCGAGTTATCGGAGTGCCAGGAATTACAGACGCCAATCTCGGAGAAGTTTTTTCGAGCCCAGTTGCTGTTATTATGCTGCTGATTTTAGCTTTACTCATTTTACTGTTTGTATATTATGAGCTGGGTTTCTTTATAATGATGGCCATTTATCAATTGCGGGGAGAAAGCTATACCGTATTCAAAATCATACAAAGGCTAAACGTAAAAGCGAAATACTTTCTTAGTTATCAAGCGATTTATTTTCTGCTATATTTCTTTTTACTTTTGCCAATTGCAGGATTATCTTTACCAATTACGATTACAGAAAACCTCTATTTGCCGCACTTTATTGCAGATGAATTAATGAAAACGACGACGGGAACGTGGCTATATGTTATTGTAATGGCGATTATTTTCTATATTAGCGCGAGACTCGTATTCGCATTACCATATTTTATTGAAGATAAATCACTCAAAATAAGTGGAGCTATCCGAAAAAGTTGGAAATACCCGCAAAAACACTTGTTTTTCATGTTACTAAAATGGGTTTTAATAATTGTTGTGATTGGCTTTTTAGTATCTATTATTGCGACGATTATTATGTTACCACTTCTCTTAGTAGAAAAAATAACTCCGGGAATTGCGGTTGTTATAGCTGGTATTACTTTAACCATGTTGCAAGTGATAGGCTTTTTTGCCGCTGGGATTTTTCAAGGAATCATTGCGCAATTATTAGTGAAGAATGCCTTTGCTATCGAAGGACAACCAGCTCCTGTCGCGCGCAACCAGTTTCCGCATAAAAAGAGATTTATTATTGTAGCGATAATCGTTTTCATTATTTTTAGTGGTTTTAATATTTATACAGTAAATGCGACTTTATATGAACCAAACACAAAAATAATAGCCCATCGCGGTGAAACAATGAATGCTGTTGAAAATACGGTGGAAGCAATTGAATCAGCTGCAAAGGCCGGGGCAGATTACAGTGAAATTGATATTCAAGAAACCAAAGATTATCAATTCGTTGTTTTCCATGATATGACACTGAGAAGACTTGCTGGCAGTTCTAAGCGTGTCGCAGATATGACTTTAAAAGAGTTGCAACAAACTAAAGTGAAGAGTGGCGACTATTCGTCTCATATAGCTTCTTTCGATGAAATTATCAAGACAGCGAAAAAGAATAAGATAGATATACTCGTGGAAGTGAAGTTGCATGGCGGGGAATCTAGCGATATGGTAGAACGTCTTGTCACATTGTTAAAGAAAGAAAAAGTAACTGATAAATATTTAGTCCAATCGCTGGACCAATCAGTTATCGAAAAAATAGAACAGGCCGACCCTACACTTGAAACTGGTGTTATATTAGCGCTTAATATTGGAAACTTACCAAAAACATCAGCTGATTTTATTGTTTTAGAAGATTTTTCCATCAATAAACGATTGCTTACACAAGCCAGGCAAAATAATAAAAAGGTGTTTGTTTGGACGGTAAATAAAGAAAAATTAATGCAAATGTATTTACGGAAAAATGTAGACGGAATCATCACCAATTATCCTAAAAAAGCGATAGAACTTAGGGAATCATTTAATGAAAATGATTCTTTGCGAAGCCGTATCGAGAATAGGTTAGGATTTTAAATTAAAAAGCCGCAAACATTGATTGTCTGCGGCCGATTTTTTATTTTAATTCAAATGATTTTTTGACTGTGTTTTTGCTGAAACTAATTAATTCTTTGGCTTCAACATCTACTTTATTTTGTGTATCTTGTAGTTTATAGTAATCGGTTATTTCTAAAGTAGCTCCAGGTTGAACATCTTTATCTACACCGCCCATGCTGCCATCAGCGGATACGGTTGTTTCTAATTGTGTCCCATTTTGGAAAACTTGTTGATCGATGGCTACCATAAAGGAAGTATTTTCTTTACTGTTATTTGTGAATTTTGTTTTGACTGCAATTGCATCGTTTCCGGCATAGTCTTTTACGACTTCAGAACTAAGGATTTCCACTTTATAATCGCCAAGTGTATTTGGATCTGTTTTCTTTTTTTCTTTCGTCTCTGCTTTTGCTGTTTCTGTTTTTTCTGTACTTGTTTTATCTTCTGTCCCACCGCATGCAGTTAGGGCTAGGGCAAAAGTAATAATCCCCATTAATAGTAAAACGCGTTTTAAATTTTTCATTTTCTTCTCTCCTTCTTAATTTATCTGTTTCTATTACACCATGCGGAGATAAGAAAAGTCCTATGCAACGGGCATAGGACTAAGAAAAGATTTCTGTATAAATTCCATAAATTATAATACAAACAAAAATATATACGATAATTCCAGCTTTTCTTGTTCCTTTAGATGAGGACTTAAGTAAAGGTAATTTGGACCAGATGCCGCATAAATTAGTAAATATAATGAAGGCAGGAAATATCAAGAAAAAATTAGCAAAAAAGTTTTCGATGTTATTCATTTTAACGCCTTCTGTTGGTGGGGTAAATAATCCAAATGCCATGAAAATATAGCCTAATATTGCAACTACCATTTTCCAGGTATGACCAGTTCTAAAACCGGGAATATGTTTATACCAGGGAATAAAATCTTTTTCGTATTCATTTGTTTGAGTTGCCCAGTTTATTTCGTCTGAGCTGTCTTCTATGGTAGCGAAGTCGCCTAAGTCTGTTAACTCGGAAACAAAGGTAGGTCCAAGCGAATCATTTTTAATAGCGGTTCGGAATTCTTGGATGGTTTGGAAACGCTGCACTGGATCGAATGATGCTGCTTGCATGGCGATTTTTTCTAAAGAAGTAGCGGTTTCTTTGTCAGGTAAATTATTTTTTCCACGTAAAAGTTCAAGCATGAGGACGCCGATACTATAAATATCTGAACGAGCGTCGGTTTGCGAGTATCCATATTGCTCAGGAGCAGCGTATCCAATCGTCCCGAGATTGACTGTATCTTGATTTTTTCCCACTTCAAAAACACGAGAAGCATCAAAATCAATTAATTTTAAAACGCCATCACTTGAAATCATAATATTGGACGGTTTTATATCACGATGGATAATTGCATTTGTATGAAGTTCTGTAAGCGCGTCAGAAAGCATCAACATTAGTCGTGCCACTTCATCTGCATCAAAGGGCGCATTTACTTTCATTAAGTCAGCTAAGTTTTTCCCATTAATATATTCTTCATATACAATCAGTTCGCTGCCATTTGGAATCATCACTTCAATTTTGGGCAAATAGTTACTTGATAATTTTTTAAGTTCCTCTAAAACTGGAGCGAAACTAATAGGGATTATTTTACGAACTAATAATTCTCCTGTTGCGGTATTACGCGTTAGTACAGCAGGATTTTCTTTATTATTTAGATTATCTAATTCTTTATATTGTTCTTCTATAAAAGCGAGTGTCATTTCTCCCATTGATTTAAAATCCCTTCTACACTTTATAGTAAAATTATAGCATGAAGCATAGTAGTCGAGTACTTATTTCATGATATAATATAAAAAACAATCGGGGGTGTGCCTTATGGATGGGGAAAAAGAGACAAGTAAATTACTTCATGAATTAAAAAAAGCGACAAATCTACGCCAGGTTTTAGATGAAAACGAGGCGGAATTTAAATCAAGTGAAATGGTAACATATTTAAAAGAGTTATTAGTAGAGAAAAAATTAACAAAAGCAAGTGTTATTCGTGCGGCAAGGCTCCATGAAACATATGGCTATCAGATTTTTAGTGGAGTTAGAAGACCTTCTCGTGACCGGACCATTGCACTTTCGTTTGGTTTTAAGCTTTCAGGTAATGAAGCGAGTAGATTATTAAAATATACCGAATATCCACCTTTATATGCAAAAAATCGCCGCGATGCCATTATTATTTTTGCGCTGGATCACGGTTATACTTTAGACCAAACTAATGATTCTCTATATGATTTGGAAGAAGCACTTATTGAAACTTTTAAAGAAGAAAAACCGCTTGTTTAGATTAAGCTAGAAATCAGGTATAATATAGAAAACTTACTTGATTGGAGATTAGTTATGATAAACAAACAAATGATTTTGCAAGCAGCAACAAGTGAAAAAAATGCTAGTGATTTTCCGCAAGTTATTCAAGGTTTTAAAGAATTAGGTATTATTAAATATCAATTTTTAGTTCAAAAAGGTGTTTATGTATTTTGGGACAATCAAAATAACATGGTAGAAGCGCAGTTAAATGGAGTTGCTATGCCTGTTTCTAAAGAAAGTTCAGTAGAAAAATTACGCGAGGCAATAAAACAAGCACAAGCGGGACGAATAGATTTTGAGAAATTTATTGAATTAGCAGGTTTGGCAGGAATCGAACTGTGGGAAGCCGATTTAACTGCAATGAAAGTAACATATATAGATAAGGCTAGTAATAATTTGATGGTTGAACCAATCCCTAGCATTTAAATTCAAAAGACAATAATTTATTGTCTTTTTTTAGTACTTTTAAAAACGGGGAAATATGTTAAGCTGAAAAAGGTGAAAGAAGAGAGGTAACGGAAAATGGATATGATAACATACTTTCTAATAGCGCTTAGTACAAGTGTTGTGGGGAGCTTTTTAGGTATTGGTGGCGGAGTAATTCTTTTGCCAATTTTACTGCTAATGGGCGTGGCTCAAGGAACTGCGGCTTTTAGTTCTGCGCTGACAGTTTTCACGATGGCGATTTTTACTTGTAGTATTTATTATAAACGGAAGCAAGGAAACGTAGGATTAGCACTAAAAATTGCTATAACGAGTATTCCAACTACTTTTCTTGGTGCAATCGTGAACCAAATGTTACCGGAAGCGGTTTATCGTTTTATGTATGGTGCATTAATCGTGATTTTATTACTTTTGATGGTTTGGAAAAAGAGACGCAACAATGAAAAGCCTCATTTTTTAAGTAAATATCGGATAATGCCTTATTTATTTGGGGTGATTATTGGATTTTTAGCTGGTTTATTTGGAATCGGTGGCGGGCCAATTGTTATACCAATTTTATTACTTATTTTTATGCTAAATCAAAAGACTGCCTCTGCGACATCAAGTTATGTGACGCTTCTTACTTCTCTTGCTAGTATAGGCTCTTACGTGATTGTTGGTGGAAGTGACTTTTCTATTGGTGTTTATATGATACCAGGAGCGGTACTAGGTGCGCTTATTGGGACAAGGTTAAATAAACTTTTGGATGAAAAATGGATTGCCATTTTGTTTAATATTTTACTTGTAACTCTTTTTGCCTTAAATTTAATTAGAATTTAACGATTTACAAGCTATGAAAATTAGCTTGTTTTTTGTTGTCATCCAATTTTATGTTAAGCTTAGAAGGAGTAGGAGGGGTTATGATGAAAAGGAACTGGCAAGATTTTGTTGCATTTTTACTAACAATCCTAACTGTAACTTGGATAATTTTAACTTGGGGATTACATATTTCAGATATTGTACCAGGAGGAGAGAAAGGTATCTTTTATAAATTAATTCCACTTTTTTTAGGAATTATTTCAACAATTAGTGTCTTTTTTGTGAAAGAAAAATTGATAAAATGGATGTTGCTTGGTTTTAATATTTTATTACTCATTTTAATTTATTTTGTATACCATATTGGGGAAATAGGGATGTTGTAAGCGGAGGTTGATAGAATGGATGAGCCTACGGAAGCGGTAATCTATCAAATTTTATCTAAAACAGAAGAAAAAAATGCGACGATGGATCACTTAGTTTTTGAAATGATGCAATTTCCGGGAGCCGCTGCATTTACGAAAAATGAATTACTTCTTGGCGTCTACTGGTTAGAAATGTTTCATTATATTTTTCGAAATACAGAAAATCACACTACAAGATATTTTCGAACAACAAAAGGTCATGAAAAATTGGCAGAATTAGAACTTGAAAAAAAGAAAGGCTTGAAGTCCTAAAAAATAGGACTTCAAGCCTTTCTTTATATATATTTTGCCATAGTGATGTCGGTATTTTTAAATCCAACTTTATTATACAATTTAATGGCGGTTTGGTTATGAGCGAAAACATGAAGTTCGATTTTAGTAATGCCCATTTCTTTTGCAAGAACATCTAGCGCCTCAAGTGTTTTCGTACCAAAACCTTTTCCTCGAAATGCTTCGAAAATCACAAATTCATAAATGAAAGCCTGTTTTTCATCGACATGAAACCATAAATAACCGATTTTTTGGTCAGTGAAAATACTATAGAGATGCTCATTCGGTGTAGTAATTCCGTCATATAGTAATTTGTTGAAAGAAGCTTTTGAATTGGTTAAGGCTTCCTCTTTGGTCCATGTGCCGGCTGCTATTTTTTCTGCGGCATAGTCTGGAATTGCTGTAGTTAAAAAATCTTCTAAATCAGAAGCGGTCATTTTTTGTAAATGTAAGATAGGATTTCCTCCTTTTATTTATGCTCGATGAAAACTTGCATATTGGATGAATTTACGTGACATTTTAATGTGGCCTGCTTCATTCGGATGAATGCCATCAGCGCAAAGTAAATTTTCATAATGGAATTCGGCAAGAAAGCTATCGCGAATATCGATAAGGTGGCTGCCTGTTTCGGCTGCAATCTGCGAAATAGCATTACTATATCTTTCTTGCCAGCGGTAAATCATCTCTACATCGCCGCCCAAAAATCGCAAAATATTATCTTTGTTCAGCCCATCTCTTGTAATGAAATCAAAATAACGTTTCGCGTGAAGAGGGGGCAATGTCATTAAAACAGGTTTAATATCCAGTTTTTTTAGTCGTGCAATCATTTCAAGAAGTTGGGTTTCAAAAATGTTAATTGGTGTACGCGGAATGTGTTCAGCTGTCGGATTTTCGGACACTTCTGCCCAATTGAAATCACAGTCATTTCCGCCAAATTCGATAATGGCAATATCGTTTGTCGCATCTTTCGCTAAGTCTTTTGTCAGAATTTCGTGACCTTTTGTTATCGTTCGACCCATTGTGGAATGATTTTGAAAAGTCAGGCCAAGTTTTTCAGATGCTCGTTTAATGCAGTTGTTTTTAAGCAAAGTATAGCGGTTTTTTTCTGGATTGAAAAGAACGCCTTTCATAATACTATCGCCCCAAACACCAACTGACTGAATGGTTTTCTTCATAATCATCACTCCTTTCATTTATCATACCATAAAAAAAGCAAAAGACCCGTTTTGCATCCTAAAAAGAGGATTAAACGAGCCTTTCTGCTTTTTAATCTGTAACCTTATATAAATAAATTTTCCAGTAAGATGCTTTGTTATTAAATGCTTTTTCGAATGTTAGTCCAATATCAGAAGCATTGTCAATTGGAACGGCAGACAAGATATACTCGCCGCCAACTGCTTTAAATGCATCTATATTAAAGTCTAGTTTTTTAATATGCTTTTTCGAATCTTTGCCGAAATCGTAATTTTTCCCTAACTCAGCAGAAAATAAATAACAACGATTTCCCCAGTTATCATAATAATCTTTTAGAACGGGGCTTTTGTCTAGCTCTTTAGCGATGATTTTCCGAAAGGCTCTTTTATAAGTAAGCGGATAAGAATTAACATAGCCATCCACAGTGTAAAAGCTATTTTCTTGAGAAACAGATGGATGGAGTCCGATACTACCAACGCGGTAACTTGATTGTGGTTTACCGATATAGTTTTTAATTTCTGTAAATTGCTCTGTTGCATAAAATTGATTGATAGTAGGGGAACCATTTCCAACCCGGTAGTAAATCTCAGAGTTATTCGCGAAAACGACGACAAGTTGCAACACAATTGCTACATACGCTAATTTGCGCCACCAATTTCCTTTTTTGATTAAATAAACGATTGCGATTGCGAATAAACCATAAAATAAAAATGGTTGTAAAAAATGGAATCGCGAAAAATTAAATGTCCGCATGATTTCTACATTTTCTTTGATCCAGTTCCAGCCACGATACCACCAAAAACCGTACCAAAATGATAAAAATACATTTAACCCTAATAACCATAAAAAAAGCTTTTCTTTAACCCATTCTCGATTAATAATGATTAACACAAGCACAAGTAATAATATGGGCAAAATAACATATCCAGCCAATGCCTGATCATGCGTATGCCCTAGAATGAAATTTTTAAAACTAAGTCGAATTGAACTTAAAAATGATAACCCTGGTAAACTAAATTCGCTTCTTGAATCTGGTATCGGGTTCAAAAACATTGCGTAAATAAAACGATAATTTACAAGTGCATACAACAAAACCATATAAATCATACTGAGCAAAAAGCGAATATTAACCTTCTTTTCCTTAATGACATCATATAACCAAATACAACTAACCATTACTAAAAAGAAACAAAATCCTAAAATTAGACTGGAATAAAATGGTAGCAGTGTCAGTATAATTATATTCCATATCCGCCGCTTGTTATTTCTAATGTTTAAAAATGCCCATAAAGCTAGTGGCATCCCTAGCGTACTAAGCATACCTGATGGCCAAAAAGGCGTGAGTGCAAAAGCTAAAGAAACAAAATAAAGTGGCACGAGATATTTTTTATCTTTTATAAGATAATCCCTTGCCCATAAAAACAATCCTAAAAATGCAAATACACGAGTAATCAACTGGCTCACCGCAAACGCAATAGGTGTACTGAAAATCACATAAAGCCAATCAATTCCAACAAATTCTGAATCAAATGAATCTCGTGGAACACTATCATCCATTATTTGATCAATATTTGCTGTCCCAACTTTGGCCGTATAGTCCCCGCTATCCAAGACCATTTTGTACCATGTTACATTAGAATCTAAATTATCATGTATCCGCACGTGACTATTCCCGCCAAGAATAAACAATGGAGCGACATAAATTACCAATAATAATACTGCAATAATTAGCCACTTATGCTTTTTCCACATAGTTCTCCTCCTTCTTTATCTCTACTATATATGTACCCAAGAAAACTATTTTCAATTATACCAAAAGAAACTACATTTGTTCATTATGAATTGTATTGTTAAGTCAGCAAAACCCAAGATTTTATAAGCTAAGTATGGAAGAGGAACGAATTTGGGTGAACTTATTTACTAGTCTTTTTTAGTACTAATTTAAGTTTACCTCGTGAAATAAATTTCTGTTTTTATCTTTACAAATGGCTTCATACCAACAGCAAATTCATTTATGTCAAAATAGACACAATTTAATTTGCTTTGGAGGAAATCCTGCTTTGTAATCTAGTTCTCTTAAGTGTTTTTAAATAGTATCATACTGGATAAGTATTGTAGCTTAGCATAAATTTTGGAAACAATAATTTACAAATAAGCAATACTACAAAAGGAGAATAACAAATATTACTTTAAAGTTTTGGTGAAGTCAATTTGTTATGTTCCAGTGGGGGAGGATTACTATGTTGAAATATAATTGGCAAAAACTGTTTGTTGCAATCGTTGCGATAGCATTAGTTTTCCAATTAGTACCGTGGGCAAATATCTTTGCAGATGCTAACGGAAATAATCAAGAAACTGTAAGTACAAAAGAAAATAAAGAGAAGATAGATACTACAGTCCAAAATAATCAGCTATTAAAAAGCGGGACAAATTGGACGTTTTCAAATAAAGTAACTGATGTTAACGGGAATACAAAAGCAGAATACCAACCAGGAGATACTATCAAGTTGGCAGTAAGTATAGCGATCCCATCTTATTCGGAGTCGGTGTTAAATGATACGTATACATTTTGGATGCAAAAGTCCTTTTTCCAAGGAGATAAAGCAACCTTTGTTAATCCAGTGATTGACGGAATGACGCCGAAGCAGTATATATTCACAGAAGATTCCATCAAGAATCCTACTGGAAGCAAGATAATTGATGGAATTGAATATGTAGGTTATACACTTCAATTTAATAAAAACCCCGAAGTTTTAGAGAAGTATGCAAATGAGCCATTAACGAATGCAAAATTTGATATGTTCTTTACATTAAGCTCAACAATCTCTCAAAAAGATGTTTATACACCAATTATTATTGAAGATAATAGTGATATTAAGATTAGTGAAATTGAAATACCAGTAACGCCGATAACTCCAGATGACAAAGATGGAGTGATGCGTACAGTTAAGAAATTGGAATCTGCTTGGCGAATGGATTCAAATACTGGAAATTATATAAAAATAGCGGATAATCCTGAGAATTATGTTCCGCAAAATGGGGATTTGGTGTATTTCAATATTTATACAAATAACTATTCTGGAAAAACAGCAGTAGTTAGCAAAATGACGGATGAACTTCCTTCAGGTTACGCTATTCTTGAAGAAGATTCTACGGAATGGCAGGCGTTAATAAAGGCAAGCGGAAGTCAATTACAAAGAGGCTGGAAATTATCTGATGATCAAACGAACCTAGCACCAGGAGCAAAAAGATATGATTTTCCATATGATCCAGCAAAAGAATTTGCACCTAATGGAGGAGAGAATAGAGGACTTGCGGCTAAAGTAGTAGACGTAACCAAAGACTTAACTAATATTGCAAAAGTTCCTTCAGCTGGCGGAGAAGGTTCCACAGGGTCCGTAACTCCTAGTGGAGAAGATATTTATGATATGGCTTTAAAAACCAAAATTACTGAAACTTACGATAAAAATAATAAATTTGTAGGTAAAGTTGCTTCAGATGTTACACCTGTTTCTATTTCAGAAGGAGCAACAGTTAGTATTAATTATACAGCAGTTAACCAAGGCAATTATACGAAAAATAATGTAATCTATGCCTATATTCCAGCAGGTTTCGAACTAAATAACGAAACTGATACATTTAAAACAGCCAATCAAAAATGGAAATATGAAAAAACAGTTTCCAAAGATAAAGGAAATGGAGTATGGAGCGATATCAAAGTCTATTCTTACACATTACCAAGCGGGATAGAATCGGGCGGAAATAAATCTGCTTTACTCTATGCAAAAGCACAAGGTATGCCAGATGATGGTTCATATGAGTCAACTGATTTTTATATAGCTGGAGAAATTGGCTCATTCTCTAATTTTAATGGGGATACTACGCTAGATGGAAGCATTACAGATGTAGATTCTACGCCAGATATGAATCCGGGTAATGATTTATTAAGTAACGTTGACGGAACAGTAAAACCAATTGATAACTTTGAAAAAGAAAAAGCACATGTAATTAATCAAAACGCCAAATCAACCACTGTTTTGCAGGATGAAGATGATTTTGATTATGATTATGTAAGTTTTATTGAACCACCAGTAGTGATTCCAACGAACGGTAAAATACTTGAGAAAAAACGCTTATCTGCCGCAAAAGCACAAGAAACTGCACGTAATTTGTTAGGTGTGGATATTGTTGGAAAAGAGTTAAAGGATTATGTTCCGCTAGCTGATGATGGAGTGATTACTTCTCCAAAAACATATATGGTTTATGAGATGGACATTAATCCAGATGGCATAAAAGATACACTAAATTCCACTATTACTGATACCTTACCAAAAGGGTTAAAAATGTTGGAATATGATATTAATAGTTTAAATTCAAGTAATAAACATATATATGGCTTTACAATGAATAAGTATGAGGGGACCCCGAAATATACCAATGCAGATGGAGATGATGTCATTGTTTATGAAGACGGATTATACTCTAGTAAGCAAGTCTGTATTGCGAATAGTACTTTAAATGATATCGGCGTTAGATATTTCGGAAATAATGCGGAAAAAATGGGTGTGACTGGTTCAGTAACAAATGATGCTCGTACATTAACACTTAATTTTGGACAGCCATCGACGGATCCGTTTTATAATGAAACAAAAGCTGCGTATAAAGTGTACATGATTGTCATTATTGATCCTAATGAAATTGATTACAGTAGTATCATGCAAAATAAAGCAACTTACACTTATAATGAAAAAGAAATTGTTTCTTATGAAAATAGTGAAATGAGTTGGGCTGCTGGCGGCGGGACTGCTTATGCTAAAAAATATGTTTTAGATGATAAAACGAATAATTATTTAGGGGGAAGTCAGTACAGCATTGCTACACCGGATGCTAATGGTAATCTATCTGTAGATTATAAAGTCCGTGTGAGAAGTGCTTATGAATTTGATAAAGCAGCTATTAATATTAACGATAAAATTCCGGCTTCCAACTTCAAATCTATTTCAAATGTGTCAATTAACGGATTTGAAGCAACAGCTAATACCGGTTTCTTACAAAATGGAGAGCTCGAATCTCCAAAAGCCTTAGATATAAGTGACTATGCTTTAGATGCTTCTGTAAATGGCGATGAATTAACTATCACCAATCCGATTGATATTCCTCAAATGCAACTTTATAATGTTTTATTTAAAGTAAATTATAAAGACGTGAAATTTGGAACAAAACTAGTTAACCGGGCAGCTGGTT
This sequence comes from Listeria farberi, assembly GCF_014229295.1. NCBI lineage: Bacteria > Bacillati > Bacillota > Bacilli > Caryophanales > Listeriaceae > Listeria > Listeria farberi. Next base: position 435,078 of record NZ_JAARZL010000001.1, read on the forward strand.
CAGAAGTAAACACGGTAGTACCACTTAAATTAAATATATTGAAACAAGACGATATTAGCAAAGTGGCACTGACAGGCTATGAATTCAAAACTTACTATACCGATGAAAATGGGAAGGCAGATTTAACGAAGCCAGTAAAAGATATTAATGGCAATGAGATTACTATAACTGACACTACTGGTGCGGCTTCATTTATCCCAGATGGTTATAAGACTTCTGCCGCCAATCAAGAATGGCAAATAGCGCTTGTTGAAACAAAAACACCAACTGGTTATGAATCAAATGAAAACAAAGAATTCCCACTTACAGTAAAGAGTGATGAAGCAGGTAATTTGAGTATTTCAACTATTAATGAACCTAATTATAAAATAAACAATGATGTAAATGGTTCAACTACCGCTGTAATTGATAATCGTGCAGACGTAAAAATGATTGATGTGAATGGGGAAAAAACATGGACTGGTGATAAAGAATCCGACCGTCCAGATTCTATTGAAGTGCAGCTTTTACAAGATGGTGTAGCATATGGGAGTTCCGTGACGGTCACAAAAGCAGACGACTGGAAATACGAATTCAAAAATGTTCCAGAAACAAATGCAAATGGAGATAAATACACGTATACAGTACTAGAAAACACCGTCACTAACTATACAAGTACTGTTACTGGTCTCGATATCAACAACACATTAATTAAACCAGATATAAAAATGATTAATCTTGACGGTCAAAAAACATGGAAAAACGATACAGAGAACGACCGTCCTGCATCAATCGAAATTCAATTACAACAAAATGGTCAAGATTACGGTTTCCCAGTTACAGTTACAAAAGCTAATAACTGGAAATACGAATTTAAAAACTTGCCTGAAACAACCAATGATGGCGTAGCTTACACTTACACAGTTGTAGAGAAAGCCGTTTCTGGCTATGAAACAAAAGTTGATGGCATGAACATTATAAATACGAAGATAGATACACCTAAGACATCTGTTTCTGGTGAGAAAACATGGGAAAATGACACAGTTAAAGACCGTCCAAACTATATTGAAGTACAACTTTTACAAAACGGTCAAGCATATGGTGATTTGGTCAAAGTAACAAAAGAAAACGATTGGAAATACAGTTTTAAAGATTTGCCGAAAGCGGATGCTACGAATAAAGATTATCGTTACTCTGTTGCTGAAATAGCAGTTCCAGGTTATAAAACAACGACAGATGGAATGAACTTAACCAATACTAAAGTAACAGATGATAAAAATGTAACTACAGCAAGCGGTACAAAAACGTGGGTAGGTGACAATGCAAAAACACGCCCAAATTCCATCGAAGTCCAACTTTTACAAGATGGTAAAGCTTATGGAACGCCAATCAAAGTAACCAAAGAAATGAAATGGAAATACAGCTTTACTAATCTTCCGGAAAAAGACGCAACTGGCAAGAAATACAACTACACTGTGTCCGAAAAACAAGTAGCTGGATACAGCGCAAAAGTAAAAGGCATGGACTTAACGAACACAAAAACTACAACAATAACACCAAAAAATACAGATTCTACCAATAAAATTATTAAACCAAGTAAAACGAAAAAATTACCTGGAACCGGTGATGCAAATGGTATGTTGTTATTTGTTAGTGGAGTAGCCTTATTATTCCTAGGTCTATACCTTAAAAGAAAAAGTGTCAAATAAAGAGCGGAGTCGACCCAAGTAATTTTGGGTCGGCTTTTTTGAACGAATTAAAATCGGGTATATAAAAAGAAATGAAATGGGGGGCTTCATAATGAAAGAAGAACTACTACAAGCAATTGAAGTTGGAGAGCCAGTTTTACTTGTGACAGCTATTGGATACATTGTTGGGATTGTAGAAACTAAAGGAGAATTGATTCGTTTGGTCGATGTATATATTAATTGCATATCAGCTTCAAGAGTGAATCGCTTTAGTCGAGGCTTGGCAGTGAATATCAACCAAGTAATCGGTATGCAACTACTAAGTAAATCAGAAAAAGATGAAATGATTGGCGGCTGGAAAGCTTATGTGGCGCCAACAGCAGGGTGATAGAAATTAGGAAAAGCTATGAATAGCTTTGACGGTCAAAATATATCACCAAACATATCCACCACAATTAGATTTAAATAAAATAGCAAAATAAATGAGAGAGCCTTGGTATCATGCTTAGGCTCTTTCTACTTTTTTAATTTAATGGTAGAGTAAAAGAAGCGAATTTTGCAGGAGGAAATGATGATTAATTTAATTTTTGATATTGATGATACTGTCTATGACCAATTAAAACCATTTGAAGCGGCCTTTAAAACCATTTTTGGGAAAACTGACCGCCTGAAAATTGAAAATTTATATATTAAAAGTCGATTTTATAGTGATGAAGTGTATCACAAGGTTGTTCGAGGTGAAATGCCAAAAGCAGAAATGCACGTTTATCGAATTACACAAGCATTGAACGATTTTGATTACCAAATTACGAAAAAAGAAGCAGAAGCATTTCAACGCGCTTATGAACAAAACCAACGTAAAATCGAACTTTCCCCGGGAATTAAAGAAATCCTCACATGGGCTAAAAAGGAAAATATAACGATGGGAATTATTACAAACGGACCCAAAGACCATCAACAACACAAAATAAATGATTTACAAATAAACGACTATATTCCAGCTGAACATACTTTTATTTCTGGCGGAGTAGGTATCGAAAAACCAGATAAGAAAATATTTAAGCTAGTAGAGGAACAAATCGGTATTAATAGCGCGGAAACCTATTATATTGGTGATTCTTTTGAAAATGATGTGATCGGTTCAAAAAGTGCCGGCTGGAAATCAATTTGGCTGAACAGACGACAACACATACAACCTAAAAATGCCGCTTACCAACCAGATTATTGTATTAAAAATGAACAAGAACTAGCTGCTTTATTGCAAGATTTATTTTAAATGCTAAAATCTTTTCCTTTTTTAGGGGAAGGTTTTTTGTTGTAAATTGACAAATTTGTTTAATAAGGATATTATAGAGTTATTAAGTCTTTAATTAAGAAGGTGAAAGTATGAAATTTTCAAAAGCCACCAATTATGCGCTACATACGATGGTTTATTTAGCGAATTTGTCTCCAGAAAAATCGGTAGGCGTGAAAGAACTTGCGACAAAGCAAAATGTTTCGCCGACGTATCTTTCTAAAGTGTTAACAATGCTAGTAAAAGCTGGTTTCATTGAGTCAGTAACAGGTGTCAATGGCGGTTATAAATTAGCCGAACCAGCAAGTAGTATTAGTTTTTTAGATGTAATTCATGCTATTGAAGGGAAAGGCGCTTTATTTCACTGTGATCCTAAAAACCATAGCGAAAGTCAGCCGCACTGCTTAATCGGCGAAGTGATGAATAAAGCGGAGCAACAAATGGAAGACTATTTAAGCAAACAGACAGTAGGTAGTATTGTCGTAGAAATTGAAAAACATCAACATTAAAGGAGTGCTAAAAATGAATCACCACCATCACCACGGGGAAGCTGGTTTTAAGAGGAAAGTAGCTTATTTGGATCGACCAGAGCGAAGCGAAGTGCTGTCACCAGAGGAACTTTTACAAAAAGTCCCAATGGAAAAAACAGCGAGTATTTTAGATTTAGGAGCGGGAACAGGATTTTTAACGATTCCAGCCGCGAAATTGGTTGAAAATACCGTTTTTGCATTAGATTTAGATACGAAAATGCTAGAATTAATTGAGGCGAAAGCGAAAAAAGCTGAATTAACCAATGTAAAAACATTAGAAGCGAGCATGGATGATATTCCGCTTGAAGCTAGTTCGGTGGATGTTGTGCTGGCATCGCTCGTGTTACATGAAGCGGGTTCACTTCTGGATGTTTTGCGTGAAGTAAGTAGAGTCGTGAAACCAGGTGGCTACTTTGCTACCATAGAATTTGATACACAAGGAACGGATTTGAAAGGTCCCCCAATGGAAATTCAAATTTCAGCTGAAAAATTGAAGGAAGAGCTTGCAGAGGTTGGATTTGAAGTAGTGCAGAACTGGGAGCTTGATGAGGGAATGTATGTGAGTATTGCGGAGAAGAAGCAATAGCAAATCCACTCAAATTGCATTTTGTATTAAAAAAGAGTAGGTGCTAAGTCTACTCTTTTTTGCTTATTTACTATAATTAGTATTCTGGCATTTAGGGCATGGTGGGAGTTTATCAGTTCTATCATTAAGAACAACTTTTTGAGCGCACATAGTGCAAGTGTAAGTTCCAGTACCAGGTTTTTCGCCAGTTGAATGCATTGCCATTTATATCACCCTCTTGGTATTAATATAAATTATTTTTTTAATAAAACTTTATTTTGTGCAAATAAGAACATTTTTTGTTTCAAATTTGAAATTTTTATAAATAGGGAAAAAACAGCAAATTTCATGATATAATATTTCTTGATACATATTTCACAAAGAAAAAATTTCTTTATTAAAATGATAGGTAAACAGAAAATAACACACCGATGGATGTTGTATTTAATATGTTTGAAAAGGAGAAAAACTATGGGAATTAGGTTAAGAAAAAGTATTAATTTAGGTGGCGGTTTCCGAGTTAATGTAAGTAAAAGTGGAATCGGTTATAGCTGGGGGGTTAAGGGAGCTAGAGTCACTAAAAAGCTAACGGGAATACAAGAACAACTTTTTCAATACCAGGAACAGGAATTTCATATGTAGATGAGACAAAAAGAAATCGAGAAAATGAAAATTCTGATAGAAGAATAAATCCAAATACTTATGAAGTAGATATTGACTTTGAAAGTACAGAAAAGGTTAATGTTAATGCGTATCAACCGGCGGAATATAAAGATTTACTGAATAGTATCCGAAGGGTTCAAAACATTAATTTGCTCAGTACAATTTTGATTTTCACCATTCTTCTAGCTGTAACACCTATTTTCTTGATTACAGGAATTGCAGGTATTGTATTAAAGAAATACGTTTATGTGAAATTACCTATTAGATTAGACTATAATTTTGATGAAGAAAGTAAAGATTCTTATGATAATTTGTGTAAAATTTGGATGAGTTTAAATGAGAATAGCAGGTTTTGGCAAACTATCTCAGCGAGTAGTCTAAACGAAAGATTTAGTGGGGGAGCTTCTCGTGGTATTGACCGTATATCTTCCAAAGCAATTAATAGAATGCCATATTTCTTGAAAGCAAATGTTAAACCATTTGGATTACAGCTACGAAAGCAAAAACTATTTTTTGCCGGATAAGTTACTAATAATTTCGGGACGTAAAGTTGGGGCTTTAAACTATTCAGATATTAATATGGACTTAGGTACAACAAATTTTGTTGAAACTGATCCAGTACCAAAAGATGCAAATATTCTTTATTATACTTGGTTAAAAGTGAATAAAAATGGAACTCCGGATAGAAGATTTAAAAACAATCATCAAGTACCAGTTTGTCAATACGGCTCGGTTCTAATTGAATCAGGAAGCTCGTTGCACGTTGAATTAATGTGCTCTAACTCTGATACAATTGAAAAAATGGAACATTTTGTAAATAAAGTATTGAAAAAAGAGTGATTTTACTTTCATAAAAATAAAAAGGTCCATTGCTTAAAACGGCAATGAACCTTTTTATTTCTACGGAGAAACGGGGATTCGAACCCCGGCGCGGCATACACCGCCTAACAGATTTCGAGTCTGTCCCCTTCAGCCGGACTTGGGTATTTCTCCATGTTGATATATCAACGTTTCGAAATAAGTGTGAATTTTTTTGACTATCATTTTGACTATCAAATTAATTTCAACAGATTTTATTTTAGCATAAAATCGAAAAAAAGAGAAGCTGTGGAATCTTTCTTTTCTTGTGTGACTTGGGTATAAATGTTAGGTGTTGTTTATATATCTGCAATATCAAAAAGTTATTAAACTGGAAATGATGGTTTTCCTGAAATATGAAAAAACTTTTAACTGTCAGAGTTTAGTTACTTCAAAGAACTAGAAAGACATAATACTTTACCCGCGAGTTAGGGGTTTTTAATGCAAAGAATTTTCCGAACATGAGACTCAAGGGAGCGACCATATAAAATTGTGAGTAGTTGAATGAAATTACTGATACAATAAACATTTCTGCAATTATTACTTGAGCATTTGCTAAGAGTCAATAATTTTAAGCATTAGCGAATAATTATACACTTTTATTCATTCGGATAACAGAGGAAGTGATAAATAATTAAATTAAATGCATAAAATTAGCCTATTTATATTTGAGTTAAATGAATACATGTGTAATTTTTGTGACATCATATAAAGATAGTGCATAAATCATGCATAACAACCCGAAATGAGTATTGTATTTTAGCAAAAAAAACAATATTACACATATTGTGTAATAATAATTCTAAACAAGTCTGGTTTTTAGTCGTTCATGACAAGAATCGGACATTTCATTACATTTTTGGTTATACATCGTTTTTTTATGATACACTCATTTTGAAAACTAGATTAAACATAAAAGGGAGAGAAATGATATTATGAAAAAGTTTTTTTCTAAGCATTTGATGGGATTAATAATAGTTGGGCTTTTGGTAATAAGTCCGATTACACATGTATCTGCAGCAGTAAGAAATATTGATACAACTCCAGTTATTACTCAAAAAGAAGTTGAAAGTGGTATACAAGATAATAGCGATCAATTACCAGACGAATTCATTGTTAGAGATCAAACCAGTTCAAATGAGTCATTTAACCAAGAAAAACAGCTATTAAAAAGTGCAAGTCTAGGCTATGAAAAATGGACAAAAGTATCAACAACAAGAAAAGTATCAAAAGGATTTATTGCATGGCACCCTGGCTGGAAAAACTACCAATATAACGTTTCCGCATATTATTTTAGTAAGGCTAAAATGTCTGTCTCCGCGAGCATTGGTTATGGCAAGTTTAGTATGTCTGTTTCAAAATCAGGTTCAAACGGACAAATTGTTAAAGCGAATCCTAAAAAGTGGACAAGACCTGCCATATACGGAAATGTAGATGTTGCAAAATATACAGTAAAAAAATATAATGGTGCTGGAATATATACAGGGTCAACAACAAAATATACAAGTACTGCTTCGAGTACGTATGTCCAAAGCCGTAATAAATAAATCGAAAAGAGAGCTAATTGAATGAAAAAAAAGTGGTTAATTTTAATATTATTGATAATAGTTATTTGCGCTTCAGTATTTGGGATAAAGTGGTTGGTCGATAGAAATAACATCGTTGGAATGATACAGGTTGAAGGACTTGTGTATGTTATGACGAATGAACAAGCGAAGAAAGAAGATGCTTTGGAAAAAATTGGTGAGATAAAGCAAAAAATAAAAAGATATGAAACACCAGACAAAGATTTTACTTCTAATTTATTAGATGAGGAATCAGAACTTTATAAAGCGAAAAATGGGGAAGATTATCCTAGAACCATTTTGTATAAAGAGGATGGTAAGTATTACATTGCATCGGAAGCTGCTGAGCAACCAAATCAAAAGCAATAGTAATTTTTACACTGTAAGATTACTAGATAGAACTAAATAAAGTCTAATTAAAAAGTATGCTTAATAGCATGCTTTTTAATTTTAAGAAAGTAGAGTACATTTTCTTATTTTTTCTCGAAATGCGAATAAGAAATGACAAGAATATATAATTAAGATGATGATATTTTAGAACATTCGAAATGTTAGCAGACGCATTAAAAAGAAATAAGTCAATAGAAATACTTTTTTTAGAATAATCATCACGGAAGATACAAGTATGTAGTTTTTATTAATAACGAAAGAAACATAGTTCAACTACAATGTGTTGACAAACGAATAACCGACATTAATTATAGAAAATATTGGTTGTTGCAAGATTCTGACTGAGTGTATATAGTTTTATGATTTTGGATACATCTATAAATTTTTGACTATCATTTTACAACAAAGTTTAGATGATTGCCAGAAAAGAAGATAAATACAACCTCTGAAAGTAGCTTTAAATAGGCATTTTAGAGGTTTGTAGAAAGCAACAAAAGAAAAACTTATCATCCTCTTTAGCCGTAATTGGGTATTTCTCTACTTTGACATAGAATGCCAACAAGAAGTACTGTATAATTAAAATACCAGTGTTTTTTATAAAAGGAGCGTGCTAAATGGAAAGAAAATTGGTTCAAGAAATTAATTTACTAGAAAATAAAAAATTGGTTATGAATTTGAATATTGTTGCGATTGTTATTGTGCTTGTATTAACTGTTTTAGGATTTGTTTTTTCAGGTGGTTTTGCAATTACGAATGCTTTTATGGGGATTATTTGGATGTTTGGTGGTTATGCAGTAGCTATTGTTCTTCATGAAGCCGTACACGGGATTTTCTTCAAAGCATTTTGTCCAAAAGCAAAAGTGAAATTTGGTTTTAAAAATGGAATGGCTTATGCGGGAAGTCCAGGAGCATTTTATTCGAGAGCACAATTCTTTATTATTTCGATTGCGCCATTTATCGTTCTTACGGGATTGTTCATTTTTCTGCGCTTTCTTGGAGTAAACGAAGCTGTTCTATATTTGATTTTTGCGCTACATACGTCTGGTTGCGTCGGGGACTTTTATTACTGCATTCTTTTGATTAATCAACCAGCCGGAATCGTTGTGGAGGATACGGATAAAGGAATTAGTTTTTATTCAGAAGGTTAAGTTTGGTAACGATTTCAACAAAGTGTTAGAATAAGGATATACTTTTAGAAAGAGGTGCTTGATTTGAAACGAATAACAATTGGAAATAGTGATTTAACAGCTTCAGAAATTTCGCTAGGATGTATGAGAATGGCAGATCTTAGTAAAGAAGAGGCGAATAAAGTAATTAATACAGCACTTGAAAACGGTATTGATTTTTTTGATCACGCGGATATTTATGGCGGCGGTAAATCAGAGGAAGTCTTTGCTGATGCAATTGATATGAATGCAACTGTTCGTGAAAAAATGATTCTTCAATCAAAATGCGGAATTCGTCAAGGATTCTTTGATTTTTCAAAAGAGCACATTATTTCTTCTGTGGAAGGTAGCTTGAAACGCCTGAAAACAGATTATTTAGATACACTATTACTTCATCGTCCGGATACACTTTTTGAACCAGAAGAGGTGGCAGCGGCTTTCACAGAGCTTGAAAAAAGCGGGAAAGTTCGTCATTTCGGTGTAAGTAATCAAAATCCCGGGCAAATCGAATTACTGAAAAAATACGTAGACCAAGAATTAATTGCCAATCAACTGCAATTTAGTATTATGCATACAGGAATGATTGATACTGGTTTTAACGTAAATATGACGATTGATCCTTCTCTTGATCGCGATGGCGGGATTTTGGAATATAGTCGCTTACATAATATGACTATTCAAGCTTGGTCTCCGTTCCAATATGGTTTCTTTGAAGGTGTATTTTTAGATAACGATAAATTCCCTGAATTAAACAAAACAATCGATAAAATTGCTGCTGACAAAGGCGTGACTAATTCGGTAATCGCGGTTGCATGGATACAGCGTCACCCAGCAAGCTTCCAAACAGTGGTTGGTACAATGAATCCTGGAAGAATCGCTGATATTGCAAAAGCTTCTGATGTAACACTTAGTCGCGAAGAATGGTATGAAATTTACCGTGCGGCTGGAAACCAATTACCTTAAAGTAAACAGACACTTGGGCTTTTTGCTCAAGTGTTTTTTTATGTGCAATAATGATAGTGAAATTCATTCTCAATTATAAATTAATTTTATCAATTAGTTTGATATGATTTTTAAAAAATGCTATAATAACAAGTGAGTTAAAGCTATTTTCTTCGGAATTTAATTATAATAATTATTGTTTAATCTGTTTTTCGCACTTGCGAAAGCAGATTTTTGTGTTTTTTAGGGTAATGGGAATCATTATCATTTGGAGAGGATGAGTGTTATGAAAGACTGGATGGAGCGGAATTGGCAGTTTGTAACGACTGGTATTAGTGGGATTTTAATTGTTGTTGGTAGTTTAATCGGGAATGATGTCGGTGATTTTTGGACAGCGGTGATTTTCTTGAGTGCCTTTGTTATTGGCGGATTTGAACAAGCTAAGGAAGGGATAGAGGCGACGATTAAAACGAAAAAACTTAATGTAGAGCTTTTGATGATATTAGCGGCTACAGGGGCTTCAATTATCGGTTATTGGTTTGAAGGCGCCATACTTATTTTTATTTTCTCGGTTAGTGGGGCATTAGAAACATATACGACGAATAAAAGTAAGCGCGAAATCACGAAATTAATGGCTTTTCAACCAGAACGAGCTTTTCGTTTTCTTTCAAATGGTGATGTTGAAGAAGTGGCGGCAAAAGATTTGCAATTAGATGATAGAGTACTTGTTCGACCTGGGGAAAGTGTTCCAATTGATGGTGTGATTGTTCGTGGTTCAACAACTTTGAATGAAGCAGCAATCAATGGTGAATCGGTTCCAGTTGAGAAAGCTGTTGATGCTGAGGTGTTTGGTGGGACAGTTAATGTCAGCAGTGCTATCACCATTAAAGTAACGCAAACTTTTGATAATACGATTTTCAGCAAGATTATTCGCTTAGTAGAAACCGCCCAGAGTGAACCTTCAAAAACCGCTCGTTTTATTGAGCGATTTGAGGATGCGTATGTTAAAGCAGTATTATTATTTGTTTTAGTGATGATGTTTTTACCGCATTTTGCGCTCGGTTGGTCTTGGAATGAAACTTTTTATCGCGCGATGGTTTTACTTACTGTAGCTTCTCCATGTGCGCTAGTTGCTTCGGTGACTCCAGCGACTTTAGCAGCTATTTCTAATGGAGCGCGTCACGGAATTTTATTCAAAGGCGGCGTACACTTAGAAAATTTGCGCGGTGTAAAAGCAATTGCATTTGATAAAACAGGAACTTTGACAAACGGAACACCTGAACTAACAGACCAAATATTTAAGGAACACATCGATAAACAGCAAGTAATAAATGTGGCAGCAGCAATGGAGCGGCAGTCAATGCACCCATTAGCCGCAGCAATCACTAAAGCTTTGGATATAGAAGTAACGGATAAACTAACAGAAATAGAAGTAATAGATGTGCCGGGTTGGGGAGTGCAAACTAGTTACAAAGGCGAAACTTGGCAAGTCGGTAAAGCCGGTTATGTTGGGGTGGAAAATGCTGCCAAGTTTTCAAATGGCGTGTTTGAACGGCTTGCTAGCGAAGGGAAGACGATTGTATATGTCGCTAAAGCAGGCGAAATACTTGCAATGTTTGCACTCAAAGACACTTGCCGACCTGAGGCGATTCGGACCATTCAAGCTCTAAAAGCAAAAGGTATTAAAACAATTATGGTGACAGGAGACAATGCACAAACTGGCGCTGCAATCCAAGCTGAACTTGGCATGGATAGGGTTGTTGCCGGTTGTTTACCTGAGAAAAAAGTAGATGTTTTAAAAGAACTGTCCATTACTTACGGAAGCGTGGCAATGGTTGGGGATGGAATCAATGATGCTCCTGCTCTAGCTCATGCGACTATTGGCATTGCGATGGGAGAGGGCACAGATATTGCAATGGAAACAGCAGATGTTGTCTTAATGAAGAATGATTTAGAAAAGATTCCATATGCTTACAGGCTTTCCGAACGACTTCACTGGATTAGTTGGCAAAATATTTGTTTTGCTATTGCTGTAATTGTTCTTTTAATCATAGCGAATGTTTTTCAAGCAATCAATTTGCCGTTTGGAGTAGTGGGGCATGAAGGAAGTACGATTTTAGTTATTTTAAATGGGCTTAGACTACTTAAGTCCAACCGGAAATAGTGATTCATTTGACTGCTCGTCTATCTCTAGTCTAAGATAGATGAGCAGTTTCTTTTTAGAAAAAAAGGGGTATTGCATGATAGATTGGAGATGAGCGCATGAGAAAGATTAACTGGACACAATGGATAGCACTATTTGTTTTTGCATCAATGGGAATTTCAGTCGTTTTTACTATCTATGAAATTTTTACAGCGCCGATAAAGCAACCAGCAACTGGGCCGCATGTGACATTACGAGGGGATTATATCTTTTTACTATTTGAAATTTTACTAGGAATTTTTATTTTGTTATTACCTTCGATTATTGCACGACGTTTTAAATTTGAAATACCTGGACTTGTTTATATTTTGTTTATTGTTTTTTTGTACGGCTCGATTTATCTTGGAACCGTTCAAAAATTCTATTCAACCGTGCCGCACTGGGATAAAATCTTACATACTTTTAGTGGGGCAATGCTCGGAGCTATTGGCTTTTCGTTCGTTAGCTTGTTAAACGCGAATGATAAAGTAGTGATGAAACTGAAGCCTGGTTTTATCGCTGTCTTTGCATTTTGTTTTGCTGTGACGATGGGGGCATTCTGGGAAGTGTATGAATATACTTTTGACGGGATTATGAACTTAAATATGCAACGCTACAACCTGTCAAACGGTACACCACTAACTGGTCGAGCAGTTCTAGAAGATACGATGACAGACATCATTGTTGATATTATAGGTGCGCTATTCATCGTCATTGTTGGCTATTTCGCACTGAAAAAAGGTCGTCCTTGGATGGAACGTTTTGAATTTAAACGAAAAAATTGGAAAAAAGAACCCAAGAAAAAATAAAATAAAAAAAGCATTTGAGTAAGTTCAAATGCTTTTTTAGTTGCACAAAATCGCCGACAACTTTGGGGCCATGAAATGATTGACTGCTTCTTAGAACTTTTCTACACTTAAATTGAGAAGAAAACTTTTAAAGGAGTGAGGAAATGTTTTTAGATACAGGGAATTTAGAGGAAATAAAGAGAGCGCTTCAATTTCCGTTTTTTGAAGGTGTAACTACAAATCCAACCATTTTACTGAAAGAAAATCAGCCAAGGAAAACCCATATTGCTCACATTCCAGCAAAATTAGTATTTGTTCAAGCCGCGGGATTAACAGAAGAAGAAATTTGGGAAGATGTACTGCGGATTCAAGAAATTAAGCCAGCTGAAGGATCTGTTATTGGCTTGAAAATTCCTGCTCATGAAGCTGGAGTAAAAGTTATTGCTAGAGTTCGCGCTAAGTTTCCGGAAGCGATTATTTTAGCAACGGCAATTTTTTCATCTGAGCAAGGTTATATAGCGGCTCTTTCTGGGGCAGACTATTTAGCACCATACTATAACCGCATGGAAGTAAGCGGGTTAGATGCAGCAAAAACGATCGAAGAATTGCGCTATGTTCTAGATTTACAAGGTCTTGAAGATGTAAAAATCATGGGGGCGAGCTTTAAAAACAGCCGTCAAATTATGCAAGCATTAGCGAGTGGGGCGGACACAGTGACAATTGGTTATGATTTGTTCTTACAAATGATGAATAAACCACTGGCGCTCGAAAGCATTGAAAAATTTAACGAACATAATGCAGCTTTACCTAAATGAAAAAAAGTAAGTATCCAATATCATGGATACTTACTTTTTTATTTGTCCTCATCACGTAACGGTAAGTTGTTTACGTAACTATCAGAATACTGTAAGAGTTTGCGACTTGTATCGAATCTTTTCTTCACTTCTTCTGAAAGTTCTTTATTTGTTCCATTATAATTTGTTGCTGCCCCTGTTTCGAAACTCTCGTCGGGCTGATACATGTAAGAATCAGTAAAGTAGCTTCCTTCAGGCATAGTGTATCGTTCGGGAACATAATTGTTTGTTGAATTAAGAATATCCGTACCAAACATTATTTGATTGCCTGTATTAATACCTAATAAATTCATCACAGTTGGCATAATATCAATTTCGCCGCCAACATTTTTGATTTCGCCAGGATTTTTCATTCCTGGATAATGTAAGAAGAATGGAATACGATAATCATCTGCTGGATCTGCCTTAAGCTCCGTAGAACGATTAACATATTTTTTTTGCTCTTCAGGGAGTTGATCTGTTTTGATAATATGATGGTCACCGTAGAAAACAACTACAGAATCCTCCCAAATGCCGCTGTCTTTTAATTTTTGAATAAAATCACCAAGCTGTTTATCCGCATAATGAACTGCTTCAAAATAATTGCCAAGTTCTGTATCTTTTAAGTCACTTGGTAAGTTGATTTCTTGTTTTTCTTCTGGAATGTTAAATGGCATATGACTACTTACACTAATTAATTGCGCATAAAATTTTTGATTGTTTTTATATTGCTGTTCTAGGATGGGGAACGCTTTGTTATATAATACTTCATCGCTTGGAGAGAAGCCAATTACATCTTCATCACCAAAGAATTTACGATCATAAAATTTATCAAAACCAACTGCAGGATAAAATTCATCTCGATTATAAAAACTAGCGTCATTTGTATGGAAAGTGGATGTTGTATAATCATTTTTACCAAGTAGTCGAGGCATAGATGGAATGACACGGTCGCCGTAAGTTTGGGTATTTGTGTAGTAACCGCTTGGGAAAGTCGATGTATAAACAGACCATTCTGCATCAGCTGTATTTGATTTAGAAACTGTTTGGAAAAATTTATTGGAATACATTGTTTCGTTTTGTAAACTATCTAGCGTAGGAGTGATCGATTGTCCATCAATTTTAATATTAGTTAAGTTACGCTGAAATGATTCTAATTGCACGATAATTAAGTTTTTCCCTTTGGCGGCTCCGAAGTAATCAGGTTTTTCTTTTAGGTTCACGCCTTTAATATCACGAACATTTTTTGCTGTAATATCTGCAGCTTTCACGTGATCAGTTCCAGCAAGAGCAGTACTAATATTAAATGTAAAAATCCCCATCCGCTTTGCTCGTTTCGAATCGCTAATAATATTTTGTTGCATCATGAAATAAGTAAATCCACTAAGCATTAGCAAAGTACTTAAAAAAGATACACCATAAATACGTTTAGTTAGGCGGAATGATGGAAATTCATGGCCTTTTTTTATGTTGAAGTAGAGGATAAATGGCAGTAATATAATATCCATGATGTAAAGCCAATCAGTTCCACTGAGTAAACTAGAAGCGCTTGTTTTTACAACACCAACTTCGCCGATAAGCGAGAAACTATGATACGTAGGCACTTCATTATAAAAGCGGGCATAAAGTACACAAACAAGCATAAGAATGCCGATAAATAAAGACATTCCAGCATACCAATAAACGTGAGAACGAACCGGAGCAAATAAATGAATTAAGCCAAGAAGTAATACGATAAACAGCAGGTCCATTCCGAGCGCCAAGAAATTGGGGTCTTTAAAAATCTGGAAATAGGCAAAAGTGAACTTACTAATAATTAATAAAAAATAAAATAAAATCAATTGAATTCCTCTTTCTAGCATGCTTTGTGCCGAATACGCACAAATCCATTCTCTCTAATTTTAGCCTAATCATGCTTACAGTGCAAATCATGAAAGATGATTCAGATATATATGGGTAATAGGTTCTAGTTTAGGAAGTTATAATTAGTTTTTGTATTTTTTTTCACAATTCTATTGACCTTTAAAGCGTAAAAGTATACTATTTTAGAAGATCGTAAAAAGGTAGGCGACAAAATGAATTCATTGTTTAGAAGAAAACCGATAGAAGATTTAATGCATAATAAAAGTGGAAGCATCCATTTAAAGCAAACGTTAGGACCACTAGATTTAACTTTACTAGGTGTTGGAGCAATTGTTGGAACCGGGATTTTTATTTTACCTGGTACTGTAGCTGCAAAAAATGCTGGACCGGCGATTATATTTTCTTTTGTCATTGCTGCGATTGTTTGTGCGATTGCTGCGATGTGTTATTCAGAGTTTGCATCTAGTGTTCCGGTTGCAGGGAGCGCTTATACATACGGCTATATTGTCTTTGGCGAGTTAATCGGCTGGTTGCTTGGCTGGGCACTTATTTTAGAATACGGGCTTGCTGTGGCATCTGTCGCAAGTGGCTGGTCTTCTTATTTAAATGCGTTACTTTCAGGTTTTCATATTTCCATCCCTGAAGCAGTATCTGGGTCTTTTAATCCAGAAGTAGGTACATTTATTAATTTGCCGGCAATTATTATCGTTCTAGTGATAGCTTTCTTATTAACACTTGGAATAAAAGAGTCAACACGTGTGAATACAATTATGGTAGCCATCAAAGTAGGTGTTATTTTACTTTTCTTAGTAGTTGGCGTATTTTATGTGAAACCAGATAATTGGCAACCATTTATGCCGTTTGGGATTAGTGGTGTAATGAACGGAGCTGCACTTGTATTCTTTGCTTATTTAGGCTTTGATGCTGTTTCCTCCGCCGCAGAAGAAGTGAAAAACCCGCAACGAACTATGCCAATTGGGATAATAGGATCGCTACTTATTTGTACTATTTTATATGTAGCTGTTTCAGCTGTTCTAACTGGAATGGTACCATATACTGCTTTAAATGTTACTGATCCAGTGGCTTATGCTTTGCAAGTGATTAATCAAGATTGGGTGGCTGGTATTGTATCACTCGGAGCTGTAGTTGGTATGATTACAGTTATTTTAGTAATGAGCTACGGTGCTACAAGATTGATTTTTGCAATGGGACGTGATGGTTTATTACCAAAAGTACTAGCAGAAATTAATCAAAAATATCAAACCCCAGTCAAAAACACCTGGATTTTTGCAGTCATTGTGGCAATTATTAGTGGACTTGTACCACTTGATAGATTGGCTGAATTAGTCAATATTGGAACTCTCTTAGCATTTATGATGGTGTCTATCGGAATTATTTTCTTGCGCAAAAATAATTCCATTCAACAAGCAGGCTTCAAAGTGCCATTTTATCCTGTGCTACCAATAATCTCATTTTTACTATGCGCCTTTCTCATAAGCCGCTTATCTGTTCACACTTGGATTCTTTGCGGGATTTGGTTTGTAATCGGATTAATTGTGTACTTTGCATATGGTAGAAAACATAGTGAATTACTTAAAAAATAATTAACTTACTTTTTGTAAGTCGTTTTGTTGGTATTTGGACGCTCCTTGTGTTGTAATGAATGTATTACAATAAAAGGAGCGTTTTTACATGGTGAAAATTAATGAAAAATTACGATTAGGCGAAGTTGTCTTAAATGTAGGTCATTTAAAAGAGATGGCAGGTTTTTATCAAGAAGTAATTGGTCTAACTTTATTAGAAGAAAATGATCGAATGGTGAGATTAGGAGTAAATGGTTCGAATGAGGCATTACTAGTTCTAAAAAAAATAGAGGGTGCCGTTGTTCCAGAAGTACCGAGGATTGGATTATTCCATACTGCATTTTTATTACCAAGTCGAGAAAGTTTAGCAGATGTACTCGTGCATTTAGCTCAGTCAGGTTATCCGATTGACGGAGCGGGGGACCATGCATATAGTGAGGCGCTTTACTTACATGATATTGAAGGAAACGGTATTGAAATTTACGCTGATCGGCCAAAAAATAGTTGGATGCGTGATAGTGCTGGGAATTTACCCATGGTAACAGAGCAAGTAGATGTGGATGACTTATTAAAAATCGCAACTGGAAAACCTTTCACTGGAATGCCAAGTGGGACAATTATTGGGCATGTGCATTTACAGGTAGCTGATGCAGACAAGGCAGAGCAATTTTATAAAGAAGCGCTTGGCATGAATTTAACAACAGCCATTCCATCAGCAAGATTTTTTGCAGCAGGTGATTATCATCATCATATTGGCTCAAATATGTGGGCTGGGCGTAATTTGGAAAATCGTCGTGAGAATGAAGTTGGCCTAGCTTGGTTTACAATTACCACCCCAGACAAAGAAGCGATAACAACGAATTTAAAGCAACAAGGTTATGAAGTAAAACAATTAGACGAAGCAATTTCAGTTACCGATTCAAATGGAATTATGATACACTTTAAATAAAAAAAGAACTGTTTAAGCGAAAAATGAGCTTAAACAGTTTTTTGATGCGATAATAAGGGAAAGGTAGATTAGATTATTTATTTTAATGTTTTCGTTGGATTGTTTTCTTGAAAAGCCAGTTGCTTGATTGGAAAAGTGTTAAAGCGATTAAAACTACGCCGATTCCAAGATTTAAATATGAAAGAGCTAAAGCTGCATTATCTGGAAATGAGTTTTGTACAAGGATAAAAATGATAAAGAAACCGCTGTTTGCACAAAAAGCAATCCAAAACCAAGATAAGCCACCTAGTTTACCAACTATAAAAGATAGTCCTGAGATAATTGCTGCTAAAACAACTCCAGTAAGTATCATTGACATAAATTCCATTTTCATCGCTCCTTTGTCATAAATGAATTATTATTAATAATAATGTAACATAAATGAAATATTTTGTAAAGAACTTAGAAGAAAGGAGATACACAAATGATTGAATATTTTAAAACAACGAACGAAAAAATGGAGCAATTATCCGAGTTAGAAGATGGTTGCTGGGTAAAGGTAACCGCTCCAACAGAAGAAGAAATTGAGCAATTAAGTAAAGAAATGGATGTGCCAAGACCTTATATCTTAGATGCCCTTGATTCAGAGGAACGCTCAAGAATAGAATTAAAACGAGCAGAACAAGATGTAAGACACTCCTTAGTTATTGTCGACTATCCATATGAATCAGAGGATGAACTTGGCTACACGATGTATGAAACATTGCCTATAGGTATCATATTAACGAGGAACTATCTAGTCACGATTTCTTTGCGCGACTTACTTATCTTAGAAGATGTTCGTACCATGAAACTAGAAACTTACGATACAACGAACCATAAACAATTTTTGTTAAAATTATTGTACGCTGTATCTTATTATTACCTCAAATACTTAAATCAAATCATCAAACAAACAAATAATTTAGAATTACAGATTAAACAGTCGATGAAAAATGAACAACTGTATGCGTTTATGGCAGTTCAGAAAAGTTTAGTTTTTTTTGCAACAGCACTTCAATCGAATAAAGCAATACTCGATAAAATGGAAGATGTGGAACATTTTATGCAACAAGAAGATAACCATGATTTACTTAGGGATGTTATTATTGAAAATAAACAAGCCATTGCGATGACTGATACATATACGCAAATTATTAGTGGCATGTCAGACGTGTTTTCTTCTGTTATTTCTAATAATTTGAATATCGTGATGAAATTTTTAACATCTTTTACGATTATTTTATCTTTACCAACTATTGTGGCGAGCGTTTACGGGATGAATATTAAGTTGCCATTTATGCATAATGATCACGCGTTTGCATTAATTCTTTTATTTACGTTATTAATCACAACGGGGGTAACAGTGATTTTTTGGCGTAGAAAATACTTTTAATATATAGAAAACGAGGGATGAGCATGGAAAAACAAACATACGAAAAATTAGCATATTATACAATCAAAGAAAAAATTCTCAGTGGGAAGCTTCATGTTGGGCAACATATTTCAGAAGCGGGTATTGCAAAAGAATTATCTATCAGTAGAACTCCTGTCAGAAAAGCAATTGCGGTTTTAGTATCCGAAGAATTAATCGAATATGAGCTGAACCGGGGGGCAATTGTGATTGAAAGTAGCATGAGCGCTGGTCGTTTTATCGAACTACTCGAAATGGCAGAAATACTCGTCGCGCAAACCATTGAAAAATGTAGAAGTAAAAATTTGACTTACAAACCGGAACAAGGCAATGAATTGCTAAAAGAAATGAGGATTATTCAAAAAGAAGAGAACGTGGATGCTTACTTAACTTTGTTGAGCAAATGGCTTTTACAATTTGTCGCACAACTAGCTAATAGTTATGCAGAAGATATTGTACGGAAAATGAAACGTGATTTCTTTAATAAAGCACAAAAAGATATTAAAATAATACCAGTGCTTTTGGAAGAAGAAACGATGGATACGTTAGAACAACTTACTTTTTACATGGTAGAAAAGAAATATGACTTAGCAAAAGAGGTAATGCAAAAATTAGTGAATTTGTATATTATCCGTACATTTAGATAGTATTTCTAAAATGATTTGCTTATATACAGGAGGTGCTTTTGATGCGGAAAGTATACGAAATATTTATTTTAGACTGGCGCCGTCTCTTTAAAGCGCCTTTAGCTTTATTATTAGTTATTGCCTTAATTATTTTGCCGTCGTTATATGCATGGTTTAATATTGAAGCTCTTTGGGACCCGTATTCCAATACATCAGGAATCAAAGTAGCTGTTTCGATTGATGATGAAGGCGCAGAAGTAGACGTACCAGGAAAAAATCCTCAACAAGTGAACGTTGGGAATCAGCTTAAGAAAACACTGGAGAAAAATAAAAAACTTGGTTGGACTTTTGTTAGTGAAGAAGAAGCGAAAAAAGGTGTAAAAAGCGGAAAATATTATGCTTCAATTCATATTCCGAAAAATTTCTCAGAGGATATGGTTTCGGTTGTAAGTGATAACGTCAAAAAACCAACAATTAACTACTCGGTTAATGAAAAAATCAATGCTATCGCACCAAAAATGACAGAAAGTGGAGCAACAACGATTGTTAACCAAATTAGTTCCGAGTTTGTAGGGACGGTGAGTAAGGCTGTTTTAGAAGAGTTTAATAAAGCAGGGATTGACCTTGAAAACGAGCTTCCGACAATTAGACGTTTAAAGACCAAAGTATTCCAAGTACAAGATGCTTTACCAGAACTTAAAAAAATGGGCGCAGAGGCTGTTAAAATTGAAGCCAAATTACCTGAACTAAAAACAAAAGCGAACCAAATTGTTGAGCTAAATGAAAAAATACCTGAACTAAATAAAGCGACAAAAAACGTTTTATTAGTAGAAGAACAGCTACCGAAAATCGATCAACTTGGTCAAGATATTCTTGTGCTCCAAAAGAAAATCCCAGAAATTAAACAAATTGCAGAGTCAGTAAAAGAAGTAGATGAAAACTTCGGAACGATCAAAAAAACAGTCAATGACGCAGTAAATGAATCAGGCAAGGCGCTTGATGTGATTGATACTGCGACAGCGGCGATTCCGACTGTTGAAAAAATTGCTGAAAATGGTAGTGGATATGTCGATAAAGTATCCGATTTTGCAGACGAAATTAATAAGTCATTTGATACATTAGCGCCTGCCATTAAACAAAACTTAACGCTAATGAAGCAAATGGCAGATAATATTTATCAAGTAACAGAAGCAATCAAAAATGGTTCTATCAACTCCGAACAAGCGATTTCAGAACTGAAGAAAATGGAAAACGACATTGATTCCTTACAACAAATGATTACAAAACAAACTGCGACTTTGGAAAGCTTAAATGAAACTTTACCGAATAAGCCATTTACAGATTTAATCGCAAACTTAAAAACGATTAATAGCCAACTAGGCGCACAAAAAGAAACAATCACAAAAATACGCACAGCACTAGAAAATGGCGAACAACCGGCTGAGGAACTTTTAAATCAATTGAATGAACAAGCCAAAAATGTTAGCGCAAAATTAGACCAAATTTTAGCAAACTATGATTCGGAGATTGTTCCAGCAATCAAAACTGGCTTAAATCAAATTCAAGGTGACTTAAAAGACAGCCAAAAATTACTACAAAACTTGCAAGCAAAAATCCCAGAAATTACTCAAGTATTGAAAGATTCCAGAGAAACACTGCAAACTGGGCAAACGTATTTAAAAGAATTTCAAGAGCGACTGCCAGAAATTCAGAAAACATTGGATGAAGCAACTAAAGTTATTAATACGAAACTAGATACAATTATCGCGGGTATTAACGAAGCAGCTAATTTTTATCAAAACGATTATCCAAACGTAAAAGCTAACATCAAAAAAGCAGCCAACTTCATTCGCGATGATTTACCAGGACTCGAAAAAGAAATAAATCAAGCATCCAATCTGATTCAAGAAAAAATGCCAGAGTTCGAAAAAGCCATTAAAATTGCAGCAAATCTTTCCAGAGAAGAACTGCCAGAATTTGAAAAAGCAATTAATAATGCCGCCAATAAAATTACCGATTTTGATAAAAATTATGATTTGCAAAGTATTATTAAAATGCTTAGAAATGATGCCGATAAAGATAGTTCCTTTATTGCGAACCCAGTTAACTTAAAAGAAACAAGTTACTATCCGATTCCAAACTACGGCTCGGCAAGCTCGCCATTTTATACAGCACTTTGTTTATGGGTTGGGGCGCTCTTACTTATTTCATTACTACGCGTTGATGTAGAGGTGCCAGCGGGTATTTTCAGTCATTACCATCGTTATTTTGGCCGATTATTAACGTTCTTATCAATCGGGTTAATGCAAGCTCTTATTGTTACGCTTGGAAACATATTCTTGCTTGGTGTTTCCATCGCCGAACCTTTACTTCATGTGCTCTTTAGCATGTTTATCAGTGTAGTCTTCATGACGATTGTCTACACACTCGTATCTTTATTTAATAACGTCGGAAAAGGGATTGCGATTATCTTGTTAGTACTACAAATTTCAGGAGCAGGCGGAAACTTCCCAATTCAAGTTTCACCGCCATTTTTCCAAGCGATTTATCCGTTCTTGCCGTTCACTTATGCTGTTAGTTTAATCAGGGAAAGTGTAGGCGGGCTTTATATGCCAACTGTTTGGATTGACATGAGCGTTCTTGCTGGATTTGCCATCTTGTTTATTGCATTAGGCTTGTTACTCAAAAAACCGCTCGACAAAATAGTACCAAAACTATCCGAAAAAGCAAAACGAAGCAAGCTTATTCACTAACAATTTTTCTATGATATAATTACTAGCGAACAGGGGGCGGAATTAATAGTGAATAAATATAAAACATTAGATAAAATGGTTTATAACTTACTTCTCGAAAAGATTAAAAAAGGCGATTTAGTTTGTAATGAACATCTCGCTGAAGAAAAACTTGCTACTGAATTCGGAGTTAGTCGCTCCCCACTTCGAAAAGCAATTGCTACTCTCACAGCTCAAGGTATTGTTAGCTATCACGAAAATAGTGGGGCCGTTTTAAATGATGTACTTATTGATTCAGATCGCTATGTGCAATTAATGGACACTATTGATATTTTAGTTGATGCAGCAATAGCAAAAGTAGAACACTTCGGTTTGAAGGTAGAAATAGAAAAACTATATGAACGTTTACAAGAAATGGAACGATTTTCTTATTTAACAGATGTCAAAAGCTATTTTGATGCTCATCATCGTTTTATTCTTTGTTTAATTAGTTTCGCTGAAAACCCATACCAAGTGAAGATTGCAAAAGATATTTTCTTTCAAATGGTTCATTTTTCGGATGGTATTAATATTTTTAAATCAGTTGAAATTAGAGAATGGACCAATAAAAAAAGCAACCAAATATATGAGCTACTCGCGCAAGATAAAACCGAAATAGCTAGGAAGACAATTAAATCCATGTTTGCTGAACTTACAATTCAAGCGTATCGATAAAAGAGCTGTCACAAAAGTGACAGCTCTTTTTGATATAAATTAAACCCATTCTTCTCACCAGAAAACATAAAGCCATAACGCAGATACATTTGATTAAGGGCTTTGTTTGTTTTGATGCAATCTAACCGAACAAACGGAACAGACATGTTAAGTGCCAATTGTTCAGCGAAACTAATCATTTGTTTACTTAAAGAAATGCCACTAAAATCTCTTGATACCATTATTCGGTGTAAGTAATAAGCTGATTGTTCATGCCTATCACCCCATAAATCCGTATCCCATTCACTCGGCGTTTTTCTGATAATCATTACTCCAGCTAGTTTTCCATCAGTCGCCTCAAAAAGTGCAACCTCGCTAAGCTCAATCCGTTGTTCAATATTATGAACATCAAATCCATGTAAAATATCGCTCCACTGGGTCGAACCCGATTCTTTTAACCAGCGCGCAGTATTTACCATTAATTTATTTATTGCTGAACGATCATTTGGCAAAGCAAAGCGGACTAGAAATTCCAGTCCGCCAGCTGTTATTTTATTTTGGTTCATTATTGTCTTTTGGAGCCTCAGGAGCTTCTGGAGTCTCAGGAGTTTCTGGTGCTTCCTTCGTTTCAGGAGCTTCTGGAACTTCTGGTGTTTCGGGTTCTACCTTTGTTTCAGGTCCAAATCCCTCTGGATGAGTGTCTTCTACAAAAGGATCAGATTCTCTTGTACCAAATGGATCAATTTCTTCTTCCACAATAACTGTTTCTTCAGTATAAGTGCCTTCGCTTGCTGCATATAAATCATCATAGAATACAGCGATAGAAGTTATTAAATACGGATAAACATAAAGTGAAATACCAAGAGTAATTAACCAAGAGGCAAGTATTAATACGAGACCACCAAATGTAGCTCCGGCAGCAAGTGCGGTAACTAATTCAGCAGGATCAGTTGTATAAGAAGTAGTAGCCATACCACCAGCAATGATGACAGAACCTGCAATTGCTACAGCTAAAGGAATTAAATACCAAAGAAGGAATGTAAGGGAAAGACCAAATAGTCTGCCTTTATGTCCGTTCATCATATGGCGACTTTCTGTAATAGCATCAAGTGCCGAGATGTTAGGATTATCTCGTAAAATAAAGAATGTTTGCGAATAGGAATAAGCTTTAATAATTCCAGGTACGATGAGTAATAAGCTCCATAAGAATGTGAAAATGGAAATAAGTAAGTAAGCTAAAAACGTACGACCAAATTCTTTAAAGCCACTAAACATATAGGCAACATCAGGTTGTTCACGGCGGCTAATTGCTAAGTATACCCAAGCGACCCCCGTATAAAGTGGTCCTGTCAATAGAAACAGGGCAATCCAGCCAACAACAGGAATCCAACCAAGTACCCCTCCGCCAACAGTTTCAATTAACCATGCAAGAACAAATATCCCAATGGCAATACCCCAGTTGCCACGTAGCGACTCTTTCGCTGTCTGTTTTACTTGTGAAATAGTCATCATAATGAAAACTCCTTTTTAATTTATTTTAAGTATAATAGCGAAAATACCTACTTTTAAAATAGCATACTTTTAGGCACTAATACAGCAATATGAAGTGTTATAAAAAAATGTTTAAAATAGGATTAATTTTCTTTTAATAAGGGAAAAGTAACGTTATATGGTATGAATAATTTGGAGGTGGCGCAGATGGCCCATGAGAATTTAAGAGAGTTAGAAGATCAATTAATTGCATTGCGGCAACAATATCAAGAAGCTTTAAGTGAAACACGAGAATTTGAAGATCCACAACTTCAAAATGGACCAATTAACGCTGCTGAAGTAAGATTAAGTGCATTACGTCACGAAATTACTGAAGTAGAGAAAAAAATTAAAAAAGTAGAAGGTAATACCAAATAAGGAAAAGACGTCCTTTTGCTAATGTTATGTTAGCGAAAGGGCGTTTCTTTTACGAGGGTTTGGAGGTATAACGATGAAGCCTATTTTTGCTATTGGAGATGTACATGGTGAAATTACACTTTTAGATGAGCTACTAGAAAACTGGAATAAAGAGCAAGAGCGGCTTTTATTTGTAGGGGACTTAATTGACCGCGGGGAAAATCCGGCAGCAGTACTTAGACGCGTGAAAGAGCTAGCTGATAAGACAGAAGTGATAGTTTTAAAAGGTAATCATGAGCAAATGTTGCTTGATTTTCTAGATAACCCTTCTGAAAAAATGCATTATTATTTAAGCCAAGGTGGGATGGAAACAATCCAATCTTTAATCGCTGACTCTTCAGACAAAAAAATGACGCCAGAAGGATTAGCTAAACGCGTAAAAGAAGAAGCTTCTGAACTCATTGATTTCATTCGACATTTGCCACTTTATTATGAAGAAGGTAAATATGTATTTGTCCATGCGGGAGTAGATTTTTCTAAACCAAATTGGCAAGATACGGAGGAACGTGATTTTTTCTGGATTCGGGAACCATTTTTATTTGGGAAAAATAAAACCGGGAAAGTCTTTATCTTTGGGCATACTCCCGTGCAAAATTTACATAATGATGGAAGTGCTAGAATATGGGTTTCTGAAGATAGAACTCGACTTGATATTGATGGCGGCGCTGTTTTTGGCGGGGAACTTCACGGAGTTGTTGTGGAGGAAAATGTCATTACAAAAAGTTTTTCAGTAAAAAAATAAGCATCAAATGAGCTCATTAAAAGAGCTCATTTGATGCTTTTTTTAATAATAAGGTGCCATAAATAAGTAAACTAGTACGCCAGTTAAGCTGACATATAGCCATATCGGCATAGTCCAGCGAACGATTTTTTTGTGTTTCTCAATTTGCATCGTCCAACCCCAAACAAGTGCAAATAGCGCTAATGGAACGACGATTGCAGCTAAGAAACTATGTGTAATTAAAATGAAAAAGTAGATTGGTCGGATAATCCCGGTTCCGCCAAACGTAGAAGTTTCTGCTGAGAGATAATGGAACGTTAAGTAAGTTACTAAGAAGAATAAAGTGGATGTAAATGCTGCTAAAATAAAGCCACGGTGCATCTTAATGTTTTTCTTTTTTATAATCGCCCAAAGTGCAATAACTAAAAATACAAAGGTAAAACTATTAAAGATGGCGTTCATGCGTGGGAAGATAGTAATGTCGAAATGTACTGCTCCTTGATACCCAATCGGTGAGAAGAAGAGTAGTAAAATTACTACAACCGCAACAAATGAAATAATCATTATCGGCCAAAAATAGTTTTTTTCTGATGTCGGTTTTGTGAGTTTTTCTTTATTTTGTTCCATGAAAAAAATAGCCCCCTAAATATAAAAAATTGCTGTACTACTTTCATTATACATGACGACCATAACGGATGCGAAAGATTGAACTTTTAAGGTATAATGGGTTAGGAAAGGGTGTTTCTAATGGCGATTATTGCGCGAGAACTAACAAAAGCGGAAGAAGCAGAAATTATCCGTTTAAAAGAAGAAGGCGAAGTGATGCTCGAAACGGACGGAACTCCAGAAGAGCGAATTGAAAAAATAGCCAAATATTTAAAAGATAACTCGCCAGACTTCGATTTGGCGGAGGAACTTGGTTATATTTTAGGGTCGCTGTATGGAGAAGCTGTCCGTGAAAAGTATCAGTGGAGTTGGCTATTTATTTCTGAAAATGATGTAGAAGGATACGCAATCACATCAAAAGAACATGGTTACACATTAATGGTGCATGATTATTTTATGCAAGTGATTGTTCGAAATAAACCGGATAATAGTAAGAAATTATTTGAATTAATGCCCGATATGATAGGTAATAAGGACGGATTCCGGGTTATCGGATGATGAGGAAAGTACGTTATTAAATAGAACTAGATTATTTAAAGAGAAAACATGTGAATGTTTTCTCTTTTTTGTTCATTTTGAGGGGTTAACGATAATAGATATTAGCAAAATATTATGCTACAGTGAAAGGATTAATAGGCTAGTTTTGGTGAGAGGTGAATGCGGTTGAATATAAATAAGCAAAAAGTGCAGGTTTTAAATAATTTAGTTGAGCTTTATGGTTATCAAGATTGGTGGGAAGATGACAATCGTCTTGCTGACTGGCTTTCGATGATATTAATCCAGCGTACAACCGAGAAAAATGCCAATCAAGCTTTAGCCAATCTCGCACCTTATTTAGATTTAGATAGTTTAACCAAAATGGATATGGCGCAACTAGAAGAGTTAATCTATCCAGCGGGTTTTTATAAACAAAAAAGCCTTTATATTAAAGCACTTATCGATTGGTTTGTTGGTCACGGGGCTAGTTTGGATAAATTTAGATCTTATGCAACAGAAGATTTGCGCAAAGAACTACTAGGTATTAAAGGTGTAGGGGAAGAAACGGCCGATGCAATGTTGCTGTATATTTTTGAACGTAATGTTTTTATTGCTGATTTATACGCTAGACGACTATTTACTAGGTTAGGCTTTGGCGAATTTAAAACCTACGAACAAATGCGCGAAGAATTTATGCCGATAACCGAAAATGTTCCACATAAACTGTGTAAAGAATGGCACTCAGTCATTGATGTTCACGGAAAGCACTTTGGGAAAGACAAAAGTATGAATGAATCGTGGCTGTTAGAAAGCTAGCTCTTAAGAATATCTATACCTTTTAACCTGATAAACTGATCTAATAAAATTTCATATAAATAAGCAATTTCTTCAAAACGGAGGTCATTCATAATTTGAATGGCTTTTTTTGCTTGCTTGTAACCTTCTTGGATGTGATTGTTCTGCATTTTTACTAATCCTTTTAAAAAATGGGAAATATTTCGGTAAAAGGCGCTTTCATTATAAATACATAAAGAGTCTAACAGGATGATGAGTTTGCTGGCAGAGGATACTTGACCACGCGAAATAAACATTTCAATCGTATTAATTAAAAGCGTACATAAAACACGTCTAGCCCGGTCGTAGTTTTTATAAGGATGAATTGCTTTTATGACTTGATTTAAAAATTGAATTTGTAAATCTTCTTCAAAAAAATAGATGGAGTTAGCGCAAATCTTGAGTTCTTCTAATGTCCACGTATCAATCGAAAATAAATATTTTTGGATGGTACATTTATCTTCTGGTGTAATGAGGTCAACGGTGAATTCATTATATTTAAATAGATGTTCAACCATTTTTATTCTTGAGCGAACAAACGCTTTCCATACTTCTGCTAATTCTCCGTTATATTGAGACAATTGACTATAAAGTAGCTCTAAACTCGCAAGGTCATAGATGTTTCCTCGTTCTTGATTCATGCACAAATAATTCTTTTCTGCCGATTCAGAAAGCTCTCGATGGATATAGAAAAATTCATCTAAATCCATATTCATTCGTTTTAATATTTTTTCAAATAAGCTTAGAGTGATATCATGCTTTCCTTTTTCAAATTCGATAGCGAAGGATTTGGAAATGATATTATCGTATAAATCTTTTTGATGTATTCCTTTCGAAGTGCGAATATCTCTCACTGTTTTTCCATACCCATTCATTCAAGTTACTCCTTCTGTTTCAAAATTTAGATGAGGGCTGCATCTAAGAGGTGTGGCAAGGAGCTTAACAGCCATTTTACTTTTAAATCGTAGCATAGAAAATTTGGTGGAAGAAGTCCTATTTTTAGGACTTTATGAAAAAATGGTTGAAAAACTTGATATATTAGGACTGAAGAACAGATTCGTTTAGATCTTTTTTTATTATATTTAACTATAGAAAGAAGGAAGTTTTATGGCTAAAGCAAAATATGACGAGAATTTTAAAAAAAGTTTGGTTGCTTTATATCGCAGAGGAAAAACGAAGCATAGTATCTGTCAGGAATTTAGTGTCCCTAACTCAACTTTTGGAAAATGGGTTAAAAAATTTAATAATGATGATAATATTGAATCGAACGAAATCTTAAATATCTTGCAAGCACAGGAACTTAAAAAACAGCGAGTATTACTTGAGGAAGAGTTGTCTATTTTGACAGAAGCGATTGCGGTTTTTGAAAATCCCCCTAGTAAAGATTGAATTTTGTATTGGAATGAAAGTGGTTGCATTGAAATCACGAAAAACAGTTATTCTCTTAATTATAAATAGAGGATAACTGTTTTTTTATGTTTAACAGAGAAATGTTTTCTTTGGAGTACTTTTTGTTGATTTTTAGTCACATTTAAGATGGAATTGCTTATATTAATGGACTGAAACGGGCCTCATAGTAGGTATAATTGTTCTTAGTTAGCTACAAGGATACGTAAGAAAACAGGGGAAATTGAGGCAGACAAACCATACTACAAAGGAGGAGATGTATTTGAAGAAAATTTTACATATTATTATCGCGCTTAGTGTAGTTTGTTCGATAATTTTAGCGCCGGTGGATTGGTCCGCAAAAGCAGACAGTAATAATAAGAGAGATGATCTCATTAAATCTGTCAGTTTTTATAAATCAAATGGTCAAAATCTAACGGCGAAGGAAAACTATAATGAAAAACTCAATTATTTTTTAGAAGTAGCTTTTGGAGGGAATTCTTTCCAAAAAGGGGACTACTTTAATATTACTTTATCATCTGACGCTTTACTCTCTACAGAGAAAGCCTATGATTTGAAAGTGGATGTTGACCCAACAGCGGGAACTAACGAACAAGTAGTTGGTAAGGTTACTGTAGAAAAAATTAACGGCTCGCCAACATTGCACTTTGTTTTTACAGAAGATTCAGAGTCTTTTTTTATAAAAAGCTTTGATGCGAATTTTAAAATACAGGTGATGCCGGCGCATGGCGATAAAAACGTTATTAATCTTTCCTATAGTGGCGCTGCGAAAAATTTTAAAAATATTGGGACGAGCAGTGTGGAATTGAACGTAAATATGGCAAGTGACTGGCCACCAGTTGGAATTAGCGATTTTTCTAAAAAAAGTGGCGATTTATATCATGCGATTTTAGTATATGAAAAGCCGAGTAGCAAAGTGAATTACGAAACAGAAATTTTAGTATCATATCCGCTTTTTGAAAAACGAATTCCGCTTGGAAATGTGCAAAATATTAAAGTTGAGGTTTGGGATGAAGCAAAGGAGATTTATAGAGTTGGTATAGAAGGCGTGGATTATGGCACGATTACATACGATGTTGGAACTCCATTTGTAGGCGGTCCTATTTTCCAAATGAATTGCACTATTCCGTTTAAAGGTATTTCTACTAAAACACGTGTTAGTTTTGATATTGATACGAATGTGGACGGGAAACCTGGAACAACAGATCCATACTTGGTTAGTCTTTCTTCCGTATCATCAGCTACTAAGTCATTAGAATTCTATCCAGTGAATAATGCTGATACAAAAATGACAGCTGCTTTTTTTGGGAAAGTAACGACACGTTTTGAGGATGAATTAGGCAATCCGGTTACTTTTGATGATTATAGTACTGTAACAACCCCAGGAAAAGTCAATCAAGACGGTAAATTTGAAATAGCAGAACCTTTTTTACATAACTCCGTCCAAAACGTGGATAAACACGCCTATGATACTCTTTTGAATACTAATAAATATAAATTATTAGAGGTAACTTCTCCTAATAAACTATCTGAAACAGCGGATAATTTAAGTATTCAAATAAAGCGTGGCTACCAAAATGATGTTTTATACAAAATAAAAGCACTCCAAAAACCTGTCATTAGCGCACTTCCTGAAATCGAATATAGTAAAACAGTGAATAGGACAATGGAAGAGTTTTTAGAAGATGTGGAAGCAAAAACAGATATTCCAGCTGATATAAAATGTGATTTAGCGAATGTGAAATGGGGGATTCCGGGAGATTACCCAGTTCTTATAACCGCAGTGAATGAGGATAATCAAGTAGCAGATCCGGTTCCCGTAACAATTAAGATTTCCAAAAATCCCGCACCAGTCATAACAGTAGACCCAGAAATAACTTACGATAAAACAGTGACAAAAGATGAGAGTACATTACTAAATGAAGTAAATGCGCGAACAAATGATGATTCGACGATAACTTCTAACATTAACGATAAAGTAAAATGGGGCGTGCCAGGCGATTATGAAGTTACTTTGAACGCGATAAATGAAGATGGCGTTGCAGCGGAAGCAAAATCATTTATCGTTCATGTTTTGAAAAGCCCTGCACCAATTATTACAGTAGACCCAGAAATAACGTATCCGAAAACAATGACTAAAACGGAAGCGGAACTCCTTCAAGAAGTGAACGCCAAAACAAACGATGGTTCACCTCTTGTTTCAGATATGAATGATAAAGTAAAATGGAGTGTGCCAGGTGATTATGAGGTTACCTTGAATGCGGTAAATGAAGACGGCGTGGCAGCAGAAGCAAAATCATTTATCGTTCATATTTTAAAGAGTCCAGCACCAATTATTACGGTGGATCCAGATATAACCTATGATTCCACAATAATAAAAAATGAAACAGAGCTATTAAAAGAAGTTCGCGCAGATACTAATGATAACTCAGCTATTACTTCTGATGCTCCTGATAAAGTGAAATGGCAAACGCCGGGAAGCTATACTGTGACACTGAATGCAGTAAATGAAGATGGTATCCCAGCTGATCCAGTAACGTTTATCGTGCATATTGTAGAAGCAAAAAAAGCGCCAATTGTTATAGAAGAAAATCCAGCTGAGACGCCTACTAAGCCTACTAAGCAAAAAACCAAAGAGAATATTGTTATCAAGAAAACAACGCAACTTCCGAGAACAGGGGATACACATTCGAAAGCTATCTTAGGTGGGGTTCTTTGTTTGGGAGCATGGTATTTGCTTAGAAGAAAATAGACAAAAAACGCAAGTGAATTCACTTGCGTTTTTTGTGCTGGTTGCAGCTTAAAACCACTAGA
Source organism: Listeria farberi (assembly GCF_014229295.1). Lineage (NCBI taxonomy): Bacteria > Bacillati > Bacillota > Bacilli > Caryophanales > Listeriaceae > Listeria > Listeria farberi. The sequence continues at coordinate 467,265 of NZ_JAARZL010000001.1, forward strand.
GAAGAGATAAATTGCAAATTTGAATCATTCGTATTTTTAGAAACACGAGAAACGATTTTTTTATGGATAAAAGGGTATATTAACAAAATATGAATGCAGTTAGGAAAATATAAACTTGATGGTGGTGAGGCAAATGGACGACTGGTCAACGTTGATAGGAGAGTTAGAACATAATATCCTAGAAAAAGTTTGGATTATTAGAGAAGACCTAAATATATCGGAAGTATTTGAAATACAAAAATTAGAGGCGCATTTTATTTTAGTTTTAGAAGGTGTCTTACGTATGGAAAATGAACATCAACAAATTCTGCATTATTTTAGGAAGAATAATGTCATATATCAATCTCCATACGAATTAAGAGTGCAAAATAAATTAAAGCTAGTTGCTGAAACTCCTGCTCAAATTGTTTTACTACATCGTGAATTCTTTCTTAATCATGCAGCGAACAAACCTTCTTATTCTGAAAAATTAATGCGAGCGATTATGGATAATTCCGCGAGTTTTATGTTCGAATTAATGAAAAATGATCTTAAATCAGAGGATCGATTAGCATATTCATTGCAGCAGTTATGCCAAAGTTTAGAATTAGAAGTGAAAAATGAGTTTTATCTACTGCCTGATTATATTAATAAGAATAAATTGTCGCTTTATAGTAATATTTCGAGGAAAAGTTTATACAAATACCTACAAAAGTTAGAAAGAAAAGGACAGGTTAAAATCAATGGTAATCAAATACTTGTCCGCATTTCGCGATTTATAAATAGCGAGAATGTGGATTGGTTATAGAATAAAAAAGCAGCAATTGCTGGCGAAATTAATAATTCGAAAAAACGACACATGATTGATATTATGGAGTGTATTTTACACATATTAGCTCTCTTCAGCTTTGATATACTTTACAAATCAAGTAAGACCTATACGATAATTACAACTTTTAGAAAACTTGAAATTATAAAGTTGAAGGGGCAAAAAAATGAAATTAGGTAAAATAGGAGCAATATTTCTCGGTACAGCTTTAGTTTTCCAGACACCATTCCAAGTTTTCGCAACAAGTTTAAATGGAGAAGAACAGGTAAAAAAAGAAGCTACTGTGCCAAAAATATCCGTAAACAAGCAAGCCTTAACTGCTACCAGTGATTTAGAACAAACGGTTGGAGAAGAAATTACCAAAACGATACATCTTCAAGATCAAGCATTACCAAATAGTGAATGGGGCAGCTATATTTCTGACGTGAAAGTAACATTATCTAATATGAACGGAATTAGTTATGATGTGAAATATGGACCGCTAAGTGAAGACGGCACGCACTATCAATATGCAGACATAATACTTTCAGGAACACCAACAAAAGCTGGAACAGGCAGCATTAGCCTTGAATATTACGACGGGGCAGGTAACGGTGGAGTTTTCAATTATTCGGTAAACACAAAATCTAAAACAACTATCCAATATGTAGATGGTGATGGAAATAAATTAGCAGAGGATACAGTGAAAACCGGTGATTTAAATACAGCCTATACCTCAGAACCAAAAACGATTGATGGATATGAAGTAGACGAAACAAAACTTCCTAGCAATCAAAATGGTCAGTTTGCTGAAACTAATCAAACAGTTACGTACACCTACTCAAAAACGAAAAGTGAAGTAAATAAAGGAACGGTTGGTATTTCATTTTATACTCCTGATGGTAGCCGCCGAGAACTTAAGTCCGCATTAGACTTAAGTTATGCCTACCCAGATGGTGTCCCATCTGACACCGTAACATTCGGTGATTTAGCGAAAAATACGACTTATAAAGATTTGAGAAATACTCCCGAAGCGCCTACTATTTTATGGAACGATTTGCTACATTATATGGTAGATTACATGAACGGAGATATAGATGCCGCTCAATTTGAAGAGGCAGTTGGGCTAACACCAGCGAATTTTGATTTAGATTATATTACACGAAACTTTGAAGGATATAAATTTGATGAAGCAATGTATCAAGAAAATCTAAGTAAATTAGTCACTTTTGAACAAGATGGTGATCAAGTTTATTTGCAAGTACCATTTAAGAAAGTAGAAGTTGGAGCGGATATTACTGTAAAATACGTTGACACAGAAGGAAATGAACTAGCATCTGTTGAAACATTGAGTGGTAATGTGGATGATAACTATACTTCAGAAGCAAAAACGATTGATGGTTGGACTTTAAAGGAAACACCTAATAATGCAACTGGAGTGTTTAGTAAAGAGGCACAAACGGTTACGTATGTTTATGAAAAAAATGATGATACAGATGTCACACCGGCTCCTGACAATTCAGCAGATACAAATGATGAAACTAATTCATCCGATAATACTTCGACAACAGATGATACCAATAATAGGAAAGCAACAGATGATAATAGTAACAGTACAGTGAAAGAAGAAGCGCAACCCCAAGTGAAAAGTCCTAAAGCAGAAAAAGTAACCACACAAGAAAAGGCTTCTAATAAAATTACAACACAACCAAAAGAATCACTTCCAAAAACTGGAGATAACGTATTAGAAAGCAGCTTATTAGTAGGCTTGGGCATCCTTTTGTTAGGTGGATTATTTGTATTCCTTCATAGAACTAAAAAAGTAAAATAAAGATAGAATGGTATTTTTAGAAAACAAAAAACCGCCCGAGCACTGGGCGGTTTTTGTATTATCTATTTTCGGCTTTATTATATGCACCATGCCAAACAGGACCGATGAATTTGTTTAGTGCAAATCCACCTTTGATAGCTGCAGTGACAAAATCTTTTGCTTTTGCGACAGCTTCTTCAACTGTTAATCCTTTTGCAAGTCCAGCTGTGATAGCGGCTGCAAAAGTACAACCAGCACCGTGATTGTGGCTTGGAGAGATTTTTTCTACTTCATAAATAGTAAATTCTTTACCATCGTATAGTAAATCAATTGCTTTGTCGCTTTCTAGAGCTTTTCCACCTTTGATAACTACGTATTTAGCACCTAATTCGATGATTTTTTTTGCTGCTTCTTTCATATCATCTAATGTAGTTAATTTACCAAGACCGGACAATTGGCCTGCTTCGAATAGATTGGGTGTTGTGATTGTTGCTTTTGGAAGCAGCAAATCACGGATAGCCTCGGCGTTTTCTGGTTGGATTAATTCGTCTTCACCTTTACAAACCATAACTGGGTCGATTACAACATTTTTTAAATCGTATTTGTCGATGGCTTCTCGAGTTGCTTTAATGATGTCAATTGAACCAAGCATTCCTGTTTTCATTGCGTCAACTGGGCCGCCAGAAAGGATTGTTTTTAATTGTTCACGAACAAGTTGCGCATCAATTGGTGTCACGCCGTGTGCCCAGTTGTTGTCTGGATCCATTGTTACAATTGTTGTGATTGCGCTAAAACCATAAGTGCCGTATTCTTCAAATGTTTTTAAGTCTGCTTGTAAACCAGCACCGCCACTTGAATCAGAACCTGCAATGGTTAATGTTTTTTTGATTGTCATTCGTATTTCCTCCTAAGAATAAATATTAGTCATTTGTTTCTAACATTTTATAAATAGCTGCTGCAACGCCGTGTTCATCATTGGAAAGGGTTACGTGTTCTGCTAATTCTTTTACCTCTTCTTCGCCGTTACCCATAGCAACACTATAACCAGCCATTTTTAGCATTGAAATATCATTCATATTATCTCCAATTGCAAAAGTTTCATCAAGTGTTACGCCTAATTTTTCTACATAATATTGTAAAGAAATACCTTTTTGTGCTTCGCGGTGCGTGATTTCAATATTATCGGAGAAAGAAGATGTTACGGATAGTTCGGATTCTTTTTCTAATTTTTGTTTCGCTTTTAGAAGAATATCTTTATCAGAAGAGAAGGAAATAAATTTAAGGATCGTTAAATCTTTATTGCCTAAAATGCGTTCTACATCAGGAATTTCGTGTACGTCTTTTGATTCAAAGCGTTCTTCTACTTTATCCATAATCGTTTCTGCTGGAATGTCTGGGTGTATGCGTTTGTGCATTTCAATCATGAATTCTTTACCGCGAGCTTTATCTGTTGTGATTGGGCCCATATCAGTGAAAAATTCAGTATACATGCCAAGTTCTGTCAAGGTGTTGTAAGTGTTTCGTGCTAAGTTTCTATCTATCGGATGTTGTAAAATTATTTTGCCATGTTCATCGCGGATTTCTGCACCATTCATACAAATAGCTGGTGCATATAAATTAACTTTATTAATTAAACCCATGGCATCATCATACATACGCCCAGTACAAAGAACGAAATGAATTCCTTTGGCGCGAGCTTTTTCGATTGCCTCGACGTTTTCTTGTGCAATCTCGATATCAGAGTTAAGTAAAGTGCCATCCATGTCTGAAGCAATAACTTTAATCATAATATTAAATTCCTCCCCAATTTTACCTACCTCACTAGAATATCATTTTTTTAAGAAAAATGCACAAAAGGTAGCTGCGCGTAGTTTTTTGGGTGTTGCGATTACTTTACTATATTTCTGTCTTTCATTTAGTTATAATGGATAAGAATAAAACGTGGATTGGATGTGTCAGGATGAAGACAGAACTAGAAAAGATGATTGCAGGAGAAATGTATAATCCTAGCGACAGAGAGCTTGTACACGGAAGAAGTCGTGCGCGTAAGTTCTGCAGAGAGATTAACGATACAATGGATTCAGAGTCTCGTAAAAGCGTGCTGAAACGTCTATTTGGCGGAACGAAAGAAAATGTTTATGTCGAACCAGATTTTCGAGTAGACTACGGTTCTAATATTTATGTTGGCGAAAATTTTTATGCTAATTTTGATTGTGTGATTTTAGATGTTTGTGAAGTACATATTGGTGATAACTGTATGATGGCGCCAGGAGTTCATATTTATACAGCCACGCATCCGCTTGATCCAGTAGAACGTAATAGTGGGCTTGAACTTGGTAAACCAGTGGAAATTGGCGATAATGTTTGGATTGGTGGTCGAGCAATTATTAATCCGGGTGTTACACTTGGAAATAATGTCGTGGTTGCATCAGGAGCAGTTGTAACGAAAAGCTTTCCTGATAATGTGGTTGTCGCAGGTAATCCAGCTCGCGTAATTAAAACAATTGAGGTTGCGGAAAAATGATTATTTCAGATTCAAAGATTTTTGAACAAATGGAAAGTGAATTAGCGAAAGCAAAAGCAGCAACTACCAAAGCGAGCCAAGATAAGCACTTGCATGGTTTGATGTTGCTTGTTCAGCTTGCAAAAACGAGCGATGAGAGAAGTACGGCAGTAGAACCGATAGCTATACAGCCAACAGAACCGGCGCAAATCGCAAGTATGGATGGTAAAAAAATAGAGTTAGAAGACGGCGCGAACGGAGATTCGTTGCTTGATTTTTAGGGGGAAAGTATGAAAAAAACAATTATTACTGGAGCTGTTTTTGCAGGGCTGGCAGTTTTACTCGGGGCTTTCGGGGCTCATGCTTTAAAAGACATGCTTGGAAGTTATGCGAGTACTTGGGAAACAGGGGTTCAGTACCAAATGTTTCACGCAGTTGGTATTTTAATCGTTGGATTACTAATGGAAAAACAAGCTAGTCGGCTTTATGCTTGGGCAGCAATTTTATTTTCGATCGGAATTGTCTTTTTCTCCGGCAGTTTGTACATTTTAAGTATTTCCAAAGTATCCGTTTTAGGTGCGATTACGCCTATCGGTGGTGTTTGCTTTGTCGTTGGCTGGTTCTTACTAATTTTAGGAGTATCAAGAAGAACGATGAGTAGATATTAAATCAAAATAATCGTCTTTTCGCGTTCATTTCAGTGAAAAGACGATTATTTTTTCTTATTAGCGAATAAGTGCTAAAATAAAGGAATCATAATTTATAAGGAGACAGCAATTACATGACTTATGCACTTGAAATAAAAGGGTTAAGAAAAATTTATTCCACTGGGGTCGAAGCGTTACGCGGTGTAGATTTAACGGTAGAAGAAGGGGACTTTTATGCACTGCTTGGTCCTAATGGTGCCGGGAAATCAACGACGATTGGTATTATTACTTCGCTAGTTAATAAAACATCAGGTGAAGTAAGCGTATTTGGCTATGATCTCGATACAGATATTGTCCGGGCAAAACAGCAAATCGGGCTGGTTCCGCAAGAATTTAACTTCAATCCATTCGAAACAGTTCAACAAATCGTCGTTAATCAAGCTGGATACTACGGGGTTTCTCGGAAGGAAGCCATCAAACGTAGCGAAAAATACTTAAAGCAATCGAATTTGTGGGAGAAACGGAATGAACGTGCGCGGATGCTTTCAGGCGGGATGAAACGTCGCTTGATGATTGCGCGTGCTCTCATGCATGAACCGAAGTTGCTTATTTTAGATGAACCTACTGCTGGTGTTGATATTGAACTTAGACGTGAGATGTGGACGTTTTTAAGAGAATTGAACGAAAGCGGTACGACGATTATTTTGACGACGCATTATTTAGAAGAGGCGGAAATGCTTTGTCGTAATATCGGTATTATTCAGTCTGGGGAGTTGATTGAAAATACCAGCATGAAATCACTACTTTCTAAATTACAATTTGAGACGTTTATTTTCGATTTAGAGCCATATGAAGAAGCTTTCGAAATTACGGGCTATAATCATGTTTTTGAAGATAAACAAACATTATCTGTTGAGGTGGAACGAAACCAAGGGGTCAATCATATCTTTGAGCAACTAAGCGAACACGGTATTAAAGTGCTTTCGATGCGTAATAAATCGAATCGTCTGGAAGAACTATTTTTAAAAATTACAGAAGAAAAACATCAAGTGGGGGAGAAACATGTTTAATCTATATTATACAGCGCTAAAAAGTTTAGCGGCGAAAGAAACCAACCGTTATATGCGAATTTGGGTACAGACACTTGTGCCACCAGTCATTACGACGTCGCTTTACTTTATTATTTTTGGGAAAATGATTGGTAGTCGGATTGGTGATATGAACGGCTTTTCTTATATGGAATATATCGTTCCTGGGCTGATCATGATGTCTGTTATTACGAGTTCTTACGCCAATGTATCATCTTCTTTTTTCTCGCAGAAGTTTCAGAAAAATATTGAAGAAATTCTTGTGGCGCCGGTACCAACCCATATTATTATCTGGGGCTTTTTGATTGGCGGGATTGGTAGAAGTGTTTTAGTTGGGGCGCTCGTTACACTTATTTCGATGGTTTTTGTGCCATTACACATTCATTCATGGTCAATTGGAATTATCACATTTTTAATGACTGCCATTTTATTTTCACTTGCAGGGTTAATCAACGGGATTTTTGCTAGATCATTTGATGATGTATCGATTGTTCCGACTTTTGTGTTACAGCCATTAACTTATTTAGGTGGGGTATTTTATGCGATTTCTATGCTACCTCCAATTTGGCAAGCTATTTCTAAAGTAAACCCGATTGTCTATATGATTTCTGGGTTTCGCTATGGTTTTCTAGGTGTTAGTGATGTACCAGTGGTAGTTTCGTTATCAATTCTCATTTTGTTTATTGTAGTACTTTACTCGATTTGTTGGTATTTAATCAATAAAGGAAGAGGACTGAGAAGTTAATAGAAATTTTTTAAAGAGAGAGCGGGCTTCCGTTTTCTCTTTTTTTCAAGTTTGCTACAATTCTTTTTCAATTCGATGTTTTGCGTTTTAGCTCAAAACTACTAGGGAAAAGCTAAGTAATAAGAGGGGGTAATTAAAATGGGGAATAAGAAAGTGAAGCGAAAACTTGGTGCTAATATTTGGTGGATACTTATACTAGCTATTTTAATAATCTTCGTAGCTTATCTAGTAATGGGTTACGTTGCAAAAATATAGGAGGAATAATGATGAATAAAGAAAATCCAGTAAACAAATACTATACGGGAAAATTTGAAAAACAACGGCAAGATTATCCTGGTTTGCAAAGTAAAATGACACCTGTACCAGATACCGGTGAATCAAGTTATCAAGGCGCTAATAAACTTACCGGGAAAAAAGCTTTTGTAACAGGGGGCGACTCCGGAATAGGTCGTGCTGCGGTTATTGCCTATGCTAGAGAAGGTGCTGATGTCGCGATAAATTATCATCCGGATGAAGAAGTAGATGCACAGGAAGTTAAAGCAATTGTTGAAGAAGCTGGACAGAAATGTATCTTATTACCAGGTGATTTACGAAAAGAAGGTTTAGCGAAAGATTTAGTGAAAAAAGCATATAACGAGTTAGGTGGACTAGATATTCTAGTACTGAATGCTGGACTACAACAATATCAATTAGATATTCAAAAACTTCCAGCTGAACAATTGCGTGATACATTTGAAGTGAACGTTTTCTCTGTTGTGTTCGCAATTCAAGAAGCACTTAATTACTTAAAAGCAGGAGCAAGTATCATTTTAACGTCCTCCATTCAAGGCGTTAAACCAAGCGCTCACCTTGTTGACTATGCAATGACAAAAAGCAGTTTAATTTCGCTGACAAAAAGTTTAGCAGATCAACTAGGTGAAAAAGGAATCCGCATTAATGCAGTTGCACCTGGACCAATTTGGACGGCGCTACAAATTTCTGGTGGGCAACCGCAAGATAGCATTCCAGAATTTGGCCAAGATCAGCCCCTTGGAAGAGCAGGTCAACCAGCGGAACTTGCGAGCGCTTATGTACTACTGGCATCAGATGAAGCAAGCTATACAACCGGTCAAGTATACGGAATTACTGGCGGTGCTCCTATTAATTAAAAGCGAGGTGAAAGTTCGTGCCGTGGACAAAAAATGATTATCCAGATTCGTGGAAAAATCTAAGAAAGACCGAACGCGAAAAAGCTATTGAAATCGGCAATGCGCTCTTAAAAGATGGCTACCCAGAAAGTCGTGCCATCCCAATTGCCACTTCAAAAGCAGAAGAATGGTATAAAAATCATAAGGAATCGTAAATTAAAAAAAGCACTTGGAATGAAATATTTATCCAAGTGCTTTTTTTGTTGTAATCGTTTATTGATAGAGAGCTTCTGTTGCATTTTAGTTAAATTCGTCATCTAATTTTAATACTAAAAAAGGGTTGGAATTGAGTAAGGCGGGTATTATATAACCATAAGCAACGACAATGCCATTACTTTTTCTCCCTTTTTTGTAGTGGGTTGTCTTACTTACCTTAAACTCCCTTTTATACTTTTAGCGGTTGTTAGCAACCACTAGGAGTATTTTTTTGTGGAAAAATAACGGCGGTCTGGAATTGATTTTATGTTGTTAACTATTGCCATCTTAAATTGTTCTTTTTATGTAAAGGTTTATTATTGCTTATATTTAAATTTTCCTTATTTCTGCTAATTATAGGCTTAAAGACCCGTGAATATAGACTCGGTTTTCTAGGGAAATTGAATTGTGTCCATTTTATGAATTTTTATAGCATAAGCTTGTATAATGGAGTGGGGACGTATATTCTTAGAAGAACAGTAAATTTATATACATAGGAGGAAATATGGGATTTTTAGAAGCTTATAAATCATTTTGGAAAAATTACGTTAACTTTAGTGGGCGAGCTCCGCGGTCTGCCTATTGGTTTGTCGTTCTTTGGAATACAATTATTTTTGCAGTATTATACTTTTTAGCTCTTATTTTTGGCATTTCTATATTTATGGAAAGTGCTCTCGGGGGAACTGGTATTGCGAGTAGTGGTGGGGCGCTCTTTATGATGGTTCTTGTATGGTTATACTTACTAGCGATATTACTTCCAACAATTAGTCTGATGGTTCGTCGTTTACATGATGCAGGGAAAAGTGGTTTATTCGTATTGTTTAATTTAATTCCGTTTGTTGGTGGAATTATTATGCTTGTCTTTATGTGTCTTGAAAGTGATGGACCAAACCAATACGGTGATTTAGATAGTGAATTTGATATTTAAATATTAAAAACGAGCTAGAAGTTAATTCTAGCTCGTTTTTTTAATGGATTCCTTCGCTTACAAGGAACCAATTCACTTGATTTGTATTAATAAAGTAAGTTAAGTCGTATTTCGTTAACTCGATACATTTTTCGTTAAAAAGGTTTTTTAGGTCTGCTTTGGATAATTCGTGGATGCTGATGTTATTAATTTTTGCATCGTCATCAAGACGAATTGATTCACCATTTACTGTATAAATCTCGATATACATCGTAACACCCCTCTCCTAACTTACATTTGTTTATAATTTTCTTTGAATACACCAAGTTGATTCAGTGTTACAACAAGTTGCTGGCTGAAAAGTGGTAGTGCTTGGATTTGGTCTAAATCACTGGCATAAGCGAAATCAGCTACTTGTAACACTAGTGTATGGAACGAGTCGGTCATTGTTTCGTTTTGTTGTTTTAAGTAGGAGTTTTCTTGTTCCAATTCATGGTATTTTGTTTGAAGATCTTGATATTTTTTGTCGAGTTCTTCTTTTTGTACGGCAAGGGAAGAGAGTGAGTAGATGCTTTTTAGTAAGTCATATACATTGTTTTCTTCACCTTGATTTTCACTTAAAAGTTGAACATTGCTTTTAACGCCGGAAAGTAAATCAACTAGATTCTTTTCGCGTGATTTGTCGTAGCTGATTTGTTCTTTGATGGAAGTTGGCGCTTTGAATTCAGCTGGAACTACTTTTCCGAAAATGTTGGTTTTTTCTTTTTTCGTATTCTTTTGTGTTTTTCTTTTTCTTCCTGGCTTATTTTTCGGAATATCTTCTACTTGGATAAGTTCTTTTTTTAGTTTGTAATAGGTGTTTTGTAGTTGGCTTGGAGTCTTTGGGAAAATCCGCAAATCGTTTAGACTAAGCATTTCAGAGATATCAAGGACCTTCATATCTTCTAAAATAGCAATTTGGTAACATGCGGAAAGTAGTTCTAATTCGATTTTTAACCAACTAATATTGGAATGCATATATTTTTCGATTCCACCGTATTCTTCCACGGCTTGATAAAATTCAGTGAGTAATTGGTAGATTTCTGCGGCAGTTTGTTCGTTAATGCCAGCTTCTGAAGCCATTTTTTTAATTTCAGTAGTAGATGAATTCCCCGGATTATCTACTTGTTTTTTGATTTCTTGAAGTAATTTTCTTATTTCTGATTTAGGCATACAATCACATACCTCTCTATCCTATAGTATTATTGATTTTCTGTTTATTTTTATAATAACAATATATGTTGGTTGTGTAAAGGGAACGTGAGTAGGTCAAAAGGATTGGGTATGAAGAACCTTTTTTTGAGTTAAATAGAAAAATATAAATCGAATAATGAGAAGTTTTCCTTTGATACAGCTGTTACAATGGCTGTTTTTTTATTTTTACACACAATTTCATTTTTTAAAAAAAGTATAGATTTTTTCAGGATTTGGTGTAAAATTTTATATTGCAGTTACAAAAAACACTTTATTGATATATATTTTGAAAAAATGATTTATTTTTGTAATCTGATGAAGGGAGTGAAAGGTGAATTTACCTTATTTGAATGGAATATTTTTTGTCACTTTTAAAAATTATTGTACTTTTAGCAGTACTTGCTGGAATTTCTTATTTTTTAGTTAAGAAAAACAAGCAAGCGAATCGCACGAGAAAAAGCGAAAATGACCTTATAAAGTTGAAAGACACCCTTTTAATCTCTCATCAGTTACGTGCAGTTCTTCTAGAGGCAGATGGGGAAAAAGTGCTGGCGATTATTTCCAATAATGATATTCGAACAGTGTCATTAAAAGGAAAAAATGACCAAAATGAAGCACTTTTCCGAGAATTACTTTTGAAAGAGGAGACTAAGGAAAATGCGTAAGATAGCTTCTAGACAAGTATTTCAAGTATCTTTTATTGTTATTTTTGCAATTTCATTGGTTGTCTTTTGGCCAGGTGTGAATGTGCATGCCGAAAGTTGGCTGGACTCACTTGGTGTGAATGGGACGGATGGAGTTAATTCTAGTGTGGCGCTGTTTGTACTAGTTACGGTCCTTTCTTTGTCTGCATCGATTGTATTAATGTTCACACACTTTACTTACTGTATTATCGTTCTTGGTTTAACGAGGCAGGGGCTTGGTGCGACAAACTTACCGCCCAATCAAGTGCTTGTAGGGCTGGCGTTATTTTTATCTTTGTTTATGATGCAACCTTTAATTACAGCTTGGTATGACGATGTATATAAACCTTCGCAAAAGGAAGAGTGGAGCGCATCCAAAGTATGGGACGAAACACAACCACTTCTAACAAAATATGTCGCGGAAAATACATATAAGCATGATATTAACATGATGTTGAAAGCAGAAGGAGAAGACCCAGTAACTAAAAAAGAAGATGCCCCTCTTATGGCTTTAATGCCTGCGTTTATTTTGACACAGATTACCCAAGGCTTTTTGACTGGGATGTTTATATACTTAGCGTTTATTTTTATAGATTTAATTGTTAGTACATTATTGATGTATCTTGGGATGATGATGGTGCCGCCGATGACCATTAGCTTACCATTTAAGATTCTTGTTTTTATTTTCATTGGCGGATATGGACTGATTACCAACATGATTTTTCAAACAATTCACTTTTAAGGGAGTAGCAAAATGAATTTAACGCCGATTACGCAAATTTTTCAAGATTTTTTCTATAGTGGGCTGGCGCTTATTTTGCCGGTGTCGCTCATTTGTATCGTGGTCGTAATTGTGGTAGCGATTTTGATGGCGATGATGCAGATTCAAGACCAATCGCTGACGTTTTTACCGAAGATTATTGCTTTTGTAGTGGCGCTCTTTATTCTTGGACCGTGGATGTTTGAACACATGACGGATTTATTTGTAGGAATCTTTTCCAAATTACCCCTGATGATTAGGGTGTAAACATGGAGTTTGAATTTTTCCTTGCTGTAGTGATTGTTTTCAGCCGAGTTGCCAGTTTTTTATTTTTCTTTCCGCTTTTAAAAGGGCGTAACATTCCGAACAGTGTCAAAGTGGTATTCGGAATGGCAATCTCCATTCCAGTTGCAACCTGGGTGGATGTTTCTAACATTACAACGCTACCTGATTTACTACTCCGGGTAACGTCTGAAGTGGTATTTGGATTAGCGCTGGCGAAATTAGTGGAAATTATTGCGGTAATTCCAAAAATGGCTGGTTTTATGATTGATTATGATTTAGGTTTTTCGCAAGTAAACTTGATTGATCCATCTTACGGGACGCAAAACTCGATTACTGCTGCGATTTTAGATACTTTCTTTGTCGTAATATTCTTGTCACTTCAAGGCATGGATTACTTAATTTATTACTTAATGAAATCGTTTGAATTTACGGCTTCGGTTTCGATTTTATTTGAAAAAGGGTTTATTGATTTGCTGCTCGGGACGCTTGGTTTTGCGCTCGCATCAGCGGTTTCGATTGCACTTCCGATTATGGGTAGTATTTTTATCGTTAATATTATTCTTGCTTTTATCTCTAAGAGCGCTCCGCAAATCAACATTTTTATGAATGCATTTATTATAAAAATTACGTTTGGGATTTTCATCCTTGCGTGCGCGGTTCCTATCTTGAGTACAGTTTTTAAAAATTTGACAGATGAGATGATTCAACAATATGTGTCGTTTTTTGATTATTTACTGAAAAAATAGGGAGGAGAAAAAAGCTTGGCGAAGGATAATAAGACAGAAAAAGCAACGCCGCGCCGCATTAAGAAAGCTCGAAACGAAGGTAATGTGGCGAAAAGTAAAGAACTTAATAATGCTTTTTCACTGCTGATTGTAGCTGGGCTTCTTTATTTTTTTGGAGAAATGTTTATTAAAAACACAATCCAAGCATTTGTTGCTCTTTTGAAACAGCCTCCAAAGCTTGCGAACATGGAAAGTTACAGTTTGTTTTACTTGATGGAGTTTGGCAAAGTGTTGATGCCAATTATGGTGATGGTTGTGATTTTCGGATTGATGAACTACGGGGTGCAAGTCGGGATTTTATTTTCCGCGAAGGCTGTGAAACCTCAATTCAAACGACTAAATCCAGCGAACTACTTTAAGCGTGTGTTTAGTGTCAAAGGAATTGTTGAGGTTGTGAAAGCCTTACTGTTAATTACACTACTATCTTATGTAGCTTACATTGGCTTTCGGGATCACTTAGATACGCTCATTAGTTACACCGGACAAAATTGGCTTTACTCCCTCGGGCAAATTTTCGCTTTATTCAAAAATGAATTTCTAGCTTTATTCTTAGTAATCGCGGTAATTGGGCTGCTTGACTTCTTTTACCAGCGCTATGACTATAAAAAAGGCTTGCGGATGTCGAAGCAAGAAATTAAGGACGAAATGAAAGATTCAGAAGGTCGACCGGAAGTGAAACAGCGCCAAAGAAGCATTGCGCGTGGGCTTCTCCAAGGTTCGATTACGAAAAAAATGGCGGACGCGACTTTTGTGGTGAACAACCCGACACATATTTCCGTTGTGATGCGTTATGACAAAACAAAAGATCATGCACCGAAATTGCTCGTTAAAGGGGAAGACGAGCTGGCACTATTTATTCGTCAGGTGGCGGATACGGACGGGGTGCCAATGATTACAAATAGACAACTGGCACGAAGTATTTACTATACGACGAATCCAGATGAATACATACAAGAAGATTTATATAAAGATGTTATTGAAGTGATGAAAGAATTGATGGACGCAGACAAAATCAAGTTCTAACAACATATGAGCGACCTTTCTAAACTTAGAAAAGGCAGGTTTCAAAATGGGGAATTTAGGTGCTATAAAAAAATATTTTGCTATCTTGATTGCGGTCTCGTTTGTTATTGCACTTATTGTGCCATTACCTCCATTTGTGTTGGATTTAGTGCTTGTGACGATCTTGGCGTTCTCTGTGTTAGTTTACATGCGTGCCACATCAATTAAAGATTGGAATGAATTAAAGTCATTTCCTTCTTTGCTACTTTTGATGGGGATATTTCGGGTTTCGATAAATATTTCGACAACGAGAGCGATTTTGACTACTGGAGATCCAGGACAAGTAATTAAGCAATTCGGAAACTTTGTTATTGGCAGTAACTTTGTTGTTGGGATTGTAATTTTTATTATTCTAATTGTCTTTCAATTTATTGTGGCAAATGGTTCTTCGCGAACAGCAGAAGTAGCAGCAAGATTTACGCTGGATGCTTTGCCGGGTAAACAAATGGCGATTGATGCGGATTTGAATCAACGGTTGATTACAGAACCGGAAGCGAAAGAAAAACGCGCATACTTGAATATGGAAACCGAATTTTACGGGGCAATGGACGGAGCTGGGAAATTTGTAAAAGGGGACGTTCTTTTTACCGTTTTGCTTGCTGTTGTTAATATTGTGTTTGGTTTAATTGTCGGTATGGTCCAAGGTGGGCTTTCGTTCGGGGAAGCTGCGGTGAAATATACGGAGTTAACAATCGGGGACGGCATCGTGAGCCAGATTGGTTCACTTTTAATGGCGATGTCTGCAGGGGTTATTGTTACTCGGGTATTTGACGGATCAGATGATAACGTTGCAGTCGGGATTTTCAAAGAATTAATGCAAAACTCGGTGGTCGTTTATACGCTCGCTGCCATGTTTATCTTAATGGGTGTATTTAGCCCACTACCAACGATTCCATTTGTCGGGATTGGCGTAGTACTTGGAATAATCGGCTATCGTACGCAATTCAATTTAAAGAAAAAAGAACAGTTGGAACTGGAAAAAGAAATGGAACTTATTCAGTCGGAAACAAATTCGGCTGAGGCAGAGCATAACCAAGCATTTGGCGCAGCGCGAGAAAAATTCCCAGTGGTTGTTGAACTTGGCTTAAATATCGCGGCACTCGTGAAACAAAAAATGAACGGAGAAACGGCGAAAGATAAAGTTGTCTTAATGCGGAAATCGATTTTACAAGACTTAGGTATTGGGGTTCCGGGGATTAATTTTAAAGATAATACGAGTTTTCAGCCGCGCGGAAAATATGAAATTAAAGTCAAAGGCGTGGCGGTTGCGAGTGGCGTTTTGAAAGCGGGTCATTTGTTAGCTCTGAAAACGCCGGGTGTGATGATGGATCTCGATGCGGAGCCGACCAAGGATCCGATATTCGGGGAGGATGGTTACTGGATTTTGCCAGGAGAGTTAGAAGACGCGCAAATGAAAAACTATCAAGTGCTCGAGCCGCTTAGTATTTTAATTACGCATTTGGATGTTGTGCTAAGGAAGAACTTGCATGAACTACTGATGCGCCAGCAAATTAAAGATTTAATTGATGGTCTTGCTGATGAAAATCAAATTTTAATTGATGAAATTAAGAAAAAAGAAATTGATTATTCGCTAATTCAAGGGGTGCTACGACAACTCTTGAAAGAAGGGATATCGGTTCGCGATTTGCCAACGATTGTCGAAGGGATTATTGATGGACAAACGATTTATCCGAATGATCTTGATGGCATTACAGCTTTTGTCAGGGAGCGGATTTCAAAAGTCATTTGTGAGCAAGCGAAAAACCAAGATGGCAAAATTTACGCGCTACTTTTACAAGATTCGATTGAGATGGATACGGAAATTGTTAACACGCCGTATTATGGCTACGCGCTGAACTGGGCGCTCGATAAAGAACTACCAATCATCCAAAAAGTTAGAGATACCGTAAATAAAGCGCAACTTACTGGACGCGAACCAGTCATTTTAACAAGACGGAAAGATTTTCGTTTTGGCTTTGTACGAGTTCTAGAAAGGTATCAATTGGATGTACCGGTGCTCTCTATTAGTGAACTGTCGCCGGAAACAGAAGTGGAGCAAATTGCTTTGATTGAACCAACTTGATGAGGGAGGTAATCCGTAGAAATGGGAAAACATTTAGTAGAAAAGATGGAAATTTTTAAGGCGAACTCTAAGCGAGAAATACATAAAAAGATACGCTTAGCGACAAGTGAGCCATATAAAATTACGGATGAACGTGTCACAAAGCTTGGGATTTTTAAGAAACAATATGAAGTGACGGCGGTCATTATGAGTGAAGTGGCGATAGCTGATGGTCGAATGGACTTCCAGGAAACGTTTCAAAAATCGGTTGTGAAAACGAGACCAAAAACGGACGATTTATTAAAAAAGGAAAAACTACTAGAGATGCTTGCCGCGGGGGCGGAACTTGCTCAGTCAACACCACTCCTTGAGGAACGCAAAACACAGGAAGAAGAGCTTTCGACTATGCGCCTTGAACTGGCAGCGTTAAACCGAGAGCTTGCTGTGAAAATGCGGGAAGAACGTGAGCAAAACAGTGATTTCGTGAAATTTTTGAAGAGCCGAGGAATAAGTGATACGTATGTGGCGGACTTTATGCAGGCGGGTCGGAAGCAATTTAAGCAAGTAGAAACAGCGCATTTGGATGATATTACAGATTGGTTTGTCCCTTATTTATCCGGAAAATTAGCGGTGGAAGATTCATTTGATTTAAGTAATCACCGAATCATTTCGTTAATAGGGCAGACGGGTGTTGGTAAAACGACTACGCTTGTAAAGCTTGGATGGCAGCTCTTAAAACAAAACCGGACAGTTGGTTTTATCACAACAGATACTTTCCGCTCAGGTGCAGTAGAGCAATTTCAAGGTTATGCGGACAAACTCGATGTGGAACTTATCGTTGCGACGAGCCCGGCTGAACTAGAAGAAGCCGTGCAGTACATGACGTATGTTAGTGGTGTGGATCATATTTTGATTGATACGGTTGGCAGGAATTATTTGGCGGAGGAATCGGTAAGTGAAATCGCTGCATATACGAATGTCGTTCATCCAGACTTAACGTGTTTTACATTTTCTTCTGGCATGAAAAGTGCTGATGTGATGACGATTTTACCAAAACTAGCAGAAATTCCAATCGATGGTTTTATTATTACAAAAATGGATGAAACAACCCGAATTGGTGATTTATACACGGTGATGCAAGAAACGAATTTGCCGGTGCTCTATATGACTGACGGGCAAAATATAACTGAAAACATTTTCAGACCAAAAAGTCGTTGGTTGGCAGAACGATTTGTTGGGACGGATAGGAGGCAGGTACTGGAATGAAAGGATTATACATTGGAGCAGCTGGAATGATGAACTATATGCAACATATTCAGGTTCATTCTAATAACGTGGCAAATGCGCAGACGCCAGGTTTTAAATTTGATCAGCTCACAAGTGAAATTATTTCGAGGAATAAGGTGAACTATCAGAACAGTCCTGTCGCTAAGCAAGTTGGAACGATTGATTACGGCGTTCGACCAGCTGCGGCACATATTAATTTAACGGCTGGATCAAGTTACATTACGAACCGCGACCGAGATTTCTTTATGCAAGACACAAATCCAGAACAAGGAAGTAATTTTTTTATTACTGCCAAAAATGGTGAGATTTCTCTTTCAAGAGGCGGACAGTTCCATACTGATCAATTTGGTTTCTTGCGGACGGCAGACGGCGCCAATATACTCAGCTCAACAGGAGAAGCGATTCAAGTTGGCCAAAAAACAGCTATTCGAGCCGAGGCAAACGGTGATTTATATAATGCAGAAACTAATCAATACTTGGGACGTCTTGGAACAAAATTTGTTTCAGCAAATCAAGTGGACAACTTAGTGAAAGACGGAGAAGGAAGGCTTCATGTAAATGGAATAAACACCATGAATCTACCAGCTGGACAAGGGAATATTCAAAACGGTGTACTGGAAACGTCCAATGTCGATTTAGGCGTTGAGATGGTACAACTGATGGATAACCAGCGCATGGTACAAGCTTCCAAAAATGTCGTTAATATGTTTGATAAAGTGTACGACAAAGAAGCAACCGGATTAATTCGTCAGTAACGACCTAGCTAAGGGGAGGGGAAAAAGAATGATTCCAGATTTGGAAAAGGATTATCTTTACTTTACTCGTGTCGTCAAAAGGGACTTAGGTTTAGATTTAGCGCTATATAAAGAAACACAAATGAAACGTCGGATTTTGTCATTTATTGTGAAGAAAAAATATATAACGTTTGGAGAATTTTTCAAACATCTCAAAAAAGATGCTGGACTTTTAGATGAATTTATTAGTTTGATTACGATTAATGTTTCGTCGTTTTTCCGTAATCGCAATCGTTGGGATGCGCTGGAAAAACTAGTCCTTCCAAGGTTACTTGAAGATAGCCGCGGGAAGCTTCGGATTTGGAGCGCGGCTTGTTCATCGGGGGAGGAGCCGTATTCGCTAGCAATAATGATGGAACGTTCCGTTGGCACAGGACATTATGATATTTTAGCAACGGATCTTGAGCCGGCAATTTTAAAACGCGCGGTCATTGGAGAATATCAAAGCCGCCAAATGGAAGAATTAAACGAACAAGAACGACGTAGTTCTTTCATCGAAAAAGGGGATACATATCAGATTTTGCCTAAATATCGAAAGTCAATTCGTTTTAGACGGCACGATTTGCTGACCGATTATTATGAAAAAGGCTTTGATTTAATTGTTTGCCGTAATGTGTTGATTTATTTCACGGCAGAAGGAAAACATCAAGCGTACCAAAAATTTGCAGATTCACTAAGACGTGGTGGCGTTCTTTTTATCGGAGGATCAGAACAGATTTTAAACCCAGCTGACTACGGACTTGCCACATTAAATAATTTTTTCTACATAAAAACTTAGCAAAAAAAGAAATGGAGTTGGTTAGATGGGACGAATAGAAAACATTAAAAATTTAGCGTTTTTCGAGGACAAACCTGGACTTGCAGAACAAATTCTCATGCTTGAAAAGAAAGAGCAACTTTTTTTACCAAATGAATTTGAAATTAGACAAACAGTAGGTTACGAGATCGGGGATAAAGAAGTCATTCTTGGTCGGCTCGAGTCATTTTATTTTCTCGCTTTAAAAGGCGTGGAAGAAGATAACTACCGTTCGCAAGCATTTGCAAGTGAAGCGGATGCTAAAGCGTTTTTCGTTCATTTACCAGAAATGGAGAATGAGTTAATTGCTTTTTGGTTAAACGAAGTGGAATTAGTTCGCTGAAAAAAGTAGGTGGGAGATGAAGTAACGTGGAAATAACAACGATTATAGGGCTTGTGTTGGCAGTGATAGTCATTGCGGGTTCATTTATGATTCAAAATATATCACTGGCGATGTTATTTAGCGCAGAAGCATTAATTGTCATCATTCTTGGGACAATTACAGCTGTTATGATGGCGCACCCATGGAGTGATGTAAAAGTAGTGCCGAAACTGTTTAAAATTCTTTTCACTAAAGAAAAGATGCCAGACAAAGTAGAGATACTTGTGCAGTACAAGGAATATGCTGATGAAATTAGGCGTAGCGGCGTACTTGCGCTAGAAGACTCTATCGATGAAATTGAAGATCCATTTATGAAACGAGGCATGCGTCTAGTTGTAGATGGACAATCTTCCCCAGAATTTTTACGGGATGTTTTGGAAGAAGAAGTGGCGAGCATGGAAGAACGTCATGCTGCTTATGCCAAGATTTTTGCATCAGCTGGAGCATATGCCCCGACGCTCGGTGTACTTGGAGCAGCAATGGGACTCATTCATGCGATGGGCGAAATGTCGAATCCAGATAAACTTAGCGAAGCAATAGCCGCGGCGTTTGTTTGTACGATTTTCGGTATTTTTACTGGTTACGTACTTTGGACGCCATTTGCCAATAAATTAAAAGTAAAATCACAAAAAGAAGTGCATTTGAGATATATGATGATTGAGGGAGTCGTCGCGCTTCAAGAGCGAAATGCACCACGTGTTGTGGAAGAACGTTTATTATCTTTTTTAAGTCCAAAAGAGAAAGATGTGCTGCGAAATGGAAAAGGGAAGAAAACGAGAGAAGTGGAGGAAATTGAGCGTGGCCAAGCGTCGCAAGAAACCGCAGGAGGAACACGTTGATGAAACGTGGTTAATTCCATATAGTGATTTGCTGACACTTTTACTTGCGCTATTTATCGTTCTGTTTGCCTCCAGTTCCGTTGATGCAAAGAAATTTGAACAAATGGGAAATGCATTTAAGAAAATTGTCGAGGAAGGCGCGGCAGGCAACCAAGCATATGTATCCAAAGAAAAAGGACCAGATGATCCCAATGTGAATGCTGTCTTGAAGGCGATGGAAGAGCAGGATAAAAAGAAGGAAGCAAATGAACAAGAGAAAGCCAAAAAAGCAGCAGCGGCCTTACTTAAAAAGCAAAACGAAGAAAAGATTGAAGCATTTAAAAAACAAATCGATAGCTATATAGCGGCAGAGCATTTGGGAGCAAAAATCACGACGAAATACTCGGATGAAGGGCTATTGATTACTATCCGTGATGATATTTTATTTCAGTCGGGGAGTGCAGAATTATCTGCTGGGAAGCGAGAAATAGCAAAAGAAATTGGCGAACTATTTGCGCAAGGTAAAGGAACGATGGAAGGAATTGTTTCTGGACATACCGATAATGTGCCAATAAGCACCTCCATTTACTCTTCCAACTGGGAGCTAAGTGTAGCTCGTGCTGTTAATTTCATGGAAGCAATCATCCAAGAAAATAGCGAAGTCAACCCAGGCGAGTTCAGCGCTCGTGGTTACGGAGAATTCAGGCCCGTCGCCAAAAATGATATCGCAGCAAATCGTGAAAAAAATCGGCGTGTAGAAATAATGGTGCGCCCAATTAATCGCGATACGCTAGATGAAGATGAGTAGGTGAAAGTAATGCAACTTTTTTTAAGCGGTTCGCATATGTTAACCGATTATGACAAACAAGAAATACAAGCATACCTCGATAAATTTGCACCAGTGAACCACATTCACTTGCTTTGTTATAAGTCGATTGAAAATGAAGTTTTACAATTTTTCTTAAAAAAAGAGCATTTGGCTCCGCGATTATCGATTTATACACTTGCACCAAAAGAATGTTTACCAGAGCCATTTTTATCCGCGATAGACTACTTGAAGCGCCTGGGTAGTAGCTATCAATCATTTAGTTATTTTGATACGGTGATTACAAAGCCGACTTATGAGAAATTTTTAGCACAAATTGTTAGTAAAATGGATTTGGTTTGTTGTTTTTATAACGGGGATAAGCCGACTGATGTGATACCAGTCGATGTAGCGAAATCGTTCGATGTGCAAAGTATGATTTATGATTTACCTAAAGCGAAAAAACATCTACTACACCGAGCGAGCAGCGATAAAATAAAATTAGTGAATTAATTGATAGAAAGAGGGAAGATTCATGCGGCCGTTAATTTCGATTTGTATGATAGTCAAAAATGAAGCACATATTTTAAGACAAAGTTTAGCGTCTTTTAGAAAATTTACAGAAGAAATCATTATTGTAGATACAGGTTCCACTGACGACACCAAGGAAATCGCAAAAGAATTCACTGATTTTGTCTATGACTTTGAATGGACAGGCAACTTTTCTGATGCAAGAAACTTTGCAGCCAAACATGCAACAGGAAAATGGATTTTAGCGATTGATGCAGATGAATGTTTAGAAGAAGAAAGTTATCGCAAATTAGAAAAACAATTAAAATCACCAATCGAACCAATTCAAATGGTACAAATTATTAGTTTTACAGGGGAAAAAGGGCGAGTGACAACAACGAATCAAATGGCACGGGTTTATAAAAATGATGGAACCACTTGTTTCCGCGGCGTCATTCACGAACAACTAGAAGCAGTTGATAAGCATGCGATTGAAGCAGGTGTTGCCGAAGTAAAAATTTATCATTATGGTTATATGTCTGAAATTGTTGAAAAACAAGACAAATCAGACCGTAATTTACGCTTATTAGAAAAAGAAGTTAAAAATAATAAAAACAGTGGATTTGTTCATTTCAATATTGGACAAGAAATGAATCGTCTTGGGAACAAAAAAGAAGCCTTAAAAGAGTTTTCGGAGGCCTTCCGTTTGCGTGATAACAACCATTATATTTGGGCAAAACTAAGTGCTTATCATATTTCCGAACTACTTGAACAAGAAAAACGCTACGATGAAAGTTTGGCAATTATTGAAGAAGCAAAAGTCATTTGGCCAAATGTACCAGAATTTCCACTTAAAAAAGCAAACATCTTATACGTTAATCACCAACTTGAGGATGCGAAAGAAATTTATCAAAGTTTGCTAGAAAATACTGTGATTGACTATCAACCCATTGTTTTATACGAAGCAACGAACTTTATGCCGCACAAAATGCTAGGAACGATTTACTTAGAAGAAAAAGATTATACACGAGCAATGACTCATTTTTCCAAAGCATATGCGGAAAATAGTTCTGATTACGGCGTGATGTTCCAAATGATTATGTTACTTAGCAAATTCCATCAACCAAAAGAAATTTTCGCATTTATGGAACGTCATAACTTTATTTCTAGTACGGAAACAGGATTGCGTTTACTTTCAATGACAACACAACAAGGATACGCGGAGCTATCTGAACTCATCGTTCAGTCACTAACGGATGTTTACCCGCCAGTTGCAGAAGCTACCGAAGTGAAAATCGCGACCATTCGTAATGTCTTCCCAGTAATTAGCGAATCGGCCATTTTATTCGGGATTAAGGAAGAGTTAATTGATGCTGCTGACTTATGCTTGTGGCACTATGAAAATCCGCAATTACCAATCGAACGCGTCATGAAAAATAGCGATGTTGGTGAAATTTATGATTTTATCTTTGAAAACGGTCCGAAAATCAGCAAAAAACGTTATTTATTTGTATTAGAACGAGCGATTGCACTTGGAAAAGGCGAGTTTGCTGATTACTTACTTGCGCTTCGTAATGTGTACCATGATAGTATTAATAGCCACATTGCTGATTTGTTCTTCCAATATGATTTTGCCGATATTGCGCTTGATTTTTACAATATTGTTGATGCGGACGAGGTGACGAAGCAAGGTTATATCAATCTAATCAATTATTTAGTAGATGCCGATGTACTGGATGAGGCACTTGCGATTGCAGAACGAGGCATCGATAATTTTGGTACCGATTTCCGTTTCTACCTTTGGGCAATCAAAATTGATACCGAAAATCGTGCGAACCGGATCAGCGAAGCAATGGACGAATTCCCAAATAACCGCTATTTAGCAAAATTGTTAGATGAAGTTACGATGCTACAAGATACAGTTACAAACAATCGATAGGAGGCCAGTAATATGACAGAAGAAAAAGGAATTCTACTACAAAGTGGAACAAATGAATTAGAAATTGTTACTTTTACAGTAGGCGAAAATTTATTTTGTATTAACGTTTTAAAAGTGAAAGAGATTATTCATCCGCTAGAAGTGACGCCTGTACCAGATTCGAATCCAGCAATTGAAGGCGTTTCCCAAGTTCGTGGTGAAATTATGCCAGTTGTCAATCTTGCGCGTGTGATGAAATTACCAGAAATCGAACCAGAAAATACGAAATTCATTATCACAGAACTAAACCAAATGAAAATTGTTTTCCGTGTCGATGAGGTTCACCGTATCCAACGCATTTCTTGGGAACAAATTGAAGAACCAGAGAAACTATCGATTGGTTTAGAAGAATTAGCTGTTGGAATCGTGAAGCTAGATGGTAATTTAGTACTCTTACTTGATTATGAAAAAATCATTTATGAAATTAGCGGAAATGCCGATTTTGCCGTTACTGGTGAAGATCGCATTACTCGAAAAGTAAACCGCGAAGAGAAGACAATCTTCATTGCCGAGGATTCGCAAATGCTACGTCAATTACTGGAAGATACACTTCATGAGGCTGGCTATACCAATCTGCAGTTCTTTGCTAATGGTCGTGAAGCCCAAGAACATATTTTCAAACTGCTCAAAGAACAAAAAGAGCAAACGTTTGAAAATGTCAATTTGTTAATCACGGATATTGAGATGCCACAAATGGACGGACACCATTTAACCAAAGTAATAAAAGAAGATGAAATTGGTCGTGAGTTACCAGTTGTTATTTTCTCTTCGCTAATTACAGAAGATCTGGAACATAAAGGTGCTGGTGTTGGAGCCGATGCGCAAGTAAGTAAGCCGAATATTCATCAACTCATTAATATTTTAGATGAACTAGTTTTATAAAAAGAAGTGTTTGGACAAACTTTTCTGTTCAAACACTTCTTTATTTTATTTAAAAAAATAATTTGTAAAAACGAAAAAACGTTGATGTTGAGCTGTTTAATCATTTTTATATAAATAAAAACAACTTATTTTTACATTTTTAACAAAAAACATTTGATTTTTTAAAAAAATGAAGATATAATAAAGCATATAGAGAAGAGAAGTCTTTTCTAAACCGAATGTAGGAGGGAAACACAAATGAAAGTAAATACTAATATCATTAGCTTGAAAACACAAGAATATCTTCGTAAAAACAACGAAGGAATGACTCAAGCGCAAGAACGTTTAGCATCTGGTAAACGTATTAACAGTTCTCTTGATGACGCTGCTGGTCTTGCAGTTGTTACTCGTATGAACGTTAAATCTACAGGCTTAGATGCAGCAAGCAAAAACTCATCCATGGGTATCGACTTGTTACAAACAGCGGATTCAGCTCTTAGCTCCATGAGTTCAATCTTGCAACGTATGCGTCAATTAGCAGTACAATCTTCTAACGGTTCGTTCAGTGACGAAGATCGTAAACAATATACTGCTGAATTCGGTAGCTTGATTAAAGAACTTGATCACGTTGCTGATACTACTAACTACAACAACATTAAACTTCTAGATCAAACTGCTACTGGTGCTGCAACTCAAGTAAGCATCCAAGCATCTGATAAAGCTAATGACTTAATCAATATCGATCTTTTCAATGCGAAAGGTCTTTCTGCTGGAACAATCACTTTAGGTAGTGGTTCTACAGTTGCTGGTTATAGTGCATTATCCGTTGCTGATGCTGATTCTTCTCAAGAAGCAACTGAAGCTATTGATGAATTAATCAATAACATCTCTAACGGTCGTGCGCTTCTAGGTGCTGGTATGAGTCGCCTTAGCTACAATGTATCTAACGTGAACAACCAATCCATCGCAACTAAAGCATCTGCTTCCTCTATTGAAGATGCAGATATGGCTGCTGAAATGTCCGAAATGACTAAATACAAAATTCTTACACAAACATCTATCAGCATGCTTTCTCAAGCAAACCAAACACCGCAAATGTTAACTCAATTAATTAACAGCTAATAACATATCAAATTCATTTATCGAACATTGTTTACCCTTAGCCTCTCGTCACCCCGGACGAGAGGCTTTTCTTTTTATTTATAAAAATATTTTTGGATTATAAATAGGACGCAGAGCCAAAGTTAAGCAGATTAACTAATTTTATTATAAAAAATGGATATTTTTTAAGAAAAAGGTAGAAATTGTCTTATTTTTATTATAAAATGATATTATGCGATTTTTTTAAAAAATATTTATAGGTATAGGAATGGGAGTTGTATTTTATGTTGAAGTTGTTGATTGTCGACGATGCGATGTTCATGCGTACGATGATTAAGAATATCGTGAAAGATAGCGATTTTGAAGTAGTTGCAGAAGCGGAAAATGGACTGGAAGCAGTGAAAAAGTATGATGAAGTAAAACCGGATATCGTGACACTGGATATTACGATGCCAGAAATGGACGGTTTAGAAGCACTTGCACAAATTATGGCAAAAGATCCATCGGCAAAAGTAATAATGTGCTCAGCGATGGGACAACAAGGCATGGTTGTTGATGCCATTAAAAAAGGTGCGAAAGACTTTATCGTAAAACCTTTCCAGGCGGACCGAGTTTTAGAGGCGTTAGAAAAAGCAGCTAAGTAGAGAAATGGAGGTGGATAGCATGACTACAAATATGTTAGACCTGTTTATAGAAGAAGCTTCAGAACATTTACAGGCGCTAAATGATAATCTGTTACAGCTTGAGAAAGACCCGACGAACGGTCAGTTAGTAAGTGAAATTTTCCGTTCAGCACATACGTTTAAAGGGATGTCCGCAACGATGGGATTCCAGCAGGTGGCTGATTTAACGCATGCAATGGAAAATGTACTAGATGAGGTACGCAATAATCGATTGGCTGTAACAGAACATTTGGTAGACATTATTTTTACATGTACATCTCATTTGGAAACAATGGTTTCAGATATCCAGCACGGCGGGCAAGGCGCGGCGGATATTTCGAAAACTGTAGCTGACTTAGAAGCACTTTTACATCCAGAACAAGAAACAGATTTGACAGTTGAGAAAACATATCGTATTGCCATTCAAATTGAAGAAGCAGCCATTTTGAAAGCAGTGCGGGCGGTAATGTGTTTAGAACGACTTGCAGAAATTGGAATTATCTCAGAAACATCACCAGATAGAGAAGCAATCGAGCTAGAAGAGTTTGAACAGACGTTTGAAGTAGTCTTAGAGTCGGCGCAAACAAAAGAAGAAATCGAAGCGGTTATTCTAGCTATTTCTGAAATCGAAAAAGTGACAGTAACAGAAGAAGTCGAAGAAGTTCAAATTATTGAACCAATCAAAAAAGCCGCCAAACAAACAACCAAACGATTAGAAAATAAAACCATTCGTGTACAACTTGAAAAAATCGAAAAGCTAATGAACGTTTTTGAAGAAAGCGTCATTGAACGGGCGAGAATTGATGAAATCGCAGAAAAAACCAATAACAAAGAATTGATGGAACACTTAGGACGATTCAGTTCCATCTCCAAAGAAATTCAAAACGGCTTACTAAATATGCGTATGGTGCCAGTGGATAGTGTGTTCAATCGTTTTCCAAAAATGGTACGTACGCTTGCCAAAGAATTAGGCAAGAAAATCGACTTAGTGATTGAAGGTGCAGATACAGAAGTTGATAAAATTGTCATTGATGAAATTGGCGACCCACTTGTTCACTTAATCCGTAATTCAGTAGACCACGGGGCAGAAACAGTTGAAGTGAGGCGTAAAAATGGGAAAAATGAAACTGCCACAATTAATCTAAAAGCCTTTCATAGCGGCAACAATGTCGTGATTGAGATTGCAGATGATGGTGCGGGAATCAATAAACGTAAAGTGTTAGAAAAAGCGATTTCAAAAAATGTCGTTACAAGAGCAGAATCAACGAAAATGACGGACTCGGAAATTTTTGATTTATTATTTGATTCCGGTTTCAGTACCGCGGACCAAGTATCTGACCTTTCTGGACGAGGGGTTGGTCTTGATGTGGTTCGTAATACGATTCTTAAAATTGGCGGAAAAATCAGCGTAGAATCAAGTGAAAATGCTGGTTCGACGTTTCGAATTGAGATTCCACTAACATTATCCATCATCCAGTCAATGCTCGTTGCCACATCTGAACGCCGCTATGCTGTACCACTGGCAAATGTGGCAGAAGCGATTACAATCAATCCAGCGGACATTCAACACGTTCACGGTAAAGACTTAATCAACTACCGCGAAACCATTATTGAAGTACTCGATTTAGGCGAATGCTTCCATGAAACACCTTTAAAAGACACGGAAGAATTACTATTACTCGTCGTGAAAAATGCCAAGCGAACTTTTGGACTTATTATTAAAGATATTATCGGTCAACGGGAAATCGTTTTAAAAACACTTGGCGGCTTTTTCAGCGAAAGTCAAATTGCCTTTTCTGGTGCGACGATTTTAGGTGATGGCCGTGTTGTATTAATTTTAAATTTAGAAACATTTTAAGGAGGGACCATGATGGAACAAGTATTTCAAGTAGAACTTCCTGAATGGGAACCGAAAGAACCGAGCCAAGAAGGACGCGAAAAAGGCTCTATCCGCCAAGTTGACAATATTGGCGTTAACTTAATCGTCCGCCTTGGAAAAAAAGAAATGCCAGTAGGGGACATTGCCGAGTTAAGCATTGGCGATGTCCTCGAAGTGGAGAAGAAACCTGGCCACAAAGTCGAAATTTTCCTCGATGAAAAGAAAGTCGGCATCGGTGAAGCTATTTTAATGGACGAGAACTTCGGAATCGTTATTTCAGAAATCGACTAAAGAAAGAAGGCAAGTGATTTGAAGCAAGAGGCTTATAACGCAGTGAAGATGAAAGTGGACCAAGAGAAAACGGCCATTTTGAAGGAATTGCAATTATTACTATCCAAACGGGAAAAAGTTACAGAAAAATTAGCGCATGAAAAAGAAGTGTATTACTCAAGAACAAAAAAAGAAAGACTCCAAGTGGCGGTATTAGCCGGAAGTATGCAACTTGATGCCTTCTCGCCGAGCCGCATTCAACAAATGGAGCGAGAAATTACTCAAATTAGCCAGTACATTAAAAGCAATGAACAAACCTTAGAAAAACTCGAGGAAAAAGGGAAACAGGCGAAAAAAATGTACGATGACACACGAAAAAAATGGCAACAGCTTGAAAATAAAAGAGAAGAACAAACCTTACGCGATTTAAAAATGGTGCTATTAAAGTAAAAGGGAGGAAAACGCATGCTAATCCCAGATAATTTGCTACAACCACTCGTTGGAAAAAAACAGGTCGAACCAAAAGAATTGTTAGCAGAAGAATTAGTTGAACTCCCTTTTATTTCCCTTTTAATGGAAAATAGCCCCACGCCGCTCTTAAAGGGAGAAACGGATAACAGGGAACAAGCTACGATACCACTAAAAGAAATCGCTCAACCACTCGTTTCAGCCAAACTACTAGGCGATGCACCAGAAACGAAACTGCAAGAAGCACCACTCGAACTCAAAGAAGTAAAAGATACACTTGCGGCAATCGCCAAACAAGCAATTGAACAACCCAAAATAGAAAGTGCCCCGCAAGTTGTACAGACTCCAGTAACAAATACACCGAAAGAAGCCACAAAAAACGCTACCAGAGAGCAACAACCGCCACCAGAACTTATCATGCCTACAAAAGAACCATCTAAGTTAGCGGAGACAGTAGCAAAAAATCAACCAGTGCTAGCCAAATTACCACAAGAAAAAGAAGGCGTACAACTTTTCAAAGCGAGCATTAAAGAACCGCTAACAGCAAAAGAAGAAGTTGCCGTCAAAAAGCCCGCAGAATCCAACAATATTTGGCACGAAACGGCTAAACAACTCACACCAGCTTCCAAACCCGAAGTCCCGGTAACGCTGAAACAACTCGATAAAACCATCACAGATCAAATCGAACAGCTGCAAAAATTTCAAGTGAAGCAAAACAAAGCCTTTTTCGCAATCCAACCGGAATCACTCGGAAAAGTCGAAGTTTTACTTAAGAAAATGCCCGATAAAATATTTGTACATATCGAATATCAGGAGCAAACAGCGAAACAAAAGCTAGAACAGTTGGCACAAGATTTACATAATCGCTTTCGAGATCGTGGCGTAGAAGTTGCCGTGACAATGACGGAAAAACAAGCGCCGAAAGAGCATAACCAAGGCTCAGATGGACGACCTCAAGGCGAATCTAAAAAAGAAAAAGAACGCGAAAATCCACATCAAGAAAGAGCTAAACAAGAAGCATTTGATTTAGAGGAGGAGACGTAATTTGGACGGAATTAGTAGTTTATCAGGAGCGAGTCAGGATACAAACAATGCAGTAACATCTAGCGTATCAAAAACCCTTGGCAAAGATGACTTCATGAAACTATTTTTAACAAGTTTACAATATCAAGATCCATCGAGCCCGCTTGATACGAATGAAATGATGTCACAAATGGCGCAACTTTCCTTAATGGAACAAGTTGCCAATATGACCACTGCCGTAGATAAACTTTCTGAACAAGCACAAAACTCCGCTTTACAATCCGCGGTTAATTTCATCGGTAAAGATATAAAAGGAGTTTCACTAAACGGTGAAGTAATTAGCGGCCAAGTCGAAAGCGTTCAACAAACAACAAACGGCGTCATGCTGAAAATAAAAGATCAAGATAGCCTCGTGCCAATGACTTATGTAACAGAAATTAATTAAAAATTTGGGAGTGTGAATTATGAATCAAACTATGTATACAGCTATTTCTGGGATGAATGCGTTCCAACAAGCATTATCAGTAACATCAAATAATATTGCCAATGCCAACACGACAGGATATAAAAAACAAAGCGTCGTTTTCAATGATTTACTTTACCAAAACACAATGGGATCTGTTGCAGGCGGACTTTATGCGGGAACAAACCCAATGAGCTTCGGTTCCGGTTCGAAAATTGGGGCGATTTTAACCGATTATACAGCAGGTTCCCCAACTTCAACTGGCAGAAACAAAGATGCAGCATTACAAGGTCGCGGCTTTTTCATTGCTGGCGATAACGCTGGCGGGAATATCGTTTATACACGTGACGGTAGCTTTGCAGTTTCCGACAACAATTATTTAACTACCCAGCAAGGAAAATACGTAATGGGCTATGCAACGGACAAAAATGGCAACGTTTTAAACGGCAACTTGCAACCAATTCAAATCCCGCTAAATAGCGCAATTCCAGGGGAAGCAACAAAAAATGGTAGTTTAAGCGGTAACATCCCACTTGATTGGGGCGAAAAAGATACGATTTCTTCCGAGCTTTCTGTATATGATAATGCTGGCGGAAAACATAAACTTCAAGTCAATATGAAAGCTGCTACACCAGATGCGAGCGGTAATGTTTCCTACGAATATGAAATTCAAATGGACGGCAAAGCATTAACTCCTCCAGTGACAGGAACACTTAACTACAATGCGCAGGGTGAACTAACGAACCCAGACGCACTTAAAAATATTCAAATCAATTCCACAGTAAACGGCAAACAAGTCAACATGGGCTTAAACCTAAGTGGATTAACCAACTACGGAACAAACCAAGTATTCTCACCAACTTCTGATGGTAAAGGCGCTGCGACTGTAAAAGATTATGCAGTTACCGATTCTGGCTATATTGCAGTGAGTTACTCAGATGGTACAGTTATCCCAGTTGCTCAACTTGCGGTGGCTACTTTCTCCAATGAAGACGGTTTAGTCAAAATGGGGAACGGCGAATATGTTCCAGGATTATCTTCTGGAGATGCAGTTTACGGCGTTGCTGGCCAAAATGGTGCTGGCGGAATTAGCGGCTCTTCATTAGAAGGCTCAAACGTAGATTTATCCCGCGAATTCGTTAACTTAATGACATACCAAAGTGGTTTCCAAGGCAATACAAAAGTTATTCGTGTGGCAGATGACGTGATGAAACAAATTGTGAACTTGATTCAGTAGGGAGTTTAGCTAAATGAAAATTAATCATACTATTCCACTCAGAATCGACTTCGAGTTAGGACGCACGAAACAGCCAGTCGGTAGTTTGCTAGATGTAAAAAAAGGGACCGTTTTTCGGTTAGAAGATTCAACAGCTAATGTGGTCAAAATTACTATTTCAGGCAAATGCATCGGTTACGGCGAAATTTTGACAAAAGATGGCAAGATGTTTGTCAAAATAACGAAATTAGGAGAGGGAAGTTCTTCATGAGAGCTAGGGAGTGACAAAAAATGAGCGATAAATTAAGTCAAGAACAAATTGACGCCCTGCTTTCCCAAATGAGTGAAGGTAAGGTGGTTGATGAAAGTACGGAAATTGGCGACTTTGGGCGCTTTCATCCCTATGACTTTCATAAACCAGAGAAATTTGGTGCAGAACACCTCGAAAGCTTAAAGACGATTGCATCCGCTTTTACGAAAAAAAGCATGGAGTTTGTTTCCCAGCGTATCCGGATTCCAATTCATACCGAAGCAACCCTTGCAGATCAAGTTTCTTTTGCGAGCGGGTATATTGAAACAATGCCAAATGATAGTTATATTTTCTGCATTATCGATCTTGGTAATCCGGAGCTCGGCCAAATTATTATTGAACTCGATTTAGCCTATATCATTTATATCCATGAATGCTTATCTGGCGGGAATCCAAAACGAAAATTAAGCGAGCGCAGACTGTTATCCGTTTTTGAAGAGTTGACGTTAAAATCTATTTTAGAGAAATTTTGTGAAGCACTTAAAGATAGCTTTAAATCAGTGCATCCAATCTCACCAGAAATCGTTAATATCGAAACCAATCCAGCGCTTCTACGTGTCACATCACCAAACGATATGATGGCGCTTATCAGCGTTGATATTAAATCGGAATTCTGGATTAGTACGATGCGGATTGGTGTGCCATTTTTCTCAGTGGAAGAGATTATGAATAAACTTGAAAACGTGGTTGAGTATACGTTTGATAAAAGACGGAACTTCGATGCAGAAGTGGAGCAAGAATTGCATCAAGTTGAGAAAGAAGCGCGCATTCGGGTGGGGGAAATTAAAACAACCTGGAAAGAGCTTAATATGCTAGAAGTTGGCGACGTGCTTCTAACAGAAACTCATATACGTGACACACTAAAGGGTTACGTCACCGAGAAATGGAAATTTGAATGCTATATGGGAAAAAGTGGTAACCAAAAAGCCGTTAAATTTATGCGTCATACAGGGCGGACAGAGCAGGAGAGGTAGAAGTGGAGCAATTACTAGAGAAAAATATCACGCAAATGGAACTAGATGTGATAGGAGAAATCGCCAATATTTCGTTTGGCTCAGCTTCTACGGTCTTATCTGATTTACTACACCAACAAGTCACCATTTCGACGCCAAAAGTTGAGATTGTTGAGTTATATAATACGAAAGACATTGATATTCCACATGTCGTGTTAGAAGTGAATTTTCACAAAGGAATCGAAATGCGGAATTTATTTGTTCTGCAATCAGAAGTGGCTGCGGCTATCGCGGACTTAATGATGATGGGCGATGGGAATATCGATCCAAACGAAGAGCTTTCAGAACTTCATCTCAGCGCCGTACAAGAAGCGATGAACCAAATGATGGGGCATTCTGCAACCGCAATGAGCAATATGTTTGGTGAAATGATTGATATTACAACACCTGACATTAAAGTAATCGCGTTAAAAGAACAATTGGAAGACACAAACGACCAAACAATGATAAAAGTCGGCTTTGATTTAATTATTGGCGACTTAATTACATCGAATTTAATGCAACTTATTCCCGTTGATAAAGGTCGTGAACTTGCGAAAAGATTGCTTGGCGACGCAATCCCTGAGCCAGAACCTGTAAAAGAAGAAATTAGCTTAACTGCCGAAGAATTAGATGTCTTTTTAGAAGTTTGTAATATCGGCATTGGCTCTGCATCAACTGTTCTATCGAAATTACTTAATCGTAAAGTCTCGCTACAAATCCCGACAGCTCGCGTGATTGATAGTAAAGAATTCGAGTTTAATGAACGACCGTGCTTAGTAACCAGTGTGGAATTTGTCGAAGGACTACGTTCAAGTAACA
This sequence comes from Listeria farberi, assembly GCF_014229295.1. Classification (NCBI taxonomy): domain Bacteria; kingdom Bacillati; phylum Bacillota; class Bacilli; order Caryophanales; family Listeriaceae; genus Listeria; species Listeria farberi. Next base: position 501,441 of record NZ_JAARZL010000001.1, read on the forward strand.
CCTTTATCATTAGTAAAAATGCCGCGTTAATCATGGCGGACTTAATGATGATGGGGGACGGAATCGTTCAAGAAGATGCGGAATTAACAGAACTTGAAGTCAGTGCGGTGCAAGAATTAATGAATCAAATGATGGGCTTCTCAGCGACAGCAATGTCAGAAATGCTTGGAACAAAGATTGATATTAGCCCGCCAACAATGGAATTCTGCAATTTTGGTGATACGATGATTCAAAAAAATATCGCAGAAGGAAAAACCGTCGAAGTTATCTTCCCACTTGAAGTAGAAGGCTTATTAAAAACTCCCATGTATCAAATTTTTAATCCGGCAGCAGCAAAAGAAATGGCACAATTAATGCTCGGGATTCAAGCAAAAGAAGTCGAGGAAAAAGAAGCAACACCAGTAGAAATAATGGAGCATGAAACAAAAGAGCCAGCGCAACAAGTAGTAATGGAAGAAAAAGAAACACTATCTGAAATGGAACAAATTTTGGAAGATATTCCTGTAACGCTTGAAGTAGTGTTCGGTACAGCTAAAGTAAAACTTGAAAAATTTATCTCATGGTGTGAAAAAGACGTGATTATCCTAAAAGAAAGCATGAACGAACCGCTAGTCTTAGCGCTAAACGGCGTAACGATTGGCAAAGGGATTTTAGTTCGCGTAGATGATCATTTTGGAATACAAATGACTGAGTTAGTAAGGTGAAAAATGTGCGAAAACTTGGACTGATGACAATTTTATTTTGGATGTTTTTTTCGGTTCAAGTATTCGCGGCAGAACCGGAACTTCCGATGATTTCACTTGAAAAGGAACAGCAGATTTTTACGTCAGGTGAAGTGATTTCGTTTCATATCGAAAATGCGGAAAAGATGAAAATCGTTTTAGTGAATGAACAAGGACAAAAAAGACTCCTAGAAGACCAAACATATACGGTGACTGACTTTGATTTGGAGGGAAGTTACCGCGCAGAATTTTACGCAAACGACAACCCTGAAGCCATTGTTACTGTAGATGATTTATTCCAAGTGCGACAACTGAAGGAAGTTGAAAAAGATGAAACGGCGCCTAGTTTAACAGATATTACCATCACACATGACAAAGATGTTTTAAATACGAGTATCCTTCATGTGTCTCTGGATTTAGTCGATGTAGAAACAGGTATAAAACAAGCGATATTAGTTGTTCATAGTGATTTGAATGATGCAGAAGCTGAACTAATACAAAACAATTGGACTGGGAAATTTGAAGGCAAAGTACCATTAGAAAAATTTCAACCAGGAGAAAAACTCACTTTTCAGTTGAAATTAGTTGATTTTGCAGAGAATGAAATCACGATTAACTTAGAAAACACGATTCAGATGTATCAGCCGAAAGAGCCTCATCTAAGTTATGACGACGTTGACATCACCAACGACGAGAAAAAAATCGTCCAAGTTGGCAATCAAATCAAATTAACGCTCGACAAATATACAACCGAATTTCCAGAAGCTGAAACGGAAAGTGGTATAAAAATTCCACTAAAATGGCAAAAAAACGCCAACGAATGGATTGGAAGTCTCACTTTAACAAAAGAATTTTCCGGTGAAATTATCCATTTTCAAGGAATGAATATTGCAATGCTTGTTCGCTCCACAAGTGAGCCATTTGCGGAGATTAATTTAATCAATAATACGATTTTAACTGGACTAATTAATCGGGATTTTGCTTTAATTTCAGCTTTATCCGTCGAAGTAAATGGTCAAACATTCCGCACCGTTAGAACGGATAATAGTTTCAAAAGTGCGGAAATCTCATCAACCGGAAAAATCATATTACACTGGATTGACTGGGACGGCCGGGCTTATGCTAAACAATTGAGTCAAGAAATCAAACCAGTGATCCCTATACCAGATAAAGAAATAATTGCACCACCACCAGTTATACCAAATGAAAAAGAGCCAATACTTACAAAACCTGCCCCTAAACCATCTACTGAATCCAGCGAAAAAACTCCAAAGAAGCAGGCTAAAAAGGAAACCTCAACTAAAAACAAGTCAAGTAGTATCCCGTTTTGGATTCCGGCACTCATGATTATAGGCGTTATTATTTTTTCAGGTAATAGAGCAATGAAATAAAAGCAGAAGTGAGGTGGACGGAATGAAAATAGATGGCATTCAAGAATCCGCAGAAAATCGTAATCAGCTCGAACGGGAATTAATTAAACAAAATCCATTATTAAAAGAAGGTAGTGCAAAGGCACAAATGAATACAGAAGTCGCGGTACCAAAAACGCCACCAGTATCATTTTCCTTTAAAGAACTAAGCAGTTTGCAATTAAACGGCACAACCACCGCAAATTTAGAATTATATATGAAATTAATGATGAATAACGCCAAAAAAGCGAATGACTTAATTTTTTACGTCATGCGCGCAGGTATAAAAAATCCAACTGACTCGGCAAAATGGCAAACAGTCAGAAGCGAAATCAGCAGCCAATTAAGCACCATCTTAATGAAACAACACAATTTTGAAGCATACTTTTCTGAAAATCCAGCCAACCAAAAATTATTTTTAGCCAATCAAAAAATTATGAACGAAATTTCCTTTTTGCTCAAAATGTTACCAACTTTAACATTTGAAACAACTGGGAAATATGATTTTTTACGTATGATGCAAATAGCTTCTGGCAATATGGAGACAGGAGTTCAAATGTTGCGTGAGTTCCAAGGGCATATTGAGCATGCGACGAGACTAGATCCCATTGTTGATGCTAAACAAGAAACAAACTGGATGATTAAAGTGTTACGTGAATTTGGCAATATGTTCCAATCGCGCCACTTATTACCATATGAATTGCAGGCGGAAAACATCAATATTTGGAAGTTAGGTAGTGAATATTTAAAACTAATGAACCAACTTTTACCTCAAATTGGTGCATTTCCAAACGGGAATATCAAAATTTTTCACCAACAAGCAACCAAGCCGTTAACAGAACTTTTTCAAGAACTGCAAAGATTAGCGGACGGGCAAATGACGCAAGGTGGAATCGCCATTATTTTAGACCGGATGCAAGGCCAACTTACACGACTTGCACAACTGTTTCAAAAAATGGAAATTGAAGCGGGCTTTACAGATACTGAACGAATTTTAGGCAGTGTGGACGCAGAATTTGCGAGCGATATGACGAAAATGATGCTACTTGCACAACAGGAAATGTCTTTTTTTGATTTATTAGTAAAAGACTTCCGCAGTGTCTCTAAACAACCAATATTTTTTATGATAGTTGCTATATTTATTATTTTATTATTAATTATTTTATTTTAAAAAAGATATTTTTTGAAAAAATATATACTTTTTCAGGTTGTTTCAGTATAATTAAATAGAAAAATAAGGTTTAGAAAGCGAAAATGAGTTTTTCGGGGGAAAAAGGATGAATAATGTTTCAATTGGCCAAATTTCGCAGTCCAAACAGACGAATGTAGTTAGGGGAATACAAGAATTAAATCAAACACAACAACTTTATTTTGAACAAATGAAGGCAAATGGCAAGAAACAAACTCCTTCCCTGACTGAAATTAACGAACTAATCACGAATGTCACAGATAAAAAGTCACTCGTTGAAATGGATATGACGGTAGATAATGTTTTGAGCTATAAAAAAGCAGTCCAAACATTTTTGAATTTTTATGTGAATAATGTGATGGATTACGACAATATCGAAAGCCGTCATCCCAAATACGGGTTTTCGCAAAAAATGACGATTTTAAAGCAAGTAGAAAAACAAACCAATGAACTAGATGATGTAATGAATTTAATTGATACAAAAACTGGACATTTAGATATGCTAAACCGAATTGGTGAGATTACTGGCATGATTCTCGATGTCGTATTGTAGGTGATGGGAATGCAAAATGAATTAATCAATCAATTAGAAATCTTAATCGAAAAAAATGTCAAAGCGACTGATGAAGCGATTTTATTAGGTAAATTAGTGCAAGAAGAGAACTGGATTGAAGCAGAAGAGCGCCAATTAGGGCTTCAGCGCGAACTTGCTGGTTTACAAAACGAATATCATGTTTTAAAAACAATTATTGGCGAAAATAATACACTTAGAAACTTACAAAAAACATGGACACCTGCTGAAAATACATTTATTGATGAACGTAAAAAAATGCTGCTTGAAAAAGAAAGCTTTTTACGAGTAGCCGTTTCTGAAAATCAAATTAGAACAGAAATGCAATTAGCTTTTTCGGAACATATGGTTGATGTTATTACGGGGCACCACGCGGAAACACAAGCAGAAAATAATATGATGATTAACGAAACTTTTTAAGTAAACGGAGGGATTTTTTGTGCGTTTAAGTGATTTTAATACGTCATTATCGGGCATGTCAGCGGCGCAAATCGCTAATATGGTCGCTCAGCAAAATATTAGTAATATGAATACGCCAGGTTATATTAGACAAGCTGTGGATCAGACAGCGGTTTACGGTGACGGTGGTCTGCTTGGTGGGAAACAGACGGGCTACGGAGTCAAAGTGACAGACATTAAACGTCTAACAAATACAGCGCTTACGACACAATACAATAACCAAATCGCCAAACAATCCGCTTCGTTATATCAAAGTGGGGCGCTCGGTCAAGCACTTAATTTATTTGGTACTCCCGGGAAAAATACCCCAAGTGATAATTTAGATAACTTTTTCACCGCTTGGGCTGCATTAGCAAAAAATCCCGATCAAGCAACGAATACAACAGCACTTTTATCCAGTATGACGATTTTTACTGATCAATTAAATCAACTTCATTCTGGCTTAAAGGAATTAGAAACAACGATAGCAGCAGATACAGACGCTGCGATTCAAGATTTAAATACATTGATTAAAAAACTAGGTAGTATCAATAAAGCAATCGGAAATGCAGGTTCTAATCCGCCGAACGATTTACTTAACCAGCGCGATCAACTGCTTAGTGCGATGTCGGGCTATGCTGGTATTTCTGTTAGCACTCACCCAAATAACCCAGATGTATACGATGTGACAATTGGCGGGCGACTTGTCGTACAAGGTGATGAAACAACTGAAATTACCTCGACACGAACAGCGACAGGCTTCGAATTCTCCGTGGACGGTCAAAAACTCAATATGCCAGAAGGTTCCATCATCGCTTCTGTACGAGTTAACCAAAATGAAATTAAATCTTACCAAGAAAAAATCGAAACATTTTCAAATGGCTTAGCAAAAGCATTAGATGATATTCAAGTCAAAAACGTCAATAAGACAATGGACGACTTGCAAAAAATCAATGATGCCCTCCAAGCAAATCCGAATGACGAAAAATTACTTAGCAACCGCGAAGAACTCTTACGTCAATTAGAAAAATTCCCTGGTGTGACTCGTTCTGGTGATACGCTGACGATTGGCGGAGTTGACCACGCGATTGACACGCTTGGTACAAGTACATATGTAACTGATGTGAAAGATTTTTCGATTCCAATTTTCACCCAAAGCTCTGGTAAATGGATTCTGAATCCCGCAATCACTAGCAATGCTGAAAACAAGCCATTCTTAGGTGTTATTGCGCCAGATATTGCATCTTTAAAAACCGATAAAAATATTCAAGGAACGACTTTCCCAAGTTTCATGGATGGAATCATTACAGAAGTTGCAACAGATGCGAGTAAAAGTAGCGCAACTTCTACAGCAGACACGCAAGCTTTAAATTCCCTTTCTGAATCAAAATCATCTCTTGAAGGAGTTAATATTGACGAGGAAATGACCAATATCATGCAATACCAAAGCTATTATGTGGCCAATACGAAAGCCATGAACACAGTGAACGATATGATGAAAGCTCTCTTAGCCATGTTATAAGGAGGAAAATAATGCGAATTTCAACGAATCAACAAGCAAATTCAATAATTAATCAGCTGAATAATGTCTCAGGAAACCTTGCAAAATACCAATTACAAGTATCTTCTGGGAAAAAGTATGAATCGATGAGCGAAAACCCTGGTGCTACAGCGCAAATTTTATCCTATAATCACGTGCTTAGTCAGCTAAATCGCGAAAAAACGGACGTAACCGAAGCGAAATCACTATTAAATACGGCAGAAACATCCCTTTCGTCCATGTCTACATCGATGAACCGGGTAAATGCTTTAGTCTTGCAAGCAATTAACGGTACGAGCGATAAAGACAATATGTCGCAATCAGCCGAAGAAATCAAAGGTTTACTTGATGTTCTTCTTTCTGTTGCTAACTCAGAAGACGATGGCAGATATGTTTTTAGTGGTTCTAGTACAAGCGTGAAGCCATTTACAACTGATAAGACAACTGGAGAAATCATCTATAACGGAACGACAGAAAATAAAAAATTCCGCGTAACGGACACATTAGAAGTAGAAGTTTTCCATGATGGCAGCGCAATGACGGATGTTTTTAACAACATTCAAAAAATCGTTGACGCAATGAAAAGTGGCGATAAAGATGCTTTGTCTGCCCTGCAAGAAACAAATAGTAAAAATATCGAAATCATTACCAATTCGATGACAAATATCGGTGGACAGAAAAACGGTGTAACAGCCTATGACAATGTACTTTCTAGCAAAATTGTTGATTTCTCCGAACGAAAATCTAATGTCGAAGAAGTCAATATGCCAGAAGCTGTAAGTAATTTAAATAAAACGTCTATCGCTTACCAAGCCGCACTGCAATCCAGTGTGATGGTACAAAAATTAAGCATTCTAAATTATATGTGAGGTGAAACCAAGTGGGAAGTTCGATTGCAAGTAGTTTAATGGATCCAACGCAATATTATTCGCAATTTATCAGTCTCCAAAAAGCCAGTTTAGAAAAAGCGAAAACGCCTTATCAAAACCAAATTTCTAGCTACCAATCACGGATTGATCTTTACGCTAGTTTAAAAAATGCTTTGTCTGACTCGCTCAAAACGATGAGCTCTTTTACTACTTATGAAAGTAAAACCAAACTCGCGACTTCATCCAATGAAACAAGTTTTACCGTTTCATCAACTAGTAGCTCCGTTAACGGCAGTTATTCTATCGAAGTACAAAACTTGGCGACCGCAGACACTTACAACAAAGCAGTACCTGATATTGAAGCGAAAATTGGTGTAAGTGGAACAATTAAAATCAACGGCAAAGAAATTAAAGTTGATGCGGATAGCTCGATGAAAAATGTCATGAACTCTATTAATAGTGCTGGTGCCAAAGTAAACATCTACACACTAGGCGAAAATATGGTCGTTACAGCTTCCACTACTGGTGTTGAGAACAGCATTAAATTTGAAGGTGATTCGGCAGTTTTAGAAGCGCTTGGTTTAGTACAAAATTCACCAGATCATTTAGCTGCAGAAGATGCTAAACTGAGAATCAACGGAGCAACTGTCACAAGCGCTACAAACAAAGTAACCAACTACATTCCAGGCGTAACAATCAACCTCAAAAAAGAAACAACTGGCGCTGAAAAATTAACGATTCAAGATCAAAGTGATGAAAAAGCAGCCAGCATGATTACCAGTTTTGTAAATACATACAATGCATTAACAAGCACAATGAAAACGTACACGGGAAAAGGAACCATTTTACAAGCATCGGCTGCCGACCTCGAAGCCAATCGCGCCCTAAACAACGTATTTCAACATAAAAAAGACGGAAATACATTATTTGATTTTGGGATAAGCGTCGATAAAGAAGGCGTTTTAAAAGTAGATGAAACTGCGATGAAAAAAATGGTAGCGGAAGATCCAACCGCCGTCGAAAGATTTTTCTTTGGCATTGGTGGAATTGGCGATGAACTTTATCAATCTTTGAACAAAACATTTGGCTCGACAGGCTTTATCAGTGATGAAACAACTTCGATGACGAATGAAATTAATAAATTAAATCTCAAACTAACCGACATTACTAGCCGAAATGATACCTTACTAACGAATATTACCGACCAGTACAACAAATGGCTTGAAATGATGCAAGCTATGCAAAGCGACGCCATGACGCTAGACGCACTCATCGATGGCATGAACAGTTCTAATAAATAAAAATGGTAGGTGAAAAAAATGCAAGCTTGGAAACGATACACGCAAAATGAATTAAATACGAGCAACCCCATTAAAAACACCATTTATATATACGAACGTTGTATTATTGAATTTAAAAAATTAGACAAAGCACTCAGAGAACTACATTTTTCCGAAGCCGATCTTATTCTTGATAAAATGGAAAAAATCTTTGAAGAATTAAAATTACAATTAAATCCAGAAGCCGGCCAAGAACTTTACGATAACATTTTTGGCTTATACGAATGGATTTCTGAACAAATTCGCCAAATGCAACTACTAAAACAACCTGTTAATATTGATACCATCATTCACGTTATCACGCAGCTTAAAGAAGGCTACGAGGGAGTGATGAAACATGAATCAAGCAAAGACACATTTGGCTGAGTTAAAAGCACTGTTTCACTCTACAGGTCAATTAAACGTTTCTCTAGAAGAATATCAGGCGAAACTAAACGAACTATTAAAAAGTGCGGAACATCTACCGAAAGATACAAAAGAAGTCATTTTAAAAGAAACGAGAGATGTTATAAATAAAGGTATTCTTTTCACCCAAAAACAATTAGAATCCACTGAAAATGCTTTTTCTGAAAATAAAAGTCGCAATGCCGCCAACTTGAACTATGCGAAATTTTTCTAAAAGAAAGAAGGAAATCACAAGTGGAAAATTATACCACGCATATTGGCAACTACTTGAACTATCTTCAAACAGCGAACCAAGTAGTTTCAAATAATATCGCGAATGCCAATACGCCAAATTTTAAAGCAAGTGAAGCGAGTTTTGAAGAATCACTTGGCTCGAGTTTGCGAGCATCCGGTTCGAACAATATCGAATCAACGGGAAATTTAACGAAAACGAACACAAAACATTTAGCCGGAACCGATATAGACGAAACAAATGCAAAAATAACCACCAAAAGCGGCTCCATCAACGAAGACGGCAACAATGTCAATGTCACTTCTGAAATGATTAGCTTAACTAAAAATAACCAAATGTACGCGCTCGCTATCAGTGCACTCAACTACAATTCATCCATCAACACAGCAGCCCGTGGAAAGTAAGGTGAAGACCTATGTTTGAAGGAATCAATACAAGCGGCTCTGCGTTAAATGCTGCGAAACAATGGATGGAAGTAAGCTCCAATAACATCGCGAATGCTGATTCAAGCGCCGCACCTGGTGAAACACCTTTCCTTAGAAAACGCGTCGTATTATCCGAAATTACACCATTTGAAACAGCTTTAACAGGTACAAAAGGTGTTAAAGTAAGCGAAATATCAAGCGATACAGGAAGCGTCAAACGGGTATATGATCCAACCCATCCTAACGCAAATGAAGCAGGTTACGTCAATTACGCGAATGTGGATATGACAGCAGAAATGACCAATTTGATGGTTGGACAAAAAATGTACGCGGCAAACACTTCCGCTTTGCAAGCGAATGAAAAAATGATGGAAAAAGATTTAGAAATTGGCAAAGTATAAAGGAGTGTTTTAAGAAATGGCAATTGAAAGTATTAATGCAGCAAGCGTCTTACCTAAAGTGACGCTTGGGGAAACCGCGAAAACAGACAATGCGACAGGTGCCGGAAATACCTTTACGCAAATGCTGGATAGTATGAGTGATACACAATCAAGTGCGCAAAATTCCGTCTCGAACCTTTTAACAACTGGAGAAGGAAACGCAAGTGATGTACTCATTCAAATGAAAAAAGCAGAATCAGAAATGAAAACTGCTGCGGTCATTCGGGATAATGTAATCGAAAGCTACAAACAGCTTTTAAATATGCAAGTGTAGCGGTTAGACTAGTCGGGGGAGTTTTAGTCAATCGTCCACACGAGAAAAATGGAGCGAAGTTTTTAAGATGGCAAAAATAAAAACAATGTATTCGAAATTGAAGAATTGGCACAAAGGCGCGATTTTAGTCGGCCTTTTTGTCGTAGTCACGGTGTTATTACTCTACATGAACACGCCCAAAACAGAAGTTACCCTTTATAAAAATTTGTCCGAAACAAGCCAACAACAAGTCACCGATCAACTAGCCAAAATGGGCGTTGATTATACTGTTGACAAAAGTGGCAATATTCTAGTTGATGAAAAAGTGGAGACGCTTGTTCGTGACAAATTTGCTGACTTAGGAATCCCTTATACAGGCCAAGATGGTAATGATATTCTACTAAACAGCTCGCTAGGAGCCAGCGAAGAAGATAAAAAAATGCAAGAAAAAGTTGGTACAAAAGTCAATTTAGAAAAAGAAATTGTTCAAAGTTACGGAACGACCATTGATAGCGCCTCTGTACAGCTAACTTTACCAGAATCGAGTTCAATTTTTGAAGAAGCAAGCCAAAAAGGGACTGCCGCAGTAACACTCAAAACCAAAAATAATCAAACCTTAACAAACGAACAAGTTCTCGGCATTCAGCGCACTGTCAGCGCAGCAGTACCAAACGTAGCTAGTGATGATGTAGCGATTATCGATACGAAAAATGGCGTTATCTCAGAAGCAGACACATCCAAAGAAGAAGGTAGCTCTGCTTATAAAAATGAAGTCGATATCCAAAACGCGATTGGAAAAAATGTGAAAACAGATATCGAAGGTACACTTTCAAGCATTTTTGCGCTAGATAATTTCCGAGTAAATACAAATGTCACAGTTAATTTTGACGAAATCAAACAAAATACCGAACATTATCCAAACGACGGCAAAGTACGTAGCAACCAAAAAGATACATCAACAGACACATCAAAAGGTTCCACCAATACGACGGAATCAGGAACCGCCTCAAACGCTGACGTACCAAATTACACGGAACAAAATGGTGACGATACAAACACATATACAAGCGAAAAATCAAGCGAAACAACGAATTATGAATTAGATTCTACTATTCAAGAAATAAAAAAACATCCAGCCTTGGCAAAAACAAATGTCGTTGTTTGGGTGGACCAACAATCGCTCAATAAAAATGGTGTTGATATGGCTGAATTTACGAAAGCTATTGGAGTTTCAGCAGGACTCACACCTAACATGACGATCGAAGAAGCTGGTGAAGGCGGTGAAGCAGCCACACCAACATTTGAAGGAACCTTCCAAAACGGCGACGTGACCATTATGCCAATCCAATTTTTAGATAATCAAACACCAGTAGAAAAAGATACTACCGAAAAAGCAGAACCAGCAAGTAAAGCTTGGGTTTGGTGGCTTGTAGGAAGTTTACTATTTGCCCTAATTGCAGCTGGAATAATTGCCTATATCATCTTCTTGAAACGTAAAGAACAAATAGAAGAAGCCTTAGAAGTAGAAGAGAAAGACTTCATCCCAGCTGAAGAGGCGATAGTTAATCCAGAAGAGCATCCAGACTTCAACTTCCAAACAGACGCATTTGATTTATCAGAACCAGAATTAAAAGCTCGCAAAGAAAGCTTGAAAAATAAACTCGGTGAGATGGCCAAAGAAGACCCAGGGCGCGCCGCAGCAGTCATCCAAAAATGGCTCAATGAAAGGCAGGAATAAAAATGGCAGAAACACTCAAAGAAACCTTAGAAGGAACAAATGCTGAACTAGAAACTGTCGAAGTAGAAGAAACAGAAGAAAAAACAACTACTTCCGCAGATTCAGGTATTTCAAGACGTGAAAAAGCCGCACTTATTATTTGGAGCCTCGATGAACAAATCGCGACCGAAGTGGTAGATTTGCTCCCTGATGCATCCAAACAACGCCTTGCACGAGAAATGGCCAAAATGAAAGAAATGGACGGCGGTGCAGTAGAAGAAGCAACGAGAGAATTTTTAGGAGAATTAGAACTTCTTTCTGGAGGAATTGCTAAACTCGACCGTGAACACTTACAACGCTTGTTCCCAGACATGACAACTGAAGAACTAAATCAACTCATTTATGGTGTAGAAGCAGAATCACGTATTGGCGAAACCGCGCTAGATATTCTACGCGAAATTGATGATGTTGATTCCTTGTTTACAATTATTAGCGATGAATCGCCACAAACTATCGCGATGATAGCCTCATATATGAAACCAGAAGAAGCATCGAAACTTCTAGCCTTATTGCCGGAAGAAAAAATGATTAACACCGTTATTGGTATCGCGAGCTTAGAACAGTTTGATAGTGAAGTCATGCAAAACGTATCTAACTTATTAAGAATTAAGCTCGACACAATGTCGAATAGCTCATTGAACAAAACAGACGGCATAAAAAATGTTGCAAATATCTTAAACAACGTTACCCGCGGTTTAGAACGAACAATTTTCGAACATCTCGACGCCGAACAAGCAGAACTTTCCGAACGTATCAAAGAGAAAATGTTTATGTTTGAAGATATTATTCTGCTTGATAACATGACCTTGCAACAAGTGCTAGCAGAAATTCAAGATAACAACAAAATCGCTCGTGCACTTAAAAATGAAAAAGAAGAACTCAAAGAAAAAATCCTTTCTTGCGTATCAAAAAACCGTCGCGATATGATTACCGAAGAACTAGAAGTCCTTGGTCCAATCAGACTTTCCGATGTCGAACAAGCCCAACAAGATATCGCCAATGTCGTTAAAAATCTGGAAAAAGATGGCAAAATAGTTATCCAACGGGGGGAACAGGATGTCCTTATCTAATCCGCGAATCCCAAAAGGTAAAGTCACTTTATCCGACGTGAAAATGGAACTGTTTTATTTAGATGATATAGAAGAAACAGAAGAAATCGAGTCACCATATTCGAAAGAACTTGAACAACTAGAAAACCATCAAAAAGAACTCGAAAAGCATATGTCAGCTATTGAAATTGAACAACAAAAGCTAGCAAATGAAAAAGCGGCACTAAAAGCTGAGCGCCAAGCCCTTGAGGAATTAAGACGAGACGCTGAAGCTGAAATCGAAGCAAACAAACAAGCTTTTGAACAAGAAAAAACACAGCTTTACCTAACAATTACCGACTTTTTGTGGGATGAAAGCATTGATCTCGCAGAAAGAATCGTCCACCAAGCAATTGACACCCGCCAAATTGAAGTCTTACCAATGCTAACCGAAGTTATTCAAAAACTCCCAGTAGCTTTCGACAAACTAAATGTCACCACCCACCCAGAAACATTGAAAGCACTCAAAGAAGAAAACACAGGCACAAAATACGACTGGCTTTTAGAAAATATCCATTGGAACTTCGATATGCGACTTGAGTACGGCGAATTCACTGTAGAAGAAGAAAAAGAATACTTCGACTACCGCATCACAGAAATTTTCCAAACCTTACATAAGCAAAATGCAGAACGGAAAATTCTAGGAGGCGATAAACCGTGAGCTGGTCGCCAAAAACCGAGGCTTGGCAAGAACTAAAAAACACCGTCCCATACATTCAAAAAGGTAAAATTCATACCGTCCAAGAACAAGTCTATATTTCCAAAGGCCCCCAAGTAAAAATTGGGGACACTGTGATGGTCGGCGAAAATAAAGTGCTCTGCGAAGTGATTTCTATCGAAAAAGAAAACAATATGCTACTCCCATTTAATCAAAGCGATAAAGTGGCGTATGGTGACTGGGTGTACGTAACAGATACGAAAATCACTATTCCAGCCGACGAATTTCTCCTTGGAAAAGTCCTCAACGCATCCGGTGACATATTAAACGAAGAAGCTGGAACTGCTAAATTTAAACAAAAGATGCCACTTGAAGCACCGCCAATCCATGCCTTTAGCCGAGCAGAAATTACGGAGACACTTGAAACTGGCATCAAAGCAATTGATGGAATGCTAACCATTGGTATCGGGCAAAAAATTGGTATTTTTGCAGGATCGGGTGTTGGTAAATCAACTTTACTTGGAATGATTGCTCGTAACGCCAAAGCAGATATTAATGTGATCGGCTTAGTCGGAGAACGTGGTCGTGAAGTAAAAGATTTCTTGCGTAAAGATCTTGGTGAAGAAGGGTTGCGTAAAAGCGTTATTGTCGCAGCCACTTCGGATGAAAGTCATCTCATGCAACTGCGTGCTGCCAAACTTGCTACTTCCATTGCAGAACATTTCCGCGATCAAGGAAAAACCGTCCTATTAATGATGGATTCTGTCACTCGTTTCGCCGATGCAAGAAGAAGTGTTGATATTGCAGTCAAAGATTTACCAATCGGTGGAAAAACCTTACTAATGGAATCGTATATGAAGAAATTGCTAGAACGTTCTGGTAAAACGCAAAACGGCTCGATTACAGGCATTTATACAGTACTCGTAGATGGGGATGATATGAATGGCCCAGTACCCGATTTAGCGCGGGGGATTTTAGATGGACATATCGTTCTCACCCGTGAACTTGCAACCAAAAACCACTATCCTGCCATTGATGTCCTTAGCTCCGTTAGCCGGGTAATGGAAGAAATCGTTCCAGAAAGCCAGTGGAAAACTGCGTCAAAACTTCGCGAATGGATGAGTATTTATCAAGAAAATGAACTATATTTCAAACTTGGAACAATCGAGCAAACAAGCGATAATGCGGCTATTTTTACTAGTAAAGAAAAGTCCTATTTTATCTATCAATTTTTAAAGCAATTGCGAGATGAAAGTGTAACACTTGAGGAAACAAGTAAGCTGATGGAAACATTAGTATAACAAAGGAGTGCCGTGGATGAATCCAGTAGAACAAGTAATGAGTGCTAGACAAGCCGAGTTTCAAAGCGCGTTCGAAGCATCGAAACAATCGGCTACCACTTTTGAAACGAAATTAAATGAACGTTTAAATGTGACCACAAGTGCCAAAACAACAAACGTGCAAACTGTTACTGATGCTGAACTAGCGCGTGCCCGAGAAGCATACGAAGCGTTAATCAATAAATCCGAAACCAAGTCTACTGCAACCACGACAACTGAAACTCCCACAACATCAACCAGCGAATTAACTAAATGGAACAACTACCAAATTAAACCAATTAGCGCTGAGAACGAAGGCAAATATAGCGATTTAATTAAAACAACAGCAACCAAATATGGTGTCCCAGAAGCGCTTATCAAACGAGTTATCCAAGTAGAATCTAATTTTAATCCGAATGTGGTTTCAAGTGCTGGTGCTACTGGCTTAATGCAATTAATGTACGGTTCTAATCGAACCGACCCAGCGACTAATATCGACGCAGGGACAAAGCAACTTGCTGGTTACATCAAAAAATATGACGGCGACCTCAAACTAGCATTAGCAGCCTATAATGCTGGACCAGGCAACGTACATAAATACGGCGGGGTCCCACCATTCAAAGAAACACAAAACTATTTAACGAAAATTATCGGGTAGGGGAGAATAAACGATGGGAAACTGGCAAAAAAAATGGGAATCATGGCGCGATATGACAGCAACAATGCAGCAAGAAATTAAAATCGAAGCAGCAGAAAAAGTGACTTTCTATATAAAAGATGACCAATTTGAAGAAGCAATTAATGTCATCAGACAAACCGAAAATCTCCTAAACGAACTTGATTTTGAAGCAAAAATGAACCGAGTCGAAGAACAACTTCAAGCCTTCACATCCGACCAAGAAGCGTCTAAATCATTCGAAGCAAGCCAACTTCAAAACTTAGAAAAACCAAGTACAAAAGTAATTTTCGATCTGTCTATTCTAAAATCAGAAGCAATTAATCAATTTACTAAACGTGATTTTAACCTAGTTGACTCGAACGAAAACCATATGCAATTTCTGAAAGGCAACCGCAACTTCTACATGGATATTTTTAACCCTGACGAAGAAAAAGCCCACCACTACAACATCCTTGATGAAAAATGCCAATATAAAAACATTGGTTTCATTTGCCAAAACGATGAGTCTTCTGAACTTGCTGTAAATATAATAAACGAATGGCTCGAAACCTTAGAAGCGCCAAAAAAGAAATTTTTAACGATTAACATTGCCAATTTAAGTGCAATGAAACAAAATCCCGAAGTGCTTTTTATGTAAAATAAGTGAACTGCTTTCAGTAAAAGAGAGCAGTTTTTTTCTGTAGGGGTTGACAATTAATCTACTTTGTATTACTATATACTTGTACCTAGTAACAACTAGTAGAGGAGTGAATTCAAATGAAAGGACTTACCGAGTTACTCAAAGGTAGTTTAGAAGGAATGATATTAGAGCGAATTTCTAAAGGCGAAACATACGGCTATGAAATCACCAAGTATCTCAATGACCTAGGTTTTGATGAAATCGTTGAAGGAACCGTCTACACCATTCTCGTTCGTCTCGAGAAAAAAGAGCTAGTCAATATCGAAAAGAAAAAATCAGAATTGGGTCCACCAAGAAAATTTTACACACTAAGCCCAGCCGGTGAAGAAGAACTAGCAACTTTTTGGAAACGATGGGACTTTATCCAATCAAAAATCGTCCAAATTAAAGGAGGACCAGCATATGTTTAAATGGTACACAAAATATCGCGAAGAAAAACGAGACTATAAACTATACAAAAAAAGAATCGCCGCGCTCCCAGAAGACTATAAAACTGCCATGAAAGCCATTGAAACCTATTTATGGAACTTTGCAAAAGGTGCAGGTATGTACGAAATTTTAAAAAACGTCCTCGAAATGTTCGAAAACGCGGCCGCTGATGAATTAGAATTAAAAGCAGTTGTAGGCGATGACCTAGCCGAATTCGCAGACAGCTTACTAAACGAATATCCAGAAGAAACTTGGATGGATAAACAACGCTCAAAATTACGTGATTCCATCAAATAAAAAATAGCAAGCCTCTCTTATACTTAGAGAGACTTGCTGTTTTTTTATTTACGTTTCTTAACAACCTCAATAAATTCATCTAATGTTTCGCGGGCTTTTATTTGCTGATTACAAACATCGCTATCGTAACAAATATAATTACCATTTGTCGTATAAACGCCATCACTGGAAGATTTCGTTTTTGCCATAAACAGTGACACTTTGGAATGCGTTTGGCAAATAGAACAAACACCCTTTTGAATCTCCGAAGAAATAGTTCCATTTACGCCAACCAAATTTCCGTCCTCATAAGTCACGATATATTTACGCTGCTGAGCAATATCATTCCAGCCGTAAAAAGTATAATCGCGCAAATCAAGTTTCGACCATGCGGGAATCTTTAATTTTTTCGTTTTCGCAAAAAGTTTTTTAAGTTTCACATCGCTAGGCGGAGCGAAAGGAATCACATAGGCTTTTAACCCCTCTAAAAACGGCTCTGCTTCTTTGGTTGAAGTTATCAAATGGAGCTCGCTAAAAAGTTCCTTATGCTCTTCTAGCACGCTCTCCGGAAATAGTTCGTTGATTTTCTCCTCCGTCAAAGACTTTAACGCCTTCAAAGTGGATTTATCATTCGCGGACCGATAAGCGCGTGAGACATTTTCTAATTGTTTTTTGATAAAATTATATTGGTATGGTTCGATAAACTCTTTCATTATGATTCTCCTTTAATAGTTTAATTTTGGTTAAACTAGCTGAAGGACTGAAGAGTTTATTTTCACTCTTACTTTCTAAACAATCCTAAAGCCGTTGTTAGAAAGTAGAGAGCAGTGCAATTTTGTTTGCATCTCTTTGATCACCACCTTGCCTTCATTATAAGCACTTCTGAATTGTTCGTCAATTCTCTTTCATGAATATTCTTCTAAAAACAGGGTAAACGAAAACTGTTGGACATTAGAGAAAACATCCATGGGAGGAGAAAGTAAAATGAAAAAAGTAAAAGCAAGTGAAACACTCGTACAAACATTAAAAAATTGGGGTATCGACCATGTATACGGCTTACCTGGTGATTCGATTGATACCGTGGTCGATGCACTCAGAAAAGAACAAGAGGCAATTGAATTTATTCATGTGCGTCACGAAGAAGTCGCATCACTAGCAGCAGCAGCCTATACCAAATTAACTGGCAAAATCGGTGTCGCTTTATCCATCGGCGGCCCTGGTGCCATTCATCTTCTAAACGGCATGTATGATGCAAAAATGGACCACGTACCAATGCTCGTTTTAGCTGGCCAAGTGACAACGGACGTCTTAAATACAGGCTTTTTCCAAGAAGTTAATTTACCAGCTATTTTTGAAGATGTTGCCGTTTATAATAAACAAATCGATAATGCTGAAACGCTCGCGGATGTTGTTGATGAAGCGATTCGGACTGCCTATCAAGAAAAAGGAGTCGCTGTTTTAACAATTCCAAATGATATTCCATCTCAAGAAATTAAAGCGAGCCTAGAAGCAAAACCAGTAAAATTTGAACAAGAAATTCCAAAACTAGACGAAAAAGCAATTCAAGAAGCTGTAACATTAATTGATAAAGCTGAAAAACCAGTCATTTTAGCAGGCCTAGGAACAAAACACGCTGGACCAGAGTTAATCGCCTTTGCGGAAAAAGCGAAAATCCCGATTATTCATTCTTTACCAGCAAAAACAATCGTTCCAGATGACCATCCAAATGCACTTGGTAACCTTGGTAAAATAGGTACGAAACCAGCGTATGAAGCCATGCAAGAAACGGATTTACTTTTAATGTTTGGAAATGATTATCCCTATACCGACTATTTACCTAAAAAAGCTGAATGTATCCAAATTGATATTAATCCAGCCAAAATTAGCAAACGTTTCCCTGCAACAGTAGGTCTAGTTGGCGATGCCAGGGAAATAATCAGTAATCTAACGGCTAAAATAGCACCCGTAGAAGAACGGAAATTCCTTCAAGCATGCCAAGAAAATATGCAAGAATGGTGGAAATGGTTGGAGGAAGATATTTCGCAAACAACAGACCCAATTGCTCCAGAAGTCGTGATGGCTAACATCCAAAAAATCGCGGACAAAGATGCCATTTTCTCTATCGACGTTGGGACTGCGACTGTTTGGAGTACACGTTATTTACATTTAACACCAGAAAGTGACTTTATCGTTTCTGCCTGGCTTGGTACTATGGGCTGCGGCTTACCAGGAGCCATCGCTGCAAAAAAAGCATTTCCAGATCGCCAAGCAATTGCGATTGTCGGTGACGGTGGTTTTTCAATGGTTATGCAAGATTTCGTCACGGCTGTAGGATTAAATATGCCAATGATTATCGTCGTGTTAAATAACCAACAACTATCATTTATTAAATATGAACAACAATCTGCCGGAGAATTAAATTACGCAATCGACCTTCCGGACATCAATTACGCAAAATTCGCCGAAAGTTGTGGCGGAATTGGCTTCCGAGTAGAAAAAATGGCAGACCTAGAAACTGCTTTCGAAAACGCCAAACTAGCAACAAAACCAGTAATCATTGATGTTTCTGTAGATAGCGCAGCCGCTCCACTACCAGGGAAAATCGTGATGGACGAAGCATTAGGTTATACCAAATTCGAAATCCAATCAGTCCTAGAAGACCATCGTTTCGCCAAAATGCCACCACTTAAAACTATTTTACGTAGATTTTTATAAAAAAATAAATAAAAAAATAACATTTTCACCCATTTCATGCCAATATTCACTAATAATTATAACGTTTTTTTATTAAAACTAATTATTTTACAATAAAATATGGAGTTTTTTTAAAAAATATGAGATAATGAACTAGAATTAGAGAATAGGAGTGTGGAATGGGTGAATTTAATTAAAAATCGTAAATTGAAAACAAAACTAAGCATCAATATTGTTATAACGACCATCATGTTAATCGGACTTGGCGCAACTAGCTTCCTAGGTTTTCGTCATGTTGCAACACTTTCAGATAATATGGTTGATAATAATGTAGCACCAATGAAAGAAATTGCAAAAATCCAAACAAACATGGCACAAATCAATATCGACATCCTGACCATGTTCGACACTATTAACGGAAAATCAACCCTTATTAAAGAAATTGATACGCTTTATGCTGAAAATGACCAAGCAATCCATAATTTCAAAAAAGCAGATTTAACAACAGAGGATAAAAAACAATTAGCTTACTTTGAAGAAAAATTAGCGGATATGAAGTCAGCAGCATCCTCTGTCATCAGTGATACTTCAAGTGCACTGGACGACGCAGAACTTTTAGGAGCACAAAATCGATATTACCAAAATGTTAAAACAAAATTTGACGATGCGACAAAACAATTAAACGTTTTAAATGAAATGAACTATAATGAAGTCGAAAAGTCTTCGCAAGCCATTTCTGATTTTGGCGTGAAAATTAGTCTAATCTTCACAGCGGTTATCATTGCTGTACTTATTTCGCTATTCATTTTCAACGCTTATATTACACGAGTTATTTTAAAAGGAATTCGTCACTTGCAAACGGCTGTACATAAAGTAGCGAGTGGGGACTTGTCATACCGTAGCACATACAATGGTAAAGATGAATTAGGTGACATCACAAATGACCTAAACGAAATGAGCGAAAACCTAAGATTAATGATTGAAGATATTAAAAAAGCATCTACAGACGTTAAATCTTCCAGTGATAACGTTATTATTAGTTCAGAAATTATTTCAGCAATGACAACAGAAATGGACATCGAAATGAAAATGATGGGCGAACAAATCCAAACGCAAATCGGCAGCATGAAAGAAAGTACCGATGCCATGGATCAAATGACAGGTGGCGTTCAAAACGTTGCGGAATATGCCCTGAAAGTATCTGACTTAACAAAAGACTCCGCAGAAAAAACAAATGATGGAATTGCTGTTATTAACAATTTAGTATCACAAATGGATCGTATCAGCGGTGTTATGCGTTCGAGCACAGACGTCGTATCTCAACTCGTTAATCGCGTTGGCGAAGTCGAAAAAGCACTTGATACCGTTACAAATATCGCTGACCAAACGAACTTGCTAGCCTTAAATGCTGCAATTGAATCCGCACGTGCTGGAGAACATGGCCGCGGCTTTGCAGTTGTAGCTGAAGAAGTCCGTAAGTTAGCAGAACAATCTCGTCTTGCTGTTGTAGATATTAATACGGTACTGAAAAAAATCCAAACTGAATCAAAAACAACGATTGAAGTAATGAACACTGGACTTTCTGAGTCAGAAGCAGGTCAAAAAATCATTTCTGAAACAGAAGCGACATTTACAGATTTACTCAACCGTGTGAACGATATTTCTGCACAAATGCAAAACGTCTCACAAGAAACAGAAGAAATGGCTGCTGGAATTGAAGAAGTAAACACATCGATTAGTGATGTCACAGAAATCTCTAACCAAATTGGTGAAAAATCAACAGCCGCACTTGAATTCGCGGAAGTTAATAAAATGAAAGTGGACGAGCTAGTAGTTATCTCAGAAGAAATGCAAAAAATTTCCGGCTCATTAGAAGGGTATATCGCTAACTTCAATACCGAAGTAAGCGAAGAAGCGGTCGAAGTAGAAGAAGAACTGGAAACAAAAGAACCCGGAGAGCCAGTCCTAGCCGAAAATGTCTAGGTAGCATGTACAAATGCGAATTTGGATAAAATCACTACTTGTTAGTACAGCTTGTATATTTAGTTTGACCCTTCTAAATACGAAATATACCTTTTATTCACCAACCGTCAAACTCGAAAGCGCCAAAGTAGTTTATAAATTAGACAATGAAACTTTTAATGTAAGACTCGATGTTCCTCTCGTTAATCAAATGGATGCGCCTATTCTTTTTAACGGCTGTGAAGTAACAAGTCTTGCAATGCTCTTACAATTCACTGGGAAAAATGTTACCAAAAATGAACTAGCAGCGACCCTTCCAACCACGCCTATTGAACAAAACGGCTTACACGGAAATCCTGATAAAGCATTTGTTGGGAGCATCAGTGGAGATAGTAAAGGACTAGGGGTGAATCATGCTCCCATCGCTAAACTTGCTGCTAAGTATGTTAACGAAGCGCATGTACATGATATTAGCGGGAATGATATAACCGATATCGTTACCGTACTTAGCACAGGAGCACCCGTTTGGATTATCACAACAACCGATTACCATGCACCAAAAAATTGGCAAACGGTACAAACAAAAGAAGGCAAAAAGAAAATCACTTATTCCATGCATAGCGTTGTCATTACTGGATTTGATAAGGAAAATTTTTATATCAACGATCCATACGGACATAAAAATCGCGCTGTAAAAAGAGCTGTCTTAGAAGAAGGTTGGTCCGCCATGGGAAAACAAGCTATTTATTTAAGCAAATCATAAAAAAACGTTTGGAAGCATAATCGAGCTTCCAAACGTTTTTTTATATTTTTTTCTTAATGAAAAGAACGACTGCTAAGACTACTAGAAGTACTCCGATAACAATCGGCCAAACCGAAAATGCATCTCCAGTTGAAGGTAAAAGTGATGCATTACTTGTATGCTCGACTGCATGAACTGTGCTCACACGAAAATAAATAAAACTTAGCGAAAAAAATATAGCAATACTAGAAACTATTTTTTTTGATAAAACCATACGGCTCGCTCCTTTTTCTATCATAACTATATTATTAGTCATTTGTTATTTTTTGTCAATGTATAGACCAATTTTGAATAAACGGCTATATATAATGCTTGACCTAGTATACATATTATTGTAAAATGAATTTGTTTCCTTGAAAAGTATTGAAGGAGGATAGTACAACTGAATAGAAGCGCCAGAACTGATTGGGACGAAAATGCTTAAAGGTGAAATTCCTGGAAAGTAACGGATCAGTTGACGAGGAGGAGATTAATCGAAATTTCGGCGGGAGTCTCCCGGCTGTGCATGCAGTCGTTAAGTCTTACTTACAAATCATTTGGGTGACCAAGTGGACAGAGTAGTAATGAAACATGTGCAAGAACCCTCCAAGGAAACCAAAAAATGTAGAGGGCTTGAAATTGGACAAGTCTGCCCTCAAGCTAATTATTGGAGGAATTTATTATGTGTGGAATCGTTGGATATATTGGAACAAACAATGCAAAAGGTATTTTATTAGAAGGACTTGAAAAATTAGAATATCGCGGTTATGACTCAGCAGGAATCGCCTTACAAAACAAAGACCTAGTAACAGTTGTAAAAGAAAAAGGACGGATTGCAGACCTTGCTAGCCTTGTACCAAGTGATGCATTCGGTACAACCGGAATCGGACATACACGATGGGCAACGCACGGTAAACCAAATCACGAGAACGCTCACCCGCACCAAAGCAAATCAGGCCGTTTTACGATTGTTCATAACGGTGTAATCGAAAACTATACACTTTTAAAAGAAGAATATTTAAAAAATCATTCATTTATTAGTGATACAGATACAGAAGTAATCGTGCAGCTTATTGAATTATTTGCTGAAAATCTTTCTACAAAAGAAGCCTTCAAGAAAGCTTTATCATTACTTCACGGTTCATATGCCATTTGCTTAATTGACCAAACTGATACAGAAACACTTTACGCAGCAAAAAACAAAAGCCCGTTACTAATCGGAAAAGGCGAAAATTTCAACGTTATTGCAAGTGACGCAATGGCTGTTCTTAAAGAAACCGATGAATTCGTGGAAATTATGGATAAAGAAATCGTTATCGTTACAAAAGACGGTTTTACATTAGAAACATTAGAAGGGGAAGAAGTTAGCCGCGCAAGCTACACTGCTGAATTAGATGCATCTGACATCGAAAAAGGCACATACCCACACTATATGTTAAAAGAAATCGACGAACAACCAGCAGTAACACGTAAAATCATCCAAGCTTACCAAAATGAAGCTGGGGAAATCAATGTTGATCAAACAATCCT
This sequence comes from Listeria farberi, assembly GCF_014229295.1. Taxonomy (NCBI): domain Bacteria; kingdom Bacillati; phylum Bacillota; class Bacilli; order Caryophanales; family Listeriaceae; genus Listeria; species Listeria farberi. The sequence goes on from NZ_JAARZL010000001.1 coordinate 525,146, forward strand.
TGATGAAATTTTATCTTCTGACCGTATTCATATAGTCGCTTGTGGCACGAGCTATCATGCTGGTTTAGTCGGAAAAAATTTAATCGAAAAAATGGCGAAAATTCCTGTAGAAGTACATGTTTCTAGTGAGTTTGGCTATAATTTACCGCTAATGTCTAAAAAGCCGTTATTCATTTTCATTACCCAAAGTGGGGAAACTGCGGACAGCCGCCAATGTCTTGTAAAAGTGAAAGAACTGGGCTACCGGACGTTGACATTAACGAACGTACCAGGCTCTACGCTTGACCGTGAAGCAGATCATTCGATGTATCTCTATGCTGGACCTGAAATTGCGGTTGCATCAACAAAAGCATACACCGCACAGATTTCGGTTTTAGCAGTACTTGCAGTTTCACTTGGTCGTGAAATTGGTGATGCTGAAGCACTTAGCATTAACTTGGCTGCTGAATTAGGTATCGTTGCAACTGCTATGGAAGCAATGGTTTCTAGTAAAGAAGTAATCGAACATATTGCTGGCGAATACTTAGCGACTTCTCGTAACGCTTTCTTCTTAGGTAGAAATATCGATTATTTCGTAGCGATGGAAGCAGCACTTAAACTAAAAGAAATTTCGTATATTCAAGCAGAAGGTTTTGCAAGTGGGGAATTAAAACATGGTACTATTGCGCTTATTGAAGACGGTACACCAGTTTTAGCACTTATCACGCAAGAGTCAATCAATTGGAATATTCGTGGAAATGTAAATGAAGTCTTAGCGCGTGGAGCAAAAACTTGTGTATTTGCAATGGAAAACGTTGCGCAACCAGGTGACCGCTTTGTTATTCCACAAGTACATCCATTATTAACACCACTCGCAAGCGTTATCCCGTGTCAACTATTAGCTTATTACGCAGCACTTCACCGTGACTGCGATGTTGACAAACCAAGAAACTTAGCAAAAAGTGTCACAGTAGAATAAAATATTCAAGGCCTTTTCGAAATTAGAAAAGGTCTTTTTTTATGCAATCAATAAATTTGCACGATGCCCTTGTTATACTATAAACTTAGAGAGGAATGGGGGAAATCAGCCAATGGAAGTATCACACGTAACACTCGAACCAAATAAAGATAGTCGCCCCGCAGTATTAACAATCGGTAAATTTGACGGCGTTCATCTTGGTCACCAAACCATTTTAAATACAGCTTTATCCATCAAAAAAGAAAACGAAATTTTGACTGCTATTAGTTTCAGTCCACATCCGCTTTGGGCTTTAAAACAAATCGAAATATACCGCGAAATGCTCACACCAAGAATGGAAAAAGAACGCTGGCTCGCGCATTATGGTGTAGATTATCTCATCGAAACAGCTTTTACACCAAGGTATGCGGAAACCACGCCAGAAGAGTTTGTTACGGACCATTTGACCAATTTACAACTATCGCATATCATCGTTGGTTCTGAGTTTAATTTTGGAAAAGGGCGCGATTCTGATGTGGATTTACTGCGGGACCTTTGTAAGCCCTATGGTATCGGCGTCACTTCTGTCCCAGTGATTGAAACAAACCAAACAAAAATCAGCTCCACGAACATTCGAGCTTTTATTCGGCGCGGTCATTTCCTAGAAGCTGAACAACTTCTTGGTCACCCGTGGTACATTACCGGAATGGTAGAAAATGGTGAAATGGTCGGCTTAGATGATTATGTTCTTCCTGCAACCGGCACTTATCAAACCGACAAGGACCTCGTAAAAGTTACAAATAGTCGAACCATCAAAGTAGACCTGCCAGACGGACTACAACAATTACATATGAAAAATAAACTTTCCTAGTCATTAGGAAAGTTTTTCTTTACATTTTATAAAATTAGTAATATACTAATTTAGTAAATTACTAAAATTTAAAAGGAGAAATCTAATGAAGATTCCAACTACCTTAAAACATAAACCAGTGATTGTTGCCGAAAATTACGAAGAAGTAGACGGTAAAAGTGCGTATCACTCGGATGCTAAAGGTCTTTCACTTGGACTTGCACAGTGGAACGATCGCGGAAAAGTAGATATTTCAGCTAAAGTTTGGCGTCATACGGGAGATAAATGGTCGCGCCAATCTGAAGAGCTTCCTTTACATCGCGTACTTGACTTAGCTATTTTAATTGCAAGAACAAAGGTTCATTTCAAAGATGCTTATCGTCTACCCAATTTTTACGATAAAGAAAATCCAACGCTTGACCGTATCGGCTTGCAAGGGGATGCACTGACTATTGCTGTTTGTGAAGATAACGAGTATATCGACGAAGACATTCAATTATTTGAACAAGCATTAAAAAATGATGATGAACTCCTCAGCGAACGCCTCAAGACACTTAGCAAACTTTTACAAGAAGCAGGGTATTAAGGATGTGAAACAAATGGATAAAGAAAACCGCAAAGAGCTGATTCGCGCATATAAAGAAAAAGCGCCTGACGCTGGAGTATACCGTTTTATCAGTACAAAAACTGGCAAATACTTCATCGATAATACAATGGATTTAAAAGGAATAGCCAATAAGCTTGCTTTCGGAGTGAAAATTGGAGCGGGAAATATGCTGCCACCAGAAATGGCCAAGGAAGCAATTGAACATGGTATTGACACTATTCAATTTGAAATTCTTGAAAAAGTAGACATTAAACCCGAAATGACAAAAGAAGATATTAAAGAAGAAAATGATGTTCTACTCAGTTTATGGCTAGAACGCGAAGATATTTAAGACCTCTCCAGACGAGAGGTCTTTTTTAAAGAATTGAAATTGTACAATAAAAAGATAATTTAAATAAAAATACACTAAATGTCTACATTTTTCGTGTGAATTAATGGTATACTAATAAATGACTATTTAAAAAGGGAGGTTTTAACAACATGAATCCAAGAAAACCAGAATTCATTCTAACATTAATAGCAGGAATTACAGGTATTATCGCTGGTATTACAGGAATCGCAGGTGGAGGTCTTCTTGCTGCTTTATCTGGTAGCGAAGAACTATCTGGCGCAGCAACAATGTCTACTACTGATACAGAAGCACTTGCTGCTGCCGGTGGTTTTGCTGTAATTTTATCTGCAGTCGCTTTAGTCATTGGTATTGCTTTAATTGTTTTCGCAGTATTAATCAAACGTAATGCGAAAGTATTTGGTATTTTAACGCTAGTAGCTGGCGTAGGTGGTTTCTTCTTAGTTAGCTTACTATGGATCGTTCCAGGTGTACTTGCAGTTATCGCAGGTATTATGTGTCTAGCGAGAAAAGTACAAACTTTCTAAAAGGGGCCTTAGGAAAAATAGATTGTAACAATTTGAGAAATCATTTTGTTTACAGTCTATTTTTTTACTAAAAAACTACTAAAAAATCAGTATGTATGTATTAAATTTCGTATTTTATCCACATTTTTAATTTAATTTAGAAAATGGAGTCTAATATTAGCACTTAATAGTTTTGTATTGATTGTATAATAATTAATGCGAATTGCATATATAATCGTTTATACATCTAGGAGGAATGATTAACTAAATGAAAAAAACAATAACAATGTCGCTACTAGTCATATCTCTCATCTTAATTGGTTTTATTAGTTCTCCAAATGCCAATGCGTCCGAAAAAGATATATTAACATCACCGAAGCCAATAAATGAAGTTTTTCCTGATGAAAATTTGGCTAAAATAATAGCTGAAGTGACCTATAAGAGTAGTTCAGCAGATGAAGTATCTCAGGCAGATTTAGATAAGATTACAAAGTTAGATGGTAGCAACTCAGACCGAATGCCAGGACCAATAATTTATTCTATAGAAGGTGTAGAATATCTTCAAAATTTATTGGAATTTAATATCTCTGAGCAGTCTGTAAGTAACATTTCACCGCTAGAAGGATTATCACAGTTAGAAACTGTATATATTTCGGAAAATAGAATTAGTGATTTATCACCACTCAGTAAATCTCCAAACATAAAAATATTACACGCATCGGGTAACAATATAAGTGATATAAGTGCACTTAGCTCATGTCCAAATATAAATGTGTTAGAACTAAATAATAATAGTATAAGTGATATAAGTGTGTTAAGAGATTTTCCAGCAGACCAATTTGTTTATATTTATTTGGATAATAATAGAATTGAAGATATTAGCCCGCTTGCTGGTAAATCATTTCATCAATTAACGCTTAATGATAATGAAATAAGTGATATTAGTCCATTGAGTATGATGACATTATACTCAGAGTATTCATGGACAGATAACTTTTATATTGACATTAGTAACAACCACATTAGTGATATTAGCTCATTAAAAAATGCTGACCTTGGCAAATTAGATTACTTTTTCGCAGAGGATCAGAGTATTATCAATCAACCCAAAGCTTTTTCTACAAATTTCACACTGGAAAATAAAGTAAAAAATATCGATGGAACACCTGCGACACCGCAGAATATTAGTAATAATGGTATTTATTCAGACGATATCTTATCTTGGCAACTTCCAAGCTTTGTAGCAAATCTAGATTATTCTTTTTCTGAAACAACTCAAATTGGCAGATCGACAGGGGAATTTAGTGGGAAGGTCACACAATCCCTTGTTGAAGGGTATACAGTAACCTTTGACAATGAAGGAATACTATCTGCAGAGACTTTTGCCAGTGATGAATTAGTAACTGAGCCCACAGAGCCTAGTAAAAACGGGTTCAAATTCACTGGTTGGTACGATGCAAAAACTGGTGGCAAGAAATGGAACTTCACTATAGATAAAATGCCAGCAAACAATATGACACTATATGCTCAGTATGAAGAACTAACAACAGATCCAGTTACCCCAATAAATCCACCAGAATCAACAGAACCTAATAATCCAGCTAAACCGGCAGAAACAGTTTACTCCGAAGAGTCAGGAAATCTGGAAATTAAGGAAGAACAATCTGGAATTACAACGGCATCAGAGACCGCTACTTCTTTAGATGACTCAAAACAACAAACAGAATTAGAAAAAAGTACATTACCAAAGACTGGTGACACTAACTTGTACTTGGTGCTGATTGGTCTATTATTTATTGGATTTGCTGGTTTACTTTGGAAGAAAAAACATATTTAAACCATTTAAAAAGACGATAAACCGAGGTTTATCGTCTTTTTTTATTAACCATTATTCGGAATTACAGATGATTTTTTCTCCAAAAAATAATGGCAGAACTTAAAAAGAACATTCCTACTAATGAAGAAATTAATGGACGCTTATCACCATTTTTTGAAAGTTTTGGCATATCTATCGTGCATGAGTCTGCTTTTATTATAGATTTATTATAATTTATGAGTTGATTTTAGTCCTTTTCTATATTATCGAAGCACTAAAATCAGACTTGAAAACTGCATATAGTTTCTTAAATGTGACTATTTAGTGACTAATTATGAAAATCGCGAAAAAAGGGGATGTTTAAATTAAGACATGATTTTAACTGTTTTGCAATTATTTTGGATGCTCTTGAGGATGAAGGGAACTATTTGGAAAGTATTAATTTAAACTCTTTTTCGAATAGTAAAACAAGTAATATCAATGTATTGTATGCTTTTAATTCTCAGGATAATCTTTTTTGTCCGTGGCAATTATTTTCGATTTTTTGGGTGGATTTGTCAAAGGAAAATACCTGGAATTCAAAAGGGTCGCGGATTTTATGGTGCAAAAAGTTCAAAAAATGTTCACAAATGGTGAATTTAGGTACCTTATAAGGCATTTTAATACTATTGTTTAGCGTATAATTTTAGGAGTAATCAAAAACACTGGAGGTTATACACTAATGAAAAAAGCTTTTCTTTGTCTTTCTGCTGTTGTTCTCTCATTAAATTTTGTTTGGGGTCATCCTATTTCTGGAGTAGCATCAGAGACAACAAAAGAAACAAATCAACCAATTAATTTAAATCAAAGTAATACAGATATTGTTACTTCTGAAGATTTAGGAAGTCAAGCGTGGTTAATCAATGAGGTAAATAGACAATTAGCGCCGAAAAAAGTCGGTGTTGATCTAACTTTTGAGGATTTGGCTAAGATTAAGACCATTTCTTTAAGCAATAGGTCGCTTACGGGAGAAGTCCCACCAGAAATTAAAAATCTAGTGTCTCTCGAAAAACTGTTACTATATAGTAATAATTTATCAGGGGAGATTCCTAGTGAATTAGGTGAATTACAAAAATTAACAGAACTGCGCTTAGATTATAATCAATTCTCAGGAAAAATTCCGGATGGCCTTGGAAATATTCCTTCCATCGCTTTGCAAGGTAATAAATTAGTCGGGCAACTACCTTTAAGTTTGTATGAAAATAGGACTGGCGCAAATGAAGTGAATGTTTCAGGAAACCAAGTGACGATTAACAGTCAAGCACCAGAACCAAGCGTTTATTCAGCATATACGTTTATTTATCCAGCTAGTACACCAGAATATAGTGGGCATATTAAAGCAAATAATTCTTTTATTTCTAATCTAACTAATGATATGACACTTACACCATTTAAAAAAAATAGTACTACATTTATTAATTTACAAGCAGTATTTATGTTTGACACGGAATTGTTTGATGGACATGATGTGACGCTTACTGATATGAATGATGGTAAAGTACTTTATGACGGGGTGCTCACTTCAGATGTAAGCATTCCATTAACTAATTTTAAATCAGGTATACACGTCATTAATGTAGTTCTTGATCATGCGACTAACAACCCTCAAACCCAAGCCTCTTTTTTAATTGATATTTTACCAGTTAAAGCAAAGGATCTGACGGTTACGTATGTGGATGAAACAGGAGCAGAAATTCATGAGCCGCAAACAGTAAGTGGTAATGTAGGCGATGATTACGATGTGACGACACCTGAATATGAACTATCAATTGATAAATATGAACTTGATACGGACCAACTCCCAGGAAATGCGACCGGTACACTTAGCTTAGACGAGCAAACGGTCACTTATGTATATAAAAAAGCAGACGGCGCACCAGTCACTGTAAAATATGTAAACCAAAATGGCGAGGAACTAACCACTTCAGATATGTTAACAGGGAAACTAGATGATACGTATCAAGCTGGAGCAAAAGAAATTGCTGGATTTACATTAGATGAAAGTAAACTACCAGCAAATGCAAGTGGCGTATTCGAAACAAACGCGCAAACAGTCACTTATGTTTATCAAGCAGTACCTGCGAAAATTAAAGCACACGATTCGACGATTTATGTAGATGATGCATGGAGCGGAGAGGACAATTTTGATGGTGCGATAGATTCAGTCGGTACCGCTGTTTCCTTTAGTGAGGTGCAAGTGGACGGTAAAGTTGACACCACGAAAGCAGGTATTTATCCGGTAACTTATAGCTTTGGTGGCGAATCAATAACGATTAAGGTAACGGTTAAAGAAAAAGCTATTCCAGCGCCCCCAGTTACACCATCAAATCCTGTCATTCCAGAAAAATCAGTCAACGAAACTACACCAGTTACAAAACACCAAGCAACAGTTGAAAAGACTGAAACAATAAAAATAACGCCAACCCAAAGCGAAAAACCAACTATAGCTGAAAAATTAAAACTTCCAACTACTGGCGATAAACTTTGGGATAGCGTTTTGTATAGTATGTTTGGTTTAATGTTTGTATTTGCAGCTCTTAGACTATTACACCGTAAGCACAAACAAAATTAAATATCTAAGGAGTCCTTATCTATCCGATAAGGGCTTTTTTTATTGATTAAGAATTCTTCTTCCACAAGTTCTGTTAGTAAATTGGATATGTTTGGCTGGGTTGTGCGGCAATATCTTGCAAGGACTGACTGATTGATAAAGTTTGGTAACACCATTTCATTTCTTTCTTCATCTTCAGTACCCATCTCTACAGCAAGATTTTCTAGAGCCATGTAAATCCGTTCTTTAGGCGTTTTTGCAATCATTCCAAGTAGTGCATAGTGGCGAGCAAAAACATCCGCAATACTTGTTAAAAGAAAATCATTTACATCAGGTTTGATTGATAATATGTTGAGTAAAAAGTCAGCATCTATTTTATAGAGCATTAAATGTTCACTCATGACAGTAATACTATGTTTTTTCTTTGGATAAGAGGAAAATGCATCGATTCCTAAAACATTATATGGAAGAACAAAGATGGAAATGTAGTTTGTTTTTCTTAAATTATCCTCTAATTCAACTGCAGCATAGCCTTCCACGATAAAAAAGATATTTTTCGCTTTTTCTTCTTCAAAAATTATTTTTTCATTTACAGTATAGGTTTTCTTCGTTACATATTTATAGTAATCTGGAAATTCTTTTAAATAACCAAGCACAGTGTTAAGTTTCTCTGGCATTATAGTTCCCCCTTATTTTAAAATAATTACCATTTTATTATACGCTATTTCTTAAAAAAAAGAATTATGAACAGTTTGTGACATTGTTTAAATCGGCTTATTGTATACATTTATAATCAAAAATTTTTTTTGGAGCAATAAAAAAAGTCTTTTAGGTATATTTAATGTATAAAAGGAGCGATTTTCATTTGATATAGTACATTCATAGCCAGTGTGACCCAGGTGGTACGGTGATACGGACAGACAGGCGAAAGGAGGAAATTATGAAGTTTGATGATAGTAAACCCATTTATAAACAAATCGTTCATTATATTCATACAGAAATTGTTACAGGAATTTACAAAGCTGGTGACAAGCTACTATCTGTAAGAGAATTAGCAACAAAGTTAGAAGTAAATCCGACAACCATCCAGAGAGCTTATGCGGAACTGGAAGAAGCGGCAATTATTTTCACCGTTCGAGGTACTGGTAAATATTTGACAGAAGATAAGAGGAGAATTGAGCAATTGGAAAATGACATCGCAAAACAACTTACCGAAAATTTTATCAATGAAATGAGTAAACTAGGAATTGATAAAGAAAAAATTATTGCTTGGGTGAAAAAAGTAGAGGGGGCTGAAGCAAATGCTAGTGGGAAATAATATTGCTAAATCATATCCAAATAAACTAGTGTTACAAAACTTGAATTTCGAAGCAAAACCAGGCGACATGATTGTACTCACTGGTGAAAATGGTAGCGGCAAAACAACTTTGCTAGATATGTTGGCAAATTTGAAAAAACCGGATAGCGGTACATTAGAATTAGACAATGAATTTTTTACTACAAATGATATCCGCCAGAAAATTGCATACTTGAACAATGAACTTTACGCTAAAAAAAGTACTACTATAGAAGAATTTATGAAACAACATGCACTTCTTTTTGAAAACATGGAGTTAGATAAGTGGGAAAGACTACTTTCTAAATGGAGCATTAATAAACGGCTAAAACTTGGTGAATTATCGACAGGCATGTTGATGAAAGTAAAGATTGGCAGTGTATTAGCAAGAAAAGCCAAAGTATATCTCTATGATGAGCCTTTTGCAAGTATTGATATTATGGCTCGTTCAGAAGTAATGAAAGCTATTATTAGCGAAACAGAACCCGATGTTATCACGATTATTTCTTCGCATCATTTAGAAGGTACGGAAAAATTATATAACAAACTTTGGTTAATTAAAGATAACACATTAAAAACGATAGAAACAGAATCTTATCGCGAGGAAACAGGCAACTCATTAATCGATTTCTATAAGGAGGAAATGAACAAATGACAAAAATTATTACTTTTTATTTAAAACAAATTAGTCCTATTCTTTTGATTGGACTTGCAATTATCTTAGGGCTGAACTTTCTAGGGTTCACAATGAATCTGCTGGAGGGATCGGATTTGCTTTTTAGAGCGATTCGAGGAACTACGGTGATGAGCTTAATTCTAGTTCTTATCACTACTTGGAAAATCACGAAACTCGACACATCGAAAGAAAACTTAACGCTCGCTTCACTTTCTGGATTTTCGGAAACAAAGAAATTTTTTGGAAAACTATTTGCTGCTTATTTATCAGCAATAACAGTAATTTTACTTCAAAGTGCCTTTATTTGGTATTACGGTTTTGAAACAGGACGTATGGAAGCAGGCGATGCGTTATCGTTTGTATCTGGAACGCTGATGATGTTCTTATTTATCGCTATGTTTGTTTGTTACTTCGTTATTCCGGTAGGGTGGTTAAAAGATCATGTGAAAGCAAGTTCTCTTCAAAAAGCGGCAGTTATTCTACTTCTTTTTGCTATCCTAATTGTCAATTTACTAGCTGAATACTACTTGCATATTTATAACAGTGCTGGAATCATTTCCATTTTACCTAATGGACACTTTGATATTTCCCTTCTATCTATTGTTTGGAATATTGGCTTATGTTCAGTGATTGCAGGAAGTTACATCTATATGAAATCAAAAAAAATGGATACTATTTGAAAGTAGGAGAATAAATGTTAGAAGTTAAACACCTTAAAAAGTCTTATAAGTTAGGAAAGAAAAACGAAACACCAGTTTTGAAAAATATCAATGTAACCATTCAAGACGGAGAATTTGCAGCAATTATAGGAAAGAGTGGTAGTGGGAAGTCTACGTTACTAAATATTATTAGTGGACTTGACACTGACTACGAAGGTCAAGTTTTATACAATGGAGAAAATTTACAGGATATTGATTTAGATGCATATCATTTTAATCACATCGGCTTTATTTTTCAAAGCTTTCATCTAGTCAATCATATGTCAGTCATTGAAAATGTAAAAGTTCCTTTATATTTGAATCCTGAATTATCAGAAAGTGATCGAAATGCGAGAGCACTTGATTTGCTGAAACAAGTTGGACTAGAAGACTTTGCTAGTAAAAAACCAACACAACTATCTGGTGGACAAAAACAAAGGGTGGCGATTGCAAGGTCTCTCGCTAATAATCCAGATATGATTATAGCAGATGAACCAACTGGAGCACTCGATAGTGTTACATCAGATGAAATTATTAAACTGCTTAAGGATTTAGCAGCAAAAGGTACAACCGTTATTGTTGTAACCCATGATTTAAACATTGCGGACCAAACTGATGCAGTATTACGCTTAGCAGATGGAGAAGTAATTTCATTTGAAAGAAAAAAAGAAGTCATCCAAAAAGTTAGTCACAAAAACGAAAAAAAGTTAAGACTAAACTGGTGGGCTACTGCTAAAATTTCTTTTAAAAGTTTTTTCAATAGAAAGTTTAGGAATTTGCTTGTAGCACTTGGAACCTCGATTGGTATTATCGCTATTTTGTTAGCATTTGGACTTGGAAATGGAGTGAATCAAAGTCTTTCAAAGATTTTTGGAACAACTTTTTCACCCAATCAGATTACGACTTATTATAAAGAAGATGGTGGCTCGAAATCACCTGAACCTACCACTCCACTAACAAGTAGTGAGATTAAGAAAATTAAGCAGCTGTATGAAGATGAAAATATTACAGAAATATATGAACGCACTACTGTCCAAGGCATTAAATTTGAATACGATGGCGAATACTTGAAAGGTATTTCTGGTGAAATGCAAGAAGCCAACTTTAAGCCATCACGCTATGAAGATTTGACTGTCAAAGATGAATATCTTCTAAGCGGGAAAATGGTAACAAGTGATGAAGCCGGAGCAGTTATCCCTTCTAATGTAGCAAGAGCAATTCTTGGAAAAAAGGATTCTGATGAATTAACAAAAAGTGATGGTGATAAACTTATTGGTAAAAAAATAACCTTAGTTTATGCCGGAAGAAATAGTGACACAAAAAATACTGTCAAAATAGAAACAACTATATCTGGTATTACTAACCCATCTAAAGAAGGCTTTGCTAGAGGATTTGATGTTTCAACAAAAACAATGAACGACTTTATTAAAACAACTGGTATTGAAAAACCGATTTTATCTGTGGATGCATTCACAAAAACAACAGCACAAGCAGAAGAAATCGTTGAAAAATATGAGGATGACAAAGACTGGGCGAATTATTCGATTACTAATGCGAATGCTTTCGTAGATACATTTAGCCAGTTTACCGATATTATTGTGTACTTGATTGCCTTTATTGCAGGTCTTTCGCTTGCAGTTGCTGGCGTGATGATTGCTATTGTGCTTTATATCGGTGTGGTTGAACGAACAAGAGAAATCGGTGTATTCCGAGCAATTGGTTATCGTAAACGTCATATTCGCGGACTTTTCATGATGGAAGCAAGCTATATTATTATTTTAGCTAATGTACTATCAAGTCTTGTCGCTGTAACAATTGCAAAAATAGCTAGTCCTATTTTAGAAACGAAAATTGGCTTTGAAGATATGATTCACATTTCGTTCTGGAATTTCCTTGTCACACTCGCAATAACAATTACAATTGGCTTTATTTTCTCGATTTATCCAAGTAATAAAGCAGCAAAATTAGATGCAGCAGAAGCTTTAAGATCAGAATGACCCAACTAACAGAAAAGAGGAACTTAATAATGAAAAAACCACTAAAAATCAGCTTAATCGTCGTAGGAATTGCAGTAGTAATATTTGCAGGAGTAATGTTATCCTACCGTTTTATTAAATCAATGGATGTTACTGAAAATGCCGAAATAAACAAATCAGCTACAGGAGATCATGTATTACTTGCAACTCAAGGTAGTAAATTTAAAGACAGTGTAATGGACCAAGTGAAAAAAGACATGGAAGGTAAAAACGTACATGTTTCCATTATTGATACAACAAAACTAGACAAAGTAAAAGCAGATGATTATGACAAAGTAGTTCTATTCACTACAGTACAGTCCGATGATATCCCAGAAAACGTAACCACTTTTATGAATGACAATAAAGATAAAAGTATCCATATTGCAGTAACAGCAGATTCTGGTCGCTGGGATGATAAACCGAAAGATATTGATGCAATTTCCGAAGCATCGAAAGCAGAAAACAAACAAGATTTTGTCGACGATTTAACAAAAGCAATCGTAGCAGAATAAAAATAGCAGAAGAGGCTTGGACATAAGGGGCGCTAAAATCCCCTATGTCCAAGCCTCTTATTTTTATATTACTGTCATTTAAATAAAGGAATGAAAAGATACTCGAACTTGTTTGTTGTTTTTTACACCAGCATGAATTAAAGCCTCAATTGCTTCAAATGCTTCTTGATAGTGTTTGGAAGAAATGAAATAACCTAAATGAACCAGCAGAGAACCCAAAGTTATTTTGATACAAACCTGACTGATTGATAATACGTAAGGATATGTTAACGGGCGCTAACGAGTTAGCTTTTTTGGATATAAATGATTAAATTCATACAAACTTTAACCGAAATAAGGTATACTAACTTTAGTATTGAAGAGAAAAGGAGAATTAGATGGGAAAAGTCGAGTCAAGAAGAAATAAAATAATTGAAATATTAAATGAAAATTCGATTTTGTCATTGGCTAACTTAGCTGAATTTCTTAATGTAACGACAGAAACAATTAGAAACGATTTGAAATCCACACAACTCGCTGGAAAAGTAGTTCAAGCTCATGGTAGTGTAGCTATTGCTCATACCACCATTGCTAGAGATGTCCCATACTCATTTAGAAAAGAAATTAATTCAAAATCTAAAAGTAAAATAGCGGATAAAGCATGTCAATTAGTGAGTCCAGGTCAAGTAATCGCCATTGAACATAATAGCATTTCAGTTATGCTTATCCATATGCTTAGTAAATATCCACAGTTGTTAAATAATATTACTGTAATTACGAATTCCTTTAGTATTATGCACTATGTTCAAGAGAAAAAGATAGAGCTTTCTATTATTTTTTTAGGCGGAACTTTTAGCTTAAACCAAGAAAATTCTTTCGGTTCAATGACTATCCATCAAATGAAAAAGCTAAAAGCGGATATTTCTTTTATAAGCCCAGGTGCGATAGATGAAGATTTAGAAATTACCGCTTATAAAGAACAAGATGCCGATTTGCAAAAAGCAATCATGAAAAATTCACAAAAAAATATTCTGCTTATAGAAAACAGTAAGTACCCAAGTATTGCGATGTGGAAAGTAAATCATGCAACGGATTACGATACCATTATTACAGAAGTGGACTTTACTACAGAGCAGTTAGAAACTTTATCCAAGGCAAAAATAGAGATTTTAAATATTTAAAAAAAGATAAATTGCTAAAAACCAATTTATCTTTTTTTTGGTTTTTAATTTGGTTAAAACAAAATATTATTTGACAATAACCAAATTAATGTTATTATGAATTTAAGGAAAGCGCTTTCTATAAAATATTAAGGAATGAGGATTTATAAGAATGGATAATAGCCAAATTTTAAAAATGTTAGAAAGACCATCAGGAAAGGTTGATGTTGTATTAGATACAGATACATTTAACGAAATTGATGATCAATATGCTTTAGCCTATATGATTCAGTCAAAAGAAAAATTTAATGTGGTAGGAGTGTATGCAGCACCATTTTTAAATCATCATTCTAATGGGCCGAAAGACGGTATGGAAAAAAGTTATGAAGAAATTCTTAGGGTTTATAAATTATTGAACCGTCCAGAATTAGAAAAAATCACTTTTAAAGGATCAGTTGATTTTTTAGTTAATTCAAAACCTAAAATGAGTGATGCTGTCCAACATTTGATTGAGTTAGCATTAGCGCATAGTTCAGAAAATCCTCTTTATGTCATTGGAATTGCCGCTGCTACTAATATTGCTACAGCTATTTTACTAGAACCAAAAATAACAGAAAATATAGTTGTTTTATGGTTAGGTGGACTGGGCTATGAATGGCATAATAATTTATCCTTTAATTGTCGACAAGATTTAGTAGCTGCTCGAGTTTTACTTGATACCCCGATGCCACTAGTTCAGTTTCCAGGGATGGGAGTTATTTCTGCTTTTGCTACAACCGGGCCGGAGTTAGAGTATTGGTTAAAAGGAAAAAATAAATTTTGTGATTATATGGTGACAAGAACGGAAGAAGAAGCGAAAATAACTAATCTAAAAAATGGTGGAAAGGTTTGGTCACGGGCATTATGGGATGTTGTTCCTATTGGTTGGCTATTAGGTGAAGAATTTATGAAAGATAAATTGGTTAATAGTCCCATTATGCAAGATAATCATTATTACAGCCAAGACTTTAGACGCCATTTTATAAAATATGTTTACTTTGTTGAAAGAGATAAATTAATGGAAGATTTATTTGAGAAACTCGCCAAGATTGACAATAATTAGAAATGGAGAAAATTGCATATGGGAAAATATGATAAATTAAATGCGTTCATTATTGAAAATGTAGGTGGAGATAGTAATATAATTGCGTTAACACATTGCGTGACTAGATTACGTTTTACACTAAAAGATGAAAGTTTAGTTAATAGAGATGCTCTGATAAATCATGAAAAAATTATGACTGCTCAATCTGCAAATGGTCAATATCAAGTAGTTGTTGGTATGCAAGTTGGAGAAATCTATCAAGAAATGTTATCTAAATTATCTATTTCGAATACTAATGAGGAAACTAGCACTAATGATTCTACTAATAAAGATAAGAAAACATTATTAAATCGTTTCATTGATACAATAACTAAAATCATTACCCCTACACTTGGAGTAATGATTGGTTGTTCTTTGATTTTAGGTGTGGAGTCACTCTTAGTTGCCTCTAAAGTAATTAGCCCAGGGGATGGCGCATTTGTCATCTTAAATGCAATTGGTTATGCTTTGTTTACTTTCTTTCCAGTTATCTTAGGGTACACTAGTGCAAAAACATTTAACTCAGATCCATTTATTGGGATGATTGTTGGTGCTTCACTTGTTTTCCCAAATCTACTTAATGATTTAGTTGGACCAGAGGCAATCTACCAGTTGTTTAATGGTACTTTTCTTCAGATGGATATTTATAGTGATTTTCTAGGTATCCCTATTATTTTTCCAGCGAATGGATACACATCAACAGTTATTCCTATTATCTTCTCGATGTTCTTTCTATCGAAATTTGAGCATTTTATCAAAAAAATTATTCCTCAATCATTACATTTCACCTTTGTCCCATTTCTTACTTTAATTATTGGTGTTCCAGCAACAATTTTAGTATTTGGTCCAATTGCTAATATAGCAAGTAGTATTATCTCTAGTGCGATTTTAGCTCTGTTTAGTTTCTCACCAGTTGTAGCAGCCTTGTTCGTAGGTATTCTTTATACACCACTGGTTATTCTTGGATTACATTGGCCATTAGTTGCCATAGGAATAAATAATCTCGCAACAACAGGGACCGATTATTTATTGCCAATGATTTTTACAGCTCCATTAGCTCAAATGGCTGTCGTATTTGCAGTTTATTTGAAAACGAAGAATCCAGATGTTAAGAAAATTTGTGTTCCTGCAATGGTTTCTGATTTCTTTTGCATCATTGAGCCTTCAATTTACGGAGTTACCTTACCAGTGAAAAGACGATTTGTTTTTACTTGTATTGGAACAGCGATAGGGGCGCTTATTATTGCAGTAGCTGGAGTTCATAATTTTGCTAGTACAATTGGTGTTTTAGGAATTGGTGGGTTTATCAATCCTCAAACAGGCGATGTTTCTTATGTGATTGTTGTAGCATTAGCTTCACTAGCAACAATGTTAATTTCATTTTTATTAGCCTTCTTTACTTTCAAAGAGGCATAGTAATTAGCCAAGCAAGAAATTTCTTGCTTGGCTTTGTAATAAATAACAAGGAGGAAAATGATGCAACTAGCAACTGAAAAAATGAAGGAAACGATTTTCTTTCTCCAAACAAAAGGTATTAAAAAAGTAGCCTGTGGTTTAGTTTTAGGATCTGGTTTAGGTGATTTAGCAGAAGAAATTCAACATAAAATAGAAATTCCGTATCAAGACATTCCTCATTTTCCAGCAACAACAGTGGTTGGACACAGTGGAAAGCTTATTTTTGGTGTCTTATCAGGGAAAACTATTTTGGCATTACAAGGGCGCTTTCATTTTTATGAAGGGAATCTAATGTCTCAAGTTATTTATCCGGTTCAAATAATGAAAGCGTTAGGAGTGCAATCACTAATTGTGACCAATGCTTCAGGTGGAGTGAATAGGAATTTTGCTGTAGGAGATTTGATGGTAATTACTGATCATATCAATTTTATGGGAGCGAATCCTTTAATAGGTGAAAATCAAGCAGAGATTGGTCCGCGTTTTCCAGATATGTGTCAAGCATACTGCCGCGACTATATTGAAAAAGCGCACTTAGCTTCTAGAAATTTAAATATTCCTTTAAAAGATGGTATCTATATGGCGTTTTCCGGTCCGAGTTATGAAACTCCTGCAGAAATACAAATGGCGAGAAGGCTAGGGGCAGATGCAGTTGGGATGTCAACCATCCCAGAAGTAATAGCAGCTAATCATGCAGGAATAAAAGTGTTAGGAATTTCGTGTATTACGAATTTAGCAGCAGGTTTACAGTCGAACTTAAATCATGAAGAAGTAGTAAAAACAACTCAGCAAGCAAAAATTGGCTTTGGTATGCTCATCAAAGAAGTATTATATGATTTGTAAGAAGGGAGGCGACTATTAGTGAATGAGCAACAAGTTAAAAAAATACCTAAAGTAGAACTTCATTGTCATTTAGATGGTTCCATTCGGCTAAAAACGCTTCGTAAGCTTTATGAGTTACAAGGTAACCCTTTAATGTTATCAGAAGAAAAGTTACAACGAATGACAGTTGCTGCTAATCGATGCAGTTTAACAGAATATATTAATTGTTTTAGATTAGTTTCAGCAGGTTTACATACAAAAGAAGCGATATATTTAGCTCTTTTGGATTTAGCAGAACAAGCAGCACTAGAGAACATTATCTATATTGAAATTAGGCTATCTCCTATACACCTAGTAACCACTAACTTTTCAATGGAAGAAGTTGCTGAGACTTTAATTGACGGGAGCCGCGTTGCTGAAAAAGTTTATTCAATAAAAATAGGTTTGATTTTTTGTTGTATGCGTAGACAATCTGAGCAAGCTAATTTAGCAGTAATTGATGTAGCTAAAAAATACTTAGGAAAAGAAGTAGTAGCAATTGATCTAGCTGGTGATGAAGGAAAGTATCCTACAAAAGACTATCAATCATTATTTTCTTATGCTAGCCGAATAGGTATGCCTTACACGATTCATGCAGGTGAAACTGGTGATTTAACAAGCGTTTTATTAGCATTGGAATTCGGAGCTAGACGCATTGGTCACGGTATAGCACTAGCTCAATCAAAGAAAGTGATGGAACGAGCAGCTAAACAGCAAGTATTGCTTGAGATGTGTCCAGTATGTAATATTCAAACAGGGGCTGCACAAAACTGGCAAAGCTATCCTGTAGAACTTTTTCATAGAAACGGAATTCAGATTTGTTTTAATACGGATAATCGTACAGTTTCCAATACAACACTAACGAACGAATATTTACAAGTGAATCAAAATAGTTTTACTTTATCAGCAGAATGGATACTTAGGCAGACTGAAATAGCATTGGATTATTCTTTTATAGATGAAGATAGTAAACGGATGCTAAAGGAAAAATTAATTTTACCAAACAATATAATATGAAATAGCATAAAATTAGCACCTATGCGAATGATATAGGTGCTTTTTTACTAGGTGCTTTTCGAGAATGTCTGGTATACTTAGTCCTAAATAAACCTCATAATAAGGCAGGTGATTAGTCAATGAAAAAAAGTAAAACAGTTCAATTTTTGCTGTTTTTTTCAGTTATAGCGTTTATTCTAAG
Organism: Listeria farberi; assembly: GCF_014229295.1. Taxonomy (NCBI): domain Bacteria; kingdom Bacillati; phylum Bacillota; class Bacilli; order Caryophanales; family Listeriaceae; genus Listeria; species Listeria farberi. The sequence continues at coordinate 543,814 of NZ_JAARZL010000001.1, forward strand.
CATTATTGGTGTTGGTTCCATCTGGTTAGGGCAAAAAAATCATCAAGCAAATAATACAAATTCAGCTGCAAAAAAAGATATTACTGTAACGAAAAAACAAGATACCTTTAAAATAACGGCGCTCGGCGACTCACTTACATATGGCGTTGGTGATACAGAAGGCGGCGGGTATGTCCGAGTGGTGGAGAATTTCTACAAACAAAAAGAGAAAAATGTCGAGAACGTCAATCTTGCTATTAGCGGGGCGAAATCAGGACAACTACTCAAACAATTAGAACAAAAAGAAGTGCAAAACCAAATAAAATCAGCTGATGTAGTCTTAATGACAATCGGCGGCAATGATTTATTTCGCGGCGGGGAAGCACTGGATGATTTCAAAAGTGATGCGATTAAACAAGCCGAAGCAAGTTATACGAGCAATCTAAAACAAATTTACCAAACGATACGAAAATTAAATTCATCCGCGCCAGTTTTTCATATTGGGCTGTATAATCCGTTTATGTCGTTAGAAAATGCGAGCGAAATGTCAGCGGTTGCGAATGAGTGGAACATGCAAAGTCAAAATCTATCGCAAAACGAGAAAAATATCATTTATGTTCCGACTTTTGATTTATTTCAGCAAAATGGGGCTGCTTATTTAGCGAGTGATAAATTCCATCCAAATCACGCTGGATACCAGTTTATCGGTAATCGGGTGACACAGGTTATAGAGACGGGAGGAGGAGAAGACGATGACGGAGCGAGCACTTCAAGTAACTAATCTGCATAAAAAAATTCGTAAACGAGAAATTATTAAAGGGATTTCTTTTGAAGTAATGCCCGGAGAAGTTTTTGGCTTTCTTGGACCGAATGGAGCTGGCAAAACAACGACGATTCGAATGATTGTCGGCCTAATTAAACCAACATCTGGAACGATTTTAATTGGTGGGAAAGATATCCGGAAAAATTTTACCGAAGCAATGCGAGGTCTTGGTTCCATCGTAGAAAATCCGGAATTTTATACATTTTTAACAGGACAAGAAAATTTAGCGTATTTTGCCCGAATGGATTCTTCGATAAAAAAAGAACGCATTCAAGAAGTAACCGAGCTAGTGGGGCTAGAAAAACGGATAAATGACCGAGTTTCTACTTATTCACTTGGTATGCGCCAACGTTTAGGCATTGCTCAAGCATTACTTTCCAGTCCGAAACTATTAATTCTTGATGAACCAACAAATGGTCTCGATCCATCTGGAATTCATGAAATGCGCGACTTTATCCGTGCGCTTGCCAGAAATGAAGGTATTAGCGTACTTGTGTCTTCTCATTTATTAAGTGAAATTGAACTTTTATGTGACCGGGTGGCGATTATGACGGACGGGACGATTATTAAAACCGATCAAGTTTCACATCTTCTTAGCTCTCGCGCACAATTACGCTGGCGGGCGACTCCTTTTGAACAAGCTAAAGTATTTTTGGAAAGTGTAACCAAAGTAGAAGTGGACGGCGAATACCTCGTGACCGCAGTGAATGAACATAGCGCCGAATGGAACGAACAGTTGGTTGCAAAAGGCATTCAAGTCCATGAAATTGACAAGAAAAAACCATCTCTCGAAGACCTGTTTCTTGAGTTAACAGGAGGTCATTCGATTGATTAATTTAGTTTATAATGAACAATTAAAACTTTGGCGTAAAAAGCGACTTATCGTTATTTTGGTGCTAGTGGCAATTATTGTAGCGATTTTTACGTACGCACAGTTCCGGCAGCATCAAGAAGATGAAAAGCAAGCTGGGACAAGCGATTGGCATGTGCAGACCCAGCAACAAATCGTCGACCTTGAAAATAGACTCGGTACAGGCCGTCTTCCCGAAGAATATCAAAAATATTTCAAAGTGCTTGTCGGGCAACTACAATATTACTTAGATAATGACATCAATCCCAACGCCCCTGGAGCACCAACTTTCTTAAAAACATTCGTCGAAAATGGTATTAGTTTATTGTTTCCACTTTTTATTATGGTTATAGCAGCCGATTTAATCAGTGCTGAAACAAGTGCGGGAACGATGAAGTTTCTGCTGACAAGGCCTGTGAAGCGATGGCGGATTTTGACGAGTAAATATATTTCAATGTTGCTCTCGATTTCCGCAATTATGGTATTATCCGCCGTTATTGCCTATCTGATTTCTGGGATTGTCTTTGGTTACGGTGGCTGGGATGCACCAGTTCTCACCGGGTTTGGGATGAAAGATGGCGCTGTGACCACAATGGACGTGTACCAACTGCCGGTTTGGCAACTACTACTCATGGAGTTCGGACTCGCATGGTTTGTCAGTGTTGTGGTCGGCGTGTTAACAATGTTTGTATCCGTGTTAGTTCGCTCCACAGCAGCGGTTATGGGGATTATGCTTGCCTCCCTTATCACCGGAACGATTTTAACCAACCTCGTCAGCTCTTGGCCGAGCGCGAAATATTTATTTATGGTTAATTTACAACTAACGAATTACTTGAACGGCTCCAGCCCACCAGTTGAAGGCATGACATTGAGTTTCTCGATGATTGTGTTAAGTGCGTGGATGCTAATCGCATTCGTTTTATCCTATTTTATTTTCACCAAAAGAGATGTGTATTAAAGAGCGCTTAGTGGCGCTCTTTTTTGCGACTATTAAAAGTTACTTACTTTTTGTGAGCATAAAACTTTTCTTTTTGATAGTTTAGTTATAAACTATAATTAGTAATTAAGAAGGAGGTACAAACAAATGATCAAAGGAATCCATCACGTATCCGCGCTAACGAAATCATTCAGCGAAAATCATCGTTTTTATTCAGACATATTAGGGCTACGGCTCGTAAAAAATACAGTAAATCAAGACAATATTCACATGCGTCACCTATTTTACGGGGACTATACAGGAAGCCCGGGCACCTTGTTAACATTTTTCGAAGTACCTCGCATCGGCTCAAGCTACAACGAGCGCGCCTTTTTCGGAAATATCACCCTAGGAATACCAAACAGCACAAGCTCTTACTGGGAAAAAAGGCTAAACGATTTTGCCGTTTCTTTCCAAAAAGAAGAACAGACTTTAACCTTGCAAGATCCCGATACAATGGGCATTATCCTAACGGAAATACCAGAAACCATTTCTAACCCAACCATCCACACCGATATCCCGCCTGAAAAACAAATTGTTCGGATTATCGGCGCAGACTATCACGTGCCGGACCCGAACGCGACGAGCCAATTTTTCACGAATCTTTTTGGCTTAGAAAGTCATAATGGGGTATTAGTAGATAAGGACAAGATGAGTTTTACGAAATTACATGTCACGAGTTCAGACAAAAAATCCCGCACAGGACGCGGAACAATCGATCATATTGCATATACTTTAGAAACGAAAGAAGCTGTTGATGAACTTCACGATTTAGCAATGAAAAACGACTTGAAAATTGAAGAATTCGTTGACCGCGAGTATTTTAAAAGTTTATATATTCGCGAACCAGGTGGCTTAAGAATTGAATTCGCAAGCGCTGGCCCCGGTTTTACAATTGATGAACCACTCGAAACATTGGGCGATAGACTAGCCTTACCAAGCTTTTTAGAAGAAAAAAGAACAGAAATAGAAACTTATTTTGGAGGAGATTTATCATGATTAAAGATTTAAAAGGAATTCACCACGTAACAGCAATGACAAGTAGTGCCGAGAAAAATTATGCGTTTTTTACAGAAGTTTTAGGGATGCGTTTAGTGAAAAAAACTGTTAACCAAGACGATATTCATACGTATCATTTGTTTTTCGCAGATGACAAAGGTTCAGCGGGTACGGATATGACATTTTTTGACTTCCCTAATTTACCAAAAGGACGCCACGGAACAGATAGTATTTCTCGCGTAGCTTTCCGAGTACCAAGTGACGCGGCGCTGGAATACTGGCTTGACCGCTTTGAACAATTAGAAGTTCCGCATAGCGATATTAAAACTCTATTTGGCAAAAAATATCTCACCTTCCAAGATTTTGATGACCAACAATTACAACTAATTTCTGATGAAAATAACGAAGGCGTAGCAGCGGGGACTCCTTGGAAAAAAGGGCCAGTTCCAGAAAAATATGCGATTTATGGTTTAGGACCAGTATTTTTAACCGTTGTTTCTTTGAAAAATATGGATGCGATTTTGCAAACAATTTTTGGCTTTAAAAAAGTGGCGGAAGAAGATGGACTTCATTTATATGAAGTAGGCGAAGGTGGTAACGGGGCGCAAGTGATTGTCGAAGAACGTACCGATATCCCAGCTGCAATGCAAGGCTACGGCGGTGTTCACCATGTAGCTTTCCGAGTAGAGGACCACGAGGAGTTACAAAAGTGGATTGACCGCATGAATACAATCGAGGCACCTAATTCTGGTTATGTAAACCGCTTCTACTTTGAATCTTTATATGTACCAGTTTCCGAACGTATTTTATTTGAATTTGCAACAGATGGCCCGGGCTTCGCAAGTGATGAACCATACGAAACACTCGGTGAAAAATTAGCCCTGCCACCATTTTTAGAACCAAAACGCGCAGAAATTGAAAAAATGGTACGACCAATTAATACGAAACGGAGCTGATAAACGATGGAACATATTTATATTCCAGGAAAAAATAAAGAATTAGCTCCACTATTACTACTTCATGGGACAGGTGGCGATGAAAAGTCGCTTGTCGAAGTAGCGGAGTTTATCTCGGGTGATGCAGCTGTTTTATCCTTACGTGGTGACATTAAAGAAGGCGGAGCAAATCGATTTTTCAAAAGATTTCATGATGGCAGTTTGGATTTAGAAGACTTGGAAAGCAAAACCTTGGAATTAATCACTACAACGCGCGAACTGGCTAAAAAATATCAACTGGATTTTGAGCGAATCATTGCGGTAGGTTATTCTAACGGCGCAAACATTGCCGCCAATGCACTTCTTCAAGCAGAGGATAGTTTTCATAAAGCGATTTTATTTCATGCAATGTCAGCTGGAAACAAACAACCCGAATTTTCGATTAGCCATCGTAGTGTATTTCTGTCTGCTGGTTTAAATGATCCGCTTATTACAGCGAAAGCTTCCGAAGAATTGGTTAAAATCCTTGAATCGCGTGGTGCAAACGTTGAAACAGTTTGGACAGCAGCTGGGCATTCACTAACTATGGAAGAACTAGAAGAAGCGAAAAAATGGTATCAAAACAACCAGAAATGAGGAAAGTAGATGACTATTTTTAAAAGTGCTGATTTATCTCAAAAAGAAAACTACAAATTTTTAACTGGAAGTATTATTCCCAGGCCAATCGCTTTTGTAACAACGCTTGCTGATGATGGGGTGACGGTCAACGCCGCCCCGTTTAGTTTTTTTAATGTTGTTTCAAGCGATCCAGCGATAGTTTCGATAGCTGTTCAACGCGCGGATGGTAAGCAAAAAGATACAGCTAGAAATGTGGCTTTTACGAAAGAACTAAATATTCATATCGTTAGCGAATCTTTTGTAGAAGAAATGAATAAAACTGCCGCGCGACTTGCATCTGATGTGAGCGAAATCGATAAAACAAACTTGCATTTAGAGCAAGTTCCTGGAATGAAAACTCCGAAGATTTCCGAGGCCAATATCATACTTACAACTAAACTAGAACAAATCATTCCGATTAAGAATGATGCTGGTGAGGTTGTTTCCGATTTAATTCTGGCACGTATTTTGACATATGATTTCGCCGACGAAGTGTTTGATTCTGAGCATCACTATATTTTGCCAGAAAAGCTTGCACCAGTTGCCAGGCTTGCAGGAAATGACTATGTGAAACTGGGGGATATTTGCGAGATAGAACGACCAAATTAACGAGAAATAGTTGCGAAACAAAAGCGCCCATGTTAAACTAAGGGCATCTAAAATGAACGGAGGGTTGCCCATCATGCGTTATATTAGACTACGTTTCCCAAAAAATCTATGCAACTAATTTAATAGTGCGGGAATATCCATGCTTATTTAGTATGGGTAACGGGATTGGTCTTGCGTGCATGTATGGCACCCAAAATAAATATGGGTAGAATGAAGGAGGAATACGCTTCATTTGAAAGCAAGCTAGTATCTTTGAGATGCTATTTTTGTGTTTTCATCTACTCAAAAACCCTGACCGCGCTGAATCTATTTTCAGGAGGTCCTTTTTTATGGAGAAAAAAGTATTAATCGTTGGTATAAGCCAGAAACAAAAAGATTTTGATTATTCAATGGAAGAATTAGCCAATTTAGCGGCTGCAAATAATATGGAAGTAGTGGGCGAAGTACGGCAAAATATCGACCGTGAAAATCGTGCTACTTATGTTGGAAAGGGAAAAGTGGATGAGATCAAAGGCTTAGCAGAAATGCAGGATGCCCGCTTGATTATTTTTAACGATGAACTTTCGCCATCGCAAATTAGAAACCTAGAAGAAGCGTTAGAACTGGACGTAATGGATAGAACGGGGTTGATTCTGGCTATTTTTGCGAACCGAGCAAAAACAAAAGAAGCACAACTTCAAGTCCAAATTGCCAAATTACAATATGAGCTTCCGCGTATCTTTGGACAAGGTGAAGATATGGACCAACAAAGTGGGAAAGGCGGGCTCAGCAACCGTGGCTCAGGTGAAAAGAAAATCGAAACCGATCGCCGTACCATCAAACATCAAATTCGCCATTTACAAAAAGAGTTAGACATGCTCGTGGATGACCGTGAAGTACGTCGTCGCAAACGAAAGAAAAATGAAATTCCGGTGGTATCACTCGTCGGTTATACAAACGCTGGAAAATCAACAACAATGAACGGTTTAGTGCGTGCATATAGCGAAACTGCAGACAAACAAGTTTTTGAGAAAGATATGCTCTTTGCTACACTAGAAACGAGTGTACGCGAAATTGTTTTACCGGATAACAAGCAATTTTTGCTCACAGATACAGTTGGTTTTGTTAGCAAACTTCCGCATCAATTAGTGAAAGCATTCCGCTCCACGCTAGAAGAGGCGCGTGACGCTGATTTACTCATTCATGTGGTAGATTATTCGGATCCCAATTATAAAATAATGATGAAGACGACTGAAGAAACGTTGAAAGCAGTTGGTGTGGAAGATGTTCCAGTTATTTATGCGTACAATAAAGCGGATCTTTTAGAAGACGAGATATACCCTAAACAAACAGAAAATACGATTGTCTTTTCAGCACGTGAAAAAGAAAGTTTAGAATTTCTAACTGAAGTGATTCGTCAAGAATTGTTCGCCAGTTATGAAAAAGCAACCTTCTTAATTCCGTTTGAAGCGGGGCAAGTTGTCGCTTATTTAAATGAGCATGCTAATGTGTTAGAGACCGAGTACTTGGAAAATGGCACACAGATTGTGGCAGAAGTGAGTCCAGCTGATTTACAAAAACTAGCAGAATACCAAGTAGTTGAGTAAAGCGAGTTCCCACTTAATTTGCTATAATGAAACCTACAGCAAATTAAGTGAGGAGATTTCTAACTATGAAAAAAACTGGATGGGGTTTACTTAGCGCAGTTGCTGCTTTCACAGGATATGCATACTGGTCAACCAAACATTTAACTGTAACAGATTATGAAATAGTATCAGATAAAATTCCAGCAGAATGGGACGGCGCGACTTTTATTCAGCTGTCTGATCTGCATAGTGCAAGTTTTGGTTTATATAATAATCCGTTGCTCAGTATGGTGAATGAGCTAGCTCCGGATGCCGTTTTTTTAACGGGAGATATGATTGATGGAGATGAGGCGCCATATGTAGCGATGGCAGTTGTACGCAAATTAGCTAAAGAATTCCCGGTTTTTTATGTAAGTGGAAATCATGAGGGTCGAAGCGCATTTTACGAAGATTTTAAAGCAGACATGGAGAAACATCACGTTACTGTCCTTGAAAATGAACGCTATTTTCTAAAAAAAGATGGCGCCGCAATCATGGTAGTAGGCGTCCGAGATCCTCGTTTTGTAAGAGATGACTGGGCAGAAAAAGAACTACCAAAAGAAGTTTGGGAAGAAGCGGCATTAAAGGAAGCTTTAGACGATGCGACAGCTAATTTATCACCGGATTACTTTACGATATTACTGGCGCATCGTCCGGAGTTTTGGCCACTATACCAAGCCTATCCAATTGATTTAGTATTATCTGGACATGCGCACGGCGGTCAATTTAGACTACCTTTAACAGAAGGCCTTTTCGCACCGGGACAAGGTCTCATGCCAAAATGGACAGCTGGGATTCACCACGCTAGCGGAAAAAGACTCATTGTTAGCCGCGGGTTAGGCAACGTAACGAAACTTCCACGCTTATTTAATGACCCGGAAATCATTCGAATTACGCTTAAAGCAAAAGGGGATGCTTAAGAAAAGTGATTTATTTAGACAATGAAGATGTGCTCGATCAAGCGTACAACTTCGCTATGGAAGAATATGCGCTTCGTTCTTTAGACGAAAATGAAACGTATTTTATGTTTTATCGGATGAAACCAACGATTATTGTTGGTAAAAATCAAAACACACTAGAAGAAATTAACCATGCTTTTGTCAAAAAAAATCATATTGATGTTCTTCGCCGTTTATCTGGTGGAGGAGCTGTCTATAACGATGAAGGCAATATTAGCTTTAGCATGATCACAAAAGATGACGGAAATAGTTTTCAAAATTTCGCGAAGTTCACAGAACCAGTTATTCGAGCGCTTCGCAATCTTGGTGTAAATGCTGAACTGAGTGGTCGAAATGATATTGAAGTAAATGGCAAAAAGATAAGTGGCAATGCACAATTTGCAACCAAGGGTAGACTTTATAGCCATGGGACTTTACTTTTCGATGTCGATTTATCCATGCTCGAAAAAGCATTACAAGTAGATCCTGAGAAATACTTGTCTAAAGGTGTTAAATCCGTACGCAGTCGTGTAACAACAATTCGCGAACATTTAGCAGAAGATATCGATATTCTGACTTTTAAGCAAATTCTACTTGAAACTATTTTTGAAACGAAAGATATCCCGCGTTATACTTTTACGGAAGCAGATAAACAGGGTATCGAAAAATTGCGTACAGAGCGTTACCGGAACTGGGACTGGACGTACGGGAAGTCACCAAAAGCTATTATAAAACGAAAAAAAAGATTTCCTGCTGGAACCATTGAATTCCAAATTTCACTAGAAAAAGGTCAAGTCAAAGAAGCAACGATTTATGGGGACTTTTTCGGTACAGAGGATGTTACTCAATTAGCCGAAAAAATAATCGGTTGTCGTTTTGAACGAAAATCTATTCAAAAGGCTTGGCAAGAAATAAATGCGAAAGACTATTTTGGTGGAATTGAAAAAGAAGCTATTTTAGATATGCTGTTTGAATAAGGTTTAAAACTCTGAGATACAGATTCTCAGAGTTTTTTTAATGTATAAAGAAAGCGATTTCAATTTTATGTTGACAGGAATTAAATATATATAGTATTATTTAAATATGATAAATGGTGATTAAATATAATTAATTAAAAGGAGTGAAACATTTGGTTATCGCAAATCGTGCTTTTATACAAACAAGTAAGGAAAAAATAAAAAAAGAAATAAACAATCAAAAATTAGTTGAAATGTATGAAAAGTGTATGGAAAATACATTAGATACTACCATTAAAATTCGGGAAAGTGGTCTTACATTTATTTTAACAGGTGACATTCCAGCAATGTGGTTACGTGATTCTGTATGCCAAGTACGACCGTTCCTTCTTTTCGCTAAAGAAAATGAAGAAATTGAGTCGATGTTGATTGGTCTTAGCAAAGAACAAGTCCGTTTAGTTGGAATTGATCCTTATGCTAACGCTTTCAATGAAACGCCAAATGGAGCTGGGCATCAAGCTGATAAAACGGAAATGCATCCACAAGTATGGGAACGAAAATATGAGATTGATTCGTTATGCTATCCGATTCAATTAGCATACTTTATTTGGAAAATTACTGGAAGAACAGAACAATTTGACGCTGCATTCTTCAAGATGTTACAAACGATTTTTGCTTTATGGGAAGTAGAACAACATCATGAAACAAAATCGCCTTATCGTTTTGAACGGCTGGACTGTGTTCCTTCTGATACTTTAAAAAGAAACGGATTAGGAACAGAAACTGCTTACACAGGTATGCTTTGGTCAGGATTTAGACCAAGTGATGATGCTTGTGAATATGGGTATCTCATTCCTTCAAATATGTTTGCAGTAGTAGTTTTAGGCTATGCTAAAGAAATTATCGAAACTTTTTATCCAAACGAAATAGAAACGATTAAACAAGCTACTACCTTACAAAATGATATTCAATTAGGGATAGAAAAATTTGGTACATATAATCATCCGACTTTCGGTGAAATATTTGCTTTTGAAGTAGATGGTCTTGGAAATCAATTGTTGATGGATGATGCAAATGTTCCAAGTCTACTCTCTATGCCAATCATCCAATATCTTGAGAAAGAGTCGCCAATTTATCAAAATACGAGGAAGTTTATTTTAAGTAAGTCAAACCCGTATTATTTTGAAGGTGAGCTTGCACAAGGAATTGGTAGTCCGCATACACCAGCAGGATATATTTGGCCAATTGGACTGGCGATTCAAGGGTTGACTGCAAGAGATAAATCAGAAAAACTAGAAATTTTACAAATGTTGTTAAGAACAGATGCGGGGACTGGATTAATGCATGAATCGTTTCATCCAGACCATCCGGAAGACTTTACGCGTGAATGGTTTTCTTGGGCGAATATGATGTTTTGCGAATTAATTCTTGATGTAGCCGGATTTCGGATGGCAAGTGTTTTAAAGAACTAACGAAGGAGGCTTAATGATGGCAACGATTAGAAATAAATCTGTTCAAATACATCAACAACGAATGGCTTACCTTTTTATTGCGCTTCCTGTTTTATTACTAGCGATTTTTATGATTCTTCCAATTGGAATGGCTCTATTTGTCAGTTTTACAGATTATGATATTGTTAATTCTCCCAATTGGATCGGCTTTGACAATTACATAAAAATGTTTAGAGATCCTTATTTTCTCATTTCATTAAAAAATACGATTATCTACACAGCTCTGTTTGTACCACTTGGTCTTGTAGCATCGCTTGGGGCTGCCATCTTGATTAATATGAATAAAAAAGGAGCAGGTTTGTTTCGGACATTCTTTTATGTGCCGGTATTATGTTCTACGGTAGCAACAGCGACTATCTGGTATTGGTTGCTTAATCCGCAGTATGGTTTGATTAATCGTGTTTTAGGATGGTTTGGAATTAATGGTCCAGCATGGCTTTATGATTCGAACTGGGCGATGTTTGCAATTGTTTTGATGAGTGTTTGGATGACATTTGGCACAAATATGATGATTTTTCTTGCTGGGCTTCAAGGTATCCCAGCTAACTTATATGAAGCTTCTAAAATTGAAGGCGCTTCAAGATGGAAGACATTTCGTTATGTCACTTGGCCATCCCTTTCTCGGACTACTTTTCTCGTAACAACAATGCTAATTATCAATGCTTTTCAGGTGTTTGACCAAGCATATGTATTAACAAAAGGCGGTCCAGGAAACTCAACTATCACACTTGTCTACTATATTTATAATGAAGGCTTTGGCGGATTAAAAATGGGTTATGCTTCCGCAATTTCTTTTGTGTTATTTTTAATCATACTAGTATTTTCAATTATCAACATGCGTGTAAATAAAGAAGATAGAACAGCTTAAGGAGGTTTGATATGAATACCATGAAATTAAAAAAAATGAGCAAGTCGTTCATTTGGTATATTGCAGTACTTCTAATTAGTTTAGTGACTGTTTTTCCACTTATTTGGACAGTATCTACTTCTTTTAAACCAACGAGTGAAATTTTAAGCAATGGTATGAACTTAATTCCTAAAATGTTTACTTGGGATAATTACAAAGATGTTTTTAGTACAACGCCATTTGCCCGCTATCTAGTAAACTCGCTAATACTTGCACTTGGTGGAGTCCTTACTAATTTATTCTTCGGATCATTAGCAGGTTATGCTTTTGCTAAACTTCCTTTTAAAGGAAAAAAAGGACTCTTTATGACATTTTTAGGAAGCATGATGATTCCAGCAGTAGTAACAATGATTCCCTCTTTTTTAGTATTAAAGAATTTTCCATTGATGGGTGGTAATGATATTACTGGTCATGGGGGAATGGGTTTTATTAATACTTATTGGGCAATTTTGATTCCAGGAGCCGCTGGTGCATTCTCGATTTTTTTCATGAAACAGTTTTTTGAAACATTGCCAGATGAACTTTCTGAAGCTGCAAGAATAGACGGTTGTTCGGAGTTTAAAATCTTTTGGAAAATCTATATGCCGCTTGCTAAAACTGCACTAGCTACTCTTGGAATAATGACATTCCAGGCAGGTTGGAATCAGTTTATGTGGCCTTTAATTGTTCTTAATTCACAAAAAATGATGACCGTTCAAGTAGGACTCGCCTCTTTTCAATATAATGAAAGTGCCAATTATGGGGCTTTAATGGCTGGGACAATTGTTTCCACCATTCCTGTATTGTTTGTTTTTATTTTTGCACAAAAATATTTTGTAGAAGGTATTGCGCATAACGGTGGTAAATAAACTAAAAAGGAGTGTATAGGATGAAAAAAGTATTGTTAGCGATTCTTAGTATGGTATTGTTGCTCAGTTTAGCAGCTTGTGGTGGAGGTTCAGACAGTAGTAAAGATAAAGGCGGGAAAGAAGAAATTGTTATGTGGGGCTCTTGGTCAGGGGATCAAATTAAACAGTTAGAGAAACAAATCGATAGTTATAATAAGTCACAAGATAAATATAAAGTAAAATATGTGATGCAAGAAAATGTGGAAGAAAAATTATTAACAGGAATTGCGGGTGGCGAACTCCCTGATATTATAATGTGGGATCGCTATCAAACAGCTCTTTATGCACCAAAAGGGGTGCTTGAACCTCTGGATAAACTTGTCAAAGAGGACAAAGTAAAGATGGATGATTTTTATGAAGAATCGGTGAAAGAAATGACCTATAGTGATAAATTATATGGTTTACCACTATTAAATGATAACCGAATTCTATTTTATAATAAAAAATTATTACAAGAAGCTGGCGTAAAACCACCAACTACGTGGGATGAATTAGCAACTGCAGCGCAAAAAACAACGAAATGGAATGGAAGTAAAATGACGCAAGCAGGGATGTCACTTCAAGATGTTGGTTTGTTTAACTTGTATTTAATGCAGGCAGGCGGGGAGCTAGTAACTTCTGATAATAAAAAAACAGCATTCAATTCAGAACAAGGTTTAGAAGTACTAAATTATTGGGATAAAATGCAAAATGATTTAAAAGTGTACCAACGCGGTTTTGATGATGGTTCCGATGCTTTTGCAGCTGGAAAAGAAGCAATGACATACAACGGTCCGTGGGCTTTAGCAGATTATAATAAAGTAGAAGACCTTGATTATGGTGTAGTAGAACCGCCTAAAGGACCAAATGGTGATAAAGGCGCTATCATGGGCGGGTTTGGATTAGTAATGCCTAAACAAGCCGAACATAAAGACGGCGCATGGGACTTTATGAAGTGGTGGACAACGAAACCAGAAAATGGCGTAGAATTTGCCAAAATTAGTGGTTGGTTACCAGCAAACAAAATTGCTGCTGAAGATGAATACTTTACGAAAGACCCCAATTATTCTGTTTTTGTAAATACAATGAAATATGCTAAAATTCGTCCAACTGTGGCAGGTTATGCAGATGTAGAAGGTTTAGCAATGAAACCTCAATTTGAGAAATTCATGAATGGTAATATTTCAGCTGAAAAAGCTTTATCACAAGCTGAAAAAGAAGGAAACCAAATTTTAAAAGAAGAGAGAGATAAATAAACGATGAAATGGTCCGAATATGCAAATTTAGCTCAACAAAGTTTAGAAAAATTTTATCTTGCCGATACAAAAGAACAATTTTTAAATAACTTTTATCCGACAGAAAACCCCGAAGAAGATAATAAAGTTTTTAATTATTGGTGGCTAGCTCACTTGGTTGAAGTACGATTAGATGCTTACTTACGCACAAAAAAACAAGCGGATTTGGCGATAGCCGAAAAAACATATCGGCATAATAAAAACAGAAATGGTGAAACGCTTATTCATGATTTTTATGATGATATGCTTTGGAACTCACTTGCGGCTTATCGTCTATATAAAGCGACTGGAAAACCAATTTATTTAGAAGATGCACAGTTGGTTTGGCAGGATTTAGTGGATACTGGTTGGAATGACATCATGGGAGGTGGCTTTGCATGGCGTCGACCACAAATGTATTATAAAAACACGCCCGTGAATGCACCGTTCATTATTCTTTCTTGTTGGTTATATAATGAACTTAATGAAACGAAATATTTAGAGTGGGCAATGAAGACCTACGAATGGCAAAATAAAGTCCTTGTACGCGAAGATGGCTTTGTGGAAGATGGAATTAATCGTTTAGAAGATGGAGCTATTGATTATGAATGGAAATTTACTTATAACCAAGGTGTTTATATCGGAGCTAATTTAGAATTATATCGTATTACTAAAGAAGCAAAATATTTAGACACAGCGAATAAAACGGCGAGTATATCATTAAAAGAATTAACAGAAGATGGTATATTTAAAGATGAAGGAAATGGCGGAGACGAAGGGCTTTTCAAAGGAATCTTTTACAGATATTTTACAGATTTAATAGAAGAAACAGCAGATAAAACTTACCGGGATTTTGTACTAAATAGTTGTCAAATACTCGTTGAAAATGCAAAAGTAGATGGATATTTGTTAATGGGAATGAACTGGAAAGAAAAACCTTCTGGAAAAATTCCTTATTCAGCAGAATTAAGTGGAATGATCGCACTTGAAATGGCTGCAAAATTAGAACAGTAAAAAAAGCACCTCCTACTTGGAGGTGCTTTTTAGCGGCTCGACTGAATCTCCTTCTACAAGCAGTGGAGGTAAAGTTTCTTTATTTATCGTATCTGGTTTTAGTACTTGATTTAAAAGCATATCAACTGCTTTAACGCCTATTTCGTATTGGGCTTGTTTAATATGGGTAAACTGAAAGGCTGAGGTATCAAAAAAATTATCTGGATGATCAAAACAAACAACTGATAAATCAGCAGGAATGGATTTGCCTAACTTACTACAAGCTTGTTTTATCAAAAGTGCGATATTATATTCAGTTGCTACTAGGGCAGTAATTTCCGGATGTGTTTTTAAAAAATGAGCAATTTTATCAATATCTGTTTGGATGGAAACAGTTGAATTTGGCATCACTGATTCAATTTCACGAAAAACATAATCAGAATGAAAAGCTGTGTGAAAAGATGCATGTCCACGAATAAATCCATTCACTCGACTATCAAGCGTAGACACGGGACTAGTAGATGTTATCATTCCAATGTGCTTATGGCCCAGTTCAAATAATTTCTCCGTAATAATTCGACCAGCTTCTGTATTGTCGGAGCTAATAGAAGATATCGGTAAACCTTCTAACGTACGATCTATCACAACTAAAGGGAACTTTTGAGAAGCAAGCTCCAGTAAGGTTGGTGAAACAAACTTAGAGCTAGCAGGTAAAATTAGTATCCCTGCAACATTCATTTCTATAAACTCTTGCAGGATTTCTTCTTCTCGCTCAGTATCTCCGAGTGATTTTTTTACGATAATATGAGCTTTAGAATCACTATATTCTAACATACCAGATAATAAAATGGTTCCAAAAGTATCGTCGAAGTTTGTCATAATACAACCAAAAAGCGGCTTATCGAACTTCCTGGTTTCTGTTTGTTCATTATTAGGGGAGGCATTTATAACAAAAGTACCAACACGAGGGCGTCTTGAAATATACCCGTCTTTTTTTAATAACTCCAGCGCTTTTTTTAACGTTATACTGCTCACATCAAATTGAGCCATTAATTCATTTTCAGTCGGCATTTTGTTGCCAACAGGAATCTTGCCTTCTTGAATGGATAATTTAAGCTGATTATAAACTTTTTGATATAGTAGTGTTTTCATTTACTCACCCATTAAATATATTTTATAGTATTAATTATATTTAATTTTAGCTGCAATGTAAACTAATTACAATAAAAAAGTGAAATTCTCTTTACAAACTTTAATAAATGGATAACTCATGTTAAACTTAAATTTAGGAAAAAAGGAAAAGGTGTAGAAATGGCTATAAAAAAATTAAATGATTTTTATTTTAAAAAACTTAGTAGCTGGAATTTAATACATAGCTTTTTGAAAGGTTTTTGGAGAGCGTTATTTTTATTAGTGCTACTTTTAATTATTGGTAACATTATAGTCATGAATTTATTGGATAATCGTTTTTTTATTCCAATAATTTTAATTAGTTTACTCTGTATTCCACTTTTTTATTATCTGTTGATTTATAATCGGGCGAAAAAATTTATTAAAACCCGCTATCAGTTGCGTAATTTTAAAGAGTTAGCAGTTATGCGTCGCTATTTATTATTTGCTTATTTAGAAAAAAGTGGTTTCAGTTCAAGAGATGACTTAGAAAAACTACTTCGGTTTATTCACTCTGAAATGGCGGAAGAGAAAAAGAACTATAAACCACTTAGTACGATGATAGGTGTTTTTATCGCTGCATTTCTAGCTATATTAGGCGGGTCTTTTCTATTTTTAATGAATGACGTAGCTGAACGACTCATTGCGGCAGTGATAATTATCGTCATGGCAATAGTATTGTATTTTTTCGGGATTACGATCATGTCAGTTATTCGTTCTAAATCAGAAATAAATGCAAAAAAAGAGCACGAACTAACAAAAGAAATAATTGCTATTCAAACAGCTATGCTTGTCACAGAAAATACAAGCTACCATCCTTTTTTAGCGATGGAGAAAAAAGTGAATGAAAACGATTTTTTGAAAGAGATTATTACATCACGGTCCTTTTTATAACATAATTTTTTAGGCACACTTAGGAGGCAAAGTCATGACAATCAAACGCAAAGAGACGAGAGAAAGTGTTTGTTATCGGGAAATTAAACAAAAGATTAGAAACGGGGAGCTAAAGCCAGGCGATCGCTTAATAGAAAACACATTATCTGAGCAGTTGGGAATTAGCCGGACACCCATTCGTAAAGCTATCGGGATGCTTGCAGCAGATGGATATGTGGAATACAATGATTTTCGCGGTGCTTTTGTTAGGGATAGCATTATTAATAAAGAACGCTATTTTGAAATGACAGAGATTATTGGTTTATTTTTAAAACAAGCCATTCAAAAAATTCGTACAAAAAAAATTAGTTTCAATAAGATGCGTGTGGTCGCTAAGTTAGTAGAAATTGAACGTGAAGTAGAACCAAGTGATCCAACAGTGTATTTTGAATATGAGAAATGGTTTGTTAATGATTTATTAACCTATATGAAAAATAATTACTACTTAAAAATCAGTAATGACTTTTTTAATAATATTCAAGAGTTTGGTGATGAGGAAGTAATTAAAATCGCTCAAAACGCTTGTGTTAAAACAATCGCTAATATTCAGCATTTTATTGATGCACTGGAAGAACAAAATTATGATGAATGTATGGCCATCATTGATCAGGTCATTGATGCTCATGTATTAGTCGCTTATCGGTAAAAAGCATTGTCCCACTAAAAAGGGACAATGCTTTTATTTTATTTTTACTAAATATCTTCCGGTTATTCCACCATGCATGATTTGATGAAGGGCATCTGGTAAATCTGAAAAAGCAATTTCGGTGACTAATTCGTTTAAATTAGTTAATTTAAAATCTGTTGCAAGCCGATTCCAAATGCGTTCTCGTTTTGGCATTGGGCAGAGAACAGAATCAATACCAAAAAGTTGAATTCCACGTAAGATGAAGGGGAAAACAGTTGTATCTAATTTTCCTCCTGCTGACATACCACATGTTGTTACTGCCCCGCCGTACTTTACAGCAGTTAGTAAGTACGAAAGTGGTTTTCCACCAACACAATCAATCGCTCCTGCGTATAGTTGTGTATCTAGAGCACGGATTTTTTCTGGTTGGAATGCTTCTCGGGAAACGACTTCTCTGGCGCCTAGTTTATGTAAGAATGTTTCTGCATCTTTTTTTCCTGAAGAAGCTACGACTGAATATCCTCTTTTAGCTAAGATGGCTGTACTAAGACTACCAACTCCGCCAGTAGCTCCACTCACAGCAATTTTTCCGGTATCTGGTGTGACGCCACTAAATTCCAGCGCGTCGACAGAGAGAGCTGCTGTGAAGCCTGCTGTTCCGAGTATCATAGCTTCTTTGAGTGTTAAGCCTTTTGGTAAAGCGACCACCCATTCCGCGGGAACTCGGATAATCTCGCTATAACCGCCAAAATAGCTAACACCAAAATCATAGCTTGTCACGATAACTTCATCCCCGGCCCTAAAACGGTCTGATTTTGATTCAACAACGACACCACTTGCATCAATTCCTGGAATAAAAGGGTATTCATTCACAATTTTTCCGTCAGGAAGTACAGCCAGTCCATCTTTGTAATTAATACCAGAATAATGTACTTCAATCGTTACTTCATTTTCTGGCAAGGTATCTAAAGTAGTTTCTCTAAAATGAAGGGAAGTATTATCTGCTTCTTTTTCAATGAAAAGTGCTTGAAATGATTTCATTTATAAATTCCTCCACAACTCTATTTTGTGTTCATCTTCACTTTACGACTTTTTTCGGCATTTTTCAAGGCTGTGACTGGTACAAATCCCTATTTCAAGGTAAACTATAGTAGTGAAGATGCCTATATTATGTGTGAAAATATAAATAGAAATTTTTTGTAAGAGAGGGTGAGTGCGATGGGTAAGGCACTATTGATTGTGAATCCATCATCAGGTAAAGAAAAAGGAAAAACGTATCAAGGAAAAACAGAAGAAGTATTAAAAAAGCGATATGAGGAAGTAGAAGTACGTTTAACGGAAAAAGCAGGTGATGCGACTGAGTTTGCTTCTTGGGCATCTGAACAAGGGTTCGATGCAGTTATCGCAATGGGCGGCGATGGAACGTTAAATGAAACTATAAATGGTTTAGCAATCCATGAAAAACGACCTGACTTTGGCTTTATTCCACTTGGGACTGTCAATGATTTGGCACGTTCAGTGGGCATACCGTTAAAACCAGAAAAAGCGATTCAAGCACTGGAAAAAGCAAAAGCAGTTCCAATGGACATTGGACGAATTGGTGATCAATATTTTATGAACGTATTAGCCATTGGAATGATTGCGCAAGCTGTTGACCAAGTGAGCGTAGAACAAAAAACAAAATTTGGTTCGGTAGCATACTTTTTAGAAGGACTAAAAGCATTTAACAGGAATGAACTACTCCATTTTAAACTAGAATATGATGACGAAGTATGGGAAGGTGAAGCGGCACTTGTTGTAGCTGGTTTAACAAAATCTGTCGGCGGGATGGAATCATGGGCTCCCGATGCCAAAATTGATGATGGTCATCTTCATGTCATCGTTTTAACTAAATTAGGACTACTTGATGCAGCTAATATGATTCCGCAATTAATACGGGGGAATTTAAAAAATAGTGATGGTGTCGTTTATATTAAAACAAAGAAATTAAAGATCGATGCAAGCGGAGATGACTTAAGTATCAATGTAGACGGCGATCCGGGTCCAGGTGTCCCTGCTGAAATCGAAGTCTTAGGGAGCCATTTAAACATCCTCGCACCTAAACAAAGTGGCAAGAAACGTTTCGGTCCATTCATACTGAAAAAGTAAAAGAATAAGGAGATGAGAAGCTTTATGGAAGAAGAATTAGAAGTCATTCATAAAGGTCTTGCCAATGCGAAAAATGGTTTTAAAGCGGTCCCAGGGAAGCTTTATTTAACCAAAACTTATATCGTACACAAGCCGAATGATTACTTTGACGAAGAAATTAATATTCCATTGAATCGGGTCTCTAAAATTCGCGGAGTCCGAACAAAAATTCTTGGAAAAGAACTATTATCCAACATTTTAGAAGTAGATATGATTTCAGGTGTGAAGTATCAATTTGTTGTAAATAAACAAAAGAAATGGCTTGAAGCAGTCGCGAAAGTATTAGAAAGCCGCGGCGAACCAGAAAAATTAGCATAAAAAGAAGCTGGCGCAACAAAGTGTCCAGCTTCCTTTTTTTATGTTAAATGAAAGGCAGTTGCCCCGATTAAGTTGGCATCATTTCCAAACTGACAACTAACTACATTTGGGCGGATTGTAGCAATTGGAACACTCGCCTTTACTTGATCCACATAGTTATTTAATTCAGTTATAAAATCAGGACGTTCACTCACACCGCCACCAATCACAACCATCTCAGGATCAAGCGCATACTGCAAATTAAAAATACTACGAGCTAAATAATAAAACATTGTCTCAAGTTCTTCTTTGGCGACCTCATTTCCTTCTGATCGAAGCTTAAAGACAAGATGGCCATCCACTTCATCAGCAGGGAGTTCAAGACGTTCTGAAATCCGATTAGCAGCATTTACGACAGTACCAAGCTCGCTAAGTGTGTGTCCGTCACGGTCCATCAACATGTAACCAAATTCGCCGCCATGTAAATTCGCGCCATGATGTACTTTACCACCACGAATAACCGCGCCACCTACACCACTTCCAAGTATCATAAAAATAATATCTTGTTTTTCTTTAGCTGCTCCAATCCAAACTTCTGCTAAAGCCGCACAGTTGGCGTCATTTTCCATTGCAACTGGAAGCCCGAGTTTTTCTTCTAGTAATTGTTTGAAAGGAAAGTTATGTATGTAAGGAATTGCGCTCGCTCCGCCAATGATGCCGGTTTCATTATTTACTGCACCAGGACAACTAAAAGCGGCACCTTGGAAAGAATAGTCATAATTAGATTTCACATCCACCAATAATTGTATCATTTCATCCAAATTATCCGGAGTTGTAAATTTACCTTTTTCTAGTATTGCACCTTCTGTTGTTAAAACGCCATACTTCACTGCGGTACCACCCATATCAAATGCTAGTATCGTCATAACCCAGTCTCCTTTTATAAAAAGTATATACTTATCATACTTTTAAATAAGACAAATGACAAATAAAAAGTGAAATTACTTTGCTAAAAATTACCGTCACTTTCGAGTTTTGTGCTATAATAAAGCAAGAATTTGAAGCGCAGGAGGAAATGGTTAGTGGAGATAAAGGTTCAAAAAAAATTGACTGACGGCAGAATCGCTTTTAGTAGTGAATATGGTGAATGCGTTGGTATATGGGCCGATGAAGACCCAGAACCAAGTAGGGTTTACACGGTAGAAATTACGATACCTGATATGATTACCGCGGAACTTTTGCATGAAAGTGAAGAAAAACATTGTGTATTAGAAATAGATGAAGATGGCTTAGTTCATGTAGTTGGGAAGTTAGAGGACTACGAGGAAGATGGCTTTGCGGTACTCCGTCTAGAAGAAAGTATTATTTGTTTTGATACAAAATTCAGCGAAGAAATCGAAATGCTCCATGGAAGATTTGTTGAATTTGTTATTCCAGAAATAGAATTAAGTAATGTTGGTATATAAAAAAACGCCATGCTCCATTCTCTTAAAAAGGGAAGGTGAGCGCGGCGTTTTTTAGCTATATGTAGTAAATACAGCGAGCATTTTTTCTAAATCTTTTTCAGATCTTGCAAAGAGCATCAAACGTTGGCGATTAGTTTCAATGACTAACACACCGTCTTCCGATAAATTCATCCGTTCGATTTTAGCGTATGGGAAGAATAGAAGGGCATAATAAAGTCCTGTTTCTTTAAAAACGGCTTTTGAACTACGGAAGAAACAAATATAGATGAATAATACACCCATAACTGCAAGTAATACCGAAGTAGAGAACGGACCTTCACGAAAGAATGTATTGGAAACAAATAAAAGAATAATGATTCCAACGAAAATATAGCCATCCCAACGTCCGCGAGAACGCAATTTGACACTTAAGACTGTTTTGCCTTTTGAAAGAGGAATTACTGCATCATTATACAAGATATACAGTAACGTCAATATGTTGGCAATGAATAAAAAGATATTAGTAGCATCCCAAACCATTTAGTTATCACTCACAATCTATCATTGGTATAGTTTAGTCATATTGTAACATAATTAAGCGAGGAAAAGGGAGAACTGGCTTCAAGATTGATTTCCTCTAATGCAGCCATAGATATGCCAAGTTTATTAAGTGGTACAAATCCTGAAGATATTGTTGAAATTGCTATAAGAGAAGGCTGGATAGTTCAACCATTAAAGAAGGGAAGTAAAAGCGGGCTGCTTTTTTCGGAGGGTGGAGGCTACAGTGAGAATGCACCTTCTGGAAGTTCTCTATACATCCAGTATCGTCCTGGTGGCGCTCATCATGGGCAGGGAGCATACTATAAAGTATCATCTCCTAAAAATGGAACGATACGAATTAATATAGAAGGAGGATTGCTAGAATGACAGAAAAAGATGTAGAAGAACTCATGCTAATGCATAAAAGAATTATTGAAAATTTAGAAGAATTTTCTATGCCTGCCAAACAACAAATGGAAAAATTAAAAGGTTTTGCTGTTACTGATGAATTGGCATCAGACTTTTCCGATATTGCATTACAATATGCAAAAATATTATTTGACCACAGTTGGTTAACAAAAGAACAGCTGGATATGTTTCTTGTTGTAGATAAAAAATTAGAAGGTATGTCAAACAACAAAGATTTGTGGAGTAATGAAGCATTAGAAACAAGTATTGAGTGGGCTGAATGTAGGGAACAAGGAAAAGAAATATTAAAAACTCTTGGATAATAGCCAGTATAGGAGGCGTAGAAGAAACGAATAAGTAATAAAAAAGTGTTGATGGAAATGGCAAAGCGAAGTAAGTATTTGCTGGACTGGATAAAGAAATGAGAAAAAATGTAGATAAGACACAAAAAAGAACCGGGATTAATCCCGGTTCTTTCCAAATTATTATAACCACCCATTACCCAAGCGGTGAATACCCAGCTGGTGGAAGTCCTAAGATACCTGACCAGTAACCAAGAATACCAACAACGAATAGTCCCAAAATTAGCCATAAAGCATTGACTTTTTTCTTCAGAATCCACATACAAGCGAATGTTAGAAGAAGGGCAAGAAGACCTGGCATTAGTTGGTCCAAGATACTTTGGACAGTAGTTGGAACGTCTTTACCAGTTTTAGAGTCTTCAGTTGTATAAGCTACAAGTGGAACATAAATTGTTGTCCACTTATTAACGAGGGCACCCATAACGAATAGTCCGAGAATGGAAGCTCCTTCAGTTAGTTTTTGGAGCAGACCGCCAGACATATCAGATACAACATCTGTACCTTTTGTATATCCGTAGAATACGCCCCAATAACGGAAACCTAGACGAATTGCATTAAATAATACGAAGAATAAAATTGGCCCGATGATACTACCATCAGTGGCAAAACCTGCACCTAAAGCGGCAAGTACCGGACGAACAGTTCCCCAGAAAATAGGATCCCCAACACCGGCAAGTGGTCCCATTAGACCAACTTTTATACCATTGATAGCACCATCATCAATATCAGCGCCATTGGCTTTTTGTTCTTCCATTGCGGTCGTTACACCTAAGATAGGTGCGGCCATATATGGATGGGTATTAAAGAACTCAAGGTGACGTTTGATAGCTTGTTCTCTATCTGGTCCTTTTTCTGGATAAAGACGTTTGATTACTGGAATTACTGAGAAACAGAAACCTAAAGATTGCATACGTTCAAAGTTCCACGACCCTTGGAAGAGGTTGGAACGAATGAAAACGCCCATTAAATCACTTTTCGTTATTTTCTTTTCATTAACTGTAATTTGTTCACTCATATTTTTTCTCCCCCCTTCCTTAGTCGTCAAGATCGTCGTCGAGATCATCTGCTGATCGTCCGCCGCCGCCCCCGCCGTATTGTTGGATAGCTTCTTTCAATTGATATTTAGGATTTAGTTGGATATATACGATTGCTGCAACTAGCCCTAGAACACCTAGTGCTACTAAGTTGAAGGCAGTAAATGCTGCTACAACAAAGCCTAAGAAGAAGAAAGGCATTAAATATTTAGCTGACATCATGTTAATAACCATTGCGTAACCAACAACAACGATAAATCCGCCAGCTACGTTAAGACCATTAACAATAACATCAGGAATGGCATTGAGTAAATTTTCTACGGCGCTAGTACCAACTGTTACCGCAACGATAACGGCTGGAATTGCGATACGCATTGCTTGAAGTAGTAGTGCAGTAACATGTATCCAGTCGAGACTTCGCAGATTACCTTCCTTACCAGCTTTATCAGCCATGTGTTGGAAAGCAACTGTAATTGTACGAACTAGAATTGTAAGTACTTGACCAAGAGCAGCTAAAGGAATCGCTAGCGAAATACCTACACTGATATCTTGTCCCCCTGTAATAACTAAGATAGTAGAAATAATAGATGCAAGTGCAGCATCAGGTGCAACAGCAGCTCCGATGTTCATCCAGCCAAGCGCGATCATTTCAAGTGTTCCCCCAATAATGATACCGGTTGTAATATCCCCTAAAACAAGACCGATTAACGTACAGGCAATTAATGGACGGTGCGTTTGCCACTCATCCAAAATACTACCCATACCACTAATACATGATACGAGGAATACAAGGATTAATTGTATTGCTGACATATATTTCCCTCCCAATTTTTCTTTAAAATGATAAAAAAGATAATTTCAATATGATGACTGAATAATGAAAGCGTCTGTTACATGAGCTATTATTCATGAATCACCCCTTTAAAGGTCTTCCTTTAAACATTTATATATCTTTCTATGTTAAAAATGAAAGCTTATTTTTCTTTATCGAGTAGCGGGATAAGTTTTACTTTATTATCAGAAGCGACTTTACGGATTTCAAGTTCGATTCCTTTTTCATCTAGTTTGCGGAATGCTGCTTCGTCAGCTTCGTCAACAGATACTGCATTAGTAATCATATGTTTACCTTCGCGGAATGCCATACCACCAATATTTACTGTAGTGATATTAACTCCAGCTTCTACTAAAGTTAATACATCTGTTGGGTTAGTGAATAAAAGCATTACTGGTGTTGTAGCGTATTTAGGATTGTTATATACACGAATTCCTTTTTGTACATCGACAACACTTGCTTTAACTCCTGGAGGTGCTACTTGTGTAAGAAGGGTTTTACGTACTTCATCTTTTGCTACATCATCACTAATAACAATAATACGTTCTACCTGTGTTTCTTTTGTCCAAACTGTTGCCACTTGACCGTGAATTAAGCGATCATCAATACGTGCTAAGCGAATTTCCATTATAAATCGTCCTCCCCGACTTCTGTTTCTTTTTTTGGTAATGATGCTTTCAGTGACTTAACGCCATCACTTCCTGCTGTTAAAGCTGTCTCTACTAGATCTTTTTGATTACTTGCTGCACGCATGGAAAGTGTTTCAAGTAACATTGGAATATTAACGCCCGTTACAACATCCATATTTTCTTCTGGAAGGGCAATTTGGCTAGATGCATTATAAGGACTACCACCAAATAAGTCGACCATAAAAATAACACCTTCTGAAGTATCTAATTTATCTAGTTTTTCTTTATACTTGGTAATAAGCGTATCCGTGTTTTCTCCAGGTACAAATGTAATAAATTCAACATTATCCTGTTTGCCAATAATCATTTCAGTTGATTTGAGCAATTCACGCGCCGCTTCACCATGTGTGCCAATAATAATTGCAACTGGCATAAGTATCTCCTCCTTAAAGCGTGGATATAAAGCATCCATTAATACTAACGCAAAAACTGTGCCAACTTTTCTGTATCAAACGCCCCCCTTTATTAATAGAAGTGGTTCAAGGCTTCTGTAAGCGTGTACTAAAAGGTGAATAGGAGCTTAATACGCTAAATAACTACATTAATACACTAAATACTTATCTTAGACATACATACAACATTACCCTAAAAAATGTAGCAGAAAACGCAATAGTTGAAAATAAAAAAAGCCAACGTAAGAATTTTGTTGGCTTTCTGATGTTTATGAAAGTACTTCTGGTTGAATTTCGTTCAAAATATCATATAAATAGCATAGTTCATCATTTGTAAGTTTTAAGTTCATTTTATAGATGACTTCTTTATTTGTTTGTTCTAAGGCAGTGAAAATATCTGTTTCTAGCATATTTTTTGGTTCACGGTAGGTTAAACCATCATTTAGAACCATTCGTTCTAAGGCACAACCAACATGGATGAGTAAATTGATTTTAAAAGTATTATCTAGTTTGTAGCCTAGTTTTTTTTCTAAAACACTTGCAAAAGAGCTCAGAATTTCGATGGTTTTCTTTGGATTAAGATAGGTTAGAAATTCATTAAGGCTTTCTTCAATAATTTCTTTTGCGATTCGACCCGTTTCGCCCTTTTTAACTATAATATTGCGTTGCTTCACAAGGCTAACTAGTTGTTCTTCACCATCAATGCCAAAAAGTCGTTCAAGTGGTATGAAGGGGATTTGAATTTTGGGATCTTGAATTCCGACAGCCATTAGAATATCGTTTTCTTCTTGTAGCTGTTCTAATCTTGTGTCCATTTCATGTAAGCCGATTGGGATGACTTTAATGGCGTCGGTTGTGATGGTATCTAAAATATTTTCGATAAATAGTTGAAGTTTTTCAGCTGTTCCTTCGCCAGTCGCACAAATAGTAACGATAGCGTGTGGCTTTTGATTAGAATCGAGTGTATCATCATCAGAATTATAGCCTCCGTAGCCGCGGAAATCTTTCAGGGAATCGTAAATACTATCTAGTTCCATATCAAGAATGTTTGATTTACGAACAGCTTCGATAACTGTCGCAGTTGAAACCATATCAATTGAGCGAACCGGAATACCAGTCCGTTCTGAAATAACTGGAGCAAAACTTGTGAGCGATCCCATATCAACAAGTAGAAGTAGACCGCGTCCCATATCCATTTCCTTCGCTCGTTCAGTCAGCTTATCTAGAACGATTTTCGGACTTTGATCAAGCGGCATATCAATTCCTTCGACTAATCCTTCGCCGAGTAATTTTTTGGCAACGCTAACCATACTGCTAGCGGTATTATTTCCATGAGTAGCAACAAGTACAGCAACTCGCGCATTTTCTTGTTCTTTGAGTAGCGAGCTAATGAGAAGGGTTAGATACATTACTTCCATATTTGGAACGCGAATGTGGAAGGTAGCCTCAATATCATCTTTAATTTCACGAGATAATTCGTACGCTTCAGGTTGATCATTAACCACATTTTCGATATTCGTGTATTTTAACGGTTTGTTACTTTCAATACGTTTAATAAAGGAAGTTAAGTGCAGACTAAAAGCGAGTAAGAAACGCTCATTTAACTTTTTGCCTAGCTGATGCTCGATTCTTTGTTCAATACCTTCTGCAAAATTAAGGATTTCTTCATTCACGATTTTTAAAATATTTTCGCGATTATGGATGGTGTTTTTGAATTTGTTATAGAAACTGTTAAGGTGGATATCAATATCCATCTTGATAAATTTCTTAATATCGTCATCTTCAACACCTTGATCCATTAAAATAGAAGCTTTATCTTCAATAATTTTGTAAAGATTGAAGTTTGGCTCATATTCGTCAGATGTGATTAACGTGTTGTTTAGCTCAGGGAAAATAGTCGTGTAAGGCTCTAGATATTCCGCGATGGCTTGAAGTTCTTTGCGTCGATTACTAAAGTGGAAAAAGCCATCTTTAATATTTATCGGTAAAGTTTTAAAATCGATTAAAATTTCATCGTCTTTATCAAAACTGTTTAAAAAACCTTGCGCACAAACGAGTTGAATGTTAGATTTCAACTGGCCAATATTACCATAAGTAGTATTACCAATCAGCGCCTTGGCAGCCTCATCTTCAATCCGAATCGGTTTATTTACACGGTGCGCCTCGCTAGAAAGTAAGTATTTAAGTAGTTCCACCCGTTCAAAAGCAGTTCTTTCTTCTAAGCTTGGCAAAGTAATAATAATCGGAATGCGACGCATAAATGTTTTTAATAAGGAAGATTCCGGATTTTCTGTCGTTGCTCCAATAATTAAAACATTGGATTTTCGTGTTCGGTCAGTTTCACCGAGTTTGTTGTAAGTGCCAGAGTCCATTAGATAAAAAATCATTTCTTGGCCTTCAGGAGGGAGACGATGAATTTCATCAAGGAATAAAATACCACCTTCTGCTTTTTCAACGAGTCCGCCTTTATCATTTTCAGCTCCGGTAAAGGCACCTTTCACATGACCAAAAATGTGAGACATCAAGAGTTGCGGGTTATTATAATAATCGGCACAGTTGAAAATAATAAATGGGGCATCAGCCGGCAATCGTTTGGCATGTTGCGAGAAACGATACATTAAGTTAGCAAACAATGTTTTACCCACGCCAGTTTGTCCAAGAATCATTGTATGTAAGCCGTTTGGTGGATAAAGTACTGCTGCTTTGGCTTGTTCGACAGGGGTTTTAAGACTATCATTTACGCCAATTAAATCATCGAAAGGGCTTCTTTCAACGATACTTGGCTTCAAAATTTTCAAAAGCGCTTCGCAACTTTCAAATTCTAGTTCATTATCTGAAAGCACACGGCCAATTTCTTCTTCCACAGATCTTTTCGGAAAATAAAGCACTGGCCGCCCAACGATTTTAATAATTTTTCCTTGTCTATGGAGTTCATTTAATTCCATGCTGACGTTATTTCTTAAAATATCTAATGTTTTTGAAATAGTAGTTGCAGTAAAACCTTCATTATTTTCTAGTTGCTCACGAATCGACTTAGTTGAAGGGGTTTCTAAAATAAATTCATAAATGCGGTCAATACGCTTCAATTATAATACCTCCAATTAGTGTATTGAAAAACGGAGTGTGTATTAAATGATGCTAATACACTCTAGAATTCTGTATTTATCTTAGCACTCCTAGTGAAAATGTCAATGATTATTTGCTTAAAATCAAATTGACTCCCCGCACGGATAGTACTATTATATAGAAGGAACAAATAAAATCAATGAGGTGTTCATAATGTCAAAAGTACTATTTATTAAAGCGTCACCACTTCCAAATGAAGTATCGAGAAGTTCTCAAGTAGCAGCTACTTTCATCAACGAATACAAAGCAAAAAATCCGTCTGATACAGTAGAAGAATTAGTTTTATATAATACAGAAGTTCCGTTATTAGATTTAGAATTAATGACAGCTGGTCGGGAATTACAAGCTGGTAAATCATTTACTGACTTAGCGCCAGAGGTACAAAAAAGATTAAATGCCTACAATTCGCTTACAGAACAATTCTTAGCAGCAGACAAATATGTATTCGTTTTCCCACTTTGGAATCTTGGAATCCCACCACTTTTAAAAGCTTATGTAGACACTTTTGTTATTGCTGGTAAATCATTCCGCTATACAGAACATGGTCCCGAAGCACTTCTAAAAGATAAAAAAGCGATTTTAATTCATGGTAGCGGTGGTATTTATTCTGCTGGACCAACAAGTTCATTTACTCACGGAGAACCTTATTTGCGCACAATTTTACAATTTATCGGCATTGATGTGGTACCATCGATTTTTGTTGAAGGTATTGACCACAATCCAAGCAAAGAAGCAGAAATAGTGGCAGCTGCTAAAGCGGTAGCGTATGAAAGTGCTGCTGAGTTCTAGAAAAAGTTTGTGAAAAATAATTTTTACTATTAAATATTAAGATAGTATTATCAACTGTCTAGACCAATAAAATCATATAAAAAGATTGCTAATCCCTTTATAAATTGGTAAAGTAGAGAAGTAGATTGATGAATAAAGTGCTGAATCAATTCGGCACTTTATTCTGTTTAGTTACTCGAAAGGGATGAATAGAGATGGAAGAGCAAAAAGAAGAATTGCAAAGAGGGCTGAAAAATAGACACATTCAGTTAATCGCGATTGGCGGAGCAATTGGTACAGGGCTTTTTCTAGGGGCAGGGAAGTCAATTCATTTGGCAGGTCCATCTATCATGTTAGTTTACTTAATTATTGGGGCTATTTTATTTTTTGTTATGAGAGCTTTAGGTGAATTGTTGATACATAACCCAACAACAGGATCTTTTACAGAATTTGCAGAGCAATTTATTGGACCATGGGCGGGCTTTATTACAGGCTGGACATATTGGTTCTGCTGGATTGTAACTGGTATTGCAGAAATTACAGCGGTCGGAATGTACGTGAAATTTTGGGTGCCCGACTTACCACAATGGATTCCAGCACTTGCCTGTGTTTTAATACTTCTATTATTTAACCTAGCAACTGTTAAAGCTTTTGGTGAAATTGAATTTTGGTTTGCAATTATTAAAGTGGTTGTCATTATTGCCTTGATTGTTATTGGATTTGTACTTGTATTTATTGGATACAAACATGGCACAAGTACCGCATCATTTTCTAATTTAGTAGATTATGGTGGCTTTTTCCCAAATGGAATTGCCGGGTTCTTATTAGCATTTCAAATGGCGACATTTTCTTTTGTAGGAATTGAGCTTGTTGGAGTTACTGCAGGAGAAGCGGATGACCCAGAGCGGACACTTCCAAAAGCAATTAATAATATTCCCATTCGGATTTTAATCTTTTATATTGGTGCGCTCCTCGTATTAATGTCGATTTATCCATGGAGCAATATTGATCCGAACACAAGCCCATTCGTAAGTGTCTTTACAATGATTGGGATTCCAGCAGCTGCCGGAATTATTAACTTTGTCGTGTTAACTGCTGCTATGTCTTCATGTAATAGTGGGATTTTCAGTACTAGCCGGATGCTTTATACTCTTTCAGCAGAAGGAAAAGCACCAAAAAAAATGCATCATTTGAGCTCTAATGGGGTTCCAGCAACAGCGTTAATTACATCTACAGCATGTTTACTTATCGGTGTGTTTTTAAATTATGTCCTACCAGAACAAGTATTTATATTAGTAACGAGTATCGCGACGATTTGCTTTATCTGGGTTTGGGGCGTTATTCTAGTGGCACATTTACGTTTTCGTCATAAGCATCCTGAAATCGCAGAAAAAAGTAAATTTAAAATGCCATTATCTCCTTTAATGAACTGGGTTAGCTTAATTTTCTTCGGAGGGTTATTAGTTATCCTTGGTTTTGCAGCTGATACAAGAATCGCTCTCTTTGTTACACCTGTTTGGTTCTTAATCTTAGGTATCGCCTATCAAATTTTAAAAGCCTCCAATCGAAAGACAAAAATTCGACATAATTAACAATCAAGCAAGCATTCGCTAAACAAAGCTATTTTAGTGAATGCTTGTTTTTTTTGGCATAAAAAAGCACCGCGAAATTCTTTACAAATAAAAAAAATCGTGTAGAATGAGAGGTGTTTAGAGCGATTTGTCGCATTCATGCATTTCGAGTGAGTACTCACTCATTTTCATGACAACTGTTCATGTGAATTTAAGTACAATCAACGGATAATATGTGAAATTTTATACATATTAAGTAGCGCGTAACGAAAGGGATGAGAAGATGATTCATGCAGGATTAGATGTGGGATCAACAACAGCAAAGGCCGTAGCACTTAATGATCAAGGGGATATTTTATTTCAAACCTACAGAAGACATTATTCAGACATTAAAAAAGTAACTTTAGAAATCATGCAAGATATGCAAAAAAAATGTGGTATGACGGAAATGACATTCAAAATTACGGGATCTTCAGGACTAGCCATTTCTAAATTTTTAAATGTGCCATTTGTGCAGGAAGTAATTGCTTGTACGGAAGCAGTGGAGCAGGTAATTCCAGAGACAGATGTAGTAATTGAGCTAGGCGGGGAAGATGCGAAGATTATTTATTTCAGTGGTGGGATTGAGCAACGAATGAATAATGCTTGTGCAGGCGGAACTGGCGCTTTTATTGACCAAATCGCTACCCTGCTTCAAACAGATCCAACAGGTTTAAACGAACTGGCGCAAAATGCGAATACAATTTATCCAATCGCTTCTAGATGTGGTGTGTTCGCCAAAACAGATGTGCAACCACTACTTAATGAAGGTGCTAGAAAAGAAGATATCGCTGCTTCGATTTTTCAAAGTGTGGTGACGCAAACAATTAGTGGACTTGCTTGTGGACGACCAATTCGCGGAAAAGTGGCGTTTCTTGGAGGACCACTTACTTTCCTTGATCAGTTGCGCTATCGTTTTACAGAGACACTTAAAATGAAAGATAGCGATATTATTGCGCCGCAAAATGCAGAATATTTTATTGCACTGGGAACTGCCTTCACAGGGCTTAATGATATTCCTTTAAAAGTAGATGATATGATTCACCGACTTTCCAATATGGATATGACAACAATGGCGACCGACACGGTGATTTTGCCTGCGCTTTTTGAAAAGGAAGAAGATTTAGAAGCCTTCCGCGCACGTCATAATCAAATGAAAGCAAAACGGGCGAAACTAGAAGATTATGAAGGAGATGCTTATTTAGGCATTGACGCTGGATCAACTACGACCAAATTAATCTTAATGAGTCAAACCAATGAAATTTTGTACTCGTTTTATTCTAGCAACAATGGGAATCCACTTCAATCTGTTATTGATGCAATGAGTGATTTATACGAAATTTTACCGGAAAAAGTTCGAGTTGCACAGTCTGGAATTACAGGCTATGGCGAGTCGCTTATTAAAGCCGCACTTAAAATTGATGTTGGTGAAATTGAAACAGTGGCGCATTACCGTGCTGCTCGCGAATTCTTGCCTGATGTGGATTTTATTTTAGACATTGGCGGACAAGATATGAAATGCATGAAAATTAAAAAAGGTGCGCTCGATAGTTTAATGCTTAATGAGGCTTGTTCGGCCGGATGTGGTTCGTTCCTCGAAACTTTTGCGCAAACACTTAATTTATCCATTGAAGAATTTGCGGCCCGTGCACTGGAAGCAAAAGCCCCTGTAGACCTAGGCTCGCGCTGTACCGTTTTCATGAATTCCAAAGTGAAACAAGTGCAAAAAGAAGGCGTGAGTATGGAAGACTTATCCGCTGGTCTTGCTTATTCAGTCGTAAAAAATGCGTTGCAAAAAGTAATCAAACTGCGTAGCCCGAAAGACATTGGCGAAAAAGTAATCGTTCAAGGTGGAACTTTTTATAATGAATCGGTCTTGCGTGCTTTTGAGCTTTTAACAGGGCGGGAAGTGGTGCGACCAGATATCGCCGGAATGATGGGAGCTTATGGTGCTGCTCTGATTGCCCGTGAACATTATGAAACTGGCGAAGTAACGGAAATGCTCGTACTAGAAAAATTGCGTGAATTTAGCGCGGAAACATCCCAGTCGCGCTGTAACCTTTGCAGTAATACGTGTCAGCTAACAGTGACAAGATTTGGCGATGACAGGATGTTTGTTAGTGGAAACCGGTGTGAACGCGGAGAACGTGTCGAAACGAAGCGTAATTTACTGCCTAACTTATATGCGTATAAATTAAAACGGACCTTCGATTACAAATCACTAAAAAAATCAGAAGCTACTAGAGGAACCATTGGTATTCCACGCGCACTGAACGTTTTTGAAAACTATCCACTTTGGCATACGATTTTAACAAACTTAGGTTTCCGAGTGGTTTTATCCTCTAAATCATCCAAAAACTTATATGATAAAGGTATTGAAACGATTGCCTCCGAAGCAGTTTGTTTCCCAGCCAAATTAACACATGGTCATATTATGGATTTAATTAAGAAAAAAGCGGACCGCATTTTCTATCCATCTGTCGTTTATGAAAAACCGGAATTCGGTGAAGCAACGAATAACTTTAACTGTCCAGTCGTGGCGGGTTATCCAGAAGTTATTCGTGTCAATGTGGATGCTTTGGAAGAAAAGAACATTCCAATGATTAGTCCGTTTTTAACATTAGATAATGAAAAAGCACTAATCGAACAAATGAGTCTCGCTTTCCCAGAAATCCCAGCTGCAGATATGGAAAAAGCAGTTCAAGCAGGGTTAGAGGAAGCAGAACTTTGCCGTAAAGACATTCAAGCGGAAGGGGAAGCGGCACTTACTTACATTAAGAAAAACAAAATCAAAGGGATTGTGCTTGCAGGGCATCCATATCATATTGATCCAGAAGTAAACCACGGAATTCCGGAACTCATTACGATGAATGGCATGGCGGTTCTTACGGAAGATTCGATTTCTCATCTTGGAGAAATCGACCATAAACTTCGCGTCGAAAACCAGTGGAAATACCATGCAAGACTATATCGCGCAGCCAGCTTTACTGCTAAAAGTGAAGATTTGGAATTTGTGCAATTGACTTCATTCGGTTGCGGACTTGATGCGATTACAACAGATATGTGCCAAGAAATTATTGAAGGACACAACAAAGTATACACACTACTAAAAATAGATGAAATCAATAACCTTGGTGCTGCTCGTATCCGTGTTCGTTCCTTAAAAGCAGCCATGGAAGAGCGTGAGAAAAATAACGTGAAACCAGGAATTATGGCAAAACCAAAAGAGCGTCCATTATTTACCAAAGAAATGAAGAAAACCTATACTATCTTAGCGCCACAGCTAGCTCCAACTCATTTTGAAATGTTAGAGGCAGCTTGTAAAGTGGGCGGTTATAATTTAGAAGTATTACCAGCAGTTACACCTCGCGCGGTGGATGAGGGCTTACGTTATGTTAATAATGATGCTTGTTATCCAGCAATTTTAACGATTGGACAAATGATGGATGCACTGAAACACGGCGATTATGATGTAAATAATTTAGCTGTATTGATGACGCAAACAGGCGGCGGATGTCGGGCTACCAACTATATATCAATGTTGAAAAAAGCCCTTGGAGAAGCTGGACTAGATCATATCCCAGTTATTTCTCTTAATGCCAATGGTTTAGAAAAACAACCAGGATTTAAAATGACGCCAAAAGTTCTTGTTCGTTTCCTAGCCGGAATTAGCTTAGGAGATGCGCTTGACCGGATGCTTTACCGGACCAGACCATATGAAGTGGAACCAGGAAGTGCGAATAAACTATTCCGAAAATATCTCGATGCAGGACGTGCTCTAATGGAAAACTATTCCTTTATAGCATATAAAAGATTAGCGAACGAAATGGTTCGTGCTTTTGACAACCTACCAATTACAAATGAAGTGAAACCTAGAGTTGGTGTGGTTGGAGAAATTCTCGTGAAATTCCATCCGGGTGCTAATAACAATATTGTGGATGTCATTGAAGACGAGGGCGGGGAAGCGGTTGTTCCAGATTTAACTGATTTCATTTTGTATTGCTGTTATGATGATCACTTTGCAGCTAATACATTTGGTCGTTCCAAAGTTAAATCATTCGCGAAACAAAGTGTTGCCATTCCGCTCATTAATCAATTCCGCAAACCAGTGACAGATGCGCTGAAGAAAAGTGAACGTTTTGAAGCACCAGCGAGTATCGAATCTATCGCTGAAAAAGCGAGTCAATTGCTATCACTCGGAAATAAAATGGGTGAGGGGTGGTTCTTAACAGGGGAAATGTTTGAATTACTCGATAGCAACGTACCAAATATCGCTTGCTTACAACCATTCGCGTGTTTACCAAACCATATTACAGGTCGAGGGATGATTAAAGGACTCAAAAAAATGTATCCAGAAGCTAACATCATGTCGATTGACTACGATGCCGGCTCAAGCTCTGTGAATCAACTAAATCGAATTAAACTAATGCTCTCCATCGCTAGGAAACAACTAGAAACGACAGAAGTTATCACAGAAAAAGAAACCAATACAAGATTCAATCCAAGAGAAAAAATCCTTGGTAAAGCAAAACAAGTAAGAGAAAGTGCTCCAGTCGAAATGATCGGAAACAAAGTAAAACAAGCGCGTGATGCAGATCCAGTTGGCGCTATTGCCCAGAAAGTAAAACACGTAGCTTCTAGCAATGAACATGTCCAGACTGATAATGATTAATCAAAAAGCCGCCCCTATAAGGGGCGGCTTTTTTCTATTCAATAGTTAAATCCTTCTTTTCACAGAAATATCCTTTACCACCCACATATACTTTTGCTATTTCCTTATTATCATTGACATCTAAATTAACTGAAATTTTGGAAGGAGAGCGTAAAGAATAGCCCTGTTCAAATACATAATTTTCTTTTCTCAAGTAGTGATTTTTATAAAGATAACAAGCTAAAGCCCCATTAGAGGTCCCGGTTGCTGCTTCTTCATTGATGTCATATAATGGAGCGAAATTCCGACAAATAATTCGGTCACTACTACAAGTATATAGATGCATTCCAATCACATCATACTCTTTACTGATTTCTTTAATCTTTTCAAAATTTGGCTTTAGGGCATGTAAAACTGCTTCACTCTTGATTGGAATTAATATATCTTTTAAACCAGTGGACACAATTTGAATAGGATAGTTAGTATTTAGAAAGTTTAAGTCAAAACAACTAATTAATTTATTGGGCGGAATGACATCATAAAAAATTGGTTGATTTTGTTCCATGAAAATCGTGCCATTTTTTATCGTAATAGTAAGAATGCCACTATTAGTTTCAATCGTATACTGATTTTTAAGCAGTTTATGTAAATGCATTAAAATCGTGAAAGTTCCGATTGTCGCATGGCCACATAAATCAACTTCTTCTTTTGGTGTGAAATATTCTAATTTATAATCGGCGAAGTTAGAATCAGTCAGGAAGGCTGTTTCAGCATAGCCTAATTGTTTTGCAATGGTGATTTTTTGAAGGGTGGTTAATGTTGGTTCGTTCAATACTACACCAGCCTTATTTCCACCTTTATTATTCTTACTAAACGCACTTGCAACATAAACAGATATATTCATAAAAACGAAACTCCCTTGTTAAAATCGAATTCTTCTTCATTCTTCCGTAATCATCGCAAACTCCGCACGTACTACTTTTTTTAAGTCAGCTGGTACTAATTCGATTTGTAGTCCCCTTTTTCCAGCCGAAATTAAGATTGTATCAAGCAGTTCTGCACTATTATCAATAAAAGTTGGAAATAGTTTTTTCATACCAATTGGAGAACATCCACCGCGAATATAACCTGTCAGCTTCTCTAACGTGTCCACCGCAATCAATTCACATTTTTTATTGCCACTAATCTTTGCCAAATGCTTCAAATGTAAGGACTTATTGGCAGGAATGCATGCCACGATATTCCCTGTTTTGTCACCGGTCAGTACAAGTGTTTTAAAAATCTGTGCAGGATTATTGCCAGTTTCTTCCGCAACATGAAGTGCATCGAGCGTGTCTTCACTCCAGTTATACTCACGTAATTGATAACTAATCTTTTGTTTATCTAAAATTCGACATGCATTTGTTTTTTTATTCAAGTGTTTCACCTCATTTAATTTGGAAATATGTACAAATTATGACATTATTAGTTAAATAGTTGGCTTTTATCCTTGCTTTCTGTACAATTAAATGGAATTCAAATAAGAAAGGGAGATATTTTAATGAAAAAAGGGTTATTTAGTATGGTTTTTGTACTTGCTATGGTATTAGTTTTAAGTGCATGTGGTGGAGCGTCAAGAGTAGAACCAAAAAAAGCAGGAGAAATCACAGTTAACGCAGTAGTTTACAATAAAGATACAGATAAAGTAAAAGACGTATACGGTGAAGATGGTTCTAAATTTGAAAAAGAATTTGAAACTAGTTTTAAAGAAAGCTTCATTAGTACATTCACTGCAAGTTTTTCTAGTGACGTGAACTTAGACAAACAAGTGGATGATTTCTATAATGCACTTCGTAAACAAGTAAACGAAAAAACATCGTATACTACTAAAGTAACAAATGACGACAAAGAAAGTCCAGAAATTCAGTTCGCTGTTAAAGGGCTAGACATGAAGGGTGTTCAAACAGAATTAGTAGAAGAACTAACAAAAGCAGCAACAGCTGATCCATCAATTGCTACAGATGATCAAAAAATGGCTGAAAAAACAATGGAAATCTATACGAAAGCTGTTCAAAATGCAGATGCAGTATCTGAAGCTAAAACAGTTACACTTAAACTAAAAGCTGATCCAGATGATGATGCATTATGGAAAATGCAAAACGATATGGCGTTCATGCAAGAATTAACAACAGCCTTCTTCATGGGTGGTATGAACTAAGATTTATATAGACACCAACAACTTTCGGGCTGTTGGTGTTTTTTTGTTTTTAACAATAGATGTTATAATTGCGTTAATTAGTTGGATAGGAGGGGGCACATGGTTAATCTTAAAATCGCTTTAGTACAACATAAAGCAGTACCAAATAACAAAGAGGCAAATTTAAATTTATCTGTGAAGTATATACAAGAAGCTCACCGAAAAGGAGCCGATTTAGTCCTTTTTCCTGAAATGTGGTCAAACGGTTACGCGCCACCTTTTGACACAGCCTTTAATGAGCCAATGGATGCCAGTTTTGAAGAAGAGCGTACGCGGTGGTTGGCAGATGCAGTAGCACGAGATAGCACATATGTTACTACTTTAAAAAAACTCGCAAAAGAACTAAACATTGGTGTTTGTGCTACTTATTTATCTAAAACAAAGCAAAAACCGCAAAATACAGCTATTATAATTGACCGAAATGGAGAAATAATTTTAGATTACGCTAAAGTTCATACATGTGATTTTTCTTTAGAAACTTTGCTACA
Source organism: Listeria farberi (assembly GCF_014229295.1). NCBI lineage: Bacteria > Bacillati > Bacillota > Bacilli > Caryophanales > Listeriaceae > Listeria > Listeria farberi. Next base: position 582,487 of record NZ_JAARZL010000001.1, read on the forward strand.
AAGCGGGGATGAATTTAATGTTTCTGAGTTTGATGAGATAAAACTTGGTGTGATGATTTGTTATGACAGAGAATTTCCAGAAAGCGCCAGAGTATTAATGCTAAAAGGAGCAGAAATTATCCTTGTTCCAAATGCTTGTGAAATGAATCCAGCTAGGCTTAACCAACTAAACTCTCGTGCATTTGAAAATATGGTTGGCGTCGCAATGGCAAACTATCCTAGAGAAAAATGGGGGAGATCTACTGCTTTTTCCCCGATTGTTTTTAATAAAAACGGGGATTACCAAGATAATACAATTATAGAAACAGATGACGTTTCAGAGGGCGTTTTTATTGCTGAATTTAATTTAGATGCTATTCGAAATTACCGGGAAAATGAAACTTGGGGAAATGCCTACAGAAAACCGCAAACATATACTGATTTAATAAATTTAGATGTAAAACCACCATTTAAACGAAATTAAAAATAATAGATTCCAGCAACAATTAGCGCAACAACCAAAATCCCCGGAACCAGATTCGCAACCCGGATTTTCGTTAAACCGAGCAAGTTGAGACCAATAGCCAAAATCATAATTCCGCCAGTAGCCGTTAGTTCTTTAATAATTAGGGCCATCAGGTCTGCTGGAATAAATTGATTAATTTGTGTTGCAAAAAGCGCGATAAGGCCTTCAAATAAAAACACCGGAATAGCCGATAACATAACGCCCCAACCAAGTGTTGTACTAAGAAGAAGGGCGATAAACCCATCCATTACTGATTTCGTATAAAGCACATCATGATTACCGCGAATCCCACTATCAAGCGCACCTATAATTCCCATCGCGCCAATCACAAAAATAAGTGTAGCAGTCACAAAGCCTTTTGAAACATTGCTTTTACCTTTTGCACCGACTTTTCGTTCAATCCAGTGCCCAAGTTGGTTAAGATGGTAATCTATATTAAGCCATTCACCAATAACAGCTCCAAAACAAATACTTAAAATAACAATCAGCGAATTGCTCGTTTTAAATGCCATTTGAATGCCAAGGACGATAACGGATAACCCCATCCCTTTCATCACAGTATCTTTCATACGTTCAGGGATATTATGTAATTTCATGCCAATTATTGAACCAATTAAAATCCCTAGCCCATTAACTAGCGCACCAAGTAAAACCATTTTCTTCCTCCCTTTTTTGCATATAGCACTAGTATACAGGAAGTTCCTACCAATGGGGAGTATTATTTCGGATAAAAAAATCGAAGGAGGCGTTTTGCTCCTTCGACTTTCGTATTATTTTCCAGCCACTGTAAACCGTTCATTCAAGTGATTTGGTCGCTCAATCTCATCTAGTACAGCGATAGCGTAATCTTCCATACTGATAAAACTATTGCCATCGCTACCAAATAAAAGATGATCTCGCCCTATTTGATAATCTCCAGTACGTTCACCAGGCTCAAACATGGCAGAAGGGCTAATGTACGTCCAACTGAGCTCTGCTTTATGCGCTTTTAAATGCTCTAATTGTTTCGCTTGCGCATGAGCAGTTGGATAGTAGGGTGCTTCCCGAAGCCCTTTAGATTCTAAAAGGGTATTTCCATCTTCATCAATTTGAAGACTAGCTGCGCCGCCAACGACAAGTAAGCGCGGAGAAACCGTTCCATTTAAAACAGAAATTAAGTGATCAAGTGAAGTGACATGTTTTTCTGCTTCCTCTGGGCTGACCCCGTAAGCATCAACTACGACATTTTGATCAGATAAATCGGAAAGCGTTAAATCAAAAATATCTTTTTGTAAAATATTAATATCTTTATGCGTTTGCGTTATTTTCCCAGCGTTTCTAACAATAGCTGTTACTTCGTGGCCACGGTTTTTTGCTTCTTCTAGAATCCTTGAACCAGCTCGGCCCGTAGCACCAATGATACCAATTTTCATGAAAAAAGCCCCCTATTCATTTTTATGGAATAGATTCTCGTTTGATAGAAGAATTATTCCCGAAAGAGGGGACTGGGAAACATTTATTTTTTTGTGGCATTTGCTAGTTGTTTGATTTTGGCTGCGGAATAAATGTGAGAAATCGTGAAAATAATCAATGCTAACCAAATGAACATGAACGCAAATAATTGAATGTGGTCAAAGCTTTCTTTGAATAGTAAGACACCAAGTGCAAGCATTAACGTTGGACCGATGTACTGCAAGAATCCAACCATTGTATAGCTGATTTTCTTCGCAGCAGTGGCAAATAAAAGCAGCGGTATAGCGGTAACGACACCAGCACCAACTAAAATAATATTGGTTTCTGCAGGATACTGCATTAATCCATTGGTTGCGAAAAATATAACATAAATAAGTGCGAATGGTGTGATAATCATTGTCTCAAGCGTTAAGCCAGTCCAGACTGAAACGGAAACAACTTTTTTAATCAGACCGTAAAGAGAGAAGGTAACAGCCATCCCAATCGCTGCAAAAGGAACAGAGCCAAGATGCCATGTAAGTATTAAAACACCAATTGTAGCAGAGATAACTGCAATAATTTCTCCACGACTTAATCGTTCCTTTAAAATAACAGTTGCAAGAAGTACGTTGACAAGTGGATTGATGTAGTAACCAAGACTTGCCTCTGTCACATGCCCACTATTCACCGTATAAATGAATAAATACCAGTTTGCTGTAACTAAAAAAGCCGCGGCGATAATAGCGATAAGCGTTTTCGGTTTAAGTAAAACATCTTTCGTTTCTTGAAAAACCATCGAAGCTTTTCGTAAACAAACGATTAAAAATAACATAAAAATAAAAGACCATATAATTCTATAGGCCAAAATCTCCATTGGTGGAACATGAGTAACTAGCTTCCAGTAGATTGGAAGAACGCCCCAACACACATAAGCGAGAGCGCCAGCGATAATCCCGCCCAGCTGTCCATTTTGTTTATTTTCCATAGCGATGTTAGCCCCCTTTTTTTAAACAATAGAACTATTTTAGCTTAAAAGGGCGGATAAAGCTACAAAAAAACTACGAATAGGCTAGCTATTCGTAGTTTCAACCATTATTTGCTTGCTTCGATTTGAATGTTTAATTTTACTTCGTCACCAATAAGTACGCCGCCAGTTTCTAACGCAGCATTGTAATTTAGACCAAAGTCTTTACGGTTGAATTTACCTTTTGCTTCAAAACCAGCTACCATATTACCAGTGTTGGGATCTTTTCCAGTACCTTCATAGCTTACTTCTAGTGTAAGAGGTTTTGTTACGTCGCGAATCGTTAAATCACCAGTCACTTCGTATTCATCATCGCCATCAGCAGTGATTTTTGTTGCGGTAAAAGTAACGTTTGGATATTTTTCTACATTAAAGAAATCTTCACTTTTTAGATGACCATCGCGTTGTGCTTGGCGAGTATCTACAGAAGCTGCTGATACAGAGAAGTTTAATTTTGCAGAAGTTAAATCTTCTGGATCCATTTCGATATCCGCTGTGAAATCGCTAAATGCACCTTTTACTTTTGATACCATCATGTGTTTTACTTGAAATTCGATTGAACTATGCGCTGGGTCTACGTTCCATTTTTCTACTGTCATTTTTTCATTCCTCCAAATATGTTTTTTTATAAAAGTATTCTCTTATAATCTAGCCTAAATTGTTTCATATTAAACCTTAAAAAAATACTTTTACACGTTAGAAAAGCAATAGCTTCACTGTTTATAAGTAAACTATATCACACTTACTTTTAATAAGCAACTATAAAAACGTATTGAAATATGTTTTTTTCGTAAATATGATTGAGTTTTTCTGACAAAGTGCGTAGAATAGATGGAAAGAGGAGGTTGAATGATGGCGAAAATTAATACAGATACAGAAAATATTAGTGAATTATTAAAAACTTATTGGTCCATACAGCGGATTTCAGCGGGATACGCCGATCAAAATGCGGCAAGCTTAGGACTAACCATTCAGCAACTTGCCATGATAAATGTGATTTATAGCACCCCTGGTATTTCAGTGGCGGATTTAACGAAACGATTAATAATTACTGGAAGTTCTGCCGCGGCTAATGTGGACGGGTTAATTAGCTTAGGTCTTGTTGTAAAATTAAACAAAACGATCCCAACGGATAATATGGATTTAACATTAAAACTTTCAAAAAAAGGAGAAGACTTATCTAAGCGTTCCACTGCAAACGCTTTTATGTACAAAGCGATGATGAAAGTGTTCGAAAACCTTACCGAAACAGAAATAGAAGAATTAATCCGTTTAAATAAAAAAGTAGAAACCTTACTAAAAAAGAGTAAATAAAAACATCTCCTGTATCATTCAAGTAAAAATGAATGAACAAGAGATGTTTTTTTATTTTTGATCAAATTTGCAGTCTTCCAGTGGAATGACTTTTGTTTTATTTGTAAATTTAAATGATAACCAGAAAATAAGGAAAATAGGGAGGCCGATATAAGAAATACCGATTTTTTGCCACCAAGCAGGATTCGTAAATTCTGGTTTTAAAAATGCCGCGTAATCTTGACCAACAATGACTAAAATACATAAAATCAAAGCTAAAATCGGACCAAAAGGGAAAAATTTTGCTTTATATTTCAGCTCACTTAAATCGTGTCCTTGTTTTATAAATGCTTTTCGGAAACGGTAATGGCTAATAGCGATGCCAACCCAAGCGATAAATCCGGTTAACCCAGATGCTGAAAGGAGCCACGTATAAATCACCGTACCATTTTCAGTTAGTGTAGTAATGAATGTCATCGCACCAACAATAGTTGTCACAATAAGTGCAGCCATTGGAATACCACGACGGTTTACTTTGCCTAAGAATTTAGGTGCTTTTTTATCACGAGCCATTGCCCAAAGCATTCTTGTAGAAGCGTAAAGACCTGAATTACCGGCGGATAGAACAGACGTCAGAATAACCGCATTCATCACAGAAGCCGCAAATGCAAGCCCAGCTTTTTCAAATACGAGTGTAAATGGGCTAATTGCCACATCTGTTGCCTCGGCGCTCAGTAAATTTGGATTAGTATAAGGAATAATCATCCCGATAATAAAAATCGCAAAAATATAAAATAACAAAATCCGCCAGAAAACTTGCTTAATCGCCTTAGGAACACTTTTTTCTGGAGTAGCACTTTCACCAGCTGCAATCCCAACCATTTCAGTACCTTGGAAAGAAAATCCAGCAATCAAGAACGTACCTAATATCGCGAAAAAACCACCTTTAAATGGTGCATCTCCTGCTGTAAAGTTAGAAAAGCCAATCACTTCGCCGCCAAGAATACCAACAATTGTCAGCACACCAACGATGAGAAAAATAATAACGGTTGCTACTTTAATAATCGAGAACCAGTACTCTGACTCCCCGTAAGCTTTTACCGATAGGGCATTTAAACCGAAAATCAAGAGTAAGAAAATCGCACTCCAGAGCCAAGCAGGCGTATTCGGCAACCAAAATTGAACAATAATCGCCGCTGTTGAAATATCGACCGCAAGCGTGATTGCCCAGTTAAACCAATAATTCCAACCAAGCGCAAAACCGAAAGCCGGATCGACAAATCGACTAGCATACGTACTAAATGAGCCGGAAACAGGCATGTATGTAGCCATCTCACCTAAGCTTGTCATTAAAAAGTACACCATGATACCAATCGCAATATAAGCAACTAGTGCTCCACCAGGCCCTGCAGTATGAATCGCATTTCCACTTGCTAAAAATAAACCTGTCCCGATGGAACCACCAATGGCAATCATAGACAGATGCCTTGTCTTTAAGTCACGACGAATTTCGCCATGTGTTTCTTTTTTCACTATAAATCTCCCTTTCTATTATCAGAGGAAGTGCGCAAAAACAGCCAATCTGCAAGAAATTGGCTGTTACGTATTTTACCAACATCATTTTGTCAGATAGCACACCTATAAGAAATTTCGACAAATTCTTATAGCAGTCCAGCCCCTTTAGGAAACTGTCCCAGCAACTATTTCTACACAAAGAAAAATTAGTCACTTCGGCGATCAACCTGTTCGTTTTTTGTCGTCGGCGTCTTTGTTTCGCCTCTAAAAAATTACTAGTGCATCTCGCAACCTCTACCTCACCATTTGGATGAGGGTTTATATTTGATTATTTACCCATAATAACGGAAAATGGGTTGTTTTGCAATACGTTTTAGTAAAATTGTAAAGCTTCTTTGATTGTGCTATAAGTAGTTAAACTAGATAGATTTTCTTGGTAGCGCATTAAAGTCATCGCAAATTTAGGTGAAATTCCAGTAATAATTAGTTCCACACCTGTTAGCTTCATAAAACCATGGAACTTCACAAGGTTCATGACAGCATCTTCATTAAAATCAGCAAGACCAGAAAGATCCATAATTAAGTAATCTTCTTTCCCATTATCCATATATTCGCTCACATATTCGGACATGTGTTGAAACCTGTCATGGGTCAAGGAACCAATCAGCGGCAGCACACAAATATTTTCCTTAATGGGAACAATTGGCGTGGATAGTTTTTCGATTTCCCATAAGGATTTTTCAAGTTCCAGTTGATAATTATGCTCGGTCGTCACATCTTTTTGAATACCAACAAAATATAAATGATCATTATCATCATAAATCGGTTCAATTGTCAGTTCGTTCATAAAAGAAGTACCATCTTTTCGGTAATTTTTCAGTAAAACATTCGCAGTTGATTTTTGATTAATGGCATCACGGATTTTCGCAATTTCTTCTTTGTCAGTATCATTTCCTTGCAAAAAATGACAATTGGAGCCAATAGCATCTTCTTTGGTATAACCAGTAATATTTTCAAAACCTGTGTTCACAAAAATAATCGGATTGTTTTGTTGCTCAGGATCTGTAATAATTACTCCTACACTAGACAAATTTAATGCTTTTAAAATAACATCGAATTTTGGATAAGCGCTCATCTGCGTGTTTTCCCCCTTTGTAAATACATACCTATCATACCATGCTAAGGAACGAAAACCCAATGTCTAATTTGTGAATTAAATCGAATGTAAGCAGCACGAGCGAAATCTTGGTAACTCAGGTGTATAATAGAGTTAGAGGTGATTGGTTATGTATATTACATTTACAGATAGCGCCATAAATCGGCTAAACGCGCTTCGTTCAAATCTTTCAGGTCAGTTGCATCTATACTATGATACAGAAGGGTGTTCCTGTGAAAACAGCGGCATATTTACCCTTCGATTAGTAGCAAAGAAAACTCCTGAAGATGATGAAATAGATTCAAATATCGGTCCTGTATTAATTAAGCGCTGGACGGAAATATTTTTAGAAGAAGCGTTAACGATTGATTATAATGACACCGAAAAAACGCTAATATTAAAAAGTGATGGACAGTATTATAATCGTAATTTATTGCTTGTGACAGATAAGGATAAAGTAATTAGTTGTCCCATTAGTTAAATAGAGAATTAGCCTAGAATAATTTTTATTCTAGGCTTTTTTATGAAAAATTCATTAGAATGTGGTGAAACTTTCGTCATATAGTTACGCTAGCTTCTGTTTTGTAGTAACATGGAATAGGAAGTTTATACATATGGAAGGAGTGTCATCATGGAACAACCATCAGTAGACGAACTAAAGCATTGGCGAAATGTTATGCTACTTCACCGTTTTGCATTAGAAGAAGTGAACACGAAACTTAAAATATTGAATGAAGAATTTCAATTTATACATGACTATAATCCAATGGAACACTTGAAATCACGGGTCAAATCACTCGAAAGCATCGGGGCAAAACTGGAAAAGAAAAATGTGGATATTACACCAGAAAATGCACTTAAATATGTACATGATATTGCGGGAATTCGAATCACCTGTTCTTTTGTATCTGATATTTTTCGTATTCATGAAATGCTTGCCGGCCAAAGTGATATAACGATTAAGCGTGTGAAAGACTATGTAACTAATCCTAAACCTAATGGCTACCGGAGTTTACATTTACTTTGCGAGGTACCTGTGTTTTTAACGAACCGTTCGGAAAAAATGACGGTTGAAATTCAAATTCGGACAGTTGCAATGGATTTTTGGGCAAGCTTAGAACATAAAATTTACTATAAATATCAACAAGAAGCACCAGAAGAACTTGTAAAAGAATTACAAGATGCCGCGCGAATTATTACTCATTTGGATGAAAAAATGAAAAACTTGAATGACCAAATTGATCAATATAAAAAAGAAAAAGAAAATTAATCTCATAAATGGCTTTATTTCTTTCTGAACCGAGTGGTACAAAGAAATGAAGCTGTTTTATATTTGCGTGATAATTTATTTTGCTTCATAATAATATAGGAGAAAAACGAAAGGGGACGATACATATTGGAGATATTTTTATATGTTTTAGCATTACTTGTAGCAATTTTTATTTCTAATTTACTAAATCGGTTTGTTCCCTTTGTTTCGGTGCCATTAATTCAAATCGGACTTGGTGTAATTATTGCTATTATGCCAATTACATTTGATTTACAACTCAACCCAGAACTTTTTCTAGTAATGTTTATTGCACCCTTGCTATTTAATGATGGCAGACAGACGGATAAAGCGGCACTTTGGGGAATGCGGATGCCGATTTTAGTATTAGCGCTCGGGCTTGTGTTTGCGACGGTTGTTGTGATTGGTTATTTTGTCCACTGGATGATTCCAACCGTTCCACTTGCAGCAGCTTTTGCTCTTGCAGCAGCTCTTGCGCCAACTGATGCTGTAGCCGTTAGTTCACTTTCTGGGCGGATTAATTTACCAAAACGGATAATGAATTTGCTAGAAGGAGAAGCGCTTATTAATGACGCTTCAGGACTAGTTGCGTTCCAATTTGCGATTGCTGCGATGGTGACAGGCGTATTTAGTTTAATGGATGCGAGTATTAGCTTTTTAATTATCGCGATTGGCGGTATTTTAGTAGGAATGATTCTTAGCTGGTTGAAATTTAGACTGTTAAAATGGGTACGCGGGCTAGGTATGGAAGATGTAACTTTTCATATGCTAGTCCAAATTTTAACGCCATTTATTATTTATTTAGCGGCAGAGGAATTACACGTTTCAGGAATTTTAGCGGTGGTTGCAGCTGGGATTATGCATTCAATGGAACAAAAGAAAATGGATCCGCAATTAGTTAAATTAAATATTGTTTCGCAAAGTACTTGGTCGGTTATTATTTTTGTTTTAAATGGCTTAGTGTTTTTACTGCTTGGTACGCAACTTCCTGCGATTACCGAGGTAGTATGGAATGATTCTGGTAGTAGCAATTTACAAGTAATCGCTTATATACTTTCTATCACAGCAGCCTTGATTTTACTGCGCTTCTTATGGGTTTACATCTCATGGAGCATTGGTGCAAAACAAAGACAAAAACAGAATAAAAAGACACAGCTACCTAAGTTTAGACCGGTTGTGCTCACATCGCTTTCTGGTGTTCGCGGAGCAGTTACGCTTGCCAGTGCGATGGCAATTCCATTTTTCTTAGACGATGGATCACTATTTCCGCAGCGCTCGCTAATTATCTTTATAGCATCAGGCGTAATTCTGTGTACGCTAGTTATTGCGACATTTATTTTACCGTTACTAGCAAAAAGTGAAGAAGTAACTACAGAAGATGAACGAGCTGAAATTGCGACGCGGATTCGGATACTTCGAAATGTCATTAGAGAATTGAAAGAACAAACTTTACCAGAAACGAAATCCGCAACAGATGAAGTCATTGAAGATTACCGGAGACGGATTTATGATTTACAGCAAAATAATATTTCGAATCGAGGCATGGATGAAAGAGAACGTGTGAAACGATTAGAAATTATCCAGTGGGAACGTGAAAACACCCAAAAAATGACCGATGAAGGACGCATTGTTGCTACAGATAGCTATCGTTATCAACATTATCTCAATATGATGGAACAAGCGATTAAACAGCGCTTCCGAACAAAAATAAAAACAGCATGGATGTTCCTATATCGTCTAATAATGCTTGTCATTCACCCGAAAAAATGGCGTAGAATCACCCATAAAGTGAAAAAAGGTATTTCTAAAGATAGCGAACGATTTCAAGCAATTCGCCAATTACGAGAAGAAAATGAAGTACTCATTATTTCTAAACTTAAAGAACAATTAACGAAAGAAAATGCTGATATAATTGGACCACTAATTACGGAACACACTATTTTCTTAGAACGCGTGAGAAAAGAGCACAGTCCAAGAGGTAAACGCGCAAAATTCGAACAAAAAAAACGCGAAGTCCAAGTAGTTGCTTTCCAATTAGAACGTGATATTATTCAAAATATGTTTGAAAAAGGCGGGATTTCAAGGGAATTAGCCCGTGACCTACGCCAAAATCTCAACATGATTGAAACGTATTTATATGATGACTTTTTAGAATAAGAGAAGACCTTAAGGACAATGCAACGTTCTTAAGGTTTTTTGTTTTAAAATGATTTATCTAGTGTAGAAAAAAATCAAAAAAACTATTGTTCATGATAAGGCTTTATTGTATAATGTACCTTGCTGTAAGTAAACTTTTTGTTTAATATTAGTAAACTTCTATGACTTGAGGTTTACTATCACTAAACTTGAAAGAAAGGACATTGACATGGAAATTGGCAAACGCATAAAAAATCTTAGACTCAGCAAGAACTTGACACAAGAAGAATTAGGCGAACGAACGGATTTGACGAAGGGATATATTTCTCAGCTAGAACGAGATTTGAGCTCTCCTTCGATTGAAACGTTATTTGCTATTTTGGAAGTGTTAGGTTCCACTCCGAAAGATTTCTTTGATGAAGAAGAACATAATCAAAAAGTAATTTACGGAGAGTTAGAGCATACTTTCTTTGAAGATGAAGAAAAAGGTTACAGAATAAAGTGGCTTGTTCCAGAATCGAATGAAAAAGAAATGGAACCAGTGCTACTTGAAATAGAGGCAAATAGCTGTTTTAAAAGCTTCGAACCATCACTTTCAGAAACTTTTGCTTATGTGTTAAAAGGGGAAGTGACCGTGCTACTTGGTCGAAATGAGTATGCAGCTAAAAAAGGAGAAGCTATTTATTTCCACGCCGCAGATGAACATCAAATTATTAATCGAGCAACGGAACAAGCGACACTCATCTTAGTAGCGACAGAGTCATATTTATAAGGGAGGTAAATGATTGTGACAGAAACAATTATTCGTTTTGAAAACGTAACAAAGCAATTTGATAATGACCCGCCAGTGCTTGACAATGTCAGTTTTGAAATAGAAAAAGGAAAGTTTTATACTTTGCTTGGCCCATCTGGTTGCGGGAAAACAACCATTTTGCGCTTAATTGCTGGATTTTTAGAAGCTTCAGAAGGACAAATTTACTTAGGAGATAAAGTAATTAACCAAATTCCAGCCAATAAACGACCGGTAAATACTGTTTTCCAAGATTATGCGTTATTTCCACATTTAAACGTGTATGAAAATGTGGCTTTTGGACTGCGTATTAAAAAGCTAAAAAAAGATGCAATCGATAAAAAAGTACAAGAAGCGCTGCGCTTTGTTAACTTAAAAGGCTACGAAAAAAGAGAAATTAGCGAAATGTCTGGCGGACAAAGACAACGTGTCGCAATCGCGCGGGCAATCGTTAATGAACCAGAAGTTATTTTACTTGATGAACCACTGTCAGCGCTTGATTTAAAACTACGTACCGAAATGCAATATGAGTTGCGTGATTTACAAAAACGTCTTGGGATTACGTTTATTTTTGTGACACATGACCAAGAAGAAGCACTTGCGATGAGCGATGAAATTTTTGTATTAAACAAAGGCGAAATTCAACAAAGCGGTACGCCAATTGATATTTACGATGAGCCAATTAATAAATTTGTTGCTGATTTTATCGGCGAATCCAACATTGTTAATGGCAAAATGATTCAAGATTTCGAAGTGGAATTTGTGGAAAGACGTTTTGAATGTGTCGACCAAGGTTTCCGTCCAAATGAAGTCGTTGAAGTAGTTATTCGTCCAGAAGATCTAGAGATTACTTCGGCTGAAAAAGGAAAACTTCAAGTAACCGTTGATTGGATGCTATTCCGCGGTGTTCATTATGAAGTTGGTTGTATCGATACTGATGGAAATGAATGGCTTGTTCACACAACGAGAAAAGTTCGTGTGGGTGATAAGATTGGCTTAGCGTTTGAACCAGAGGCAATTCATGTTATGCGTCTTGGCGAAACGGAGGAAGAATTCGATAAGCGGCTTGATAGCTACGATGAGGTGCAGTAATGAATAGACGCACTCGTACAGTTTATCTTGTTCCTTATGTACTTTGGATTTTACTTTTTGTTGTCGCACCAATTTTATTAATTGTTTATTATTCTTTTTTTGATGTGGATGGCAATTTTACAGTAGATAATTATATTCACTTTTTTACCCCTGTATATTTAAAAATGACGGCTAGTTCGTTCTGGTACGCGTTTTTAATTACAGTTTTTACTTTGCTAATTTCTTATCCAACGGCTTATTTGTTAACGAAATTAAAGCATAAACAATTGTGGTTATTACTCATAATTTTACCGACTTGGATCAATTTACTGCTTAAAGCGTATGCCTTTATTGGGATTTTTGGGACATACGGGGCGGCGAATCAATTTTTAGAAATACTTGGAATTGGCTCGAAACAGATTTTATTTACGGATTTTAGTTTCTTATTTGTATCAACCTATATTTTTATTCCATTTATGATATTACCGATTTTTAATGCGATTGAGGAAATTAATCCTACGTTAATTCAGGCATCGCGTGATTTAGGGGCTTCTAGTTTAACTACATTTAGAAGAGTGATATTCCCGCTCACTGCTGACGGCGTGAAATCGGGGTGTCAGGCTGTTTTTATTCCAGCGCTATCACTCTTTATGATTACGCGATTAATTGCAGGAAACCGTGTGATTACGCTCGGAACAGCGATTGAAGAACATTTCCTTGTCACGCAAGACTGGGGTATGGGTTCAACGATTGGCGTATTTTTAATTATTGCGATGATTTTAATTATGTTTTTAACAGGTTCCAAAAAGAAAAGAGGTGCGCGTAAATGAAGAAAAGTAAATGGGGTACGATTTATTTAGTGCTTGTTTTTGTGATTTTATATGCGCCGATTTTCTATTTGATTTTTTATTCGTTTAATAAAGGTGGAACGATGCATGGTTTCAGCGGTTTTACGCTTGATTATTATAAGGAAGTTTTCCAAGATACACGCTTACTGATTATTGTTTTAAATACGTTTGTGATTGCGCTACTTTCTTCAGTGATTGCAACTATTATTGGGGTTTGCGGGGCGCTGGCGATTAAATTTATGCCAAAACCTTTTGCGAAAAACTCGCTTTTAAGTTTGAATAATGTGTTGATTGTTAGCCCGGACGTTATTATCGGTGCTAGTTTCTTGATTTTCTTTACGATTTTAGGTGTAAAATTAGGCTTTATCTCTGTTTTAGTGTCACATATTGCCTTTAGTATACCAATTGTCGTATTGATGATTTTGCCGAAGTTGCAAGAAATGAGTCCGACGTTAATGGATGCTGCGCGTGATTTAGGAGCAAGCCAGTGGCAAGTTCTTTCGAAAGTTATTTTGCCCTATATTATGCCAGGTGTTTTAGCTGGATTTTTCATGGCATTAACTTATTCGCTAGACGATTTTGCCGTAACTTTCTTTGTAACAGGAAATGGTTTCTCAACTTTAGCGGTAGAAATTTATTCCAGAGCAAGACAAGGAATTTCGCTTTCTATCAATGCTTTATCGACACTGATTTTCCTATTTACCATTATTTTAGTGATCGGTTATTACTTTATCAACCAACGCAATACAAGTAAAAATATTCGGACGGGGGCGACGAAAGAATGAAGCAACTGCTGAAAATTTTTGTACCAGTAATTGTGGTCGCGCTCCTAATGATGCTACTTGCAACAACAATGAACCGCTCTGAGGGCTACGCTGGGAGTAATACGCTGACGATTTATAATTGGGGCGATTACATTGATCCATCGCTCATTACTAAATTTGAAAAAGAAACTGGCATCAAGGTCATTTACCAAACATTTGATTCTAACGAAGCGATGATGACGAAAATTGAGCAAGGTGGAACGACCTTTGATATTGCAGTGCCAAGTGATTACGCGATTAGTAAAATGAAAGAAGAAAATTTGCTGATTCCGCTTGATCATTCCAAACTGCCAAATGAAAAATACCTTGATCCGCGTTTTATGGACTTGTCGTTTGATGATGATAATAAATATTCGATGCCGTATTTCTGGGGAACGCTTGGCATTATTTATAATAAAGAAATGTTCCCGGATAAAAATTTCGATACGTGGAATGCGTTATTTGATCCCGAATTGAAAAACCAAATCTTGCTAATTGATGGGGCGCGTGAAGTGATGGGGCTTGGGCTGAATAGTCTCGGTTACTCATTAAACGATACGAATAAAGCCCACCTACAAGCTGCCAGAGATAAGTTAGAAACGATGACGCCGAATGTTAAAGCAATTGTTGGCGATGAGATTAAACTTCTCATGGCGGACAATGAAGCGGGTGTCGCGGTTACTTTCTCCGGAGAAGCAGCGGAAATGCTAAGTGAAAATGAAGATTTAGAATATGTTATTCCAAAAGACGGCTCCAATTTATGGTTCGACAACATGGTCATTCCAAAAACGGCAAAAAATGTCGATGGCGCGCATAAATTTATTAACTTCATGCTAAAACCAGAAAATGCTGCAATTAACGCTGAATATGTCGGCTATGCAACACCAAATGAAAAAGCTGTTAAGTTGTTACCAAAAGAAATTTCGAGTGACGAACGTTTTTATCCGGATATGGACGAACTAAATAATTTAGAAGTATATGATAACCTCGGTAAACGAATGCTGTCGTATTATAATGAACTATTTTTGGAGTTTAAGATGTACCGGAAATAAAATGCCTTCATTGAAATATGGCAATATGAAGAACTCCTAGAAACCTTTAACTATTGTTTTTTAGATTTATTGTATGAAGTCATTTTTCTTTAATTTAAGAGGTTTAGTATTTTCATGCTAAACCTCTTTTTATACTATATAAATTGCTTGGAAAATGTTTCAGCACTAGTTTTTTCTTTTTGTAGTTAAATGTATCTGCTATAATTAATGCAATAAAATACTGCTTTAGGGAGGATTTTCATGGATGAGTCGAATTTAACAATGTTTGGAAAGGAATTCATAACTTCTACTCGAGATAGAACTATTCAACATTTAGAATCTTTATTAAATCAAGAAATCAAAGCACCTTCTTTACAGGATATTCAACATAAGCTTTCAATGATGAATGAAGAAGAAAAAGAATTTTTACATCTTTTAGGGACAATGATTGTTGATAATACTTTATTTAACGTTTTAACTATGTTTGAGGAATCGGAAGACAACCTTACGCTCTTAGCAAATCATGAAAATATTGTCGAATCAAGTGATGGACTTGCGGGTGAGTTGTTTACTGATGCTGGGTGGATATCAAAGTTTAGTCGGTTTAAATAATATAGTGCTAAATCTTGGTCAGTTTTGTATTAGGTTTTATAAGCTTCTGCAATCAAAGATATTTTAGAATAAATATTGTACTAAAAACAAAGCCACCAGTATCTTCCCGCCAGTTCACACCAAAGTCAAAACACGAACATTAAGCAAATTACTTGTGGAATAGATCAGCTATCCGCTAAAATAATGTTACGCAATTTTTTTCGAAAAGGAGAAATGGTTATGACAAAGGAAAAAGTGTTATGGGGTTACGATGAAAAGACTGGACCAGAAATGTGGGGGCATATCTGTTCTGACTTTGAAATCGCACATACTGGAAAGGCTCAATCGCCAGTAGATATTGAACAAGCTGATGTTGTGAAATTAAAACCATCAACAATGAAATTTTACTATAAAGAAACAGACTATACGATTAGAAGAATTGAACAATCGGTGCATGTTTTTCCGCATGATAAAGAACAAGGATTACGCTTTAATGGCGAGTATTATCCACTTGTATCGTTTCATGCACATATTCCGGCAGAGCATTTACTCGACGGCTATATGTATCCGATTGAATGGCATTTTGTTCATGAAAAACCAGACGGAACAACGCTTGTAATGAGTGCTTGGATGGAAATTGATAATACAAATAATGTCGAATTCAAAGATTTACCGACGTATTTCCCAGAAGTGTTCGCTGATTTTGAAACAGAACGGGAAATTACTTTGGATGTAAATGAATTTATGCCAGAAGAACGTGTTTTCTATACATACCAAGGTTCACGGACGACACCACCAACCGTGGAAGGCGTAACTTGGATCGTGTTAAAAAATGCGAAGACGCTTGGCCAAGAAGATTTCACTGAATTTGAAAAAGCAATTGGTAATACAAGTCGACCAGTACAAGATTTAAATGGTCGTGAAATTACTTTTTACAATTAAAAAACTAGAAAGCCTCGCTCGAATCTTGTATAGTATAGACATAGATTCTGAGTGGAGGCTTCTTTTTATGTATGAAAAAGCGAGACAGATGATGATTGAAGCGCATAGTGGCCAAGTTCGCAAAATTACAGGCGAGCCTTATTTTTCGCACCCGTTGAACGTAGCGAGAATTTTGCGCCGTGCTGGTTTTCGCGAAGAAGTTGTTGTCGCGGGATTGTTACATGATGCTGTTGAAGATACGGAGATGACCGATGCCGATATTCGCGCAACATTTGGTGATGAAGTAGCAGATTTAGTAGCTTCTCATACAGAAAATAAAACGTTATCTTGGGAAGAACGAAAAGCCCATACGATTGAACAAGTGCGCACTGGAAATTTAGAAGAAAAAGCGTTAATCGTGGCGGATAAGCTAGACAATTTAACCTCTGTCAAATATGCCTTAAGCTCGGAAGGAAAGTCTGTCTGGAGCTATTTTAAACGTGGCTATGAACTCCAAAAATGGTACAACCAAGGCATCAAAAATAATATGGAATACGGATTAAATCCATCTGAAATTCCTCCATTTTTTGATGAATATGCGCGACTTGTGAAGTGGATTTTTAAGAAGTAAAATTTTGTGTTTAAATATCTGTTAAATTAGGTATTTAGAATTAAAATGATAAGTTTTTAGAAAATAAGTTTCTTTTTCCAGAAAACTATTGTAAAATGAAAGCGTTATAAAACTTACGAGAAGGGAAGTTTTTTGAATGGTTTATGGAGCAATTGAAGCAGGCGGAACTAAATTTGTTGTAGCAATTGGTGAAAAGTCAGGTAAAATTATTAAGCGCGAGAGCTACCCGACAACGGAGCCAGCGGAAACAATGAAAGCAGTCATTCAATTTTTCAAACAATATCAAGATGAATTAAAAGCAATCGGAATCGGCTCTTTTGGACCGATTGATATTCAAAAAAGTAGTGCTACATATGGTTACATTACCCAAACGCCAAAACTAGCTTGGCGTAATTATGATATTGTGGGTGCAATGAAAAAAGAATTTAACGTGCCTATTGGTTTTACGACGGATGTTAATGCAGCCGCTTTAGGAGAGGTAAGTTTAGGCGCGGCCGCAGGTTTAGATAGTTGTATTTATTTAACTATCGGAACAGGAATCGGTGGTGGAGCAGTTGTTTCGGGTAAAATCTTAGAAGGTTTTTCTCATCCAGAAATGGGACATATCATGGTGCGCCGTCATAAGCGCGACCGTTTCACTGGAAGTTGTCCGAGTCATAGTGACTGTTTAGAGGGGCTTGCAGCTGGTGGAGCAATTGAAAAACGCTGGGGTCAAAAAGCGGCAGAACTTGCAGATAATGAAGAAGTTTGGAATTTAGAGGCGCATTACATCGCGCAAGCTCTAATGAATTACACACTTATCCTATCCCCAGAAAGAATAGTATTAGGTGGTGGAGTCATGAAACAACGCCAACTTTTCCCACTTGTCCGTCAAAAATTAAAAGCGCTCGTTAATAATTATGTTCAGCTACCAGATTTAGATGCATATATCGTTCCTCCAAAGTTAGAAGATGACGCTGGAATTACTGGCTGTGTCTTGCTCGCTGTGGATGCAGAAGAGTCTAATTAATGGTGAAAAACAGCTCTAGTTTATAGGGCTGTTTTTTGATATACTAAATTGTGATAAAACAAACAAGAACGCAGGAGGAAAAAGATGTCGATTACGAACTTATTAAATATTAAATATCCGATTATCCAAGGTGCGATGGCCCAAATTGCCAAAGCTCCACTTGTAGCCGCTGTGTCTAATGCTGGCGGTTTAGGAATTATCGCTTCTGGCGGAATGACTGCCGAGATGCTACGCGAAGAAATCCAAAAAACAAAAGCACTGACAGATAAACCATTTGGCGTTAACTTAATGCTAATGATGACGAATATTGCGGAATTAACCGAAGTAATTATTGAAGAAAAAGTGGGAATCGTTACAACCGGAGCGGGAACGCCAAAAACATTTATGCCAATCTGGAAAAAAGCTGGAATTATCGTGATTCCTGTTGTCCCATCCGTAATGATTGCTAAACGCATGGAAAAAATGGGCGCGGACGCAGTTATCGCAGAAGGAACGGAAGCTGGAGGACACGTTGGCGAAACAACAACAATGGCGCTTTTACCTCAAATCGTGGATGCTGTAACTATTCCAGTCATTGGCGCAGGTGGAATTGCCGACGGTCGTGGAATCGCTGCGGCTCTAGCTCTAGGTGCAAAAGGTGTCCAAATCGGCACACGCTTCCTAGCAACCGATGAATGCCCAGTACACCCGGATTTCAAAGCAGCCGTAATCAAAGCCTCTGACCGCGACACAATGGTTACTGGTCGAAAAGCCGGCGCTCCCGTTCGCTCGATTAAAAACAAAATGATCAAAGAATACATCCGTTTAGAAGAAAAAAACGCCGATCGTGATACGTTAGAAGAGTTAACTTTAGGCTCTTTACGAAAAGCAGTACAAGAAGGCGACACAGACAATGGCTCTGTCATGGCTGGACAAATCGCTGGATTAATTACAGAAATCAAACCTTGTAAAGATGTTATTGAAGAGATGATGATAGATGCTAAGAATGTGATTGCTGGGTTAGAATTAAATTAATGTTTTAAACTGCTTTCTTTTGAAGCGTTCACTAAAATAGTTTCAATGAAGTCGTAAAATTTTATTAATATAGGATTTTTAGTAAATCATAAAAAAAGCCGTTTCAGTGCAACCCAGTGCTGATACGGTTTTTTGGTTAGTAGAAAACTCCATTTCTATTTCCTCAGTACATCCTCTGTGGTATACTTATGAAAAGATATATTATTGCAAATGCAATAAAAGGAGATTGGTAATGAAAGATATATTAAGAGATATAGGTGTTATTGCTCGGGCACTTGATTCAATAAGTAATATCGAATTTAAAGAATTAAATCTAGCAAAGGGGCAATTTATTTATCTAGTTAGAATTTGCGAAAACCAAGGAATTATTCAAGAAAAATTAGTAGATATTTTAAAAATCGATCGTACTACTGCTTCGAGAGCTATTAAGAATTTAGAGAAAAATGGTTTGATTATAAAGAAACAGGATAAGAATAATAAAAAAAATAAACTATTATTCCCAACAGACAAAGGCCAACAAGTATATCCTTTAATTATCCGCGAAAATGAATATTCTAATGAAGTAGCTTTAAAAGGATTTACTGAAGCTGAGATTAATATGCTCTCCGGGGCGCTCAAGAAGGTCAAAGAAAATATTGCGGATGACTGGCTATATGTGAAAAAAGGCAATAAAAGAAGTTATTAATTGTGGAGGAAAAAGTAATGATAAGATTATGTATAAAAAGTGATTTACAACCGCTCTTAGAAATAAGTTATAAGACATTTGATGAAACCTTTAGAGCACAAAATAAACCGGAAAATATGGAAGCATATTTAAAAACAAACTTTACAGCAAAAAAATTAAGAAATGAATTAGAAAATCCCTATTCCTATTTTTATTTTATTTATCATCAAGAAGCCATTGCTGGATATTTAAAACTAAATATAGGAGATGCTCAAACAGAAGAAATAGTGGGGAAAACAATCGAAATAGAGCGTATTTATGTATTAAAATCATTTCAAAAAAAGGGACTAGGTAATGATTTATTTAGCAAAGCGGTAGAGATAGCGAGAGAAGTTAATGCAGAAAAAATATGGTTAGGTGTTTGGGAGAAGAATAAAAATGCTATTCAATTTTATGAAAAGATGGGCTTTACTCCAAATGGAGAACATGATTTTTATATGGGCGATGATTGTCAAACAGATATTATTATGATAAAAAATTTATAGACCAAAAAAGTTGAGCTTATACTGGGCTCAATTTTTTTGGTCAAAATTAAGCTGCCAAAACACCCCAAACCTATCCGTCACTTGCGCATAAGTCGAACCCCAGAATGCCACTTGCAACTCCATCTCTACTTTTCCATCTGTACGCAAAGCTTGATAGGCATATTTAATTTCTTCCTCAGATGTAAAATTAATAAGAATCGTCACACGGTTCCCGGTTGTAAAAACATCATAAGGCGCATCTGTAATGTAAATAAACTCTTCCCCATTTTTGATTAAGCGACTGTGCATTAACCTTTCACCAAAAACCGCATCACCATAAAAATTATTCATCTCTTTAAAACGTTGGACGCTCGTAATTTCAGCTTGAAATACCTCGGCGTAAAACGTTAGTGCATCTTGACCTTCGCCATTAAAAACTAAGTATGGGACTGCAAAAGGCATGAAATCATCTCCTTTGGGTTTAATAGTTTAAGTATAAGCTTAATCTGCTAGTAAGTCATGTTTTTTAATAAGACAAAATTACTTGTAAATAAATGTGATATATTATTATATACGTCTTATAATAAATAGAACATTTGAAGAACTAATGCTAGATACTTTACGAAAAGCAGTAGAAAAAGGTGATACAAACGATGGTTTTGTCTTGGTCAGCCAAATTGCTGCTTTAATTACAGAAATCAAACCTTGTAAAGAGATTTTTGAAGAGATAATATATGTTGATATAAAGCGAAATTTGTTGTGAGAGAAACGAATCCAAAAAATTAGCTGATAAAAAAATAAATAGTACAAAAGAGAAGATAATTTTCTATCTTCTCTTTTTAAATGGAGGTTTTTATAGTAGAAAAACCTGGAAGATGTTACAAAAAGATGAAGGTGATTTACTAAAAACACATGATTTAGTTGTAAATGATTATTTGAATTTGCGTTGATTTCTATCATAATTACAATATAGTTTGCTAAAAAAATATATAAACTCTATAAAACAAGCTGGAAAAACTTTTTTAGCTTCAACAATTAACTTAATACCTGCAATAATTTTTTTATTACCCACGTATTAACATACATCAAAAATGAGAAGGAGACACGCATATATGACTATTAAAACGACCGGTATAAAACGTTCTTTGCTTTTATTTTTAACAACCATATTAGTACTAAGTCAACTGAACCTCGCATCATTCACAGTATTTGCTGCAGAGACTGATAATGAGGTAATTTCCTATGAGGTTCAAAAAGACATTTCTAGTGATAAAAAGAAAGCAAACCTCAAAATCAAAACGGCACCAAAAGATAATAAAATCGAAATTTTAACAATCGAAACACCTGATGGAAAAATAGTAAAAGGCCAAGAAGCGGAATATACAGCTGAAAAAAATGGTTCTATTGATTTTTTAATCACTTATAAAGAAATTAATTCAGATAAAGAAGCACAAACCTTCACCGCATCTTATGAAGTTAGTGGTATTTCTACTGAAAAAGAAGTAAGTCCAGCAGAGCAAGAAGCTCCAAAACAAGAACAAACTTCTGAACCAGAAAATGAAACTACTAAAAACACGCTGAAAAGCTTAAAAACCGAAAACTCTACCGTAACTTTAAATATCCCTGACTATGATAAGAAAGCCTGGGCTAATGGTGCTATTAAAGATGTTACTGTAACAGCAGTATTTAATGACGATAATTCTAATGATAAGAAAGTGAATTTTACTTTACCAGATGGCATGCGCTTTGTTACAATCCCAGTTCCAACAAGTTACCAAGCACCGAAAACTGTTGATGCTGGAATATTAAGTACTTTAAGCTCAGGAGATCCGCTGGGAAGTGCAATTAATTCTGTCACAATTCCTAATAAGGAAACAAACTATAATAGCGGGACTTATGGAACGGTAAGTTATAATTTAGACCCAGGAACTGAAAGAGTTACCTTTACTTTTTCTGTACGCGTGGACGGGGCTAAATACTATGGAGCGACTGATATAAAAGATCCTATTAAAGTAGAAACTTTCATGGGTGAAGGAGACACACCTGTAGCAACTGCTGAACAAAGTATTCATGCTGAAGGAAAAAAAGTTATTGGTTATGCAGAACAGGATAGCCTCCAAACGATGTTCCGTAACTACTATACACAAAAAGTTCTACCAGAGGTTTTACCTAGTACTGATGATGTAGCTTCATATAATTATACAAAATTTTATTCAGTAATAAATGGTATAAATCAAGAAGACGGTCGTGGAGCAAGATATTTTGTTCCTAAAAATGTTACCACTACACTTTATTATCCAGAAGGTATGGAGTATGTAGGAGTTGTTAACCAGTCAGGGAGCTTAATTAGTAGTAGTGATAAGAGAACAGTTACTCATTATCCTGAGGAAAATAAAGTAGTCGTTGATTTTAATCAAATGTCTTACAATGGTGTAGCTGACTCTGTATTTGCAGTAAAATATAAAGTACCTAAAGGGACGAACCCAGGTGTATATTCGGCGCCAAAAGTACCTCATGCAGTTATGACGGCATATGATGGAACAGTATTTGAATCAGATGCATTATCAAATATTGCGGCTGATTTAACTACACTTGCCCCAGTAGATACTTGTAAAGTTGTAGATTCAACAGAAAATAAAATGACTATAACAACAAATGGCAGAAATATTAATCCTAATAACGAAACTTGGGCTGGCAGTGTAATAGTAAGCAATAAAGCTACAGCAGGAGTTAAAACAAATCAAATTTACGATATTAAGTTTGACGACAACTGGCAAGCTTATATTGTCAATTTACCTTGTGATGGGACTATTTCAGGGAATAAAGTAACTGATATCCAATATAAAACAAATTTAAATTCAGAGTTTCGAACGTACAATGGTACACTTCCAAAAACTAATGGTAATAAAATGGCTCAACTTCATGCAGATGCAGTAGGACTAAAAGATGGAGAGTATTTTACAGAAGTAAAAGCAAATGTAGGTGATTTCTCTGTAGGTTTTACAAATGTAGAAGAGTCAGGCTATTTCCGCTCGTTATCTACTGCTTCTTATGGACTCGTTAAACCAGGTATTCAATCTGTTCAATTTAAAGCGAGCATTTGGGATGCAGAAGATGAAGAAAGTACAAAAGTTAATGGAACATCAACATATTCAGTTGCAAATATTAGTACTTCAGCTGCGAATGGAACTGCTAATTTCTACAACCAGGACGGAGCGCCAACTAAAACAGCTCGTGCTGGAGATAAAATAACTACAAAAGCAACATTACGCTTGTTTGATTATCCTTATGGTACTAGAACAGTTCTTAGTGACCCTGAGATATATTTACGTCAAATAGAGGGTTCAAGAATACAACCAACTTCTATTAAATTAACAGATCAGGATGGAAAAGATGTTGATTTTACGGTTACACAAGAAACAGCTAAAAATGGAGACAAAGTTTATGTTTTAAAAACTACTGATGTATTAGTAGGCGAATTTATTGGTTATCCATATAAAGCGCAGTATTTGAATATTAGCTATGATACTTCATTTGATGTTACTTTAAATAAAAGTATTCATACAGATATTCAAGAATTACTTGCTTGGGGTGGACCTAATGTAACATCTGCTTTAGCTACAAATAAATTTTCGGATATTGGTCTAGATGTTAATAATAATGGTAAGGACAATGAAAACTTACTTTCTACTAATGCTAGTGCTTTAAGCGTACCGAAACAAGACACAGTATCAGTAGAAACGTTCTTGAATATTGCTGGAGAAGGAGAGAAATCACCTTATGTAGAAGGGGATGATAGTACTGTATCCTATTTTACTCCGGGAACTGATGCTGATTACACCGTTAAAGTTACTAATACTTCTAATGATAGTGCTAGAACTTTTGAGCTCTACATTCCGATTCCAAAAACAGGACAAAATTTTGGATCAAAATTCCAACCAGAAGCATTTAAATGGGATATGAAATTAAATGATGCTATTCAACTGACAGCTTTACAACAAGAACAATTTGATGTTAGTTATACAACAGAAGCGAATGCGGATAACTATGATTCATCTAGTATTTACCAAAGTTCTCTTTCCAGTTATGAGAAAGTTAATATGGTTAAAATTAAAGTTAAAACGGAAATTGCTTCTGGAGAGACACAAGTGTTTAAGATTCCATTAAGAGTTGATGAAACTTTTGAATCTGCGACAACTGACAATAAAATTAGTGAACGCGATGTTTATAACCCATATTATCGTGTTATAACTAATACTTACTCTGGATCACTATCCGGTACAAGAGTAGGAGCAGAACTAGTTATCGTAGAACTAGCTGGTGTATTATTTGAAGATAAAAATGTTAATGGATTATATGAAGAATCAAAAGGTGATAAACCATTAGCCAATGAAACAGTTGAACTATACAAATGGAACAATTCAACTTCAACATATGAACCTGCTAAAAATAATGGAGAAAATGTAACAACAAAAACAAACGCTAATGGAAAATATAAATTTGATTATACTTTAGGCGTTGATTATGGAAATTATGCTGTTAAATTCCCTGAAAAGGAAGGTTATCAATATACCTTACAAAACATAGGTAAAGATGGTACGATTGATAGCAATCCACCAAATACGGGCGCAGACAAAGGTTGGGTTAAAAATATTGACCCGGTCCAACCATCTGCTCAAAACATTAATGCTGGTTACTTTGCTTATTCTCCAGAACAAGATTTAAAAGTAAATTTAGACAATAAACTTGTTCAAACCGGAAGTAGTTTAACAGTAACTTTACCCAAAGTAACATCTACAAGCGGGGAAGCAGCTGAAAACACGATTGAACCAGAATTCTTCCAAAATATTCAAGCGAAAACAGATGGCTACAAATGGACAACTGCAAATACTGGAATTGCTACTGTACAAACTTTAAGTGATGGGTCTGGCGCAATTGTCGGAGGCTCTACTAATGGAAAAACTTTAGCAGCAACAGATTTAAATGTTGAAATTCAAGATATATTTGGAACTAAAAAAACTTCTACTGCGCCAGTTTATGTAAAAACAGCTGATGGTAAAGTAGTGCAGAAAAATCAGTTCACTTTAGGGGCGACAGATTTCTCCATAGAATATAAAGACGCTCAAAAACTGACAGAAACTGAATCACTTGATTTAGCTAAAACAGCTGCTTTTGAAGAAGTGAAAGATGGCGTGAATTCAAGTGCACAAGCTGTTACAGTTCAAGCAGATACAACACAACTAAATGCAATTCAAAAAGGTTCAAAAAATGGCGGAATTTACCCGCTAACTTACAAAGTAAACAAAGATAGTAAAGAAGCAGAAGTTACTATTCAAGTAACAGTTGCAAAAGACTTAACTACAATTAATGCCCATGATTCCACGATTTATATAGGTGATAATTGGACAGCATCAGACAACTTTGATAGTGCAGTAGACAAAGAAGGAAATCCAGTAGCGTTTAAAGATGTAGAAGTTACAGGTACTGTAGATACTAATACAGCAGGAATATATCCAGTAACTTACACATATAATGGAGTTTCAACTACTATTAATGTCAAGGTAAAAGCTATTTTAACAGCAGTAAATGCCCATGATTCCACTATTTATACGACTGACAGCTGGACACCAGCAGATAATTTTGATAGTGCGCTAGATAAAGACGGGAATCCAGTAAATTTAGCAGATATCACTGTTACTGGTAGTGTGAATACAAAACAACCTGGTAATTATAATGTCACTTATTCCTATCAAGGGGCTTCGATGACTATTACCGTTACTGTAAAGGAAAATAAAGAGGGTATCAATGTTCATGATTCTTCCATTTACGTAGGAGAAGATTGGTCTAGAGAAGATAATTTTGATAGTGCTGTAGACAAAGACGGCAATACTATTAAATTTGAAGATGTAAAGGTAACCGAAAATCCAACTGTGAACGTAAATAAAGCAGGAACATACAAAATCACATATAGCTATGATGGAATTTCTAAAACGATTACGCTTACTATCAAAGAAATTAAAACAGCAGTAAATGCCCATGATTCCGTTGTATATTTAGACGAAGCATGGGATGCGGAGGATAATTTTGATAGTGCTCGTGATAAAGATGGTAATCCAGTAGCGTTTACGGATGTTCAAGTAAGCGGGACTGTGGATACTAGTAAAGCAGGAACATATCCAATAACTTATACGTATGATAATGTTTCTATTACTGTTCAAGTTAAGGTCGAAAATCCTAAAACAGCAGTAATTGCTCACGATTCTATCATCTATGTAGGTGATGACTGGTCTGCTAAAGATAATTTTGATAAAGCTGTAGATAAGGCAGGAAATCCAGTAGCATTTAAAGATATTACTGTAAAAGAATCACCAGAAGTAAATCCAAATACGCCAGGTGAATACACAGTGACATATAGTTATGAAGGTGTGTCTACCACTATTCTTGTAACTGTCAAAACAAGAGAAACAACGGTGAAAGCCCATGACAGCACAATTTACGCTGGTGAAAAATGGAATGCTCAAGACAACTTTGACGGAGCAACAGATAAACGAGGAGATAAGGTTTCATTTGCTGATATTACAGTAATTGGAACAGTAGAAAGTAAAACACCCGGAACGTATGAAGTGAGTTATCTTTATGATGGTGTTAAAGCAATAGCTCATATCACTGTTCTAAAAAATAAAGCTGAAATTATTGTAAAAGACAGCATTATTAAAACTAGTGAAAAATGGAGTGCAAAAGATAATTTTGTTCGAGCAACATCAAGAGATGGACAATCTATACCATTTTCAAAAGTAAAAGTAAGTGGTACTGTTAATACTAAAAAAGTAGGAACATACAAAGTAGAATATACTATTGATCCGAATGAAGGAACTGCTGATGCTGGTAAAGAACAATTAACTGTTACAGCTACTGTAAAAGTAGTTGAACAAAATGAAACGCCTAGCAAGAGTTCAAATAGTAATAGCTCAAGTAATTTAACAATTTCTAGTAACTCACAGCACTCAGCAACATACGAAGAATCAAAAGCTATACCAAAAACTGGAGATCAAAGTAATCCATGGATAATTTGGTTAGGGATTAGCTTAATAGGATTAGGCGTGTTGCTATGGTTAAATGCACAAAGAAAGAAGAAACATGAATAATAAAGAAATACCAGTAGAGGAAGAATATGCAGTTTTATTCTACTCTCGTTAAGTGCTGAAAGTGAGCTCGATTTTGTACTTGCTTTCATTCAGGTGTGATTGTAGAAAGACTACAATCACACTTTTTTTATTTTCATCTCAGTTTTTTGAGATAGTTCTTTTTTGAGTGAAGAAATTATTCAGGTGCTGATTATATGTTCATTCCTATACTAACGCTATTATATTGTTAAAAACTAAGTATGGAACTGCAAAGGGCATGAAATTTTTTGAGATTAATAGTTTAAGTATAAGCTTAATCTGCTAGTAAGCTACATTTTTAATAAGAAAAAATAGTGAATAAAAACAAATTACTTGTAAATAAATGTGATATATTATACACTTAGTATGAGAAATAGAACATATTAAATATTTTTTTGCAATAAAATAAAGTAAGTACTTGCTTTTAGTAGTAGGTGCGTAGGAGGTAGATGTATGCTTTGGGTAAAAGAGTCAATTGAGCAACTTCTCAGCAAACTACACACGAATTTAGACACAGGATTAACGAAAGAACAAGTGAAACAAAAGCATGGAGAATTTGGGACGAACGAATTTGAAGAGGGCAAGAAAGAATCACTACTTCAAAAAATCGGTCATCATTTGATTGAGATTACGACGATTGTCTTACTTTTTGCAGCAGCAATTTCTGCGTATTTAGCAATTACAACTGGATATGGTTGGGCGAAAGTTGTGGTTATTTTAGGAATTGTAGTTTTAAATATGGTGTTAGGAATTTATCAAGAAAACAGCGCCGAAAAAGCACTCGCGGCACTTCAAAGTATGAATGCACATTTAACGACGGTTGTTCGTGATGGTGTGCGGATGCAGGTAGATGCAACCGAATTAGTACCAGGTGATATTATTGAAATCGTAGCGGGAGATATGATTCCAGCTGACGCGCGGATTATTTCAAGCAGCAGTTTACAAGTCGAGGAATCTGCGCTAACCGGTGAGAGTGTCCCTGTTGAAAAGGATGCAAATGCGGTTATTTCTGAAAAAGCACCCATTGGCGACCGGTTGAATATGCTTTACTCAGGTTGTCTTGTAACGAATGGTCGTGCTACAGCGGTTGTCGTAGAAATTGGTATGGAAACAGAGATGGGGAAAATTGCTGGACTTCTAAACAGCACCTCAAAACTGATGACGCCTTTACAACTTCGCTTAAAAGAACTAGCTAAACGACTTAGTATTGTAGCGCTTTTAGCGGGTATTTTAATATTTATTATTGATGTATATGTGTATGGTGAAACGATTATTGAAACATTAATGATTGCGATTTCTCTTGCTGTAGCAGCGGTTCCTGAGACATTGCCGGTTATTGTAACCTTAACACTTGCTTACGGGGTTCAAAATATGGTGCGGAAAAATACGATTATCCGCCGAATTCCTGCAGTAGAAACAATCGGAAATACGTCTGTAATTTGTTCTGATAAAACAGGAACATTAACACAAAATAAAATGATTATCCAACAAATTTGGGCAGCAGACCATACGCCAATAAAAGCGACTAATGAGTTTGATACAGCAGAACAAAAAGTATTAGAGATGCTCAGTCTTTCTAGTAACGCAACTATTGATATGACAGATGGCGAGGAGACTATCATTGGCGATCCAACTGAAAGTGCGATTATTCGTTTACTAGAAGAAAAAGGAACAACGAAAAAAGCATTAGAAGCTAAATATCCACGTGTATTCGAACTTCCTTTTGATTCAGATAGAAAGCTCATGACAACGATTCATCAAGTAGAAGACGGATTTCTATCCATTACAAAAGGTGCTTTTGACCGCATTCCGGTAAATTTTTCAGCGGAGTTTTTAAAAGAGGCAGAGCAAGTACATGACAGTTTTGCAGAAGAGGCATTACGGGTGTTAGTTGTTGCTTATAAAAAATATTCGGAAATGCCGACTGACTTGTCTAGTAAGGTGCTGGAGACTGACTTAACGTTTGCGGGAATGGTTGGAATGATTGATCCACCAAGACCAGAAAGTAAATCAGCTGTGTTAGCGGCTAAAAAAGCGGGTATTAAGACTGTAATGATAACTGGTGACCATATTGTAACGGCATCAGCAATTGCAAAAGAAATTGGGATTTTAACAGATGGAGACAAAGCCATTACTGGTGCAGAGCTTGCGGACATGTCAGAGGAAGACTTGGAGCAAAACATTAGAAATTACGCGGTATACGCTCGTGTTAGTCCAGAAGATAAGATTCGGATTGTCAAAGCTTGGCAGAAAAATGGGGAAATCGTCACAATGACAGGTGACGGCGTAAATGATGCGCCAGCTCTAAAAGCAGCAGATGTCGGCGCTGCAATGGGTATCACTGGAACAGATGTATCTAAAAATGCTGCAGATATGGTTATAACTGACGATAATTTTGCAACGATTGTAGATGCTGTCAAAGAAGGTCGTACAGCCTATGAGAATATCCGCAAAACGATTTACTTTTTACTAAGTACAAACTTTTCACAAATTTTCATTATGTTAATTGCGATTATTCTTGGCTGGGGCGCGCCGGTTGTAGCTGTTCAGTTGCTACTAATCAACGTCGTATCTGACGGGATTCCAGGTTTTTTCCTTAGTCGTGAAAAAGCAGATGATTCGATTATGGAGCGTAAGCCAATACCGAAAAACGCTGGGATTTTTGCGAATGGACTTGGAAAGAAAATGGCGACACAAGCAGTTGTTTTCACAATTGTGACACTTGCTGGATTTTATATTGGACAGTTTGTAACGATTAATCATTCAATTGGTGCAAGTTATGAAGTTGGAATGACAATGGCGTTTGTTATTCTAGCATGGTCATCTGTTGCGCATATTTTCAATGTAAGAAGTGATAAATCAATTTTCACTATCGGATTTTTATCTAACCGTGGCTTGTTCTTTAGCGCGATTTGTTCGATGTTGATTATTTTAGGACTTGCGATTATTCCACCACTTGCGAACATGTTCTTCTTAGTAGAAATGAGCTTAACGCACTGGATTCTCGCATTCATCCTATCGATGTTCCCACTTTTATTTGTAGAAATTCAAAAGCTTATTCAGCGCAAAAGAGCTAAAGCTTAAAGGAGGGCAATTAAATGAATAAAACTCAACAATTAGTAGCAGCTTCGTTAGAACGTAACTTTGGTAAAGATATCGGTGCGCGTTATGAGGGAAATGAAGAAGCGAAGTTGCTTGCCGAAGAAGTTATTGAGGAGATTGCTATCGTTATCGCCCCACTCGTGGAAAAATTAGGAATGGAAAGTAAAACGGTGAAAAAGACGATTCCATTTTTATATGAACTTCAAAAAAATCAATTTTGTGATATGAGCGCTTATCCGTATCCGCTTCTTCTCGTTAATGGAACGAGCACTGAAACAGAAAAATATTGGCGTGATTTACCAACTTACTGGACAGATGATGCAAATAAAATTGTGCTTCCGTATGTTTTGGAACATATTAAAAATAATAAAGTACGTCAAAAACTACTAGCTTTTCATGCTTGGCTTTTAGGTAAAATAGTAGAAATGAACGAAGAGCTTGAAGCGGATTTTCGCGTAAAATTAGTCTTCGAGTCAGATATGCGTATTCGTTTGCGGGTGTATGAAGTGGAACAAATTGCCATCGAAGTACATTTTTTAGACAATCATGATACCGAACAACAACATTTAGGCTATGATGTGAGTTTGGATGCAGAATTAACCGAGAAAGCAAGACTACTACTACGCCAAGGTATTTTGACTGAAAATCTAGGTTTGGAAGCGCTGAAAGCATACATGAAATCAGTTTTACCAATAGCGCACAGCTTGAAAAATTTGGAACAGTTAACGGAAGAAGAGACGAAGAAACTGACTAAACTATTAACGCAAGAAGAGCCTAAAATCATGGAAGATACAGATTTAACAAGTAAAGCACTCGACTTCTTACAAAAAGTAGCACAGCAATAAGAATAAAATGCTATTTAGAGGAAATGGATCCTAAATAGCATTTTATTTTTGCAAGTGAGATGGAAACAATAGTAAAATGATACAATGAAATTAGAAAAGAGGATGTAAAAATTGATTCGACAAGCCAAAAAATCAGACGCGCCAAAAATTGCGCCACTTTTACTCGTAATATGGAAAGATATGGAGTTACCAATTTTAGAAGTAGAAACGGAAGATGCGATTACAAATGCACTAATCGAAGCGATTCAAACAGATGATTACCGTTATAGCTATAGACACCTTCATGTATTTGAAAAAGATGGAGATATTGCTGGAGTTTTAGCTGGCTATCCCGGGAAAATGGAACCAGAAATCGACCATGCTTGGAATCAGATTGCGAAAAAACATGGAATTACTTACGATGCACCAATTTTTGTGGATAAAGAAACATTTCCAGGTGAATGGTATTTAGATTCAATTGTAACAAATGAAAAATACCGCGGTCACGGCGTTGGAACAGCTTTACTTGCTAAATTAACAGAAATTGCAGCAGCAGATGGCGAAAAAGTAGTTGGTTTAAATTGCGACAAAGGAAATCCACATGCGAAACGCCTCTATGAACGGTTAGGATTTCATGTGACTGGTGAAATTAAACTGAGCGGTCACGAGTATGAGCACATGCAAAAATAAGAAATGAGGCAAACTAATGAAAAAAATTGTTTTCGCGTTACTACTTAGTTTGATATTAATTCTTGCAGGGTGTGCCGATGTGACCAATACGGTAAAGGTAGACAAAACAGGGGAGGCAACAGTTTCCTTTGACATCGATATTTCATCTGTAGCAGGAATTTTCGCATCAAGTTATTCAAATCAAGTGGAAACTAAACTAAAAGAAGCTGGCTTTACTGTAGATAAGAAATCAAATACAAGTTATCATATCGAAAAGAAATTAGCGAAGAACGAAACGAAGCAAAGCGATATGAACCCAGAAGATTTTGGTGTGAAAATTACTAATACGAAAAGTTTCTTCACACAAAAAATTAAAGTGGATGCTGATATTGATATCGAGAAAATTTGGCAAAAAGAAGTAGCTAATGTTCCTTTTCCTAAAGAAATATTAAGTCAGGTCGATTATACTTTTATTTTAGATTTACCAGTGTCTTCAATTGGTGATAATAATGCTAAGAGCGTCGATGGCGGAAAGCTAACTTGGGACGTTCCACTTGATCAAAAATCCGAAATGTATTTTGAAGTTACTGTACCAAACGTAAAAAATATTGCGATAGTTGGTGGAATTCTTCTTGTAGCGATTATTGGTTTATTGATTTATTTTATTAGAAAACGTCGCAAAAAGAAAAGAATCCACTAAAAAAGTGTGAATCAGCCTAGCTAAGCTGATTCACACTTTTTTTTACTTCTTTTTCTAATTCTTCGTAGCAAGCTAGTTTTTTCTCGATTTTTTTGAATGCTCGGTCCAGTTCGGCTTGCCGGCGATACATATCTTGTTGATGTTCTTTAAGTACAGCAATTCGTTCTGATACCGTTTTGTCACCACATTTAGTTAATTCGACGATTTCTTTTTGTTTCGCAAGTGGCATTCCAGTGACACGTAAACATGTTAGTAATTCAAGCCAGTGCAGGGCATCATTATCGAAAATCCGGTTATTATTTTTATCGCGAGCTAAAAAGGGAATTAATCCTTCGCGTTCATAGTAGCGAATCGTATGGGCGCTTAAACCTGTGTGCTCGGATGCTTCTTTGATTGTTTGTTGCACTAAAATCACCTCTTTTTTTCTTAATAATAGCACCTTGAAAATCGAAAAGCCAAATGTTTGCCTTTGAGTATACTCTAAGGTGTATAGTAAACGTGTTAATACTTTTAGGAGGCGGATAAATTGAACTTAAAAGATACAGTAAAACTTGCAAATGGTGTAGAAATGCCCCGTTTAGGATTTGGCGTATGGAAAGTGCAAGACGGCGACGAAGCAGTAAATTCTGTTAAATGGGCAATCGAAGCTGGTTACATTAGCATTGATACAGCTGCTGCTTACAAAAATGAAGAAGGCGTTGGTCAAGCAATTAAAGAGTCTGGCGTTAAAAGAGAAGACTTATTCGTAACTACCAAACTTTGGAACGCTGAGCAAGGTTATGAATCCACTCTCGCTGCGTTTGATGAAAGCCTACGTAAATTAGAACTTGATTATGTGGACTTATATTTAATTCATTGGCCGGTTGAAGGTAAATTCAAAGACACTTGGCGCGCTTTTGAAAAATTATATAATGATAAACGCGTTCGTGCAATTGGTGTATGTAACTTCCATGAACATCATTTAAAAGAATTAATGGAAGACGCAGAAATTGCTCCAATGGTGAATCAAATTGAATTACACCCACAATTAACGCAAGAACCTTTACGTAAATTCTGTGCGGATAACAATATTGTTGTTGAAGCTTGGTCCCCACTTGGTAACGGCAAACTTCTTACTAACCCAGAAATTAAAGCCATTGCAGATGCACACGGTAAATCAGTTGCGCAAGTTATTCTTCGCTGGGACTTACAAATTGGGGTAGTCACTATTCCAAAATCAGTTCACCAAGAACGTATTATCCAAAATGCCGATATTTTCGACTTTGAATTAAGTGATGAAGAAGTTGCAAAAATCAGTGGATTGAACAAAGATGAAAGAACTGGTCCAGATCCAGATAATTTTAATTTCTAAAAAAAGTAGCTGCTAAATTATTTAGCAGCTACTTTTGTGCTGTAAAGATTTAGTGGAGAAACTTCCGCATTATTTAGTTTATTGTGACGAATCAATGTAGTTTGTCTTAAAAGTATTCTCATACCAAGGTTTTTGGTGTATTCTTGCCTATGATAAAGACTTAAATTTTCTAGGGGGAATACAACATGAAGTTAAAAAGAGGTTTAAAATTAATAACTATTTTAACACTGATTTTTACAATGGTAGTTCCATTTTTTCAAAGTGGAACAAAAGCACGGGCTGCTGAATTAAATAATGTAATTGATTCGGTAACTGTAACGCATAACGATGGATCATCAACTGGAAACTATGATTTTTATGAAGAATTCACCTCCACTTTTAAATGGTCTGCAAAGACAAATAATCTTAAAAGTGGCGATACTTTTACCGTAAAATTAGGCAAAACCATTTACGTCGCTGATAGTATTACTTTTCCATTAAAGACGGAAGATGATCAAGTGGCTGGTGAAGTTGTAGTGGATGCAGCACACAATATAATGACCGTTACATTTAATAGCTATGTGGAAGGTAGAGCTAATGTAAAAGGAACTATCCAACTACAAGATTATTTTAACTTAGAAACAATTAAAGAAGAAACGGTTGTTCCACTTACTTATACTTTTAATGGGGAATCAACAACAATTAATGTAAATGTGAATCCGACGCCTGTTGTTAACCCAGAAGAAATTCTTATTAAAGGTGGGACAATTTCACAAGATGAAACAAATATTATTAATTGGAATGCACGAATAAATTTTGCGAATAAAGCAATTAATAATGCGGTAATAGTTGACACGCTAGGGCCTGGCCAAGAATTTGTACCAAATAGCGTTGTGTTAACGAAACAAGCATTTAATGAGTACGGGGCTTTGGTACCGCCATCTTCTGTCGTACCAAGTTCGGACTATACAGTAACATTTGATAGTCCAACAAAAATGAAGATTTCGCTTGGTGATATTAATCAAAGTTACCGGCTTACATACCAAACGAAAATTACAGATAGCTCTTTGCAACAGTATCGGAATACGATTGCAATATCTGGTGATAATATTGAAACAAAAAGCTTGGATGTAGTAAGTGATTCAACTAGCGGAAGTGGAACAGCAGATGGAGATTACGGCTCTTTTGAACTAACAAAAGTAGATAAAAATGATCATAATGTTACGTTAGAAGGAGCAGAATTCACATTAGTTTCAGATACTACAGGAACCTCCTATCAGCTGACTACTAATATTTCTGGTAAAGCGAATTTAGATAATCTTCCATTAGGAGACTATACTTTAACAGAAACGAAAGCACCAGTTGGTTACAAGATTAGTAATTCACCAGTCAAAGTTACGATAAATAGTTCCATACTAACAAATTTTATGTTCGAAAATGAGAAAATGCCCCCAGCAAAAGGAACATTAGAGATAACGAAAGTAGATAGTCAAGATACCTCACTTCAATTAGCAGATGCAGAGTTTAAGTTAGTTGATAGGGACGGAAATATTATTACCAGAATAGTAACGGATGCTAGTGGTAAAGCGAACTTAAGTAATCTTACACCTGGCGAATACCAATTGATTGAAACAAAAGCGCCAACCGGTTACAAGCTAGATGAAACCCCCATTTCTTTAACAATTAAAACTGATGAAGTAACAAAGATTACGGTAGAAAACACAAGAACGCCGTTAACACCATTAACACCACCAATTCCTGCGCCACCAACACCATTACCAAATACACCAATACCTATTCAACCCAATATAAAAACAGACATTGGGAAGAAAATTACTGTAAATGAAAGAAATGTCGAAAAAGCTAAAAATTTACCAAAAACAGGTGACACTCAAAAAACAGTGATGTTTGTATTATTAGGAACTATATTATTAATAGTTGCTTACCGTGTAATAAAAGTTAAAAAAGTAAACTAATGTAAAATCCCTTCCGTCTTTTCAAAGCGGAAGGGATTTTTGCTATGTTTTTGTGCTACAATAAACTAAAAAAAGAGGTTAATATGGAGCGGAAAACGATTATTCAAAACCGGTTTATAAACCAAAAATTAGCTGAAACCACATGGCTTGAATCCCCTGAAGAAGTAGTATTTCATTTTGGGGCCATGCAATCCCAAAGTTATGGTCAATCACTTTGGGCAGTTGGAAGTAGATTAATTACTCCAAACGAGCAAACTGTAAAAAAAGCAATTGATGAAGGTGAAATTATCCGAACGTGGCTTTTGCGAGGAACAATTCATCTTTTTTCGGCACGTGATTATCACTGGTTGATGGACTTAATTGCCCCTAGAATAGATAAAATTTGTAAGCCATATCGGACTAAATTAGGTTTAACAGAAGATATTCTGAACAAGTCTACGGCTATTGTACAAACTCTGGTAGACGAGAATATTGTTACTAGAAAAGACTTGGCAGAGCACTTAGCTAAACATCAGTTACCAAGCACTGGCATTCCGTTTGCACAATTATTGGTCTATTTAAGCTCACGGAAAGTTATATGCTCTGGCGCAGACGAAACTTTTAGAGATACGAAGCAGATACCAACCCCAGAGTACATTTATACACGAGAAGAAGCATTGAAAGAATTGGCAAAGCGCTACATACAAAGTCACGCACCAGCTACTTTAAAGGACTTTTGCTTTTGGTCTGGATTAACCGTTACCGATGCAAAAATAGCTTTAGAAGATTTCAATAAAGAAGGCGACTTATATTTGTCCAATACAATTGAAAATAATAGTCCAGTACATACAGTTCCACTTGCAGGTTTTGATGAGTGGATTATCGGATACATGGACCGATCCATTATTTTACCTAAAAAGTGGCAGGAATCAATCATAACAAAGAACGGGATCTTTAGACCGTCGATTATTTCAGATGGACAAGTTGTGGGGAAATGGGAAAAACCTAAGAATAAAGCAGAACTAAGTGGAGATTACTGGCATCGTTACATTCAGTTTCGGAATATGCTATAGTCAATTAAGTGCAGAAAATTTAATTTGAGGTGATTAGAGCAATGGAAGCTTTTGATAAATTTTATAAAAAAACAGTAGAGGAACGTCGCGCAGTTTTAGCTGAATATGCAAATTTAAATGAGGAAGAACAAGCATTTTTAGCTTCAACAGGAGCACTTTCACTTGATAAAGCAAATCACATGATAGAAAATACAGTAGGTATCTATTCGCTTCCGCTCGGTCTAGGAATGAATATGCTTTTAAATGAAAAAAAATATGTTGTTCCAATGGCAATGGAAGAGCCTTCTGTTGTTGCTGCTCAAAGCTCGGGAGCAAAACTAATTGCGCAAAACGGTGGAATGAAAGGCACTGCAACTGACCGAAAAATGATTGGGCAAGTGGAGTTAATCAACGTACCAGATGTGCATGTTGCGAAAGAGAAAGTAATTGCTAGCCGAGAAAAGCTCATTGCAATTGCAAATGGTGCGCACCCATCTTTACAAAAAAGAGGTGGAGGAGCTGTAGATTTACAGGTGCGCACAGCCAAAACTGTGAGTGAAGAAACGTTATTTATTGTCCATTTACTCGTTGATACCAAAGAAGCAATGGGAGCTAACATGGTAAATACAATGGTAGAAACATTAGCGCCAGAATTAGAGATTTTAACGGATGGTACTGCAAATATGCGGATTTTATCTAATCTAGTAGATGAAGCAACCGCAACTGTTACTTGTCGACTTTCCCCTCTAAGCTTAGCCACGAAAACGCAAAGTGGCGAATGGGTACGTGACCGAATTATTGCCGCTTATGAATTTGCAGATGCTGACATTTACCGAGCAGCCACACACAACAAAGGAATCATGAATGGTATCGATGCAGTTATTATGGCTTTTGGAAATGATTGGCGTGCAGTAGAAGCCGCAAGTCATGCCTATGCTGCCCGTACAGGAAGCTATAAGCCGATGTCTAAGTGGTCAAAAGATCGACAAGGGTACTTAGTTGGTGAATTAACTTTACCAATGCCAGTAGCCTTTGTAGGAGGTTCTATCGGGATTCATCCGATTGCCAGCCTTTCGAAAAAGATTGCGCGCGTAGAATCAGCAAAAGAATTAGCTATGTTAGTATGTGCAGTTGGTTTAACGCAAAATTTAGCGGCTTTAAAAGCACTCGTTACGGAAGGCATCCAGCGGGGGCATATGTCGTTACAAGCAAAATCTCTGGCCATGACAGCAGGAGCAAATGCACATGAAATTGAACAAGTAGCTCAATTTTTACAAGAAAGCAAACAATTAAATGTAATGGCAGCGAAAGCGTATATTGCTACTTTACGATCTAAAAAATAAAAGTCTATGTAAATGACCTTTACAAAAACTTAACAATACATTCGGAACGCATTAAATCCTTTATTTTCAATGTGTTACACTCTTTTCCATAGAACTTCCTTTACAAAATGAAAAAAATCTATTTACCTCGCTTTTACTTTCTTTTATGATGAAAAAAGAGTGAAATTACAAGATTACAAACAAAAAGGAGATTTTCATGGGAGACATAAATATTCAGCAGATGATTTTTCAATTTGTCGGAGGACTTGGAATTTTTCTTTTCGGCATTAAATACATGGGAGACGGACTGCAAATGGCGGCCGGAGATAGACTCCGTGATATTTTAGATAAGTACACGACGAATCCTTTTATGGGTGTACTTGCCGGAATTTTAGTTACCGTATTAATTCAAAGTAGCTCAGGTACAACTGTTTTGACGGTCGGGTTAGTAAGTGCCGGTTTTATGACCTTAAAACAAGCAATTGGTGTTATCATGGGGGCAAATATTGGGACAACCGTGACTGCCTTTATTATTGGTATTAAGTTATCCGAGTATTCTTTACCAATAATTGCTGTAGGAGCAGTACTTTTATTCTTCTTTAAAAATCATAAAGTGAAAAATATTGGACAAGTATTCTTTGGATTTGGTGCGTTATTTTATGGACTGGATCTGATGGGTCAAGGGATGAAGCCTCTTGCTAGTATGGAAGCCTTTCATGAATTAACTGCTCAAATGAGTACGAATCCATTCTTAGGTTTGTTAATCGGAACAATCTTTACAGCGGTAGTACAGTCCTCAAGTGCGACTATCGGGATTTTACAAGAATTATATGGGCAAGGTGCGATAGATCTTCAAGCAGCTTTACCAGTTCTATTTGGAGACAATATTGGAACGACGATTACAGCTGTTCTTGCAGCGATTGGTGCGAGTGTTGCAGCAAAACGAGCAGCAGCGACTCATGTGATTTTTAACTTATTAGGCGCAATCATATTTATGCTGATTTTGCCACTTTTCACATCGCTTGTGACATATATGCAAGGCTTATTTGGACTAAATCCTGAGATGACCATTGCGGTCGCTCACGGAACGTTTAATGTGACAAATACATTCATTCAATTCTGGTTTATTGGTGCCTTTGCTTGGCTAGTAACAAAACTCATACCAGGAGACGATTCGCGCATTGATTATAAAGTGAAACATCTAGATACAAATTTAATCGATCAGTCGCCAGGTATTGCACTTGAAATGGCACGCGAGGAAACACTTCGCATGGCAGATTATGCTAAATTAGGCTTACAAGAGGCAAAAAATTATCTCGTTAACCAGGAGCCAAAATATGCCGAGTCAACTGTTCAAGTCGAAGAAGCAGTGAATAATTTAGACCGGAAAATTACCGAATACTTAACTAAAATTTCTTCGGTCGCTTTAACAAACAATGAAACAGAAGAACATGCGCTGATGCTTGATACCGTTCGTGATATTGAACGGGTTGGCGATCACATGGAGAACATCGTAGAAAATATCGACCAACTGATTAAAAACAAAGCGAAAATGTCCGAAGAAGCTTCCACACAGCTAATCGAAATGTTTGAACTGACAACATCTAATTTCGAACGTGCAGTAAAAGCAATGCACAAAAAAGATCGCGCACTCGCAGAAGAAACTATTTTAGTAGAAAAAGATATTGATAAAGCAGAGCGTCGATTACGTAAAAATCATATTCGTCGCTTAAACGAAGGCAAATGCCAAGTCGTTAGCGGAATTTTATATATTGATATCGTCAGTGATTTAGAACGAATTGGTGACCACGCGAACAACATTGCTGAATCTGTTTTAGAATTAAACGAATAAAAGAAACTATCTTGGTTGATGAGTTCTCATGAGAATAAATTTATTGAAAGTGGCATCAATTAAGTGAGTAATTTAAAAAAAGAATTCAAGATGTTTTTATGAGTGATCACTCCCGTTTTTTACAAGCAAAAAACAAGCAAAAATTTATCTTTTTCAAGATGTTTTGCTTGTTTTTTTCGGGAATTTTGATTATTTAAGTATTAATTATGTTCTTATTTATTAAGATAATAAAGTTCTAATAGCTTTCGAAATGATACTTAATAATTTTTTATAATCTTCCAGACTATCCAAAACATAAATTCCACAAGTATCAGATTCGCTGTCAGTTCCAACTTTGGAAGAAAAATCGGAGTAATTCTTCTGAATGAATTCAGAAAAATAGTCTTCCCAACCATATCCATTAACTTCATATCCATTATTTTCTAATATGTTATTAAGTTCTTTCATGTCTTCCGATTCATCATTAAAAGGATCGAGTGCACATTCGTAATTAGTTCCTCGTGTAGTCTCAATTATATTTAAATCAAATGCACTAAAAATAGTTGCCTCTTCGTAAAACCATTCCCCAGTTTCTGATACAATATTTTTGTAGTTGTCGGGTATTATTATATTTTCAAGATGTAATTCCAAATACTTATTCATTCGTAGCCACTCCCATACAATAACTAAATTGATACCACTTAAATAACCTAAATTATAAGTGGAGATGAATCGTAAGCTAAATATATCATAGTCACTTGATGGAATCAATGGTACTTCGAGTTTTTGCGGTCAGTGTTCGCATGTAGATAAGCTAAAAATTTTTCTTTCAAACATGGTTCCAATTTTAATTTTATATCATTATTCAGTTGACTTGCAAAATGTAGATGGAAGCTTAATAAACCTGAAAGCACGTTTCTATATGTGCAACAGTTAAGAAAGCTTTCTTTTTTTGTTAAAAATCTACACTTTTTCTAGTCCTTGTGAAGCATTGAGTATAAGCGAATTGTGGTGTAGAATAAGAATGATTATAAAACTAGAATGACTGGAAGTGTTAAGTCTCATGCGAAATAGAAAAACGATGGATGGAAACACCGCCGCAGCTTATATTTCTTATGCATTTACTGAAGTTGCAGCAATCTATCCGATTACCCCTTCCTCCACCATGGCGGAACTTGTGGATGAATGGTCTTCAAAAAACAAGAAAAATTTATTCAATGAACCCGTAAAAGTAGTAGAAATGCAATCAGAAGCAGGCGCAGCAGGAACAGTTCATGGCTCACTTCAAGCAGGAGCCTTAACTAGCACATATACAGCGAGTCAAGGTTTACTTTTAATGATTCCGAATATGTACAAAATTGCCGGCGAACTATTACCAACTGTTTTCCATGTTTCTGCAAGAACGATTTCGGCAGCCTCGCTGAATATTTTTGGCGATCATAGTGATGTGATGGCAGCACGCCAAACTGGATTTGCAATGCTCGCAGAAGGTTCCGTGCAAGAAGTAATGGACTTATCTGCTGTTGCCCATCTAGCATCGTTAAAAGGGAGTTTACCATTTTTAAACTTCTTTGACGGATTTCGGACGAGCCATGAATTACAAAAAGTCGAAGTGCTCGAATATGACGAATTAGAAAATTTACTTGATAAAGAGGCTTTACAACAATTCAGAAATCGCGCAATGACACCAAATAACCCTAAAACATTAGGTTCCAACCAAAATCCAGATATCTTTTTCCAACAAAGGGAAACAGTGAATCGTTATTACGAGGAAATTCCTAGTATCGTTCAAAATTACATGCAAGAAATTAATCAGCTTCGTGGCACAGACTATGACTTAGTAAATTATTACGGAGCAGAAGATGCAACAGACGTAATTGTGGCGATGGGTTCTGTAACACCTGTCATCGAGCAAGTCATTGATTACTTAACAATCCAAGGCAAAAAAGTAGGCTTACTAAATATTCGTTTATATCGTCCTTTCCCAGCAGAAAACTTTTTAGCGAAACTGCCGAAAACAGTAGAACGTGTAGCTGTGTTAGATCGGACGAAAGAACCCGGCTCAGGCGGCGAACCACTTTTACTTGATGTACAAAGTGTGCTTTATGATAGTGAGACTCGTCCGCTAGTTATTGGCGGTAGATACGGCTTAGGTTCAAAAGATGTTACACCAGACCAGATTCTTGGTGTTTATTCGCACCTAATGACCGAAAAACCAAAATCACGCTTTACAATTGGGATTACAGACGATATTACTAACCTTTCTATTGAAAATACTGGACCAAGTGATCTGACTTCAGCCAAAACATTCCAATGCAAATTCTGGGGCTTTGGCTCGGACGGTACAGTTGGCGCAAATAAAGCTGCGATTAAAATCATTGGAGATAATACCGATTTATATGCGCAAGGCTATTTCTCGTATGATTCCAAAAAATCCGGCGGGTTGACCGTTTCACATTTGCGTTTTGGTGAAAATCGGATTCGTTCTGCCTATTTAATCCAACAAGCTGATTTTGTTTCCTGCTCCACCTCTGCCTATTTACGTTCCTATGATTTATTAAAAGGCTTAAAACCAGGCGGAACTTTCTTACTCAATACGATTTGGGAAGGCGAGCAGTTAGAACGTCATTTACCAGCCGTAATGCGCGAATATATTGCGAAAAATAATATTCAATTCTACACATTAAATGCGATGAGAATTGCTGGAGAAGCAGGGCTTGGAAGACGAATCAACACAGTTATGCAAACGGCCTTTTTCCGCGTGACCAATATTTTACCGTTTGAAAAAGCACTGGCTGGCTTAAAAGAATCGGCTATTGCGACTTATGGAAAAAAAGATATGACAGTTGCAGAGAAAAATATTCTGGCAATGGACCAAACAGTTGCTAATTTGCATAAAGTCAATGTTCCTGAAAGCTGGGCACACCGAGAATTAACAGTGGAAACAAATGCCACCACCGAAAAACCTGCGTATATTAAAAATATTCTTGAGCCAGTAAATCGCTTAGAAGGTGATAACTTGACCGTGGGTGACTTGATTTCTAATGGCATGGTCAGTGGCGCTTATCCTCCAGGAACTGCAGCTTATGAAAAACGTGGCATAGCGCTTGAAGTTCCCGAATGGATTTCGGAAAATTGCACAATGTGTAATGAATGCGCCTTTGTTTGCCCCCATGCAGCGATTCGTCCAATTTTAACAGATGAAGAAGAAATGGAGTCTGCACCGGAAGGCTTTATGACACGTGAAATGCGTGGCAAAGATGGTCTTCGTTACCGTATCCAAGTTTCCCCGATGGATTGCACTGGTTGCAACTTATGTGCGGAAACTTGTCCAGCGAAAGACAAAGCGCTTGTAATGAAACCATTTGAAGAAGTTGCTGCCAAAGAAAATCCGAATTGGTCGTTTGCAATTAATGTCAAACCGAAGAAAAATCCTGGTAAGAAAAATACCGTTCCGGGTAGTCAATTTGAACAACCGTTACTTGAGTTCTCTGGAGCTTGTGCTGGCTGTGGTGAAACCCCTTATGTTAAATTATTAACGCAAATGTTTGGTGACCGGATGATGATAGCGAATGCGACTGGCTGTTCCTCGATTTGGGGCGCATCTGCACCGGCAACTCCCTATACCGTTAATGATAAAGGACATGGTCCAGCATGGGGAAATTCACTTTTAGAAGATAACGCGGAATATGGTTATGGTATGTATTTGGCGAACCAAACCATGCGAAAAGCTTTAAACAATAAAGTGACGAAAGCGCTTAGAGAAGAAGCTATGTCAGAAGTTTTACGCGAGAACCTAGTTGACTGGCAAACGCACATAGATGTTTCAGAAGATACGCGCGAACGAGCAGAAGCCTTACAACTTGCGCTTCTTAGTGAGATGGAAGGGAATCCTTCACTAGAATCTATTTATAATGACCGTGAGTTATTTATTAAACGTTCACAGTGGATGCTTGGTGGCGATGGATGGGCTTATGATATTGGCTTCGGCGGAATTGATCATGTTTTAGCATCGGGTGAAGATGTGAATATTTTCGTAATGGATAATGAAGTATATTCAAATACTGGCGGACAATCATCGAAAGCCACACCAACAGCAGCTATTGCCAAATTTGCTTCTGGTGGAAAATCTGTTGGTAAAAAAGACCTTGGTATTATGGCGATGAGTTATGGGAATATCTATGTAGCACAAATTGCGATGGGGGCGAACAAACGTCAAACCTTAAAAGCGATTGAAGAAGCGGAAGCATATCCAGGTCCATCTCTAATTATTGCTTATACTCCGTGCATTAATCACGGTATTTCAAGCGGTATGAAAACCATG
Source organism: Listeria farberi (assembly GCF_014229295.1). Classification (NCBI taxonomy): domain Bacteria; kingdom Bacillati; phylum Bacillota; class Bacilli; order Caryophanales; family Listeriaceae; genus Listeria; species Listeria farberi. Next base: position 627,004 of record NZ_JAARZL010000001.1, read on the forward strand.
TTAAGCGAAACTCAAAAAGCAGTTGAATGCGGCTACTGGAGCTTATATCGTTATAATCCCGCTTTAGAAGAAAAAGGAAAAAATCCCATGACAATGGATTATAAAAAAGTCGATTTCGATCAATTTGAAGATTTCCTGAAACGCGAAACACGATACTCAGCGCTCTATAAAGCAAATCCAGAAGTGGCTACAAAACTATCTGAGAAAACCCGCTTAGATGCAGAAAAACGCTTTAAACGCTATGCAACAATGGCTGGGCTTGATCTAGAGAAAATATGGAAGAAAAAAGAAGTAGCCGAAGAACTGTCGTCTTCTGTTGATGATGAACGAGCAGCAAGAAAAGCGGCACGTGAAGCAAGAAGATTGGCGCGCGAACAAGGTAAATAAAAAAGAAGGTCCAGACAATGCTGGACCTTCTTTTTTTGCTTTTGATCTGTGGGAATCAAAAAGCGAAGTGGGAATGAATAGATATTCTTTAAGGAACTGTATAAAGAAATAACTACTATTTTAATATAACTTTTTTTATTAAAACATGCACTAGGAAAATTAGGTCATAAATATACATTTCACGATATGTTGTTGCAGTTAAGCCAATTATTGACTTGTGAAAGTTTTATGACAATTACTTTTTAGGATATTAGCGCCCTTCATTGAATAGCCCATTACGATAAGCGCCAAGTAATAGTTTTAAGTCTTCTGCTTGCTCATTAAGTTTTTCACCAATATCAGTGTCCCTCACACGCTTTCGATTAATTTCCATCTCGATAACTTGGCGTGTTGATAGAATATCAGTTTCGTTTGCAATCGCATCTTCTTTACTTGTAAAAGGTTGGTGACTAACTAGTTGAAGACCATAACTATTGAAAAGTAGAGTATAACCAGCCAAATTAGTCTTTTTATGATACGCTTTTGCAAAACCTCCATCAATTACAAGCATTTTTCCATTTGCTTTAATAGGGCTTTCCCCTTTGCCTTCTTTTACAGGTGTATGGCCATTAATAATATGTCCACAATCGCCATCAAGCCCAAACTCTTCCAAAATTTGCTGACAAATTATCTCGTTATTACGCAAATTATAATAAGGGTTTTTTTCTTCAATATGTGTTTTCTTATCAGCAACAAAATAACGCTCAAAAGTGGTCATTTCACTTTTCCCAAATAGAGAAGAAACGGCACCAGTCCATAAATACCAAACGATATCACAAGCATATTTCTTTTCTTCTGTTCCTGGTTGTCGTACATAAGCTTCCCGAGTAAGTATTTCAAATTGTTCTAAAAGCTCCCGCCCTGCGTATTTGTTTCCTCGCAGAGTCATCTCCATAAAAGTTCCGTCCTCATGAAGCGGTATACAACCGTGATAAAGCAAGTTTCCATTATAAGTTAAAAACATACTACCTTTTGCATATAAAAATTGCACATGCTTTTGTAATCGATGACAATTTTTGAATGAAGCCGTAATTTTTTCAATAAGTTCTTTTTCTGCTTCTGTAAGTTTGTAGGGATGTTCTGGATCAATCGTTGGAAAATAAGTATCTAGTAATTTATAGTCTTTTCCTTTTAAATGAATAGTTCCATTTTTGTAATCAATAAAATTAAGAAGAAGGCGATGATTCATATTAAACTCTTTGCGCCGGTTGATAATTTCGCCTTCTAGTTTAAATTGGATAATGGCGATAGCTTTATGCATCCGAGCAATCTGGGTGATTTCTGCTTTTTTGTAATCAATATTATCTTCATTTTTGGGTTGGAAATAAGTACAAGGATCATTTTTATAAACTTCATCTGCGAACAGAGCGAGGGAGCGAAGTGAAATACCATAGCTATCTTCTAGAATATCTAAATTTAAGTAACGTGCAGAGATTCGAATAACATTAGCAGCACAAACACGAGAACCACTAGCAGCACCCATCCATAAAATATCATGATTACCCCACTGGAAATCAAGTGAATGATAATTCATAAGGGTATCCATAATTTTGTCAGGATAAGGACCACGATCATAGACATCCCCAACAATATGCAAATGATCGACTACTAATTGCTGAATAAGATGTGATAAGGCACTAATAAACTCTTCGGCACGTCCAAGTGAAATGATATGTTGTAAAATTTCTTCATAATACATTTTTTTATCATCTTCATTATAATTTTCGTGAAGTAGCTCTTCTAATATGTATGCAAAATCTTCTGGCATTGCTTTTCTAACTTTAGAACGGGTGTATTTAGAAGCAACATATTGGCAAAGTTCAATTAAGCGAAAAAGTGTTATGCGATACCAGTCTTGCATGTTTTCCGTTTCTTCTGCAATCAAATCCATTTTTTCTTCTGGATAATAAATTAGCGTACTAAGAGAATTAATTTCGGCATCATCTAACTCTGTTCCGAAAATATCACGGATTTTTCGCTTAACAACTCCAGAGCCATTACGCAAAACTTGTTCAAAAGCACTATATTCACCATGAACATCACTTAAAAAATGCTCTGTTCCTTTTGGAAGGTTCATAATTGCTTCTAGATTAATAATTTCTGTAGCAGTCTTAGCGATAGTAGGGTATTCTTTTGCTAATAATTGTAAATATTTCATATCAATTTTTCCCACTAGATGTTGCCTCCTTATTTTAATTGGTATAGTAATTATATTTCTTAAAATAAAGCAAGGCAAACGTTTTGTTTTTATATTGGTCTATACAAAAATTGGCCAAAACCTGAATTAGAAAATTGGATGGAGAAAATAGAGCACAATTGGTAAAGTAATAATACTTAAAACAGTACTGATAAAAGTGGCACTAGAAACCAAATCTGGTTTCGTATCGAATTGAACTGCCATCAAAGTTGTATTGGCTGCAGTTGGCATTGCCGCTAGCAAAATCATAATTTGTTTAGTCATTTCGTCAACTGGAAGAATTAATGTTAAACAAAAAGCAATAATGGGTGCAATGAGTAATTTCAGTACTAAGGCAATTCCAACTTTAGCAAGTTCAATTCTTCTAAACGAAATAACAGCAAGTTGCATCCCAAGAACAATCATAATCGTTGGAATAGCTGCATCACCAACCAGTTTCACACAAGTCATTAATGCAGAGGGTAACGAAACATGAAGTAATTGAAGAAGAAGGCCAAGCAAAGCCCCGTAAGCAATAGGCATTCGCACAACCCGTTTTATGACGGTTTTCATTCCGTTTGAATCCTTGCTTCCTTTTGCCGCAAAATAAATACCAATCGTACTCATGGCAAGTTGTTGTAAAACCATTAAAACAACTGCAATATCAAGTCCTACCGCACCAAAAACTAACAGGACTACAGGTGTTCCGTAGTTACCATTATTCATAAAAGCGCTAGCCAAAATAAGTGCGCAACGATCTTGTAAATTATAACCTAGCAAAAAGCTAATAAAGCTAACCAGCAAAATTAAACTCAAGCACAGCACAAAAATGTAAATCGCCAAATAAACGTAATCCATGGACAAAGGATTAGTATAAAAAGTATTAAATGCAAGGAACGGTGACATCAGATAAAGTGTCAGTTTAGATAAATTTGGAATATCAAATTTTAAGGTTTTCTGCCCAATAAAACCAATAGCAAAAATTCCAAAAACCGGAAGTAAAATAAGTAAAAACTCCATAGTAACACCCTTTTTTATGTATTTTGTAAATTATTGTACCATAAAATGGGTTATCATTAGCCCATTTCCATCTTATCGTTATTAGTATAAGAATCTAAAATCCTAACTATTTTGCTATCTTAAAAGGATAATGATCATGCAAGTGTATTTAGATAACCCATGTATGGATATTTTGTGTTTTTATTGTTTGAAATAAGCAATATTTTGTCACAAAATAGCCATTTTTCAAGAAAAAACACTGTTAAAAAGTATCTTTCGGAGTAGCGAATCTGTCGAGTTGTCGTATATAATTTAAATATCAAATCAGGAGTATAGATATACCATCAAAAGAGACATATCTATCAACATCTATATTTACTAAAAATATAAGGAAGTGAGCTAGGGAAAAGATAATATCAAAGAACTAATTAACCTCTAGAACCAAAAGAAATCTTATTATTTAAACTACGCAAAATTGAAACAAAAAGAATTATAGAATTGTAAAAGAAACACGGGATATTAAAAAATAAATATTGTATCTTGAAATTGTCGAAATAGTTTATCTGCTAGAAACTCAAACAGCAGGGAACTTTAAAATCAAATGTTATATAAACAGTTATCTGAGCCAATACTATACTATGAAAAATGCACTAGAAAGGAACTGTTCATGCCGAAAAAATTATATAATGAAAAATTTAAAAGAAGCCTAGTATATTTATATCACCAAGGAATACCCAAACTAACGTTATGTGAGGATTTTGGTGTCTCCATAGCATCTCTTGCACGATGGATTAAATTTTATAACATGGAAAGTATTGACTTAAATGAAGCTACGAACATTCTACAAATGTATGAATTAAAGAAACAAAAAGCTATATTAGAAGCGGAAGTTTCTGCTTTGTCAGAAGCTATCATGATTTTTAATATGGAAACGAGTAGTGTCGAAAATTAAGTTAAATCCACTCATATATTATTATGGGTGGATTTTTTATGATGGAATAATCATACATTTCATTTTTAGAGAAAAGCAATAAACTGCTAAGTATTCTTAAAAAAAGATGTAGAAATTTACTTTTTTCAATTGGTCTTGAAGTCACTTGGAAAATATAAACACTATACTTGGGGCAAAAAAATTTCTCGCGCTACTCACCGATACAATAGTTAGGTTATACTCTAACTAAAATAATATTTGAAAACAAGAGGATAGTTTTAGCTATTTAATTTGTAAAGGAGCTAACAGCATGAATAAAAACACTATAAAAGATTTAATACTTAGTATAGAACAAAGACCAACTATGTTCCTAAGAAATAAAACAATAGATGCATTAAGTGATTTTTTAAATGGTTATTTGATGGGGTGTAGAAAAGAAATAATGAAAGGATATTCAATCGATTTTTGGTTTTTCCATGAGTTTATAAAGAACTATTATAATTATAGTTACTCCACTTCTGGATGGACTAATATGATACTTGAACATTGTTGTGACGACCAAGAAAAGGCCTTTCACGTTTTCTTTCAAAGGTACCATGAATTTATGAAAATTAGTGTAGAATCTGTCTATAAAGCAGACTTGAAGGAAAGTAATAGTATATTTCATTTTGATATGACAAAAGGAAAAAATCTTGTGGTAAATTTAGATTTAGAACAGCTAGAACCAGTATATAAAAACCCAAAAAGCTATATAGTATTGAAACTATCTCTTAATAATGGTTTTATTTTGTTAGTAGAATCTAATAATCTATTCTATCAAGAAAGAAAATTATTTAAAAATCTTTCAGAAATCGATCATGAAATTTCAAGCTTATTTGGAACAGTTCAGCAACTTCATCCAATTGCAATTGAGACATTAAATAATTTGGAGTATTATGCTTAAATAAATATGGAAATGTGTTTGCTTATATATGCCCTAATAAGTTTTATGGAACATAATAGTTCGGATAAAACTGCAAATAGAAAAACCAAAAACAAGCAATCCGGGTTTCGCGGATTGCTTGTTTTTTTACCCTTCTCGTTTCAGCATCTTCGTATTAGCTATAAACAACGCGGCGACAAGTAAGAGAATCGCCCCTGAAAGTATTAGCGTGGAAGTTGCGCTAGAGTGATCGACAATAATAAATCGAATAATTGCTGTGATACCAATATAAATAAAATAACGCAGCGGAAAATGGAAATGAGATTCGAAATATTTTACAATAAGCGCAATAAATTCAAAATAAAGGAAAAACGTCAAAATATCTTGCGTCATATAATAGTAAGAAACGTCCGTATCTAAGAAGAAAATATTATTGAAAATCGTAAATGCCTCTCTAATTAAAAAAGCAACAAGGGTAAAACCGACCATAATAAGCGCCAGATTTAGGGTGATTCGTAGCAGGATGGGAACAATAGAAGAAATTTTTTCTAATCGTTTCATCAGTTGCCTCCTTTCCAAAAACAATATCGCTTTTTTAGTCATTTTACACTATAATGGGAACCATGACTATTTTTAAGGGGGGAGTTTGTCATTCTAAAAAGGTTTTTTAGTTATTATAAACCGTATCGGACACTTTTTATCATTGATTTTGGTTGTGCTGTTTTAGCTGCTATTTTGGAGCTCGCATTTCCGGTCGCTGTAAATCATGTGATTGATACATTACTTCCAGGAAAAGATTTTGGGCTAATTATTACGGCAGCTTTTGCCTTATTATTCTTTTACATACTTAATACATTTATGCAGTACATTGTCACTTATTTTGGCCATATGCTAGGTCTTAACATAGAAACAGATATGCGTAGAGATTTATTCAGTCATTTGCAAAAGCAACCATTTGGCTTTTACGATAATCAGAAAACAGGAAAATTGATGTCGCGCATGACAACCGATTTATTTGAAATTGGCGAAGTGGCACATCATGGTCCGGAAGATATTTTCATTTCAATTATGTCGCTATTTGGCGCATTTTTCCTAATGCTAAACATTAACGTCAAGCTGGCGATTTCTACATTTATTTTAGTCCCCATTTTGACAGTGTTAATAGTTTATTTCAACAAACGAATGACCAAAGTAACGACCGGGATTTTTAAAGATTTAGGGAATTTTAATGCTGGAGTAGAAAATGCAATCAGTGGCGTTCGGGTTGTTCAGGCATTTGCTAATGAACCGCATGAAAAAGGTCGTTTTGCAGTTTTAAATCAAGCTTACCGTAAATCAAAACTCATGTTTTATAAAGTGATGGGACTTAGTTTTTCATTTAACTATTTTCTTATGCGATTAATTAGTTTGTTTGCTTTGTTATTTGGAGCATACTTTACGATTAATGGGGAGATTTCATATGGTGAATTTGTTGGTTTTATTTTACTAACAAACGTTTTCATCCGACCAATTGAGAAAATCAATAATGTTATCGAAAGCTATCCGAAAGGGTTCGCGGGCTTTAAGCGTTTCCTAGAAGTGATGGATACGGAGCCAGCAATTCAAGATGAAAAAGATGCTAAACCGGCTTCAGCATTCTGCGGTGACATTGAATATAAACAAGTTTCTTTTGAATACAGTGACGGGAAAAATGTCTTAAGTCATATTAATCTTTCTATTAAAGCTGGCGAAACAGTCGCATTTGTTGGACCAAGTGGTGCTGGGAAAACGACGATTTGTAATTTATTGCCACGTTTTTATGACGTTTCAGATGGGGAAATTACTATTGATGCAGAAAACATTAAACATTTCACTTTACCATCTTTACGCGCACAAATCGGCGTAGTCCAACAAGATGTCTTTTTATTTTCGGGCACTGTTAGAGAAAATATTGCTTACGGAAAATTAGACGCAAGTGATGAAGAAATTGAGCATGTCGTAAAACTCGCGCATCTTTCAAAAGTAGTAGAAGAGATGCCAGATGGGCTAGATACAATTATTGGTGAGCGCGGAGTAAAACTTTCTGGCGGACAAAAACAACGGTTAGCAATCGCACGAATGTTTCTAAAAAATCCACCAATTTTAATTTTAGATGAGGCAACTTCGGCACTGGATACAGAAACAGAACAAGTCATTCAAGCTTCATTAGAAGAACTAGCGGAAGGTCGAACTACTTTAATAATCGCACATAGACTCGCTACCATTAAGCATGCTGACCGAATTATCGTTGTAAATGAAGCAGGCATAGCAGAAACAGGGACTCATAAAGAACTTTTAGCGAAAGAAAATGGTGCATATAAACGATTATATGATGCGCAATTTAATACGATTTAATGAAAAAGGGGTTCCAATTTTGGAATCCCTTTTTTTATATTGTCTTTTGCGTTCTTTGATAGAGGATAAAAATCGCTGCTATGATTAAAACGATGCCCATAACAGCCGGAGCAGCATGACCAAGTGTAATATAAAGTTGCCCACCAATAATTGGACCGATAATACGCGCCAATGACTGAATGGCTTGACTACCACCTTGAATCCGACCTTGTTCGCTAGCGCTAGCAGATTTTGAAACCATTCCGTTAAAAGAAGGACCAAAAATCGAGTCACCAAACCCAAAAACGAACATTCCAATAACGAGTAGGGAGGCAAGTGTGAAAATCGAGGAAGCTGCAATAAGCGAGTAACCGATAATTTCAGCAATCATTCCAAGAATAGCAATTTGTTTATCCGTTAACTTAATAAGCAGTTTGGGCATTACGAAAGCTTGTGACAAGATATCTTGAATTCCCATAATTGAAAACATCATCCCAATTAAAGCTGGCTTCCAACTGAAACTATCAATGGCAAATTGTGACATGACAGCTTGCAAGGAACCATTTGGAACCCAAATGAAAAATGCGGCTATTAGTAAACGACCCAGATGCTTGATTGTTAGGATATTACACAGTTGGGAAAACGGATTGAGTCGCACAAGCGGAATTCGTTTTAAGCGATTGGCTTCTTCTAAACTCTCAGGCATATAAAAATAGCCAAATATAAAATTGATTAAAGTAATCGCCGCACCAAGGAAAAATGGTATAGCATAGCCAAAGTGAGCAATGAAACCGCCGAAAGCCGGGCCAAGTGCAGCACCCGCACCAGCCGTGGCACTAACCCAACCAAAATATTTCGTCCGCTGTTCTTGCGGCGTAATATCAGCGAAAAAAGCAAACAGCGTACTAACACTCCCGCCAGTAATCCCTTCGATAATCCGACCAAGAAAGAGCACCCATAGTGCCCCTCCAAGCCCGAAAATAAAGTAACCAATTGCTGAACCCACAAAACAAATAAGTAATACTGGTCGTCTGCCAAATCGGTCACTTAAAGCACCAAGTCCAGGAGCAGCAAAAAATACACATAGAGCATAAACCGATGTGAGCAGTGTCACCAAAAGTGCTTGATCACTGGAATTTGTTACATAAGGTGCAACGAGAAAAGGAACGACGGGCATAATAATGCTAAAACCCATTCCACATAAAAATACGGATATAAGACCAAAAAGTAAAGTTTTCTTGTTAAAGAAAGATTTAGTGGAAGACATATAATTCTCCTATCAATTATTTAATTAGTGTCCTAGGAAACATAAATAGCTTACCTTCTTTTTGTTTCCTTGTCAACAAAAATAAATAATAAAAAACAGCCTAACATGAAATAGCTAGGCTGTTGGCGGGTCTATTCAGATTTTGATGCTAAAAATTTCTTCATTTCTGTATCTAGATGACGACTATACTTATCCACAAATTTTAATACTTCGGCATATTGCTCATCCGATACGTCTTCAAAAACGACTTTATCACGATCCAAAAATTCTTGATGTAAATTATCATGTACTTGGTTTATTTCAGCTCCTTTAGACGTTAAACGGAAATAGATCTCTTTCTTATTCTCTGGTTTTTGATAGCTTTCAATATATCCTTTATCCATTAATTTTTTAGTAATTTTACTAATCGCGCTTTTAGTCATATAGAAAGCTTCCGCGAGTTTAGTTACGTTTGGGTCCTCGTTTTTAGCAATAAATTCAATGCAGTGAACTTCGGAAGGTTTATATCCCTCAAGCGCTTTTTCCATCTTTACTTTGTTAATCCATGCAAGCTTATTAAACAACTCTCTGACGTTCGCCATGACTTGTTCATTTTTATCCATGCCATGCCCTCCTAAGTTATCTTTCTGATTGTAGTATAGTTGTTTTTTGTGTCCTTTTCAACTATTTTTCGTCCCTTAGTAGCTAAAAAGAAGGCTTGTAAGCGCTGTTTGTTAAGAGTGTGTAAATTATCCATGTTATCAATATTATTTCACTGTTAAGATTTGTTATACTTAACACATAAACTGTTTGGAAGGGGCTGACATGATTGGAGATTTACCGCAAAAGCGCGGCAGATACATTTAAACAACTAGAAGCAACAGAACAAGGCTTAACAACTAGTGAGGTAACAAAACGACAAGAAAAATATGGCTTTAACGAATTGAAGAATAAAAAGAAAGACCCGCTTTGGAAGCTTTTTCTCGAAACATTTAAAGATCCAATGGTTATTGTTTTAGTCATTGCTGCCATAGTGCAGTTAGTTCTAGGCGAAGTAGTGGAATCGCTTATTATCTTTTTAGTACTTATCGTGAACTCGATAATTAGTGTAGTTCAGACGAGAAAAGCAGAAAGTTCACTCGATGCGTTACGAGAAATGTCTGCACCAGTCGCCAAGGTTATTCGCGATGGCTCTAAACAAAGCATTCATGCGCGCGAACTTGTCCCAGGTGACATCGTTATTTTAGATGCAGGTGATTTTGTCCCAGCAGATGGCCGTTTATTCGAAAGTGGCTCATTAAAAATTGACGAAGGTATGCTAACAGGAGAATCGGAAGCAGTTGAGAAATATATCGATACCATTCCGGATGAAGTAGGGCTTGGCGACCGAGTGAATATGGTGTTTAGTGGCTCGCTCGTTGTTTATGGTCGCGGGATGTTTGTCGTAACAGGTACAGCCAGCGAAACGGAAATCGGCAAAATCGCTGGACTTCTTGAAACAGCAGAAGCGAAACAAACACCACTACAAAGAAAACTAGAATCATTTAGTAAGAAGTTAGGAATTGGTATTTTAGCACTCTGTGTACTTATTTTTGCAGTAGAGGCAGGGCGTGTGTTACTTGGCGACAATTCAGCGGATATGGCAACAGCGATTCTAAATGCCTTTATGTTTGCTGTGGCCGTAGCTGTAGCAGCAATTCCAGAAGCACTTTCTTCTATCGTAACGATTGTACTCGCGGTTGGAACAAACAAAATGGCGAAACAGCATGCGATTATTAGAAAACTTCCAGCAGTGGAGACACTCGGCTCCACAAGTGTTATTTGTACCGATAAAACCGGCACACTAACTCAAAATAAAATGACTGTTGTTGATTACTTTTTACCTGATGGAACAAAGGAAAACTTCCCAGATAGTCCAGAAAATTGGTCAGAAGGAGAGCGCCGTTTAATTCATATAGCGGTACTTTGTAATGACTCGAATATTAATAGCGAAGGTAAAGAGTTAGGCGATCCAACTGAAGTGGCGCTAATTGCCTTTAGTAATAAAAATAACCAAGATTACAATGAAATACGCGAAAAATTTATTCGTGAAGGCGAAATTCCGTTTGATTCTGACCGTAAACTAATGTCTACACTTCATACTTTCAATGAAAACAAAGCAATGCTCACAAAAGGCGGACCAGATGTAATGTTCGCGCGTTGTAGTTATGTTTTCCTTGATGGGGAAGAAAAGCCGCTAACAGAAGAAATTTTAACGAAACTAAAAGAAACAAACGAAGAATTCTCGAATCAAGCGCTTCGTGTCCTAGCTTACGGCTACAAACGGATGCCGGCAGACACAACTGAATTAAAATTAGAAGACGAGCAAGACATCGTACTCGTTGGCTTAACCGCAATGATTGATCCGCCTCGTGAAGCTGTTTATGCTTCCATTGAAGAATCTAAAAAAGCAGGTATTCGCACTGTCATGATTACTGGCGATCACAAAACAACAGCACAAGCAATCGGTCGTGATATTGGTTTAATGGATGCAGATGACATCGCCTTAACTGGTCAAGAACTAGATGCTATGCCAGAAGAAGAACTTGATAAAAAACTAGAACATATCGCTGTTTATGCCCGAGTTTCCCCGGAAAATAAAATCCGTATCGTCAAAGCTTGGCAGAAAAAAGGAAAAATTACCGCAATGACTGGTGACGGTGTGAATGATGCACCTGCTCTAAAACAAGCCGATATTGGTGTCGCAATGGGTAGCGGAACAGATGTTGCAAAAGACTCTGCCGCGATGATTTTGACCGATGATAATTTCGTTTCGATTGTGGATGCAGTTGGCGTTGGTAGAACGGTTTTTGATAATATTAAGAAATCTATCGCTTACTTATTTGCAGGAAATTTAGGCGCGATTATTGCGATTTTATTCGCGCTAGTGCTTGACTGGATTAATCCGTTCACAGCGTTACAATTACTATTTATCAACTTAGTCAATGACTCTTTACCAGCAATCGCTCTAGGTATGGAAAAAGCAGAACCTGACGTGATGAAACGCAAACCAAGAGATATCAATGAAGGTATTTTTGCAGGTGGAACGATGCGCGCGGTTATCAGTCGTGGTGTATTAATTGGTATCGCCGTTATTATTTCACAATACATCGGTATGCAGATTTCACCTGAAATGAGTGTGGCGATGGCATTTACTACCCTTATCTTAGCGCGTACACTCCAAACATTTGCAGCTCGCTCAAACGTCCAAACAGCATTTGGCGCAGGATTTTTTAGCAACAAATACGTAATCGGCGCAGTATTACTTTGTTTCGTCTTATATGGAATTACAGTATTACCAGGAGCTCGCGAAATCTTCTCCATCCCAGTGACATTTGGCTTACATGAATGGTCGATTGCAGCAGGGTTAGCACTTGCAGCAGTTGTGATGATGGAGATTATTAAAGTAGTTCAGAATAAGTTTTTTAAATAAAATCATATAAACACAGAAATCCCTTGATTAACTAAGGATTTCTGTGTTTTTGCTTCATATTAGAAAGAAATTGTTGAATAACAAATAATATGAAACAGATAAAATAACTACTGGCAACTCATCTAATAAAAGTACTAAAAGTCCGATATAATACAATATACTTGTTTTGGGATTGTTTGAAAAAATATTGAAAACGGCTATATTATGGGATTTTTAATTGTTATTTTTGTTTCTTTAAGATGTTTCATTTGTAAATTGTGTCTAAAATGTGTCTGTAACCGTTTTTTTATATGACGAAATTTTGTATGAAATAGTTTTATTTATCATTTATTTAAAAAACTCATTTTAATCATGTGTACATAGACGTTCTCTACACGTATTATAAAAGTTGCGATGTGAGTACAAACTACTTCACAACTATAAAATATACTTTAAGGAGAGAACTCTTTTATGATGAAATTATCTAAAGCGAGGCATTACTTAGTGTTGCTAATGGCATTTTTCCTAGTATTAGGACAATTGAATTTAACAGCCCTTAATGTGTTTGCAAAAGAAAATGGGAATGACGAGCTAACTTATGAAGTTCAGTCTAAATTGGCAGAAGATAAAAAAACAGCTGATTTAACCATTAAAGTAACACCAACAAATGATCAGGTGAAAATCTTGACTATTGAAACACCTGATGGAGAGAAGAAAGAAGGCCAAGAAGTAAGCTATAAAGCTGAAAAAAATGGTACAACTAACTTCTTAATTAATTATCAAAATACAGGCGAAGAAAAAGCAGAAACTAAAACATATACTGCTTCTTATGAAGTATCTGACATAGTTTCTGAAGATGAAGTAAATAAGGATACGGAAACAGAGAAGGCACCTGAAAAAGAAGATGCTAATATTCAGCCTCCTTCTACTACTAACAATACTAAATCACTTAAATCTGGACAAACAACAGTTGAACTAAAAATACCAGATTATAACCAAACAGCATGGGCAAACGGTGATATTAAAGAAGTAACTGCGACCGTGAACTTTGGTGACAGTACTTCTACTGGCAAAAAAGTGAATTTCACTTTACCAGATGGAATGCGTTTTGTATCTTTGCCAGTACCAAATAATTATCAGGCTGGGACGAATGTGGATAAAGGACTTTTAAGTTATTTAGGGGCAAGTGATCCACTAGGAGTAGCGATTACGTCAGCGAAAGTACCTGACAAAGAAACAACATACAATCAAGCAACTTTCGGAACAGTTAGTTATGAGCTAAGTCCTGGAACTGAAAAAGCGAGTTTTACTTTTTCTGTACGGGTAGATGCAGCAAAATATTACGGACCGACTGATTTAGTAGATCCAATTAAAACCGAAGTATTTAAAGGAGAGGCAAGTACACCTGTTGCTTCTGCAGAACAAGCAATTCATGCGGAAGGAAATAAAGTAGTAGGCTATGCCAATCAAGATCATGTAAAAACAATGTTCCGCCATTGGTATAATGATCAAAGACTATCAGAAGTCCTTGCAAGTACAGATGCTGCAGACTCTTATAACTATACAAAATCTTACTCTGTCGTGAACGGATTGAATAGTTTGGACAGTCGAGGATCAATGACTTATATTGCTAAAAACATCGAAATAACGCTTTATTACCCAGAAGGTATGGAGTTTGTAGACGTTATAAATAATAATGGAGGAGTAATAAAGGGTGATTCTAACTTAACTATTACTAATTATCCAAGTGAAAATAAAGTTGTGATTAATAATAAGCGCTTAAACTCCAGTGCCGCTAGTAATGCTGTTTATGGCGTCAAATATAAAGTGCCTAAAGGAACTCCAGCAGGAACATATAGCACAGATAAAGTGCCGCATGCGGTTATCACAACATATGATGGTGAAGTATTTGAATCGGATGCACTAACATCTAATTCTAGCGACTTAACTACTTTAGCGCCTTTAGACATTTGTAAAGTTGTTGATACTACCGAAAATAAAATGACTTTGACTGCAGCCAATGGTCAACTGAATCCAAATAACGAAACTTGGGCTGGTAGCATCCAAATTAATAATAAAAATAGTGCTGGTGTGAAAAAAAATCAAATGTATCAAATTAAATTTGATCCTAACTGGGAAGCTTATATGGTTAATATTCCCTTTGATAGCACCATTTCAGGAAATAAAATCAGTGAAGTACAGTATAAAACAAATTTAAACGACGCTTTTCGAACATTTGATGGAGCGCTTATTAAAAATAATAATCAAATGTATCGACTAGATGCAAAAGCAGTTGGGCTTGAAGATGGGGAATATTTCACAGAAGTAAAAGCAAATGTGGGAGATTTTGCGCCTGGATACCTTAACACAGAATCTTCGGCTACTTACCGTTGGAACTCCACTGCTTCATACGGTAAAATCAAGCCCGGCGTTACATCTGTCCAATATGAAGGTGCAATTTGGGACGCGGATGATGAGGCCAATACGAAAGTATCTGGCACATCAACCTATAAAGTTTCAACTGCAGAAAGTACAGCAGCAAATGGTACAGCAGCTTTCTATAATAAAGCTGGTACAATGGTGAAAACAGCTAGTGCAGGAGAAACTATCAACACAAAAGCGACATTATTGTTACATGATTACCCTTATGGAACAAGAACAGTTCTCAATGATCCAGAAGTTTATTTACATGCTCTAGAAGGTACAACAATTCAACCTTCGTCCATTAAACTAACGGATCAGGATGGGAAAGATGTTAATTTCACAGTTGAACAAGAAACGGCCAATAATGGAGACAAAGTATTCGTTTTAAAAACAACGGATGTAACAGTAGGTGCATTTGTAGGCTATCCAACTAAAACTAAATATCTAAATATCAGTTACAATACAACGTTTGATGTAACTTTAGATAAAAGTATTAACATGGATGCGCAACAGGTCATTGCATGGGGAGCGAATGTTACTCCGGCAACGGCAAATAATACTTTTTCAGATTTAGGGCTAGATGTAAATAAAAATGGCAGGGACAATGATAGATTACTTTCTGTCAATAGTAGTACTTTAAGTATTCCAAAACAAGATACAGTCACTGTAGAAACTTTCTTAAGCGTGGCTGGAGAAGGCGCTAAAGCAGCTTATGTAGAAGGAGAAGACAGTACAGTTTCTTACTTCACACCAGGAACAGATGCTGATTATACAGTCAAGATTACGAATACTTCTAGTGGGAACGCAAGTACATTCGAGCTTTATATCCCAATTCCAAAAACTGGTCAAGACTTCGGATCTAAATTCCAAAGCGAACCATTCAAGTGGGATATGAAACTAAATGGAGCGCTACCTGTTAGTGCAGAACAACAAGACCAATTCGATGTAAGTTATGCAACAACCGCAACAGGAGATAATTATGATTCCAACGACATATACTCAGATACTGTTGCTGATTACGAAAAAGTTAACATGGTTCGAATCAAAGTGAAGACACAAATTAATGCAGGTGAAACACAAACCTTCAAAGTACCACTTAAAGTAGATGAAACATTCGATTCAGCAACTGAAGGTAACAAAATTGGTGAACGTGATATCTACAACCCGTATTACCGTGTAATTACTAATACGTTCTCTGGTTCATTATCTGGAACAAAAGTAGGTGCTGAACTAGTAATTGGTGAAGTAGCAGGTACTTTATTTAATGATAAAGATGCTAATGGTTTGTATGAAAAAGACAAAGGCGATGAACCTTTAGCGAGTGAAACAGTTGAATTATACAAATGGAATGAAGCCACTTCTGCATACGAGCCGGCCAAAGTAGGTGACAAAAATGTAACTGCCACAACGGACAGTAACGGTAAATACAGTTTTGATTACAATGATGGTGTTGGTTATGGTAATTATGCAGTGAAATTCCCAGACAAAGCGGGCTATCAATATACACTAAAAAATATTGGTAAAGATATTTCTCTAGATAGTGATGCACCTTATAGCGGAACAGATAGAGGTTGGGTGAAACAAATCGATCCAACACAACCAAGCTCACAATATACAAATGCAGGTTATTATGCTTATGACCCTACGCAAGATTTAAAAGTTAACCTAGATAAAAAACAAGTTCAAATGGGTCGCAGCTTAGAAATCACTTTACCAAAAGTAGCTTCAACAACAGGACAAGCTGCCGAAGATACTATCGAACCAAGCATCTTTAAAAATATTAAAGCAGCAACAGATGGGTATAAATGGACTGTTGCAGATACCAATGTGGCAACAGTACAAACATTAGCAGATGGTTCAGCAGCTGTAGTTGGCGTTTCTACAAACAATAAAACGATTGATGTAACAGATTTAACGATTACCATCCAAGATATTTTTGGAACAGAAAAAAGTTCCAAAGCACCAGTATATGTTACTGGAACAGAGGGAACTGTTGCGCAACAAGATGGTTATACCATGGGAGCTACTGATTTTTCAATAGAGTATAAAGAAGCTACTGCATTAACGAAAGCACAGGCCCTAACTCTTGCGAAAACAGCCGCTTTTGAAGAAGTAAAAGACGGCGTTAACTCAAGCGCAGAAGATCGTTTAGACCAAGTTCAAGTAAACCAAGCACAATTAGATGCCATAAAAAATGGCTCTAATCAAGGTGGCGTGTATCCATTAACTTACACGATAACAAAAGATAGCAAAACGGTTTCAGTTACTATTCAAGTAACTGTAGCAAAAGATTTAACCGCAGTGAACGCACATGATTCTACTATTTATGTAGGAGACACATGGGATGCGGAAGACAACTTTGATAGTGCAACAAATAAAGAAGGCGACACTAATGTAGCATTTAGCGATGTAACAGTTACAGGAACTGTAAACACCGCAGTAGCTGGTTCGTATCCAGTAACCTACACATATAATGGTGTCTCTAAAAAAATTAATGTTACTGTCAAAGCTAAATTAACCGCAGTAAACGCACATGATTCCACAATCTATACAGGTGACACATGGAATGCGGGAGACAACTTTGATAGTGCACTTGATAAAGATGGCAATTCCGTCGCTTTTGCTGATATTACAGTGACAGGAACTGTTAATACAAATCAAGCTGGTACTAATACCATCACTTATAGCTACGATGGAGTTTCGAAAACTATTACAGTTACCGTCTTAGAAAATAAGGAAGGTATCAGTGCTCATGACTCTACTATTTATGTAGGAGATGCATGGAATGCCAAAGATAACTTCGATAGTGCTTTTGATAAAGATGGTAACGCCGTTGACCTAGAAGACGTAACAGTCACAGAAAAACCAACTGTAGATACGACAAAAGCAGGTGCTTACGAAGTCACTTACAAGTATGGCAAAGTATCGAAAAAAATTACTTTAACTGTGAAAGCTAAATTAACCGCAGTGAACGCACATGATTCCACGATTTATGTTGGAGATGCGTGGAGTGCAGAAGATAACTTTGATAGTGCGCTTGACAAAGATGGCAATTCCGTCGCTTTTGCTGATATCGAAGTAAAAGGAACTGTTGATACAGACAAAGCTGGAACATATCCAGTAACGTACACATATGACGGTGTCTCAAAAACAATTAACATCCAAGTAAAAGACATCTTAACAGCAGTGAACGCACATGATTCTGAAATCTATGTAGGAGACAGCTGGGATGCCAAAGATAATTTTGATAGTGCACAAGATAAAGATGGAAATACAGTAGATTGGCAAGATATCAACGTTTCAGAAAATCCGACTGTTGATTTAGAAACAGCTGGAGTATACCAAGTGACTTATAGTTATGACGGTGTTTCGAAAACAATTAATCTGACTGTAAATCCAAGAAAAACAAGTGTAGAAGTGCATGACTCCACAATTTATACAGGAGATACATGGAAAGCAGAAGACAACTTCGATAATGCTACAGATAAAAAAGGTGACCAAATTTCTTTCGAAGATGTAACTGTAACTGGACAAGTTGATCCTGAAACAGCAGGCGCATATGAAGTAAGCTATAGCTATGATGGAGTGGAAAAAGTAGCACATATCACTGTAATCCAAAATCAAGCACAAATTACTGTAAAAGATAGCGTTATCCCATATGGAGAAAAATGGGAAGCAGAAGCTAACTTTATAGGTGCGACAAACCGAGATGGTGTAGCAATTCCTTTCTCCAAAATTCAAGTAGATGGTACAGTAGATGTAAATAAAGCTGGAACATACAAAGTGATTTACACGTATGATCCAAATGAAGGAACAGCAGATGCAGGCAAAAAGCAACTTTCTGTCACAGCTAACATTCAAGTAGAAGCAGAAATTGTAAATCCAGTAAAACCTGTTGATCCATCAGATCCAACAGAACCTACAAATCCAGTAAAACCATCAACTCCAACAAAACCATCAACAGAAAAAACACCATTAAAAGTAGTTGATAACAAGCAACATACAGCAACATATGAAGAAGCAAAACCATTACCAAAAACAGGTGACCAAACAAACACTTGGGTAATCTGGACAGGCTTGAGCTTACTTGTTCTAAGCATGCTCTTGTTGGCAATGAGAGGTAGAAAGAAAAAATATCAATAAAGTAAAGCAATAAGAAGTAGGGCATGCATTCGACATGCCCTATTTTTTTATCTAATTAACTAGCGAAAACTGGTATTAAGACAAACTAGGTTTAAATAAAATTGGTCTATTTTAGTAAAAACAACTTTTTTCATTAGATGAATGTGACGAAAAAATGTCTAAAATGTGTCTGGAAGCGTTTTCTTTTATGGCGGATTTTTGAATAAATTTAATGTTTGAAACGAATTATTAAAAAAAACAACTAAAGCTTCTATACACTAGTGCTTCTTTGCAAGTATTATAAAAATGCGATGTGATTATATGTCCTTAAACAGCCCAAAAAAATTACTTGAAGGAGAGGATTTTTTGATAATTAAACCAAACAAACTGAAGCAATGGTTAGTATTGTTAATGGCATTTTTCCTAGTGTTAGGACAATTAAATTTAACTGCACTTCACGTGTTTGCCAAGGAAAACGGGAATGATGATCTTACTTATGAAGTTCAGTCGGACATAGCAACAGATAAAAAGTCTGCTGATTTAACCATTAAAGTAACACCAGCTAAGGAAGAGGTAGAAATCGTAACTATTAAAACTCCTGATGGGGTGGAAAAAGAAAGTCACGAAGCAAGTTATAAAGCCATTAAAAATGGTGAAATATCTTTCTTAATTACCTATCAAGATACTAATACAGAAAAGTCAGAAACAAAATCTTATACAGCTACTTATAAAGTAAGTGGCATTGTTTCTGAAGAGGAAACAAGTAAAGAAGTGGAAGAGAGCAATCAAGAAGCTACTACAAAAGAGCCTTCTGATTCAGACAATACAAAAACAACAAGCAAACAGTTACTTAAAGCTAATCAAGCAACCGTGGATTTAAATATTCCAGATTATAATCAAACAGCTTGGTCTAATGGAGATATTAAAGAAGTTAATGTAACTGTTGATTTTGGTGATAATACTTCTACTGGAAAGAAAGTAAGCTTCGCGTTGCCAGATGGCATGCGCTTTGTATCTTTGCCCGTACCAAGTAACTATCAAAGTGGTACAAATGTAGATCCCGCTATTCTAAGTCGTCTAGGTGCAAGTGATCCACTAGGAGTAGCAATTACTTCAGTTACAGTGCCGCAAATAGAAAAAGCCTACAATAACGCAACATTTGGTACAGTTAGTTATGACTTATCTTCTGGAACAGAAAAAGCAAGTTTTACTTTTTCTGTGCGAGTGGATGCTGCTAAATACTACGGTCCAAAAGATATAGAGTCGCCTATTAAAGCAGAAGTATTTATGGAAGGCGCAAGTAATCCTATTGCTTCTACAGAACAAGCTATTCATGCAGAAGGAAATAAGGTCATAGGTTATGCTGAACAAAATCATGTGAAAACAATGTTTCGAGATTGGTATGAAAATTTCACGCTACCAGAAGTACTAGCGAGTACGGACGAAACAGCTTCCTATAACTACACCAAAACCTATGCACTTGTAAACGGATTAAATCAATTGGATGGTCGGGGAGCACCATTTTTTGTGGCAAAACATATGAAGACAACACTTTATTACCCTGAAGGAATGGAATATGTTGGTGTAGTGGATAGATTTGGAAACTTAATGAAAGACTCTACAAATATGACATTCACTAATTACCCAGAAGAAAATAAAGTAGTGATTGATAGTAAGCTCTTAAACTATAATTCTGTTAGCGGTTCTGTATTTGCAGTCAAATATAAAGTACCAAAAGATACACCGGCAGGGACATATAGTGCACCTAAAGCACCACATACAGTTATTACAACATATGATAATCAAGTTTTTGAAACAGATGCATTAACAACGAATAGCGCAGATACTACTACAGTGACTCCGATTGATGTTTGTAAAGTAGTAGGCGCTTCTGCAAATAAGTTAACGCTATTCTCAGCGAATGGCACTATCAATCCAGATAATGAAACATGGGCTGGAAGTATTCAAATTCAAAATAAGCAAACAGCAGGTGTTAAAACCAATCAAGTTTATCAGATTGAATTTGACCCTAATTGGAAAGCCTATATGGTCAATATTCCTTTTGATAGTAGAGTTGTTGGAAATAAAATAAAAGATGTGCAGTATAAAACTAATTTAAATCCCTCTTACCGCACCTATACTGGAGCACTTACTAAAAACAACAATCAAACCTATCGTTTGGATGCTAAAGTGGTGGGACTTGAAGAAGGAGAATACTTTACAGAAGTGAAAGCAAATGTGGGAGACTTCTCACCAGGCTATGTCAGCACAGAATCGCTTGCAACCTATCGCTGGAATTCCACCACTTCATATGGAATGGTTAAACCAGGCATCACCTCTGTACAATTTAAAGGTTCTATTTGGAACGCAGAGGGTGAAGCTAATACGAAAGTTTCTAGCACTTCCACATATAAAGTGAGTAACTCTATTACTACTGCAGCAAATGGCACCGCAGCTTTCTTTGATAAAACAGGGAAATTAACTAAAGTAGCAAGCGCAGGAGAAACTATCAATACAAAAGCGACATTATTGTTACATGATTATCCTTATGGAACAAGAACAGCGCTGAATAATCCAGAAGTATATTTACGTGAGCTAACAGGTACAAAAGTTCAACCATCCAGCATTAAATTAACCGATCAAGATGGAAAAGATGTTGATTTTTCTATAGAAGAAAAAACAGCTAAAAATGGTGAAAAAGTATATGTGTTAAAAACAAAAGATGTTTCTGTTGGAAATTTCCTTAATTATCCATATAAGCAAAAATATTTACATCTCAGTTATAACACTACATTTGATGTTACTTTAGATAAAAGCATTAATATGGATGCGCAACAGGTTATCGCATGGGGAGGATCGGATGTTACTTCGGCAATTGCGAATAATACTTTTTTAGATACGGGCCTAGATGTGAACCAAAATGGCAGGGACAATGAAAAATTACTTTCTGTCAACAGTAGTACTTTAAGTATTCCAAAACAAGATACAGTCACTGTAGAAACTTTCTTAAGCGTGGCTGGAGAAGGCGCTAAAGCAGCTTATGTGGAAGGCGATGATAACACGGTTTCCTACTTTACACCAGGAACAGATGCCGATTATACAGTACAAATCACTAATGCTTCGAATGCGGAAGCAAGCACTTTTGAGCTGTTCATTCCCATTCCAAAAACTGGTCAAGACTTTGGAGATAAATTCCAAAGTGAAGCCTTTAAGTGGGATATGAAACTGAATAGCGCCTTAGCCATTACAGCAGAACAACAAAATCAGTTTGAAGTGAGCTACACAACAGAAGCTACTGAAAATAATTATGATGCGGAAAGTATTTATTCAGATACTGTTGCTGACTATGAAAAAGTAAATATGGTTCGAATCAAAGTGAAAACACAAATTAATGCAGGCGAAACACAAACCTTCAAAGTACCACTTAAAGTAGATGAAACATTCAATTCAGCAACAGAAGGCAATAAGATTAGTGAAAGAGATGTTTATAATCCTTACTATCGTGTAACAACTAATACATTCTCTGGTTCGCTATCTGGAACAAAAGTAGGTGCTGAGTTAGTTATCGGCGAAGTTTCCGGAAGGTTATTTCAAGATAAAGATGTTAATGGTTTGTATGAAAAAGACAAAGGTGATGAACCTTTAGCGAATGAAACTATAGAACTTTACAAATGGAATGAAACCACATCCATATACGAACCGGCCAAAGTAAACGGTGAAAATGTGACTGCTACAACAGACAGTGCAGGAAATTATACATTTGATTACAATGATGGTGTTGGTTATGGTAATTATGCAGTGAAATTCCCAGACAAAGCTGGCTACCAATATACACTAAAAAATATTGGTAAAGACATCTCACTGGATAGTGATGCACCTTATAGCGGAGCAGATAGAGGCTGGGTGAAGCAAATCGATCCAACACAACCAAAATCTCAGCACATTAATGCAGGTTATTACGCTTATGACCCTACGCAAGATTTAAAAGTTAATTTAAATGAAAAACAAGTACAGGTGGGAAATAGTTTAGAAATTACTTTACCGAAAGTCCCCGCTACTACAGGACAAGCTGCCGAAGATACTATCGAACCAAGCTTCTTTAAAAATATTAAAGCAGCAACAGATGGGTATAAATGGACTGTTGCAGATACCAATGTGGCAACAGTACAAACATTAGCGGATGGTTCAGCGGCTGTAGTAGGTATTTCCACAAAAGACAAAACGATTGATGTAACAGATTTAACGATTACCATCCAAGATATTTTTGGTACAGAACAAAGCTCTACAGCCCCAGTATATGTTACTTCAAAAGCCGGAACGACTGTTCAACAGGATGGTTATACCATGGGAGCAACTGATTTTTCGGTGGAGTACAAGGAAGCTACTAGTTTAACGGAAGCACAGGCCCTAACTCTTGCGAAAACAGCCGCTTTTGAAGAAGTAAAAGACGGCGTTAACTCAAGCGCAGAAAATCGTTTAGACCAAGTTCAAGTAAACCAAACACAATTAGATGCCATAAAAAATGGTTCTAATCAAGGTGGCGTGTATCCATTAACTTACACGATAACAAAAGATAGCAAAACGGTTTCAGTCACTATTCAAGTAACTGTAGCAAAAGATTTAACCGCAGTGAACGCACATGATTCTACTATTTATGTAGGAGACACATGGGAAGCGGAAGACAACTTTGATAGTGCGTCAAATAAAGAAGGTGACACTAATGTAGCGTTTAGCGATGTAACAATTACAGGAAGCGTGAATACCGAAGTAGCTGGAGTCTATCCGGTGACATACACCTATAATGGAGTTTCCTCGACTATTCAAGTTACTGTCAAAGCTAAACAAACAGCTGTGAACGCGCATGATTCCACAATTTATACAGGTGACACATGGAATGCGGGAGACAATTTCGATAGTGCGCTAGATAAAGATGGCAATCCCGTTGCTTTTACTGAGGTAACGGTGGCAGGAAATGTGAACACAAATGAAGCAGGTAGCTATCCAATCACTTATAGCTATGACGGCTTCGCGAAAACTGTTACAGTCACAGTAAAAGAAAATAAATCAGGTATCAGTGCTCATGACTCTACTATTTATGTAGGAGATGTGTGGAGTGCCAAAGATAACTTCGATAGTGCTTTTGATAAAGAAGGCAATGCGGTTGACCTAAAAGACGTTACAGTCACAGAAAAACCAACTGTAGATACGACAAAAGCAGGTGCTTATGAAGTCACTTACAAGTATGGCAAAGTATCGAAAAAAATTACTTTAACTGTAAAAGCTAAATTAACCGCAGTGAACGCGCATAATTCAAAGCTTTATGTCGGAGATACGTGGAAGGCTGAAGATAACTTTGATAGTGCGCTTGATAAAGACGGCAATTCAGTTACATTCGCCGATATCGTAGTAGAAGGAACCGTTGATACAACTAAAGCAGGAACATATCCTGTAACATACGTGTATGATGGGGTTAAGACAACAATCAATATCCAAGTGAAAGACATTCTAACTAATGTCCATGCACATGATTCAGTAATTTATGTAGGGGATAGTTGGAATCCTAAAGACAACTTTGACAAAGCTTTAGATAAAGATGGAAATATGGTAGCTTGGAATGAAATCACTGTCACAGAAATGCCAACTGTGGACTTAAAAACACCAGGTGTTTATCAAGTTACCTACAGTTATGCTGGAGTTTCGACAACCATTCATGTTACAGTAGAACCAAGAAAAACGAGTATTGAAGTGCATGATAGTACAATTTATGCAGGAGATACATGGAAAGCAGCGGATAATTTCGATAGTGCTACAGATAAAAAAGGCGACAGAATTTCCTTTAAAGATTTGACTGTAACCGGAAACGTAGACAGTAGAGAAGCTGGCACTTATGAGGTAAGATATAGTTACGATGGAGTGGAAAAAATAGCACATATCAAAGTGTTAAAAAATCAAGCACAAATCACTGTAAAAGATAGCGTTCTTCCACAAGGTGAAAAATGGGAAGCCAAAGCAAATTTTGTAAGTGCAACAAATCGTGATGGCGTAGAAATTCCTTTCTCTAAAGTGCAAGTAAAAGGTAAGGTAGATGTAACAAAAGCAGGCACTTATCAAGTGGTTTATTCCTATGATCCAAATGAAGGGACAAAAGATGCTGGCAAAAAACAACTTGCTGCAATTGCAACGATAGAAGTAAAACCATTAAGTGTAAATCAAGAAGAACCTACCAAACCTAGCGTAAAAGAAGGAAAGACTAGGATAAAAATTATAAATGGAACACAGCATACAGCAACATATGAAGAAGCAAAACCATTACCAAAAACAGGTGACCAAACAAACACTTGGGTAATCTGGACAGGCTTGAGCTTACTTGTTCTAAGCATGCTCTTGTTGGTGATGAGAGGGAGAAAGAAAAAGTATTAATTTATGAAGAAACAATTAATACAAGATAGTAAAAATAAAAGGTAAACCAATACCGACCAGAGAAAACTGGTCGGTATTTTTGTTATTAGATACATTTAATTTCAGACATTGTTTAAGAAAGGTGGAGCAAATGAAAAAACAAAATAGATTAGAACTCGTTCTATTACAAGAAATCCATTCTACAGAACTTGATTTACCTCTTAAAGAATGGCAGCCTAGTCCCCAAGAAGAAATTTATTTAGTTGTTGATATGTTTATTGGAACAAATGATGTTAAAAAAGGCGGAAATTATTTTTATGTTTTAGTTGTAACTCCCGGAGCAATAAATAAATTGCAGCATGTTCCAAAAGAAAAACGAAAATTAATAGTAATGGAACATTATAGCTATGATTTACTTTTAAAAAAGATAGAAATCATTTTAGAAAAGTGTTCAAAAGAGAATTGGGATGATTCATGTCAAGCACTGCAAAACTATTTCTACTGGGAATTTGAAAATTATAAAAGCTAAAAAATGGACAAACTTAGCTTGTTAATTTAGTATAACCACCAAACCACTATGCCAATAGTCCAAACCATCGCAAGTGGCACTAAAATTCGGAATTTCGGCTTTTGCGTTTTATGGTGAAACAACTGCATTGACATCCAACTACCGAATGCCCCACCAAGAAAAGCGGTGAAAAGCAGTACAGATTCAGGTATCCGGTAAGCGTGTTTAATTGCCTTCCTTTTATCAACAGCGAATAATAGAAAAGAAATAAGCGTTATCGCGATTAAATATATCGTTAAAATCATCCAGAAATCCCCCTTTATTGCTAAATCTAACTTTATTTATTAGAATAAAAGCATACCACAAAAGAAAGCAGGGATAAAATGGTAAAAGAAATTATTCAAACTTCATCAGCCCCAAAAGCACTTGGACCATATTCACAAGCTGTAAAAGTGAATGGACTTATTTTCACATCAGGTCAACTTGGTATTAACCCAACAACCGGAGAATTAGCAGAAGGCGCAACAAAACAAGCCGAGCAAGCTTTTAAAAATTTAGCAGCTGTACTAAAAGAAGCTGGTTCTGGACTAGATAAAATCATTAAAGCAACTGTTTTTTTCAAAGACCTAAATAATTTTACAGCTGTGAATGAAGTATACGCTACTTTCTTTTCCAGCGATTTCCCAGCTAGAAGTGCTTTCCAAGTAGCGAAATTACCGCTTGATGCTGACATTGAAATCGAAGTTATCGCAGAAGCATAAATATTCAGAAATAAATTTGACAATTACGAGAAGTAAACGATATAATAAGAACCAATTACATAGTAACTTATCAAGAAAGGTGGAGGGTTCTGGCCCAGTGAAGCCTTGGCAACCGGACTTTTCACGGTGCCAAATCCAGCAGTATCACTGACAGATAAGGCACGCGAAACAGGTAAATCACTCTTTCCCTTAAAAGCTGTCTTTTTGGGGAAAGTTTTTTTGTACATAAAAATAACTAGAATTGAGGCGAAGAAAATGAATCAAGTGGCACCATTTTACGCAGATCATGTTGGAAGTATTTTACGGACAAAGGCAATTAAAGAGGCACGCGAGAAATTCCAAAGCGGCGAAATTACAACTCAAGAATTACGTGATATTGAAAACGCAGAAATTAAGTATATTGTTGAAAAACAAAAAGAAGTGGGTTTAAAAGCAATTACTGATGGCGAATTCCGCCGCGCTTGGTGGCATTTTGATTTCTTAGAGAATTTGGATGGAGTAGAAGGGTACAATGCAGCGGGAGGTATTCAATTTAGCAAAGTCCAAACAAAATCGCATTCGGTGAAAATCACTGGTCCAATTGATTTCACGACACATCCATTTATAGAAGATTTTATTTTCCTAAAAGAGGTAGTTGGTGAAAATCATGTAGCAAAACAAACGATTCCAAGTCCGGCGATGCTTCATTATCGTGGGGACATGGAGTATCAGCCATATATAGACGATGCTGATAAATTTGTAGCTGACTTAGCGGTGGCTTATCAAAAAGCGATTCAAGCCTTTTATGATGCCGGTTGTCGTTATTTACAATTAGATGATACGTCGTGGAGCTATTTATGCTCTGATGAACAGCGCGAAGTCGTACGTGAGCGAGGTTTCGACCCCGATACGCTGCAAGAAACGTATAAAACGCTCATCAATGAATCTATTAAATATAAACCAGCAGATATGGTTATTACGATGCACATTTGTCGCGGGAATTTTCGCTCTACATGGATAGCAGAAGGCGGTTATGGGCCAGTGGCAGAAACGTTATTTGGTAAACTAAATATCGATGGTTTCTTTTTAGAATATGATAATGAACGTTCTGGAGATTTTTCACCACTAAAATATGTAGCGCGCCCGGATTTGAAAATTGTTCTTGGCTTAATCACCTCTAAAACGGGGGATTTAGAAGACGAAACGGCAATCAAAGAACGAATTAGAGAGGCGAGTGAGGTTGTGCCGCTAAACCAATTACGCCTCAGCCCACAGTGCGGATTCGCCTCTACAGAAGAAGGTAATATTTTAAGCGAAGAAGCACAATGGAACAAATTACGTTACGTCGTCAAAATCGCAGAAGACGTTTGGGGAAAATAACGAATAAGAAGAACTGGCCTAAGCTAGTTCTTTTTTCGTCTTTACAAAAACAGCAAGTAGGAATAGAATAGATGTTCTAGAAGGAGGGGAAGCCCTTTGGATGACAAATTAAAAACCAAATTAACCTTATTACCTGAATCACCAGGTTGCTATATTTATAGAGACGAAAATAACGAAATACTTTATATCGGCAAATCTAAATGTTTAAAAAACCGTGTAAAGTCTTATTTTCATAGTAAACAAATCGGTAAAACGGCAAGGCTTGTAAGGCAAATTCGTGACTTAGAACTTATTATCACTACTTCCGAAAAAGAGGCGCTACTTCTCGAAATGATTTTAATTCAAAAATATCAACCGCCTTTCAATATCCAGTTAAAAGAAGGAACGAGTTATCCCTATATTAAAATCACGAATGAGAAAAACCCGCATATCGAAGTTGTTTTTGAAGTGAAACAAGATGGCGCACACTACTTCGGTCCATATCCAGGCCGTTTTTCAGCAAGGCAAACAGTAGAGCTTATTGAAAAATTATTCCCACTTTGTAGGTGTGATGGGAGACCAGGGCGTCCCTGTTTGTACTATCATTTAGGACTTTGCTTAGGGCCTTGCCAAGCGGAAATTGACCCTGCTGTATATAAAAAACAAATTCAAAAAATCAGTCGTTTTCTTGAAGGCGATGTTAAGGGCGTGAAGGGGAAACTCACTAAAGACATGGAAGCAGCCACCGAAAAATTAGAATTCGAAAGAGCTGCCGAATTACGAGATAAAATTCATGCAATTAATGAAACGATCGAAAAACAACATATTATTTTCCCTGGACTAAAAAATCGTGATATTATCGGCTGCTATGAACAAGATAATTATTTAAGTATCTTCGTTTTTTTTGTTCGAAATGGCGCAATCAATGGAAGTAAGTGGCATGTTTTTCCAATCGAAAATTCACTTCAAGAAGATTTAGCTCACTTTATCAATCAATTTTACGATGATCCAAATAACATCCAACCAAAAGAGTTGCTAATAGCTGAAAAACTCGATAAAATTATCTTGAGAGAGCCACTCCGCAAGGCTTCTATATTCCCACAAAAAGGTGGGAAAAAGAAACAACTTAATTTAGCTATTGAAAATGCTAAGAGTACGTATACCGCTTATGCTAAGATGAAAGAATACGATTTTGAAACCCAATTCAAAAACAGTTAGAAGCTAGCTTTCGCTGATTAGCTTCTTTGTTTTGCTGTGTTGAAAATCTTATCATAAATAACTATGGTCAATAATCTAGCCTTATGGTAAAATCTTACGAGTACGGAAAAAATTAATGCTACATAAAAATAATTAATTATAGCTAAACACATATAGAGGGAGGACACAATATGAAGAAATTTTCACGCTTCATACTAACAATGGCAATTGCATGTGTTGCCATGTTCATTTTCACAGGAAACGGGTTAAATGCAAAAGCCGCAGAAGAAACATACTTAATTGGTACTGATACTACATTTGCACCTTTTGAATTTGAAAAAGATGGGAAACATGTCGGTATCGATATGGATATTCTTAAGGCCATCGCTAAAGATCAAAATTTCAACTATGAAATTAAAGCAATGGGGTTCAATGCAGCAGTTCAAGCGCTTGAAGCTAACCAAGTAGATGGTGTTATTGCTGGAATGAGTATTACAGACGAACGGAAACAAAAATTTGATTTCTCTGACCCGTATTATGATTCTGGTGTGGTTATGGGAATCCTGAAAGATAACGATGAAATCAAGAATTATGAAGATTTAAAAGGAAAAAAAGTAGCTGTTAAAACAGGTACAGAAGGTTATGCTTTTGCTGAAAAAATCAAAGCTAACTATGGTTTTGATATTGTTGTTTTTGATGATTCCGCACAAATGTATGATGATGTTAAAACAAGAAATTCAGTTGCATGTTTTGATGATTATCCAGTACTCGCTTATGGTGTGCAAACTGGAAACGGCTTAAAAATCGTTACTGAAAAAGAAAAAGGAAATTCATATGGTTTTGCCGTTAATAAAGGCCAAAATCAAGAACTTTTAAAGAAATTCAATGCTGGTCTTGTTAATATTAAAGCTAGCGGAGAATATAAGGAAATCCTTAAAACTTATTTAGGGAAAGACGCTGTTAAAGAAAATACTACTGAAAAAGGCTTCATGGGTATTATTAAATCTTCCTGGCCAGCACTTTTAGCTGGAATGTGGTTGACGATTCGTCTAGCCGTTGTTTCATTAATTATTGCCTTTATAATCGGGATTACATTTGGCTTTATGAAAGTAAGCAACAGTAAAATTCTACGTGGAATTGCAACGGTTTATGTGGATATTTTCCGTGGAACACCGTTAATTGTTCAAGCATTCTTCTTCTACTTTGGTATTCCAGCAGCGCTCGACTTTAGGATGCCAGTATTTTTGGCAGGGGTCATAGCTCTAAGCTTAAATGCCGGTGCTTATATGGTAGAAATTGTCCGCGGCGGGATTCAATCTGTTGACAAAGGACAAATGGAAGCAGCGAGAAGTCTTGGCTTACCACATAAAAAAGCAATGATGAAAGTTGTTCTACCGCAAGCAATTCGGATGATGATTCCATCCTTTATCAACCAGTTCGTTATCACTTTGAAAGATACGTCGATTATGTCGGCAATTGGGCTCGTCGAATTAACACAATCTGGTAAAATTATTATGGCGCGTACGTTTGAAAGTACATGGACTTGGCTTATCATCGGAATTATGTACTTGATCGTCATTACCATCTTAACGAAAGTGTCCGATCGTTTGGAAAGGAGATTACGAAATGACTAAACTTAAAGTAACAGGTCTTAAAAAAAGCTTTGGCGCGAATGAAGTGCTAAAAGGCATTGATATAGAAGTAAAAGAAGGCGAAGTAGTGTGTGTCATCGGGCCATCTGGTTCTGGTAAAAGTACCTTTCTTCGTTGTATGAATAACTTGGAGGAAATCACTGCGGGTGAAGTAATTGTCGACGATTATAATATCACCGATAAAAAAGTAGATATTAATAAAGTTCGGGAAAACATTGGTATGGTTTTCCAACATTTTAATTTATTTCCACATCTTTCTGTTTTAGAAAATATTACTTTAGCTCCGGTGGAATTGAAAAAAATGGATAAAGAAGCAGCGAAAAGTAACGCGCTTCGTTTGCTCGAACAAGTTGGTTTAAGAGAAAAAGCAGATGAGTTTCCTAATCAACTGTCTGGTGGACAAAAACAACGGGTTGCTATTGCGAGAGCTCTTGCAATGGATCCTGATATTATGTTGTTTGACGAGCCAACATCTGCGCTTGACCCTGAAATGGTCGGAGAAGTTCTTGGTGTAATGAAAGAGTTAGCTAAAGGTGGAATGACAATGATGATTGTTACCCACGAAATGGGCTTTGCTCGCGAAGTTGGTGATCGTGTTATCTTTATGGATGGTGGTTATATTGTGGAAGAAGGAAAACCAGCAGATATTTTTGACCATCCTACAAACGAAAGAACAATCAGTTTCTTAGATAAAGTTTTATAAAAAAAGCAATATACCTGAAAAATACAGGTATATTGCTTTTTTTATTGTTTTGTTAAAATAGGGTTTTTTCGGTTTTTTGAGTATTGTTCGTAAGCATATCCCATATTCAGTAAAGCTATGTCCGTATTTCGCCGAGAAATAAATGTTAAGCTTACGGGTTGATTTGATTCCTCATCATAGCCAGCTGGGATAGTGAGCTCTGGGTTTCCAGCGATGGGCGCTAAAAACATCACAGATCCGCCCATACCAACTGTTACAACTGCATCTAACTTGTCATTTTGTAATGCAGAATCCAGTTCGCTTCGGGCAGTACGAATAAGTTGATTGGCTAAATCATCCGCTTGCTTTTTCGTCATCGTGCTTTTCTGCGCCTTTATAAGTTCACTTTGACCATATTGCATATTTCTACTAGGATTAGTGTTATTAAAAGCGATAATTGATTCTAATGTCGACATAGGAGAATGATTAATTTGTAAAAATTGATTAAGATCTCGTTTGAAATCTGCGTTTAATAAAGTGGAAAAATCAACATCTACTTGCTCTAATTCTTGTATTGCGATGCCTTCTATAATGGTGGCACCCGCGTTTGTTAAATCTTTTTTGATTTTCTTGAGGATAGCCGTTTCTTCATTACTTTCGCCGTCAGCCAGTAGTCCAATTTTTTTATTTTTAAGTGCATCTTTGGAAAGGTTTGTTTGTTTTGTTTCGTCCATTAAGATATTTGCTGTTACATAAGCATCTGTGACTGTCTTTGTAAGAGGACCAGGTGTATCAAATCTACTTGAGAGCGGGATAATTCCCGCGTTATTTACAAGACCTTGGCTAGGTTTAAAGCCAACTGCTGATTGGGCTGAGGCTGGCGAAATGATAGAACCATTTGTTTCTGTTCCGATGGCAATGGCAGCAAAATCACACGTAGCGGCAGTTGCAGATCCAGAGCTTGAACCAGAAGGATCTAAATCTGAAGAATAAGGGTTTTTACTCAATCCTTTTTTTCCTGAGTAGCCATTCGGTAATTCATCATCCATTCCAGCTGCCCATTCGGACATATTGGTTTTGCCAAGAATTAAGGCACCATTTGCTTTCAATTTATCCACGATAGCTGCATCTTTTTCTATAACCCAGTCTTTAAGAGCTACAGTACCGGCACTTGTTGGAAGAGTGATAGTGCCTATATTATCTTTTAAAAGGATAGGCATACCGTAGAGAGCGGGTTTGTTTGTTGTATTTTGATTATCAAGTTGTTCTGCTTCTGAAATAATAGTAGAGCTAATCTCCGTTACTGAATTTAACATAAGTCCGTTTTGATCGTACTTTTTAATTCGGTTGAGGTAAATTCCAGCTAATTCTTTATAACTTAATTGGTTAGTTGAAATCAAATGTTGAAGTTTGGCTATGTCAGCTCCAACTACTAGATGCTCTTTCGCTTCAAGCGTTGCTAGATCCAATGTTTCTAGCTGGGCATTGATTGGTTCCATTACTCGATTTTTATCATAAAAATACATATCTTTGGTTGGCGCCTCCTCCACCGGTTCTTGTTGATTTGGAGTTGTTTTCTTTGGCGTATTGTTATTTGGGTTGGAACTTTTCTTTTTTTTCACTTGTGCTTTTTTGTCATCTGCTAATTTGATTTCAGTATTTTTATTTTGATAAATAGGCTTTTGTGGGGTTTTTCCAGATAATTCATCCACTTCTAATGTGTTATTGCCAAATTTTGTTTCTAGTTCGATACTTTTATTATTTGAACTGCTTTTTTTATCTTTATCAGGTTGACTTGAATCTTTTGGTTTGGAAGGCGGACGATCTTTTTTCGAAATAGAAGTGTTTTTTTCAGGGGTTGAAGTTTGTTGATTTGTTAAGAAGAGATAGGTTCCGGTTACGATAAAAGTTGAAAAAATTGCGGTACAGCTAATAATAATCCGTCTTTTCATGTCATTCCTCCGATGTTTGATGCCTTTATTTTATTATATAGGAAATACATGATGAAAACTGTGACAAAAGTGTGAAAGATAAAAAGTTTTTGTTTTTAAGCGCTGAATCAATGAAGAAGGGATGTTTGTTAGTTATTTTATTTATAATCAAGATTTTGTGGAGATGTTTTTTCACATTTTCGTCACAAAACAGTAATTTTTTAACTTTTAGTCAACAATTATTGCTTCTTATATTTTATAATTATATAAAAAGCTACTATAAATTCATTGGGAAACATTATATGAAAAAGATGATTATTCTTTATATTAATATGGTATTATCCAATAAAATTCGGTTTTCAAACGCTTTCTTGAAAAAAATCGAGATTATAGGTTAGTTTTTTACTTAATAGGGTATTTTTACTAAAGAGAATATGGTAAAGTAAGGGAAGAGAGATAATGAAAAGAATGAAAACAAATTTGGAAGATGGAGTGATGAGTTTGGATAATAATCAAAAAGATTTGAATCAAGTAATCCGTCAGCTCAAAGAAAAAGGTATCGTGGTTGAAAAAACCAAATCCCGAAAAGATATATGGAAAGCGGTAAGCGGTAAAGCAATACCAAATATGACACTTCGATTGCAATAAAATGGATGAGTGGAGAATTTTTATATGTTATTTGCGGTTGTTTTTGTAAGTGAACGAAAAACAACAAAATATACATGTAAACTTACTCCGCTTTTTTCTTTGTCATAAATTAGTCATTAAGTTTTGATGTTTCTGTTATCCTTTTTAAGCGAAAATGTTGTATGATGGTATGGAAGACTTTTGTGAATGAAGAAAATAGAAATAGAGTGAGGCAAATACATGAAAAAAGAAGTAGTTAACCAACAATCTATTTATGTTCATATTGATCATGTTATTAACAATGTAGCGACTAGCGGCATCTCTTTTTGTGATTTTCTAAATGGTGTAGGCCAACCACCTGAAAATATATTGTTAATTAAACATAATATGGAAGATGCGTCTTATAATGCACACACCGCTTTTCATTACTTAGAGCCAGGAGATTTAGCAAATATAGCTAAAGAAAATTTTAGTCCACTTTGTTGGATTGATTTTGAAGATGTGGAACTTTTGAACCAACTTACACCACAAGAAGTAGCTGAGATGCTTTATCTTGCGCATACAGGTCGCCACCTTCGTTCACCTTTTTATTATAAATTACAAAATAATTTTGTTTATTTAACTAGGGAAGACGGCCGCTACAATAAAGTATATTACCGGAATTTAAATCATTTTTATATGTTGTTAAGTTATGTCATTGCCCGGAAAACATCGGAACTTGTTAATGAAAAAGGCATTTTTTCGTTTGGAAAGAAAAAATATGTTTCCGAACCACCAGTTGAGCTACTCAAAAAAATGGCCGATTATTTTAAAGACGGTGCTTGTATCGCAATGGATGATGTCGTTAGAACTAGGACCCAAATTGAAGTACCAATTGGCCTTGGACTTACGGAAGAAATGACTGAACTAGAAATAACTTCAAAAATTTACTATGAAGAAGAAGTTGCAAAATTAGTCTATGATTTAAAACAAAA
Source organism: Listeria farberi (assembly GCF_014229295.1). NCBI lineage: Bacteria > Bacillati > Bacillota > Bacilli > Caryophanales > Listeriaceae > Listeria > Listeria farberi. The sequence goes on from NZ_JAARZL010000001.1 coordinate 662,122, forward strand.
TGAATGGAAATATATCGAAAAATAAAAAATCAAACCTTTTCCTTTACGTTTGGTTTTTTATTTGATAGAATTTAACTAATGAACGTTAGTTAGGAGGGAGTTTCTAATGACAAAAAAACTTATTAAAGAAATAGCGCTAACCCTTTTTGCGGAAAAAGGATACGACGGGACCGCTCTTTCTGAAATTGCGAAAGCTGTAGGGATTAAAACGCCTTCGCTATATGCACACTTTCCCTCTAAAGAAGCGCTTTTTATGGAAGTGTACCAAGATTCAATCCACACAGAATTAAGCGAATTAAGTAAAGTGGCTGAGCAAGAAGAGTTGATAGGAGCAGAAAAACTTCGAACAATTTTTTTTGTTGCAACTGATTTTTCAAGTAGTCCTGATACAAAGAAATTTTTCCAGCGAGCGGTATTTTATCCACCAAAGTCCCTTTTTAATGAATTAAAAGAAGAAACAAGGACTTATGAGCAATTAACGAATGATATTTTACGAAAAACACTTGAACCTGCTGTGTCTGAAGTTGTGTTAATAAGATGGATGCATGTATTTTATGCGTTACTTGATGGGCTTAGCGTAGAGCACGGAATTTATGATGAAACAGAATTTGAATTGCGTAGGAAATCCGCATGGGAAGTTCTCGCAAGTTTACTCGAATAAATTGGAGGTAAGGAAAATGGCTTGGTTTTATTTGATTATGGCAGGATTATCGGAAATTGTTTGGGCTTTTGGACTGAAAGAATCTCACGGCTTTACAATGGTAGGGTGGAGCCTTTTAACAATAGCCTTTCTAATTGTTAGTTTCGGTTTGTTTTCGCTTTCCATGAAGTCGATTCCAATTGGTACGGCCTATGCGGTATTCACCGGAATCGGGGCAGCTGGTACGGCGATTATTGGAATGATTTTTCTTTCAGAAGGTGTTTCTTTTTGGAAAATTGTTTCGTTAATTGTCTTACTAACAGGAATTATTGGTCTTAAGTTAGTGGATGGTAATGAGTCTGAGAAGGAGGCTAAATAACGATGGATTGGATATTTTTACTCGTAGCAGGTTTGTGCGAAATGGTTTTTGTTGTGATGCTGAAGTTATCAGATGGGTTTAAACGTCTTGGATTTGCGGTACTCACCATTATCTTTATGTCAGCGAGCTTCTTCTTATTATCTCTCGCACTTAAAACAATTCCGATTGGTACAGGTTATGCGATTTGGACCGGAATTGGGGCTGTTGGCAGTGTCACACTCGGAATGGTGGTCTTCAAAGAGCGTAAGAGTGTCGGGAAACTGCTCTTTATTACGATGATTATTGCTGGCGTTGTCGGTCTAAAATTAACATCTGGCGTTTAAATAAAATAGGTTGGAAAAGATCTTTTTGGAATAAGCGCACACCTTTCTTAATCCAAAAATGAAGATTTTTTCAACCTATTTTTTAGTTATGTCTTTTCATCTTGCTAAAACATGGTAAAATAGATAAAGCGAATAATGACGGAGGGGTATTATGAAAACCAAGTTAATTTTATTATACGGTGGAAAATCTGCTGAGCACGAGGTTTCCTTACAAACAGCATTTTCAGTAATCAATGCTTTAGATTTAGAAAAATTTGAAGCTAAGCCAATATATATTACCAATGACGGGGAGTGGATTCAAGGGCCACTTCTTTCTGGAAAATTAGATTTTGTCGAACAATTACGTTTTTCGGCTACAGATACAGTAAGACTTGCTACGACTGAATCAGAGAAATCTGAAGGGGAAGCAATTAGCCCAGCTGTTTTAGAAGCTGACGGACAAGAAACAGTCGTATTCCCACTTTTACATGGTCCAAACGGGGAAGATGGAACTGTCCAAGGCTTGTTCGAAGTTTTAAATATTCCTTACGTTGGCAATGGCGTCCTAGCTTCATCGGCAGCAATGGATAAAATTGTGATGAAGAAAATTTTTGCAGACGCTGGTATTCCACAAGTTCCAGCAGTTGCTGTTCGTTTAATTGATTGGAAAAACTATCAAGCGGAAATGATTGCTGAGATGGAAGAAGTACTTACATATCCAGTCTTCGTAAAACCAGCAAATCTTGGTTCAAGTGTTGGTATTAGTAAAGCAACAAACAAAAAAGAATTAGCAGAAGCAATGGCAGAAGCATTTTTATATGACCGCCGTGTTGTTGTCGAACAAGGAGTAGTCGCTCGCGAAATCGAAATGGGTGTACTTGGAAACGATACGCCAGTTTGCTCTGTTCCTGGTGAAATTTTGCCAGAAGGTGCAGTTGCCACTTTCTACGATTACAAAGCTAAATATCAAGATAATAATACTGCGTTAATTATTCCGACTGAAGTAGAACCGGAAATTTTGGAACAAATGAAAGAATATGCAGTTCAAGCATTCTTAGGTCTTGATGCAAGCGGGCTAGTGCGTGCTGACTTTTTCTTAACGGAAGATAATCAGTTGTTCTTAAATGAAGTAAATACAATGCCTGGTTTCACACCATATAGCATGTATCCACTACTTTGGCAGGAAACTGGCTTACCATACGGAGCGTTAATTGAACGATTAGTTGATTTGGCAAAAGAACGCCACGCCGCTAAAAATGCACTTAAATATAGATTAGAAGACTAAAATAAACAAGAAAGCAGTTTTCAGATGCGGAAGCTGCTTTTTTATGGAAGAGAGCGATTTAATTTGAAAAAAACAGTAGGCGAAGTAGTAGCAATGTTAGATAGTTCCATCCATGTAGATACATTTCGCGATGTCGTCATTACTGGCGTTTGTTTTGACACAAGGCAAATAAAGTCAGGAGATTTATTTGTTCCATTTGTAGGGAATTTGCGTGATGGACATGAATTCGTAAGTCAGGCACGAGAAATGGGAGCAGTGGCGACTTTTTGGCAAAAAGATGTACCAAATCCACCAACTGATTTCCCGGTTATTTTAGTGGGAAATACTTTGCTAGCACTTCAAGAACTGGCAGCGAAATATATTCAGCAAGTAAAACCAAAAGTAATTGCAATCACTGGAAGCAATGGAAAAACGACTACAAAAGATATTATGGCAGCAATTGTTGAAACGACTTATAAAGTGCACTATACTGGCGGGAATTTTAATAACCATATCGGCTTACCTTATACTATTTTAACGATGCCGGAAGATACCGAAGTGGCAGTACTTGAGATGGGGATGAATCATCGTCATGAAATCGAAGTGCTTTCGAAAATTGCCAAACCTGATATTGCGATTATTACTAACATTGGGGAGGCACATATTGAATATCTTGGTTCACGCGAAGAAATTGCTAAAGCGAAACTTGAAATTACAGCTGGTCTAAACCCAAGTGGGATTTTAATTTATCCGCATGAAGAAAATCTTCTTCTAGGAAATATAGATGGTGACTTTAGACAACTAACTTTTGGTAAATCAGATGCAGCGGAAATTTACCCATTAGAAATTCGCGCTGAAGCAGAAGGAACCTCTTTTATAACAAACTGGGAGCCAGACCTTGAAATCTTTGTTCCAATTATTGGGGAGCATAACGTTTTCAACACGATGGCGGCAATGCTTGCGGCAAGAGAAATTGGTATTGAAGGAGAAAAAATACAATCAGCACTTAAAAACATGGAACGTTCTAAAAGTCGTTTAGAATGGATAACGACAAAAAGTGGCGCACGTATTTTAAATGATGCCTATAATTCCAGTCCGACTGCGTTAAAAACAGTTTTAAAAACTTTTATGCATATGGACTCAAAAGGTAAACCAAAATATTTAGTGCTTGCAGATATGCTTGAATTAGGCGATTTGTCGACAAAACTACACCAAGAATCTGCAGAAGTACTAGAAAATGACACGATTGAGAAGATTTTCTTATACGGTGAAGCGATGAAAGCTTTCAAATCAGTCGCTGAGACAAAAATTGGTCAGGGAAAAGTTCAACACTTTGACACAAAGGAATCGCTTGAGACGGCGCTTCTTTCAGAAATAAATGGAAATGAATGGATACTGGTCAAAGGTTCTTACGGAATGGGCTTGAAAGATGTAGTAGAAAATCTTATTATTAAGTAACGAATAAAATTGGACATATGATATTACCGCTTAATGGGTAATTATTTGGACAGGAGGAAAGGCATAATGGTTGCTTGTTTGTGTATTCATGGTTTTACTGGTTCGCCGTCCGAGGTGAAGCCGCTCGCTGATTATTTGCGAGAGCATACAGATTGGGATGTTTTAGCACCCACATTACCTGGCCATGATCACCTGAGCCACTTAAAAAATGTGACGTATAAAGATTGGATTGTTTTTGTAGACAGTATTTTAAGTCAAATGCTAAAAGAAGACGATGAAGTATATATTATTGGTTTTTCTATGGGTGGTTTGCTCGCGGGATGGCTCGCGAGGCATTATCCAGAAGTGAAAAAGTTAGTACTTCTAAGCACAGCCGTAAATGCGATGGAATGGCCACAAATTATCGGAAATTCCAAGCAAGTATTAACGGAAGCAAAAGAAGTAACGCTTAAAAATAGCCCGATGTTTAAACGTTATCAAAAGAAAGTAACCGAAACCCCTTGGACTTCGACACTACAATTCAAAAAAATGGTAGCTCTAGCAAAACCAGTTTTTGAACATATTGAAATTCCAACTTTTATTGCACAAGGCAGCGCCGACCAAATAGTTCCTGCTGAAAAAAGCGTTAATTTTTTAATGGAAAGTATACCTGGTCCAAAAGAATTATTTATTTTAGAGGGGTCAAAACATGTAATTTGTCAGGATGAACAAGCAGATAAATTATTTGCAGCTGTTTTGACGTTTTTACAAAAAGAAGTGGTTGTTCTAAATGCAAATTAAAAAATCGATTCAGCTCTCAGTTGCTGAATCGTTTTTTTTGTTTTCGCCAACAGAATCTCGGGCTATTAAATTAGTAGCAAGCGCCAGATGAACAAAGCCCTCATCTGGTTTTCTTACGCGGTTATACATAAGTTCTACTGCTTTTTCTCCCATAAAGGAGAGATTTGTACACATAGTTGTAAGCTGAGGATTACTAAGTACAGTAAATTCGGTATTATCGAAACAAATAATCGATAAGTCTTTTGGGATGTTATATCCTTTTGATTGCAAATAAGTATTCAAAATAAAGCCAAGACCTGAATTGACGCAAAACCAAGCAGTTGGAAGTTCATCTAACTCGTCTAACGTCCGGTACAGTGTCGTTTGTTCTTCTTTAATTCGTGTAATGGCATATTTTTCATTAAAAGGAATGTGATAATACTGCAATGCTTTTTTATAGCCTTCAAAACGTTCTTCGTAACTCGGCGAAAAAGTTATATCACCAAGAAAACCGATTTTTTGATGCTTGTTTTCAATTAAAAATTCAACTGCCATAAACGCACCATCTTTATTTTGGCTAATAACTGCATCAGCTTTTAAATGCGGATCGTGGTGATCAATGAGTACCACTGGCATACCAAGTTCAATCACTTTCTTACTATATGCTGTATTTATATGCGAAAGTAAGAATATTCCTGTCCAGTTTTCTTTTTTCAATTGCTCGGGAAGTTGATTCATTCGAGCCTCGTCATCGGTCACTGGAAAAATAATTAATTCTGCTTGGTGCGCAATGACGCTTTGTTTTATATTATCAATAATTTCGCCAAAAAAACTACGCTGTGATAAAGCGAATGAAGTTGCCAAAAGTGCAAATTTTTCTTTTACGACTTCTCGCGCAATTTCTCTTTTATATTTATAGCCTAATTCATCAGCCATTTTAAAAACAGCTAGTTTTGTTTGTTCACTAACCCCGTTTTTATTACCTAAAGCTTGTGAAACTGAATTTTTCGTTATATTTAGCCTGTCAGCAATATCTTGCATCGTAACTTTCTTCATATTTCCCCCTCCGTTTTCCTCTGTTTATTCTATTATAGAAGTTAATTCACAAAATAGCAAAAATTTTATAATTAAAAAGTAATGTTAAAAGTAATTTTTAAGATTTTTAACATTAAATCCTTAAAACACTTATATTAAAAGAATTTATAAAAGTAATTATTGACATTACAAAAATGTAATGTGATAATGTAATTGTAATCAAGCGCTTACAATTACAAAAAGTGGAATTAGGAGGATTATTGATATGAAGATTAGAAAAATTGCTATTGCGGCTCTTAGTGTTGCGGTTGCTGGCTCATTACTAACTGCTTGTGGCGGTGGAGGAAACAAAAGTGGAGACGATAACGGTAAAACAAAAGTAACGTTTTGGGCAGCTCCAAATCCAACTCAAGTAAAATATTGGGATGAAATGGCAAAAGCATACGAAAAAGAAAATCCAGATGTAACAGTTGAAGTTTCCCAAATGAAAGAAAGTCCATCATCAGAAGCGACAATTCAATCAGCTATCGCCTCTAAAACGGCACCAACTATGTCTGAAAATATCAATCGTAGTTTCGCTGCACAATTAGCAGATAGTAAAGCTATTGTACCTTTGAACGATGTAAAAGGTCTTGATGATGTTGTAAAAGAAAGAAAAATGAGTGAAACAATGGATTCTTGGAAATTCTCTGATGGCAATCAATATGTGCTACCTGTCTACTCCAATCCAATTCTTTTTGCTTGGCGTTTAGATACCTTAAAAGAACTTGGCTACGATGCTCCGCCAAAAACTTACAGTGAAGCCCTTGAAGTTGGTAAAAAATTAAAAGCAAAATATCCAGATAAAGTACTTTGGGCTAAAGGTGATTTATCTGATCCAACAGCTTGGATGCGCTGGTTTGATTTCTTCCCACTGTATGATGCAGCTTCAAAAGGAAATGCATTTGTAGAAGATGGCAAATTAGTAGCAGATGATAAAGCTGGAACTGAACTATTAACCTTTATGTCCGAATTGCAAAAAAATAAATTACTTCTTGCAAGTAAAGCAACAGATCCGTTTGAAACAGGAACAAGTATCATGGCAGACAATGGCCCATGGACTTTCCCTAACTGGGACGAAAAATTTCCAGAACTTAAATATAATGAAAATTATGCAATAACTGCACCACTTGTACCAGATAACATGGCGAGCGAAAAAAATATTGCTACGTATGCTGATTCAAAAGGTGTTGTAATGTATGCTCAAGCAACAGACAAAGAAAAAGAAGCAGCAATGGATTTCTTGAAATTTGTTTATAGCGACGATAAAAATGATTTGAAATTCCTTGAAACTACTAATTTAATTCCGGCGCGTGATGATGCAACTGAAAATGAAGCTTTCACCGCATTCTTCAAAGAAAATCCAGAATTAGAAGTTTATGCAGCTAATGTACCTTATAGTATTCCGGCGATGGATGATGCGAAATACAATGATATTCAACAAGTTCTTGGAGAAGAAGCATGGAATCCGATTGTACGCGGGGAGAAAAAACCTGCTAAAGCTTGGTCTGACATGAAGAAAGCTGAGGACGGGGTGCTTCAAAAATGAAGCGGCGAAATAATAAATTGGGCTGGTCGTTTACCAGCCCGTATCTCATATTCACAGCGGTATTTTTCTTAGTCCCGCTCGTTTGGTCAATTTGGTTATCTGTAACTGATTGGAATATGATGAGTCCGGAAATCAATTTTGTTGGATTTGATAATTTTATCAAAGCTTTTACTAGTCCAGCAGTTCAGGCGGCCTTTTTTGTTACGTATAAGTTTTTAATTGTGTTTGTTCCGATGGCACTAATTATTTCGATGATTGTTGCCGTTTTAGTGAACGGGTTACCAAAGTTTAAAGGACTTTATTTGGTTGCGTTTTTTCTACCATATTTGTCTTCAGGTGTTGTAACTTCGCTAATTGTGCAAGGGTTACTTTCATACAATAGTGCACTGAATGTGTTTTTACGCGAGCATTTTGGTTGGGATATTGATTGGCTCGGAACACCAATGTCCGCGCTCGTTATTATTTCGCTAATGATTGCTTGGAAAATGTCTGGTTATTATGCGCTTATTTTAATTTCTGGACTTGCTAGTATTAACCATGAAATTTATGAAGCAGCAGCGATGGACGGCTCTGGTCGTTTTAGAACCTTTTGGAAAGTTACTGTTCCGATGTTATATCCAGCACTATTTACAGTAATTGTTTTAGCAGTGGGTGTGAGTTTTGGGATTTTTACCGAAGTTTACCAACTAACTGGTGGTGGACCGAATTTTGCAACAAATACGTGGCAAATGGAAATTTTCAACCAAGCATTTGTTAACCTGAATTCTGGTTATGCTTCAGCGATTTCTCTAATGGCTGCTACTGTCACATTTGCATCGATTGGTGTTATTAAGAAAATGCTTGAGAAATGGGGTCAAAGAAATGGTTGGACATAATAGTAAAGCGGGAAAAATTGTTCGCTATATCCTGACAACATTACTCATGTTAATTATGATTTATCCGTTTATTTATTTGGTATTAAATTCGTTTGCAGCTTGGGATCAAGTGGATAAAAAACTCATTCCGACTGAATTCACTACTCGTTCGTGGGATTGGTTGTTTGGAAATTCTGTTGTTGCGGCGCCCGCACCTTGGATTCATGCGTTTATTAATACCATCATTGTATCCACTATTGCGACAGGTTTGATGCTACTTTTTGGCCTAATGGTTGGCTATGCGCTAGCAAAAGTTGATTTTAAAGGTAAAAAAATAGTTAATAATGCGATTTTATTTCAAATGTTTTTCCCGGCGATTATTTTGCTAATTCCACAGTTTTTAATGATTACAGACTTTGGATTACTAGATACGTATGCCGGAATGATTATTCCAACAATGCTTAGTTTATGGGCGGTATTTATGTATACCAACTTTTTTAAAGCGATTCCAGATACTTTAATTGAAGCAGCAAAATTAGATGGCGCGAGCGATTTGAAAATTCTCTTTCGAGTTGTACTTCCAATGTCTAAATCAATCACAACAGTTATCTTCTTGTTCTTATTCACAGACAGATGGACGAATTTACTTTGGGATATGCTTGTAACAAAGAGTGATGGAACGGTAACACTGAATGTACTGATTTCACAAATGTTTGGCCCGTATGCAACTTATCCAGGTCCCATGTATGCAGCTTCTGTACTATTAACGTTACCACTTATTATTCTGTTCTTATTCTTCTCGAAGAAATTCCAAGAAGGAATGCAATTTACTTTGAAATAAAAGGAGCGACTGAACTTGGAGTTTTGGCGAGGTAGTGTTTTTTATGAAATTTATATGAAATCATTTCAAGATAGCAATAATGATGGTTTAGGGGATTTTAAAGGGCTGACTAGTAGGTTAGACTATTTGACGGATTTAGGGATTGATGGCATTTGGCTCACTCCATTTTACCCCTCACCACAAGTGGATAATGGCTATGATGTTTCGGATTACTGTGATATAAATCCAGATTATGGCAATATGGCTGATTTTCGAGAATTTATGAAAGCAGCAGATGCGCGAGGCATAAAAGTGATTATTGACTTAGTATTAAATCATTCTTCGACAGAACATGCTTGGTTTAAAGAGTCGCGGAGTAGCAAAAAAAATCCTAAACGAGATTATTATATTTGGCGTGAAAAACCAAATAATTGGGAGTCGTTTTTTGGTGGCTCAGCATGGGAGTTCGATAAACTTACGGAAGAATATTATTATCATAGCTTTGCAAAAGAACAAGCTGATCTTAACTGGGCAAATCCAGCTGTTCGTGCTGAAATCAAGCGAGTTTTAGCATTTTGGTTAAATGAAGGAGTGGCAGGATTTAGATTAGATGTCATTAATAATTTAACGCTCGTACTTGAATTTCCTGATAATCCAGATATTGATAAGGAAATGGAGCATGTTTATGATCGAAATCAACAAGGGTTGGAAGAAGCTTTAGAAGATATAGCCGCATTTTGCCGTAAAGAGCGCGAGGTATTTTTAGTAGGTGAAATTAGCTCAGACAAATTGCCGGAAATTGCGAGATATAGTTCGAAAACGATGCTGGACGTTACTTTCAATTTTAATTTTGGAAGTGTCGATAAACTTGACGCGAAATCGGTATTTACTACTTTAAATGAGATGGAAACAGAATTAAAAGATGGGCAATGGCCAACACTTTTCTTTGGTAGCCATGATATGAGTAGGTTTACAACACGACTTTCAAACGGGAATTTATCCAAAACGAAATTATTAGCTTTTTTAATGTTAACTGCTAAAGGTGTCCCATTTATTTACTACGGAGAGGAAGTGGGAATGCCAGACTTAGCCTTTTCCTCTGTAGAAGAAATGCGTGATATTCAAGGGACTGCTGCTTATTATCAAGCCTTACAAGCAGGTTTAGATGAAAAAAATGCACTTGAAGTCGCTATAAATAAAACACGTGACAAGGCGCGCAGTCCGATGGTGTTTCCAGATGGCAAACCGTTTACTAGCGGTCAGCCATGGATTAAAATGGCTAGTTTAAAAGAAAAAGAAGCATTATCGATGTGGCATTATTACCAGACTTTACTTGCCTTTCGAAAAAATCAAAATTTTAAAGAAAAGGAATACGCCTCATTAACTTTAAAGGATGAAATACTTAGCTATCAGCGTGGGGAATTCTTATTTTTACTACACTTTGGTGAGACAGAGGTGACATATCCGCTTCAAGGGAAGTCAGAGCTTATTTTTGGAGAAGCGGAGATGTTAGAAGCTGGCATTAAGATGGGAGCGTACGCTGGAATTGCGCTCAGAGTGGAGGATTAACATGAAATCTATAGAAACATTATTGCGAGTTTATCGTGAAACGAAGACTGCTTCTCACACTCGTCTTGAGTTAACTGGTGCTTTTGACAAGGATGTATATAACATTACTGCGCCTTTTACTTGGCTCGGGAAAGAATATATTGCAGGACGTGTGGAATCGCGGGATAGTGAATTTGCGGAAATACGTTTTTTTGAGAATACGGCAAAAGATGTGTATCAATTAGTTGAAAATACGACTGTCCTAACTCTTCAAGATCCATTTGTAACCTTTGTACAAGGTGAACTTATTATTGGCGGTGTGGAAGTTTTTGCGAAAGAAACGGACCCGACTATGCTAGATTGGCGCACTAATTTATATCGTGCAACTTCCCTTACCAATTTTGAGCAAATTTTTACAGGTCCAATTGGAATGAAAGATTTACGAGTGAAAGAGCTAACGGACGGTCGAATTTTAGTGTTAACTAGACCACAAGGCGAAAAAGGCGGTCGCGGGAAAATTGGCGCAACTGTCATTAATTCACTAGTGGATTTAACAATAGAGAAAATTGAAAAAGCACCCCTGTTAAAACGAAATTTTTCAGGTGATGAATGGGGTGGTGGTAATGAAATTCATTTGCTAGAAGGTGGTCGCATTGGGATTCTTGGTCATATCGCTTGTTTTGACGAAGCAGGTGATCGTCATTATTATGCATGTTCTTTTTGCCTGAATGAAGATTTTACACAAATCGAGCAGGAAAAAATTATTGCGGAACGTGCTGATTTTGCTCCCAGTGAGCCCAAAAGACCGGATTTAGCAGACGTTGTATTTAGCGGAGGTTTAATCAGAAAAGCAGATGGTATTGCTGAACTTTATGCTGGGATTGGTGACTCTGATGCACAAAAATTAACAATCCCTGATCCATTTAAAAATAACTAATAGTAGGAGTTTTGTATAAAAATGAACATTTATCGTTATAAAGAAAACCCATTAATTACCCCATTAGACGTAAAACCAATTCATGAAGGTTTTGAAGTAATTGGCGCGTTTAACGGAGGTGTTGCCGAGTATAATGGCGAAGTACTTTTGCTTCTTCGTGTAGCGGAAAAACCAGTTAGTGAAGACCCAGAAGTAGTTCTAGCTCCAGTTTATAATGCGAATAACAAAGAATTAGAATTACACTCTTTCCGTTTAGATGATGAAAATTATGATTTTGAAGATCCGCGAATGATTCGAAATAAAGCAAAACTAGAAGGATTTTCTTATTTAACTTCGCTTTCTTATATTCGAATCGCTCGTAGTAAAGATGGTCATCATTTTACTTTAGATGAAAAACCTTTTTTATACCCTTTTAATGAATATCAGACATTTGGGATTGAAGATGCTCGTGTGACACAAATCGGGGATACTTATCATGTGAATTTTAGTGCTGTATCTGAGTTTGGTGTAGCAGATGCATTAGTTACAACAAAAGACTTTGAAAATTTGGAGTATCAAGGCAATATTTTTGCTCCTGAAAATAAAGATGTACTTATTTTCCCAGAAAAAATTAATGGGAAATATTATGCACTACATCGTCCAAGTTTGAAAAGTATCGGTAACTTAGATATTTGGATTGCTTCTTCACCAGATTTACGTAGTTTTGGTGATCATCGTCATTTACTTGGTATTCGTCCTGGTGAATATGATAGTGGTCGCGTTGGTGGTGGTTGTGTCCCAATCAAAACAGAAGAGGGTTGGTTGATTTTATATCATGGTGCAACTGAAGAGAATCGTTACGTAATGGGCGCGGCATTGCTTGACTTAAATGACCCAACCATTGTGCTGAAAAGAACGAAAACTCCGATTTTAGAACCAGTGGCTGATTATGAAAAAAATGGTTTCTTTGGCGATGTTGTTTTTGCTTGTGGAGCCGTTCAAGAAGGCGACACGTTACACATGTATTACGGAGTAGCTGATACTTCTATGGCAGGTTGCGATATGAAAATCAGTGAAATTTTACATCAGTTAGAAGTGGAAGCTAAATGACTTGGCAAAACTATTTGAATGCGTGGAAAAATGCCGATTTATCTGATGAATGGCGAAATGAATTGAAACGAGTGGAACATGAACAGGAGCGCTTTGAAGGGTACTTAACATTTGGAACAGGCGGAATGCGTGGTAAAATGGGCCTGGGCTCGAATCGCATCAATCTTTTTACAATCAGGCGAATGGCAAGTGGATTAGGCGAGTATGTAGCAGCAAATGGAGGTAAAGAGAAGGGCGTCGCAATCTTTTACGACTCTAGAAATAATTCAGATGTTTTTGCGGCTGAAACGGCGAAAGTATTGTCAGCGCTGGGTATTCGAGTTTATTTATCAGATACAATTCGTCCAACGCCAGCACTTTCTTTTTGCGTTCGAGAAACAAAATCCTTTGCCGGAGTAGTGATTACTGCAAGCCATAATCCTTCTATTTATAATGGATTTAAAGTTTATGATAAGAATGGATGTCAAATCACACTAGGTGCGGCACAGGAAATTACCAGCTATTTAAATAAAATAACGGATATTTTTCGTATACCAGTACGAGAATTACCGAATTTACTCGTGACTACCATTGGAAAAGAAATGGATGATGCTTATTTACAAGCTTTAACTAAAGTGATTTCTCGTCCAGAATTGCTTGCTGATTATGGAAATGAACTAGAGATTTGCTATACACCACTTCACGGGGCTGGAAAAGAACTTGTGATGAGAGGTTTAGTAGAAAATGGCTTTTCAAATACTTTACTTGTTCAAGAACAAAGTGAGCCAGACGGAAATTTTCCAACGGTTGTTTCGCCTAATCCAGAAGAAGAAAATAGTTTTGAATTAGCCAAACTGCAAGCAAAAAAAATGCAAGCGGATATAATTTTAGCAACTGATCCGGATGCTGACAGACTCGGGGTAGCAGTTTTAACCAATCAAAATGAGTATCAAATTTTAACTGGAAACCAGCTTGGTGCTTTGCTATTAGATTATATTTTGTCTGCGAAAGAGCGTGTAACGAAAGAGGATACGATGATTAATACGATTGTCACTGGAGATTTAGGTGGCAAAATAGCAAGTCAATTTGGCATTCGTCACGTCCAAACACTGACCGGTTTCAAATTTATTGGTGAAAAAATAGCCGAAATGGAAGAGACACAAGCTAATTTTATTTTTGGCTATGAGGAGAGTTATGGTTATTTAATTGCTCCTTTTGTCCGTGATAAAGATGCAGTACAAGCAGCATTACTTACTGCAGAAATGGCCCTTTTCTGTAAAAAAGAAGGAACGACGCTTCTTGAAAAACTAAATTCTTTATATGAAAAATATGGCTATTACAAAGAATATTTGCACACTATCATACTTGAAGATAGTAATGGTAGAGCAAAAATGAACCAAATGATAAACACTTTACGAAAAGACCCCCATTTTTTACCAGAAATAGTGGCTGTAGAAGATTTTCTGACTAGCAAGCGAACAAATCTTCTCACAAAAGAAATAACAAATATCAAGTTACCCCAAGAAAATGTATTAAAATTTTATTTAAAAGACAAATCGTGGTTCGCTGTCCGACCTTCTGGAACAGAACCGAAATGTAAAATCTATTTCCAAACACTTGCTGAAACAGAAGAAAGCGCAGAAAAAGCAATGAATAACTTAAAAGAACGTGTATTAGCCTTATGGAATTAATAAATAGCTGGAAATCGTTTTCGGATGATTTCCAGCTATTTTAAAATTATAAATAACTAAAAACAGCTGATAAGCGTACATTTAAAAAGAAATAACTTTTTTTATTCGATAATAGCGTGGAAAGATAAGGTTTTGACATTGAAAAGAAATAGTTAGTGTGTTATGATGTTAGATGGAAGTTTATTAGGTTTATATTTAGCCTAGTGATTAATGAGGGCTTTTTTATTTGATGCGTTAGAACTGCTATAATGGCAGAGAAATTTTCTGATGCCGTGAATCATTTTGCTTGGTGCGCCCAGGCTTTTCTATTGCAGAAAAATGAAAATGAAAGATAGCAGTTTTCATAAAACAACTGCAAATGAACAGACAAACAATCGTAATAAGCGTATTGTGATGAATTATAAAAGTAGCTCTCCTACCAAACTTTAAACAGGTAAAGGAGAAATGACATTGACAAAATTTTCGGAGTTCGGACTGGACGAAAAAATTGTAAAATCAGTAAATCGGATGGGGTTTGAAGAAGCAACACCAATCCAAGAAAAGACAATTCCACTAGGACTAGCAGGTAAAGACTTAATCGGGCAAGCACAAACAGGTACTGGTAAAACAGCCGCTTTTGGTCTTCCAATGATTCACAAAATTGACCAAAAGAGTAACAACGTACAAGCTTTAATTATTGCTCCAACACGTGAACTTGCAATCCAAGTTTCAGAAGAGCTTTATAAACTTAGCTATGACAAACATGTACGTGTGCTAGCGG
Organism: Listeria farberi; assembly: GCF_014229295.1. Classification (NCBI taxonomy): domain Bacteria; kingdom Bacillati; phylum Bacillota; class Bacilli; order Caryophanales; family Listeriaceae; genus Listeria; species Listeria farberi. Next base: position 677,225 of record NZ_JAARZL010000001.1, read on the forward strand.
TTTACGGTGGTAGTGATATCAGCCGTCAAATCCGTTCACTTAAGAAAAACCCACAAATCGTAGTTGGTACGCCAGGACGTATTTTGGATCATATTAACCGTCGCACACTGAAACTAGATCACGTGGAAACACTTGTACTAGATGAAGCAGACGAAATGCTAAACATGGGCTTCATTGATGATATCGAAACTATTCTAAAAGAAGTACCAGCAGAACGTCAAACTTTACTATTTTCTGCAACAATGCCTGACCCGATTCGCCGTATTGGTGAACGTTTCATGCACAGTCCAGAACTTATTCGCATTAAAGCGAAAGAAATGACTGCACTATTAATCGAACAATTCTTCGTAAAAGTGCATGAAAAAGAAAAATTTGACGTATTATCTCGTTTATTAGATGTTCAAGCACCAGAACTAGCAATTGTTTTCGGTCGTACGAAACGTCGTGTAGACGAACTATCTCGCGCGCTTGATATGCGTGGTTACGTGGCTGAAGGTATCCACGGTGACTTAACGCAAGCAAAACGTATGAGCGTACTACGCAAATTTAAAGAAGGAAAAATTGATGTTCTAGTTGCAACAGATGTAGCAGCACGTGGACTTGATATTTCCGGCGTAACACATGTATATAACTATGACATTCCACAAGACCCAGAAAGCTATGTTCACCGTATCGGTCGTACTGGTCGTGCTGGTAAAGAAGGTATGGCGATTACATTCGTACAACCTCGTGAAATGGGTTATCTACGTATTGTGGAAGAAACTACGAAAAAACGTATGCAACCCCTTCAAGCTCCTACATGGGACGAAGCATTTGCAGGCCAATTACGCGTAGCAACTGAAAAAATTCAAGAAGCAATCACAGAAGAAAACTTAGCTGACTACAAAACGTTTGCTAACGAACTTCTTGAAAAATACGATGCAACTGACATCGCAGCAGCAATGCTTAAAATGTTAGCGAAAGAACCAGATAAAACTCCTGTCCATATTACTGAAGAACGTCCATTACCATCCCGTGGTGGCGGTGGCTACAAAGGTAAAAATGGTAAAGGCGGCAAAGGTGGCGGCTATCGCGGCGGAAGCGGCAAAGGCGGAAGCTACCGCGATCGTAACAACAGCGGCAAAGGTCGTCGTAGCGGCGGCGGAAGCGGTTCTGGCGGTGGCGGCAATCGTGATCGTCGTAGTGGTGGCGGAGAACAACGCAGCGGCGGCAACAAAGGCAACTACTCACAAAAATCTAAATAAGATTATTAGACAAATAGTTACCATATAGATAGACTGTAGATAAAGAAGTTTTTAACTTTATCTACAGTCTATTTTTTTATAAATACTAATGTTAGGGATACGGGAGTGTGGCGCTCGTCATGAAGATAAACAAAATTACCGAATATATTGTAGTAGCAATCATCGTTTTAGGGTGGACTTACTTCATTGTCATTAAAGAAATTCTCCCTAAAAATATAGGATTTATTTCATTAGTAATTTTATCGGTAGTTCTTTATTTTGTAGGTAAAAGGTTGAATGGTGACACATAGCAGATAAAAAACGGCTATACTCTAAGTAGCCGTTTTTTATGTGCAATAATTCATTTACATTAACTTCCAAATATGAGAAAATAGCATGTTGGCAAAATTGCCACACGTGGTTCATTCATACCATCCCACGTAAAAAAACTAGGAGGAAAAATAATGAAAATGAAAATTTTGACGGTGAATGCAATTATCGCCGCACTGTATGTAGTGCTCGGGATGATTGTCGCACCAATTGGATTTATGGCATTACAATTTAGAATACCAGAAATCTTTAACCACCTAATCGTCTTTAATAAAAAATACTTCTGGGGCGTTATCGTAGGGGTTTTTATTACGAATTTGTTCTTTTCCGGATTAGGTTGGATTGATTTAGTTTTTGGCGTCGCACAATCAGCTATTTCCCTTTTACTAATGATTGGCATTTCTAAATACGTTAAAGGAATTATTCCGCGGATGATTATTAATACGATTCTTTTCTCGCTAACGATGGCAATTATCGCTTGGGAGCTAGTAATCGTTTTTGACTTACCGTTCCTAATTACTTGGGCAACAACGGCTGCAAGTGAATTCATCGTAATGGGTGTTGGGATTCCATTAATGTATCTATTAAATAAACGGTTAAATTTTCGAAAAATGATCGATTAAAAAACAGCCATCTAAAAAGATGGCTGTTTTTCCTTAATCGCGGTTAAGAAGAACAATATCTTCATTCTTAGTAAGCAAAAGATCGACATGGTTTTCGCCCCATAAGCAAAGTTTATTCAAGATTTCCGATAAAGACTCACCATACTCGCTTAATGAATACTCCACTTTTGGTGGGATTTGCTCGTAGACTTTACGAATAATAACTCCAGATTTTTCCAGCTCGCGCAATTGTTGTGTGAGCATTTTTTGTGTGATGTTGGGGATGAGTCGTTTTAATTCGCCAGTTCGTTTTTTGCCTTCGCGTAAATGGCAAAGGATGACTGGCTTCCACTTACCGCCTATAACTTCAAGTGTAGCTTCGACACCAATATTATATACTTTGGGCATAATTATCCTCCTATAGGCACTTTTTAGTATCTATATGACTTTTAAGTACCTTCTTGTTATTTTATACAGCATATAAGATACTGTATAACAGAACGAAACAATTTGCAATTTTTAGGGGGAAATAACGTGGATATGAAAAAAGTAAATCCTAATTTGACGCTTTTGGCGCTAGCAATTAGTGCGTTTGGGATTGGTTCAACGGAATTTATTAGTGTAGGGCTTCTTCCACTGATTTCTTCTAGTATGGGTGTATCAATTAGTACAGCTGGTTTGACAGTATCGATTTATGCCCTTGGTGTAATGGTTGGGGCGCCAGTTTTAACCACAATGACGGCAAAGATGAACCGAAAAAACCTACTATTAATAGTAATGTTAGTATTTCTGATTGGGAATCTTGTCTCGGCTTTTGCTGTAAGTTTTGGAATGCTCCTTACTGGTCGCGTAGTGGCGGCATTTGCACATGGGGTATTTATGTCGATTGCTTCGGTTATCGCGGCAGATGTAGTTCATCCGAGTAAACGTGCGAGCGCGATTGCGGTAATGTTTACGGGGCTGACCGTGGCGACAGTTACTGGGGTGCCACTTGGGACGTTTATCGGACAACTATTTGGCTGGCGGATGTCGTTTCTGTTTATTGTTGCGATAGGCGTGATTGCGATTATTGCTAACTTCTTTTTAGTTCCAAAAAATTTATCTAATGCGAGTAATATTTCATTTAAATCGATTGGGCAATTATTAGTTAATAAAAAAATCGTGATGGTGTTACTCATGACGGCGTTTGGGTATGGTGGTACTTTTGTTGTTTATACGTATTTATCCCCAATGTTTAGCAATATGGGATATTCGACAAGTATGATAGTTATTTTACTGATTGTTTATGGTGTGATGGTTGCGATTGGGAATACGATTGGTGGGCATTTTGCGAATGAGCGTCCTGCCAAAGCACTTTTCATTATGTTTAGCTTACAAGGTGTGACGTTGTTATTACTTCAATTCACTTCAGGAAATGCTATTTTAGGTTTAATTACTATTATGCTAATGGGATTTTTCGCGTTTATGAATGTATCTGGTTTGCAACTTTATGTGGTGCAATTAGCAGAACGGTATTTGCCAGAAACGGTGAGCATGGCTTCTGCGCTTAATATTTCTGCATTTAATATCGGAATTGCACTAGGAGCATTTATCGGTGGTTTAGTTACTGAGTATATTGGTTTAAGTTATACGCCAATTGTCGGATTTTTAATGGTTTTCATCGCAATTATTTTAACTTTTTATATGAAAAAAGATAAATAATTCAAATAATAGGCCTTTTACAGGGAATGTAGAAGGCTTTTTTGGTGCTTTCGGTAGATCTGACCTATTCCAGCGAGGTTTTTTTACAGTTATAGTAAAATGGATAGTTTTTTTGTCCTGACAGGTCTGACAAAAATAGCTATATAGCTTATTGTAAGCCCTATCATGAAAATGATAAATTGAATTTAGAAAGAGGAGTGATACCTGATGAAACTAAATCAGCAGTGTATTCAAATTTTAGATTTTCTTATGGAGCAGGAAGATTTTAAAAATATTGGTTATATTTCTAACGCGCTTGGTTGTTCGGAGCGTAGTGTTCGTTATAGTTTGGAAAAAATCGATGTTTTCCTCCATGAGCAAACGTTACCAGCTCTTATCAGACATACGAGGAAAGGGGTGCTACTTCCAGAAAAGAACATTATAAATCCAGTGGTGAGTAAGTTCAAACAACAAATCACGCCGAAAAATTATCGTTACAGCCAAGAAGAAGTACAGCAATTTTTACTTTTAAAGCTGCTATTGAGTGAAGAAGTGCTTCCGGTTACATATTTTGAAGAAGTTCTTTTTATTTCAAGATCTTCTGTGTTAAATCATCTACGCGCAATTGAAGGGGAACTTTTTTTAAATAATTTGGATTTGTCCCACCAACCGCGCCATGGCTTTCTAGTGACTGGAAATTTAATTACGAAAACGTCCCTTTTTGCTCGGAGCTTCTTGCGTTTTATTAACATCCGCGAATTTTATCAGTTTTTAGATTCGGAAAATAGCTTATCTAAAAAAGGAGAGTTATTTTTTTATAACCTTTTCGAATTGGAAATTTTGCAGGAAGTAAATCGCGAGGCGCATTCGGTTGAGGAGAATATGACTCGTGCGATGGATGAGCAACTTTATCTTACATTACTTGCTATTTTACTAAAACAACATGAAACGAAACCTGATTTCAAGTTTACAGCGGATTTTGCGGTGACAGATGAGCTAGATAAAGCGCTAGAAACGATTATTGGCTCGCTCAAGCAGTACCAATATGGGAGTGAAGATGAAGCTATTATTGAAGCTTTTGTAAGAGGCATTTGCGAAAAAATGGGTGAAATCTATCAAGTAGATTTTGTGCATGGTGATACGGATTTTTTTACGCAAATGAAGGCGCATATCAAGTTAATGATTCGGCGTGTTCGAGCTGGTGTCATTATCGAGAATCCGATTTTTAATGAATTTATGCGTGATAATCGTGAAATTTTTATGCGGGTGAAGGAGAGTTTGGAAGCATTGAAGTCGGTATTGCCAATTTCTGTCAGTTCACAAGAAATATCATTTTTAGCGATTTACTTTGCATCTGAGGTACAGCGAAATAGACAAACCATTGAAATGAAGCCAAACTTATTGATTATTTGTCCAGAAGGTGTCGCGGTGTCAAATATGATTGCGATTCAGTTAAAACGAATGTTTGAATTTGAATCGGTTCAGACAATCGGTCTTAGAAAATTTAAGCGTGATATGATGAAGGATTTTGACTTTGTGATTAGTACGGTGGATTTACCAGATATGCAAGATGCTAAAATACTCAGAATTAATAGTTACTTGCAAAAAGAAGATATGGAATTACTGCAAAAACATTTGCGTATGAAACTAGTCAAAAGTGATAAGCAAATTATTAACAAATTTAGTAAAATTTTAGCGATTATTGCTGAAAATACACAAATTAATAATTTAAGTAAATTAGAATTCGATTTATTGGAAGCGCTTATATCAGACGAGAGAGAGGCGCCAAGGAAAATTATCCCACCATTTCAATTTACAGAAGAGGCTATCATTATGGAAGAAAATTGTCCGACTTGGCGAAAAGCAATTAAACTCGGAACGAAATGTATGGAGCAACTCGGGGTAATTGAGCCTAGTTATCATGAAAAAATCATTCATAATTTAAAAGTTTATGGGCCATATATGGTAGTTGCGCCGGGTGTGGCGATTGCGCACGCAGGGGCAAGTGATGGCGTTTTGATGGACGGTATAGGGGTGACGATAATTGAGGACGGGATTATGTTTTTTGATAGATACGAAAAGCCTGTTCACGTCATATTTACACTAGCTTTAAAAACAAAAGAAGCGCACTTAATCGTGGAACAATTAATGAAGTTAGCGCTGAATGAAGAAAAAATGCAAAAAATTAAAATGGCTAGCTCAAAACGTGATATTTATCATTACGTTAAGTCAGCTATCTTTGAATGAGAGAGGGTTTCATAATGGACATAGAAAAAATATCGTTTTCATTAATATCACTAGCGGGGGATTCGTTTTCTAAATTAATTGAAGCTTTGCAGGCTGCAAAAGCATCAGATGCAGAACTAGTAGAACAACTTTTAAAAGAAGCAGATGACCTAATGATTGAAGCGCATAAAGTACAAACAGAAATGCTTATTCAAGAAACAAGAGGAGAACAAGCTAGTTTTTCCGTTTTACTCGTACATGCGCAAGATACTTTGATGAACACTATCTTAGCTTCCACTTTAATTCGTGAAATGATCGAAATGCATCAAGAAATGAAATCATTAAGAAAAGAGGAGGAAAAATAAATGGAAATGAATCAACTACATGTACTTTTAGTATGTAATCTAGGTGCATCTACCGGAGTAATGGTCACAAAAATGAAAGAAATTGCGCAAAATAGTGAAAAACTAAAGAACACAGATGTGAAAATCGAGGCACATCCAGCAGGGGAATTACGTGAACATATTGAAGATTTTGACGTTATTTTAGTCGGTCCTCAAATTAAACACCAGCTAAAACATTTAAGTGAAATTGCTGCAGAATACAATAAACCAATCCAAGTCATCGATACGAAAGATTACGGCACAGTTAACGGCGCAAACATTTTAAAAGACGCGATTATCCTTAAAATGAACAAATAAAAAAGTGGAGGGAAACAACATGTCGAGTAAAAACAAACAATCTTTTATGAATCGTTTTATTGCTTTTATGGAGAAATATTTTGAACCAGTCGCAGCTAGAATTGAAAAACAACGTCATATTTCCTCAATAAAAAATGGGATGATTGCATTGATCTCGGTTTTAATTATTGGATCATTTTCGCTGATCATCTCAGCAATCGGGAATATGTTTCCAGCGGGTTCTGTTGTAAAAGAATTTTTTGTTCAAAATGCAGCAGCGCTTAATTTACCGTTTCAATTTACGTTTGGGTTATTATCGATCTATGCTGCTATAACAATTTCCTACAGCCACGCGAAACAAATGAAAGTCCCTGTGTTACATAGTGTGATGGCTGCTGTGATGGTAACACTCATCCTTAATACGAAAATGGTTGATGGGGTTCTTAATACAGAATTTCTAGATTCAAGAGGACTCTTTATTGCGATATTTGCAGCACTGATTTCTGTAGAACTTATTGGTTTATTTATTAGAAAAAATATTACGATTCGAATTAAAGGTTTACCAGCTGGGATTGCAACTACTTTTGAAGCGATTATTCCGTTAGTAGTGTTGTTGTTCAGTGCTGTTGGGCTTAGTATTTTAATGCAAAGTGTAACGAGTGGACAAATCATTCCAGAAGCCTTCACGACGATGCTAGCTCCTGCGATTAATAGTATCGACACACCTTACGCTGTATTCCTAATTTGTTTTCTTGAAATGCTATTTTGGTTTATTGGTCTAAATGGTTATGCGATTTTGATTGGTTTTGTGCTTCCATTTATGACACAATATTTAGGAGCGAACGCTGCTGCTTATGCGGCGGGAGAACCAATTCCTCACGTATTTGCGCCAAATTTCTGGGATTATTTCATGGGATTCTCTGGTTCTGGTATTACTGGTGCATTAGTAATCCTCGCACTATTTAGTAAATCAAGAGAACTAAAAGCAGTCGGAAAAGTTTCTGTCGTTCCAGCAATTTTCACTATTTCCGAGCCAGTTGTATTTGGACTTCCAATCTGTTTTAATCCTTATTTATTTATTCCGTTCGTACTTGGAACGCCAATTTTAGCGGTAGGACAATGGTTTGTATTCCATTTCGGTTGGGTTCGTCCACCGATTGCGAATGTTGGTGGTACACCAATCCCGCTCGCACAGTATTTAGCGACAATGGACTGGCGTGCAATTATATTAATCATCTTCGTTCTCGCAGCAGCCGTTTGTATGTACTATCCATTCTTCAAGATGTATGAAAAGAGTTTGATTAAAGAAGAAACTGTCGTATCAGAACGCCAAGCTGCTCATGATGCGCTAGACTTGGATTTCTAATAAAGAAAGGTTGATTTAAAAATGAAACTACTTATTAACGAAAATGAGCAACTTGTGGCGAAAACAGTGAGCCAAAAAATCATTGAATTGGTAAAAGAAAAACCAGCCAGCTTAATTTGTATCGCTGGCGGGGATACGCCTTTATTAACCATAGAAGCACTTATTAAAGCTAATCAAGTGGGCGAAGTAGATTTTAGTGAGACACAATTTGTTGGCTTGGATGAATGGGTTGGTCTTGGACGAGAAACAAAAGGTAGTTGTATCCAAACATTATATGATGCATTTTTTGACCGTCTCGAGAATGTTTCTAATGAGCAAATTTGCTTTTTTGATGGAAAAGCGACTGATTTAACAGCCGAATGTGCTCGTGTGGACCAATTTATTGAAACGCGTGGTGGGATAGATTTTATTTTGTTAGGAATCGGTCTAAACGGACATATCGGTTTTAATGAACCATTTGTACCTGTAGATGTGAACTGCCATGTGGTAAAACTAGATGATGTAACAAAACGCGTAATGAGCAAATATTTTGATACAGCTTTGCCATTAACCCACGGGATTTCTCTTGGTATGCAACAAATCTTAGCTGCGAAAGAAATTTATTTAGTGGCAACCGGAGAGAAAAAGGTAGACATCGTGAAACAAGTAGTGGAAAAAGCCCCCACTGTAGCAATTCCAGCAACTCTAGTAAAAGAAGCAAATACCACTCTTGTAGTCGACAAAATTGCCGCAAGTGGGGTGAAATCATAATGGAAAAAATTATCGTAGAAGGCAGAAAAGATGGACGAAAAATCGAGATAGCATGCTCTAATTTAGTGATGGGGGCTGGAGACTTTTTACGTGCAGATAATATGGATTTTGCGGGTCCGGTGCTGGATCAGTATTTTGAATTGGGCGGAAATATTTTTGATACGGCGCGTCATTATCGCTATAGTGAAAAAGCGATTGGCACCTGGATGAAAGCGCGAGGAAATCGAGAGAGCATCATTATCCAAACGAAAGGCGGTCATCCAGTACGAGAAGCAAGTAAGGTACCTCGCGTTACGGCGGAAGCAATTCATGAAGACATTTCCGTTAGTTTAGATACATTACAAACTGATCATGTTGAATTATTCGCACTTCATCGTGATAATCCGGAAGTCGAAGTGGGGCCTATCATGGAAGCGATGCATCAAGAAGTGGAAGAAGGCCGGGTTTATGCCATTGGACTTTCTAACTGGGAGTTGCCGCGTATTATTGAAGCAAATGAATATATAGTCAGTCACGGCTTAACGCCACTAAGCTTTAACAGTCCTAATTTCAGCTTGGCAAAAGTGAATCGACCACGCTGGGAAAATTGCGTTTCAGCAAATGAAGCTATGGTTCGTTGGCATGAGGAAACTGGATTGCCGCTATTTTCCTGGTCATCACAAGCTGGTGGATTTTTCTCAGGAAGATTTACGAAAGAAGACACAAGTGACACGGAAATGGTCGAAGTTTATTATAGTGAGGCGAACTGGGAAAGATACAGCCGCGCCAAACAACTAGCTAAACAAAAAGGTTGCACACCTATCCAAATTTCGCTCGCTTATGTCCTAACGCAATCATTCCCAACAGCTGCAGTCATCGGTCCAGAAAATGCCACTGAACTTCAGTCTTCTGTTTCGGCAGCGAAAATCGAGTTAACACAAGCAGAGATAGCTTGGCTTGATTTAAAGGCATAAGGAAAGGCGGAGAGAAAATGGATATAAAAGAAAAAATTGCAGTCCAACTTTATTCTGTAAGAAAAGAAATGGAGCGGGACTTAGAAGGAACGCTCCGGAAAATTCGGGAAATCGGTTTTCAATATGTACAACTTGATGGTATGCGTGGCAATAAACCATCAGAGGTTTTACGATTACTTCAAAAGTATGAGCTAAAAGTAATTGGTATGCACATTAAGCACAATCGTTTTATGAATGACTTGGATGGAATTATTGAAGAAGCCTATTACTTTGGTTGTAAAACCATTTTTGATAAATATATCGAAGAAGAAGACCAAACAACTGCAGGTTACACTCGAACAAAAGAAACGCTAATTGCCACTGCGGAAAAGTTACACACACTTGGTTTTCGCATCGGACTTCATAATCCAGAATACGATTTTAATGCATGCATCAATGGACGCAGAGTGATGGATTACATGACGGATCCAGTTAATGGTGTTTGTATCTATGCAGAACCTGATACTTATTGGATTCGCGCAGCTGGACATGAGGAAACAGAATTTATTAAACGTTATAGTGGCCGTGCGCCAATTATTCATATGAAAGATTTTGTGAGCGGTTTTGATTTAAAAGATATGGATAATAATTTAGTGGAAATAGGACAAGGTGAAGTAGATTTTCGTGCTATTATAAATTGGGGCGAAGAAAACGGAGTCGAGTACTATTGCATTGAGCAAGATAAATCCAGAAGAGACATGTTCGAAACATTAAATGCAAGTTATCAGTATTTATTAGAGTTGTAAACAAAAAAACGTCAGAACTGTTCTGGCGTTTTTTTGTAGAGAAAAATCTATGTACGGTTTTTAACAAGCAAGTTGTGGGAACTAGAAAGATAGATGTTTTAAGGGGGAATGAAATAAATGAAAAGAAGATGGCTGATTTTTGCAATCATATTTTTAATTGTAAGTGGCTTTTTAAGTCCAAAAGCTGAAGCTGCAACAGATTACGGGAGCAGTTTTTTTACTAAAGTATCTTTACAAAATCAAAACGGGGAACAGACAACAAACTTTAAAGAAAACAGCAGGGTACGAGTGGGATATGATTTTGTTATTACACAACCGGTTAAAAGTGGAGAGACGATGACACTCACTATCCCTAATCAGCTGAAATTAATTAATTTTGGTGGTTTTCCGCTCATGGATACGCATGGGAACACTATTGCTAATGCAACAATTGATCCAGCAACAGGAACGATTACATTAACTTTTACTGACTATGTAAATACACATACTGATTTAAGTGGTAGCCTTTATTATAACGCAACATTTAACAGCAAAAATATACAAACGGATCAAGTAAATCCAATTTCTTTTCCTGTGAAAAATACGACCCAAACGATAAATGCTTTTATTAGCAAAGTAAATACTGGCGGTGGAACCGGTTCGCCAACTATCGTCTTTAAACAAGGAAGAATGGATAGTAAAGACACAAGTATCTTACATTGGACTGTTACTTTAAACAATGCGCTGACACCTATTGACAATGCAGTCTATACGGACACACTCGGTTCAGGGCAAAATCTGCTTGGAAGCGCGACAATCAAATACCGTGATGCGAATAAAAAAGTCATAACTACTAATATCCAACCAATCGCTCTGGATGTTGACCGCAATTTTGAATTATCTATTGGAACATTAAATAATCAATCCGTCGTCATTACTTATGATACGAAAATAACAACGAAACAAAAAAGCTATACGAATAAAGCGACACTATTTGGTGATAACCTAGACGCTGTGTCAAGAAACGCAACTGTTAATGATTACGGAAGTGGTGGACAAGGAACAGGAACGCCACCAGCGCCCCCGGTCAAAGAAGAACCACCATTTATACCAGCTGAAAAGCAGCCAATTGAAAAAACAGTCCAAACAGATTTTGGACCACTTGAAATTGTTAAAGATTCTGAACAAAATGGCAAAATCAAAGTCATTTATAAAGTGAAAGATGGCGATACGTTACCAGGAGTAGCTAATAAGTTCGATGTCACTGTTGCAGAAATTAAAGACTGGAACAACCTTACTTCTGATACGTTACAGGCTGGCCAAAAATTACAATTAACGATTGAAAAAACACTCTTATCAAAAATTACTGTTCCACCAGTGCAAAAAGTGACTAGTACAACAAGAGTCGACGGTGTCGTAAACGCAACAGGGACTTTACCTCATACTGGAGATTCGAGCCCACTTATCCCATTTGTAACAGGCTTAAGCATAATAGCGCTTGGTTTTACATTTGGGCGTAAGAATTAAAGAAAAGGAAGCACTTATTTTATTTAAAGTGCTTCCTTTTTATTATAATAAATGCCCATTTTTTCGATGCGTCACTTGTTGGTTTTTAGAATGATTATGAAACGATTTAGAATCTTTCTTTGGTTTTTGTGGAAGGTTAATCGTAATTGTTTTGCTTTCAATTGTTCCATTTGCCATAGTTGCTGTAATTGTAACTAAATTATTGCCGGGTTGTAGATTTTCTAATGTGAATTGGTGGTTTTCGGTCCTATCAGGAATATTTTGGGTTTGATTATTTGTTCTAGCAGTGATGGTTGCAGATTCCTCTGTAACAAACATTAATTCCGCACTGTTTTTTGTTGTTTCGATATAAGGATTTTGAATGGAATAAGTCAAAAACATATCCATTAATTCGCTCGTGGTTGCGGTTGTATAAGTGATGCTTGCTGCTTCTTTTTGCGCATGGGCAATTTCCGGAAGCCAGTTTAAAGTTAGCGACAAAAGCGCAATTATTAATAGAATATAACTTTTTTTCCTCATCATTCTCACCTCTTCTTTTTTCATTATAAAAAAGAAATATGAACAAATTATGAATAAAACATGATAGATTTAAAAAATCGCTACCAATTTGGATGGTTTTAACGTAAGATAAAAGAAAAAAGGAGTAGAGTAATGGAACTTGAAAATTTAGAAAAGAAATTGCCAGAGAAAATTAAAACAGTGTGGCGGCAAACAGAAGGAATTGCTATTTTTACTTTTTTCATTTGTTCAGTAACGGCAGCAATTATTTTGTATTATACAGGAGCTTCGGTGTGGTGGAGCGCAATTGGCTTTGGTTTGACCGCTCTTTATGCGGCTTTCATTTACTTATTCATTATTCCGTTTCGTTTTGCGCGGTGGAGCTATCAAATTAAACCAGACGAAATGGAAATTCAGCATGGTATTATTTTTAGAAGTCGTGTGTTAATTCCGATGATTCGGATTCAACATGTGGAGACAGAGCAAGGTCCATTACTTAGAAGACAAAAATTGGTTTCCTTATCGATTACAACCGCTGCAAAAACACATAAGATTGAAGCGGTAAACGAGTCCGAGTCAGATGAGCTTAGACATCATATCCTTGAACTTGTGAAGGTGGCGAAAGAAGATGTTTGAAGAAAGACGCCTCCACCCAATCGCCCTAATTAAAGAAATAATCACAAATATAAGGCGAAATATTGTTCCTATCGTCGTCGGTTTGTTTTCTGTTTTTCGCGCGATTAATAGTAACGGTTATTTGCCGGAATGGGCTGTATATTTAATCATTGTCATCGTTATATTGCTCATTTTGACCCCCGCGGTTTTAAAATATTTAACATACAAATACACTCTTGAAGACCAAGGGGTTCGTATTAAATACGGTTTGATTTTCCGAAAGAATACATACATACCATATGAACGCATTCAAACCGTCCAAAAGAAACAATGGTTTTTCTTTATCCCATTTAATGTCTGCCAAATTTTAATCGAAACAGCTGGTGGTAATGGAAAAGCAGAAGCCGATTTAGTCGCCGTTCCTGTTGGTGTAGTTGACGAATTGAAAGATTTACGCGACGGGAAAAAAGCAGCCATACAAGATGAAGTGAAAGAAACGGAAGAGCCTGAGGTAGAAGTAGTTGAGATGGAAGAAGCACCAGAAAAAACGGTGATGTTACAAACGAAACAACTCATATTAATGGCCGTAACATCAGGTGGGGTTTTCGGAACACTCCTAATCGTCCTAGCGTTCATGCAACAATTCCGCGAAGTTATTCCGACAGATTGGATGGAAGCTCAAGCAGAACAATTATGGAAAATGGGAATAATTGTATTGATTATCTTAATCGTTTTGATTCTCTTAGTATTATGGGGCATCTCGATTGTTACGACCCTTTTCAAATATTTCCAATTCAAACTAATGAAATACCCCAATTCCCTTGTCGTGGAAAAAGGCTTATTAGAGCGAAACCATACAACTATATCGCTTGCCCGGATTCAGGGAATTACCATCATCGAATCACCGCTGCGACAAATGCTCGGCTTAGTTGCGGTCAAAGTTACTACTGCTGGTAACTCAGGCGATGAAAAACTATCCGGAGACATTTTGCTTTTGCCAATCATGAAAAAAGAGTTGGCCTTAAAAACGTTAAAAGACATACTACCAGATTATTTATTTGAAATAGAAGAAATGGAACGCCCTCCAAAAGCTAGTTTGCGTAGATTTTTACAGATTTACTTAATCTGGACAATTATCCCGACTGCTGTAGCAAGTATCTTATTTTTTCCGCTCGGTTTAATTAGTATTATTTTGCCAATTTTAGCTGGGGTAAAAGCGATAGCCAGCTACCGCGCGACTGGAGTTTTCACTGATAAGCGCACACTCATTGTTCAATCGCGTCCTATTTTTTCCAAGTTAACCCATATTATCCGCAAAGAACGAATCCAAGGTTTAAGCTTGAGACAAAGCATTTGGATGGAAAAAGGTGGGTCAAGACACTTAAATGTCTGGCTGAAATCAGGCAGTACAAGTGCCGAGGCTTATGTTCGCTATATCAATCAAGATTTGGCTATTAAAGTTTATAACTGGTATAGCCCATCAAAAACATTGAATTAAAAAGAATATGCTATTTCCAAAAGCATGCTGAACAGAGCAACTGCACTTTTGGAAGTGGCTGTTCTTTTATTTTTTGTTCAATTATCCGGAAATCTGGTAAAATAGAAAGAATAAACGAATAGTAGATAGAGAGGATTGGTTAAGTAGTGAAACATATAGTCATTATCGGAGGCGGCTTATCGGGGCTTGCAGCAGCTTATGAACTACAAAAAACACATCCGAATTATACGTGGGAATTAGTTGAAAAAGACGAAAAATTTGGCGGGAAATTTGAAACGGTTAAACGAGACGGATTTATAATTGAAAAAGGTCCAGATTCCTTTTTAGCTAGAAAGCCAGCTGGAGTAGGCTTAGTGAAGGACTTAGGGCTCGAAGATAAACTAATTGCCAATGCGACAGGAAGGTCTTATATTTATCATCAAAAAGCACTTCATCCAATTCCAGAAGGTTCTGTGATGGGAATTCCAACTGATAAAGAAGCACTTCTAGCTAGTACACTTATCTCTGAAATAGGCAAAGCGCGCGCACTCCAAGAACCAACAATCGCACCAAATAATCAAGAAACAGATCAGCCACTTGGTGAATTCTTTGAAGCACGTTTCGGTAAGGAATTAGTGAAAACAATCATTGAACCTCTTTTATCAGGAATTTACGCAGGTGATATATACAAAATGAGTTTGCGTGCTACATTTCCACAATTTGAACAAACCGTTAAAAAATATGGAAATCTGATGGATGGTTTGAAGGAGAGTGGTATGCAAACAACTGGCACAAAAGGAACCATTGGCGCCTTTCGAACGTTAGAAGGAGGCTTAGACCGTTTACCACAAGCGATTGCCGACGCTCTGCCAACTGAAAACTTGCACACAACAAAACAAGCAACACAAATCACGAAAAAAAATACTTCTTATGAAATTTCTTTTGCTGATGGAGGTAAAAAAGAAGCAGATGGTGTAATTATTGCAGCAACACATGATGCGCTGATTCATTTGTTAGCAGAAACAACCACAGCACCTTTTGCAGGACAACCACTAACGACACTCGCGACCGTTTCGTTAGCTTACGACGAAAAAGATGTACCAATTTTGCCGGATGGAACAGGTTATTTAGTTGCTCGAACCGCTCCGTATAAAACAACTGCTTGTACTTGGGTGCAAAAAAAATGGCCTCACATGGTACCAAAAGATAAAATGTTATTACGTGGCTTTGTAGGTAAAGCTGGTGAATCTTGGCTAGAGCAAGCAAGTGATGAAGCAATCGTAACTGCTGTACTAACGGACTATGCGGAAATAATGGACCTACATGCCGCACCACTTTTTTATGAAGTAAGTCGAATGAAATTTGCTATGCCGCAGTATTTAGTAGATCACCAAGACCGTCTTAAACAATTGAAAAAAAACATCCAGACAGACTATCCAGGTGTTTATTTTGCAGGTATGAGTTACGAAGGTGTGGGGATTCCTGACTGTATAGCTGGAGCACAAACTGCTGTTACTGAATTAGCAGATTTTTTAGAAGAGGTGTAACATGATAAAAGGAATTGGACTTGATATGATTGATTTAGACCGTGTAAAGCAAGCGGTCGAAAAGAACCCACGTTTTATCGAACGTATCTTAACAGAAAAAGAAGCTAAGCAATATGAAAAATACGAAGGTAGCCGTAAAATTGAGTTTTTAGCAGGACGTTTCGCAGCGAAAGAAGCTTATGCGAAAGCTAATGGAACTGGATTTGGTAAACATTTAAGTTTTACTGATGTAGAAATTTTACAAGTAGAAGATGGGCGACCTCACGTAACGATGCCAATAAAACAAGGAGAAACTGTTTTTGTGAGCATTACCCATACAGCCAGATCAGCCGCAGCTCAAGTGATAATTGAACAATAGAAAGGAAAGTGAACGATAGTGGTAACAGGCTGGCACCGTCCGACATGGATTGAAATTGACCGCGCAGCAATTCGCGAAAATATAAAAAATGAGCAAAGTAGATTACCAGATAATGTAGCACTATGGGCCGTTGTAAAAGCGAATGCTTACGGTCATGGCATTATTGAAACAGCCAATATAGCGAAAGAAGCAGGAGCAAAAGGTTTTTGTGTCGCTATTTTAGATGAAGCTCTTGCATTAAGAGAAGCTGGGTTTCGAAATGAATTTATTCTCGTCTTAGGGGCAACTAGAAAAGAAGACGCCAATCTTGCTGCTAAAAATAATATCTCGGTTACTGTTTTTAGAGAAGATTGGTTGGATGATTTAACTTTAGAGGCACCACTCCGGATTCATTTAAAAGTAGATAGTGGCATGGGGCGTCTTGGTATTCGTAATAGAGAAGAAGCACAGCGAATCGAAACAACCATAGCGTTAAATCATCAAATGATTTTTGAGGGTATTTATACGCATTTTGCGACAGCTGATCAATTAGAAACAAGTTATTTTGAACAACAGTTAGCAAAATTTCAAGCTGTTTTAAGAAGTTTAACAGCACGCCCGACATTTGTTCATACAGCAAATTCAGCAGCTTCATTGCTACAACCGCAAATTGATTTCGACGCTATTCGCTTTGGCATTTCGATGTATGGTTTAACACCTTCCACAGAAATTAAAAGTAGTTTACCCTTTGAACTTAAGCCAGCACTTGCACTTTATACGGAAATGGTTCATGTAAAAGAACTTGCACCAGGCGATAGTGTTAGCTACGGTGCAACTTATACAGCTACCGAAAAAGAATGGGTCGCCACGTTACCGATTGGTTATGCAGATGGACTTATTCGCCATTACAGCGGTTTTCATGTTTTAGTAGAAGGAGAGTTGGCACCAATTATCGGAAGGATTTGTATGGATCAAACTATCATAAAACTTCCTCGTGAATTTCAAACTGGTTCAAAAGTAACGATAATTGGAACAGATAAAGGCAATAAAGTAACAGCAGATGATGCGGCAGAATATTTAGGCACAATTAATTATGAAGTTACTTGTTTATTAACTGAGCGAATACCAAGGAAATACATCAATTAGAAGGTAATATTCGTGCTTTTTTTAAGAGAAACGTTTATAATCTAACATATGAAACTTTATAGCTATATATAGGACTTAAGGGAGTTCCTTAGCTAAAACTGTAACATTCTTAACAATAAAATGCGAAATAACTCTTTTCTTCATGGCGTGATAATGGTACGATATAGTTGTTACTTACAGGTACGAGGCTTTGGGGGTGTGACACGTGTTAGAGAAAGAAAAGCGGATGGTAATATCCGTAGAACTGACACAGGAAATGGTACAAGAACTCGACGTAGTTGTAGAAAAAGAAAAAATGGGGCGGAGTGAAGTTATAATGGAAGCAACGCAACAATTTTTACAGGAGAAAAGAGCTCGTGAATTAAGAGATGAGATGGAACGCGGCTATGCGGAAATGGCAACAATTAATTTCGCTATCGCGTGCGAGTGTACTCATGTCGAAGCAGAAGCAGAAGACAGGAATATTAGTATTTTAGGAGGTTAATGGCTGATGGTGAAGCGTGGTGACGTTTACTACGCGGACCTTTCCCCCGTGGTCGGAAGCGAGCAAGGGGGAATAAGGCCTGTTCTCATCATTCAAAATGATATTGGTAATAGATTCAGTCCAACTGTGATTGTGGCAGCAATAACTGCAAAAATTCAAAAAGCGAAGTTGCCAACACATGTGGAAGCTACTCGTAAAGACGGCTTTGAAAGAGATTCTGTCATTCTATTAGAACAAATTAGAACGATTGATAAACAACGCCTGACAGACAAAATTACACATTTGGACGAGGAATTAATGGCCAAGGTAAATCAGGCACTTGAAGTCAGTCTAGGAGTAGTAGAATTCTAAACCATCCTAATGAAATAACATATAATGATGAATGCAGGACAAATGGTCTGACGTAAAAAAGATATTTAATACATAAGAAAATAATTAACTAATCTAGCTAAGTAGAAAGGGCATCAGAAACCTACAAACAACGCGTAATTAACCTATTCGCTAAATTTGTTTCTAATGTCTTTTTTTAAAGAATAGTTAATCAAACCGCATAATAATAGAGAAAATTTTGTTAATAATGGAGAAAGGTTGGAAAATAACTGATGTATAAAGATTTTGCAAACTTCATCCGTACAAATAAAAAAGACTTACTAAATAATTGGATGAATGAAATGGAGAACCAATCGGATCCGCTTATTAATGACATCGCTCAAGAACCGATGTACGAAGAAACAAGCAAAGAATTCGTGGATTTGATTGTATCGAATATTACTGAAAATGGTTCGAAGTTTAATGAAAAACTAGATGATTTTGCAGAAAAAGTGGTCCACTTAGGTTGGCCAATTCATTTTGTCACCACAGGCCTGCGTGTTTTCGGGCTTTTAGTATATACAGCAATGAGAGATGAAGATCTATTCTTAAAAAGAGAAGAAAAACCAGAAGATGATGCCTATTATCGCTTTGAAACATGGCTTTCCTCCATGTATAACAAAGTGGTCACTGCCTACGCGGATACGTGGGAAAAGACAGTTTCTATCCAAAAAAGTGCTTTACAGGAATTATCTGCACCACTTTTACCAATATTTGAAAAAATTTCTGTAATGCCTTTAATTGGAACGATTGACACAGAAAGAGCGAAGTTAATCATAGAAAATTTATTAATAGGTGTGGTAAAAAATCGGTCAGAAGTGGTTTTGATTGATATTACGGGAGTTCCTGTTGTTGATACAATGGTTGCGCACCATATTATTCAAGCATCTGAGGCAGTTAGACTTGTTGGTTGTCAGGCAATGCTTGTAGGTATTAGACCAGAAATCGCGCAAACTATCGTTAACTTAGGAATTGAATTAGATCAAATTATCACGACCAACACAATGAAAAAAGGCATGGAGCGTGCGCTAGCCTTGACGAACAGAGAGATAGTAGAAAAAGAGGGGTGAATACTGTGGGGATACCAATCTTAAAGTTAGGTGAATGTTTATTAATTTCTATCCAGAGTGAATTAGATGATCATACTGCGGTAGAATTCCAAGAAGATTTACTTGCAAAAATCCATGAAACGTCGGCCAGAGGAGTAGTCATTGATATAACTTCGATCGATTTTATTGATTCTTTTATTGCAAAAATTCTTGGAGATGTAGTAAGTATGTCTAAACTGATGGGTGCAAAAGTGGTTGTAACTGGGATACAGCCAGCAGTTGCGATTACACTAATTGAACTCGGAATTACGTTTAGTGGAGTGCTTTCGGCGATGGATCTTGAAAGTGGTCTGGAAAAACTTAAACAGGAATTGGGGGAATGAACATGACATTCCAATCCTGTGTAAAGATAATTAATGAATGGGACATTGTGGCTGCACGACAACTAGGTAGAAAAATATCCAAAGAAATTGGCTTTGGAACAGTTGACCAAGCACGAATAACAACAGCCATTAGTGAACTAGCAAGAAATATTTTCCTTTATGCTGGACGAGGAGAAATCTGCATCGAAAAAGTGAGCGAATCCGGTAAACAAGGAATGATAATTGTGGCCAAAGATAAAGGTCCAGGAATTGTAGATATTAGAAAAGTAATGCAAGATGGTTATACAACATCTGGCGGCCTTGGAGCAGGTCTTCCAGGAGTCAAACGTTTAATGGACAGTTTTGATATTGAATCCAGCATTGAAGGCGACACAAGAGGAACGGTAATCACAACAACGAAATGGGTTCGGTAAGGAGCGCTAGGAAAAAATGGAAAAAGCTTTTGAAGGAAAATACCGTGATATTCTTATTCAATATTTAGAACACCAAGATGAAGAAATTCTTTATACTTGCGAAAAATTATCCAGAGAAGCTATGGAAGAGCGCGTATCACCAGAAGAAATTGTCCATTTACATCGCTCGGTTCTTGAACTTTACGGAAAAGAGTTACCAGATTTTGTTCGATTATCATTTGACGTTTTACTTGAAATAATGGTGGGTTACGGCTTAGCTTATATGGAACATCTGAGTCTAAGAACAGAACAAAAAGCATTACGTAGTGAAATTGCTCAAGCCGAGGATATGCAAAAAACCTTAATGAAAACAGAAGTGCCAGAACACGATGCACTTGATTTTGGCGTGATAAGTGTCGCAGCAAGGCAAATGAGTGGTGACTACTATAGCTTTACAGAAGAAGGCGATAAACAGATAGGTATTGCACTCGCTGACGTTATTGGTAAAGGAATCCCAGCTGCATTTAGTATCTCGATGATAAAATATGCTTTAGCAGGGATGACTGGTGACGATAGAAAGCCATCCATCGTTCTAGAAACACTGAATCAAGTAGCGGAAGAAAACATTAATGATAACATGTTTATCACGATGTTTTATGGGCTTTATCATGAAGATACGCATTTGTTTGAATATGGTTCTGCTGGACATGAACTAGGTTTATATTACCAACATAAAGAAAACAGCTTTTCTGATTTATATGCCAAAGGTTTACCCCTCGGTGTAGATTCAAATGCTGTTTATCGTCAATTTGATAAGAAAATTGAAGTTGGTGATGCTATTTTTATTATGTCAGATGGTGTGACTGAAACTAGAACAGCAAATGGATTTATCGAACGAGATGAATTAACAGAAATTATAGCAGCGCATATTTCATTATCAGCTGAAAAAATGGTACACGCAATTTATGATCAATTAGTCAAAATGCAAAACTTTGAATTGCATGATGACTTTACACTTATTTGTATTAAACGAACTAAATAGGTTCAAAGTAAAGACGTACCTCATTCTTTAGAGAGCATTTACTGGTGAGTAAACGTATTTAAAGAGTGGAGCGTTTTTATTTTTGAATGTTTTAATTTTATTTGTTAGGGTAAAATCGACAGTATACTTAAATTAGATGGGGTGAAGTGATGAATATTAGTATAGAAATAAAAGAACGTGATACTGACCACATAGACATATTTGTTGCTGGGGAGATTGATGCTTATACAGCGCCAAAGGTAAAAGAAGCACTTGAAGTGTATCAAGTAAAAGAGGGTATTATACTTAGAATCGACTTAACAGAAGTTACTTATATGGATAGTACTGGCTTAGGTGTATTCGTAGGGGCTTTTAAAAGCTTACGACAACGCCAAAGTGAACTCGTCTTGTTTGGTTTAAGCGACCGACTTTTCCGATTGTTTGAAATCACAGGATTGTCAGATATCATTGAAATCAAAAATGTAGAGGGTGAAATGAATGGCAACAATGCATGACAAAATTATTTTACAACTTCCTGCCAAGCCTGAATATGTTAGTTTAGGTAGACTTTCATTATCAGGGATTGCAAGTCGCGCAGGTTTTTCTTACGAAGCAATTGAAGATTTGAAAATAGCTGTAAGTGAAGCCATCACTAATTCCGTAAAACATGCATTTAAAGGTGAAGAAGATGGTGAAATTACAGTAGAATATCATATTTATGAAGACAAATTAGAAGTTCGTGTTTCTGATAACGGAACAAGCTTCGACCTAGAAACCCGTAAACAAGAAATTGGTCCTTATGAAGTGGGGGAAGATGCGGAGATGATGCGTATCGGAGGGCTAGGTTTATTTTTAATTGAAACATTAATGGATGACGTGAAACTTTATTACGATGAAGGGGTTTCTGTCGTAATGACCAAATATATTAATGAAAAGCAGGTGGAGGAGAATGCCAAAAGTATCTCAACCTGATAAAGAAGCAAAAGAAAAAGTGTATATTTGGATTGCCGCTTATCAAGAAAACGGTGACGAAGATGCTCAGTATAATTTAGTCGTTCATTATAAAAATTTAGTAGAATCAATTGCCCGCAAATATTCCCAAGGTAAATCTTTTCACGAAGATTTAGTTCAAGTTGGAAATATCGGCTTGCTTGGTGCTATTAGACGTTATGACGCGACTTTTGGGAAAAGCTTTGAAGCATTTGCTGTACCGACAATTGTTGGTGAAATTAAACGTTTTTTACGTGATAAAACATGGAGCGTTCATGTACCACGTCGAATTAAAGAATTAGGTCCGAAAATTAAAAATGCCGTGGAAGAGCTAACAAGAGAACTACAAAGCTCACCGCAAATTAGCGATATTGCAGATTTTATCGGTGTCACGGAAGAAGAAGTTTTAGAAGCGATGGAAATGGGGAAAAGTTACCAAGCACTTTCTGTAGATCATTCGATTGAAGCTGATTCGGATGGAAGTACGATTACGTTACTTGATGTTGTTGGCGGTACGGATGATGGGTTTGAACGTGTAAATCAACGTATGCTTTTAGAAAAAGTTCTCCCTGTTTTGGATGAGCGAGAACAGAAGATATTGCAATATACATTCATTGAAAATCGTAGTCAAAAAGAAACCGGCGAACTACTCGATATATCACAAATGCATGTGTCTAGAATCCAACGTCAAGCTATTAAAAAACTTCGAGAGGCGTTGCAGAATGAGGAAGTGGAGTAAATGAACAAGGCGGTTGAATCAAATAATTTATTTGTATTTCAACGTTCTAAAGCATTACAACAATACTGCGGGGATGTTTATTTTACCCATGAAGACAAAAATGGTTTTTTGTATGTTCTTTCTGATGGGCTTGGAAGTGGACTGGAAGCGAATAGAGCTGCCAAAGCGACGGTTGATGCTATAAAGGAAGACATACATGCAGATATTACTGATATGCTTGAAAAAGCTAACCAGGCTGTTTCAGGACTTCGTGGTGCTGCAATAGCAATTATTAAAGGTGATTACTTAACGAAGACACTTTATTATACTGGTATGGGCAATATCCGCTTTTATATGATTGGCATAGAAGATAAGCTTATTTTTCCGCTTTCTGGCTCTGGCTTTTTATCCGGAAGAAAGCAGAAGTATCGGTTGCAATCTTATAAATACAAACCAGGCAGTAAGTTTTTGATGCATTCAGATGGGCTTGTTCTTTCTCGTGTTCGAAAAAGCCTAGAATCACCACTTTGTGTAGTGAAAATCGGGCATTTAATCGAACGAAATATATTAGACATTCCAACAGATGATGTTACTTTCATGATTGGCAAATTTCCAGAATAACAAAAGCATCTTTTAAACTAGCAATGGTTTAAAAGGTGTTTTTTCGTATTGTGTAGGAGAACTTAGTTAATTTATGGTATATTAGAGTAGAGCGCTAGTTTTTTATACTTCATCATGTGATGAAAATCACTTAGTAAGCGTGAAGCAATCTTGCTTTGCGTTTTTTCGCGCGGATTAAAATATAAGTAAGAGAGAAGGAGCGAATTGAAGAAAGTTTGGTTGAATAGTGTAAAAGGTTATACGTGGGCAAGGTTTAGGAAAGATTTGCTTGCGGGTATTATTGTGGGCATTATTGCTTTACCACTGGCGATGTCATTTGCGATTGCTTCAGGAGTAAAGCCGGAATATGGTATTTATTCAAGTTTCGTAGCCGGAATTATTGTCGCTATTTTTGGAGGATCTAGATTTCAAATAGCTGGACCGACCGGAGCATTTATCCCTGTATTACTCGGAATCGTCTTAACTTATGGTTATCAGGATTTACTTGTTGCTGGAATGATGGCTGGGGTTTTACTTTGTTTAATGGGGATTTTCAAACTAGGAACGTTAATTAAATTTATTCCGCGCCCGGTAACTATCGGTTTTACAGCAGGGATTGCTGTAACAATTTTTATGGGGCAAGTGGGGAATTTCCTTGGATTAACTGGAATGGAAAAGCATGAATCATTTATAGCAAATATGAAAGAGATCTGGCTACACTTAGATTCATGGAATTTCTATAGCGTGTTAATTTCCTGTATTTGTATGTTTGTATTATTTCTTTTTCCAAAAATTTTACCAAGGATTCCAGCGCCACTTATTGGTCTTGTAATTACGACCGGGATTGCAATGCTATTTTTCCGGGATGCGCTTCCAACAATTGGTTCGGCGTATGGAGATATTCCGAGTACTTTTCCGCCGTTTGAATTTCCTAATATGACATTTGCGAATATGAGTAAACTAATTGGACCGGCTTTTGTTATTGCAATGCTTGGCGGGATTGAATCGCTTCTTTCTGCTGTTGTTGCAGATGGAATGACGAATACAAAACATAATAGTAATCGTGAATTAATTGGGCAGGGTATCGCAAATATTGTCACACCGATGTTTGGTGGTATTCCAGCAACTGGCGCAATTGCAAGAACAGCAACTAATATTAATAATGGTGCGACAAGTCGCGTTTCTGGTGTGATTCATGGGATTTTCGTGTTACTGACTTTACTTGTACTTGCTCCAGTAGCTGTTAACATTCCTATTGCTGCAATGGCGCCAATTTTAATGTTAGTTGCCTGGAATATGAGCGAACGAAAAACTTTTCAGCATATTATTAAACTAAAATCGGGTGATACTTTAGTACTCATTATTACTTTTTTATTAACTGTTTTTGCTAGTTTAACAGTAGCTGTTGAAGTGGGATTATTGCTTGCAGTTGTTTTATTCGCTAAACAAATGGGCAGCTCGATACAAATCGAAGAAATCGAACCAGAAGGCGCCGAAATTGCTCCTCATTTACACGAAAAAATTAGTGTTTTTACGATTCGTGGGCCACTTTTCTTTGGAGCAGCGCAGATTTTTCAACAAAATATTATGAAAGCCATCCACGTTAAACCGGAATTTCTAATTTTAAGGATGGGAAAAGTGCCGATTATTGATGCGACTGCGGAAGGTTATTTCCACCAAATTGAAAAAGAATTTTCGAAGCAGGGCGGCCAAATTTTGATTGCTGGATTAACTGATAAAGCGAAAGAAAGTTTAAAAGATAGTGGACTTTACGACCGAATTGGCGAAGACCACTTCTTTTTCCATACCGAAGATGCGATCCATTATGCGGAAAATGCTTTAAATAAGCTTGACAGATAGCTTTTGTCAGTTGAAACGTAATTATGTTACACTTAATAGATAATGAAATAATTGGAGGCTATCAAGTATGGAACAAATGCAAGATAAAATAATGAAATTAGTCCAAAAATCGCTAACGTATAAACCAGCGCAAATTAATGCCGTTATCAAATTAATGGAAGAAGGTAACACGGTTCCATTCATCGCGCGTTATCGTAAAGAAATGACTGGAAGCCTAGATGAAGTTGAAATTCGTGATATTGAAGAAACTTTTGAATATGTAACAAAATTAGAAAACCGTAAAGAAGAAATTATTCGTTTAATAGATGAACAAGGAAAACTAACAGACGAACTGAAAACGGCAATTATCAAAGCGGAAAAACACCAAGCGCTCGAAGATTTATATCGTCCGTACAAACAAAAGAAACGCACGAAAGCAACGATTGCCAAAGAAAAAGGATTAGAACCATTAGCTGAGTGGCTAATGAGCTTCCCGAGTAATGCTGATCCACTAAAAGAAGCAGCAAACTATATTTCAGAAGAAAAAGAAGTAGAGTCAGCTGAAGCCGCTTTACTAGGAGCGCATGAAATTATTGCTGAACAAATTAGCGATGAACCTAGCTTCCGCGAATGGATTCGTAACTTTACTCGGAAATTCGGTATGATTGAATCCAAAGCGAAAAACGCCGAAGCAGATGAAAAAGGCGTTTACGAAATGTACTACGATTTCAATGAAATGATTGGAAAAGTAGCAAGTCACCGCATACTTGCTTTTAATCGCGGGGAAAAAGAAGATATCTTACGTGTACAAGTTCAAGTAGATACAACAAAAATCTTCCAATATCTTTTTGAAAAAGTTATTCAAAACCGCAATTCTGCCACACGACCATATATAGAAGAAGCAATTTTAGATGCCTATAAACGCTTTATTGGTCCTGCAATTGAACGTGAAATTCGCGGGGAACTAACAGACAAAGCAGAAGAACAAGCTATTCATATTTTCTCTGAGAACTTGCGCAAATTACTTTTACAACCACCATTAAAAGGCAAAATCATCCTTGGGGTCGATCCTGCTTTTAGAACAGGTTGTAAATTCTCTGTGTTAGACCAAACCGGAAAAGTACTAGAAATAGGTGTAGTTTATCCACATACAGCAAAAGCGCGCCGTCCTGAAGCAAAACAAAAAATTGCAGAAATCTTAACCACTTATCAAGTAGAGGTTATTGCAATTGGCAATGGAACAGCTTCCCGTGAAACCGAACAATTTATCGTAGAAGTTATTCGTGAATCAAACTCTAATGCTTATTATTGCATTGTTAATGAAGCTGGAGCCAGTGTGTATTCTGCGAGCGAAACTGCTCGTGAAGAGTTCCCAGATTACCAAGTAGAAGAGCGTAGCGCCGTTTCGATTGGCCGTCGTTTGCAAGATCCGCTAGCTGAACTTGTGAAAATCGATCCAAAATCTGTTGGCGTAGGACAATATCAACATGACGTAGCACAAAAACGATTAAATGAAACGCTAACTTTCGTCGTTGAAACGGCCGTCAACCAAGTAGGGGTCAATGTTAATACAGCCTCCGCTTCCCTTTTACAATATGTTGCTGGTTTAAATAAGACAGTCGCCAATAATATCCGTAAATATCGTGAAGAAAACGGTTCTTTCTCTTCCCGTAAAGAATTGAAAAAAGTGCCTCGTCTTGGGGCAAAATCATATGAACAAAGTATTGGTTTCTTACGTATTTTAGAAGGTGAAAATCCATTAGATAAAACAGCTATTCACCCAGAGAGTTATAAAGCAGCAGAACAAATTGTAAAAGCAGCTGGTTTTGGCTTGAGTGATATTGGGAGCGCGGATTTAAAAGCAGCGCTACAAGCACTTAGTATTCCAGAAGAAGCAGAAAAATTAGGAATTGGTAAAGAGACGATGCATGATATTATTGATAATTTAATTGCTCCCGGCCGCGACCTCCGTGATGAACTACCGGCTCCGCTTCTAAAACAAGATGTTATTTCGATGGAAGATTTAAAACAAGGAATGGAATTACAAGGAACTGTTCGAAATGTGGTTGACTTTGGCGCTTTTGTTGATATTGGCGTGAAACAAGATGGGCTTGTGCATATTTCAAAACTAAGTAATTCATTTATTAAAAATCCAATGGATGTCGTTTCAGTAGGAGATATTGTAACTGTCTGGGTTGATGAAGTAGATACAAAGAAAAATCGAATTGCTTTAACTATGCTTAATCCTAATGGAAGTGTTAAATAATGAATCAAGCAGAATTGCAGCGACACATGGAAGAAGTGTCGCTGCAATTTTTCCAAAAAGAATTTCGCCACCAAGCCGTGTTTAATGCGCGCTTACGAACCACTGGGGGACGTTATTTGCTCAAAAGCCATCATATCGAAATGAACCCAAAATACTTAGAAAACTTTGGCTTAGAGTATTTTATTGGTATTATGAAGCACGAATTATGTCATTATCACCTTCATTTAGAGAAAAAAGGCTACCAACATCGTGACCAAGATTTCCGTGAGTTATTAAAAAAAGTAGACGCACCGAGATTTTGTGCCGCGATTCCTCGTGAAATTACCATGCATGAATATACATGCAAAAGCTGCGGAAAGTCATTTTTAAGACAACGTAGATTCAATGTGAACCGTTATCGCTGTGGCAGTTGCGGTGGAAAACTAATCCAAACTGGCTCCAAGAAAATTTATACAGAAAACCCGTGAAAAGTCTTGCAATTTCGCCGGATTCTGCGTATACTAGTGGAAGTCAGATAATTCCACAGTAGCTCAGTTGGTAGAGCAATCGGCTGTTAACCGATCGGTCGCAGGTTCGAGTCCTGCCTGTGGAGTTTGGGGAAGTACTCAAGTGGCTGAAGAGGTGCCCCTGCTAAGGGTATAGGTCGCTCGCGCGGCGCGAGGGTTCAAATCCCTCCTTCTCCGTAATAACTTATAAAGACATTGTTTAGGAAACTAAGCAGTGTCTTTTTTTGTGGAAAAGAGCGATGGATTTGCGTCTATATATATGCTAAAGTTATTTTGAAAGATAAACTCAAGTTGCAAAAAACATAATGTAAATACTCGGAGGTGCAAAATGAAGGTTATCCATTTTTATAGTGAAAATGCGGACTATGGCTGTTTCTCTAATTTCTCTTTACATCCAATTGTCATAGACGGCGTGACTTATCCAACCACAGAACACTATTTCCAAGCGCAAAAATTTATAGATAAAAAGATTATTAAAAAAGTAATTAATACGAAAAAACCAATAGATGCAGCAAAATTGGGTAGAAATAGAGACTTCCCACTGCGAAAAGGCTGGGAAAGTATGAAAGACGAAGTGATGTTAAAAGCAATCAGAGCAAAAGTAGAGCAACATTCGGAAGTGAAAGAAATGCTTTTATCCACAGAGAATGCTATTTTAGTGGAACATACGGAAAATGATCATTATTGGGGCGATGGTGGAGATGGCTCTGGAAAGAATCGGTTAGGCAAGATTTTGATGAAAGTGAGAGAAGAATGGAACGCTAAATAGTGGGAGGTAGCTTAAATGGAACCAATAAATCATTTTTTTGAATGTGCTAAAAATAATAATTGGCAAATAGATTTGTCAGCTGTAGAGAAAAAATTTCCAGAGCAAATTTTAAAAAGATATGTAAATTTACCAGATGCATATAAGATTTTTTATGAACAACTTAACCTCTGTAGCACGCGGGGGACACTTGTTGGTTTTTGTCGGAAGAAGATTTTTTAGAGAATGAAGATGACGCCTTTTCGTGGAATTCTTTTGAACAAATGAGTTTAGAAGCAGCAGAAGGCGATAAAAATTTAGAAAATAAAGTAAAACTATTTTGGAATGCACATTTACCAATTATGATGAGTGTTGGCGGTTGTTATGAATATTATGCTATCGCTTTAAATGACGGAAGTATTGTTCATGGTTCGGAACCTGAATTTGAAGAAAGTTTGGTTATAGCAGACTCATTTGCGGATTTCTTACTGAAAATCGAAATTGGCAAAATAATATTATGATAAATAAAATTAAAAAGTTGGAGATGACAGGTATGGATTATACATTAGAAAAAATACAGCAGAAATACCAAAAAAAGCAAAAGTTAAAGTACATCTTCTTTTGGGGAAACCAATCTTCATCTGATGGAAGCATAAATAAAAGTTGTTTTAGTCAGTGGTGGAAGTGTAATTTCAAGGTTGATGGAGTGGAGTATAATTGTGCTGAGCAATTCATGATGGCTGAAAAGGCAAAACTTTTTAATGATACAGAAATGAGAGGGAAAATTTTAGCAGCGAAACATCCGAAACAAGCAAAATCTTTTGGTAGATTAATAAGTGGTTTTCAAGAAGATGTTTGGATGGAAAATCGGTTTAATATAGTTAAACGTGGTAATCTTGCAAAATTCTCTCAAAATAAAGATTTGAAAAATTTTTTGCTTCATACGAATAATCGGATTTTAGTTGAAGCAAGTCCTTTGGATAAAGTTTGGGGTATTGGCTTAGCTTCTGATGATAAGCATGCGGAAAATCCGTTACATTGGAAAGGTTTGAATCTTCTTGGTTTTGCTCTTATGGCGGTCAGAGATGAGCTTAGCGAATAATATTTATGAATACGACTATATAATGACACCAAAAATTGGTTTTTACTAAGAGAGTTGCTATAATAAATTAAAACATTTCAGAAAGGAATGGACTATGGATAATAAACTGGAATTTTCAACAATAGATGAATATATTACCCAGGCCCCGCCCGAAACAAAAGAAGTACTAGAGAAGATTAGAGAAACTATTCAATCCGCAGCGCCAGAAGCAACAGAGAAAATTAGTTATCAAATGCCAACTTTTTATTTCGAAGGTAATCTCGTGCACTTTGCGGTTGCAAAAAATCATTATGGATTTTATCCAGCACCTAGTGGTATTTCTGCATTTGAGAAGCAAT
Organism: Listeria farberi; assembly: GCF_014229295.1. Classification (NCBI taxonomy): domain Bacteria; kingdom Bacillati; phylum Bacillota; class Bacilli; order Caryophanales; family Listeriaceae; genus Listeria; species Listeria farberi. Next base: position 707,748 of record NZ_JAARZL010000001.1, read on the forward strand.
TAGGAAAATACAAGTATTCAAAAGGTGCGGTTCAATTCCCAATTAACGAAGAAGTTCCTTATGATTTAATACGAGAAATGACACTATTCCGATTAGCTGAAAACAAGCAAAAAGCCGCAGAAAAGCAAGCGAAGAAAAAGAGAAAATAAGTTTGAGACTTTCATCGTTAGGATGGAAGTCTTTTTGTTTGGTCTTTTATTTTAAAAAGACTAGACATTTAAAAATAAATGAGTATAATAATAAATAGAAAACGTTTTCTTGTAGAAAAAAATACGTTTGGGGGAAGAACAGTGAATAAATTTATGGAGTTGCTTGGGGATAAATTAATGCCTCTTGCTGCAAAGCTAGGGGAGAATCGTTACTTAACGACTTTACGAGATGCTTTTATGTTGGCGTTTCCGCTGACAATGTTTGGTTCTATTGCTGTAGTTTTGATGAATCTACCTTTTTGGAGTGATGAAACGAAAGCTACGTTACAACTTTATTTAGGAAATGCCCAAAATGCGACAATGAGTATTATGACGGTTTTTGTTGTTTTTGGTATTGGTTATTCATTATCGAAGTATTATAAAGTAGAAGCTATATACGGGGGTGCTGTAGCGCTCGCTAGTTTCTTGATTTTAACGCCATTTTTCTTTAATAGTACTAATGGGGAATTAGTTACTGGAGCACTTTCTTTAGATAGACTTGGTGCAAAGGGTATGTTTATTGGGATGATTACTGGTTTTATTGCGGGAGAATTATATCGTTTCTTCGTGCAACGCGATTGGACGATTAAAATGCCTGATGGGGTGCCGCCAGCAGTCGCTAAATCATTTGCTGCATTAATACCAGCCGTTTTGACATTAAGTATCTTTTTAGTAATTAATATTATTGTTCAATTCTTCTTCAACACCAACTTACATGATGTAGTGTACACTGTTATTCAAAAACCGCTTGTTGGTTTAGGATCAGGAATTATACCAACTCTGATTGCGCTTTTCTTTGTCCAAGTATTGTGGTTCTTCGGTTTACATGGTCAAATTATTGTAAACTCGGTAATGGACCCAATTTGGAATACGTTAATGCTTGAAAATCTGGACGCCTATAAAGCTGGATCGCCGTTACCACATATTATTACAAAACCGTTTATGGAAGTATTTACTGTTGGCATGGGTGGATCGGGGATGACACTTGCTGTAGTAATTGCGCTCGCTTTTCTAATGAAGAGCAAACAAAGTAAGGAAATTGGTCGTTTAGCGCTCGGACCTGGTATTTTTAATGTAAACGAACCGGTATTATTCGGGATGCCAATCGTGCTAAATGCGACGATTTTAATTCCGTGGATACTTGCGCCATTAGTTGTTACTACACTTAATTACTTTGTGATGGCTGCTGGAATTGTACCAGCTCCAACTGGGGTATCTGTACCTTGGACAGTGCCAATTATCATCAATGGAATTTTAGCAACAAACTCATGGCTCGGCGGGGCGCTTCAAGTAGTGGATTTCTTCATCGTCTTAATCATCTGGTATCCATTCCTCAAACTTGTTGACCGTACGAATATAGCAAGAGAATCCGAAGCAGCTATCAAATAAGTTATGTTTTCCTTTTCGATATGCTATAATTTGACTAGAAATGGCTAGACATTTTTAATTCAAACGAAGGAGCGATCGACTTGGTTAAGTATGAACTGATTGCCGCAGAAATCCGTGAAAAAATAAACAACGGTACTTATCCACCAGAATCCATTCTTCCTGATCAAGTGAGCTTATCTAGAGCATATGATTGTAGCAGAATGACAATAAAAAAAGCCTTTGATGTTTTAGCGCTTGAAGGACTTGTTTACAGACAACGCGGTGCAGGAACTTTTGTTATGAAAAATGCCTTAGCTAATAAACAAGATGCAAGTTTGCGGGATTATGACGGTTTGACAAAAATGATGGGAGACAATCGAATCTCGAGTAAAATTATTGCTTTCGATATTGCTTTCCCAGATGAAAAAACACAAGAACAACTTTTAATAAAAGCAGACCAGCCAGTGTACAAATTGATTCGGTTACGGCTCTTGGACGGCGCACCATATGTGTTAGAGCATACAACGATGCCGGCAGATTTAGTTCCTGGTTTAACGAAAGAAATTTTACATCATTCGATTTATGCGTACTTACAAGACTCACTGGGACTTGTGCTAAGTGGAGCCTTTCGGAAAATTAATGCCGATAAGCCATCTGAATATGACCAAGAATATTTAGCGTGCGGGGAACACGATCCAGTTTTAGAAGTGGAGCAAGTAGTGTATTTAAAAGACGGGAGACCAGTCGAATATTCCCGTTCAAGACATCGCTATGATACGAGAAGTTTTATTATGGTTGATCACCGAGAAAAGTAAAATAAAGTCAGCGTGCCTTTTAATAAGCATAGCTGACTTTGTTTTATACTAGCCAAAATGCATAAAAATCAAGAGATAAAAAATTTGTGAATAAAATTAGAAAAAGCCGTTGACAGTCACTGAGATTATGTTATAATAAAAAAGCTGGTGTAAGAGAAATGAATTCAATTGAATATATATTCATTTTTCGTTTTTTATCTGGCCCGTTGGTCAAGCGGTTAAGACACCGCCCTTTCACGGCGGTAACACGGGTTCGAATCCCGTACGGGTCACTTTTTTATTCATTTTCTATACATATGGTTCCGTGGTGTAGGGGTTAACATGCCTGCCTGTCACGCAGGAGATCGCGGGTTCAAATCCCGTCGGGACCGCTCAAAAAGAATCCAAGTTACACTTGGATTCTTTTTTCGTACGGGAAATTGGACATGGCTTTTTATTTAAGCTATAATCTTATTATTCATATAAGAATTGTAAGAATTAAAATGGAGGAATTGATTATGGATTTAGTGAAAAATGGGAAAGTATTAGAACTTGTACATCCAAACGGCAACTGGACATTAATTAAAGAAGAAGGTTTTTCTCCAGTTCAAATAACAGTGGCTGCGGTTGCGGCTTGTAGCGGATATGTATATCAAACATTACTTGAGAAAAAACGAATTGAGATAAATGATTTAAGCATTCATACCGATTATGAACAAGATCAAGAAAGTGCCGTGCATGTTTTAACGAAAATTAATGTTACTTTCACGGTGGATTTAGTAGATAAAAGTAACGAAGCAAAAGCCGAAAAAGCCGTGCATTTAGTGAAAGATGCCTGCCCGGTTGCAAAAAGTTTAGACCCTTCGATTGAAATAAATGAGATTGTTGTTTTTAAATAAAATGATTCAAAGACCAAGCCACGTCGCTTGGTCTTTTTTTACGTTTAGTTTGGCTTGATTACTTGGAGAGAAGGCTATATACTGTAATCAAACTATACAAACGAGGTGCTGGATATGGAAGAAAAGACAATAGTAGAAAAATTACAACTGACTAAATATAAAAAAGCAGTCATTCTAAATAAACCAGTTGGAGCAGATTATTTTCGAAACCTAGCAAATTACGAAGAAAAACTAGCAAATAAGCAATATGACTTAATTTTCGATTTTGTTGAAACGCTAGAAGAATTAGTGTCTTTTACGAAAGAAGTTATTGCTACAAATAAACTTGCTGCGAATGGTTATTTATTTTTCGCTTATCCAAAAAAAGGCAATAAAAAATTCGCTACATATGTACACCGCGATGAACTCATGCCAGCGCTTAAAACCGATGAGGAAGGATACGTGGACGGTAGCACCCTCAAATTCACGCGAATGGTAGCGCTTGATGAAACTTACACGGTTGTTGGTTTAAAAGAAGCAGCACAGCTAAAAGCGAAAGGCGTAAAGAAAAATAACCCTTCCGCAGATGAATATGCCGATTATGTACCACTTGTCGCAGAATTTTTAGCAGATAAAGGCGATTTACAAGCATTTTACAATAATTTAGCGACAGGATACCAGCGTGTTTGGGCGCGCTATATTTATTCTGCCAAACAACCAGCCACACAAGAAAAAAGACGCGTAGAAATGGTCGATATTTTGAGTCAAGGGTACAAAACAAAAGATCTTTACCGCCAAGGGAAAAAATAACCAAATAATTTTATTTGGTTATTTTTGTGTTTGAAACTGCTTCTTTATGTAAAAATGTCTAGGCATGATAGAATAGAGAGGGAATAAGACGAAGGAAAATCTTGTTGCACTGGAAAAGGGGACATGCAGGATGGCGAATTATATTAACAAAGAAAGGCGCCAAATTGATTTTGATCCATTTGATTTACGGATAATTGCCGTACCAGAAGTAGTAGCGGTGCAGTTTAAGCCGCGCTCAGAGCATACTTTACTTATTCGTATTGCGGATGTCGGCGCAACCTATCAGCCACTCAAACACGAATCACTTTTTGATGCTATTTTGCCCGTTCACTTTAATGATATTAACGAAGAAGATGATTACTGGGGATTAAGTGACAAAGAGCAAGCGGAAATGAAACTATTTAATGAAGTTCATCGCGATTTGATTTATGATTTTGTGGATGAACATCCGGATTTCACGCAAATCGTAGTCCATTGTCATGCTGGAGTCAGTCGAAGTAGCGCCGTTGCTATGGGTATTGCTGAACATTTAGGTGATACCGACACCTATGAAAAACTTCAAGTGATAAAACGATACTTACCAAATCCGCGGGTTCTCGCGATTATGCGGGGCGAAGCGTATTTATAAAAACGAAAACGAAGAAATGTTAGGAGAGATTTTGTATGGAGAAGCATTATGATTATATTGCGATTGGTGGCGGTAGTGGCGGGATTGCTTCTATTAACCGCGCGGCAATGCACGGGGCAAAGTGTGCACTCATTGAACCAAAATTTTTAGGTGGAACATGTGTAAATGTTGGTTGTGTTCCTAAAAAAGTCATGTGGTATGGGGCACAAATTAAAGAAGCGATGGACTTATATGCAGATGCCTATGGTTACCAAGTGGACGCAAGCTTTAACTTCCAAAAATTAGTAGAAAACCGAGAAGTTTACATTGAACGGATTCGAGGTTCGTACAAGAATGGGCTTGATAACAATAAAGTTGAGTGGATTAAAGGTTACGCGGAATTTGTCGATGAAAAAACGTTGCGAGTGAATGGTGAACTAGTGACAGCAGATCATATTTTAATTGCGACGGGCGGCGAACCAGCACTTCCTTCCATCCCTGGCGCAGAATATGGCATTACTTCAGACGGCTTTTTTGCGTTAAATGAGCTTCCTAAAAAAGTGGCGGTTGTTGGCGCGGGTTATATCGCTGTTGAGCTTGCTGGTGTATTGCAACAACTTGGATCAGAAACGCATTTATTTGTACGAAAACATGCACCACTCCGAAATTTCGATCCACTTTTAACAGATACACTAACCGAAATTATTGAGCAATCGGAAATGACCCTGCATAAATATGCCGTTCCTCAAAAGATAGAAAAAAATCCAGATGGCAGTTTGACGTTGAGCTTAGAGGATGGTCGCACAGAAACCGTCGATACGCTTATTTGGGCGATCGGGCGTAAACCGGTTATCAAAGGGCTTCAAATCGAAAATGCGGGCGTAGAACTCTTAGAAAGCGGACATATCGCCGTAGATAAATTCCAAAACACCAATGTAGCGGGGATTTATGCAGTTGGCGATGTAACGGGTCATTATGAATTAACGCCAGTCGCAATTGCAGCAGGGCGCCGTTTATCAGAACGCCTTTTCAATAACAAAAAAGATGCACATTTAACCTATGAAAATATTCCAACTGTTGTCTTTAGTCATCCTGCTATCGGTACAGTTGGTTTAACAGAACCAGAAGCAATCGAAAAATACGGCAAAGAAAATATTAAAGTGTACACTTCTAGCTTTACCTCAATGTATACAGCCATCACAGACCACCGCGAGCCTTGCCGGATGAAATTGATTTGTGAAGGGAAAACAGAACGCGTAATCGGTCTGCACGGTATTGGCTACGGGGTAGATGAAATGATTCAAGGATTCGCCGTTGCTATTAACATGGGAGCAACAAAAGCTGATTTTGATAATACAGTTGCTATCCACCCAACTGGATCTGAAGAATTTGTTACAATGAAATAGAAAACAACGATGGAGGAGGAAGTACGTAATGGGAAAAAAATTATCACTTTATTTTGTAAGACATGGTCAAACCTATTTAAACAAAAATTTACGTATGCAAGGCTGGGCTGATACGCCGCTCACACCAGAAGGAATTGAAGTAGTAAAAGAAAGTGGTCGTGGGTTTGCAGAAACAGAATTCGTCGCAGCTTATTCAAGTGACTTACACCGTACAATCGCAACAGCAGAACACCTACTAAAAGAAAATAAACATGCATTTGGTTTAACGCTTGAACCACTAAGTGAATTTCGGGAAACTTTCTTCGGTTCCTACGAAGGTGAAAAAGGCGATGTGGCCTGGAATGAAATTGCTCATCATATGGGTTATGCGAATCAAGAAGAGCTATTTAAAAATGCCGATGTACGCGAAACAATGAACGGCACAAAAGCAGCTGACCCAACAGGAGATGCGGAAGATTTTATGACATTTTGGACTCGGGTAGAACAAGGTTTCTTACATGTCATTAATCGGCACCGTGAAACAGGCGGGAATGTTCTTATCGTCGCTCACGGAAATACCATTCGTAACATTGTCCACGAACTGGAACCATCCATGGACGAATCAGTCATTTTAGATAATGCGAGTGTTACTGTTTTAGCTTATGAAAATGGTTTATTCAAATTAGAACGTTTAAACGATACTTCTCATTTTAAAAAAGCATAGAAAAAAAAGAGCTTTAGGAACTAGTTTCCCAAAGCTCTTTTTTTTATTCTTTCGGTGTATCTGGATTAGGAAGATTATTATCAATCGCCAGCTGACCTCGCCGCAATTTAATTAAACGATTAACGTTAACGATAATTGTTTTCACTACAGCATATAGTGGAACTCCTAAAATCATTCCAAAAATTCCTGCTAAATTACCTGCAACAATCAAGATGATGATAATAGTGAGCGGGTGAATTGATAATGATTTACCCATAATATATGGAGAAAGTAAGTTAGAGTCAATTTGTTGAACGATAGTAACGACAACAATAACGAGCAGTGCCTGAACTGGAGAAGTGAATAGCGCCACGATAACCGCGGGAGCCGCTCCAAGGAATGGTCCAAGATAAGGAATAATGTTCGTTGCACCTGCTATAAATCCAAATAAAAGTGCATACGGTTGACCAATAATTAAGTAACCAATAAAAGTAAACAAACCAACAAACATACAATCAATCGCTTGGGAACTAATGTAAGTAGAAATTGTTTTGTTCATTTCTTTAATAATTTGTTTTGCTTCAGAACGAATACCTGCTGGGAAAAATTTGCCAGAAGACTCAACGAATTTATGACCATCTTTAAACATATAAAAGACTATAAATGGTACTGTTACAAGGATCATAACGAAACCAGACACAAATGAGATAATCGCTCCAAAACTAGAAGCTACTCCATCAACTACAATAGACATGATTTTCGGCAAGGAAATGTTGAGTTTTGAAAGTTCTTGTTTCATATCTATATCTTTTAAAGCAGAATTATTTGAAAGACTTTGTAGCCATTTTTCAAAATCTTGCCAGTAACCTGGTATGGCTTTTGCAAGTTCGGCTACTTGATCAGCAAGTGTTGGACCGAGTTGCATTACAGCAAGAACAACAAGCGCGATAAACGCGATAAAAATCAAAATAACACTTAAAAGTCGTGGAACTTTTCTCTTTTCTAAAAATAAAACGAGCGGATTGAATAAATAGAATAAAAATCCTGCTACTAGAATAGGCATAAATAAAGTGGAAACGATTATGCCGATTGGTGAAAATATGTACTTCATCTGCAATAGAATGAATAAAACTGCCACAACTGCTAAAATTTCAATGGTCCAAAAAAACAATTTACTATCCCTAAAACGTGAAAATTTCAAATGATTCCCTTCTTTCCATAAACCTTATTGTTAAATTTTATAGTACCATTAACTGCTTTAAATAGCCACTGAATTAATGATGTTGACTTAAAGATATATGTGTTATACAATATATATAACAGTTAGGGAAGAGGTGTTTGTATGTTACTCGCGATTGATTTACAATCAGACGAGCCGATTTATACACAAATATGTAATCAAATTATCGAAGGCATGGCAAAACGGGAACTTTTACCGGGAGATAAACTTCCTTCTGTGAGAAGTCTTGGTGCAGATATTGGTATTAATTTTCATACCGTAAATAAAGCATACCAAATCTTAAAGCAAGAAGGATTTATTCAAATACACCGCCAAAAAGGAGTAGTTATACATCCAGATGGTGTGGCAAAAGCAGATCAATTATTTTTCACCAAACTACAAACAAAACTAAGACCTTTAATAGCTGAGTCGATTGTACGTAGTGTGAGTGAAGATGAGTGGCTAGAAATCAGTAGAGCTATTTTTGACGAAATAAAAGGGCGGAGTGTGGAGTAGTTATGGAAATCATCATTTATATTTTTGTCAGTATTGCTATTATTTCTCTACAAGCAATTACCCCATTTGTGACACGTAAATCCGAATGTTTTGGTGTAAATGTAGGGGAACGTGCTAACCGAAATGCAGAACTAACGCAATTAAAAAAACAATATGTTGGTCAAGTGATTTTATGGACGGTGTTAATTGCTATCATTGGGATTGCATTAATTCAAGGTCTTCATTGGAGTGAAAACTTCCAAGCGGGAATCTTTATCCTATCCATGTTTGGTCAATTAATTGTTTCTTTCATTATTTACTATCGTTTTCACCAAATAACATTACAATGGAAAAGAGAAAAAATCGAGTCTGGCGAAATTTCAACCAATTCTATTATCATGGTAGATACTAGTTTTCATCGTAGGAAAATGGTTATTTCGTATACTTGGTTTGTAGTGCCATTACTTATTTTTATTATCACACTTGCGATTACAGTAGTATTCTATCCAATTGCACCAGAGGCTTTCCCAGTCCATTTTGATATGAATGGGGTAGTGACTGATACCGTTCAAAAATCCGTGAGTGCAGCGTTACTTTTACCAATGCTGCAATTAGGAATGATTGCTTTATTTATATTTATTAATTTCGTTATTGCGAGAAGCAAACAAACGGTGGAAAACGAAAACCCGACAGATTCGTTAAAACGGAATATGCTGTTTAGACAAATTTCTAGTAAAGCAATGTTGATTATGTGCGTTATTCTGGTTATTGATTTTCTCGTAATGCAAGTAGTTATTTTACTTTCACTCTCACCTGAAATTATAATGATTACCATGAGTATTTCTATCATTTTAATTTTACTTGGAACAGTTCTTCTAGCCGTAAAAGTAGGACAAGGCGGAAGTAGGCTAAAATTTGCTAACGAACCAGATAATGTGAATAAACCAATTCGTGATGATGATGCGTTTTGGAAAGCTGGAGTAATTTATTTTAACAGGAATGATCCTGCTTTATTTGTTGAGAAACGTTTTGGCATTGGTTGGACTATTAACACTGCTCGTCCTGTCGCGTGGCTTACTTTTGTTTTTATTATTGTAGCGATTGTTTTCATTAGTATCTTGTTTTAAGTAAAGTTTAGTAGGGTATTTACCATATGTTATGCGAATAGAAAAGTTCAAAATCATCTATGAATCTTCTGCTGTAATATTCTTTTTAAAAGGAGTGTTAATCATGGCGATTAAACTAGGACGATTAGAAGAATGGGAAGGTTTCACGGGTATTGCGCTTGTTCACGAAGGACTTAAAACAGAAGCATACTATACAAAAATTAAAAGTGCTTTTAAAGAAATGCTCGAACTTGCGCAAGGATTAGATGATTTTTCGGAAATTAAGCAATTCTATGGTATTTCTGTCCATAATATAGAAGATGGTATAACGTATTATACTGCAATACCAGTTGAGCAAAAATACGCGAACTTAAAAGACCCACTTGAATGGATTGAAGTTCCCGCTCATACTTATTTTGTGGCGGAACATATAGCTCGGACCGATATACTCGAAAGTTACGAGGAAATAGCACGGGCAATACAGGAAAAAGATTACAAACCGTATATTACTGCCAACAATCCAGTTTTTGATCCGTTACCATTTAAATTAGAAGTATATACAAAAAATGACGAAGAAAGTGCGGATATTGAAATTAGAATCCCTGTTGTAAAAGAACTCCATACGTAAAACGCGAGCTCGGACTTTTGTGCCGGGCTTTTTGATACTAGCAAGCTGTTTTTGATTATGCTATAATAAGAACGCAATTTTGTGATTATTTTAACAAGAAGGAAGGGATTCATGTGGGATATTATAGCCCGCAGGAAGTAACAGAGATTACGATTGAAAAAGGAACACAAAAAGCAAATTCGAGTACATTAACACTCGTTTTACTAGGTTTTTTAGGTGGCGCTTTTATATCTCTTGGTTACTTATTATACATACGTGCAGTGGGAACAATGCCTCACGAATGGGGCAGTTTTGCAACACTTATTGGTGCGAGTCTTTTTCCAGTTGGGCTTGTATGCATCTTACTTGGTGGAGGAGAATTAATCACTGGCAACATGATGGCGGTAGCGATTGCTTGGTATGACAAAAAGATTTCCTTCCAACAATTACTTAGAAACTGGGCGATTGTTTCCGTCATGAACTTAGTCGGCGCTTTTTTCGTCGCATACTTCTTTGGGCATTTCGTTGGTTTAACTGAAGGAGATTTTTTACCAAAAACACTTGCAACAGCTGGGGCAAAAATTAACGATCCTTTCTGGGTTGCTTTTGTTTCAGGTATCGGTTGTAACTGGTTTGTTGGAATCGCTGTTTGGCTTTGTTACGCGGCTAAAGACTTTGCTGGGAAAATCCTCGGTATTTGGTTCCCCGTCATGGCTTTTGTAGCTATCGGATTTCAGCACGTTGTCGCCAATATGTTTATTATCCCAGCCGCAATTTTCGCTGGATACTATTCATGGGCAGATTTTATTTGGAACGTTATCCCAGTATACCTCGGAAACGTAGTCGGCGGAGCAGTTTTTGTCAGCCTTTTCTATTTCCTTGCATATAAGAAAAACGCACCGAAAAAAGTAAAAGAAGAAATACATCAACCAATTGAAGAAAGTTAATATAAAAAACTAGTTGCGGTGATTGCAGCTAGTTTTTTTTGAAAAAATTAAAGTTTTTTTAAAAGTTGCTCGAGCCCATCATGCTGGGATGGAGCCAGTTTTCTTATAAACCATTTTCTGGGTTTAAGAGGAAAATCCTGATTAAATTTTTCGATTTGTGGAAAACACTATTATAAGCAACGTTAGATTCGGACAGAAAAATTTACTAAGGAGTGGTATTTTTGAGTATTAAAGAAACAGCCTTACCAAAAGTTCAAACTAAATTATTTATTAATGGAAAATGGACAGACGGCGATAATAAAGAAACAAAAGATATTGTAAATCCAGCAAACGGTGAAGTCATCGCGAAAATTGCTCAAGCAGGACCTAACGAAACAAAAGAAGCGATTAAAGCTGCAAAACACGCTTTTCCCGATTGGGCTAAAATGGAACTAGCTGACCGCGTCAAACTCTTGCATAATATTGCTGATTTAATGGAAGAAAGAGCGGATACTTTAGCAAAAATTATGACCCTAGAACAAGGTAAACCATTAAAAGAATCAAAAGGAGAAGTTTTAACCGGTGCGGAAAATTTCCGATTCGCGGCGGAAGAAGCAAGAAGACTATACGGAGAAACAATCCCAGCTCCAAACAACCATGCGTTTATCGTAAAAAAACAACCAATTGGTGTAGTAGCAGCAATTACTCCGTGGAATTTCCCGGGTGGAATGGTGACACGAAAACTCGCACCAGCACTAGCTACAGGTAATACCATTGTGTTAAAACCATCTGGAGATACACCACTTTCGGCTTTAGCTATCTTTGAAATTTTTGAAGAAGCAGGCTTACCAAAAGGCGTTGCTAATATTGTCATGGGTAGCTCGAAAGAAATCGGTGAAACTTTAACAGATAGTGATGATGTCCGCAAATTAACGTTTACAGGATCGACAAAAGTCGGCCAAACACTATTTAAACAATCTGCTGACACATTGAAGAAAATCTCGCTTGAGCTCGGAGGACACGCACCATTTATCGTATTTGCGGATGCTAACCTTGAAGCTGCTGTAGATGATTTAATCGCAGCAAAATTCCGTAACAATGGTCAAGTATGTGTATCACCAAACCGCATTTTTGTTGCAAAAGAAATCAAAGAAAAATTCACTAAAGCATTAGTCGCTAAAGTAGAAAAACTAAAAGTCGGGAACGGTTTAGACGATGTCAATGTTGGCCCACTTATTCGCGAAGATGCCATCGATAAAATCGATAAACAACTTAAAAACGCGACGGATAAAGGCGCCAAAGTCCTAACTGGTGGCGAACGATTAACTGGCTCTGACTACAACAAAGGTAACTTCTATAAACCAACTGTTTTAGATAACGTCACTCGTGAAATGAACATCTTTTATGAAGAAACATTCGGTCCCGTAATTCCGCTCATCGTTTTTGAAACGGAAGACGAAGCAATTGAAATGGCGAATGATAGCGAATTCGGTCTCGCTTCTTATTTCTATACTAAAGATTTAGCACGCGTTGAAAAAGTTGGTGCAGCCTTAGAGTATGGTATGGTTGGTGCAAACGAAATCGCCATATCCAATCCAGAAACTCCATTTGGTGGTGTAAAACATTCAGGATTTGGCCGTGAAAATGGTCATTACGGAATGGAAGAATACATCCAAGTGAAATTCATTAACTTAAAGTATCGTGATTAAATTAGGCTAACACGGAACATCTTCGCATCTAGCGAAGGTGTTCTTTTTTTGTGCTTTCCTACCAGTAGGAAAAAAGTATATTTGTAAGCGGATTCAGTCATTTATATAATGAAAGTAAGTTAAGGAAAGGGAGGATACAAAATGAAAAACATTTTACTCATTTGCGGGTCAGGAGCTTCTAGTGGTTTTATGGCAGCGGCGATTAGAAAAGCAGCAAAAAAACGTGGAGAACAAGTGACCGTGAAAGCAGCCAGTGAATCACAAATTGATGAAAGAATAAATGAAATCGATTATTTACTCATTGGTCCACATTTAGCCTATATGTTAGATGATTTAAAGCAAAAAGTAGCTGATAAAGATGTTTTAGTATCAGTCATTCCTCAAGCAACATATGGGACGCTTAACGGTGAAAAAGCACTTGATCTTATTTTAAATATGGAGGGATAAAAGGATGAACAACAAAGTGATGGATTTTATGACAAATAAATTTGCACCAAAAGTAAATAAAGTTGTTAAAAATCCTTGGGTATCAGCAATTCAAGATGCAATTATGTCTGCGCTTCCGCTCGTTTTTGTCGGTTCTTTAGTCACCATCGTTTCATTACTTAAAAATTTATTCCCCGGTATGCCTGATTTTTCGATGATAAGTAATTTTTCGTTTGGAATGTTCGGTTTAGTCGTAGCATTTTTAATCCCGTATTATCTGATGGAGAAAAAAGGGAATAGCAGTCAAAAATTAATTTCCGGAGCTACTGGACTTGTATTATTTTTAATGTTACTATTTCCGACTATTTCAGCAAATGGAGATGCCGTTTTTATTTTATCTAGATTTGGGGCAACTGGAATGTTCTTGTCCATTACAACAGGACTATTTGTTGGTTGTGTAATGAATTTTGCGGCGAAGCGTTCGCTGTTCAGTGAAGATACGCCAATACCTGATTTCGTTGTCGGCTGGTTTAACAGTTTACTACCAATTACTTTTATTTTAATCGTTGGTTGGTTAATTACAGTTCAATTTAATATCGATTTCTTTGAAGTTATTGTGGCTGTGTTTAGCCCACTCGCATCGATTGTACAATCTTATCCAGGTTTTGTGCTTTCAGTTTTCATTCCCGCTTTTCTTTATACATTCGGGATTTCTGGTTGGGTAATGATGCCAGCAATTTATCCAGTTTATATGGCAGGACTTGCAGAAAACTCACAAGCCGTAGCAAATGGTGCAAGTGCATCAAACATAGCAACTCAAGAAACAGTTTACGCGTTAATTTCAATCGGCGGAGTGGGAACAACATTATCGCTTTCGATTATGATGCTGATTTTAAGTAAATCTTTACAACTAAAAGCAATTGGAAAAGCAGTTATTGTTCCATCGATTTTTAACATCAACGAACCATTATTCTTCGGAGCACCAATTGCATTTAATCCATACTTAATGATACCAACATGGATTAACGCTTTCTTAGTCCCAAGTATCGCTTATTTCGTTATGTCAATGGATTTAGTAAGTATACCCGCGCAGTCGTTCTTGCTATGGTACATGCCTTACCCAGTAACATCTTATCTCGCAACACAAGATTTCCGTGCGGTTATTGCTTGTTTAGCGATTATCATCATCACATGGCTGGTTTATCTTCCGTTCTTTAAAGCATACGATAATTCACTACTCAAACAAGAAAAATTAGACGCGATAGAAGCAGAGAAAGAAATGGTAACAAATTGATTGGAGGAACTAAAATGTCAGAGCAAGACTATGTTGAAGAAACAGATAGTTTAAATGAACTATCCATGAATATATTAATCCATGCAGGGAACGCAAGAAATGATTTAGTGAAAGGACTCAATCATTTAGAAGAACTAGAATTTAATGAAGCCGAGGAATTTATCGCCTCTGCGAAAAAAGAAATTGTCATTGCACATAGTCTGCAAACAGACACACTTCAATTAGAAGCTTCAGGTAACCAAATCCGTTATTCCACACTGTTCTGTCATGCTCAAGATACCTTAATGACAGCAAAAAGTGAAATACTAATCGGTGAGCATATGCTACGTTTATTCAAAAAAATGACCGAACTTACGAAAAAATAGGAGGTACAAGTATGTTTGAAAATTATCAGTTTCCAAAAGACTTCTTATGGGGTGGAGCTATCGCGGCCAACCAAGCAGAAGGCGCATTTAAAGTAGATGGAAAAGGAATTAGTTTGGCAGATTTGCACAAATATCATAAAGGTAAAACAAATGATGAGATTAGCGAGGAACAACATAAAGGCGTAAGTTTAGCAGATATTAAAGCAAGCATAGAAGATAAAGTAAACTATTATCCAAAACGCCATGGCATTGATTTTTATCATACGTATCCAGAGGACTTGGCATTGCTTGCCGAAATGGGCTTTAAAACATTCCGAACTTCACTAGATTGGACACGGATTTTCCCAACTGGTGAAGAAGAGGAACCCAATGAAGCAGGACTAAAATATTATGACCAATTAATTGATAAAATTATCGAACTTGGCATGGAACCAATTATTACCATTTTGCATTATGAAACTCCAGTAGAAATTGTCTTAAACCATGGTGGATGGCATAATCGAAAAGTCATCGATTTATTTGAAAAATATGGTAAAACCGTACTTGATCGTTACAATAAAAAAGTGAAATATTGGATTGTTATTAACCAAATTAATTTAATCCAATTTGAGCCATTCAACTCAACTGCCATTCCATATGATGCTGTCGATGATTATTTATCCGCAACGTATCAAGCAGTTCATAATCAATTTGTCGCTAGTGCGAAAATTTATGAGTATGGAAAAGCGCTGAATCCTGAATTAATGATTGGTACGATGCTTGCCGATTGTACAGCTTATCCATTCTCATGCGATCCAGATGATATCGTTCTCGCAATGAAACGAAATCGCATGGAATATTTCTTCGCAGATGTGCAGTTCCAAGGCGAATACCCACAATATGCGCTTAACTACTTCGACGAAAATAACATTAATATTGAAATCACAGAAGAAGACAAAACTATTCTGCAAAAAAACACGATGGATTATCTAGCACTTTCCTATTATTATTCGCAAATGGTCGATTCTAAGAAAAATGATTTGGATCCTGCTTCGATTACCCCCAATCCACACTTAAAAGCAAATCCGTGGGGCTGGGCAGTCGATCCAAAAGGGCTATATAATGCTCTGTCACAATACTGGGATAGATACCATAAACCTATCATTATCGCCGAAAATGGCTTCGGAATGTACGACGAATTAGAACATGGCGAAATCCATGATGATTACCGCATTGATTATTTATCTGCCCATTTAAAAGAAATGAAACGCGCGATGTATGACGGGGTAGAAGTGATCGCATATTGCGCATGGGGCCCAATTGACATCGTTAGTTGTTCTTCCGCGCAAATGGAAAAAAGATACGGTTTCATTTACGTTGATTTAGATAACGAAGGAAACGGCACAGGCAAAAGAATTAAAAAAGACAGCTTTTCATGGTATAAAAAAGTAATAGAGTCTAATGGGGAAGACCTAGAAGTTTAATGTAACAGAAGCGCCAGTTGTGGTAGTTGATAGCTAAAACAACTGGCTTTCGATATATAGGGGGTAACAGGAATGGATACTCAAAAAGAAATACTAGCTTATTTGTATAAACAAGAAGACAAGTGGGTTACCTCAAATGAGTTAGCAGATTTTTGCGAGTGTACAACAAGAACCATTCGCAACAATATCTACAAGATAAATGAAGCGACGCCAAATCTAATTAATTCAACTAAGCAAGGGTATCAAATTAACTCGGACATCCACTACGATTTTCAAGCAGGAAGTGATATAACAGAACGAAAATCAAAATTATTACTAGAATTAATTAAAAACTCTACAACAGGCGTTGATTTATTTGATCTCGCAGAAATTCTTTTTATTTCAGAGGTCACTTTAAAAAAAGATATTCAACAATTAAAAAACGAACTGAAAGAAGCAAACGTACAGATTGTCATTGATAAAAATCGAATTAAACTCGTCGGAAAAGAGCGCGCCAAAAGAAAGTATATGATTTCTTTATTATATGAAGAAGGCGGCTACCGTGAAAGCATCAAAGGGCACATCCAAGAAATGCTGGAAATAGTTTCGATTGATAAGCTTCAAAGTATTGTAAAAGAAGTTCTAGCAAAAGAAGCTATTACAACAAATCCATACTCGATGATGAATATTGTTTTACATTACGCCATCAGTATCGTTCGCATCCAACAAGGAAATACACTCATTGAAACGCAAAAAACGCTCATCAGAAAACACTCTAAAGAATACGAAATCTCAAAAAAAATAGCCGGAATACTCTCAGAAGAATACCAAATTCATTTTTCAGAAGCAGAAACAAAGCAACTTGGCCTTCTTTATGTTGGCCTTCAAAACGAGCAGGCAGCCAATGCCAACCAAGCTGAATTAGAACAATTTGTGGATAGAAAAATCATTGAAGCACTTAAAATAGTACTCACTAACGTGGAAGAAATGTACCTCATTGATCTTCAAAACGAGCAACTTTTTATTAAACTTGCTATTCATGTACAAAGCTTATATTACCGTTCACGTTACAAAGCTTATACAAGAAATTTAAGTTTACTAGATATTAAAACCTCTTATCCTGTAACCTTTGACATCGCAGTTTACATTTCCTCTTTACTACAAGAAAAACTAGCAATTGACTTTAATGAAGACGAAATTTCCTTTATTGCACTACATATCGGTTCTTTTTTAGAGAGCGAAAACCGTGATTATATCAAACTAGAAATCGGTATTCTTGTTGACGACTACCATGATTTAAAAACCAATATGCTAAAAAAACTACGCTCCTTATTTGAAAACGATGCAACAATAGAAGTCATTGAAAATGAGCGATGCGATGAACATTACGATATTATTTTAACGACAAACCGGGACAGCGCTCTCGAAAAAGCTGGTTCGATTTTTATTCATCCATTACTCACTGCAAAAGATATTAAAAAAATTACGAGCAGAATCCATACAAAGAAAAAAATACTCGAAAACAATCTACTTGGACAACAAATTGACCGCTATATAGTCCCGTCACTCTATTCTAATCAAATTGATCCCTCAGAACTCACACCACAAAAAATAAGAGGACAAATGGTGTCTAAAATGGAAAAACAAGCCTTTGTGACCGCTGATTTTAAAGAAAAAGTTGAAAAAAGGGAACAAATGGCCCCAACTAGCTTTCCCTCAGGTATTGCAATACCACATTCAATTAAAAACGATGCCCTCCGTAGCGGTGTTTCGATTATGACACTTCAAGAACCAATCTATTGGAATGAGGTCAAAGTAAAATTGGTTGCTCTTGTAGCCATCAGCAAAAAAGACGCCAATGAATTTAACGAGTTCTTTGAAAAATTTGTGGAAATTGTTTCTGAACCAATCAATGCTAAACGCTTATCAATGGCAGAAAGTTTCGCAGAGTTTATCCAAAAACTAAAAATGATGGTGGAAGAAAGTGAATAATTGGTCACAAATTGAGCCGTGTATTTTGAGCTGCACGGCTTTTTTAGCTTGAAGGATTTACTAAATTGAGCTATAATGTAAACATCAAACGAAAAGGAGTGTTATCTTAAGCCAATGAAATTCTAATCCTGTATTATATGAAAAAATGAAGAAAGCTATCCATTTCTCGGGTAGAAACTATTTTTTCGGACGGGATTCGTATGTTCATTTCGCATGATAACTCTAGCTATAGCCTTTTTTGGCGTAGTTTCGCGGATTCCTCTCTGAAAATATTCAGGAGGTTATTTTTTATGTCAATAATCGAAATAAACCAATTAAAAATAGAAATAGGGGACAGAACTTTAGTAGAAATCCCGCACCTGTTAGTAGACAAGAAAGCAAGAATTGGCATCATTGGTCAAAATGGCTTAGGGAAAACAACGCTTATGGAAGTAATAGCTGGCGTTATAGAAGCCACATCAGGAAACATTACTTCATACGGAAAACTCGCTTATATCAAGCAACTTTCTACCGATAAAAGCACACAAAGTGGCGGGGAAAAAACAAGAAAAGCAATTCAACATGCCATGCGACAAAATACAAGCATACTTTTAGCAGATGAACCAACAAGCAACTTAGATGTCGAAAGCGTTAAACATTTAGAACGGCAGTGGAACGATTTTCACGGCGCCCTAATGATAATTTCCCATGACCGCGCCTTTTTAGACGCACTATGTACAGAAATATGGGAAATTAAAAATCAAGAAATTCAAGTTTACAAAGGAAACTATCACGATTATATAGAGCAGAAAAAACAACAAGAAAACCAAGCTGAACTTGCCTACAAAGAATTTAAAAACAAAAAGAAACAACTACAAGCATCACAAAACTATCACGAAATTGAAGCAGGACGAATTGTAAAACCAGGCAAACGTTTGAATAACAAAGAAGCAAGCGCCTTTAAAGCTGGAAAAGGCACACAACAAAAGAAACAACATAGTACAATTAAAGCCTTAGAAAAACGGATTGAGCGGCTTGGAAATGTCGAGAAACCACGCACTACAAAGCCAATTAAAATCGTCACGCCCGATAACCGATTAATAAAAAAAGGTAGTACGATATTAAGCGCGAAAGAAGCAACCTTCGAAATTGCCGGAAGAACATTGTTTGAAACAAAAGAATTCTCGATTAAAGCAGGAGATAAAGTAGCGCTTATCGGTGAAAATGCTAGCGGTAAAACCACTTTTTTGAGAGAAATTATCCAAGAAAATCCAACTATTACTTGTAACAATCAAGCTAAAATCGCTTACTTTGATCAAGAATTAAAAGGGTTAGATTTATCGAAAACGCTCATAGAAAACATCACAGAAAAAAGCGTTCAAACGCAACAAATAAACAGAGATGTGCTTGGAAGTATGCATTTTAAAGAAAGTGATTTGCAAAAAGAAGTCGGGATGCTTTCTGGTGGAGAACGAGTGAAGTTACTTCTTAGTATGCTTCTAGTCAGTGATGCGAATTTCCTGATACTTGATGAACCGACCAACTATTTAGACATCTACGCAATGGAAGCTTTGGAAATGCTCATAAAACAATTTACCGGAACAGTGTTATTTGTTTCGCATGATAGGACGTTTGTAAATCAAGTTGCAGAAGAATTACTCGTGATAGAAGACAAACAAATGACGTTCCACAGAATGGCTTTCTCAGAATATGAAGAAAGTAAAGCCCCAAGTCGTGTAACAGAAGAAGATAAATTGATTTTAGAAATGCGAATGTCAGAAATTGCTGCGAAACTCATGCAACCAAATTTAAAACCAGCAGAAAAGGCAATTCTCGAACAAGATTATCAAGAAATTATTACTAAAAGACAACAATTTAGTTAGATTGTTGTCTTTTTATTCAAGCAAAATAAAAAATATAGTCATTTATCTTTTACTTGATTTCTTCAAAAGATAGGCTTAGAATCAAATAGTTATTAAAAAGAGTTAAGAAAGAAGGAATCCTATGTTTAGTCATCTGCCGGATTCATTCCTACAAATGAATACCATATTTATATCTATTTTGATAGAAGCGCTGCCGTTTGTATTAATTGGCGTATTTATTGCTGGTTTTATTCAAATGTTTATTTCTGAAAAATTTATTGCTCGCGTTATTCCAAAAAATAAATTCCTAGCAGTCATTGTTGGCTCGCTTATTGGTGTATTTTTCCCTTCCTGTGAATGCGGCATTGTGCCGATTGTTCGTAATCTACTTGCAAAAGGAGTACCGCTTCATGCTGGAATTGCCTTCATGCTCACAGCTCCAATTATTAACCCAGTAGTCTTATTTTCTACGTATGTTGCATTTGGGAGTACTTGGGAAGTTCCACTTTTACGCGTTGCTGGAAGCCTTGTAGTAGCACTCGTTGTTGGAAATATTATCGCTTATTTTTATAAAGGAACTGGTTTGAAAGAACGGTTTTTACAATATGAAGCTGCCAGTGAAAAAGTTGCTGTACCAGCTGGAAACTTAGCCCTTGCAGGAGGTCCGAGTGGGGATGTAACAACAACGAAATTTCAAGTTTTAACAACAGAAGAAGCTCAGGCTGAACCAGAGCACGACCATGCGCACCATCATCACGGTGAAGAGCATACACATGAAAAAATGTCTTTTAGCCAAAAAGTTTGGCATACCGTACAGCATGCAGTTGACGAATTCTTTTCTGTCGGCAAATATCTAGTTTTTGGTGCCTTAATTGCTGCAGCGATGCAAACATATATTAAAACTTCGACGCTTGTATCCATTGGACATGGTCCGATTTTATCTATTTTATTAATGATGGTTCTAGCTTTTATTTTATCTTTATGTTCAGAAGCAGATGCTTTTATTGGCGCTTCCTTCCGAAGTGTATTTTCCACACAATCCATCGTTGCATTTTTAGTGTTTGGTCCAATGCTTGATATTAAAAATTTAATGATGATGCTAGGAGCTTTTAAAGCAAAATTTGTCTTATTAATTGTTACAAGTGTAACGATTGTCGTCTTTTTATACGCCTTGGTTATTTAACAGAAAGCAGGTGAATACATGTTTCGAGTTTTTATTTTATTTGGATTTGGCTTTTATTTAATGCAACTACATATTTCTGGTGACATCAGTAAATATATTAATATGAAATACGCTTATTTATCTTTTTCAGCCATGATTGCCGCATTTTTACTTGCTATTATTCAGCTTATTATGGTTTTTCGTGATGAAGATATTGGCGCAAAAACAGAGCATATGGGACATACTCATGACGGTGAAAATACTATTTTGAAAAAAATCATGGTGTATGGTTTACTTTCCTATGCCTTAATTGCTGGCTTTCTTTTCCCAGTTGCGACACTTGATTCAACCATTGTTTCCGCGAAAGGATTTCATTTCCCAAAAAACAATGCGGCTGGAGACGACCCATACGCCCAAAATCAATTTTTAAGACCTGATACAAGTGGCTATTTTGGGGAAACAGATTATGAAAAAATGATGGCAAAAGAAAAAGCCGAAATCATTGACCAAAATCCAATCAAAGTTAATGATAGCAATTATTTAATGACAATGGAAATTCTCTATAATTATCCAGGTGAGTTTACAGGTAAACAAATCGAATTTACTGGTTTTGTTTACAATGATGAAGTAACCAAAGATAATAATTTATTCTTATTCCGTTTTGGAATTATTCATTGTGTAGCGGACTCTGGCGTATTTGGGATGCTCGTTCAAATGCCCGAAAAGACAAATTTCAAAAACGATACCTGGCTTACGGTAAAAGGAACAATCACTCAAGAGTACTATTCACCTTTTAAAATGAATATCCCGTCTGTACAAGTAGATAGCTATAAAGAAGTAGCAAAACCAAAATCAGTTTATGTCTATCGTAAATATTAAATCGCTACTTGCGGATTTATGCGGCTTGCGTTATCCTTAAATAAAGCTGTTTACGTTTTCACGAATGAACTAAAGGATGGAACATTGAATGAATGATTACAACCACTACTTTCATTTCCCACGAGAAGAATGGCGCAAGTTGGAAGTGAGTAAAGATCAAATTTTAACTGCAGAGGAACTGGAAGAAATACGTGGTTTAAATGACCGGATTTCTTTACAAGATATCTCTGAAATCTATTTACCATTAATAAAACTAATTGCGATTCAATACCATGAAGCGATTTTTATTCATGGCGAAAAAATGGAATACTTAAAGAAAAAAGAATCGCGTGCACCATTTATCATTGCTCTAGCAGGTAGTGTTGCAGTGGGTAAAAGTACAACAGCACGTGTATTTAAACTAATGCTAGATCGTTGGTTTTCCAAAACAAGGCAAGTAGAGCTTGTAACAACAGACGGTTTTCTCTACCCTAACAAGGTTTTAGAAGAACGTGGAATTATGAATAAAAAAGGATTTCCAGAAAGCTATGACCGCGAACGTTTTGCCAAGTTTCTAACCGATTTAAAAGCAAATAAAGAAGATGTTGAAGTACCACTTTATTCGCATTTTACGTACGATGTTTTAGATGAAACACGCGTAATTCATAATCCGGATATCGTTATCATTGAAGGAATCAACGTTCTTCAAGCCGATCAACATGAAAGCTTGTTTCCAAGTGATTTCTTTGATTTCTCAGTTTATATGGATGCAAGTGAAGCGGATATTAAGAAATGGTACTTAGAACGTTTCTTCATGCTTCGCGAAACAGCTTTCCAAAATGAAAGCTCTTATTTCCACCCATATACTAAAATTAGCAAACAAGAAGCAGAAACTTTTGCGCTTGGTGTTTGGGATACAATCAATGGTGTCAATTTAAAAGAAAACATTGAGAAAACAAAATATCGTGCCGATTTAGTGCTTCATAAAGGCACGGATCATCTCATTTCAGATATTTATTTACGCAAATAATCGAATGCAGAGAGAAGAAAACTTTCTCGAAGCGTTCGGTTTTTTCTTTACATTGAAGAAAATTCGAGTAAAATAGAAAGTGAGTAATCACTCATTTTAAAAAGGAGGGAATGTAATGACGGAAATCGCAATTAATGTGATGAATTTAGATGTAAAAATCGGCAAGAAACCCATCTTATCAGATATGTCTCTTGATATCGAGAAGGGCGAGATTTTTGGCTTAATCGGTCCATCTGGTGCTGGTAAAACAACTCTTGTTAAAACTATCATCGGCATGGAGAAAGCAACAAGTGGACAAACGAAAGTACTAGGAAACGTAATGCCGAATTTGCCTGTAATTAGCAAAATCGGTTATATGGCTCAGTCAGATGCACTTTATACTGATTTAACTGCTAAAGAGAACTTAGATTTTTTTGCTTCACTTTATTCTATTAAAGGTATGGCTAAAAAAGACCGAATCAACTACGCGACAAACCTAGTTAATCTACAAAACGATTTAACAAAAAAGGTGAATAATTTTTCAGGTGGAATGAAACGCAGGTTATCTCTCGCTATTTCTGTCCTTGCAGATCCTGATGTTTTAATATTAGATGAGCCAACTGTCGGAATTGATCCAGAACTAAGAAAAACTATTTGGGAAGAACTGGATGATCTCAAGGCAAGTGGCAAATGTATCCTTGTAACGACACACGTGATGGATGAAGCCGAAAAATGTGATAGGCTTGCTATGATTAGAAATGGAAAAATAATTGCCATAGGGACCCCAGAAGAGCTCTCAAGCAAAACTACATCCGGCAAACTAGAAGATGCCTTTTTAGAGTTTGGAGGGAAGAACTAATGCGAATATTTGCGATCGTCAAACGCATCATAAACCAGTTCCGGCGAGATAAACGGACGCTTGCTTTAATGTTTCTTGCGCCACTTTTACTTATTACATTACTAACTTACTTATTTGAAGGCGATACAGTGAAGCCGGTTGTCGGAGTGAGCGGACTTTCGAGCTCTATGGTAAAAGAACTAAAAGAAAATGATTTAACAATCAAGACTTACCCAGACAACACGGACGTAACTGCGAAAATTAAAGATGCTAATCTTGACGCGTTCTTTCAACAAGATGGCGAGAAAATCAAAGTGACATACGAAAATAGTGAACCAAGCTTAAGTAAAGAAATCGGTTTAAAACTACAAAAAGCTCTGATGGCCGAGCAACAAGTTCAAGTAAAGAAACAAGCCAAAACAACAGGAGAAGCACTTGCCAAAGCTGGAATTGATCCAAACTCGCTTCCATCGCTTACAAACAGCCCTGAAAAGCTAACCATTTCAACCGATTACGTTTATGGCGACAAAGATACTAGCTTTTTCGACACAATTAGCCCGATTTTCATTGGCTTTTTCGTATTCTTCTTCGTATTTCTAATCGCTGGGATTTCCTTTTTGAGAGAACGGACAACAGGAACGCTTGAGCGACTCATGGCAACCCCTATTAAACGCATCGAACTAGAGTTAGGATATTTGATAGGCTTTGGTATTTTTGCACTACTACAGTCTATTTTAGTCGCAGTATTCTCCATTCAAGTACTTGGCATGATGCAAAATGGCTCTTTATTCTATGTGTTACTCATTACGTTAACTCTTGGAATGGTCTCCTTAGCACTAGGAATTTTACTTTCTACTTTTGCAAATAATGAATTTCAAATCGTTCAATTTATTCCTATTGTAATCGTGCCACAAGTCTTGTTTTGTGGGATTTTCCCGCTCGATGGCATGGCAGATTGGCTCGTATGGATTGCGCACATTATGCCGCTATACTACGGTGCAAATGCACTAACATCTATTATGGTGAAAGGAGAAGGATTTTCATCATTTGCAAATGATTTTTATATTTTATTAGGTTTTGTACTCGTATTTGTTATATTAAATATTTTTGCTTTGAAAAAATACCGGAAAGTTTAATTTAATGAGAAAGGAAGAAAAAAAGTGGATGCAGAAGGAGATATCTTGCGTCAAATGCTTGATTTGACAGAAAAAGAAACTAAAATGAGCGAAAAGCAGCGCCGAATTGTAGCAGCTTCTATTGAGCTTTTTGCAGAAAAAGGTTATGCAGGGACATCTACAAATGAAATAGCAAAAAAAGCGGGCGTAGCTGAAGGAACCATTTTTAGACATTATAAAACAAAGAAAGATTTACTAATGGCGATTACGATGCCGACATTGATTGGAGGGGTTATACCATTCTTGGCTCAAAGCTTTGTTAAAGAAGTTTTTGAAAGTGAGTATCCAGATTTCCAGTCGTTTATTCGCGAAATTATCGTTAACCGTTTTGAATTTGCAAAAGAGAATGGTAAAGTCATCAAAATATACTTTATGGAATTGTTTTACCATGATGAACTTAGAGCGCAGTTTTCTCAGATTTTTATGACGCATGTAAAAGGACAGTTTGACCAAATGATTGATTTTTATAAGGCGCGTGGAGAGATTATTGATATGCCTAACAGTACGATTATGAGGGCACTGATTACGAATATAGTTGGTTTTATGTTAACTAGGTTTGTTGTGATGCCAGAAGCTAACTGGAACGATGCAAAAGAAATAGATGATACGGTTTCTTATATCATGAGAGGTTTAAGTAAATAAAAAGTGAGTCCAGGATTTGCTGGACTCACTTTTTTATTTAGTAGAAGAATCAGTTGATTTCTTCTTATTATAATTGTATTTACTTGGGTCTACCTTTTTGAAGCCATCAGGAGCATAGAATCTTAATAAGTCTCCTTGTAAAACAGAATCAGAAAGCTCTAATTCTTTGGATACCTTCTCTTTCGTTTCTTTCATTTCTTTTGTTTCTGTAGCAATCGGTTCCCCAGTTTGCTGATTATACATGTTACCACCAATCATTGAATAGGTAGGAGTTATATAATCACCATTTCGGAATGGAACCAGTTGTTTATGGTCTTTAGAAAGTAAATCTGTACCAAATTGCAAATACTCTTTATTATCAACACCAAGTAAGTGAAGTAATGTAGGAAGTAAGTCAACTTGACCACCGTATTGTTCTTGAACGCCACCTTGAACACCAGGAACGTGAATCATTAAAGGTACACGTTGCGCTTGAGCATTTTCGAAAGTGTTGTAATCTTTACCAAGAATTTTTGTCATTGCTTCTTCATGGTTGTCGGAAATACCATAATGGTCACCGTACATGATAATGACAGAATTATCGTAAAGACCAGATTCCTTCAAGTAATCAACAAAGCTTTTCACAGATTCGTCTAAATAACGAGCTGTTTGGAAATACGTATCTACAGATGAATCACCAGTTGTCGCTGGTGCAATCGAAGCATCTTTCTCATCAATTGGATAAGGGAAGTGATTCGTAAGCGTAATAAATTTCGTGTAAAACGGTTGTTGTAATGATGATAGGTATTCTTCAGACTCTTTAAAGAATGGTTTATCTTTTAGTCCGTAGTTAGAAACATCTGCTTCGTTCATATCATAGTAACTAGCATCAAAGAAATTATCGTAACCAAATTGTTTATAAATTTCATCACGATTCCAAAAGCTCTTATAGTTCCCGTGGAAGACAGCGCTAGTGTAGCCTTGTTGGCCTAAAATAGCAGATGCTGATTCATATGTGTTTTGACCTTTAGTAGTAAAGGCAGAACCTTGAGGCAAGCCATAAAGCGAGTTCTCAAGTAACATTTCGGAGTCAGCTGTTTTACCTTGACCTGTTTGGTGGAAGAAGTTTGTAAAGCTTAGCGTATTTTGATCTTTAAAGAAAGAGTTAATAAACGGCGTTACTTCTTCTCCATTTAATTTATAATTCACTAGGAATTGTTGGAAACTTTCTAAATGAATATAAATAACGTTTTTGCCTTTTGCTTTACCGAAATATTCCGGGTTTGGTGCGGCATACTTGGATTTAGTATAGTTTAAAACTTCTGTAACATCACTACTATCAGCAAGTGCACGCTGCGTAGATGATTCGGTGCTTTTTACTGCATCATAGATTTGATAGTTAGTCATACCAAGATATTTTACAATATAATTTCTATCAAATGTTCTTGTTAATAGTTGCGGACGATCAATTTCTGCAAGTCCCAAGTTACCAAAGAACATCGCGATACCAAGCGTTAGAACTCCAACTACTTTTCTCGCACGAATACGGGCTGTTTTGTTTGGTTTTACAAAGCGGAAAGCAAGTAGTGCAATTAAAATGATAATATCCGCGAAGTAAATAATATCGTGCCAGCTGAGTAACGCTGTGATACTACTTCCCATATCACCCATGTTTTGCATTTGTTTTGCATTTAGATTCGGAAGCGTAATGAAATCACTAAAGAATCGATAATATACAATATTTGCGTAAAGAATAAAGCTCATTAAAAAGTCAATGACAATAATCCAGATAAATGAACGGCGTCCTTTAGCAAAAAGTGCGAGACCTAAGAAGAATATGGCCCCACTTAATGGATTTATGAACAGCAAGATTTGCTGCATTAGGTTCTCAATGCCGAGTTTAAATTCAAGTTGATATGCAATATACGTTTTTAGCCAATAAAGAATGACGGCTAGAACAAAAAATCCATAATTTTTGCTTAAAAACGTTTGGATTTTTATTTTCCAATCCTTCATGAAACACCTCTCCTACACACTATTTACTCATTTTAATTATTATTTTTGAAATGAAAAAAGAAGCTGTAATATGTTGAAAAAAACAATTTCACACAGCACCCACTTTAACATAATTCTAACACAAGATTAATAAAAGGCAAGTTATAACATATACATCTGAAGTATGATTTATTAACACGTAGGCTTATTTAACTAGCCAAAAAAGAACCATTTAAGATAGAATTCTGCTAGAATAAAAGTAAATGGGAGGTATAAAATGAGTGCCAAAATCACTTCAACTTTTTTTGAAAATAAATCTACTATTGAATTAGCGAGAGATATAATAGGAATGCGCCTCGTACATGAACTGGATAATTACACGCTTTCTGGTTATATTGTTGAAACTGAAGCGTATCTCGGAAAAACAGATATGGCAGCGCATAGTTTCCGAAACCTTCGAACTAACCGTACAGAAGTTATGTTCGGCTTACCAGGAACAATTTACACTTACCAAATGCACCGGCAAGTATTACTTAACTTTATTACAATGCAAGAAGGAATTCCAGAAGCTGTGTTAATTCGGGCAATAGAGCCAACGAAACATTCCTTGAAACAAATGGAACATAATCGTCTTGGAAAAACTGGCTTTGAATTAACAAATGGTCCTGGCAAATTAACACAAGCTTTAGGATTAAGTATGCAAGATTATGGGAAAACTCTTTTTGATAGCAATATTTGGTTAGAAAAAGCAAAAGTGCCCCATATAATAGAAGCAACTAAACGAATTGGTGTTCCAAATAAAGGTATCGCGACCCATTATCCTCTAAGGTTTACAGCTAAAGGAAGTCCTTATATTTCAGCGCAACGTAAAAACCATATTTCAGACTTTATTTGGGAGTAACTTTACAAATTTGTCACAGGTAAAAAAATACTTCAACAAGATGGCTGGCTTTCCTTTGCTTCAGCAGAGTAGCTACTATATAATGAAATAGTTACAAGGAGGAATAGTATGTTAAAGAAAACAATCGCAATAATTATTTTAATCATCGGTTTACTATTAATTTTTTCCCCATTCATTAAAAACGGTATTGTAAAATATATGAGTGGCCATGAAACAATCGAACAATACAATGCACCAGATTTAAAGAAGAATAACGAAAAAGATGCTACATTTGATTTTGAAAGTGTTCAACTTCCATCTATGACAGCTGTCATCAAAGGTGCCGCAGACTATGATAAAGATGCCGTTATTGGCTCGATAGCGATTCCTTCCGTTGACGTTAACTTACTAGTATTTAAAGGTACTAACACTTCTAATTTGCTTGCAGGAGCAACCACTATGCGCTCTGACCAAGTAATGGGCAAAGGTAACTATCCATTAGCGGGGCACCATATGCGTGATGAATCAATGCTATTTGGTCCAGTTATGAAAGTTAAAGAAGGTGATAAGATTTATCTAACTGACCTCGTAAATTTATATGAATATACAGTTACTGAAACAAAAACAATTAATGAAACGGAAGTTAGCGTGATAGATAACACGAAAGATGCTAGAATCACATTAATCACATGTGATAAACCAACGGAAACAACAAAACGATTTGTTGCAGTTGGCGAGCTAGAAAAAACAGAAAAATTAACAAAAGAACTAGAGAATAAATATTTCCCAAGTAAATAAAAATATTTCATAAATAATTTAGTACGCTCCTAAAGTTAGCCTAAACATTCTAACTTTGGGGGCGTATTATAATTCGTTAGCTAACTAACTCTGACTAAGGAATCGTTGTGCTACAAGTACTTACCAATTAAAGCGAAATTTGGTTGTAACTCAGTTTATAGTATGATTGGATAAAAAGTATCGACCAGAGGAATCTGGTCGATACTAAGTTTAGTTTTATATCTTATATATTTTTGTAATAAGGTTTTTAATGGAAATTAATGAAAGAATTATAGTCAGTTACTAACTCATTGTAAGAATCCATTAATTTTTCTGGAGTTCCTTCAACTGTATTAATAAATGATGGGTTTTCAAGTTCAGTTTGAGAAATAGCTTCTTTCTTTTTAAGACGATTTAATAAACTGGATGCATCTGCTTTTGTTGTTTTAGCAGAATTCATTATTCCAGAAAGATCATTTTCAGTAAGTTTTTCTTTTTTAAGCTGTTTTTCATCTGTACTAGCTTTTACTAACTCATCATAGGATTTAGTGAATTGATTGTATGCTTCTTCATAAGCTGCTAGATCTGTATCAAGTACATTTGATGCATTAATACCTTTACTTTGTAGCGTTGTAATTAATTTTTCAGTTTGAGAAATGAAATTATTTACATTATAAATTGTTAACTCACCAGCATCTTTCATTTCTTTGGCTGCGGCTTGTTGTTGTTTGTCGATAATCTTGCTCATTTTTTCGTTAAAGGATTTAATATCTTTGTTGGTAGTTTCGCTAGATTTTAATAAATCATTATGCAGAGATTCTGCTTTTTTAAAATTATCATCAATATATCCTTTAGAAGTATAATAGTCGCTTAACTCAGTAAGTGTTTTTGTATCTGCTTCTAAATCTTTAACAAGTTTTTTAGCTTCTTTATCTACTGCGAACGAAGGTGATTTATCTACGAATTTATTGACAGTATCAATAGAACTTTTTGTTAAAGATACACCTCTAAGTGGTGGATAAAAATCATTACCTGGTTTTTTATATTTTCCGTTTTCATCAGAATAATCTTGGAAATATTGTGATTGAGCTTCTAAAAATTCTGAATTAACTGCATTACTAAATTCTACATAAGCATTATATTTTTCTAACTCTTTGCCACTATATACATCACTTTTTTTATCTTTTGTGGTTGCTTCTTTATCAGCAGAAGCTTTCTCTACTGAACCTTCTCCGTTACTACCACAAGCAGCTAGTAAACCAACTAGCAGGAAAGTACTCATTAAACATAAACTCCACTTTTTAAAATGTCTCAACTTTTTAACCATCCTTTTAAATAATTTTTTGTTTTGCTAGGTGTTTCGTTAAATTTGAGTGTTGTAATAGTATTTACTACTACAAACTCCTTTACTAATAAAATATACTCATCTTGCCATCCGGAAATGGAATTTATCGCGTCTATAGCTTTATTTCAAGCTTCAACAATAAAGCTATATCGTAGAAACGCCTCTTACTAAAGGCAAGTTGAATGATAACAGATATTGTATCTTTTTGGTTGCTCAACTTGTGCAAGGACAAAAACATATTGTTCAGGTTTATATACATACGCTGTTATCTATGTTTGGGTGATTTGTTAATTTACTTTTCACCAACATTTTTTTGTTTTTCCTTTGCTTGATGTAAAGTTTGTCAACTCCTTTAAGCTTTGATGTTTAAAGTGTATCATTTAATTTTAAGAAACTCTGAAAAAGGATAAATAGTTAATTTGAAATAGAAATTATATTTATTTTGTCAAATGTTTCCTTAAATAGTGTGTGTAGCTTTTGGATGATTTCTCCTTTTATTATAAATGTTGTATCATATATATGAGGTTTATATTGAGAAAGGAAGTGCAGTAATGAAACTAACCGTTTTTGGACATTGGGGCGGCTATCCGGTAGCGAACGAAGGAACATCGAGTTATTTGCTAGAAGAAGCTGGATTTAAGTTATTAATTGATGTGGGGGCAAGTGCCGTTTCCATCATGCAAAACTTCATTGACCCTGATGACATTGATGCCGCAATAATTTCTCATTACCATCCAGATCATGTAGCAGACGTAGGAATTTTGCAGCACATTCGTTTGTTGTCACAAAAAAAAGAAAAACCACCTGTCTTACCTATTTATGGGCACAAAGAAGATGAACGTGGCTATTCTTATTTAGAAATGGCGAATGTAACAAAAGCAGTAGAGTATAAAGCAGATGACACGCTTGAAATTGGACCGTTTAAAGTAACCTTCTTAAAAACAGTTCATCCAGTACCTTGTTACGCCATGCGAATTGAAGCAGCAGGGAAAATCTTTGTATACACCGCAGATAGCGCTTATCAAGATAGTTTTATTCCTTTTGCAGAAAACGCAGATTTACTCGTAACAGATACGAACTTTTTCCATGATTTAGCTGGTAAAACAAAAGTTCATATGGCAAGTACCGAAGTCGCAAAAATTGCTAAAGAAGCAAATGTGAAATCGTTACTCCTTAGCCATTTGCCAGAAGTTGGAGATTTAGAAGTATTGAAACAAGAAGCAGCAGCCATTTACACCGGAGAAATTGCACTCGCATCAAAAGGATTTACGAAAACATTTTAATATAGAAGAAAAGGGGTTAGGGGTATGTATTTTATAGATAATAATAATGAAAAAGATCCGCGTATTAATTTAGCAGTGGAGGAATTTATTTTAACCGAATTGAAGTTAGATGAACCTGTTCTACTTTTCTACATTAATAAGCCATCAATAATTATTGGTCGGAATCAAAATACGGTAGAAGAAATCGATACAGAATACGTCGAGAAAAATGATGTGATTGTTGTGCGTAGACTTTCAGGTGGTGGCGCTGTTTATCATGATGAGGGCAACTTGAATTTTAGTTTTATTACAGATGATGACGGCGAATCGTTCCATAATTTTGCGAAGTTTACACAACCGATTGTCGAAGCTCTTAAACGTTTAGGCGTAAATGCGGAATTAAAAGGACGTAATGATTTATTAATCGATGGTTTTAAAGTATCAGGAAATGCGCAATTTGCAACAAAAGGAAAAATGTTCTCCCATGGTACTTTAATGTATGATTTGAACTTGGATAACGTCGCTGCATCACTAAAACCACGTAAAGATAAAATTGAATCAAAAGGAATTAAGTCTGTTCGTAGTCGTGTAGCGAATATTTCTGATTTTATGGATCAAGAAATGACTACCGAAGAATTCCGTGATTTATTATTACTTTATATTTTTAATGTGGATAAAGTAGAAGATGTAAAAGAATATAAATTAACTGTTGCTGATTGGGAAAAAATCCATGAAATTTCTGCTAAACGTTATGGTAATTGGGATTGGAACTACGGTAAATCGCCAAAATTCGATTTAACACGGACAAAACGTTTTCCAGTTGGAGCAGTCGATGTCCGCTTAAACGTCCAAAAAGGAGTTATTACAGATATTAAGATTTTCGGTGACTTCTTTGGCGTAAAAAATGTGGCGGATATTGAGGAGAAATTAGTAAATATAACATATAAGCGAGAAGCATTAGCTGAGGCATTAGCTGATATAGAAGTAAAAGAATACTTTGGTAATATTACTAAAGACGAATTTTTAGATTTACTGTATTAAAAAAATGGCAAGCACACAAAACATGTGCTTGCCGTTTTTATTTAAGATTTTTTCCTGACATCCAATGTTCCAGCCGTTTCCCAACAAACCATAAAATTAAGACAGAAACTGCTAAAATAGCCAGTTTAAGCGGTTGGTGAATCAAGTCTACGAAATCATAACCAATATAGCTAATCGCAAAGACTTTTATTAATTTTCCGCCTACAAGCGCTAAGATAAATTGGTAAACTTTTATTTTAGAGAGACCTGCAACGATATTTACAGCAGAAGATGGTGTAAAAGGCATTACAAGTAAAATGAAAATCGGACTAAAACCATGTCTATCAATCCATTCCATTACTCGTTTAATTTGTTTGTGTCCAGAAATAAATCGTAAAAATCGAGTTTGTCCAAATTTTCGAGCTAACAAGAAAACACATAAACTACCTGCAATTGCAGCAGTAACGGAGATTAAAAAGCCACCAAATAGTCCATATGCATTTACGTTCACTACAACAAAAACAATAAATGGTAAAAAAGGTAAAAACGCTTCAATAAAAGGTAAGAAAAAAGCTAAAAGTGGACCTAAATTCCGATACTCACTTAGCCAGTACATTAAATTATCATAAGAAAAGAAATTCATCATATCCTGCCAAAATGTCATAAGCAAGCCTCCAGTAGTCTTTAAAAACATACTTTTATTTTCTCACATAAAAATGATAAAGCGCTAATAAAACAGCTTGAATATAGTTAAAAATCCTAGTAAATCAACCAGGATTTTAACTATCTATTATTTTTGATCAGAAAAACCATTTTCTTCTTCAACAATATAAAGCGGGCGGTCTTTTACTTCATCATAAATTCGACCAATATATTCACCAATTAAGCCGAGAATGAAGAGAATTGTTCCCCCAAAAACGAGTTGTAAAATAATAATAGAAGTCCAACCAGTTAATGTTGTATCAGTAAAGAACCTTTGGAAAAGCACAATAATTAAGTAAATAAAACCAATGAAAGCTGTTAAAACGCCAAGATAGCTTGCCAGTTTTAATGGACGATAAGAAAAGGATGTAATTCCGTCTATAGATAATTTAATCATTTTTTTGAGTGGATATTTTGTTTCTCCAGCCGCGCGTTCATCACGTTCATAATGCAGGGCTGTTTGTTTAAAACCAAGCCAACTAACTTGTCCGCGAACAAAAGGATTTTTTTCATGTAATCCAGCTAGCTCCCGACAAACTTGCGCATCCATGAGTCGGAAGTCACCAGTATCAACCGGAATATTAATATCTGTTAATTTAGTTAAAATACGGTAAAAGAGAGAAGCACTTTGTTTTTTAAAGAAAGTTTCACCTTTTCGTTTCAGACGTTGAGCGTATACAACTTGGTAGCCTTCTTTCCACTTTGCTACCATTTCAATAATTAACTCAGGGGGATCTTGTAAATCTGCGTCTATAACAATAACTGCTTTACCATGCGCATAATTGGCTCCAGCAGTAATAGCAATTTGATGCCCGAAATTCCTGGAAAAATGGATAGCTCTTACACAACTATCTTCTGCACTTAATTTTTGCAACATACTCTTCGTTAAATCTCGACTACCATCATTAACAAAAATAATTTCGTAGGGACCGTCAAGGGTTTGCATGACTTCTGTAAGTCTCCCGTAAGTTTTTAGTAGAACTTCTTCTTCGTTAAAAACAGGGACTATACAGGAGTATTCAATATTTTTTTCCATACTTCACACATCCTTCATTAAGTTGATAAAGTGTCCCGCCACTAGTACCATTTATCCCTGTTGCTCTTACTTCTATAGTTTGTGATGCACTAGAAGTAGCATTGTCGTTCGAAAGAAGCGGAACAATACTACTTAAAGTCAACGATTTCTTTACCATTCCTTCATCCATTTTACCACATTTGGTTCAGAAGCTTTACTACTTAAGGATGAGAATCAATATTTACTGCGTAGTATATAAGTAAGTAAAAAGACTTGAAAAATCATAAATACAGTGGAATTTTATTTTTTACAAAGAAATTCCAGAAAAAGTCTTGTCAAAACTAACATAGAATGGTATTATATAAAAGTTGTTAAAACACTAAGAACTACTTACTGTGCGGGTGTAGTTTAGTGGTAAAACTACAGCCTTCCAAGCTGTTGTCGTGGGTTCGATTCCCATCACCCGCTTTATATTTTTTATAAATCCTGTTATCAACGCAGTGTTTCGACCTTTTTAAGCGAAGCATTGCGTTTATTTTATTGCCTGAAAATAAGGAAAGGGGGAATGATGATAGTGAAGCCAGAATCAAATTACGCAGCGCTAAAAGAAGAGCTAATTGCTTATGCACATGAAATTGGAATTCAAAAAATTGGTTTTACGACAGCGGACCCTTTTTTATTTTTAAAGGAACGGTTATTAGAAGCTGAAGCGTTAAATCTTTTTACAGGGTTTGAGCATCCGGTTATTGATGAGCGTGTATATCCGGAGCTTATTTTCAAAGCACCTCAGTCGATTATCGCTATCGCACTTGCTTATCCATCTAAATTAACAGAAGCTCCTATCAGTAAAAAAGAAGCAAGACGCGGCGTATTTGCTAGAGCTTCGTGGGGCATCGATTATCATACTGTTTTACGAGAAAAATTAGCTTTACTGGAACACTTTTTAAGTGAACGTTTACCTAATGTACGGATGAAATCTATGGTAGATACCGGTGAATTATCTGATGTGGCTGTGGCAGAACGAGCTGGCATTGGTTGGCGCGGGAAAAACACGCTGCTTATTACGCCAGAATACGGCTCTTGGGTTTATTTAGGGGAAATGATAACCAATATCCCTTTTGAACCAGATACGCCTGCTAGCGACTTGTGTGGCAGCTGCAATCAATGTATCAAAGCTTGTCCAACAGGTTCCTTGTTAGGTGAAGGAAAAATGAATCCGAAAATCTGTTTAAGCTATCTTACCCAAACAAAGGACTTTCTAGATGAAAAATATCGCGAAGTATTGCATAATCGTTTGTATGGCTGTGATACTTGTCAGGTAGTTTGTCCATATAATCGAGGGCATGATTTTCATTTTCATGAGGAAATGGAGCCGGATCCGGAGCTTGTTCGTCCCGAGTTAAAGCCACTGCTACATATTTCAAATCGCGCTTTCAAAGAGCAGTTTGGTGATATGGCTGGTTCATGGCGTGGAAAAAAGCCAATCCAACGAAATGCGATAATTATTTTAGCTCGTTATAAAGATAAAACTGCAGTACCAGAATTAATTGATTGCTTGGAAAATGATCCGAGACCAGTCATTCGCGGAACCGCTGGATGGGCCTTACGTAAAATTGGCGGAGAACAAGCGGAAGAAGCTGTCCAAAAAGCGCTCCAAAACGAACAGGATAAACAAGTACTCCAAGAATTAACAGCAATACCAAATTAATAGAAACAAGGTGAAAAGAAATGCCAAACCATATCGTACTATATCAACCAGAAATCCCTGCAAACACAGGAAATATCTCAAGAACTTGTGCTGGAACAGACACTTATTTACATTTAATTCGTCCACTTGGTTTCTCCACAGATGATAAAATGTTAAAACGCGCCGGACTTGACTACTGGGATAATGTGAAACTTTCCTATTACGATTCTCTAGATGAGTTTTTCGAAAAAAATGCCGGTGGAGAATTCTACTATATAACTAAATTTGGGCGGCATGTTTATAGTGACGTCGATTATAGTGATTCGAATAAAAATTATTTCTTCGTTTTTGGAAAAGAAACTACTGGTTTGCCTGATGAACTTTTACAAGCAAATGAAGAAAATTGTTTACGCATTCCAATGACAGATCATATTCGTTCTTTAAATTTATCTAACACCGCAGCAGTTTTAGCATATGAAGCGTTACGGCAACAGAGTTTTGGCGCGCTTTTACAAGAACCGAATTACGACCGAAAAATCTTTAAAGACTAAGGGGGAGTTAGGATGAATCAGACGATAGATGCCTTATTAGGTCATTATTCAGTACGGAACTTTGAAGATAAAGCTTTAACAGAAGAAGAATTAGCTTTACTCATTAAAAGTGCGCAGGCTGCATCTACATCTAGTTTTGTTCAAGCATACTCGATAATCGGAATAACAGATAAAAAAATTCGGGAACAAATTTCTGCCATTGCGGGAAATCAACCATATACTGTACAGACAGGACAATTATTTATCTTTGTTGCTGATCTAGCGAGACACCAAGCCATCCTAGAAGAACATCAAGTAGACACAGCCGCACTAGAAACTTCAGAAAAATGGCTTGTTTCCATCATTGATGCCGCACTTGCCGCGCAAAATATGGCTGTTGCCGCAGAATCGTTAGGATTTGGTATTTGCTTTATCGGAGGGATTCGTAACGACGTAGGGCAAATTGCCGGAATTCTTGATTTGCCACCATATACGATGCCATTATTTGGCTTAACAATAGGTCATCCGATTAAAGGCAAAGAAAAAGCCAAACCTAGATTACCACAAGACTTGGTTTATCACGAAAATGCTTATCAAAAAATGAATCCAGCAACTCTAGCAAAATACGATGAACAAATAAAAAATTACTACGATGAACGAACAGCAGGAAAACGAGTAGAGGGCTGGTCCGAGCAAATTGCACGCGGACTTGGAAGAAAAAGCCGATTAGACTTAAAAGATTTTTTACAAAAACAACATTTAAATCAAAAATAAAAAGAGTGGTTTGGCGCATTACGTTAATGCACCAAACCACTCTTTTTTCAGTTATTTACGTTTATTCCTAGCCATTTGAATTAAGTTCCAAATAACGAGTATTAACACTACTACTAGCAAGATATTAATTAATCCGCCCGCTACATGGAAAATAATCCCAAGTAACCAAACTGCTAATAAAACAACGATGATTCCCCAAATAATTCCTAACATATAAAAAAACCTCTTTCTAATCTTTTGATTGTACTCTTATATATTCCCGAGTGACAAGTCTCTAAACATGTTAGGGATAAAAAGGCTATTTTTTTGTAATAAAAGCTAAAAGAGCCTTGACTCCTTCTGTCACCATTCGCTCTGTTTCATCAAAATCACCTGTGTAATAAGGATCAGGAATTTCTTCCTCTTCCTTACCTGAAACAAAGGACATTAGTGAACGAATAGTTACGTCTTTGTTTTTATTAAGTGCATTTAAATCAGCTATATTATTTTGATCCATCCCAATAATATAATCAGCTTGTTCAAAATCGGCATCCGTTACTTTCCGAGCGCGCATTACTTCATAATTAATACCATGCTTTTTCAAAACTTCTCTTGTACCACGGTGCGGTGGCTTTCCTAAGTTCCAGGTTCCCGTTGCCGCAGAATCAATTTCTATTTCATCCGTTAACCCCGCATTAGCAACTTCTTTTCGAAAAAGTCCTTCTGCCATTGGAGAACGGCAAATATTTCCTAAACATACAAATACTACTTTTACCAATTGAATTCCTCCTTATTCCCACTCTTTATATAATTCAGTAGTAGCACTTTGATCTATTCCATCACTGTCCTTAAGCATCGCGAAAATCTTTTCCACAAGTTCAGGAACAAGTTTTCTCCGGAAATAGAGCAATTGATTTTCAAAGGATTGATAGACGACTATATTATAAGGGATTTCGTTTTTTTGAAGTAAACAAATGAGTGTTTCTAAATACCATGTTTTATCTGGATAATCCTCTAATAACTCTAGTAATTGCTTGGTTTTTTTGACATTACTTGAAGCAAGAATTTGGTCTAGTTTTTTTACTGGAAATTGTTCGGCGAAATCTACTGGAAAAGGGCTGAAATATAGCGCCTCCAAAAACTCAGCCATGTTTTCCGCAACAACTAGCGTTTGTAGCGTTTCAAAATCTACATATATAATGCTTGGCAGGGACCTATTATCTGCATAGGAAAAGCCGATATAGCGCGATTCATCTCGGTGAAAATAAACTTGCTTGCCTGCGAGGTCGACATCATTTTGTTCCGGAATGTCTGTTAATAATTCATTTAAACTAGCTAAATAATAAATTTCCGCTACATCAAGACCATAAGAAGTTGGCTCGTTCGTTGGAAAATGGTTTTTTCGAATCAAACCACCATTTTGCGTCAAAAGCAGCTCTTTATATTCAGCTGGTAAGAATAAACCTAGTTCCGTTTCTTTTGCAGAAATCTCTTGCTCAGTTGCAGCGTTATTCCCGTTTCTAACCCAAATCGTCATCATCTTCAACTCCTTCCTGTATTATCCTAAAAAATACTAAATAGCGCAAATAAAAGAACATAACTAGAAAAACTAGCTATGTTCCAAATATTACTTCAAACGATCTTGATAAAAACTATTTTCATTTCGTGCATCAAATTTTGCTGTTAAGGTTTCGGCTAATTCCACCAAGTCTGCTTCTGTTTCACGATCCAAAAGAGGATAAGCAGCTTGTAAAAATAATAATCGATCTAGTCCGCTTTCTGACTTAAGGACGATTTCTTTATTCGTATCAATGACTTCTCTAGCCTTTTCAGCTTGGTTTGTAAGCACTAAATACTTAAGCAAGTGGCTAAGCGGTGCTATTAATGAACTTGCTTTCTCCACAAGAGGGTAACCTTTATCAAAACATTCTTGCGCCATTTTTTCATCACCAAGTTCTAAATATGCTAAAGCCATACTACCGTAAGTTAAATGAGGGACCTCTGCACAGCGCTGTTTTCCTTTAATAATTGGAGCAGCAGCTTTCTTCGCTTTTTCAAAATCTTTGATAAAACAGTAATAATGAACTTTATCATTTGTTTCGCAAGCAGAACAGTCATTTAAATAATCAGCTTTGGTGTTGTTCCATTTTTCAAAGAGTTCTTTTGCTTTGTCTTTTTCGCCCATTCGAATGGCAGCAAGGGTACAAACTTTATAGTAAGGGCGCAAGGAATAATTTTGCTGTTCGAATTTTACTTTCATATCATTCAAAAGCCCATCTATTTGCGCTTTGGATACTTCATCAAAAGTAGGAACATGTTCGCTAATCCATTTATATTTCCAAAGTAGATCGTAAGCGTCAATATATGTCGCATCTTCTTCCCATTTTTTTACTAACCAACTAAAGGCTTGCAATTGTTTTTTTGGAAATCCGGCAGTTAAACAAGTATCAATCAGCAAATCACGTGCCTCAATACCATTTTCTACATCGTTATACATATCTGCACTTGCAATGGCCCGTTCAAGAATTTTCACTTTTTCAGCATTGTCGTCCATGCCCCAAGCTTCTTCAATATCATTTAAATAATCCATTTTTTCCTCCTATAGCATTTCTAAGATTCGTAACATATTTTGATTCATTAATTTCATTTCTTTACGTTTAAGTGGATAATGTCCTAACAGTAATGCTTGAATATAAAGAACATTAACAATTACCGATAACTCATTAATAGATTTACCAGATGTGAACAGTTTTTTTATAAGCTCATTATCTAAATTTAAATACAAATGGGCAAGTGGAGCAGGGGCTTGTTCTTGCTGAATACTCTCTAAAATATCACTGAAAACAGAACTCGTTTCTTCTAATGAGCGTTCCAGTTCTCTGCTTGCCTGTGTAGCGGCAGAATGAATAAAAATAATAGGGAGCGTTTTGGGCTCAAAATGCTTAATCGTTATATCGGCATCAAATTCTGCCATCATTTTATTCATTTCAGCTAAGATTGGTTGATAGGTTATTTCTTCTTCAGCAGACATCGGTAACAATTTGTTGGTGATTTCTTCGGGTTGAATTAAAATAAATTCGGCTTCATCAACTAAATGATTTAGCATTGTTAAAATTGGTGTATCGTAGGAGTAACCGCCATTAATCAATGTCATACCACTAGAGCGAGCAATATCAGTTATCTGTCTAAAATCGTCCACCGAAAAAGTATAGTAGATTGTCGTCGTTTCTTTCATTATATCTGCTAATTTTTCTTCACCATTCAAAGTTTTAAACGGCAGATAAGAATAAATTAATTTTAAAAATGGGGCATCTTCACTAGCTAAAGCTTTAAAACCAAGATAATGTGTCGATAATAATTTTGTTAGCGCGCTCTCAGGTAACGTTTCAATTCCTTTTTTTAACGCCACACCTAGCTCCTCAGATACGATTTCTAGGCGCTCATTTTTATAAAAAGATTCCCGTGAAGCGACTGGCTGAAGCTCATCTGTCCAAAGTATACATTCAGCAAAAAAAGCCCATTTAGGAAGAACGTTATTCGCTTCGCTCGTCACATACATATTGTTTAAAAATACCGTTTGTTTGCGAACCGCATTCATTTGTACTGTATAAGGAATCATAAAAGCAATGCCAAAAGTACGTCCAGATTCATTTTCAATTAAGAAATAATCGTGAAATCGTGTGCCGAGTAAATGTTCCCCGTAGCGAAGAATTTGTTCTCTCGAAAGACTGAACAATATTTCTTTATTAGCAAATTGTTTGGTCCATGAGTTGATCTCTTGTTCATAACCATCTGTTTCTATTAAAATGGCGCTTTCTAAAGAAGAGCCGTATTTTTTTAATGTATTAATCAAGTATTCTGTTTC
Source organism: Listeria farberi (assembly GCF_014229295.1). Taxonomy (NCBI): domain Bacteria; kingdom Bacillati; phylum Bacillota; class Bacilli; order Caryophanales; family Listeriaceae; genus Listeria; species Listeria farberi. The sequence goes on from NZ_JAARZL010000001.1 coordinate 749,397, forward strand.
CTCGCATTCAGGGTGTTCAATCATATCAGGACGTAACCGTAAATAAACTTGAGTACCAGGTTCGCGTTTTTCGGTTGTAATCTTACGGACGGAATAAGTACCATCCGCTTTTCCATGCCATTCGGTCGTTTCTCCGTTTTTTTGTGAGGTAGAAATCATCACAATCTCATCACTAACAATAAAACAAGAAAGTAAACCAATTCCAAATCGACCAATAAAATCATTGGTATCTTGACCGTCAAAGTTTTTTTCACCTTTAGATGAATTAGCAATAGTTGCAAGGAAGGCATGGACTTCATCTTCCGTTAAACCAATTCCATTATCCTCTAAAATTAACGTTTTGTTGTTTTTTTCACCAGATAATGAAACATGGATTTTTCCATTTAAAGTAGGTTCTATTTTTTTCCTAGCTCTAATTGCATCTGTAGCGTTCTGTAATAATTCGCGAATATAAACATCTTTTTCGTCATACAGATGATTAGAGAGAATGTCAATCATACCAGCCAAGTTCACCTGAAAGCGGTGAGAATAATTTTCCATTGTCTATCCTCCTAGTTGTGTAAATCTCATTTTTATTCTATCATAAAAGAAGCGATAAATAATGAGAAAGCAGTAATAAATGTTTAAGAAATTGTGTGAGTGGTAAATACTTTGTGATGGTTTCCACACTGGACATTGGTCTGGGAATAGATTATACTTATTATTAAGTGATAATCATTATAAAATAGGAGGAAGATAATTATGAAAACAATTAACTCAGTTGACACAAAGGAATTTTTGAATCACCAAGTAGCGAATTTAAACGTATTCACAGTAAAAATTCATCAAATTCATTGGTATATGAGAGGTCACAACTTCTTCACTTTACATGAAAAGATGGATGATTTATATAGCGAATTCGGCGAACAAATGGATGAAGTAGCAGAACGTTTACTAGCAATCGGCGGAAGCCCATTCTCGACTTTAAAAGAGTTTTTAGAAAATGCAAGTGTGGAAGAAGCACCTTATACAAAACCTAAAACAATGGATCAATTGATGGAAGACTTAGTTGGGACATTAGAATTACTTAGAGACGAGTACAAACAAGGTATCGAGTTAACTGACAAAGAAGGCGATGATGTAACAAACGATATGCTCATTGCTTTTAAAGCTAGCATTGACAAACATATTTGGATGTTCAAAGCCTTCTTAGGAAAAGCTCCATTAGAATAAGATGCAATAAAAACTGTGTGGGATTTATTTCTCACACAGCTTTTTTTATTCCGAATCTGTTATAGTACAATATCCTTATTTTGTGGTTGTTTTAATACATGATGGTTTGAATTTTAGTAGAAAGAGGTATACTAATTGCATAACAAAAAGCAGAAAAAGTGAAATTCGATGTAAAATCTGCTATTCTTGAGTAATAATCAACACGTACAAAAAATGGAAACGAGGAGTGAAAAGTATGAATATCGAGGTAACGGACCAAGCAAATAAATGGTTTCATGATGAGTTTGATGTAGCTAATGGTAATGGAATCCGACTTTTTGCCAAATATGGTGGTTCTAATAGTTCCTTGCATCCTGGTTTCTCTATCGGTTTAGCTGCCGAAAAACCGCAAGAAGCAGCAGTCGCTGAGAAAAAAGAAGACTTAATTTTCTTCATTGAAGATCATGATTATTGGTATTTTAAAGACCACGACTGGAAAATTGATTATGAACCAAAAACGGAAGAAGTATCCTTTTCCTTTAAAGAAAAAGTGAAATGAATCCAAGATAAATTGCCGTATGTAAATCGATTTTGATTTCATGCGGTTTTTGTTTTAAAGACTTTACTGTTCTCTATTCCTTTGCTATTCTACTAAGAGAGCAGGAGGAGAAAGATGAGAAAGAAATTAGTAATTTGTATTAGTTTAATCGCGATATTTTTAAGTGGTTGTAGTTTTTCAGAACCATCTACTAAACCATCTAACGTCACAGAAAAAACCTTAAATGGCGCGAGCTTTACTTTTTTTGATGTTGGTCAAGGGGACAGTACACTTATTCAAGCAGAAGACGGTACGACTATTTTGATTGATACTGGCCGACAAGATGATGACCGGATTTTGACTTATTTAAAAGAGGCGAATGTAAAGAAAATAGACCTGTTATTACTAACCCACCCACACGCAGACCATATCGGTAATGCGGACAAAGTAATTGCTACATACAAGCCAAAAGAAATTTGGATGGATGGTTTAACTTTTTCTAGTAGTATTTATGAGAAAGTAATTGACGCGGCATTAGCATCAGATGCGAAATACAAAGAACCAAGACGCGGCGAAAAAGCAACTTTTGGTCCGTTCAATCTAGAAGTTTTAAGTCCTGATAAATTGGAAAACGACGCCAATAATGATTCCATTGCAGTAAAAATGACATACAAAGACATTTCCGCCATTTTTACAGGTGATGCAGAAAAAGGCCGTGAAAGAGAAATGGTAGATAGTGGCGCTAATTTAGAAGCAGATATTTTAGACTTAGGACACCACGGCTCTTCCACATCCAACCAGCCATTTTTCCTAGATAAAGTGAAACCTCAAGTGGCGGTCTACTCCGCTGAAATGGCCAACAGTTATGGACATCCACATGTAGAAGTATTGGAATGGTTAAAAGAACGAGATATTAAAACTTACGGAACAGATGTGAACGGAACAATTACAATCGAAACTGACGGTGAAAAAATTCATCTCCAAACCGAAAAAAATGGAACACCCAAGCCTGGTAGCAGCTATAACAAAGAAAATAATACACAAAAAACAGAAGATGCAACATCAGAAGAATTACCAGATAGTATTAATTTGAATACAGCAACAAGTGAAGATTTACAATTATTACCACTAATAGGACCAGCGCTTGCAGAAAAAATTATTGCCGAACGACCATATCAATCCATAGATGACTTGAAAAAAATTAACGGCATTGGTGATGGCATTGTGCGCCAAATTAAAGAACAAGGCCTTGCCGTAACAAAGTAGGTGATGAGGGTGAAAAAAGCAATTTTAGATCGGATAGAAGATGGGAAAGCAGTTTTTCTAGTAGAACCAAACCAGACAGAATGGCAATTAGATAAAGAAAAGCTTGATTCATCCATAAAAGAAGGGGATGTAGTCACTATTTCAGAAACTAATGAAATAACGAAACATCCCCAAGAAACGGAAAAAATAAAAAATAGGATTGCAGAAAAGTTAGAAAGACTAAGAGGAAAAAACTGAGAAAAACTTTTTTAAACTCTCATGAAATTATCATCTTTCTTTCAGCACATTCTTTTTTTGAAAAGTTATTATATGTATAAGCTAACAACAAGCAAAACATTTTCATTTCTTTCCCTTTTTAGAATGAAAATCCCAAACTCCCTTTTAGCTAGTGCGGTTTACTCCCTTTTTCCGCACTAGTTTTTTTATGCGCAAAATCACTTTTTCTGTGGAAAGAGAAATTTATTGCGTCCAGCATCTAGGCCGCAATATAACATAAGTAGGGTAATGCCGATTAGAACATATAATGTTGGTTGCCAACTGCCGAGAGCATCATGGAGTGTACCAAATAATATTGGACCGGAAGCAGCAAACAAATAACCTATTGATTGCGCCATTCCGGATAAATCCGCCGATTCGGTAGCGCTTGTTGTTCGCAAATTAAAGAACATCATCGAAAGACTAAATGACATCCCCGAACCAATCCCATATAAAATAATCGCAGTAGCTAAAATAAATAGATTACCAGAAGCGAACATAATCCCAAAAATCCCAATCATAAATAATAAAACAGAAATCCCAACGAGCAATTGCTGATTTTTCATCCGTCCAGCTATAATGGGAATAATAAAAGTAATTGGCATAACAGCAAATTGCATTAGTGAAAGCATAAGACCGCTGGAAGTACTTGATAAACCTTGATCTGCTAAAATATTCGGTAACCAAGCAATCGAAATATAAAAAATTGCGGACTGCGATCCCATGTACAATGAAATTTTCCAGGCAAGAGGAGACTTCCACACCGAAGTAGTAACTAAATGTGTTGCAATTTTTTCTGAGCTACGTTGATTATACTTTAACTGTGGGAGCCAAATAACTAAAGCTATAACACCTAATACTGCCCAAAAAATCATACTCCCATGCCAGCTAAATTTATTATTCATTGCTATCGGCACAGTTAAACCAGCAGCAAGCGCCGCACATAAATTCATCGAAATCGAGTAGACTCCTGTCATTAATCCTAATTTAAAAGGAAACTCTTTTTTAATCAAACTAGGTAAAATGACATTTCCAATTGCAATAGCAAGACCAATCATAAATGTTCCAGCGAATAAATAGAATTCTCCTCCAAAAGGTCGAAGTAAACTACCAATAACAAGCGTTAAAAGTGCAATAAAAATAAGTACTTCTATTCCAAATAAACGACTTAATCTCGAAACAAAAGGAGACAATCCAGCAAAAGCAAGAAGTGGTATTGTCGTTAGTAATCCTGCCATAGTATTGGTTAAATGTAAATCTGATTGAATCATTCCAAGCAAGGGACCAACTGATGTAATAGGTGTACGCAAGTTTGCTGCAATTAAAACAATACCCAAGATAAGCATTACCTTACTTGAACGAGTAAGGATTTTTTTATTTGTTAAATCGGAATTCATTTGTTATCTCCATTCTTAGCAGCAATCTGTTTGAAGAGCGTGATATACTCAGTTACTTCATGTGCTGCTCCTTCTTTATCGTGTTTTTCGATAGCTGATACAAGTGTTTCATGTCCATTATGTTTATTTACAGCAGGATTCATCTCAGTTGTACTCGTTATCGAAAACTGTATTTCCTCTAAAATATTTACATACATATCTAACAATAAATCATTATGTGCCGCCTTTACAATTGTTAGATGAAGAGCTGAGTCAGCTTTTATAAAGGCTGTTACATCATTATTCTTAGTAGCTAAATAGCAGAGTTGCTGATATTTTTTAAGCGTTTTTAAATCTTCACCTGTACGCCGTTCACAAGCTAAAATAACTGCTTCTCGGTCTAGTGCGTGCCTCATTTCTAGAATTTCTTGAACAGAGGACTCTCGCACACGTTTTTGCAAAATAGCATGAAGCTCACTATTATTACGTACAAAAGTTCCGTCTCCTTGCTTCGTTTCAAGTAAGCCAATATGAGCTAGCGCACGAATTGCTTCCCGTAAAGTATTTCGACTGATGCCAAACTGAGTCATTAAATCAGCTTCTTTAGGAATGCGTTCGCCAATTTTCCAAGCACCACTAGTAATTTCAGCTTTTATTTGCTCATAGACTTGTTCAGCTAAAGATTTCCGCTCGATTTTTTCTACCATAAAAAAACGCCCCTTTCTAAAGGTAGGATGATTGGTTCTATTCTACAGAAGAAAATTTTTTTTGTAAACCCTATTTTACTAATTTATGATAAAATGAAGAAAGAAAAGGGCTGGTGAGGAAATGAATTGGTTGGAGAAATTAAAAAAAAATGACACAGCAAGACGGGTGCTCGTGTTTATTCTTCTAGGCATTGTACTATATTTACTTAGGAGCATGATAGATTTAATATTATTAACATTTATCTTTGCATTTTTAGTTACGCGATTAGAAAATGTGATTTTAAAAAGAATACGAATACCACGAAAATTAATTGTTATCGTTTTATATTGTTTAGTAGCCATGTTTTTATACATAGCAATTGTACACTTCTTACCAATTTTAATTGACCAGATATCGCAACTTGTAGACTCGCTTGTAAAGATTTATAATAATCCAAGTGATAATACGATTGTGCAGTGGATTGTCGGATTTTTGAAAGAATCGAATATTCAAAAATACCTTCAGACTGGCGTTGACTTTATTATTGCTTCTCTTTCAGGAATCGGCTCGGTAGGATTATCGTTTTTCTTAGCTTTAATCCTTAGTTTATTTTTCTCTTTAGAAAAAGAACGGGTCACTTCTTTTACTGGGCAATTTTTAACAAGTAAAGTTGGCTTTATTTTTAAAGAAGCAGCATTCTTTGGGAAAAAATTTGTTGCGACCTTTGGGGTAGTACTAGAGGCTCAATTGATGATTGCACTTGTTAACACAGTTATTACTACCATAGCACTTTATTTAATGAATTTTCCTCAACTACTTAGCTTATCCATAATGGTGTTTGTATTAGGGTTAATTCCCGTTGCTGGTGTAATTATCTCGTGTGTTCCACTAGTGCTTATTGCATACTCAGTTGGTGGCTTTCAAGATGTCATTTATATCTTAATTACGGTAGTTATAGTGCATGCGATTGAAACATATATTTTAAACCCAAAACTAATGTCTTCAAAAACGAATTTACCTATATTTTACACATTTGTCATCTTAATTTTTTCAGAAACGTTTTTCGGTGTGTGGGGGTTAATAGTTGGGATTCCGATATTTGTATTTTTACTAGATATTTTAGATGTACGGAATTCTGAAGATATTCAAAAACGAACTATATTTGGACGTAAGAAAAAAGTAGATTAAGCTAATGCTTAATCTACTTTTTCAGTTCCCCATAAATAATTAGCTACTTTAGCATCTACATCTGTATTTTCATGTAGTTTGCTATGAGCTGCATTTTTTCCTGTAAAGGTTTTTTCCTCGTAACTTTTGACTTGTCCTTCAAAAATGAATTTACCAGAGAGTGCGCTTGCGACCGATACGCTACCATCGCTTTTAGTTCCATCTAATGTATCTCCAGCAATATTCAATACTTGTAAATTAGTAGGAATGTTTGGCTTGTTTTTCATAAACTCACTATAACGCTCGGAGGTCTGTTTTGGTCCTTCATCCGTTAAATCATAGGCAGTCACACCATTATCACCAATAACTAGCCCATTAAGTGGGGCGCCAATTAAAACTAGTTTTTCAAGAACGGGGTAAGATTTATCATTACCAACTTTCCCAATATAACTCGTTAGGCTAACTCCGCCCATTGAATGCCCAATTGCATCTACTTTTTCAATATGATAATTATTTTTCAACTCTTTCATCACATTTTGTATCCACTGAGCTTGATTCACCATTGAACTTTTATTATCTTCAAAAATGACTTGGATAGTTGGATTGTGACTAAATTTATCGTAACTTCCTTTTGTGCTAACACTCCCATCAGTGGCAACAGTCATGACAAGCGACTCTGTTACAACACCATCCTCAGCAAGACGATTAATCATGCCTTTAAATGAATTAGCAGTTCCTGAATAACCATGAACAAAAAGCGTAGGTACAGCGATTTCTGAGACTGGATTATTCGTTTTTTTGGAAGATTTTTGTGCAGTAGCATTAGTAGATTCTTTAGCAGCTTTTTTAGTAGGTTCAAATTGAAGAAAAATTATCCCGAAGCCTGTAATTATAATGGCTAAGATGATAATCGTGAGTATAACTTTTTTCATTCGAAACATCCTTTATCTTTTATTTCTGTCCCCATAAAAATTGACCGACATACTTATCAACGACAGTAGATTCGTGCATACTACTATGGGTTGCTTGAGGTCCTTTAATAACATGAGTAATGACTTTTTGATGAGCAAATAATTTTTGACCATATAAAACACTATCTAATTTGACTTCGCCGTCACTATTTGAACCGTCTTCTAAGTCGCCACCAATAATCATAATTTCTGTGTTAGCTGGTAATACTTTGGCCATTTTTTGAGCAAAATTAGCATGCACATTATTGGCATTTTTAATATCTACTTGTTGATCACCATTTACATATTCTTCTGGGTAAAATGGGACTGCTAAGAAAACAATTTTATTTACTTGTGGATAAGATTTATTTTTTTCATAAGATGCTAAATAGGCTACCCAAGCACCGCCACCCATTGAATGACCAACTGCATTAAATTCTTTAATATCATAATTTTTTTGTAAATAGGCCATTACTTTTTTTGTCCACATAGATTGCTGTGGAAGAGTTGCTCGGTTATCTTCAAAAACAATATTAATTAACGGATTTTTTTCGTTTTTACTATAAGTACCAGTAGTAGAAATGTTTCCGTCTGGACTTACATTTACTGTTAATGACTCTGTGCCCCACTTATATTTTTGGTCAAAGCGTCGTATCATTCCATGAAGTGAGCGATCAGTTCCTCGGTAACCATGTATAAATATAGTTGGAATAGCATCATTAGCTGCTTTTGGATATGTCGTGTTAATTGTAAATAAAATAAAAATTGCTCCAACTAAACACCCTAAAGGTAAGATAATGGAGAAGAACACGCGCTTTAGCATTATTTTACGCCCCTTTAAAATTCGTTATGAACAAATTATACATTTTTTTAAAGCAAAACGCACGACTAGTCTTCTTTTTCTAATATTTAAATAGTTTATTCTCACTAAAACATATAGTATACTGGAAAAATAAGCGAAGAAACGGAGGCATATTTTCATGATTAAACGAACTGGTGAGATAGTTCTCGCTATTATTGGTCTTATTCTTAGTGTACTTATGCAAGCAGCTATTGCTGTTATTGGTCTATTACTAGTAAATGGTTCAAAAGGAAAAGAAGGCTTAACGACCTATTACAATAATTACTACCAAACAGTTACTGAATGGGAAATCCCTAAAGAAGATATACCGGACCCGGACCGTATCTTTGATTTTGTACATACATTATCTTGGACGGCACTTTCTGGTGGAATAATCACCTTAATTGTTGGAGCAACAGGTATTTACTATATTATAAAAAATAAAAACCCGATACTTGCTGGATTTTTATTTCTAGCAGCCGGTATTGTGTCACTTTTATCCACTGCACTTATTGGTTTCATTCCTGCTTTACTTTTTGTTATTGCAGCCATACTATGTTTTATCCGTAAACCCAAAAGTACTTTTTCTGGATTCTAATTATTGAAACGAGTTTGCATGATGCAAACTCGTTTTTGTTTTAGCTCTCTTTTTTTAGGGAATAAAATAGTGGATTTCAAGAGGAGGTTATTAGTGTGAAAAATAAAGTAGGTATTATTGCAGGAGCCGTTGCTGGTGTAATAGCTTGTGCTGCGATTTATGTGGTAAAAAAACAACAGCCACCCACGCCTTTTGATGAAGTAAACGATATTAGAACACGCTATGCAGACAAAGAAATTTCAGAAACGGAGCTTGAGGAAAACAATATGATTTCTGAAGGCGGGGTTTCATCTCTTCAATATGAAGAAAAAATAAAATAGTCAAAAAGCAGTTTGTATCTTGTGTTACACGAGAGGCAAGCTGTTTTTTGTTCGTTAAACATCCCTTCATATGTTATCCTTTAGTTAGACAATAGGACTCAAGTTGTAGGTGAATTTCCTTCTACAGTGGGTTCTTCTACTTGATACATAGCGTTATGATAGGTACAGTAATAAAAGAAAAATATTTTAGCTACACTTTTAAATAAGGAGGTAGACATATGAGAGCAATTTTGATTGGCGTATTAATAGTTTTACTCATAGCAATGATACTTATCGTTTTATGGCCAGCGATTATGGCGACTATTGGTGCAGTGCTCGGATTTTGGTCACTTAAGAAACTACTCGAAGCAAAGTCTGTAGGTGAAAAAATCGTTTATGGTGTATTAATTGGCGTTGGTGCCTTAATCATTCTAGCTAACTTAAAAGGAATACTGGTTGTTGCAATCATTGGAGCAATCATTTACTTCCTAACTAGAAATAAAAATAAACCTAGAAAAAATGATGATGTATTTGACTACCCATACAATAAATAATTGGAGGAGAAAAAAATGGCAAACCTTTTTGAAAAAATGAAACAATGGAATAAAGAAGTTAGTGAAAAAATCGAAAAACGTGAAGAAAAACGTCGCAATTCAGTAAGTTACTATATGGATAAAACAAAACAAGAAATGAAAGATGCAGAACGTATGGTAGAAAAACAACGTGAGCTAAAATCTCTTTTCTATAAAGAATATAAAGAAATGGAAGTTTATGTTGAAAAACGTCGTCGTCAAGCTGAAATTGCAAAAGAAGCTGGTGAAACTAAGTTAGCTGAGTTTGCATTAGAAGAAGTAGCTCAATATGAAGAACAATTAAAATCAACTAAATCTCATTATGATCAAGCTTCTGAACAACTTGAAAAATTAGAACTACGCATGCACGAAATGCGTTTAAAATGGAAAAATCTTAAAACACAACATTTAGCTGAAATGGCTGAAAAAAATGCTACAGAAACTTCGGAAAAAATGGACAAAGTTATCCATGATATGAGCTGGGGGAGTGTAAACGATTATCATGAAGCTCAAAAACAACGCGATTTAGCTGAAGAAGCTGAAAAGAAAGCGGATATGAGCAAAGAACTTTCCCAATCCTTCGATGATTTAATGGATGAACTAGAAAAGAAAACAAAGAAAAGCAAAGAGATTATTAAAGATAAAGCACAAAACTTTACAACAATGGTGGATGAAATTATTGAACGAGAAAAACAAAATTTCAAGAAACCAGAAAGAGCTTCCATTGAAGATCAGCTAAATGAATTGGAAAAAGAAGCTGCTAAAGAGGAACCAAAAGAAGAAAAAGAAGTGCTTATTCCAGAATTAGAGAAAAAAGAAGAAGACAAAGACAAATAAAACAAAAAACGCAGAATCTGTATTCTGCGTTTTTTTATGCACATAGCTTTTCTGTGAGCTATGTGTTTTTTTGGTTACTTTACATTTTTTCGGGTAAATAGGAAAAGATAAGTTGCATTTTAATGGATACATGCTATAATAATTGGTATAGACCGATTTAATGAGGAGGCAATACGTAATGGCTAATAAAGTAATTACTAACGCTACAATTTATACTGGTAAAGGTGTTCTAGAAAATGCTTTTGTACGATTTGATAAACAAATTTTAGAAGTTGGCTCCATGACTGATTTTCAAGCAGAAAAAGCAGAAGAAGTAATCGATGCAAAAGGACAAAAACTTGTTCCTGGTTTCATTGATGTTCATTCCCATGGTGGTTATAGTTTTGACGCAATGGATGCTGATCCAGAAGCGCTTAGAAAACAAGTGAACGGTATGCTAAACGAAGGTATCACTACTTATTTCCCAACAACGATGACGCAATCACATGAAAATATTGAAAAAGCTTTGAAAGTTATCCATGAAGTTGCTAAAACTGAACCTGTTATTGGCGGGATCCATTTGGAAGGTCCATTTGTATCTAAAGTTTTCAAAGGAGCGCAACCAGAAGAATACATTCAAGCACCTGATTTGGAGCTTTTCAAAAAGTGGTTTGATATTTCTGGTGGTTTAATTAAATTAGTAACATATGCACCAGAACACGATACTTCAGCTGATTTTGAAAATTTGTGTTTTGAACTAGGAGTTGTTCCAAGTATTGGTCACTCTAATGATGTACGCGAACACTTGAAAACAAGTAAAGCGACACATGCGACACATTTATATAATGCATGCCACCGTATGACGCACCGTGAGCCAGGCGTTCCAGGTCATGTTTTGTTAGAACGCGGAATTAATGCAGAACTTATCGTTGATGGTATTCACGTTCATCCTGATATGGTGAAATTAGCCTATCAAATGAAAGGACCAGAACATTTATGTATTATCACTGACTCCATGCGAGCAAAAGGGATGCCAGAAGGAAAATCAGAACTTGGCGGCCAAACTGTTATCGTGAAAGACAAACAAGCTCGTTTAGAAGACGGAACTTTAGCTGGAAGTGTACTTACTTATGACGACGGTTTCCGCAATATGATTAAATTTACTGGATGCTCGGTGGAAGAGGCAGTTCTTATGTCTTCTGGAAACCAAGCACGTGAATTTAATTTAACGCAAAAAGGTGGAATCGAAGCTGGTAAGGATGCTGATTTCAACTTACTAGATGAAGATTTACACATTACAGCAACCTATTCATTCGGAAAAAAACATTCTTGAGAGGAAGATAATAAAATGCAACTTATCACAACAGAAAATAAATTAGCAGGATCCAAAAAAGCATTAGAAATCATTGAAAAAGGCATCACATCAGGTGAAGTAAACACACTTGGTCTAGCGACAGGTAGTACACCAGAAACATTATATGCCGAGCTTGTAAAAAGCGACGTTGACACAAAAAATGTAACAACAACTAACCTAGATGAATATGTAGGCCTTGCAGCAGAGGACCCAAACAGTTATCATTACTATATGAACGAATTGTTATTCTCTAAAAAAGCATTTAAAGAAAGTTTCTTACCAAACGGAGAAGCGACGGATGCAGAAGCAGAATGCGCACGTTATGAAGAAATTTTGTCTGAGCACCCAATTGATATTCAAGTGCTTGGAATTGGAACAAATGGCCACATTGGTTTTAACGAACCAGGAACTTCTTTTGATTCGTTAACACACAAAGTCGTTTTAACAGATTCTACTCGTGAAGCAAACAAACGCTTTTTCGAAAGAGAAGAAGATGTTCCAACTCATGCTTATTCTATGGGAATTAAATCAATCATGAATGCAAAGAAAATTATCCTACTTGCTTTTGGTGAAAACAAAGCACAAGCAATCAAAGAAACTATTAAAGGACCTGTAGATGTGAATTGTCCTGCTTCTGTACTTCAAAATCATCCAGACGTTACTGTGATTCTTGACAACGAGGCGGCGTCACTTCTATAAGAAGAGGGCGGGAAAATGATCGATAAACAATCAGGAATACCGATTTACATTCAGATTCAAAGTGAAATTAAAAAGAAAATGGAAGATGGCGTCTGGAAAGTAGGGACATCCATTCCAGCCGAGCGTCAACTTGCGGAAATGTTTCATGTTAGCCGAATGACTGTAAGACAAGCCATTCAAGGGCTAGTGGATGATAATATTTTGCAACGACGTGTTGGCGCAGGAACTTTTATTGCGGAAAAGAAATTAACGGAACGGCTTGAAGCGGTTACGAGTTTTACGAATTTGATGTTACAAGAGGGAAAAGTTCCTTCTACGCGAATCGTATCGTATGGCATCCGTCCGGCAAGTACGCAAGAACAAGAGGCACTGCAACTGCCTGAAAACAGCAATGTAATGAAGATTGAGCGGATTCGTTACGGTGACCGCGTACCAATTCTTTATGAAGTTGCCGCTATTCCAGAAAAAATTGCTTCACTGCTTACAAAGGAAGACATTATGGATTCCCTTTATAAAGCCATTGAATTAAAACTTGGTCAACCAATTGGAGAAGCAGAACAAATCATGGAAGCTTCTTTAATATCAGAAAAAATTGCGCCATATCTAGATGTGAAACTCGGCTCACCGGTTATGAAACTTCGACAGATTACAACGTTAGAAGACGGTCGACCATTTGAATTTACGCGTTCCCAGTATGTAGGTAGTAGATTTCAATTTGTAGCTAGGATTAAACAATAAAATAAAAAGCTTGAGGCGGAGTAGGTGCGCTTTAAGCTTTTTTTGCGTAATGATTTTCGTTGTCTTTTTGCAAATAAAAAAGTATAATGAGATGAGTAAAAAATTTGCGGGGAGGACTAACCATGAGCTGGATGATAATTTTTATATGTTTTGGTGCGTCCGTGTTACTTACACCGCTAATTCGAAAGATAGCACTGTATTTTGATATTACTGATAAACCCGATCAGCGACGCATTAATGTGAAGCCAATTCCTAGTTTGGGTGGCTTAGCGATTTTTATGAGTTTTGCCATTGGTTTATTTTTACTTCCAATTGAAAATGAATTCTTATGGCCTTTATTGATTGCAGCACTTGTAATGGTTATAACTGGCCTGTTAGATGATATTATGGAATTTAAGGCAAGATATAAATTAATTGGCCAAATTGTCGCTGCTTTTATTATTGTATTCTGGGGCGATATTAGTATTGATTTTATAAATCTACCCTTTGGTGGAGAAATTCATTTTGGCATTTTAAGTATTCCACTCACGATTATATGGATTGTAGCAATTACGAATGCAATCAATCTAATTGATGGCCTTGACGGATTGGCTGCTGGTGTTTCCACTATTGCTTTACTGACAATTTTAGGAATGGCGTTTATTATGGGAGATGCACTTGTTATTATGATTGCTAGCGTTTTAATTGCTGGAACTCTTGGATTCTTACCATATAATTTCAATCCTGCTAAAATATTTATGGGAGATACAGGAGCGCTTTTCTTAGGTTTCATTATTGCGGTACTTTCTATCATGGGCTTTAAAAACGTCACTTTTATTTCTTTAATTGTACCGATTTTGATTTTAGGAGTACCAATTTCTGATACGGTTTTTGCTATTGTGCGCCGTATGGTTACAAAACAACCTATTGCTATGGCAGATAAATCTCACTTACATCATTGTTTACTCCGATTAGGTTTTACACATCGGCAAACAGTCATATTAATTTACGCGATTGCAGCACTATTTTCCTTATTTGCTTTCATTTTTACTATGTCAACGCTATGGGGCTCGATGATATTAATTGGTGTACTTTTAATTTTAATTGAGGTGCTTATCGAAACACTTGGTTTAGTAGGAAGCACTTATCGACCATTATTAAATTTATTTAAGATTACAAAAGAAGACAAAATAGATTAGAGATTAGCTGCATAGGCTAGTCTCTTTTTTTATGTCAAAATTCTTATTGAGTAACAAGTCTTCTTGTGATACATTTATCAAGTAACGTTTTTAGTAGAAAAGAGGAGAAAAACATGGAAATCATAGCGACAGCAGATTCAATTAGGCAAGCTGAACAATTGCTTCGCGCGGGGGTAGACAGATTATATATAGGTAACAGCCAATTTGGTTTAAGATTACCTCATTCCTTTTCTGTCGAAGAATTACGTGAAATAGTTCATTTAGCACATCAAGAAAAGAAAAAAGTAACCGTAGCTGTAAATTCGTTGATGCACAACGAACATATGGAAGAGCTACCAGCATTTTTAGAACAGCTTTCTGAAATGAAAGTAGATGCAATTGCATGTGGTGATCCTGGTGCGATTATGCTCCTAAGTGAAATGGCTCGACCGATACCTTTCATTTATGATGCCCAAACATTTGTTACTAGCGCAGAACAAATTTCATTTTGGGAAAAACAAGGAGCAGTTGGAGCAGTACTTGCCAGAGAATTAACAGAAGGTGAGATAAAAGCCATTGCTAAAAGTCTCCCAATTCCAGTAGAAGTTCTGGTTTACGGACCAACATGCATCCACCAATCCAAACGTAAACTTGTAACGAATTATGAGCGTATTGTCGAAATGGAAGATGATACCTCGAAAGAACGTGGCCTTTATTTACGTGAACCTAATGATGAAACAAGTCAATTACCAATTTATGAGGATGATTCCGGAACACATATTTTTGCTTCTGAAGATGTTTCACTTGTCCCTTATTTAGCAGACTTATATGAAGCTGGGTTAAAAACTTGGAAACTAGATGGAGTTCTTGCAGAATCGGATAATTTTGTTCAAATCGCATCGCTATTAGTTGAAGCGAAAGAGGCTGTAATTCAAGGTCAATTTGTTGCGGAGTATTTTGTGAATAAATTAACGGAATTGCAGCCTAAAACTAGAAAACTAGATGCTGGATTCTATTTGAAAAATCCGGATGATGTAAAGTAGGGGGAATAGCATAATGACTAAAGTATTAAAAAAACCAGAAGTGCTAGCTCCGGCTGGTAACTTAGAAAAATTAAAAATTGCGATTTGTTACGGTGCGGACGCTGTATATATTGGTGGCCAAGCTTTTGGACTTAGGTCACGTGCAGGTAATTTTAGTTTTGAAGAAATGAAAGAAGGCATCGCTTTTGCCCATGAACGAAATGCAAAAGTGTATGTTGCGGCAAATATGGTTGCACATGCTGGTGATACTGAAGGTGCGGGTGAATTTTTCCGTACACTTCGCGATATCGGCATCGATGCAGTTATTGTTTCGGACCCAGCGCTAATTAGTATTTGTTTTCAAGATGCACCGGGTCTACCAGTTCATTTATCCACACAAGCTTCGGCAACAAACTATAAAACACTAGAATTTTGGAAAAAACAAGGACTAGAGCGTGTTGTACTTGCACGAGAAGTTAGCATGCAAGAAATTCAAGAAATTGGTGAAAAAACGGATGTCGAAATGGAAGCATTTATTCATGGCGCAATGTGTATTTCTTATTCCGGGCGTTGTACCTTATCGAATCATATGGCGAACCGTGATGCGAACCGCGGAGGATGTGCCCAAAGTTGTCGCTGGAAATATGATTTATTCGAAATTGATAATGGTGTTTCGAAAAACTTAGTGGATACAGATGAAGAGCCTTTTTCAATGAGTGCTGTAGATCTATCTATGATTAAATATATTCCAGATATGGTTAATGCTGGGGTAGATAGTTTGAAAATCGAAGGCAGAATGAAATCAATTCATTATGTTTCTACCGTAGCAAGTGTTTATCGTCGTGCGGTAGACGCATATTGCGCGAACCCAGAGAATTACGTATTTGATCCTGCATGGGAAGAAGAATTATGGAAAGTTGCTCAGCGCGAATTATCTACAGGTTTTTTCTATAAAGAACCAACGGAGGACGAGCAATTATTTGGAAAAACTCGGAAAATTCCTCAATATGCCTTTGCCGCTCAAGTGCTTGAATATGATGAAGAAACGAAAATGGCTACATTGCAACAACGAAATAATTTTGGCGTTGGTGAAGAAATTGAATTTTATGGACCGGGAGATACTGGTTTTAAACAGGTTGTAAAAGCACTCTGGAATGAAAATGGAGAGGAAATTGACCGTGCTCCTAATGCGATGATGACGATAAAAATGGTAGTAGATAAGCCTGTGAAGCCGTTTTATTTTATGCGGAAGAAAAAATAGAATCTCATTCTGTAGGAGGATTGTCATGTACTCCCTAAGTAAGGTATAATAGATTTACTACATGAGAAGGAGGAGATTAATTATGATAGGATGGATTATTGCTATCGCTGTTGTGGTTATTTTAGTATTAATTTATTTTGGACTATACAACAGCCTTGTAAAATACCGTAACCGTGTTGATGAAACTTGGGCACAAATTGACGTACAACTAAAACGTAGATTTGACTTGATTCCTAACTTAGTTGAAACAGTTAAAGGGTACGCAAAACATGAAAATGAAACACTAACACAAGTAATTGAAGCTCGTAACAAAATGATGGAAGTTCCTGCTGACAATCGTCAAGGTCAAATTGAAGCAGATAATATGTTAAGTGGGGCATTAAAATCGATTTTTGCTTTAGGAGAAGCTTATCCAGATTTAAAAGCAAATACTTCTTTCATCGAATTACAACATGAATTAACTACTACGGAGAATAAAGTAGCTTATTCACGTCAGTTGTATAACACAACGGTAATGACTTACAACACCAAAGTGCAATCAGTACCAACAAATATTGTAGCTAAACTGCATAACTTTACTGAACGTGAAATGCTCTCTATTCCAGAAGTAGAACGTGTTGCACCAAAAGTAGAGTTTTAAGCCATGAAGGAGAGCGGAAATCATGCTATTTGAACAAATTGCAGCAAATAAACGAAAAACGGTTTTTATCGTGATTGGCTTTTTTATTTTCGTTCTAATGGTTGGCGCTGCTATAGGTATAATTGTTTGGAATAATTATCTGAATGGACTTATATTAGCAGCAGTGATTGGTGCATTTTATATTTTGATAATGGTTATGAGTAGTTCTTCTGTTGTAATGGCGATGAATCATGCGAAAAGAGTCACATCAAAAGAACAAGCACCAGTTTTATGGGATACAGTAGAAAGTATGGCGATGGTCGCTAATATTCCGATGCCAAAAGTATATATTATCGATGATTTAAGTATGAATGCTTTTGCGACAGGTATTACTCCCGAAAAAGGAGCAGTCGCTGTCACTAAAGGATTACTAGATAATTTAGAACGTTATGAATTAGAAGGCGTTATTGCGCATGAAGTTTCTCATATAAGAAACTATGATATCCGTTTGTCAACAATTTCTATTGCGTTAGTAGCTGTCATTGCTATTCTTAGCGATTTAGCTATGCGAATGATTTTCTGGGGAAGCTTAACTGGTGGGAGAAATAGCCGAAAAAATGATAATAATAATGGGGGCGGGGCACAGGTAATTATCTATGTTGTAGCACTTATTTTTGTTATTTTAGCTCCGATTATTGCTACAGCGATTCAGTTCGCTTTATCTAGAAACAGGGAGTACTTGGCTGATGCTAGTGCAGTTGAATTAACGCGGAACCCAGATGGTCTTATCCAAGCGTTACAAAAAATTAGCGGTGATTCGAAAAAAATGGAAGAAGTTAGCGCTTCTAGTGAGTCTATTTACTTTTCGTCACCATTGAAGTCTAAAAAAGATAAACCAGGTATTTTTGATTCTCACCCGCCGATTAGTTCGCGAATTGAGCGGTTGGAAAATATGTAATAAAGAAGTAGCAGCCTCAGTTAGGCTGCTACTTTTTTATTACATATTATCAATATATTTCCAGTGGGCCTTACCATCTGGTGTATCAATTAATTCCACTTTTTGTTGCAAGCGCCATTTTTTCATTTGGCGTTCGATTTGTTGTTCAGAAACACCATAAAAGGCAGCCATCGAAGCAGAAGAAGTAACCTTTACCTTAGCTAAGTATTCTTCCATTTGCGGGCGTTCTTCTGGTTTCGGGAAATCATTTAAAAGCTCGGATAAAACATGTACATAAACCTCATAACGATGAAGCCCACTTAGTTTTAATCCAGCGTCTTCAATATTTTTATTGAAAAATACGACTGTTGGATTTTCACGTATCTCCATTTCTTGGGCTACTTTTTGGTCACCAATATAGGCGCGCTTAGCAGCAGTAGATGCTAAATCTTTTTTGAACTCAGTAAGATCTAGACCGGTAGAAATAGCAATATCATAGAGTACTTCTTCACTAGCGATATCTTTATTTTCAAGGAAGTACGCTTCTTGAATCTTACGTAAGAATGTAATACCTTGCTTTTTACCTTGGAGTTCAGCGGCTTTGACTGCAAGACAAGAAATATAGGAAAGATGCGCCCCTATTTGTTGTTCTTTTAAGCTCAGGTTACTATTTCCAACACGCTTTTGTTTGCATACAAATGTCTGCAAATTATTATGCAGAACATAGCGCAATTTAAAATAGTTCCCGTACTCCATTTGTAATCGGAGCATGTTTGCTTCTATATTCCAACAGTCATCACAAGCTGGATCAAAAAATAGATAAATTTCGATAGGCTTGGAATTGGCTACTGACTGATAATATAAATTTTGGTTAATCATTTGTTATCACCTGATTTTCAAATTCTAAATACCTTCAAATAGATATTCATTTTAATGTACCAGTGTGAAAAGAAATAATTCACTGCTAAGTAAAAGCTGATACAAAATTTGGTTTTGTAACTTACATATCTATTTTATCAGCGTAATGTAAATTTAACAAATAATTGTCATTGGCTTAATATATTTATTCGTTATTTTTTAAGAACTTGTGTCTTTTCACTATAAAAAAGTATGTTTTTCACTAGTTAGTCATTATTTTTATAAATATGATTATAAAAACGAGCTACTTTATTTTCTGCTGGATGATTCGTTATTTGATATTCTCTAAGTAGTTTATCAAAAATTTCTTTCCCTTTATCGTAATCAGAAACCTCATATTCTAAATCAAAATCTGAAATAGAACCATAGAAGTTTTTATCGAATACGAGTAGTCCTTTTTTATAATCTTTTTCGGCTCGAATTGTTTTGAGGGAGCCAAAGACTTGTAAATCTTCATGATTAATACCTATTTCTTTTAGTGTATCGCGAACTGGACCAACAGGGATATTCGCTCCGCTAGTAATGGCTGTTGCTTGGTCTGCTGCTAAGATTTGCGTTGTCTCCATTAAACCGCGCGATTCAGGAGTTTTTAGCGTTAATTGGTACTGTGTTTCTAACTTACGAATCCGAAGCGCAGAGTTACGTTCTTTTAAGCCGAAATCTGCCGTATCTAAATAAAAATTAGTTTGTTCAAAAAAATCATCTTCTTTCATTCGAAAATCTTCTATAAGTCTATCATATTCCTCTTTTGTCAAAAGATTGCGGAATTCTATTTCTAGTTCTTTTACCATCGAAATTCATCTCCTCTTAATGAAATAATGCATCTAAATCTTGTGCATAAAATTGAATCGCTTTTTTGTAACTTAAAATATCTTGGTCATTAGTTGTATTTGTTAGTAACAGAAGTGCTTCTTGTAAGGCTTCTTTTTCTTGACCTTGATTATACTTAGCCATGATGAAAAAAGTACGTAGGGCATTATTTTCTGGAAACTCCTCTATCGCTTTTTGGAAAAGAAGGATGGCTTTTTCGGGAGAACCTGTTATGCGGTAGGTGCTTCCAAGACCAATATAAGCGTCTTTTTTATCAGCATCAGAGAGACCAAGCCTCAGCGCTTTCTCATAAAAAGGGATAGCGGCCTCTTCTTTGCCGAGCGCATCGTGTGCCCATGCTGCAAAATAATTTAGTTCCGCATTTTCTGGGGCGTTTTTTAATTCTATGAGGGCTTTTGAGCAAGCAGTTTCGTAATCACCGTTTTGAAGTAAAGTAAGAATCATTTCCATCATCCTTTTCATTGTATCGTTAGCGCTTCAGTTTTATTTTAACATGTGATTGAAAAAAAGGTTACTTTTAGCAAGGTGGATTAATCACTTTTGTGTTAAAATATAACTGATGTTGCATAAATTTAATCATGAATATACTTGAGGTGAGCGATTTGAATCATTGGGAAGACTTTTTAGCGCCTTATAAACAGGCAGTAGAAGAACTTAAAATTAAACTTAAAGGAATGCGTTCACAATTTGAGCTTGAAAATAATCATTCGCCAATTGAATTCGTTACAGGACGAGTGAAGCCGGTTGCGAGCATATTAGACAAAGCTAATCAAAAACATATTGCGTTAGACCATTTAGTAGAAGAAATGCAAGATATTGCGGGACTGCGAATGATGTGTCAATTTGTAGATGACATTGAGGTTGTTGTTCGTCTTTTAAGGCAACGAAATGATTTTCGGATTGTGGAAGAGCGCGATTATATTACAAATAAAAAACCCAGTGGATACCGTTCATATCATGTCGTTATTGAATATCCAGTAGAAACAATCCAAGGTGAAAAGAAGATTTTAGCTGAAATCCAAATTAGGACACTAGCAATGAATTTTTGGGCAACTATTGAGCATTCAGTAAACTATAAATATCAAGGCGAATTTCCAGAAGCAATTAACAAACGATTAAAACGTGCTGCCGAGGCGGCTTTTCAATTAGATGAGGAAATGTCGCAAATTCGTGAAGAAATACAAGAAGCGCAAGTCTATTTTTCACAAAACAAAGATGTAGCAAAGGATAAAAAAGCGGTACATCAAGTAATGCCAAAGAAAAATAAGTAAGCGTAGGAATAGGGGCGAATAGAAATAATGAAATATGTGATTACTTCAAAAGGGGACGAGAAGTCAGATTTACTGCGATTAAATATGATTGCTGGTTTTGGGGAATATGACATGGAATATGATGAGATAGAACCTGAAATCGTTATTTCTATTGGCGGAGATGGAACTTTTTTGTCTGCGTTTCATCAATATGAAGAACGCTTAGATGAGATTGCTTTTATAGGAATTCATACTGGTCATCTTGGCTTTTATGCTGATTGGCGCCCAGCAGAGGCAGGTAAATTAGTTAAGCTATTAGCAAAAGGAGAATATCAAAAAGTTTCTTATCCGTTGCTTAAAACTACCGTAAAATACGGCATTGGCAAAAAAGAAGCTGAGTATTTAGCGCTAAATGAGTCAACCGTAAAAAGTTCAGGTGGACCTTTTGTTGTGGATGTAGTTATTAATGACCTCCATTTTGAACGATTCCGTGGAGATGGTTTATGTATGTCAACGCCAAGTGGAACGACAGCATATAATAAATCGCTGGGAGGGGCGCTAATGCATCCGTCCATTGAAGCAATGCAATTAACCGAGATGGCATCGATTAATAATCGAGTTTACCGGACAATCGGTAGTCCACTCGTTTTTCCGAAGCATCATGTAGTTAGTTTGCAACCAGTAAATGACAAGGATTTTCAGATTTCTGTGGATCATTTAAGTATTTTGCATCGAGATGTCCAGGAAATTCGTTATGAAGTATCAGCAAAAAAAGTTCATTTTGCGAGATTCAGATCATTTCCGTTTTGGCGTAGAGTACATGATTCATTTATTGAAGATTAAGTTAGCAGGAGGAAGCATGTGTTTTTAGAATGGCAAGTAAAAAATGAAGAAGATGGGCTGTTGCTTAGAACTTTTCTGAAAAGCAAGCACATATCTAAACAATTATTAACCGCAGTAAAATTTGGTGCGGATGGTAAAATTGAAGTTAATAACCAAGAACAAAACGTTTTACACCATGTGAAAACTGGTGATAAAGTTAAACTTACATTCCCGACCGAACAACAAAATGAACGTTTGTTAGCTGAATATACAGATTTAGAAGTGGTTTTTGAAGATGAATTTTTATTGATTATTAATAAACCAGCCGGGATGGCTTCGATTCCGTCTCAATACCATCCTACTGGTTCTGTAGCCAATTTTGTAAAAGGACATTACGAAAATCAAGGGCTTACAAGTGCTATCCACATCGTAACTAGACTAGACCGAGAAACATCAGGATTAATGCTGATCGCCAAAAATAGATACGCACATGCTAGACTCAGTAGCTTTTTACAACAGGGATTACTCAAAAGACGATACCAAGCTTTTACATCAGGTAGCCTTGAAGAACAAGCGGGATCTATTGAAGCGCCAATAGGACGTAAAGATGTAAGTATAATGGAACGTTTTGTTACTCCAGAGGGAAAATATGCAAAAACTAATTACGAGGTTCTCATGCGTTATAAAACATTTGATCATTTAGCAATCCAGCTTGAGACAGGACGAACACATCAAATTCGGGTGCACTTTTCTTACATTGGTCATCCACTTATCGGTGATGATATGTACGGTGGCGATACAACATTACTCAAAAGGCAAGCACTTCATTCTTGCCATCTTCATTTACTCCACCCGGTCACAGAAGAATATATGGCATTTGATTTGTCTTTACCAGACGATATGAAGGAGATAATTCAAAAAACGAAGTAATAAGAGTTTGAAAAAGTTATTTGGTCATGTAAAATGGAAGAAGCGAACAAATCGCATCAATTTTAGGAGGAAAGAACATGAACTTATCATTAGAGGGAAAAACATATGTTGTAATGGGAGTAGCTAACAAACGCAGTATTGCTTGGGCAATTGCACGTTCATTAAATGAAGCAGGAGCAAAACTAGTATTTACATATGCAGACGATCGTGCAAAAAAAAGTATTACTGAACTAGTACCTTCATTAAATGAAATAAACCAAAATCCGCTTATTTTAGCGTGTGATGTAACAAGTGAAGATGCTATTACAGCAACGTTTGAAACAATTAAAGATAAAGTAGGTAAACTTAGTGGTTTAGCACATTGTATTGCATTTGCTAATAAAGATTACTTAACTGGTGACTATTTAGAAGTAGATCGTAAAAGTTTCTTACAAGCGCACGAAATTAGTGCTTATTCGTTTACAGCGGTGGCACGCGCGTTAAAACACTTAAATATGTTAACAGAAGATGCAAGCTTACTTACTTTAACTTATCTCGGTGGAGAGCGTGTTGTAGAAAACTATAATATTATGGGTGTTGCTAAAGCTTCTCTTGATGCGAGCGTAAGATACCTTGCAATGGACTTAGGAGCTATTGGTGTTCGAGTAAATGCTATTTCTGCTGGGCCAATTAGAACAGTCTCTGCACGTGGAGTCAGCGGCTTCTCTGACTCAATTTCACTTGTAGAAGAACGAGCGCCACTAAAACGTGCAACGCAAGCAGAAGAAGTAGGAGATACAGCTTATTATTTATTTAGTAATTTATCTCGCGGTGTAACAGGTGAAGTAATTCATGTGGATAGCGGTTATCATATTATTGGATTCTAACAATGAAAAAATCCAGAAGTAGTTTAAATACTACTTCTGGATTTTTTTTGGTCCATTATCTAGGTGATTTTTAATGTAATAATCATCTGGCGTTATTTTATAGTTTGTTTCTACAGGCGAGTTTACAAAATCAGCAAGAACTTGGTCAATTTTTACCCAACCGCGCCAGCTTAAATGAATTGGATCTTCTAAAAAGAATGAATCATTTTGATATTCTTCGAGAGAGTAATACCGGAAGCCTTGACTCTCAATTTGTTGTTTGGTTTTAGCGTAGTAATCATCTAATCCTTGTTTGTTCATACCAATGTAGTCAATCCATTTGCCATTAATAGGTGGATTGATGAAAATAACATCAGCACCAGCTTTTTTGAAAGCGTCCATTAGAAGTTGCAAATCACCAAACTCTGGAGACTCATCATAACGCAAATCTTTTCGGCTGTCTTTTAACTTATCTTCAATTGGTTTGATTTTTTTCTGATAGTATTTTTCTTTCACTTGGAAAGGATTGTTACCAATACTTTTCTCGCCAGTTTCCTTTGCTAGATCATCTAGTTGTTTATAATCTAATTTTTCAGGAAGAGATTTTAGGCCTTTTTCAACACGTTCTTGTTTAGAACCAGAAATGGTTTTCGATTCTAAATCATCTTTGCGCTCTAAAATTTTCAGTTTGGCCTTACCGATAATGTTTACAATTTTTTGATCATGAGGCTTTTTAGGTCCTTTTGCGACGATGTTTTCAAGTAAATTCTTCAAAGTAGAGTCGCTTTGAACTACTTGAAACGATAATAATCTTTTAGCTGCATATCTGCGTTCAGGTGTATTTTTCGTTTCTTCTAATGCGAATTTATATGCATGAAGAGGAGAGAAGTTAGCACCAAACGATGGATCAGAAACTCCTTTAGGTTGGAACCATTGGGGAGACAAAACTACTGCTACTTTTTTGCCTCTTAAGTCATCACCCAGCGCGTTTACATCCAGAAAATGACTTAATGATTGAGTACCCGGCCGCCCTAATAGGAATGGGGTATAACCTTGATCATACTTTTTTGAGACTACACTAGGATGAAATGGGTCGACACGAGAAAGCTCCGAAGAACCATAAATTGGTAAATAATTACCTTCTTTTAAAGCTTCTTTTTGAATGTCTAAGCCTTGGATGACGTATTCGTTCATAGACGTAGCGCTTTTTTTTACAGTCTCCGAAGAAACATGAGAGAATAAGCTGCTAGGTCCAAATAGAACGAAAAGGAAAACCGCGAATGCGACCAGTAAAGGCCCAAATGTCATCCACAGCTTTTTTTTCATTATTTTAGCGCCTCAAGTTGTGTAATAATCATTTCCGGAGTAGCCCATTCGTCGCGGTCAAATTCTGAAACGGGTACAGTAATATCTAGTCTTGATTCAATTTCAATTAATAGTTGAACAGTTGCCATTGAATCTAGTAAACCTTCATCAAATAATTTGATATTTGTATTTTGGACAACTTCATCCGTTTCTGTAATTTCTTCTAAGATTTCTAATACATTTTCACGAAAAGCCATTTAAATTACCACCTTTAGTTAGTTTTAAAAATTAATTTTATCTAGAATACCTGAGAAAATCAGGAAGCCGAAACAAACAAATTGGAATGTAATAATAACACCGATAACATAAGTTATTTTGTTTTTCGGATAGAACTTATACTTTTTGTTAAAGCGTTCGATTAGGTCAAAACCAACAATTAAAGTAGCTTGGTAAAGCCCGTAAACGATGTAATACCAGTGAAGTCCGTGCCATACCCCCATGATGAAGAAGTTAACAAAATAAGCAATATAAGCGATAGTGAACTTACTTTTAAACCATTTCTTTTTTGTAAGCCAGAAGACAAAACGCATAAATACATAATCACG
Source organism: Listeria farberi (assembly GCF_014229295.1). NCBI lineage: Bacteria > Bacillati > Bacillota > Bacilli > Caryophanales > Listeriaceae > Listeria > Listeria farberi. The sequence continues at coordinate 775,246 of NZ_JAARZL010000001.1, forward strand.
GAACCAGAAGGAAAGCGTCATATGCCAACGATTCCAGAATTCTTTAATGTTTCGTGCTGCAAATGGCTTATTAAAGTTCATCGGTGTTTGAACGCCAAACAGATAACTCACTCCGACAGCAAATGCACTATATCCCGCAAAGTCAAAGAATAAGTACATACTGTATGCATACATATAGCCAATCAAGCTTGTTGTTGTGTCAACATTATGGGTAATCGCGATGTCTAGTGGGACAACAAAATGTTTATTTACTAAGTATGCAATAATAAATTTATAGAGAAAACCAAGAAAGATAAGGAAAATTCCTCGATTTAGTAAAGCAACATAAGCTTCTTTACTAGGTGGATTATCTACGTCTTTTTTAAAGCGACGGAATCGGTCAATCGGTCCAGATGAAATAGTTGGGAAGAATAGTAAGAAATTGACAAAATCCCATGCATTGTATTGTTTTATTAAGTTGTCTCGTATTTCAATAATCATTTGTGTCGCTTTGAAAGTTAAGTACGAAATCCCCAGGAAACCAACCATTGTTACTTGGTCGCCTAAAATTGGAACTACTTTAGAAATTACAAGCGGGAGAATGGAAAGAAGCACTGCTATGACAAAAACGCCGCCATGATTCTGTTTCTTCTCCTGCCGATAATGAAAATAAAGTCGTACAAGTGCAAGTTGCCAGAAAACAAAGAAGATAAAAGTAACTCCTTGGACTGGGTTTGCAGAAAATAAAAAGTATAAAAACACTAATGTGACAAAAGCATTATATATCGGTAATCTTTTTCCTAACAAACCAGCTACTATGATAGGAATGAAAAATAGAAGAAGTACTCCAAAATAAAGAATTGTACCGTATGGTGTACTCACTTGTTGACCTCATTGTTAAGTGCTTTACGATCAATTTTGCCATTCATTGTTAACGGGAATTCCGTTTTATAAATCCATTTTCTTGGAATCATGTATGCTGGCATAAAGTCTTTCAATTCGTTTTTGATTGCTGCACTTAGCTGGTATTCCTTTTCAAAATCGTGGGAAGACGGGATGACCTGAGCGACCAACATATCAACCTTTTCATCTTTCATTTTAGGAATAATAGCGCAGTTTTGGATGTAACTTACTTTTTTTAGATTGTTTTCAATATCTTCAAGCTCAATTCTGTAACCATGAAGCTTAATTTGGAAGTCAAGCCGACCTTGGAAGAAGAGATAACCATCTTTTATAACACCAGAGTCGCCAGTATGATAGGCTTGGTAACCTTTGTAATCAAAGAATACTTGGTCTGTTTTTTCTGGTTCATTTAAATAGCCTTTTGAGACACTAGCACCGATTAGGATGATTTCACCTTTTTCACCTTCAGGAAGTAATTCGCCAGTTTCTTGATTAACAATATGAAGTCGCATATCTGGCTTAATAACTCCAAGTGGTAGGCTTGGATAAGCATCAACCAACTCACGTGTTACTTTTACTTGTGTGACAGCAACTGTAGCCTCCGTCGGTCCATATGTGTTGTAAATGACTGCATCTGGGAAACGATCAAGTAGTTCGCTTGCTGTTTTCTTAGCAAGAACTTCACCACAGAATAGGAAACGTGTTAAATTAGGGTTATTTTCTTGGTTGAAATTATCATCAAGTAAACATAAGTCTGCAAATGACGGTGTAGAAACCCATACATCAAAATTTTGAGCAGGTATTTCGCGATATAAATCTTTCATATTAGCAGTGATTGTTTTATCTAGTGGTACAAGAGTTCCGCCTGAAAGTAAGCTTGGGTATAAGTCCATAACGGACAAGTCAAAGGAAAACGGCGCTTGGTTTAAGAAGCGTAATCCTTGTCTTAACGAGAAATCTTGTAAAATCCAATTGCTAAAACTAACTAAATTATTTTGGCTAATTTGAACGCCTTTAGGATTTCCTGTGCTTCCTGATGTATATATAATGTAGTAATTATCATCATTTTTAACACATTCATCTGGATCCGGTACTTCCCCAAAATGATTTTCCAAAGCATCAATCAATTGTTCTTGCCCTAGTATAGGGCAATCTGTAATTGTAAGATTATTTGGAAGTTCTTCTGTACAAATGAAGAGTGCAGGATTAGCTGCTTTCTTGATTTGTTCTATTCGTTCAACTGGCATAGAAACATCTACTGGAACATAGGCACGTCCAGATTTAATAATGCCTAAAAAAGTAATAATCATTAGTGGAGACATGTGTCCAAATACAATAACAGGTTTTTCTTTGTCAGAGTTTAAAGTGTTTAGTAGAAAAGAGCCGAATGCATCAGATTGCCGTTTTAGTTCTTTATAGGAAAGACGTGTCCCAGCATATTCATAGCAAGGGAAATCCGGTGTTTTTTCTGCCCATGCATCAATTCTTTCTATGATACTCGTTGTCATAATTGATATTCCCATTTTTTAACAGTCCTTTCTTTTTTTAGAATTCATTGTAAATAAATTTCGCGCCTTCAGGGTTTTTGAAACCATAAAACCATAGCAACCCAAGCAAAACAGTTAAGTAAAAAATAGTTTTCATAGTAAAAATAGTTGCTGGATGGTGCAAAAATAGTTTTACTTTATTCATAAATCCACCTCTTTATTATTTCAATTGTGTTACAAATATTAAAATTAAACTCTCAATACTTACTTACTGTAATACATTTGTCTTTAAATGTCTAATTACATTTTTGTAAGGTTAGAAAAATAAACTTACTTTCAACTTAAAAATAGGTAGCGTATAATGAAAATATTAATATAGTGTTGCTTTATTGCTTAAGTTGGGAGGAAAAAAATGGTTAACCAAAAGAAAATTGCTGGAGAAAAAGCATGTGAATGGGTGGAAGATGGAATGATTGTCGGGCTTGGAACAGGGAGTACTGTTTACTACACGATTGAAAAATTAGGAGAAATGGTGCAAAAAGGCTTAAATATAACTGGAGTTGCTACTTCTTTGGAAACGGAACGACAAGCTAAAACGTTAGGAATTCCGTTAAAACCTTTAAATGAGATTGTAAAAATTGATGTGACCATTGATGGCGCAGATGAGATTAATCAAGATTTTCAAGGAATAAAAGGAGGTGGCGGGGCACTTTTACGAGAAAAGATGGTTGCTCAAGCAAGTGGGAGGAATATTTGGGTTGTTGGGGAAGAGAAGCTTGTGAGAACATTAGGGAAATTTCCTTTGCCACTTGAAGTGATTCCTTTTGGATGGAAGCAAATTAAAAGGGAGTTGGAAAATGATGGAATTGAAACCATTTTGCGTAAACAGTCATCAGGAGAAATATATGAAACAAATAATGGAAATTATATTTTAGATATTGTAAATCAGACCTTTACTGATCCAAAAGCTTGGCACGAAAAATTAATTGAAATTCCTGGGATAATTGAGCATGGATTATTTCTTCATTATGTAGATATAATTATTTGTGGCAAAGCATCCGGAGAGATAGAAGTAATAAAAAAATAGTTATTTCTTCTATTACAAAGAAATAACTACTTTTATTAAGCTTCATAAATTAAGGTTTTTTGCATTTCTTTATGTTTAATTCCTGCATCTAAGAATATGTCAGAACAAGTTTTATAGCCTAATTTTTCATAAAATGGAATAGCTGTTAACTGGGCACCTAATTTTAGTGTTGTTAAACCGCGCGTTTTTGCTTCCAGTTCAATAGCTTCCATGATTCTTCGGCCGCTGCCGGAGCCACGAGCTATTTTTTGAGTGCAAATGCGTTCAACTTTACCGTAACCATCCTTTACGCGAAATCTGCCTGTCGCAAGTGCTGTGCCATCTTCAGCATAATCTACAAACATATCAACGGAAGCCATTTCATCAAATTCATCCCATTCCAATGCAGGATCTACATTTTGTTCGACAACGAAAACGTCATTTCGAATTTTTAATGCTGCTTGTTTACCTAGTTCATCTGTTACCTTTTTTACTGTCAAGTTGTTACCGTCCCTTCTTATGCGCGCATACTTTCTAAATCAAATGTATTTACTGGAAGCATAAATTGTAAGGATTCTTTAATAAAAGGCTGCCAGTACTTCCAACGATGATCGCCACTGAATACGCGGAAATAATAATCAAACCCCCGAGAGGTTAAAATTTGTTCTAAAGATTTATTTGGTGATAGAAAATCGAGTATTTCATCTCCAGTAGTTTCAACCGAAGTTTCTTGGTCACCAATAATATGGTAGATTTTTATTTTGGCAGGATCCGCTTTTTCTGCTAATGTAAGGATTGCATCGTCAACATAAGGAGAATGTAAAATAACATTACCGAATGTAAACGGAAATAGTAGTGCGGCTTTTAATGAGACAGATGCACCAAGGGAGTCACCCATAAGAAATCTACTCGTTGGCATTTGGAAAGAAGGAAAGCGTTCTTCAAGGTAAGGAACAAGTTCGAATGCTAGGAACCGGATGTATACTTCATTTTGTTCACCATCTGGATGATACTTTTCTCGGCGATCCATAACAGTTTTGTAAGGAATGCCAATGAAAATGGCTTTTTGAATCTGCTCGTTTACCGCTAATTCTTCAGAGTGACGCGCTAGTTTACCAAACTGAAAATAATCTTTGCCATCTTGTACAATAAATAAAGGATATTTATAAAGTGGTGAAAAATCAGGAGGTAAGCAAATAATTAAATCGAGTTCCTCTCCTAACAATTTACTGTAAAATTTCTCATCTAACATTTTATGAGCTGTCATTTTCATTCTCTCCTTTCTTGAAATCCTTCCTTCTAAGATGATTGTTTTTTGAAAAGTTACTCTATTTTAGCATGAATGACGCTAAAAGAAAGAACATTTTGCCTATTTATTAGAAAAAATTTTCTTTTTCATAGGACTTCACTGCAATATTACCGTTTATTGTGCTATACTGAAACATACAATAATTCTGATTTATCGATAGAAAGTGGGGATTTTGAATGAGTAAAGATATTGACTGGAGTAATCTAGGGTTTAGTTATATTAAAACGGATAAACGTTATATTTCACATTGGAAAGACGGAGCATGGGATGAGGGTACTTTAACAGCGGATAATACGCTTCATATTAGTGAAGGCTCTACGGCACTTCATTATGGACAACAATGTTTTGAAGGTTTGAAAGCATATCGTTGTAAGGATGGTTCCATTAACCTTTTTCGTCCAGATCGTAACGCTGCCCGTATTCAAAAAAGTTGTGAACGTTTATTAATGCCTCATATTCCAACAGAAAAATTTATTGATGCTTGTATGCAAGTTGTTCGTGCAAATGAAGAATTTGTTCCACCTTATGGTACTGGGGCAACTCTTTATTTACGACCGTTTGTAATTGGAGTAGGCGATAATATTGGTGTTCATGCCGCTCCAGAGTATATATTCTCTGTTTTCTGTTCCCCAGTTGGACCTTATTTCAAAGGCGGAATGGCACCAACTAACTTTATCGTTTCTGACTTTGACCGTGCCGCTCCAAATGGAACAGGTGCAGCAAAAGTAGGCGGTAACTATGCAGCAAGTTTACTACCAGGCCAAGATGCGAAAAATCGTAATTTTGGGGATTGTATATACTTGGATCCAGCTACACATACAAAAATTGAAGAAGTTGGGTCTGCTAATTTCTTTGGTATTACAAAAGACGATAAATTTATTACACCGTATTCTCCTTCTATTTTGCCAAGTATCACGAAATATTCATTACTTTATTTGGCAGAGCACCGTTTAGGTTTAAAAGCAGAAGAAGGCGATGTATTTATTGATAAGTTAGATGACTTTAAGGAAGCAGGTGCATGTGGAACCGCCGCAGTTATCACACCAATTGGTGGTATTCAAACAAAAGATGACTTCCATGTGTTTTACAGTGAAACGGAAGTAGGACCAGTAACGAAACGTCTATTTGATGAATTATGTGGCATTCAATTTGGAGATGTAGAAGCTCCAGAAGGTTGGATTTATAAAGTGAAATAATGACAAACCGTCCGTTTATCGGGCGGTTTTTTTATGCTTAAATTTAGCTAATTTATTATTTAAAAAAGAATATAAGTTTTTTGTTGACAGCACATCAACTAAGTGTTACTATATAGTGGTAATAAGTGATACAGAATACCTGCAATACTAAGTAGTGAAATAAAATAGGAAATTAGAAGGAAGGGTGAGTTCGAATGAACGAATGGATGATTGAAGCTAGAGGGTTAAGAAAGTCTTTCAAAAAAACTGAAGTCTTAAAGGGCGTTGATTTTGGAGTAAGGCGCGGTGAGATTTTTGCTTTACTCGGCTCTAACGGCGCTGGAAAAACAACGACTATTCAAATTTTAACTACACTTTTGAAAGCAGATAATGGAAAAGCGAGTGTTGCTGGATTAGATGTTACAAAGGAACCAGAGAAAGTTAGGGAGCATATTAGTCTTACAGGACAATTTGCCGCAGTAGATGGTTTACTAACTGGTCGTGAGAATATTTTACTCATTGCAAAATTACGAGGAGTAGAAAATCCTAATCAAACTGCTAAAGATTTACTGGCTCGTTTTGGCTTAGAAAAAGCTTCAGACCGGAGAGCAGACACATATTCAGGAGGGATGATGAGACGTCTTGATATTGCTATGAGCTTAGTGGGTTCTCCAGATGTGATTTTTCTTGATGAGCCAACGACTGGTCTTGATCCTGAGGGACGCATTGAAGTATGGAAAACAATTAAAGCACTTTCTGATGGAGGAACTACTATTTTACTGACGACACAGTATTTAGATGAAGCAGAACAACTTGCTAATAGAATTGCAATCCTTCACGGCGGAACAATTATTGCAAATGGTACTTTAGAGGAGCTAAAAAAATTGTTTCCACCAGCTGAAGTTGAATATGTTGAGAAACAACCATCGCTAGAAGAAATTTTCTTAGCAATTATTAATGGTAAGGAGGGAGTAAAATGAAAGCAATTCGAGATACAAGCATCTTATTTGGTCGCTCGATGCGTCACATTTTGCGTAGTCCAGATACAATTATTACTGTCGCAATTATACCAATTATGATTATGTTGATGTTCGTCTATGTATTAGGTGGAGCGATTCAAACCGGAACAGATAACTATGTTGATTACTTGTTACCAGGGATTATTTTAATGGCAATTGCAAGTGGGATAGCTTATACGGCAGTAAGATTATTTACAGATGTGCAAAAAGGTTTATTCCAGCGATTTCATTCTATGCCGATTAGTCGTTCTTCGGTATTATGGGGACATGTTTTAACTTCATTAGTTTCTAATGCAATTTCAGTTATTCTAATTATTCTTGTTGCTTTATTAATTGGATTTAGATCTTCTGCGGGGATTTTAGAATGGCTTGCAGTAGCAGGAATACTACTACTTTTTACGCTGGCATTGACTTGGGTTGCAGTTATTCCGGGATTAACTGCAAAATCGGTTGACGGAGCAAGCGCGTTCTCGTATCCACTGATTTTCTTACCTTTTATAAGTTCTGCTTTTGTTCCTACTGATACAATGCCAACTGCGGTTCGCGTATTTGCAGAAAATCAACCAGTTACTTCTATTGTAGATACAATTCGAGCATTGCTATATTCAGGGTCAGTTGGTAATGAAATCTGGATTGCACTTGCTTGGTGTGTTGGAATTACAGTTGTAGCTTATATATTTGCTGTATTAAAATATAAGAAAACAATTTAAAAAAACAGGATTGGCTCAAAAGAGTCAATCCTGTTTTTTAATTTTCACCAGAAATATGTTTTTTTGGTAAAATGAAATGGATAAAATAACTAACAATACAACAAGCAAACATTACCCAGAAAACCATATGAAGGCCACTATATAAAATATCTCTGAGTGGTTCGATTAGGTCGGGATTAACATTTCCTGAAGTTTGCGGGCTAATTAGCTGATTTAAATTACTACGATTTACTTCGGTTCCAGCTGCTGCACGGAACTGCGTTGTTAATACAGAGTTGAAAATAGTTCCAAAAACAGCGACACCAATTGTTTGGCCAACCGTTCTAAAAAGTGTATTAGAAGCAGTAGCAATACCAGTTTGGAACCTTGGTACTGCATCTTGAACGGTTACGGTTGTAGTAGTAAAAATAATTCCAAAACCAAATCCCATAAAGGCACTATTTAAATAGAAGAAGATGTCATTTGTGGAAGCTGGGAATAAAGCTAAAATAAGTCCACTTGCAGCTGTTATTAATACACCGATTCCGACTGTATGGCGATTTCCAAGCGTCATTAAAAGCTTTCCGCCAATAAATGAACCGATAATCCACGTGACGGAAAGTGGTGCAAGCATAAATCCAGCAATAGTGGCCCCGTGACCAAGCATTCCTTGCGCCCACATTGGAATATAAACATTAATACCAATTAAAAAGGCACTAATTAGAAAACCAATTAAGTTTCCAATTAAAACAACAGGATTTTTAAATAAAACAAATGGCATAATCGGATCTTTGGCACGTTTTTCGACAAAATAAAAAGCAACAAATAATAGTATCGAAACGGCAAAAAGAATGACTACGAGCGGTTCTGTCCAGTTGAGTGATTCTCCAGCTCGCTGTAATGCAAATAATAATCCTAAAAGTGCTACTGTAAATAAAGAGGCACCAAGATAATCAATTGGTAATTTGACGCGTTCGACTTCTTCACGTAAATAAAGCAGAATAAGTAAGATAGTTAGAAGTCCGATTGGCACATTAATAAAGAAAATCCAATGCCATGAAAGTTGGTCTACTAAAAAACCACCCACGAGCGGCCCGAAAACACCTGCAATACCCCAGGCTGAACCCATGAAACCAAGTACTTTTGCTCGTTTTTCAAATGGGTAGACGTCTGCAATAATTGTCATTGTAGATGGTAAAATCCCGCCTGCTCCAATACCTTGAATCGCGCGAAAAATAATTAATTGCTCCATATTTTGTGCAAATCCACAAAGTGATGAACCAATGATAAAAATAATTGTCGCAATTACAAAGATATTTTTTCGTCCATACAAATCAGACAGTTTTCCATAAATAGGAACGGTCACTGCTGATGTTAGTAAATAAACAGAAAAAATCCAGTTCATTAACTCTATGCCGTCCAACTGACTTACAATCGTTGGCATCGCAGTACTCACGATGGTACCCTCAATAGCTGCCATAAATGTTGCGACAAATACGGCGATGGTAACGGCTTTTACTTTTGTTTGTTCCAAAAAATTCCCTCCCTTTTCATCTACCGAATTATAGCATAAAAAAGAACGGATTTGGGGAAAATTAATCTTAAGAAATGCGTTAGGTGAAGATAAGCGCTATAATATAATAGAATAAAGCGAACTAAAGGAGGAATTTTTTTGAGTTACGAACCAAATACAACGCAAACAATGAAAAAAATTAAAGAGTTAACTTCTATCCCAAGTCCAACAGGGAATACTGGGAAAATCATCGAAAAATTAGTGAGAGATTTAGAAGCTTCTAACATCCCGTATAAATTAAACAATAAAGGCGGATTAATTGTAACTCTCAAAGGAAAAGATGACTCTAAACATCGTATGCTGACGGCGCATGTTGATACGTTAGGCGCGATGGTAAAAGAAATTAAAGCTGATGGAAGATTACTCTTAACTTTAATTGGTGGCTATCGTTTTAATGCAATTGAAGGGGAATATTGTACGATTGAAACAAGTGAAGGCGATTTATATAGCGGAACAATTCTCATGCATCAAACCTCCGTTCACGTATATAAAGACGCTGGTACGGCTGAACGTAATGATAAAAATATGGAAGTTCGCTTGGACGAAAAAGCGTTAGATGCTGAGAAAGTTCGTGCTCTTGGAATAGAAGTTGGTGATTTTGTTTCTTTTGATCCACGCGTTCAAATTATTAATGATGAATATATTAAATCTCGCCATTTGGATGATAAAGCAAGTGTAGCGATTTTATTACAACTTATTAACCATGTTCATGAAAATAAATTAGAGTTACCACACACAACCCATTTTCTTATCTCTAATAATGAAGAAATTGGCTATGGTGGTAATTCTAACATTCCGACCGAAACAGTGGAATATTTAGCTGTCGACATGGGAGCGCTTGGTGATGGTCAAACGTCAGATGAATATACTGTTTCTATTTGCGCAAAAGACGGAAGTGGCCCATATCACCTTGGCTTACGCAAACATTTAGTGGAGCTTGCCAAAAAGAACAATATTGATTATAAAGTGGATATTTATCCGTTTTATGCATCTGATGCGAGTGCGGCGATTAATGCTGGGAACGATATTATTCACGGTTTGATTGGACCAGGAATTGATGCTAGCCATGCATACGAACGAACACACCGCGACTCCCTTTATCATACAGAAAAATTAGTTTATGCTTATTTATTTTCGAATATATTGAAATAGGAGGAATTCTATATGAATGTCCATGATTTTTCTGAAAAAGCAATGAATGGTAAAGAAATAGCATTAAGTGATTATAAAGGCAAAGTTTTACTCATTGTAAACACTGCAAGCAAATGTGGTTTAACGCCCCAACTTGAAGGTCTTGAGAAAATGTATAAGAAACTTGGAAGCGATAATTTTGAAATTCTCGGTTTCCCGTGCAATCAGTTTTTACGTCAAGATCCTGGTAGTGATGAAGAGATTTTAGAATTTTGTCAAATGAATTACGGCGTGACCTTTCAAATGTTCTCTAAAATTAAAGTCAAAGGTAAAGATGCTAACCCGCTTTATAAATATTTAACCGAACAAACGGGAGGCAAAAAAGTAGAATGGAACTTTGCAAAATTTCTCATTGATGAAAATGGAGACATTGTTGAACGCTTCCCATCAAAAATGAAACCAGAAGATTTTGAGGATAAAGTGGAAGCGCTCGTTACAAAAGTAAAATAAAGAATAAAACTCGGTAGGAAATAATCAACTACCGAGTTTTTTTGCATCTTAGGCAGGTTAAATTGCAAGTTACATAAATCAGCTTGTAGTTTTTGGTATAGTGTTTATAATAAGAAGAAAAAAGGGAGGCAACTAGATGAAATTCCATGTAAAGCAAAATAATAATTTAGCGATTGATGAAGTAGACATATATTGCCACCCAAATAATCTAGAAGAAGTAAATAATATAGTGATGGGGCTGGAAGAGCAAACGGAAAAAATCTCTGTCAAAAAAGACGGGGCCACCTATTTGCTCGCTCAAAAAAAGATTTTATATTTTGAAGCTGTAGAAAGTAAGATTTTTGTATATACAGAAAAAGACGTATATGAAACGACTTGGAAATTATATGAGTTAGAAGAAAAGTTCAAAGATAGCTCCTTTTTCAGATGTTCGAAATCTATGATTTTAAATATCGAATGGATTGAAAGAATTGCGCCTGGCTTCCACGGGAAATTCGAAGCAAAACTTTTTAATAGAGAAAAAGTAATAATTTCTAGACAATATGCCAAAGTCTTAAAACAAAAATTAAACTTGGGAGGGAAGCGTAAATGAGTACAAAATTAATTCAATTTATTCAATCAGCGTGTATTATTTTCACAGCTTCCATTGTCACAATGATTTGTTCATATATTGCAACCGGAGAATCTGAAATAGTAGCAATTCGCGACATTTTTATTATGTTAGGTTTTAGTATTATTACTACTTTAGTTCAACAATTACTTTTTACCCATTCGATAAAAACAAAATTCGCTTTTTATAGCCGTTTAATTGTTTTTTTCTTGTTTATAGGTGTAGCAATTTTAGGTCTTGGTTGGTTGCTTAATTGGTATCATACATTAGCTGGATTTATGATTATTTTTGGCTTTATTTGTGTGACTTTTCTTGTAATGCACATTTTCTTCAGCTTCAGAGATGCGAAATTTAGTAATGAAATTAATCAAAAACTAGCAGAAATGCGAGAAAGGGAGACAAAATGATAAAATTAACAAATGTAGTTAAAACGTTTGGAAAAGTAGAAGCAGTTAAAGGAATTAATTTAGAAGTTGAAAAAGGCTCATTGTTTGCTTTCTTAGGAGAGAACGGGGCAGGGAAATCAACTACGCTTAGCATGATTTGCACAGAAAGCGAGCCAACATCTGGAGAAATTTTTATTGATGATGAAAAATTGACCTTTAAAAACAGAAAAATCTTTAGACAAAAGTTAGGCGTTGTTTTTCAAGAAAATGTTTTGGATGATTTACTGACTGTGCGTGAGAACTTATATAATCGTGCAAGCTTATATGGAAAAACAAAAGCTGAAATTGCTGAGCGTTTAGAACTTGTTTCTTCTATTATGGGAATTGAAGACATATTAAATCGCCGCTTTGAAAAACTTTCTGGAGGACAAAAACGCCGAGCTGAAATTGCGAGAGCCCTTATGCATAATCCGGAAATCTTACTACTAGATGAACCAACTACTGGACTAGATCCTAAAACTCGGGTGAGTGTGTGGAAAATTATTGATTATTTGCGAGAAGAGCTTGGAATGACTGTGTTTTTAACAACGCATTATTTAGAAGAAGCGAAAGATGCGGATCAGCTGGCAGTTATCCACAAGGGGAACATTATTGCTCAAGGGACCCCCGCTAATATTAGAAGCCGCTTTTCGGTAGATAAAATATTCTTTTATGATGCAAATGTTAAAGAACTTCAAGCAATTATTGAAAAAGCGAATCTACCTTATAAAATCTCAAAAGAAACGATGCGTGTTGACGTAATAGATGAAAATATCGAAATTTTGGCTATTTTGAATCAAGCAACAGGGCTTTACGGTTCTTTTGAAGTAATTAAAGGAAATCTTGATGATGCGTTTATTTCAATGATTAAGGAGGATTCAAATGATTAGTCGTAATTTAAAAATCTATTTCCGTGATAGAACAGCTGTGTTTATGTCATTGCTTACTGTTTTAATTATCGTTGGATTATACGCTATTTTTCTAGGAAATAATATGGAAGAAATGTTTAAACAAGCTTCTGGAAAAACTATAGGTATACAAGAATTAGTAAATACTTGGGTGATTGCTGGAATTTTATCTATTACGCCGGTTACGGTTTCTCTAGCAGTTTTTTCATTAAAAGTATACGATGAGGAACGGAGCATTGCCAGAAGTTTTGCAATAACTCCTGCTTCCAGATGGCGTATTGTCGCAAGTTATATTGTTAGTGGTTTAGTTGCTTCTTTTATTCTTTCACTTATTACACTTTTTGTTGGTGAAATGTACATTTGGTTGATGGGCGGGGGGCTTTTACCATTTGAAAGTTGGATTAGTTTAATCGGCATTATTTTAATTAATGTTCTATGTTGTAGTAGCATTATGTTTTTTATTGCAAGTTTAGTGAAAAAAGCGAGTGCATTTAGTTCTGTTTCAACAATTGTGGGAACTGTTATCGGTTTTATTGCTGGGATTTATTTACCAATTGGTTCTCTACCGGCAGCGGTTCAGACTGCAATGAAATGTTTTCCTTTTACCTACGGAGCATCTACTATTCGAGAAATAATGACAAAAGAACCATTACAACAAGTTTTCTCAGGTAATACAAAAGCAATGGATGCAACAAAAGAAATGATTGGTATTACCATTTATTGGGGAGACAAAACAGTTACAACAGGAATTAGTTTACTTATTTTAATTGCCTGTGCAGTCGTGTTTGGAGTGTTAGCAGTTCTTCTAATGAAACGACAAACAAAATAATTTTTGAATAAAAAATCAGCCGATATTCTCCTAGTTATGCTATACTAATGGAATGTGAATGAATCTAGGAGGAAAATAACAATGAGTCAAGATTTGCAAAAAGAAGTTGCTTCACGCAAGACGTTTGCGATTATTTCTCACCCAGATGCTGGGAAAACGACGATTACGGAACAATTACTATTATTCGGTGGCGTTATTCGTTCAGCTGGGACTGTAAAGGGAAAGAAATCTGGCAAGTTTGCGACAAGTGACTGGATGGAAATTGAAAAACAACGTGGGATCTCGGTAACGAGTTCTGTGATGCAATTTGATTATAATGGTTCAAGAATTAATATTTTGGATACACCAGGTCACTCGGATTTTAGTGAAGACACGTACCGGACGTTAATGGCGGTTGATAGTGCTGTCATGGTTATTGATGCTGCGAAAGGTATCGAAGCTCAAACACTTAAACTATTCAAAGTTTGTCGAATGCGCGGAATTCCGATTTTTACCTTTATCAATAAAATGGACCGTCAAGGGAAAATGCCACTGGAACTACTTGCTGAATTAGAAGAAGTTCTTGGTATTGAATCATACCCAATGAACTGGCCGATTGGGATGGGAAAAGAGCTTGCTGGACTTTATGACCGTTACCACCGTGTGATTGAGCAGTATCGTTCAGAAGAAGATGAGCGTTTCTTACCCCTTGGTGAGGATGGGGATTTGAAGGAAGCGCACGCTATTCAAAAATCACTTTATTACGATCAAGCTTTGGAAGAAATTATGCTACTTGATGAAGCTGGTAATGACTTTAGCCGTGAACGTATTATTGCGGGGGAGCAAACACCAGTATTCTTCGGAAGTGCTTTAACTAACTTTGGTGTAGAAACTTTCTTACGTACTTTTGTTGATTTTGCGCCATCACCTTCAAGCCATGAATCAAATGAAGGTGTTATCGAAGCGGATAATCCAAAGTTTTCTGGTTTTATTTTCAAAATCCAAGCGAACATGAACCCTGCTCACCGGGACCGGATTGCTTTTATTCGAATCTGTTCAGGCGAATTTGAACGCGGCATGAACGTTACGTTAACGCGAACTGGAAAAAGTATGAAGCTTGCGAACTCAACGCAGTTTATGGCGGATGACCGGGAAACCGTAAATCGTGCTGTTGCTGGTGATATTATCGGTTTGTACGACACGGGTAACTACCAAATTGGTGATACGATTACTAATGGCAGTAAAAAGCTTGAATTTGAAAAACTTCCGCAGTTTACACCAGAATTATTTATGCGTGTTTATGCGAAAAATGTTATGAAACAAAAGCATTTTCATAAAGGCGTCGAGCAACTTGTTCAAGAAGGTGCGATTCAATTATTTAAAACGTGGCGTACGGAAGAATATATCATTGGAGCAGTGGGTCAGTTGCAATTTGAAGTATTCGAACATAGAATGCGCGGAGAATATAATTCAGAAATCCGTATGGAACCAATCGGTAAAAAAATCGCTCGTTGGGTGAAAGAAGAAGACGCAGACGAAAAACTTTCCACAGCGAGAAGCATGCTCGTGAAAGACCGTTTTGATCAACCGCTATTCTTATTCGAAAATGAATTTGCAATCAATTGGTTTAATGATAAAAATCCAGATATCGAATTAACTTCATTATTATAAAAGTTGCAACCTATTTGTATTTTCGCAAATAGGTTGTTTTTTCTTGACAATTTTTTGAAACGCGCTATAATTAGTTAGAATTCTAATTAATAAGGAGGAATACTCGTGAGAAGAGAGAAGACGATGGATACGTTAATTCGTTCGATTATGATTAAATCCAAACGAAAAATGGACGCAAAAGTAGCTCAATTCGGGCTGACCACACAACAAGCTAGAGTTCTAGGATTTTTAAATGATAATGCGGCAAATGAAATTATCCAAAAGGATCTTCAGCGAATCTTTCAAACACGAGGTGCAAGTATTACTAGCCTCATTCAAGGTCTCGAGAAAAAGCAATTAATTTCTCGTAAACCTAGCATTCGAGATGGCAGAGAAAAAGTCGTCACTTTAACCGAAGAAGGGAAACGAATTGTGGACGAATTTAATGAATCCTTCCCGCGTGAAGATGATAAAGCAAAAAAAATTCTTTCCGATGACGAGTATAAAATCTTTATTGATCTACTTAGTAAAATTGACGATAATACGGAATAAAAAAATTTAACTATATAGTTAGAATTCTAACTAATTTTGAGGGGGAAACAAAATGAAACATTCAGATAACTATTATTTAACAAAAGCGAGTATTCCTAAAGCGATAGCGCACTTATCTATTCCGATGATGCTTGGAATGTCTGTAGGGGTCATTTACAATATTATTAATGCGTTCTTTATTGGTTTATTGCATGATACATCGATGTTAACCGCTGTGACACTTGGATTACCAATGTTCACTGTGTTGATGGCGATTGGCAATATGTTTGGAGTCGGTGGTGGAACGTATATTTCACGCTTGCTTGGGAAAGAGGAGGGAATAAAGGCAAAACAAGTATCCGCCTTTGTTTTATATGGAAGTTTAGTGTTAGGCATTATCTGTGCGATTTTGCTGGGCTTTTTGATTAATCCAGTCACTCACTTTCTTGGGGCAGATGTAACGAGTTTTTTACACACGAAAAATTATACGTTGGCGCTTTTAATTTGTAGTCCGTTTATTATTGCGAATTTTGCTTTAGAACAAGTGGTTCGGGCTGAGGGAGCTTCGCGGATTTCTATGAATGGGATGCTGATTGGCACGGTGGTTAATTTAGTATTTGATCCATTGCTTATTTTGTATTTTGATTTTAATGTGGTGGGGGCCGCAGTTTCGGTAGGATTAGCAAGCTTAGTTTCGCTGATTTACTATGCGTGGTATTTAGAGAAGAAAAGTGATTATTTATCCATCCGTTTTAAATGGTTTCAAGCAACAAAAGAAATCGTTCAAAATGTGTTTAAAATTGGTGTTTCAGAGTTGCTTTTATCGTTATTCCTCATTGTGACAACGCTCGTATTAAATCACTATTCGATGATTTACGGGGAAGGGGTGGTTGCAGGTTTTGGTGTAGCACTTCGCGTGGTGCAGCTCCCTGAATTTATTTGTATGGGACTTTACATGGGAATTATTCCGCTGTTAGCTTATAATTACGGTTCGGGTAATATTGTGCGGTTTGAAAAAGCAATACGGGCTACTGCAATTAGTATCGGGCTTATTGTGCTCTTGCTTTCGAGCCTTGTATTCCTCTTCCGTTTCCAAGTGATGCATCTATTTAGCGACAGTCAAAGTGTGATAACGCTTGGTGTGCATATTATGGTTGCGATGCTGATTTCTTCTCTTTTCAGTGGATTTACAGGACTGTTTACAAGTACTTTTCAGGCAATTGGCAAAGCTATTCCGGCTACGATTATGTCAGTTTCACAAGGCATTATTTTTATTCCAGTCATCATTTTAGGACAACATTATTTCGGACTTATGGGCGTGATTTGGTCCTTAACAGCTACTGAAATTCTGACATGTATCATCGGTGTGACACTATTCACAATCCACAATATCAAAATAGCTAGTAGCGCAAAAACGAAAGACTTAGCTGTTTAAAAAGTTTGTGAGAAAAATTAGTTGACGTGAAGTTCTATCTTATGGTATTATTCTCTAGGTAATCATATATCGTTCTTTGACAAATGTCAGAGGGGAGTAGCGCTGATTAGTTTTTAATCAGGATAAAGTCGTCATTACATGATAGAGATATCATCGGTTTTATCACATTTAATCTTAAATGTTAGCGAGACCTTTGCCTTTACGGGCAGGTCTCGCTTTTTTGTTTCTTCAAAATAGGAGATCTTTGACATTTTAATAGAACAAAGGAGGAAAAGAATTAGTGGATACAGCAATGATTTTAGAATACGGATGGGTATTACTTGTCCTAATCGGTCTTGAGGGGATTTTAGCAGCGGATAATGCAGTAGTTATGGCTGTTATGGTAAAACATCTCCCAGATAAACAACAGAAAAAAGCATTATTTTATGGATTGATGGGTGCCTTTGTTTTCCGTTTTGGCGCATTATTCTTAATTTCCTTTTTGGCAAATGTTTGGCAAGTTCAAGCGCTTGGTGCCGCATATTTACTTTATATCGCTATTAGTCATATTTGGAAACATGCGAAAGGAAAAGACGGAGAAAAAGTGAAGAAGGAAAAAGCTGGCTCTGGTTTTTGGATGACAGTTCTGAAAGTAGAGATTGCTGATATTGCGTTTGCGATTGACTCTATGCTTGCTGCAGTTGCGCTTGCAATCACTCTTCCAAAAACAGGATGGGGACATATTGGTGGTATTGATACAGGGCAATTTGCGATTATGTTCTTAGGTGGACTTGTCGGCCTAATTATTATCCGTTTTGCAGCAACTCAATTTGTTAAATTACTAAAAAGTTATCCAAGTCTCGAAACAGCCGCATTTTTAATTGTTGGTTGGGTAGGAGTGAAGCTAGTTATTTATACATTAGCTCATCCTAGTCTTGGCGTAATTCCACATAGCTTCCCCGAGTCAACACTTTGGAAATTAATTTTCTGGGGTGTCATGATTCTGATTATTTTATGGGGATGGTTCGTTTCCTATCGTAGTAAGAAAAAAACAGAAACAAGTAAATAATTTTAACTGGCCAGAAGTGCGAATTTGTACTTCTGGTTTTACATACAACCAGATGCTGAAAACACAATTTTATGATAGAGTAGAAGGATGGTGAATGAGGAATGGATGTTTCTATTTGGGGAGAATACGCATTAGTTTTCCTTGTATTAGTAGTACTTGAAGGAATTCTTTCAGCAGATAATGCTGTAGTTATGGCAGTCATAGTAAAAGGTTTGCCGCATGATAAACAACGAAAGGCCTTATTTTATGGATTAGTTGGTGCTTTTGTTTTCCGCTTTGTGGCATTATTTTTAATTTCATTTTTAGTAAAAATATGGGAAATACAGGCAATCGGCGCGGTTTATTTATTGTACTTAGCAATTAAGCACATGTGGCGCCTTAAAAAAGGTAAGCAAGAAGAAGTCAAAGAAACATCAGAAGCCAAAGCAACTTCATTCTGGGGTGTAGTAGCTCGTGTAGAATTGACAGATATTGCTTTTGCGCTTGATTCCATGTTAGCAGCAGCGGCACTAGTTGTTACGTTGCCGGATTTAGGGAATTTTGATATTGGTGGAATGAACGGTGGGCAATTCATCGTAATGTTCCTTGGTGGCATCGCAGGACTTGTCGTTATACGTTTTGCAGCCACACAAGTTGTTAAATTATTAGAGCGTTACCCTACACTTGAAACAGCAGCGTTTTTAATTGTCGGTTGGGTTGGTGTGAAAATGGCGGTTTTAACGCTAGCACATCCATCTGTAGCAATTATTCCAGAAGATTTTCCAGATTCAGCAGTTTGGAAGCTGACATTCTGGTCGGTTATGATAATAATAGGTTTGGGTGGTTATATCATTGCGAGAAAAAAAGAGAAGAAAACCAAAAGAGTTTGAATATGATCAGGAAGTAAAATTACGTAGAAGATTAAAACTGGTATTGGCACGTATGACACCAGTTCAAGTAATTATCGCGTATTATTTTATTGCGGTTACGATTTCTACGATTGTCTTGAGCTTACCGTTCACTTTACAAAAAGGGGTTAAGGTGTCATTTATTGACACGCTATTTACAGCAGCAAGTTCAGTTAGTGTTACCGGACTTGCGACAGTAGATGTTAGCCAGACGTATAGCACTGCCGGAATTTGGGTTTTAATGGCGATTTTCCAAATTGGTGGGTTAGGCGTTATGATGATCAGCACGTTCTTCTATTTGATTTTGAAAAGACGGATTGGGCTCAAACAGCGTCAACTTATTATGACAGATACGAATCAATTTACGATGAGTGGAATGGTTCGGATGTTGCGCGAAATTCTTGTCTTGATTTTTGGAATCGAATTAGTAGGGGCCTTAATTCTAGGGATTTATTTCATTCCGCTTTATCCTAATATTGGGGAAGCGATGTTCCAAGGGTTATACAACTCAGTTTCGTTAGTTACCAATGCAGGAGTTGATATTACTGGCAAATCGTTAATACCATTTGCGAACGATTATTTTGTCCAATTTATTTCGATATTACTAATTATTGCTGGTGCAATTGGATTTCCGGTTTTACTGGAAACAAGAAGATTTTTATTTGAGAAAAATACACTTATACCGTTTCGATTTTCCTTATTTGTAAAGGTAACTACACTTACCTATTTTGTTCTTTTGATTGTCGGAGGTTTACTTATTTGGTTGTTTGAATACAATCATTTCTTTAGCGGTAAAAGTTGGGATTTTGGGTTTTTTAACTCAATGTTCTTATCGGCAACGTCCAGAAGTGCTGGGCTTCAGACAATGGATAGTGGGGCGCTTTCCGTTTCTACCCTTTTACTTGTGTCGTTCTTAATGTTTATAGGAGCTTCACCAAGTTCAGTTGGGGGCGGGATACGAACGACAACCTTTGCGATTACAATTTTATTTATTTATTCGGTTATTCGTGGTCGTAAACATGTTTATATTTTTGGACGAGAATTGCATCAAGAAGATGTACGTAAATCGCTTGCAGTCACACTCGTTGCAGGATTTCTTTGTATTTCTGCGATAGTTATACTCATGCAGACAGAAACGGCCTCACTTATTTCAGTCATATTTGAAGTGTTCTCCGCGTTCGGAACATCAGGTTTGTCCGTTGGTTTGACGCAAGATTTATCAACCCCAGGTAAATTAATTATTATCATCTTGATGTTTATTGGGCGTGTTGGTATTATGTACTCAATGCTTAGCTTAAGAAATAAAAATCAACCTAAAAATGCAATTCGTCTACCAAAAGAAAAAATTATTACTGGTTAAAATAGAAATCCTTTCTGCAAGATGCGGAAAGGATTTTTTTGCATTAAAAATCCCCTAACCTATTTTGATTAGGGGATAATAAATTAATATTTTGATCTTGGAATCGGTCTTCTGAAAATTCCCATTAAACCAGTTAATGTAATTAAGATACCTGAAACAATCCAAGCTGTACCAATAACAAAGAATAAAATGATACCGATAACTACTAAGATTACGCCCCAGCCACGAGGAGCTGATTTGATAAGGAGAGAAGCAATTAATGCAACGATGGAGGCGATTAACGTAATCCACCCTAAGTTCGCTAACTCATTCCCTAATTCCCCTGGTAAATAAGTAAATGTCTGTATATAATCTGTGACTGAATCTCCATAATTAATAATCCAAAAACCAACTACAATCCCAATGATGGAGCCAATTAATCCGATAATAATTTCTGGCTTTCTTGAGCCCATAATAAAACCTCCTTTTTCTATCTATATGTTTAATAACTTTCCCGCTTTATTAATCGGCTAAACACGTTATACAGCATTGAGGCTCGAAGCTCAATCACTGGCTGAACAACTGTTTTTACCAATCGACTGGATAATAACACCGTTAGTCCAAAAGTAATTCCAAATAATAGTAAAAACGTAGACGGGCTATATTGAAAGTCAGTTTGGCCCCCTTCACGAAAGAACTTAATAAAGAAGCCATGTAACAAATAAACATATAACGTATTTTTACCCCATTTAGTAAAAAATAACCTTTTTTGTGGGATAAAACTGAAAAAAGCAGCGATAGAGCAAAAACTAATCAAGTAGACGAGCGCGCGGATGAAAAGGCCAAGCGACTTCACTTCGACAAAGTTAGCATATGGTTTTGATCCTAAAAACCATTTATCGTTTAGATTCGGATGCATGGTAATAAAAATCAGTAATAATACAACGAAAATCCCCCCAATAATAGAAGCTATATGCGTTTTAAGAAAGTAAAAATGTTCCTTTTTTAAAAAATAGCCTACTAAGAAGAATGGGAAGAAGACAAGGGTTCTAGATAAACTTAAATAACCACCAATAATATCAAAGTATCCAGCAACCAGTCCTAGTAAAAGCGCAATACTCACAGACTTCCAAGGTTTGATTTTTGAAAAAATGAGCAACATTAAATTCCAGAAAAATAAGCTAAGTAAAAACCAAAGCGACCATTCTGGATCTAAAAATTTAATAGAAAGATTCTCCTTATTTAAAAGAAAGTAATAAAAGATACTGTAAATAAGTTGAAAAAAAACATATGGTAAAATTAATTTTTTCATTGTCTTTTTTAAATATCCAGGTTTCCCAAAACTTTTAGCAAAAAAACCAGAGATTAATATAAAGGCAGGCATATGAAAAGTATAAATATAAATGTAAAGGACACGAACTCCAGCATATTCTGCAATAAATGTTTGAAGAAAATGTCCAAATACCACTAAGAAAATTAGGATGAACTTAGCATTGTCAAAGTAACTTTCTCGTTTAATCCCGGTTTGTTCCATAAAAAACATTCCTTTCTATTCTAAGTTGGAAGTATCTTTTTTTTTATTTTACCCCAGAATCTGTAACGAATATCCAACAGTTCGATAACAAAAAGTATCAAATATTAATGAGTGATGACATCCGTTTGCGCATTATTAAAAGAAGTGCTATCTTTATAGCATTATCATATGCGGAAGGAAGTATGGAAATGTTAAAACAAACAAGCTATTCACCGGTGGGTACATTGTTTATTATTATAGAGAATGCGCATATTACAAAGATTTCATACGATGAGCCGGTTAATTGGGAGATTTTAGCAGGAGAGGAGGGCGAGATAGAAATATATCAGCAGCTTCTAGAACAATTAGCGGGTTATTTTGTCGGGGAGCGGGAAGTATTTGATTTACCAATTTTCTTACAAGGGACTGCTTTCCAACAACGTGTCTGGCAAGCACTCAGTGAAATTCCATATGGGGTAGTTGTTAGTTATAAAGATATAGCAATAGCCGCTGGGAGTCCAAAAGCAGTGCAAGCGGTGGGACAAGCTAATCGTGCTAATCCTATTCCTCTACTTATTCCATGTCATAGGTGTGTAAAAAGTGATGGGACGCTCGGTGGGTACAACGGAGCGGACATCGATAAGAAACAATATTTACTTGCATTAGAAAAAGGCTTGCGTTTCAGTTAACGCAAGCCTTTTTTATTAAACTGTTACTTGTTCAGTTATAACAATATTTTTATCTTCATTTAGTGTGGCATTTAAGTTCTTCGCTTCTGGTTGATCAATTAAACTATCGGCAATCGCATCTTCTAAATGTTCTTGGATTGTGCGGCGAAGTGGTCTAGCACCAAATTTAGGGTCATATCCAAGCTCAATTAAATGTTCTTTGACTTCTTTAGATACTTCTATAGTTACACCTTCTTGTGCTAGCATTGCATTTAAATCAACGAGCATTAAGTCGATAATTTGTACTAAATCGTCTTTTTCGAGAGATTTAAATTCAATAACGCTATCTAAACGGTTTAAGAATTCTGGTTTAAAGTATGCACCTAGTTTTGCAAGAATATCTGAGCCTTTTTCAAGTTTATTATCAGTCGCTGTATTAAAGCCAACAGAAGCTTCTGTATCTGTCGTTCCAGCATTACTCGTCATGATAATCACTGTATCTTTAAAACTTACTGTACGTCCTTGTGAATCAGTTAGACGGCCATCCTCTAAAATTTGTAAAAACATATGTTGAACATCTGGATGTGCTTTTTCAATTTCGTCTAAAAGGATGATGCTATAAGGATTGCGACGAACTTTTTCCGTTAATTGACCAGCTTCTTCGTGACCAACATATCCTGGAGGAGAACCGATTAATTTAGAGACGCTGTGTTTTTCCATGAATTCACTCATGTCTAAACGAATCATCGCTTCAGTAGTACCAAACAATTCACGAGCTAGCGTACGACCAAGTTCTGTTTTTCCGACACCAGTTGGTCCAACAAATAGGAAGGAACCAATTGGGCGATTTTTAGCTTTTAACCCAACACGGCTACGACGGATTGCTTTCGCTACTTTTTTCACGGCATCTTCTTGACCAATGACTTTTCCAGTTAAGTTACTTTCTAAGTTTTTCATTTTGGATTGTTCATCTTCTTGTAAACGTCCCACTGGAATACCTGTTTTTTCTTCAATAATTGCTTGAATATCTGATGCTTGGATAACTGGGCGTTCTGAGAAAGAATTGCTTGTTTTATTCTCTTCTAAACGAGTAATTTCGTCACGAACTTTGGCTGCTTTTTCGTAGTTTTCCATTTGAAGAGCTTGATTTTTTTCTTCTTCTAGACGAGCAACACGTTCACTAACGGTATTTTCATCCAGTTTTTCAATAGAAAGATTATATTTGGAACCTACTTCATCCATTAAATCAATTGCTTTATCTGGTAAATGACGGTCTTGAATGTAGCGGGAACTTAATTCAACTGCCGCTGCTAAAGATTCCGGAGAGTAGACAACTTCATGAAAATCCTCATATTTGGGTTTCAAGCCGTTTAAAATAGTAAGCGTTTCTTTTGTGGATGGTTCGTTTACTGTTACTGGTTGGAAACGACGTTCAAGAGCAGCATCTTTCTCAATTGTGCGATATTCTTTTAGTGTAGTTGCGCCAATCATTTGTAAGTCGCCTCGTGCTAGAGCTGGTTTTAATATGTTTCCTGCGTCCATCGAGCCCTCTGCGGAACCTGCGCCAACAATAGTATGCACTTCATCAATAAATAAAATCGTGTTTTTACGCTCTTGAAGTTCTTTAATTAGTTGTTTCATGCGTTCTTCAAATTGACCGCGGATACCTGTTCCAGAAACAAGGGAAGCGACGTCGAGTAAGATAACTTCTTTGTTCATTAATTTGTTTGGGACTTCTTCTGCGACAATCGCATTTGCAAGTCCTTCTACTACGGCAGTTTTACCAACACCTGGTTCACCAATTAAGACTGGATTGTTTTTATTACGTCGGTTCAATATTTCAATGACACGTTTAATTTCTTTATCCCGGCCAATGACAGGGTCTAATTGATCATTTTTTGCCATATCTGTTAAGTTAGTTCCAAATTCATCAAGTAAACCATTACCGCCGCCAGCAGTTTGTGTCTGCACTTGTGCTTGGTTTCTTTGTTCGCGGTTTGCTTGATTTGCAGCACCACTTAGTTGACGGAAAATATCGTCGAACGGGGAACCACTTGCTCCGGAGAACTCATTCGCTCCAAAGTTTGCTTGGTTTCTAACTTCTGCATAACAAGAGGCACAAAGCGGCATTTCTACACGCTTGCCATTAATATTCATATATAATTGGATTGTTGCTGGATTTTGATTGCATTTTTCACAGTTCATAGTTAATTTCCTCCTTTTAAAAATGAGAAATGAAAGGTCTTGACTTTGACTATCTTTGACCTTACAAATATATTATATACTGACCTATTTTGACTTTCAAGTATTTTGCTTTAAATTTTTCATAAAAAAACATCCCTATAAAAAAAGGAATGTTTCTAAGTTTTTAATAAATTGGTAATGCTGCGAGTAGTAAAAAAGCAAAAGTTAAATGCGACAGATAAACCATGAGGAGACTTGGCCTGTAAGAGTACATTACATTCCATACAAGAGATGCGACAAAAATACCAATTATGGCTGCAAAATTACCACTAGGTAACATCATGACCATACAAAGTAAGGCTGCAAAAATATTAGAGAACCAATGATTAAAATAGTGGTTCAAACGTTTTAATACAAAGCCACGCCAGAAAATTTCTTCGCCTGGAATAATCGCAACAATTAAGAGCAACCATATTACTAAAGAATGGGTGGAATATTTATTAAATGCAGCTTCTACTGAATGTTCTAGACCGCCTGGCATAACTTTAATAATAAAGGCGCCTATGTAAAAAATAATATAAAGAACAATCCCAGAAAAAATTCCAGGTAAAATGCCTTTAACAAACGAAAATTCCTTTTTTAAATCATCATTAAATATCACAAAACTAAGTAAAAATAACATCCCAGCCCCATATAAATACCAAAAAACACGAGGGAACTGATATGTTAATATAACAAGTAGGGCACATAAAATAAGTCCCAGTACAAGTTTATAATCAATCTTGATGCTCTTCAAATACTTTACACCTCTTCTTAACAAATACTTCTCATACTACTTTAAAACAAATGAAATCGTTTGGCAACAATTAAACAAAAGTTAAGATAAAAGTTGTGCAATTTAATAAATCCTATATAATTAAAAAATAGGAGTGGTTCATAGATGTTAGAAAAAAACTACAAATTTTTACTTTGGGTATATATATTCTGGTTTTTAGGTAGTGTATTGCTAGTTTCTTTACACATTATCCCGCCGCGTTTAACAACCATTCAATCACTATTTTTAGTGTTTACTGGTATTTTTGCAGCAGTTTTCTTTATTATGCAATATGGCAAATGGCTGGGTTCTGCTATTACATTACTTATTTTTGTTGTTAGTACTTGTATTGAATGGATGCAACTAAGTTATACGGATGAATATATTGGCTCTACGCTCGGCGGGAGTTTGTACGGGATTCCCATTACTATGGGATTTATTTGGGTCGGAATGATTGCTGGAACCCATATTATTGCTCGCGAAATCACACTTAAAATCAATATTGATTGGATTCGCGGTGGAATTTATTCTTTTATTGCAGCTACGATGGTGATGATTTTTGAAGTCTTAATTGAACCAATCACGATGCAATCTAAACAATTGTATATTACTCAAAATGGTTTTACAATATTGCAGCTATCTGATTTTATAAATTGGTGGCTTTTAGGTTTAATTTTACATTTAATGATTTATTTTATTTTAAGTTTAACGGATAGTTGGGAACGACTTAAATATCCAGATTTAAAATCAGAAATTGTTATTGTTTATTGGATTATTATCGCTTTCTTTGTCTTTTTGTCGTTTTATCTTGATTTATGGACATCGATTGCTATTATTATTATTTCGAATATCATTTTTACAGCTTGTTATTTCTTTAGCCTGGAAAAAGAAACGCAACCTAAAAAGAAATCCAAGTAACTAATTAGTTACTTGGATTTCTTTTCTTTTTGTAAAAACTTTCTGGTAGCTATTTGGGCATTTTCAATAATGAAAGGAAGAGAACTACTAGCCATAGCTCCGGCTCCGATTACAAACAAGTTCTTAAACTTAGGCGCCTTTTTTGTCGGGTGTAAGAAACCTTGTTGATTCCATAAATGTTGTAAACCGAATATTGCCCCGTATTTTACATGATACTTTTCTTCCCAATCAGTGGGAGTAATAATATATTCTTCTTCAATATAATTCTCTAAATCAGGAACCTCTAACCGCTCTTTCACTGTATCTAGAATTAATTGACGAAAATCAGGGGTTTGTTCTTTCCAATCAATATTACTTGTATTGTTAGGAACTGAAACCATAATCCGTATACTTGAATGATTAATGGGTGCCATTGTGTTATCTGTTGCTGAAGGGTTAGTTATATGAATAGCTAAGTCTTTAGAAAGGTTTTTTTTATGGATGGTATTGTTAGCAAATTCACGGTAATTATTAGGAAAAATAATGGATTGATGTGAAAAAGGTAGAACTGTTTTCAGTCCAAGATACAGCATAAAAGCAGAAGCAGAATATTCCTTTTCTTTCTCTTTTACTGTCGTTTTATTGGTTAACGAATACATAAAATCTAAATTAGTAAAGTAATAATCAGCTTTAATTGATTGGCCACTAGCGAGCATTGCCCCTGTAATTTCATTTCCATTCGTTTCAAAGGAAGTTACTTCAGAATTAAAGTAGAATTTCCCTTTATTTTCCATAACCACTTGTTGCATTGCTTCAACAATTTTATTTTGACCACCGATTGGATGAAAAGTACCAAAATAATATTCAGAGAAAGGGATAATGCTATAAGCTGCTGGGATATCCCATGGAGACATGCCTAAATAACGCATTTGTAAGGAAAAAGCGATACGAAGATATTTACTATTAAAATATCTGGCTAAATCATCCATTAAAGAACGTCCGAGAGATAAGCTTGGAAGTGCGCGTATGGTAGTTGGACGGAAGAAATCAAATAATGAACTGTAATTAAATTGATTAAGTGGCGAAATATAGAGCATTTTTTTCGTATTTTCTTTCATAAAACGATCAAAACCATCTTCTTCGCCAGGAAAGTAGGTTTTAATAACCGTTTTCGTCGCAGAGTAATCGCTATAAAGTGGAAAAGTAATATCTTTAAAATAAAGCGTGTGTATTGGGTTGATTGGTAAAAGGGCAACATAATCCAAAATATTACGGTTACAATCCATAAAAAGAGAAGTCAAAACATGCGTCATGGTTAATGCAGAAGGGCCGACATCAAATGAATATTTACCCATTTTATGAAGAGCAGTTCTACCGCCAATACGGTCATTTTTTTCGTAAATATTTACTTGATAACCAAGTTGGCTCAAAAGCATACCAGCAGCTAAACCGCCTGGACCAGCTCCAATAATGGCAATTTTCTTTTTATTTTCCACATTAAAACGCTCCTTTTCCCGTTTTCAAACATATAAAAAACGCAAAAACATAAAGCATTATCCAAAAGAAAATGCTTTATTTTTGCGCAAATAGAAATACATTTTTATTCTTCTGTTTCTTCTTCGTCGTCTTCTTCCACAGAATGGATAATTTGATAATTTTTGTGATTTACCACTGTTTTTTCTTCAATTCCTAAATCTTTAAAATTTTCCATATAAGTTAAGTCGACAATAACAGAATTTTCGTTGAGTTTTTCAACAATTCCTGTTAAGCCATCCTTAAATTCAATAATGTCTCCAACATGTGCCTTTGCCATTGTTATCACTCCTTCGATTTTCGGTGTTGCCTCTATCTTGATGAAAAAGAATGTATGCATTTTTGAACCTTCCTTAAATTTTGCACTAAAAACCTATTAAAATCAACTATAAGCCTTCCAAAAGTGTATTTTAAATTAAAAATAAAACAAATTAGTGACAAATTTTTTGAAAAGCGCTCTCTTTATTATAAATAAAAAGATGGAAACAAGGTGCTCTTCAAAAAAACATTCTAAAAATTTTTTAATCAAATAGTTGTAACAATAGGTAAAACATGGTACTCTTTTTAATTGAGGGATAGTCTTTTTTGCTGAAAATTTTTCGGCTTAAAAGGTTACAACAAATTTCTTTACAAAGGAGAATGTAAATTATGGAACAAGCAAGTTTTGTAGTAATCGATGAAACAGGAATTCACGCACGCCCAGCAACTCTATTGGTGCAGGCTGCAAGTAAATACAGCTCTGATGTTCAAATTGAATACACTGGCAAAAAAGTAAACCTTAAATCAATCATGGGTGTTATGTCCCTTGGTATTGGTAAAGGCGCTGACATCACTATCTATACTGAAGGTAGCGACGAAAAAGAAGCAATTGAAGGACTAACTGAAGTTCTTAAGAAAGAAGGATTGGCTGAATAATGGCTAAAGAGTTGAAAGGTATCGCAGCATCTGATGGGATTGCCATTGCGAAAGCTTATCTGCTCGTTGAACCTGATCTTTCCTATGAAAAAACAGAAGTTACGGATGTTGAAAGTGAAGTAAAACGTTTTGAAAGCGCGTTAGAAGTTTCTAGAACAGAACTTTCAACGATTCGTGAAAAAGCAGCTAAAGACTTAGGCGAAGATAAGGCTCAAATTTTTGATGCACATCTTCTAGTTTTAAATGATCCTGAACTAACAGGACCAATTGAAGAAAGCATCAAAAATGCAAAAACGAATGCAGAAACAGCTTTACAAGAAACGACAGATATGTTTATTGGTATGTTTGAATCGATGGACAACGAATATATGCGTGAACGTGCAGCGGATATTAAAGATGTACGTAAACGTGTTCTTTCTCACTTACTAGGAGTGACAATTCCTAATCCAGCTTTAATTGATGAGGAAGTAGTAGTTGTTGCAGCTGATTTAACACCTTCTGATACCGCACAACTTAACCGTAATTTTGTTAAAGGTTTTGTGACGGATATTGGTGGTCGTACTTCACATTCTGCTATTATGGCACGTTCTCTTGAAATTCCAGCAGTAGTTGGGACGAAAGAAGTTACTGCTAGCGTAGCAAAAAACGATATTGTTATTATTGATGGTTTGGAAGGTAATGTTATCATCCATCCAACAGAAGAACAAATCGCTCACTATGAAAAAATTAAATCTGATTTTGCTTTACAACAAGCAGAATGGGAAAAACTTAAAAATGAAAAAACCGTTTCTAAAGATGGTGTTCACGTGGAGCTTGCAGCAAACATCGGAACTCCGAATGATTTAGAAGGTGTTATTTCTAACGGCGGGGAAGCAGTGGGACTTTATCGTACAGAATTCTTGTACATGGGTCGAGACAATTTCCCAACTGAAGAAGAGCAATTTGAAGCGTATAAAGCAGTAGTTTCTGGTATGGATGGAAAATCTGTGGTAGTTCGTACATTAGATATTGGTGGCGATAAAACGTTACCATACCTAGAACTTCCAGAAGAAATGAACCCATTCCTAGGATTCCGTGCTATTCGTCTTTGTTTTGCGAATGAAGAATTATTCCGTACACAACTTCGCGCATTACTTCGCGCAAGTGTATATGGTAACTTAAAAATTATGTTCCCGATGATTGCAACAGTAAATGAATTCCGCCAAGCGCGTGATATTTTACTAGATGAAAAAGCGAAACTAAAAGCTGCTGGGACTGAAGTTTCTGATTCCATCGAACTTGGAATTATGATTGAAATTCCTGCTGCTGCAGTTCTAGCTGATCAATTTGCTAAAGAAGTTGATTTCTTCTCAATCGGAACAAATGACTTAATTCAGTATACGATGGCTGCTGACCGTATGAACGAACGTGTTTCTTACCTATATCAACCATACAATCCATCTATTTTACGTTTAGTAAAAATGGTGATTGATGCTTCCCATAAAGAAGGCAAATGGACTGGTATGTGCGGGGAAATGGCTGGAGATCAAACGGCTGTACCACTTCTTTTAGGCTTAGGCTTAGATGAATTTTCAATGAGTGCTTCAAGCATTCTTAAATCTCGTTCGTTAATTAAACGTTTAGATCAATCTGAAATGGTTAAATTAGCGGAAGAAGCTTTAAATAAATCTACAGCTGAAGAAGTTGTAGAATTAGTTGAGAAATATACTGCAGAGTAAGCTCTGATGAAAACCTAGACAAATTTCTTTGTCTAGGTTTTTTTGTGTTGTGAAAAAGATGGAGCACAAGTATAATTAATAGACAGTTAGTTAAAAGGGGGCAACATGAGTGGTTATCTATTTACTAGCAGGTTTTTTTCTGCTACTTTTTATTATTTTGTCAATTATAGATAGACGACGAATTAGCAATGGAATAGTCTTGACAATGGCATTATTTTTTTCTGTGCTCTCAGTAGTTTACGTAACCTTTTCAAAAGGCAATGAACTTCTTGTTTCAATTATGGGGACAGTGTTACTTTTATTACTATTGCTCATTCCATTCTTTATAGTGGGAATTGCAACAATGCTTATCGTTAATGGGCGATTGATGCTAAAACGGGAAGGCCGCAAATTAGCTAATATGCTCCCATTAATTATTGGTTTCGGTATATTAGCACTAATTATTACTTGGTTTGGAAGTATTTTAAAAACAGGAAGTCCTATTTTAGGAGTTATGGTGGTATTTTTCATGGCTTTAGTAGGGTACTTTTCTTTCTTGTTCTTAGCTTTTCTTTTGTCAACATTTCTTTATCAGTTTAATTTCCCAAGGTATAACCAGGACTTTTTAATTGTATTAGGAAGTGGGCTAATAAATGGTGATAGAGTTCCACCATTACTTGCTAGCAGATTAGACCGGGCTATCAAGTTCTATAAGAAGCAATATACAAAAAATGGGAAGCGAGCTACTTTTATTGTTTCGGGCGGACAGGGAGCAAATGAAACTGTTTCTGAAGCAGAAGCAATGTGTGATTATTTAATTAGTCAAGGAATAAACAAAAATTTTATTATTTTGGAAGATGAATCCGTTAATACGCTACAAAACATGAAATTTTCCAAAAAGAAAATGGAAGAAATTATGCCAACATATAATAGTTTGTTTGCAACGAATAATTTTCATTTATTTCGAGCAGGACTATATGCGAGACAAGCTGGACTAAAAAGCCAAGGTATTGGTGCAAAAACAGCTTTATATTATATGCCTAATGCACTAATTAGAGAATTTATTGCAATTACGGTAATGTATAAAAAAGTACATATGATTTTACTTGGATTGCTTGTTTTATTCTTTGTGTTTTTAGCAATTATTGGTATTACTTTTAGATAGGAGGGCTTTATATGAGTAAAATTGGATTTGTAGGTACTGGTGTAATGGGTGCAAGTATGGCTTGTCATTTAATTGATGCTGGTTATGAAGTTTCTGTTTATACACGTACAAAAGCGAAGGCAGAGGTTTTACTAAAAAAAGGAGCATTATGGGAAGAAACGCCAGCTGAACTTGCGAGTAAAGTGGATGTGCTAATTTCCATGGTTGGTTACCCAAAAGATGTGGAAGAGCTATATTTAGGTGAAAATGGTTTTTTAGAAAACTTGGCATTTGGAACAGTAGCAATTGATATGACAACTTCTTCTCCAGCTTTAGCTAAAAAGATTGCTGAAAATGGCCGTGAAAAAGGAATAGGTATATTGGACGCTCCTGTTTCAGGTGGAGATATAGGCGCAAAAAATGGGACGCTTGCAATTATGATTGGTGGTGCAGAAGATATATTTATAAAAGTGAAACCAATTCTTGAAATTCTTGGAAGTAGTGTAATATTACAAGGGGATGCGGGTGCTGGTCAACATACAAAAATGGTGAACCAAATTGCGATTGCTTCTAATATGATTGGCGTGACTGAAGCAATTATTTACGCAGAGGCAGCTGGACTTAATCCAACACGTGTTTTAGATTCAATTTCGGGTGGAGCAGCTGGCAGTTGGTCGCTTACAAATTTGATTCCACGTGTACTCAAGGATGATTTTTCCCCAGGATTCTTCATTAAACATTTTATCAAAGATATGGGTATTGCTATTTCGGAAGCAAAGCAAATGGGACTAGAACTTCCAGGGCTATCATTAGCTGAAAAAATGTACCAAACGCTAGCAGAACAAGGTTTGAGTGAGGAAGGCACACAAGCACTCATTAAATATTATCGCTAAACGAAGAAATACCCTCTAACCAAAGTTAGGGGGTATTTTTTTATTTTGCTATAAATAGAGCCATTCGATCTAGAGCTTTAACTAAATTATTAAAGGAAGTAGCATAAGAAAGACGGAAGTAACGATCGCCTTTTTCTGAAAAAGCACTTCCGGGAACGACTGCTACCTTGGCTTCTTCCGCAAGTTTTACGGCCCAATCGAAAGAGTTTTCGGTGATTTCATCAGGAAGTTTGACGAAGAAATAAAATGCACCATCTGGCGGAATAACAGTAAAGCCCATTTTTTCTAGGCGCTCTTGGGTGAATTTAGCGCGTGTTTTGTATTCAGTCCGCATTTGAAAAGCATCATCTTTACCGTTTGTAATGGCTTCTAGTGCTGCTTTTTGGGAAATCGAACTTGCACAGGTAACGGAATACTGATGAATTTTTAGCATTTCTTGTGCCAAAATTTCTGGGGCAAGTAAAAAACCAATTCTCCAACCAATCATCGCGTGAGACTTAGATAAACCATTGATAACTATTGTTTGATCTCTTAACATAGGAGCAATGCTCACATGCTCTTCGTGATAAGTTAATTCACTGTAAATCTCATCTGCTATGACAAAAATACCTGTTTCTTTTAACACTTCTGCTAAAGAAGTGAGTTCTTTTTTAGAAAGTGTGACTCCGGTTGGATTAGAAGGATAGGGAATGATAAGTGCTTTTGTTTTGGGTGTGATATGTGCTTTTAATTGTTCAGGTGTTAATTTGAAATTAGTCCCAGTTGTATCTACTTTAACAGGATGGGCTTTATTTAACGAGATTAGAGGCTCGTAACCAGGATAAATGGGGTCAGGTAAGATAACTTCATCCCCAGGCTCCAAAATCGTTTGTAACGCAACAGAAATCGCTTCTGTAGCCCCTACGGTAACGATGATTTCTTTGTTAGTATAGGACAGATCATATTTTTCTTGAAAATAAGTAGAAGCTGCTTCGAGTAGTTCAGGCATACCTGCGTTCGGTGTATAATTGGTGAAATTTTCTTGTATGGCTGAAATGGCAGCTTGTTTTACATGGTCAGGAGTCGGGAAGTCAGGTTCACCAAGTGTTAAGCGAATCATGTCTGGAATGCCGGTAACTCGTGTATTAAAAGTTCTGATACCACTTACTTGAATATCGTGTAATTCTGGTCGAATAGATT
The DNA here is from genome assembly GCF_014229295.1 of Listeria farberi. Lineage (NCBI taxonomy): Bacteria > Bacillati > Bacillota > Bacilli > Caryophanales > Listeriaceae > Listeria > Listeria farberi. Next base: position 809,165 of record NZ_JAARZL010000001.1, read on the forward strand.
TTGTCATTTTCGTCACCTTTCTTTATAAGAAAATCCCGTGAAAATAAGATGGGAGTAAGCTTCGTAATTCATTCCATTATAGCTTAAAAAGAAAGAAAAGCAAAATATCTGAAAATATTACTAAAAAGCCTTGCACTTTTATTGGGAATGCTATAAGATAGTTTTAATAATGATAATCATTTTCAGTTAGAAATGATTGGTTGAATGTGGAAGGGGCCACCGGATATGACTAAACCAGGTAAATACGAAGCTCTCTTTTTTCCAACGAAAGATGGCTTGTTAAAAATACATGCATATGGCTTCAATCCTTGTGGTTCATGGGGCGAAGTATTTGCTACGATTGGCGACCAAACGATTTGTGTTAAAGGATTTAATCGCCATAAAACAATTGTTCGAGCAACAAAAATGATTATAAGTGCTACGGCAAATCGAAAAAATGAATTTTAATTATCAAAGACTGTAAAAAAGGTAAATACTTTTTTATAGTCTTTTTTTGAGATAAAATAAGTGCGAAAACAGAACAAATCGTGTCATTCTAGTTAATTTAAAATAATTTCTTTTTCTGAATATTTCCAGAACCCTTGCGTTATACGTGCGGTTTGCGATAAAATTTGGTAGTATAGTGAAAGAAATAAGATATGGCGAAAAAACCAGATATGAGGAAATATGTAAAAAAGCATTGCCACGCGCGTATTATAATTACTGCAAGCTAGCAAATTTTTTGCACGTCAGATGGTGGATTTGAGAGGAGAGTATAAGATGTCTCAGTTACTGGGAATTATTCAACGTTTACATGCAATGCAAGAAGATGAGTCTGCTGAAACACAAGCAAGACGTTTTGAAAAAAATGGTACGCCTGTGTGCGAAGTGAAGTTTTTCCAAGCTTCTAATTCATTTGAAGTAGAAATCTATGGCGACAATAGTAAATATCAATTTGATGATATTGATATGACTGCTATCGAAATTTTTGAAACGTTACAAGAAAACGAATAACAAGCTAAAAATTGGCTAATCCGGTTATTTACTTGAAGCTGTGAATATTTATTCACAGCTTTTTTTATATAAAAATATCATTTTCAAGCACTAAATGTAAGAAATCAGACTAAATAGTATGGTAGAATAGGAGATGGAAAAGTTTCGTTTTATTTTTTTAAGTTGAAAGAAACTTCGTAGAACTTAAAAATACAAGGAAGAGGAAGATTCTAAATGATCTCTAATAGATTTGGACAATTTATTGACAATGAGCTAGCTGATTCAATGATTTCCGCTGAAAAGGTGGCACACGTGCAACTTGGTAATAATCTCGAACATGCGCTACTTGTATTAACGAAATGCGGTTATTCCGTTATTCCAGTACTAGACTTTGAATTTAAACTCCATGGATTAATTAGCGCTGCAATGATTACGGATGCAATACTTGGCCTTGAACGTATTGAATTTGAAAGACTAGAAGATTTAAAAGTAGAAGATGTTATGCAAACGGATTTTCCGGTGATTAAAGATTTTAATAATAACGAGCGAATTGTACGCTTACTTGTAGATCATCCTTTTGTTTGTGTTGTAGATGAAGACCACCATTTTGAAGGAATTGTGACAAGGCGCGTTATTTTAAAACAAGTCAATCGATATATTCATTTACAGGTGGAGGAAAATAGATGATTGTAACGGAATATGAACTTCTTGTTTGTTTGGCAGAAGAACTAAATATGCGTAAAAGTGCAGAGAAATTATTTTTAAGTCAGCCTGCGTTGTCTCAGCGATTGCAAACGATTGAAAGTAGATGGAATACAAAAATATTTATTCGAACGCAAAAAGGCTTACTTCTAACACCTGAAGGAGAAGCCATTGTCCGTCATGCATCAAGTGTGATTGAGCGAGAACATACCATTCAAGAAAAACTAGAAGCAATGGAAGGCGTCGTTCGCGGGACACTACGCATTGCTTGCGCGAGCGTTGTTGCTCAAATGTGGTTGCCACGGGTATTAAAGACATTTGCAAGTGCTTACCCTAACGTCCAGATTTCCCTCGTTACTGGCTGGAGCAGTGAAGTAACCCAGCAATTAGCCGCTGGAAATGTCCATATAGGTATTGTACGCGGAAACTCGACATGGAAAAGTGTTCAAAAGCCCTTATTTGATGATAAACTCGTTTTAGTTGATACAGAAATCACTAAAATTGAAGAAGTTTTTCAGACGAATCGTCCATTTATCCAATTCCGTAGTGATTCGAATTATTATCAAGTGATTCAAGATTACTGGCAAAGAAATTTCGGGAAGATGCCGCGCCAAGCTATGTTGATGGATCAAATGGAAACCTCTAGACAAATGGCTTTAAACGGTATTGGTTTTGCGATTTTGCCAGAAGTGACGATGCTCGGCTATACGGACAAAATCAACAAAATACCTCTAAGAGAAAAAGATGGCTCGATTTTAAGCCGAGAAACCAACTTATTAACCTATGAACAGTCACTTGGTCTACCACAAGTGAAGGCGTTTTTAGAAATAACAGATAAATTCCTTGAACAAGTGAAATAGCTATGGCAAAATAGAAAGCAGAACATATCGGAAGGAGACAAAAATTCATGGAACAAATGGATGCGCACCAAATTATTTCTTTTATTCAAAATAGCAAGAAAGCAACACCAGTAAAGGTTTACTTAAAAGGGGACCTAGAAAAAATTAATTTTCCTAGTGATGTAAAAACATTTATCACTGGAAATGCGGGAACTATTTTTGGAGAATGGGCTGTTGTTGAGCCACTATTAGAAGCAAATAAAGCGAATATTGAAGATTACGTTATCGAAAATGATCGTCGTAATTCTGCTATTCCTTTGTTAGATATGAAAAATATTAACGCTCGTATTGAGCCTGGCGCAGTTATTCGCGACCAAGTTACAATTGGCGATAATGCTGTAATTATGATGGGAGCAAGCATTAATATCGGTTCTGTAATCGGTGATGGTACTATGATTGATATGAATGTTGTTCTTGGAGGCCGCGCAACAGTTGGTAAAAACTGCCACATTGGTGCTGGTTCCGTCCTTGCAGGCGTTGTAGAACCACCATCCGCTCAACCAGTTATTGTGGAAGACAATGTTGTAGTGGGCGCAAATGTTGTTGTTTTAGAAGGCGTACGTATTGGAGAAGGCGCAGTTGTAGCTGCAGGCGCGATTGTTACTAAAGACGTAGCTCCTGGAACAGTTGTGGCTGGAATTCCTGCACGTGAACTTAAAAAATTGGATGCAAAAACAGCTTCTAAAACAGAAATCATGCAAGAACTTCGTCAACTTTAAAAAATCAATGGGAACTGTTTCGTCTTTTGGCGAAGCAGTCCTTTTTTAGAAGGAGAGAATCGCCATGTTAAATGAATTTATTGCCATTCGACGTGATTTACATCAAATTCCTGAAACAGGTTATAAAGAGCTAAAAACACAAGCCTATTTACTCGATTATATTAGCAAATTACCGAACGAACATTTAGAAGTAAAAAAATGGCGTACAGGGATTTTAGTATTAGTGAAAGGAACTAAGCCTGAAAAAACGATTGGTTATCGTACCGATATTGATGCACTACCGATTACAGAAGAAACGGGTCTTCCTTTTGAATCAAAACATGCTGGTAATATGCATGCTTGTGGTCACGATATACATATGAGTATTACGCTTGGATTATTGACACATTTCGCGAGTAAACCACTCAAAGATAACTTGCTCTTCGTGTTCCAACCTGCTGAAGAAGGTCCTGGGGGGGCAAAACCTATCATGGAAAGCGCTGAATTTGCCGAGTGGCGACCAGATAGTATTTACGGACTTCATATCGCGCCAGAATATAAAGTTGGAGAAATTGCGGTTAAGCCTGGTTTACTATTTGCCAATACCTCAGAACTCTTTATCTCCTTTAAGGGAAAAGGTGGGCACGCCGCATATCCGCATTTGGCGAATGATATGGTAGTTGCAGCAAGTGCGTTTGTTGGGCAAATGCAAACAATTATAAGCCGGAATATTGATCCAATGGATAGCGCGGTTATAACAATCGGACGCATTCACGGAGGAGAAATCCAAAATGTTATTGCAGAAACTGCTTATTTAGATGGAACCATTCGGACGCTCTCCCCGGAAACAATGGGAATCGTTTGGACTCGTTTGAAACAACTGGCAAAAGGGTGGGAAGAAGCCTACCAATGCGAAGTTGAATTTCTTCCTGGTTCGGATTATTACCAAGTAGACAATGATCCAGCTGAAACGGAAGAATTTATTCACTTTTTGGAAGAACATTATCCTGAAAGCTATGTGCCAGCCCGCTCAGCGATGACGGGGGAAGATTTTGGTTACTTTTTATCTGAAATTAAAGGATTTATGTTTTGGTTGGGAGTAGATTCAGAATACAGTTTGCATCATGCGAAACTAAATCCAAAAGAAGAAGCGATCCCTTTTGCAATTGATGTATTAATCCAATTTTTGGAAAGTAAATAAAAAGACGTAAATTCACTCATTGAAGTAGTGAATTTACGTCTTTTTAATTATTATTCGGTCCAAATGTGCTGACAAAATTAAGTGGCAATTCGATTTCATTTTCTGCAAGTGCTTCACGAATATCTTTTAGTAAGTCACGTTGAACAGAATACTGCTCACCGTTCACTGCTTTACCTACTACACGAATAATCATGTTTGTTGCATCGATGTTTTGTACGCCTAATACAACAGGAGGCTCTACAATATTTTTGTTTTCTTTCGCAGCAACGTCACAAACTTCACCAATAATTTTGATTGCTTTTTCTGGATCTTCATGTGGACTAATTTGAATGTCCACCATCACACGCATATTACCGCGTGAATGATTACTAACAATCATAATCTGTCTGTTAGGAATGAAGTGAAGCGTGCCATCAAAATCACGTACCTGTGTTGTTCTAAGTCCAAGTGCTTCAACCGTTCCATTGACTAGTCCAATAGTAATCGTATCACCAACATCCAGTTGTCGTTCAAGTAAAATAAAGAATCCAGTTACAACATCACTAACAAGTCCTTGTGCGCCAAATGCAATTGCTAAACTCGCCACCCCAGCACTTGCAATAATCGCTGTAACATCCATAAAGTTCTGTAATAATAAAATCGCAAAAGTGAAGAATAAAACATAGCCGTAAAAATTAGAAATTAAGCTTTCTAATGTATCCGCGCGCCCAACAGAAACTGCTTGTTGTTGCCGATATTTGCGGAAGAAACTACGGATAATTTTATTACCAACCACGCGGAAAATAAAATAAAGAACAATTAAAATGGCAATTTTTATTCCAACTGAAATAATATGATTCCAAAATTGGTCCCAGTCAATAGAACTGAACCACTTTTTGAGTAAATTCATCTTCTGGTCCACATCCTTTGAAAGTTCTCCATCCATTTCATCTCCCCCTTCCTAATGAAATGTCCTTTTCTATTCTAACAAAAATTTCACAAAAATGCTGTTATAAGAAATAAATTTTCACTGAAAAAGATTCGTTTTTAGCAAAAAAAGTTAATTTTATTAAAAAAATTTTAAAAAACCGCTAGCCATTCTTGTAGTAAGATGGAGGCGCTTTCTCAAATGTGCAAAATAGCGCAAATCAAACTGTATGATGTGAAACTAATGTGAAACTTGTGTACAATGATAAATGTTATTGCTTTTTTTAAAGCGATATGGGCCGAATTTTTGCCTAGTAAATAATTCAATTTAAAAAAGAAAGGGGATTTTATTTTGAGCAAGATTAAAGTGGAAGAACTAACGAAGATTTTTGGAAAAAAGGCTTCTAAAGCATCTTCTTTACTTTCTCAAGGGAAATCGAAAACAGAAATTTTGAAAGAAACAGGGGCGACTATTGGTGTTAATAAAGCATCTTTTAGCGTAGAAGAAGGAGAAATTTTCGTTATAATGGGGCTTTCTGGTAGTGGGAAGTCAACTTTGGTACGACTTTTAAACCGTCTAATTGAGCCTACGAGCGGAAAAATTTGGCTGGACGGAAAAGAACTCTCTAGTTTAAATAAAAAAGAACTTTTGGAAGTTAGAAGGAAAAGCATGAGCATGGTCTTCCAAAATTTTGGTTTATTTCCAAATAGAACGATTAACCGTAATGTTGAATACGGGCTTGAAATTCAAGGAATGAACAAAGAAGAACGTGAGAAAAATGCAGCAGAATCGCTTGCACTTGTTGGTTTAGCTGGTTACGGCGAACAATATCCTTCCCAACTTTCTGGTGGGATGCAGCAGCGTGTAGGGCTTGCGAGAGCACTTGCTAACAATCCAGATATTTTGTTAATGGATGAGGCTTTCTCTGCACTTGACCCACTTAACAGAAAAGATATGCAAGATCAATTACTAGATTTACAAGATAAAATGAAGAAAACGATTATCTTTATTACGCATGACTTGGATGAGGCGCTTCGTATTGGCGATCACATTATGATTATGCGTGATGGTTCTGTTGTTCAAACAGGTTCCCCGGAAGAAATTCTGGCACATCCAGCAAATGAATATGTAGAAAAATTCATTGAAGATGTAGACCGTTCCAAAGTTTATACAGCGAGCAACGTAATGATCCGCCCAGAAATCGTTAATTTTGAAAAAGATGGCCCTCGTGTTGCTTTAAAACGGATGCGTGAAGCTGGCACATCTAGTGTATTTGTCGTAAAACGTAACCGTGAGCTCGTTGGAATTGTCCATGCAGCAGAAGTATCTAAACTTGTAAAAGAAAATATTACTTCGCTTGAAAGTGCTTTACACAGCGATGTACCGACAACTGGTCCGGATACACCACTTGCAGAGATAATGGATACGATATCAACTACAACGATTCCAATTGCTGTAACCGAAGATGGAAAATTAAAAGGAATTATTATTCGCGGGTCTGTTCTGGCCGCACTTTCTGGAAATGAGGTGAACGTTAATGCCTAATATTCCAACGATTCCATTAGCTAGTTGGATTGATAAATTAGTTGATGGCTTAACGCAATTTGAAGGATTTTTTAATGTAATTACTAATATCATTGGCGGAATTGTGGATGCATTCCAATGGGTATTCGACTTAGTTCCACCATGGTTATTTATTATTTTACTAGTATTTGGGACTTTCTGGGTTAATCGTAAAGGGAAAAAATGGGGATTAATTATTTTTGAAGTGGTCGGCTTACTATTAATTTGGAACTTAGATTTCTGGCGTGATATGACTCAAACGCTGACTCTTGTCCTTACAAGTAGTTTAATTGCACTTGTTATTGGGGTTCCACTTGGTATTTGGATGGCGAAAAGCGGTATCGTCGAAAGCATCTTTAAACCGGTGCTTGACTTTATGCAAACAATGCCTGCCTTTGTATATTTAATTCCAGCCGTAGCATTTTTCGGAATTGGGATGGTTCCAGGGGTAGTCGCTTCTGTTATTTTCGCAATGCCCCCAACTGTTCGTATGACTAATTTAGGTATTCGCCAAGTTTCGACAGAGCTTGTTGAAGCGGCAGATTCTTTTGGTTCGACACCTTGGCAAAAACTTTGGAAAGTGCAGCTACCAATGGCGAAATCGACCATGATGGCTGGGATTAACCAAAGTATCATGTTAGCACTTTCCATGGTCGTAATTGCTTCGATGATTGGTGCAATGGGACTTGGAACACGTGTTTACTTTGCAGTAGGACGTAATGACGCTGGTGGCGGATTTGTAGCTGGGATTGCGATTGTTATCGTAGCAATCATCCTAGACCGTCTGACACAAGCTTTCAATAAAAAAGCGAAATCAGAATAAGGAGGAGAGTAGATTGCTAAAAAAATTAATCACCACTGCAGTTTTGGCTATGCTTATTTTCACTTTAGCAGCCTGCGGGACAACCCTTGCTCCTTATGACGCGAAAAAAGATTTAGGCGAACAAATCAATTATACAATCACAGGAATTGATGCTGGAGCAGGAATTATGCTTGCAACACAAAATGCGATTAAAGATTATCATTTAGATGATGATAATTGGCAGTTACAAACAAGTTCTACTGCTGCTATGACTAGTACACTACAAAAAGCGATGAAAGATAAGCGCCCGATTGTTGTGACTGGATGGACACCTCACTGGATGTTCACAAAATTCGACTTGAAATTTTTAGATGACCCTAAAAATGTTTTTGGAAACGCTGAAAATATCCACACAATTGTCCGCAAAGGGTTGAAAGAAGAAAAGCCTTCTGCCTACAAAGTGCTAGATAATTTCTTCTGGACTGCTGAAGATATGTCTGAAGTAATGCTAGAAGTTAATGACGGCGTAGACCCAGAAGAAGCTGCTAAAAAATGGATTAAAAACAATCCGGAAAAAGTAGCAAAATGGACCGATGGCGTGGAAAAAGTAGATGGCGATGAAATCAAACTTACTTATGTAGCTTGGGATTCAGAAATTGCCTCTACTAATGTTGTTGCAGAAGCTTTAAAACAAGTTGGCTATGAACCAACCATTCAAGCAATGGAAATTCAACCAATGTGGGCATCTGTCGCAACCGATGCGGCAGACGGAATGGTCGCTGCATGGCTACCAAACACTTCTGGAATCTACTACAAAGATTACAAAGGAAAGTTTGAAGATTTAGGACCGAACTTAAAAGGTGCGAAAATCGGCTTAGCAGTGCCAAAATACATGGAAAATATTAACTCCATTGAAGATTTAAAAACAAGTAAATAAACTTTGAAAAAGGCATGAAGAAGTTCAATCTATACTTGATACTTTCTCCGTGCCTTTTTTTCATTAAAAAGGTAAAATAATAGTTAATTGATGAATTTGCTAGGAGGAAGATGGATGTTTAAAAAATTCTTGAAAAAAAGTAAAAATGAAACTGTATTTGCTCATGTGACTGGACAATTTATTGCATTAGAGGATGTTCCAGATCCAGTTTTTAATCAAAAGATGATGGGTGAAGGTATTGCGATTAAACCAGAAAGCGGCACTATCGTTGCACCAGTTGATGGGAAAATCATTCAACTTGCAGAAACGAAACATGCTTTTGGTATCCGTACTGATATGGGACAAGAAATCCTCGTTCATATCGGTTTGGAAACGGTAGCACTAAACGGAGAAGGTTTTAACGTGTTAGTAAATGTTGGTGATAAAGTAAAAGTAGGAGATCCAATCGTGGAAGCAGACTTTGATTTTATCAAGAAAAATGCCGCGAGCACAGTGGTTCCTATGGTTGTAACTAATAGTTCAGAAGGCAAATACGATTTTGATTTTAAGGCAGTTAGGGACACGATTGCTGGGAAAACAGAAGTATTTACTACAAGCTTAAAATAATAAGTAAAAAATCCATGAGAAGCTAATTTTCTTTTCATGGATTTTTTAGTATTCATTTGCGTGTTAAAAGGGTAGAATGAAGGTAATTAGTATTAAAAGGAGCGAAAATAAATGTTAGAAGTGATAGTTCAAAATCCTAGAGATGCATATTTAGCGGAAAAATACGGCGCAAATAGAATGGAAGTGGTCTCTGCTATAAGTGAAGGTGGCTTAACGCCTAGTTACGGTGCTATTAAAGAAATAGTGCGTGCTTCAAAACTTCCAGCGATGATGATGATTCGCCCTCACAGTTTTTCGTTTGTATATGATGAGCCTGCTAGAATTGTAATGGAACGAGATATTGAACTTGCAAAAGAAGTTGGAGTCAAAGGCATCGTTTATGGTGGAATCACTGAAGACGGAAACATCGATCAGGAACTTCTAGAAAAAGTGATCGGCTGGAAAGGCGATTTAGACCTTACTTTTCATCGTGCCCTAGAAGCAACAAAAGATATTGAAGCAAGCTACCAAGTTTTACGTACATATGGCCAAGAGATTAATCAATTATTAACTTCAGGTGGAACGTCTAGTGCACTTGATTCCTTGCCACGCCTTAAAAGGTGGATAAATGACAGTAAAGAGACCCCAGATTCATTTAAAATTCTAGTTGGAAGTGGCGTTAAACCGGAAAACATTGCTACTTTTCAAGGAACACTAAATCATACAGAGTATCATGTAGGAAGTGCTGCTAGAGAAACGAATGATTTCGCAAAAGATATTTTAAAAGAAAAAATAGATACTTTAAATCATTATATTAACCAAGATTGATGCTACAAAGCAGGTAGCCTTACGAGCTTAGATACGCTATAATGAAACAAGACTATTCTTAAAATAAAGGTGGAAAAAAATGAATAACTATATTGGCAAAAGCCAAGTAATGACAGTAAAAGAAATCAAAGAAACAGGTTGGCTCCTAGAAAAAAATGAAGTAACTGTTTTTTTATCTAAATCAAATACACATGAAACAGACCTTGCTGTTGGAGATGAAGTAACAGCATTTATTTTTGTTGACTATGACCGAGAAATCCGCGCAACAACAATTATTCCAAAAATTCAAGTTGGACACTACGGCTGGGGAACAGTAACCGAAGTACGTAAACATCTAGGTGTATTTGTGGACATCGGTATTGAAAAAGATGTCGTTGTATCATTAGATGATTTGCCTGCATTACCCCACTTATGGCCCAAAAAAGAAGATAGGGTGATGATTGCACTTCGAGTAGACGAAGAAAATCGGGTGTGGGGAGTACTTGCCGAAGAAGAACAATTCCGTGCAATTGCTGTTCGAGCAGAACAAACGCTTTTTAACCAAAATGTGGAAGGGATCATTTATCGTTTACTGAAAGTAGGTTCCTTTGTCTTTACGGATGATTTCCATATTGGCTTTATTCATGAAAGTGAACGGACTGCTGAACCTAGGATGGGGGAACGCGTCAAAGCGCGCGTTATTGCTGTGAAACCAGATGGCTCACTTAATTTATCACTACGTGGGAGAGCGCATGAAGTATTAAATGATGATGCGGAAATGATTTTAACTTATTTACGAAGTGTTGGCGGGGAGATGCCGTTTGGGGATAAATCTGATCCAGATGCTATCCGCGCTAAATTCGGAATTAGTAAGGCGCAATTTAAACGCGCAATTGGCACACTTTTAAAAGCAAGACGAATTACACAAGAAAATGGAATAATTACTAAGTTAACAGAAGAGACATCCGACTAAAGTAGTAGAGATTGTTCCAACTAGCGCGGTTTGTTTCTACTAGCAAATCCTGGCTATAATATACACAGCTGTACAAAGTAGCGAAAAATCGAGAAATAACTTTGTCTAAAGAATGACTTAAGGAGGTGTGTCAGCTTGAAAAAAATGGAAAGCTCGGTTGTTTTTATATTTTTAATTGCGATTATTGTTGGTGTTGGACTTGAGATGTTATTCCAGTGGGAGCTACTCATTTTATTTGCACTCGGAATATTCTTCATTTTCACATCAAGAAAAGCAAGCGCCACGAAAAAAAGCGCAAAAAACTCACTGTTTATCGGTATCGTATTTATCATTATTGCAGTACTGCTTACAACTACTTTTAAAGTAGGACTTGTTGTTGCAGGTATTTATGCGATTATTCACTATATAAGCCGAAAGCGGGCACCCCAACTATTAATGCTTAAGACGAGAGAGCAGGATAGCAAAATTGATCGCACAGATAAATTTATCCGTAATCAGTGGTTTGGTAATCAACGAATATTAGATGTTGTTTACGAATGGGATGATATTAATATTCAAACAGGTATAGGTGATACGATTCTGGATTTGGGAAATACAGTTCTTCCAACTGGCGAAAGTATTATCATGATACGGAGTGTATCCGGAAAAATCCGCATACTTGTTCCATTTGACATTGGTATTTGCATTGAACATTCAGCAATTTTCGGAAATATCCAATATGATAAAGAAAGTACTACTATACAAAATAATAGTATCAAGGTCTACTCAGATAATTACGAAAGTTCCGCACGAAAAGTGAAAATCATGACGTCTGTTATCTTCGGAGATTTAGAGGTGATCAGGTTATGAGTTTTTCGAAGCTAATGATGGCAGTCTGCTCAGGGTTGCTACTTATTGCAACAACTATTGGTACGGTTGGATACTATTTTTTTAGTGAAGCTTCATGGTACAAAATCTTAATTGAACAAAAAATATTTTACATTCCTTTTGTCGTCTTTGTACCACTGACAGCTATTTCGATTGGTTTAATCATTGGTGGCATACTTGGCTATTTTGTTAAACAAAAGTTTGAGTCAATTGACTTCTCTATTCGGCTTCTAAGTCAAGGTGATTTAGAAAAAAAGATTACGAGCGAAGAAGATGAAACTTTTTTAGAAGTACAGCAAGTCTATAAGCAAATTGACCGTTTGCGTGATAAGATGAAAGCACAAACGATTCTGACCCAGAAGCTCGCAAGTGATCGCGCTGAATCAAGTGGTCAAACGAAAGAAGCTATTTTGTCAGAAGAGCGTCACCGGATTGCGCGCGAGTTACATGATTCTGTGAGTCAACAACTGTTCGCTGCGATGATGTTATTATCTGCCTTAAATGAACAAAGCGAAAAAAGCGCAACTAAAGCCATGCAAAAGCAATTGAAAATGGTAGAGTCTATCGTAAATGAATCTCAATCTGAGATGCGTGCACTATTACTTCATCTGCGACCAACGCAGCTTGAAGGAAAGTCATTAAAAACGGGTATAGAACAATTATTAAAAGAACTAACAACCAAATTACCTATCGAAGTCGAATGGCAAATTGAAGATATTAATTTGCAAAAAGGCATTGAAGATCATTTATTCCGGATTGTTCAAGAATTGCTATCGAATACTTTACGTCACTCTAAGGCTAAATTATTAGAAGTACGTTTAGTAACGATGGATAATTTAGCGGTAATGAAAGTAGTCGATGACGGGGTAGGATTCGATATGGATAATGTACGTCAAGGTTCATACGGTTTACAAAATATGCGTGAACGAGTCGCTGAATTTGGTGGTACTATTAAAATAATTAGCTTTAAAGGACGAGGAACTAGCGTAGAAATAAAAATCCCACTTGTTGCGAAAAAGGACGTGGAAAACGAATGATAAAAGTTTTACTAGTAGATGATCATGAAATGGTACGAATAGGCGTGTCAGCATATCTTTCTGTTCAAGATGACATGGAAGTGGTTGGTGAGGCAGAAAATGGCCGAGAAGGTGCTGATATGGCTTTAGAATTGCGTCCGGATATTATCTTAATGGATTTAGTCATGGATGAGATGGACGGTATTGAAGCAACAAAAGAAATTATGAAAAATTGGAAAGAAGCAAAGATTATTATCGTCACAAGTTTTATTGATGACGAAAAAGTATATCCGGCACTTGAAGCTGGAGCGAGTAGTTATATGTTAAAAACCTCCACAGCGAGTGAAATTGCGGATGCGATTCGAGCTACATACGGTGGGGATTCTGTACTAGAACCAGAAGTAACTGGTAAAATGATGCAAAGACTAACCGCTAAACCAGAAAAAAACTTACATGATGATTTAACAAATCGCGAAAATGAAATCTTACTTCTTATTGCAGAAGGAAAATCAAATCAAGAAATCGCGGATGAACTTTTCATCACTTTAAAAACAGTAAAAACACATGTGAGTAATATTTTATCCAAATTAGATGTACAAGACCGCACGCAAGCTGCCATCTATGCATTTAAACATGATTTAGTAGAAAAAAAGTAATAGGGAGGTAAGCTGTACATGAAAGAGGGATTTGCAGTCATCGGACTTGGGCGTTTTGGTGGAAGTATTTGTCGTTCACTTGTTGAGCAAGGAATGGAAGTACTTGCCATTGATTCAGATGAAGAACGGGTAAATGAATATATGTCAATTGCTACCCATGCAGTTATTGCCAATTCAACCGATGAAAACGCGCTTCGACAATTAGGTATTCGAAATTTTGAGCACGTTATTGTCGCAATTGGTGAAGATATTCAGTCAAGTATTTTAACGACGCTGATTTTAAAAGAAATGGGCGTAAAATATGTTACTGCAAAAGCAACAAATGATAAGCATGCCAAATTACTAGATAAAATCGGAGCTGACCGAGTTGTCCATCCAGAGCGGGATATGGGACGACGAATAGCACATTATATCGTATCGAAAAATATGCTTGATTACCTAGAACTTTCTGATGAATATAGCTTAGTGGAGATTTCAGTATCTGACCCGCGTTTTCTTGGTAAAAGCCTTGTTGATTTAGATTTTCGTAACTCATTTGGCGTTAATATTGTCGGCATAAAAAAAGATAAACAAATGATTATTACTCCTGAAGCAAATGATGTTCTTCATGAAGGGGATATTTTAATCGTTATTGGTTCAGATGACGATATTGAACGTTTACAAGAAAAAATCCAATAAAAATAAAACCTTTGCAATATATGAAGATGTGAATAATGTCTATTATATGCTTAGGTTTTTTTATTGTTTGCTTGCTAAATAACTATTTATTTTCTATTATAGTTACAGAGCTTAAGTAAACAAAATAGAAGAGAGGGGAACTGATGAAAAAATTTTTGCTGGATAAAATTGGGGCTCGAGGATTAATTCAAATGTTGCAAGCATTTGTTTATACAAGTATTTGTGTTATTTTTCATACTGTTATTTTTCCTGATTTAGCTGGAGTCTTGCCTATTGTTGTTTTAATAGGAATTATTTCAATGCAACCTACATATGGGATTACTCGAAAAGTCATTCCTCAAATTGCGATAGCTTTTACATTAGCGTGCGCTTTCGTTATTATAAGCACTTACTTTTTTCCGATTAATGTATATATTTATTATTTTGTGATGTTAATTGTTATTTTAGTAGTGAATTTTACAATGCCTCAAAAATACATGGTGATGACACTAGCAATTGGGACAGCTCTTTATTTTCTTGGGACAGAAGATCTACCAATGCCATTATACGTTATGGTAATAGTATCACTCATTGATGTATTTGTGTTTTTTATTTTAGTAAGACTTGTTGTAAGGTACGTCCATTTACCACTTGAGAAAACGGTACAAACTATCATGAAGCAATTAATGGGACTATTTGATAAAGAAATGGAAAGCGTCTTTAAAAATAACGGGGAATTTGTATCAAAACCGCTATATAGCATTTTCGTACAGTCGCAAATGTTTATTAAAGAATACAGTGCTAGTAAAAACAAAAATCCTCGCCATGTGGAACTCTACCAAGCTTTACTACCGAATTATTTACAGCTTTTTTTTCATATGCAAACACTTGAAGACATTGGTAGAGCGGGTTTATCTGATGAAGCAAGAATGGCACTATCCTCAATAAATATCGAAGTTTCAGCGGAGATTAACGCCAAAGAAACGAATCCAGTTGCTTCTTTTCACGTAAAAAAATTCGTTGAAAACTTTCTAGCTATTAAAAAAGGAATGGCTGAATTAGCTGAAGGAGGGGATAAGAAATGAAAAAAATTTCGATGAAGGAGCGCCTTGCTCTGGATCCTCGCGTAGCTAAAGTCTTAATTAGTATAACGATAGCTATTTTGCTTTTTCCAGTATTAGGTGATTGGATTGTTTATCCAACCTATGTTTTTAACGCAATTTATATTACTGCTCAGATGACAAAAGGGGCGACATATAAATCGAGTATTGAGCGTATTGTAGGAACGATAGTTGGAGGGGTGCTTGCGGCAATCGTGTATCTTTTAGTACCAAATCATCATTATATCATGATACCAATTGGTGCGGCTCTTGCTGTAATGCTGAGCTATCTTTTTACCAAAAAATTCACGATGGTTATTGTTGTTATTACGGTGATGGTGCTAGTTGGTAAGGGAGACGGGGAACCAGTTGTCTTTTTAAGAGATCGTTTATTTGATACAATGATTGGGCTGGCAATTGGTTTTCTTGTTTATGCGCTTTATCCACGGAAAAAAACAAAAAAATTAAATCAAGTTTTTATCGCTCAAGAAAAAGCTTTACTTGCGAACATTAAAGCGCTAGAGATTAATTCTGCAAATGCTAAAACGTTAGCTCCAAAGATTAAAGGCTTATGGAAGCAATTAATCGATTTACGAAAAACGCGAGAACAAATTATTACTGATAGTAGTTTTGTTGCTAATGTCGCATCAGATGATCCTATGCTTCATTTCAACATATTAGTAGAACAAGCGATAAATAATATTGAAATACTTTATCATGTGACTTTGGATAAAGAGATAGAGCCCGATTATGAAATTGTATTTGCTTATCATCAACAAGCCTGCACAAAGGTGATTAATGAAATGGAAGCCTTGATTGTGAAACATCAATAAAAAGATGACTGAAGCTTAATTGGCCTCAGTCATCTTTTACTTTTATTCTGTAATATCTAAACTCTTCTTGAACATATTAATGACCCGTTCTAAATCTGTTTCATCTGGTACAAAATAATATAAATCAAATCCGTAAGACTCACTATAAATCATTTGGCCTTCACCTTTAAGCTCTTGCGAATCAACGTTTTTAAGAACGGAAGAATAATTCGTAGCCATAGAGGTAATATCTGTAAGCGTCATATTAGTTTGGAAATTATCTCCAACAGCTTTCATGATGCTTTCAAAATTGGAGACACCGGATGAACTTACAACTTTATTAGCAATACCAATAATAACGTCGCGCTGTCTATCTTGGCGTCCAAAGTCACCTCGTGGATCTTCGTGACGAATTCGGACATACTGCAAAGCATCTGTTCCATTTAAAGTAATATTTCCTTTTACAAATTTGCTATTTACATCTGTTAAATCAATATCATTATATACTGTAATGCCTCCAACTGCGTCAACGAGGTCTTTAAAACCTTCCATATTGATAGAAATAAAATAATCTACTGGAACACCTGGCATCAGTTTTTCTACAGCTGAAACAGTTCCTGAGGGGCCTCCGTTAGAATAGGAAGCGTTGATTTTTCCAATATCACCATTTCCGTAATCTACTTTTGTATCTCGAGGGATACTGACCATTTCGACTGTGTTTTGTTGTTTATTGGCTGTTGCAAGAATTATTGTATCTGCACGACCATTTGTTTCACCAGGACGAGCATCAGAACCCATGAGCAATACGGAAAAAGGCTTTTTCTTCTCTAAATCACTGGCTGTTTTATTACTTGTTTCTAAAGGAACATTAATTTTTGTGAAAGTATTTTGAACGGTGATGTAATACTTCGCTGCCAAACCTGTAATGGAGAAAAAGAGAATTCCTAAAAGTGTGACGCTAGCAATTTTCATAACTTTAGTAAAAGTGGACGGTTTCTTTCGCTTCGTTTCTGTCCTAGTATCTGTCATAAAATTTTCCTCGTCTTTCTTATTTAGTTTGTTTAAACATACCATCGTCTTTCTGAGAAATCAACAAAAAACGATAAATGATTTTAAAACCATTTATCGTCTTTAAAACTATACTTCCATGATTATAGGTAGTATCATAGGACGTCGTTTTGTTTTTTCATACAAGAATGGTTGCAAAGTATCTGTAATTTCATTCTTGATTTCAGACCATTGTGTTGTTTTTTGCTCCATTACTTTATTTAAATGACGTGTTAGAAGACCTTGAGCTTCTCCGATTAAATTACCGGATTCACGCATATAAATGAAGCCGCGTGAAATAATATCAGGTCCTGCCATCACACGAGAATTTTTCATATCAATGGATACAACAACAATTACGAGACCTTCTTCAGAAAGAATGCGACGATCGCGAAGGACAATATTACCGATATCTCCAATACCACTACCATCAATATAGACGCTTGCAGCATGGATTTTACCAGCGATATGAGCTGTTTCACTCGTTAGTGCGAGTACATCTCCATTTGCCATAATAAAGCTATTTTCTTCTGGAACACCACATTCCTCAGCAGACTCCGCATGGATTTTTTGCATTCTGAATTCACCATGAATCGGCATAAAGAATTTAGGTTTCATAAGACGAAGCATTAGTTTTTGTTCTTGTTGACCACCGTGACCAGAAGTATGGATATTATTTACTTTACCATGGATAACTTCTGCACCAGCTTGATAGAGTAAATTGATTGTGCGGTTTACACTCGTTGTATTACCAGGAATAGGGGAAGACGAGAAGACTACCGTGTCACCTGGTTGAATTTGGATTTGGCGGTGCGTACCATTAGCAATTCTAGAAAGAGCAGCCATTGGTTCACCTTGACTCCCTGTACAAAGGATAGTCACATTTCCAGCGGGTGTTTTATTAAGTTGATGCACATCAATAAAGGTATCTTTTGGTGCTTGAATATAGCCTAATTGTTTACCGATTTCCATAGCAGATTCCATACTACGACCGAAAACAGCGATTTTCCGACCAGTTTCGATAGAGGATTCAACTACTTGTTGTAAACGGTAGATATTAGATGCGAAGGTAGCGAAAATAATTCGTCCTTCTACATCGCGGAAAATATTTTTAATACTTTCGCCAACGACACGTTCACTCATGGTGAAATTTGGTACTTCCGCATTTGTACTATCAGATAGTAAACAAAGCACGCCTTCTTTACCAATTTCAGCCATTTTTGTCAGGTTTGCTGGTTCGCCAACTGGAGTAAAATCAAACTTGAAGTCGCCAGTATGAACGATGTTACCAGAAGGAGTTTTGACAACAATACCATACGTATCAGGGATACTATGTGTTGTCCGGAAGAAAGAGATGCTTGTTTTTCTAAATTTAAAAACGTCATCTTCTTCATATTCATAAATTTTGGTTTGACGAAGCAAGCCATGTTCTTCTAATTTGTTGCGGATAAGTGCACTCGCAAGTTTCCCAGCATAAATTGGGATATTAAGATCGCGAAGTAGGTAAGGAACGCCACCGATGTGATCTTCATGACCATGGGTGATAAAAAGTCCTTTAATCTTATCTTTGTTTTTAACTAGGTAACTATAGTCAGGAATAACATAGTCAATCCCAAGAAGTTCGTCTTCTGGGAACTTGATTCCTGCATCAATTAAAATAATTTCATCTTGAAATTGTACGCCATATGTGTTTTTACCGATTTCGCCTAGTCCACCAAGGGCGAAAACAGCTGTCTCATTATTTTTAACAAATTTCATATAGGCTTATTTTTCCCAGAGCGCGAAGTCTGGGTTTTCCTTTTCATAAGCTAAGTGCGCGTCACTAATTTTTTCAACAAATTCGATGTGGAAAGGTTCATCTTTTAAAAGTTGGCGTACTTTTACTTCGCTTTCCGCTTCAACGTATAGTGATTGTGTTTTTTCACGTACGGGTGTTTCTGTGAGTGTTTCTTGATAAAATACTTTAAAAATCATGTTTTTCTCTCCTTAAAATTTAAGTTTTGTTTTTTAAAAATAGATTTTCAAGCTGAAAATCTAATATTTATTTAGTATTCATTGGCTTGCTTTCAGTTGTGGACTTAGTAGCAAGCGGATATGGGTGCACGAGACACTAACAATTCGGCATAAAAAAGACAAAGAAAAATTACCACAGACTAATGTATAAAAATAGCTGTGCACGTATGTTAAATTTCTTATCCGTTATAATTGCATACCTTTATTTTGGGAATTTGAAACAAATTTCCGAGTAAAAGATGTAATTATAAGTTTTTTTTCACGTTCCATTGTCGTCCTACAAATGTTCATCCGATCTATATCCTTCATTCTAATATACCATAAATCCAGATAATTGCTACTAGAAAGTATAATTAATTTTGTCAACCCTGTTATCATGAAGATTTTCTGCTATAATTTAAACATAATGATTTAAAAATGGATAGAGGATTGAGGCGTTTAATTGATGAGTAAAATTGTATTTTTTGATGTAGATGGCACACTTGTAGGAGAAACCAAAGAAATTCCAGCATCAGCAAAACAAGCGATTGCTAAATTAAAAGAAAATGGCGTTTATGTAGCGATTGCAACAGGACGTGGTCCATTTATGTTAGACGAAATTAGAAAAGAGTTAGATATTAATTCTTATATTTGCTATAACGGACAATATGTTATTTTTGAAGGCAAAGAAATATACGCTAAACCATTACCAACCGAGTCTTTAGAACGTTTAATCACGGTTGCATCGGAGCATGAGCATCCCATTGTTTTTTCAGGAAAAGATTCTATGCGTGCGAATTTGCCTGATCACGACCGGGTGACAATAGGTATGAATTCTATTAAAAGAGATTATCCCAAAGTGGATGCTAATTATTACAAAGGCAGAGATATCTATCAGTGTTTACTTTTCTGTGATGAGTCGTATGATGCTTATTACCGAGAAGAATTTAAGCAGTATGGTTTCTTGCGCTGGCATGATGTTTCCGTGGATGTTTGTCCAGCTGACGGTTCGAAGGCGGAAGGCATTAAACAAATGATCAAAAAACTTGGCTTCTCGATGGAAGATACTTACGCATTTGGCGATGGTTTGAACGATATTGCAATGCTTCAAGCTGTTGGAACAGGTGTAGCAATGGGCAATGGTCGTGATGAGGTAAAAGCAGTGGCGGATTATGTTACTAGCCATGTTGATGATGATGGGGTTTATAATGCTTTAAAACAGCTAAAATTAATTTGAATCAAAAGCGAGGCCACTATTTCAGCGTGGCCTCGCTTTTGGCTTTTACAGAAGTTTGTTCTAATTTTTGCTTAACGAATTTAAGTTGTGCGACGATTATAATACTAATAATAACAAGTAAATACCAACTCGTGATTTTTGAAACGTGCACTGGACGCCATGCAACCAGCTGGTCTGGATAAGACCAAGCTCCGTAAAAACTAGCAATGTTCTCCGCAAGATAAATGAAAAAGGCGATACATAAAAAGGAAAAAGATAAAGGCATTTTGAGTTGAGTCGAACTAACTTTGAAATAAACATATGTTTTTCGGAATAAAACGAGAACTAAAACAATCAAAATCCACCGAAAATCCATTATAAAATGATGCGTGAAAAAATTAGCGTAAATCGCTATGCAAAGGCTACTTACTAACCAAAAATTTGGCCAATTTGTCATTTTAAGATTAAATCTTTTCCAAGCCTGGCAAATATAACTCGCCACACTTGAATACATAAAACCGCTATAAAGAGGCACTCCGAAAAGTTTCATTAAACCATCTTCTGGATAACTCCATGACCCCATATGTACCTTATAGATTTCAAGTCCAAGTCCAATAAGATGGAAAACCATAATTACCTTAAGCTCATCCCATGTTTCTAGGCCAAATTTTATGAGTAGCATTTGCGTTACAAGACAAATAATCAAAAGTAAGTCATAGCGCGCAATAAAAGGAATATGAATCAGCTTTGTAAGAGCAAGCGATATAAAGATAATAGCGGGAAAAATACAACAAAGTGCTTGCTTCCAAGTAAACACCCAAAGTAAGCGAAAAAATTGCATAAAAAAACCTCTTCTCATGATTTTCTCTAGTTTACCAAAAAAAACTAAAGAAAAGGACAAGAAAAGGTTAAAAAAGTTCATTTTGATGATTGATATTTCTAAATGGGGAATCTTCTTCAAATACTAAAGGTTTGGTATGGAGTTTTTCGAATAAAGCTCTGACACGATGTTGCTCGTCTTGTAGTAAGTGATGTAGCGTTTCTCGTGAGTAGGGGATATTGGTAACCAAATAGTGATTTGCTTGCGCTGTTTTAGCAAAATGATTAGGATAATTAGCCAGCCGTCCAATTTCTTTTAAAGTCAAAAAAGGCATATCAACAGGAAGCACTAGGAAATTAGCTTTCTGATAAGCCGCTGCTTCTACCATCACCGCATAAATTCCTCCAAGTGGTCCAAATTCACTGAATGCGGTTTGATCTGGAATGATTTCAATGCTTGGTTCTGCATCGAAAAGGGCAACAAGTTTTGGATAATTTTCATGATTTGCCGATACAAATACCTTATCGCAAAGCGGCAGTAACTTACTAACCGTTAGCTCGACCCACGTTTTTCCAGTTGCCTCATCCTGAAAAAACGTTTTTGGTTCCCCGAAACGGCTAGATTTCCCACCAGCTAATACAATCCCTACATTACCTTTTTCGTTTTTCAAGACGTCCCTCTCGCATAACTAAAATTTCTTCGGTCATCATTTCTGCTTCTGAGGCATAATGCGTGACAAAAATAACTGGTATATGGAAATCTTTGGCCATCTGACCAACTAATTTCATGCAAATTAAACGTGTTTCTTCATCTAGCCCGTTAAAAGGTTCATCCAGTAAAAGTAATTTTGGCTCCGTAATCATTGCTCGAGCCATCGCAACACGTTGCTTCTCGCCACCAGATAATTTCTGAACGGAAGAATAAAGCAGGTGAGAAATTTGTAGATAATCACTCATTTTTCGTACTTGTTGCTGAATTTCCGCTTGTTCTTTTTTCTTCTTTTTCTGCACTTTTAAGCCAAAAGCGATATTTTCATATACATTCATATTTGGAAATAAAGCTAGATTTTGAAATAAATAACCTACTTTGCGCTCTGTCACAGGAAGATGTAACGAAATATTGGAATCATCCCACGGAGTCCCGTCAAATTCAATAATGCCGCCGTCAATACTTTTCAAGCCACTAACGCACTGAAATAGAGTTGACTTGCCTGAACCACTTGCGCCCATCATCGCGGTTACTGGCTTTTCAAACGTATAATCAATATTTAAATCATGAAAAGGAAGTTTTTTATGAAATTGTAATCGTAGCATAATTACATCCCCCTCGTTAAATTACTTTGGCGTACAGTTAAAACATGAATAACAAGTAAAGCAAATACACCGATAATGACATTAATTAACCCGAGATAAATCGCAGTTCGCATGTCTCCTTGTTGTACCATAAAATAAATGCTCGAGGCTATTGTATCGGTTTTTCCTTCTATGTATCCGGCCACCATCAAACTTGCGCCAAATTCACCCATCGCTCGACAAAAACTAAGCAGAACACCTGCTAAAATTGGTTGCCAGCAATTCGGTAAAATAATTTTTGTGAAAATCTGTTTTTTATTCGCTGAAAGAGTCTCTGCTGCCCATACAAGTTCGTGATCAATTGATAAAAATGCTGATTTCAAACCTTGATACATAATTGGTAAAATAATAATCGTCGTTGCAACGATAGCACCACTAAGGGAAAAAATAAAACTAAAATCAAAAGTATCCCAAAGCACACCGCCAATAAAATCATTGCGTCCAAGCACATTCAGTAACACTAAACCAACCACAGTTGGCGGTAAAACAAGCGGAAGTAAAATTAAAATCTCCACAAGTAACTGAAAACGTGATTTTCGACCAGCAAAATAATAACTCAGTGGTAACATCGTCATAAATGCGAGAAACGTAGAAATTGTGGCTACAAGTAATGTATGCCAAACAGATGTAAACATAAATCTCCTCCTGAATAACCCTCTAGTACTTCTATTATTATCGTTCTCTCTGGTATAAAATGTCAAACTTAAGTACAATGTAACTAAAATAAAAAAGGGGGATGAATGGTGAAAAAAATAACACTTATTATAAGTTGTGGATTATTATTACTTCTCGGAGCTTGCGGGGATACGCCTGAAAAAGCAAAAAAACAACTATACATATTTCAGTAGCAGCAAGTTTAAAAGATACGATAGATGACGTAAAGCCACTTTTTGAAAAAGCCAATCCAACGATTAAACTATCTTTTGATTTTGGTGGTTCTGGACAAATTCGCGAACGTGTTGAAAGCGGTGCACCAATTGATGGCGTCCTTTTAGCGAGTAAAAAAGATGCGGTTACACTAAGTAAGAAAAATTTAGCAGAAGACATGAAAGAATTTGCGGGAAATGAACTTGTTCTAATTACACCTAAAAACGTGAATCAAAAGTCAGAGCTAAACTTAGAACAATTACTAAATGACGCATCCAAAATCGCCATCGGAGACCCGGAATCAGTCCCAGCAGGCGTCTATGCCAAACAAACGCTCGAAAACTTAAATCTATATAATGCAGAAAAAGCAAAACTCGTTCTTGCAACCGATGTGCGTCAAGTCTTATCCTATGTGGAAGCCGGAAATGCAGATGCAGGCTTCGTTTACCAGACAGATGCTCTATTAAGCAAAAAAGTACAAGTGAAGGCAACAATTGATGAGAAACTCCATGATCCAATTGCTTACTATAGCGCACAAGTCAGTGACTCGGATAAAAAAGAAGAAACCGCAACATTCCTTGATTTTATGAATACATCAGAAGCGCAAAAAATACTGGAAAAATACGGATTCAAAGCAGCAAACTAAGGAGAAGTCGCTTTACTTTTTAAAACGGGAAAACTCCTGTATATTGGTACTAAAGAAAACGCATACATTATTTGTGGAAGGGAAGTGCGCCCAGATGATTGAAAAAAGAAATACCATTAGAATGGAACAAGCGAGAGAAGTATTATGTAACCAAATAACGCATCTTCCAGTAGAAAAGAAACATGTGATAGAGGCGTTAAATCAAGTATTACAAGAACCTATTTTCGCGCCGTTTCCTGCTCCATATTTTAGGCGTTCTGGTTATGATGGCTTTGCGATTACTGAGGCGGATGACGGGAATTATCCTATCACTTTGCGCGTTGTAGCAGAAGTTCCATGCGGGGAAACATACGATAAACCGCTAAATCCAGGTGAAACCGTCCGAATAATGACTGGGGCAAAAGTGCCAGATAATGCATCGAAAATTATTATGCTTGAACAATCAAGAGAAGCGGATAACGAGAATGAAATAGTACTTATAAATACACAAAAATCTAGTAACATTACAGAAATCGGTACGGAGTTTGCCAAAGGAGATTTGCTGTTAGATCGTGGACACATTTTAAATGCCGGTTCGATAAGTTTACTGTCATCCTTTGGGATTCAAGAAGTACAAGTCATCAGAAAGCCAAAAGTAGCTATTTTATCCACAGGTAGTGAACTTGTTCCTACTGGAAATTCGCTTCCAGATGGCAAAATTTTTAATAGTAATCAACCATTACTGGAAAATTTGCTAAAAGTACATCATGCCGAGATTTGCGCGGCCGAACAATTACCTGATAATTATGAGGACACGAAAAACCGTTTAGTAGAATTGACCAAGATAGCGGACTTAATAGTTACTACGGGAGGTGTTTCTGTAGGTGATTTTGACTACATGGCTGATATTGCAAAACAAGAAGCAGAATTACTTTTTAATAAAATTCAAATGCGACCAGGTAGCCCGACAACAGGGATGTGGTTGAACAAAACGCTTATCATCGCGCTTTCTGGCAATCCAGGGGCATGCTTTACAGGTTTTTACTTATTAGTAGAACCGGTATTAGCTACCTTAATGGGGAGAGATATAACCGCGACAACTCACGTTCGCGCCAAAATGGCGAGTGATTACACCAAAAATAATGGCTATGACCGTTTCTTACGGGGAACCTATCGTTTATCTGGGGAAGGGGAATATTTGGTGGAGCTGATAGGAAGCGATATGTCTAGTGCGCTAGGCAATCTTCACTTAACCACCTGTTTATTCAAAATCCCTCGCGGTCAAGTTGGAAAATTAAAAGGAGAAGAGGTCGAAGCATGGCTACTATCCTCCAAGTAATTGGGTTTAAAAATAGTGGGAAAACAACTTTACTAAATGCATTAATTCGCGCTAGTCGGAAGGAAAACTACACGGTTTCTGCTATCAAACATGATGCACATGACTTTTCTGTAGATCACGTGGGAACGGATTCTTACTCTTTTCAAGAAAGTGGTGCAGAAGCTGTTGTTATAACGAATTCGAGACAATATGCTGTGATGGAACAAACCGGTATCGATTTAAAGGCAGCCATCCAAAAACTACCAGAATCAGATATTGTTCTTATAGAAGGCTATAAAGCAGGACCATTTCCTAAAATCATTTTAATTCGCGAACAGGCGGAAATCGAGCTTTTAAAAAATAGTAAGGCAGTCCATAAAATCGCGACGCACAATCCAGCGTTAAAGGAAGATGCGATTTTTATTGGAGAGGAAAAAGCTTTAAACGCATTTGCAGAAACATTAATCAAGGAGTTTTTACAATGAAATATGTAGCCTTACAACATGAAACAATTGAAATTGGTCTGCTTTCTGAAAAACTAATTAATAAAAATCATGGTGGTATTAACTTGTTTGTTGGTACGATTCGAGAATGGACAGGAGATATTCAAACCGAAGAAATTCGTTATACATCCTACGAAGAAATGGCGCTCAAAGAACTAAACAAATTAGCTGCAGAAGTAGAAGCACAGTGGGGCGCAGATGTAGTCATCGTACACCGATTAGGACTCTTAGAAATAACTGATATAGCAGTGTTTATCGGCGTATCAACACCACACCGTGCTGCTTGCTTTGAGGGATCCAGATATATAATTGAACGATTAAAAGAACGGGTACCTATATGGAAAGAAGAAAAAGATGTCGATAAAATAAGGTGGGGTGGCATAAATGCTGACAACAATTAAATTTTTCGCTTTTTTAGCTGAAAAAACACATAAAACCGAAGTGAAATTGAACTTGCAGCAATGTCAAACAGTTGGCGAGGTTCGAGAAGTTATTAGTAGTGAATTTCCTGAAATAGCTGTGGATTTGGCAACCTGTATGCTAGCCGTGAACATGGAATTTCAGCAAGATCAAGATATTTTACCAAAAGAAATATCCGAAATAGCTGTAATTCCACCAGTAAGTGGTGGATAAGGAGGGAACCAGATGGAAAAAGATGTTTTGACGCATTTTAATGATGAAAAACGCGCAAAAATGGTGGATGTTACAAGCAAATCAGAAACAAAACGCCGTGCAATCGCTAGAGCTACGATACATATGAATGAAGAAACGTTAGCGCGTATCCATACTGGTAAAATTGCTAAAGGAGATGTTTTAGCTGTTGCACAAGTGGCAGGAATTATGGCAGCGAAAAGAACAAGCGAACTAATTCCAATGTGCCACCCTATTATGACAACGAAAGCTGATATTTCTTTTGAAGATGATGGTGAGACTGCGCTAACTATCACATCCGAAGTTGTAACTGTTGGAAAGACTGGCGTAGAAATGGAAGCACTGACAGCAGTTACTATTGCGGCATTAACAATTTATGATATGTGTAAAGCAATGGATAAAGGGATGCACATCGAAAAAACGTATTTAGTTGAAAAAACCGGCGGGAAAAGCGGGACATTTAAAGCAGAAGCGTAACTATTTTGTAGGATAGGAGTTTTGTTTTATGCAATTATTAAAGGATAAATTTGGGCGGGTACACGATTATATTCGTATTTCAGTAACAGATCGGTGTAATTTAAGGTGTGTGTATTGTATGCCCGAAGAAGGCCTGACATTTTTGCCCCATGAAAAAGTACTATCCAAAGATGAAATTGTCAGTTTTATGGAATTAATGGTGAAATTTGGTATAAAAAAAGTGCGCATCACCGGCGGAGAGCCATTACTCAGAACTGATATTGTGGAAATTGTTCGCGGACTTGGAGCAATCCCTGAAATAGAAGATATTTCGATTACAACAAATGCAATGTATTTGGCAAAAAAAGCAGAAGCGCTTAAGGAGGCTGGACTGACGCGTGTGAACATCAGCTTGGATTCCCTTCATGCAGACCGCTTTCAAGCAATTACTCGTGGTGGGCGTTTGCAAAAAGTCCTCGATGGTATTCAAAAAGCAGAAGAAGTGGGGTTATTTCCCATTAAGCTTAACGTCGTCCTAATTAAAGGGCAAAACGATGACGAAATAACCGATTTCCTTCGATTTACAAAAGATAAAGACATTAATATTCGCTTTATTGAATACATGCCAATTGGTCATGCTGGTACGAGTTGGAAAGAAAAGTATCTGCCGCTGGATACAATTTTTGAGGCTTGTAATGAAGCTGGTTATGAGTATGAACCAGTGGACTCAATTCGTGGAAATGGCCCCTCCGAAAATTTCCGTATTAAAGGAGCGAAAGGGACGTTTGGTGTGATTCACCCAGTTAGCGCTCATTTTTGTGATAGTTGCAACCGACTCAGACTTACCGCAGATGGTTATATTAAAGCGTGTTTATACTGGGATGAAGAAATGAATATTCGACCATTTATCCAAGACCCAGTCAAACTAATGCAACTTGTGCAAAAGGCAATTGATAACAAACCTGAAAATCACGAAATGGCATTGAAATTACAAGATGAAGTTCAATCTAATAAACCAACTTGGCGTCGTATGAGTCAAATTGGAGGATAAATAAAACATCCGGTCACATGTGTGACCGGATGTTTTATTTTTGTCGTTCTGCTATTAAATGGGGTAATTCAGGGACAATCAATTTTTGCATCGCGAGCTGACAGGCATTACTTGATCCAGGCAGCGCAAAAAGCAGTAAGCTGTTTTCTGAAAAGCCAGCGAACGCACGTGATACTATAGCACGACTGCCAACTTCTTCGTAACTGAGCATTCGAAAAATCTCCCCAAATCCGGGAATTTCTTGCTGAATAGTCGCAAATAAGGCTTCATAAGTGACATCGCGTCTAGCGATACCCGTACCACCATTTGTGATGAGGCAGAAAGAGCCATTAACAGCTAGCTCGTTTATTTTCTGTTTAATGAGCGAAACATCATCAGGAACGACAATCCGCGATATCACCTCATGCCCAGCGTTTTCTAAGGCAGATTGAATCAGTTGACCACTAGTATCCGTATCCAAATTTCTTGTGTCACTAATCGTCAAAATACTACAAGTCACCTTAATAAATGTCTTTTGTTCCATAACTGTCTCCTTTAGTTAAAAAATAAGTGATATGTTTTTTTTGCTTCTGTTATATTTTCTGTCCCATGAAGTAACACACGTCCATTTTTGAAAATAACAAATTGAAATTTTTCGTAATTAAAACTAAGTAAAGCGGGATTTTCTTTGTAAGTAATTTTCTGTTCTGCCAGTAGTTGTTTAATTTCGAGGTAATTGCTTTTATTAGGCAAGCGAAATTGTACTGTATCTCTTCCGCAAAGAGTAACCGTTTGTTCGGAAAAAGGAACTTCTGAAACCATTTTTCCAGTTGTGCAACCAGAGCAATCGGGGCGTTTCTTGACTTCAAGAGATCGGAAAGAAAAGTGCCAATTATCTAGTTGATAGTAGGTATTTGCTTTGAAATCAGGATTGATAATCATCTGTGTAATTAAGGAAACTTGCATGCCGGCGACGATTGGAATCAGCGCACCATCAACGCCAATAATATCGCAACTTGCTGCGTTGGTTTGGGGAATATCACCAAGTAAACAGTGTAAACAAGCAGAGTCAGGTGGAATAATTGGCATGAGATTCGCATAATTTCCAGCACACGAGGTGAAAATCCACGGAATTTGATGGGTGAAACAAAACTGATTTAAAAAGTCGCGCGTCATAAAATTATCGGTACAATCAAGTATGTAATCAATTGCTCCGGCATAAGGCGTTAAACTTGTCACGTTCGCATCATCAACTATATATTCAATTTCAATATCGCTATTAATTAATTGTAACGCTTTGGATGCCGCATACGCTTTTGCTTGTTTGTCTAACGCGTCTTGTTCTGTGAAAAGCGATTGGCGCTGTAGGTTACTTAGTTCCACATAGTCACGATCAATTAAAATTAACTTTCCAAAACCCATTCGTGCACAAATTTCTGCGGCATATGAGCCAATCGCACCAACGCCAACAATCAAAATTGTTTTTGTGAGTAATTTTTTTTGACCAACTTTTCCAATGTTTTTAACGCGCATCTGTCTATCATAACGTTCCAAGTTTCCACCTTCTTTCCAATCTTATTTTACCAGAAAAATACATAAAGCGCTTACTTATAGGGTTTTAATTTATTCTTGAAATCCTGATATGACCTCTTTATAATAAAAGAAAAAACTAGAGGTGCTAACTATGAAACAGCGCGTAGAAACAGAAAAATTTTATCCTGCTTATCCCATTTTTGTATTAACGTATTTGAATGAGACTGGAGAACCGCAAATGTCAACGGGGTCATCATCGTATACATTAGGAAACAGTATGGTTATTGGTGTGTCAGCAGAAAGTAATGCTAGCAAACACCTATATGCTGGCCAAAAATTTGCTGTAAATTTTCCGAACACTGAGCAATTAGGGTTAATTGAACAAGGGGGATTCTCGTCAGGAAAGCGTAACGATAAAATAAAAGTTCATCAAATCGAATTAACCAAAAGTGATAGTGGGGGAGTAGCCTACATTGATGCATGTCCGATTGTTTTCGAGTGCACCATATCGCAAACAATTTCAGATGTAGACTACCATACAATCTTTGCTAATATTGATACACGTTTATTTGAAAAAAATCTGGTGGATTCAGATGGTCATTTTATTCACGAAGAGCTTGATTTAGTTCTTTTCTCTGGCGATGCTAATGAGCGCAAATTCAGGAAACTGGATACAATAATAGAAACGGTTGGTGGCCATTCATAAAGATAAAAATCCCCGCAGGATATTGATTCCTGCGGGGATTTATTCATTTTAACCAAATACGTCCACATCGGGTGGCAAGTATGATGGATTTTCTTTATTAATATGATCATAAAACATAACACCATTCAAGTGATCAATTTCATGTTGCACAACAATTGCTGGGTAGCCTTTAAATCGTAGTTTAAGTGGAGTTCCATTTTCATCAAAGGCATCAATTGTTACCCGTTCGCTACGTACAACATAACCTGGCACTTCACGGTCAACAGAAAGGCAACCCTCTCCACCAGAAAGACATGCTTGTTGTACAGAATGGCTCCGAATTTTTGGATTATAAAGCACATAACTATAAAGACGATCTTTTTCATCGTGTACATGGATAGCTAAGAAACGTTTTGTAACAGCTAGTTGTGGAGCTGCAATTCCAACACCACCACGTAAACCGTATTTTTCTGCTAACTCTTCATCTTGACTATTAATTAGAAACTCGAGCATATCGTGCCCTAATTTTTTTTCTTCATCTGAAAGCGGGAAAGTCACTTCTGTTGCAACTTCTCTAAGTGCTGGATGACCTTCTCGTACAATATCGTCCATGTTAAGCATGATTTGATTCTCTCCTGTTCTTTAATAACTTATCTTTATTTTAACAAAAGAACGAAAAAAAAGGAATGAAAGATTACTTTCTCAGAAAAAACCATGTTTTCATAGGACTAAAGGCATATTTGTTAAAAATAGCAAAGTTTAAATAACGAACATTTACAAGATATAACAAAATATTGTTCGTATAAATGAAATGATAAAAAAATTTATTAGTTTGTGAATTCACAAACTATCTATATTTTATAAATCAAATGCTGGAATAGGTGTGATAATCCGAGAGTTGCAATATTATATAACAGTTTGCATCTGTTTTATCTTTTTTTAATACAGAACTGGAACGCGAATGATTTAAGTTATAATGCCATTGTAAGCGATAAAATAATTAGAGATTAACTTATTGACTTCATAATCTTGGTAGTGTAAATTAAGAGAGAAGATTAGTGTATTAATAAAATTCATGTTTTTAAGTAAAACAGAATTAACTTTTAACTAAAAGGAAAGTTCCTATTTTTTTATGAAAAATTGTGAGAGAATGAATATTTTTTCACAATCTCTTCTAAAACCCATGTTTTCAATGAGAATTTTGTGGTAATAACTGGAGAGGCTACGTAATTAGTTGATAGGAAATTAGAAAAAAGCTTCCGGAATCCGCTTCTTTCTCTAGAATAACTTTTCTTTTTACAACGCTATTATAATTAATACACAATCAGGATGGCAGTTTTAAAAGAATTCATTTAGATGGGTAAATGACCGGACGAGCGTTACATAAAACGCATACCTAACTAATGAAGAATTTGAAACTGTACAATGTGAATGACGAAAGGGTGGATACGAAATGGCTTCTAAAACAAAGAAGGCTATTATCGACGTAAAGAAACAATTTGAGGCTGTTCATAAACAATTTGAATTAGTTCAAATTCTGAATGAAAAAGGAGAAATCGTAAATCCAGATTTAATGCCGGATTTAACTGATGACGAGTTAGTAGAATTAATGACTCGCATGGTTTGGACTCGTGTACTTGACCAACGTTCTATTTCACTTAACCGTCAAGGACGTCTAGGTTTCTATGCTCCAACTGCTGGACAAGAAGCTTCCCAACTTGCAAGTCACTATGCACTTGAAAAACATGACTATATTCTTCCAGGTTACCGTGATGTGCCACAACTTATCTGGCACGGACTTCCACTTACAAAAGCGTTCTTGTTCTCTCGTGGACACTTTGTAGGTAATCAATTCCCTGAAGATTTAAATGTATTATCACCACAAATCATCATCGGTGCACAAATCGTGCAAGCTGCCGGTGTTGCTCTAGGTCTTAAAAAACGTAAAAAAGACGCTGTTGTAATCACTTATACAGGTGACGGTGGTTCTTCCCAAGGTGACTTCTATGAAGGAATGAACTTTGCGGGTGCTTACCATGCTCCAGCAATCTTCGTAGTACAAAATAACAAATTCGCGATTTCTACACCTCGTGAAAAACAATCAGCTGCTGAAACATTAGCTCAAAAAGCAGTTGCAGCCGGAATCCCAGGTGTACAAGTAGACGGAATGGATCCACTTGCAGTATATGCTGTAACGAAATTCGCTCGTGAACGTGCAGTTGCTGGTGAAGGCCCAACATTAATTGAAACGATGACTTACCGTTATGGTCCACATACACTTTCTGGTGATGATCCAACTCGTTACCGTACAAAAGAACTTGACGGAGAATGGGAACTTAAAGATCCAATCGTTCGCTTCCGTACTTTCTTAGAAGGTAAAGGCCTTTGGAACGAAGAAAAAGAAAATGCTGTTATCGATCAAGCAAAAGAAGAAATCAAAGTAGCAATTAAAGAAGCAGACGCTACACCAAAACAAACTGTAACTGATCTTCTTAAAAATATGTACGAAACACCAACTGCTCCTATCAAAGAGCAACTGGCAATCTATGAAGCGAAGGAGTCGAAATAATCATGGCGCAAAAAACAATGATTCAAGCGATTACAGATGCGCTTGCAGTAGAACTTGAAAAAGACGAAAACGTATTAGTTTTTGGGGAAGACGTTGGTAAAAATGGCGGCGTATTCCGTGCAACAGAAGGATTACAAGATAAATTTGGTGAAGATCGTGTATTCGATACTCCTCTAGCAGAATCTGGTATCGGTGGTCTTGCTATCGGTCTTGCACTTGAAGGTTTCCGTCCTGTTCCAGAAATTCAATTCTTCGGTTTCGTATTTGAAGTAATGGATTCCGTTGCTGGTCAAATGGCTCGTATGCGTTATCGTACAGGTGGAACTCGTACTGCTCCAATTACCATTCGCGCACCTTTTGGTGGTGGGGTTCATACTCCAGAAATGCACGCTGATAACTTAGAAGGATTAATGGCTCAATCACCTGGTTTAAAAGTGGTAATTCCATCCACTCCATATGATGCAAAAGGTCTTTTAATCTCAGCAATTCGTGATAACGATCCTGTTATTTTCTTAGAACATATGAAATTATACCGTTCTTTCCGTGAAGAAGTTCCAGAAGGCGAATACACAGTAGAAATTGGTAAAGCAGCTGTTCGTCGTGAAGGTACGGATGTTTCTATCATCACTTACGGTGCAATGGTACAAGAATCAATGAAAGCAGCAGAAGCTCTTGAAAAAGATGGTGTATCTGTAGAAGTTATCGATTTACGTACAATTAGCCCAATTGATGTGGAAACAATCATTGCTTCCGTTAAGAAAACAAACCGTGCTGTAGTAGTTCAAGAAGCACAAAAACAAGCAGGTATTGCTGCTAATGTCGTTGCAGAAATTAACGACCATGCAATCCTTTCTCTAGAAGCTCCAGTTATGCGTGTTGCTGCTCCAGATAGCGTATTCCCGTTCTCTCAAGCAGAAACAGTTTGGTTACCAAATCATAACGATATTATCGAACGTGTAAAAGAAGTTATTGCATTTTAATTCATAATGACCATTTTAAAACTTATGGGGAGTTTTAGAAGGGAAACGAAATATTTTTATACTAAGGTTCAGTTTATCTGAACCTTAGAAATTACAGGAGGCTTAATAAAATGGCATATTCATTTAAATTACCGGATATCGGTGAAGGTATCCATGAAGGTGAAATCGTTAAATGGTTTGTACAACCAGGCGATAAGATTGAAGAAGATGAGTCCCTATTTGAAGTGCAAAACGACAAATCAGTGGAAGAAATCACTTCTCCAGTTTCAGGAACAATTAAAGAAATCAAAGTTGCTGAAGGTACAGTTGCTACAGTTGGACAAGTATTAGTAACATTTGATGGCGTAGAAGGTCACGAAGACGACGCCGAAGAAGAAAGCGCAGCACCAAAAGCAGAATCCACAGAATCAACTCCAGCACCCGCACAAGCTAGCGGAAAAGGAATTTTTGAGTTTAAATTACCAGATATTGGTGAAGGAATTCATGAAGGCGAAATTGTTAAATGGTTTATTCAACCGGGCGATAAAGTAGAAGAAGATCAGTCCATTTTTGAAGTACAAAACGACAAATCTGTCGAAGAAATTACTTCTCCAGTAGATGGAACTGTTAAAGATATTTTAGTTAGTGAAGGTACAGTAGCAACAGTTGGTCAAGTACTAGTAACATTTGAAGGTGATTTTGAAGGAGAAGCAAGTCATGAATCTACACCAGAATCTCCAGCAGAAGACGCTGCACTTGCAAACAATGATGCAACTTCCGCTCCAGCTACAGGTGGAAACGGAACGCCATCATCTAAAAAAGATCCTAATGGTCTTGTAATTGCAATGCCTTCTGTACGTAAATATGCTCGTGAAAAAGGCGTTAATATTGCTGAAGTAGCAGGCTCTGGAAAAAATAACCGCGTAGTTAAAGCTGATATCGATGCTTTCCTAAACGGTGAACAACCAGCTACAGCAACAACAACTACTCAAACAGAAGAAAAAGCAACAGCACCAAAAGCAGAAAAAGCTACTGCAAAACAACCAGTTGCAAGCTCCGATGCTTACCCAGAAACACGCGAAAAATTAACACCAACTCGTCGTGCGATTGCAAAAGCAATGGTAAACTCGAAACATACAGCTCCACACGTTACTTTAATGGACGAAATCGAAGTAACTGCACTTATGGCTCACCGCAAACGTTTCAAAGAAGTGGCTGCCGAAAAAGGTATCAAACTTACTTTCTTACCTTATATGGTAAAAGCTCTTGTTGCAACGCTTCGTGACTTCCCAGTGCTTAACACAACTTTAGACGATGCGACAGAAGAACTTGTTTACAAACATTACTTCAACGTTGGTATCGCAGCAGATACAGATCACGGTTTATACGTGCCAGTAATTAAAAATGCTGATAAAAAATCCGTCTTCCAAATTTCTGATGAAATCAACGAACTAGCTGGAAAAGCACGTGATGGTAAATTAACAGCTGACGAAATGCGCCACGGTTCTGCAACTATTTCTAATATCGGTTCTGCCGGTGGACAATGGTTCACTCCAGTAATTAATTACCCAGAAGTTGCTATCCTAGGTGTAGGTCGTATTGCTCAAAAACCTATCGTAAAAGATGGCGAAATTGTAGCAGCACCAGTACTAGCTCTTTCCTTAAGCTTTGACCACCGTGTCATTGACGGCGCAACAGCTCAAAAAGCAATGAACAATATTAAACGTTTATTAAACGATCCAGAATTATTACTAATGGAGGTGTAACAAAATGGTAGTAGGCGATTTTCCAGAAGAAAGAGACACCATAGTCATCGGTGCAGGCCCAGGTGGGTATGTAGCCGCAATCCGAGCTGCACAACTCGGACAAAAAGTTACCATTATTGAAAAAGAATATTACGGCGGTGTGTGCTTAAACGTTGGATGTATTCCTTCTAAAGCACTTATCACAATCGGTCACCGTTTTAAAGAAGCTGGACACTCTGATAACATGGGTATTACAGCGGACAACGTGAACTTAGATTTCACAAAAGCACAAGAATGGAAAGGCGGCGTAGTTAACAAGCTTACATCAGGTGTTAAAGGCCTCCTTAAGAAAAATAAAGTAGAAATGTTAGAAGGAGAAGCGTTCTTCGTGGATGATCATTCCCTGCGTGTGATCCATCCTGACTCCGCTCAAACTTATACATTCAACAATGTCATCATTGCAACAGGATCTCGTCCAATCGAAATCCCAGGTTTCAAATATGGAAAACGTGTATTAAGCTCAACTGGTGCACTTGCACTAACAGAAGTTCCGAAAAAATTAGTCGTAATTGGCGGCGGTTATATCGGAACAGAATTAGGTGGAGCATTCGCTAACCTTGGTACAGAACTAACTATCCTTGAAGGTGGTCCAGAAATCTTACCAACATACGAAAAAGACATGGTTTCCCTAGTTAAACGTAATCTGAAAAGCAAAAACGTTGAAATGGTTACTAAAGCACTTGCAAAATCTGCTGAAGAAACTGAAAACGGCGTTAAAGTAACGTATGAAGCTAACGGTGAAACAAAAACTATCGAAGCTGATTATGTTTTAGTAACAGTAGGTCGTCGTCCTAATACAGACGAAATCGGTTTAGAACAAGCTGGCGTTAAAGTAACAGAACGCGGTTTAGTAGAAGTCGACAAACAAGGTCGCTCTAACGTTTCTAACATTTTCGCAATTGGTGACATCGTTCCTGGTGTTCCTCTAGCTCACAAAGCTAGCTATGAAGCAAAAATCGCTGCTGAAGCAATTGCTGGCGAAAAAGCAGAAAACGATTATACAGCACTTCCAGCTGTTGTTTTCAGTGACCCAGAACTTGCAACAGTTGGTTTAACAGAAAAAGAAGCAAAAGAAAAAGGCTTTGATGTAAAAGCTGCTAAATTCCCATTCGGCGGTAACGGTCGTGCGCTTTCTTTGGATGCACCTGAAGGATTTGTTCGTCTAGTTACTCGTAAAGAAGATGGCCTAGTTATCGGTGCACAAGTTGCCGGAATGAACGCTTCTGATATTATTTCAGAAATCGGCTTAGCAATCGAATCAGGTATTACAG
The DNA here is from genome assembly GCF_014229295.1 of Listeria farberi. NCBI lineage: Bacteria > Bacillati > Bacillota > Bacilli > Caryophanales > Listeriaceae > Listeria > Listeria farberi. Next base: position 846,018 of record NZ_JAARZL010000001.1, read on the forward strand.
CTGAAGACATCGCGCTTACTATCCATGCTCACCCATCCCTTGGAGAGCTTACAATGGAAGCAGCGGAACTTGCTTTAGGTCGTCCAATTCACATGTAATCAACTTAAAGCGGAGGTATCCTTTATGGGTATTTCCGCTTTTTATCTATATAAATAAGTGCGCGATTTCACAAAAACTCTTTTAGTTCATTTTTTGAAATATTTAAAGTATCCGTTTTAGAAAAAAAGGAGTATAATGTAACAAGTGAATGTAACAAGTCAAATCTAATTGAATCAGGTGAAAAAATGGAGAAACAAACAGCAACTTGGAAGAAAGCTCTATTTTGGTTTGCGTATGTAGTAGCAGGAATTTGTTTTTTATTAACGATTGCGGCCTTTATCGTAGGGTTTATTCATCATATGCATGATACGGGTGGATGGCGTTCCGTTATTCAAATTCTCGAAACCCCAATCACAGGCTTTATTAAAATGACTGGTGGCTATATCGGTAAAGGGATTTTAGAAGTAATTATTCTTATTATCGTTAGTTATGTACTACCAATCTTCTTCTGTTTTGCAACGCATTATTTAAAAGTGAAACGACGTGAAATGACTTGAAATAAGATTATTTTGTAAAAAGCAAAGCAAATAGCGATGCTTTTTATTTATGCGGTCAAGTTATTTTATTTTTGCCTCCTAAGCATGCTAAAATAATAATAAGAGACTTGATGAGGAGGAGACACATATGCCATCCAAGAAGAAAAAGATTGTCGTTATCGGCAGAAGTAATCTACAAAATCTCTACATTCATACAGTTCTTTTAAAAAAACTACCAGTCGAGATTTACTTAATAAATGAACAAGCTAAAACAAGCGAACAAGATTTCGACTACGCAAGTTATTACCACGCAGATGCAACTATTCACTCAGGAACATTTAATGAGTGCAGAAACGCTGATATAGTTGTCTTTTTTCAAGAAGAAATGTCAAATGAGTCTTTCTCAAATGAAGATAATTTAGCATTAATCAAAGAAAAAGTGAAAAAGATGATGGCGACTGGATTCCAAGGAATAGTGTTAGTGGCGACTGCCGAAAGCAATATTGTGGCCTCATTAATTAAACATTTTTCTGGCTTGCCGGCAAATCAAATTATCACACTTGGCACCATGCTAGCAACTTCTTATTTTCAAGTGGAAATTGCTAAGTTATTTAAAATCAGTCCTAAAAATGTGCATGGATATATTATTGGAGAAAGTGGTCAGGATGTCATTCCCGTTTGGAGTCGAGCCTACCTTGGTGGCAAACCGATTTTAAGTTATTTAGCCGAAGAACAAAAAAGAATCACATCTGATGATTTACAAAATTTAACAAACATGATTACAAAAATTCCTGATTTTCCTGTTGAAACTAAAGATGGCTGTACTTTCAGCTTTAGTACTGTAACTGTGCTCGCTGAATTAACAGAAGTCATTTTACGAGATGAAGCAAGGGTGCTTACAGTAGGTGCGGAAGTGAAGGAAGCATATGGCTTAGAAAGTCCGGTTTTCGTTAGCATACCAGCTGTTGTGGGCGCTGAGGGAGTAAGAGAATCACTTGCGTTAAATTTATCCGATGACGAACAGAAAGAATTAAAGCGAATTACAACAAAAACCACCGAGAAATTAGGGCTATTGCATAATAAGGGAGGAATTAGTTAATGGAATATAGTTATCCACTAAATCCAGACTGGACAACCGAAGAAATGACGATTGTTGTACAATTTTTAGAAGCTATCGAACGAGCATATGAAAAAGGCATTGATACACTTGAGCTCAAAGAAAAATACCGGGCATTTAAACAAGTAGTACCTGCAAAGGGTGAAGAAAAACGTATAGGTATAGACTTTGAAAAAGCAAGTGGATATTCAGCCTATAAAGTCATGCAACTCGTAAAAAACGCAACAACAAGCAAAATAAAAATGCAACCATAAATAAGAGGAGGAAATTTTTTCATGGATATTAGTCAAATTAAAGCAGAAGTAGTAACATCAGAAACAGGAATACACGTAGGTGAAAAGGGAGCTCCGGTTAAAGTAATGTCATTCATTAACTTACGTTGCCCATTTTGTCGTGAGTGGAATGAAAAATCTAAAGACGTTCTAACGGAATATATTCAAGCAGGAAAAATCGAATTAATTATTAAACCATTTGATAAAGAAAAAGAATCTTTACAACGTGGAAATGTGACGCATCGTTACTTGGATTATTCTAAACCAGAAAAAACACGTGAAACAATCAATAAAATCTATAGCACGCAAGATGAATGGGGTAGCCTTTCTCTTGATGAAGTAGCTACTTATATGGAATCCAAATTAGGCTTAACAGAGCAAGACAATAAAGCTGCATCAGAAAAAATCGTCACTGAAGCAAACGCTGCAAATGTCGTTTTTGTACCGACTGTTATTGTGGGTGAACATATTTTTGATGAGCATATTAGTCCGGAAGAATTACGTGACTTACTTGATGGCGAATTAGCTAAATAAAAAAAACGAATGTATTGCCTATAAATTTAGACAATACATTCGTTTTTTATTTTAAAAGAATTTCCTCCGCCAGAATACAATCGCAAGCGCTCCGGCAATTCCAAAAGCAAAACCAAGCGTTAATATCCAAGCTAAAGGTGTTTCCATAAACGGTAATTTTACGTTCATTCCATAAAAACTAAAAACCATCGTTGGAATCGTCAAGATGATGGTAAAAGAAGTAAGAAATTTCATCACGATATTCATATTGTTCGAGATAATTGAAGCATAGGCATCCATCATCCCGCTCAAAATATTCGAGTGGACTTCCGCCATTTCAATACCTTGGCGATTTTCAATAATAACATCTTCTAATAAGTCTTGATCTTCCTCGTACATTTTAACGATATTTTGGCGCATCATTTTATCAAGTACGACTTTATTCGATTTAAGGGCAGTGACAAAGTAAACTAAACTTTTTTCAATTCCCATTAAATCATAAAGCTGTTTATTTTTCATGGATTCATGTAGCTCTTTTTCGATTTCATCTGTTTGACGATTCAAGCGTTTTAAGTGACGCAAGAAAGTAGTAGAAATCATATATAAAATTTGTAAGGCAAATCGTGTTTTCATGTGCGTATAAAAGCCTTTAATACGGTTTCTAATAAAGGATTGTACAATAGAAGAATCAATCGTACAAATCGTAATAAAGTAGTCTTTTGTAATAATAATCCCCATCGGAATAGTTTCAAATGAAGCGTAATGAATATCATCTTCATCGACTACCGGAAAGTCACACACGATTAAAACAGAATCCGAGTCGTCATCGCGTTCAATCCGGGCACTTTCATCTTTATCTAGTGGGTCTTCTAAGAACTCAAGTGGAATTTCATAGTTATCGGCGATTTTATTAATTTCTTCAGAAGTAGGGGCAACGATATTAATCCAACAATTGCGTGTTACTTCTTCTAATTCAATTAACTTGCCGTTTTCATCTGATTTGAAAATTTGATGCATGCTTTTTACCTCCTTTTTTAACAGGTAAATTTCACGCGGCTAGAGTATCGTTCCCGTGAAAAATCACCTGTATGAATACTTCGATGTGGACCAGGGTCACTTGCTGTTTGCTGCTCCTTTTTCACGTTCCTCAACTCCTTCAAACCATAGTAATTCACAACTCTACCATTATACCTAGATTATAGTCATTTGTACATCTTTTATTGAAGAGCAGCCTTATAAAGCGGAATAAGCTCATCAAGTACCATTTCAGTTTCTTTGATGAAGTCTTTTCCAGGGGATAAATGGCTATCATCTGGTAGATAAATTTTTCCTATCAAAAATTCTCCTTTTTTAACATCACGGAATCGTTTAAGCGTTGCATCAAGTTGACCACCATGCACCGGGTATGTTTTCTCTTCCGTGTGATCTGGCGAAATCGCAAATGTATCAGGTAACTCCGCAAGTAGTTTCTTTTCTCTCAAAAAGCGATTGGCGATTTTTGCACTTTCTTCATTTTCATAAATAAAAGCGAGCCAGATGAATAAATAATTATCAAATAGACCTACTTGAAAATGAGGATGTTTTTTATAACCGCGTTTATCGTGGCAAATCGCAAGCCATGTGCTTTCAGGTGGGTTAACCGAACGTCTTTGGTGACGAGCAATATGTAAAAACATTTCATCGCCAAGTTTGGCACTTAAATAAGTAGTTAATTCTTCTCCAATAGTTTTAAATTTCGGCTGAATATCATTTTGTATTCCCGTCATACGTGCGTCAAGACCAGGGATTTGCATTGTTTTAAAATCTTTCTTACTAAAGCCTTTAAAAGTCATCTGTTTTCCTCCTAATTCTGCATATAGTTTCATTATACGGAAGTTAAGTTCTAAGTGAAAGAATCTTGTTCTATTCAGATAATTCATTTTTGTGATAAAATAAACAAAACGAGTCTAAAAGAGGTGTTAGCGTGGACAGTGAAAAAATAGATTATTTAGCTAAGTTATGGATTATGGAAGCAGCAGCAAAAATTAAGCAGTCTTTTAAAGAAACATTAGATATTGATGTAAAAAGCGGCCGAAATGATTTAGTAACCAATATGGATAAAGAAACAGAAGTTTTTTTTGCGAAACAAATTAAAGCACATTTCCCAAATCATCGCTTATTTGGAGAAGAGGGCATGTCGGATGATGTCACTGATTTAAATGGTATAGTTTGGATTCTTGATCCGATAGACGGGACGCTTAATTTTGTGGAGCAACAACGAGATTTTGCCATTTCCCTTGCGATTTATCAAGATGGCATTGGGCAATTAGCTTATATTTATGATGTGGAGCGTGATGAACTATACTTCGCTGAAAAAGGAAAAGGTGCGACAGTCAATGGCAAACCGATTCCTAAAATAAATAAAACAATGGATTTAGCAGATGCCTTACTAATAGCTAACTTAAGTGTTACCAGAAAATTCCCGAATATGTGGGAAGCAGTGAAAGTTTCAAGAGGGTTAAGACTTCACGGTGCAGCATCACTTGAATATATGGATGTTGCAACCGGACGAGCAGGGGCATACCTTTCTGCTAATTTAGCGCCGTGGGATATAGCTGCTGGGAAAATTATTGTGGAAGAATTAGGGGGAATTGTTACCCGAATTGATGGAACAAAAATCAATATGTTAGAAAAAGGAAGTTCCATTGTAGCAGCACCGAAAATTCATCAAACCTTATTAGATAACTACCTGCCTTAAAGAAAGCGCTCAACATAAAAAAATGCGTTTTCAGAAAATAAAAATCGTGCCAAATCCGCTTAGCTATGCTATAATAGGTAAGTTGATTTAAACGAGACGATAGCGACGGAGGAAAATAAATCTATTTTCCTCTTTCTTTTGGCTAATCTTCACGATAAATGTTTGGATTTTTAATTTAGGAGGAAACAAGATTGAATTTAAGAAATGATATTCGTAATGTAGCAATTATAGCCCACGTTGACCATGGTAAAACGACTCTAGTAGACCAATTACTACGCCAATCAGGTACTTTCCGCGACAATGAAACAGTTGCTGAACGTGCAATGGACAACAATGATTTAGAAAGAGAACGCGGTATTACAATTTTAGCGAAAAATACAGCAATTAAGTATGAAGATACACGCGTAAACATCATGGATACACCTGGACACGCCGATTTCGGTGGAGAAGTAGAACGTATCATGAAAATGGTTGACGGTGTTCTTTTAGTAGTGGACGCGTATGAAGGTACTATGCCTCAAACACGTTTTGTACTAAAAAAAGCACTAGAACAAGACCTTACACCGATTGTTGTAGTAAACAAAATTGATCGTGACTTTGCTCGTCCAGAAGAAGTTGTTGATGAAGTATTAGAACTTTTCATCGAACTAGGTGCGAATGACGATCAATTAGAATTCCCAGTGGTTTATGCTTCTGCCATCAACGGAACTTCAAGTTATGATTCCGATCCAGCAGAACAAAAAGAAACAATGAAACCACTTTTAGACACTATTATCGAACATATTCCTGCCCCAGTTGATAATAGCGACGAACCTTTACAATTCCAAGTATCATTACTTGATTACAACGACTATGTAGGCCGTATTGGTATTGGCCGTGTATTCCGCGGAACAATGCACGTAGGACAAACAGTTGCTTTAATTAAACTTGATGGCACAGTAAAACAATTCCGTGTAACGAAAATGTTCGGTTTCTTCGGACTAAAACGTGACGAAATTAAAGAAGCAAAAGCGGGTGATTTAGTAGCACTTGCAGGAATGGAAGACATCTTCGTTGGTGAAACAGTAACACCATTCGACCACCAAGAAGCACTTCCATTATTACGTATCGACGAACCAACTTTGCAAATGACTTTTGTAACAAATAATAGTCCTTTCGCGGGTCGTGAAGGTAAACATGTGACAAGCCGTAAAATTGAAGAACGCTTACTTGCAGAACTTCAAACGGATGTATCTTTACGCGTTGAACCAACAGCTTCCCCAGACGCTTGGGTAGTTTCAGGCCGTGGTGAGCTTCATTTATCCATTCTGATTGAAACAATGCGCCGCGAAGGTTATGAATTACAAGTTTCTAAACCAGAAGTAATCATCCGTGAAATTGATGGCGTGAAATGTGAACCAGTAGAAGATGTTCAAATTGATACTCCAGAAGAATTCATGGGTTCTGTAATTGAATCTATCAGCCAACGTAAAGGCGAAATGAAAAACATGATTAACGACGGCAACGGTCAAGTTCGTTTACAATTCATGGTTCCAGCTCGTGGCTTAATCGGTTATACAACGGATTTCCTTTCCATGACTCGTGGTTATGGTATTATCAACCATACCTTCGATAGCTACCAACCAATCCAAAAAGGTCGCGTTGGTGGACGTAGCCGTGGTGTTCTTGTATCCATGGAAACTGGTAAATCTACTACTTACGGAACAATGCAAGTAGAAGACCGTGGTACTATTTTTGTAGAGCCAGGTACTGATATTTACGAAGGTATGATCGTTGGAGAAAACAACCGTGAAGGCGATATCGCTGTAAACATTGTAAAAGCAAAACAAATGACTAACATTCGTTCTGCTAACAAAGACCAAACAAACGTAATTAAAAAACCTCGTCACTTATCACTAGAAGAATCATTAGAATTCCTAAACGAAGATGAATATTGTGAAGTAACACCAGAATCCATCCGTTTACGTAAAAAAATTCTAAACAAAAACGAACGTGAAAAAGCAGCAAAACGTTCAAAAACTGCTGAATAATTTTTTAATGTCTGGTTGATAATATTAAATTATCAACCAGTTTTTTTATGAATAAATATAATAAAAAATAGCTATAACCAATTAGTTGGTTATAGCTATTTTTTATTTAATACTTATTTTACAAAATACCCGCGTTTCATCCAACCCGTTTTACCATTATACGTGATTTGATAGAAATCATTCGTAAGAGTCGTATTATTTAGGAACACTTTTGCTCCTTTAGGTATATTCACAACAACGGCACTATCCCAAGAAGGACTTTGACGTAAGTTTATTGCGTCTGCTGCATAAAGTGTTTCTAAAACAGAAGTAGTAGAGAAATAGTTTCGTTTCATCCAGCCTACTTTTCCATTTGCAGTGACTTGGTAGAATCCGTTAGTTAATGTTGTGTTATTAAGTTTAACTTGGGTATTTACAGGAAGTGTTGCAGAAACTGAACTGTTCCAATCTGGTTTTGAACGTAAATTAAGTTCAGAAGCAGCATAAAGTGTTTCAAGTACAGGTTGACTAGCGAAATACTCTCGTTTCATCCAACCAACTTTTCCGTTTACTGTAACTTGATAAAAGCCATTTTTACCAGTTGTATTATTTAGAGTACCTTTATCGCCTTCATTAATAGTGAAAGCGATAGGGCTGTCCCAGCTAGCTTCTGTTCTTAAATTAATGGCTGATTTTGCGTAAACATCTTCTAATGTAGGTTTACTTGCAAAGTAAGATAATTTCATCCAGCCAATCATTCCATTGTAATTAACTTTATAAAAACCATCTGTGTTTGTAGAAGTGTTAATGATAACTTTTGCATTTGTTGGAAGTGTTCCTTTAATTGAACTATTCCATGATGGTGAACTTCTTAAGTTTATTTGAGAAGCGGAATAATAAGTTTGAAGTACAGGATCTTTTGAAAAATATCCTAGTTTCATCCAACCTGTTTTGCCACCATAATTAACTTTATAAAATCCATCTTGAGTAACGGAATTTTCATCAATAGTTACTTTTTCACCTTCAGGGATGTTAATTAATATACTACTTCCCCAATCTGCAGTTGTTCGAAGACTAATAGCAGATTTTGCATAATACGTTTTTAAAGCTGGAACAGTAAGTTCATTGTATTTGTAATTAACTAAGTCAAAAAATTCATTAAAACTATATCCCCATTTGGCAAAATAAGAAACTGGATCACCATGATCTGTTCCACCCAAATAGCGGCTTACAGCATCGTGGGACCAAACAGTTCCAATGCCAGTATTGTGGGCATTTACAGGTTTCAAACCGTATTGTTTTAAATTATAAGCCACATAATATGCATCATTGTTTACTGATTTATAAAATTTTTCTTTTGTTTTTTCACGAACTAACTCTGATTGAATAAAATAAGGATTAGCTTTTGCGCCCGCTCCCCAAACAGCATATTCGGTGGGATGGATTTGTATGATACGACTGCTATCGACAAATGTATGAACAAATGCATTGCGCCAATTGTTGGTCATATAATTAATTTCACCAGTGATTGTCGAATTATCATTTGCAGTTTCGTGTACTACAAATCCTCTCGGCTTGCCATAACCATCTTTATAAACAAATCTGTCAAAGTTCTTTATCTGCTGCTCAATTACTGGATTAGTATACTTTTGATTAATAATATATTGATTAGCAGAAGAAAGGGCTTGTACACCAGAAAAAAGACGAGCACTTGTTTTAGCTTCTCCTCCTGAATTCACTTCTTCAGATGGTTTTGTTTTTGCCTCTTCTTTATCTGCTTCACTCTGTTCTTTTGGAGTATAAATGGATTCATTTGTATCATCATTTAGAATTGTTTCAGCATCTATAGGAGCGTTGGTAGTAGAATCCTCAGCTGATGCGGTTGTAGGTAGTGAAAAAGTTGTCAAAAGTGTCAAACCTAAAATAATAGTGATACATGTTCTTTTAATATTCAATACAAAAATCCCTTCTAAAATTTAATTATACATTAAAGAATATCTGATTTTATTACAAAAGTATAGTCTATATAATAAACTGTAAACAAAACGATATAAAATTAAGTCGTTTATCCTAGACAAGACCGCCAAAAGTAATAGATAATAGTAGTAGGAATAAAATAATGAGTTGTTAGGAGTGATTCAGGTGAAAAAGCTAAGTCTTGTTTTTCTTATTTTTGGAATAAGTTTGTTAACGGCTTGTGGAAGCGGAGATAATGATAACCCTGATAAAGAAGCACAAAAAGAAACATCCAAAAATACAGAAGTAGAAAAAAATAAATCAAAAGAACCTAAGCGTAAAGAAGCAGCGGATAAAAGTGCTGAAAAAGCACAAGAACAAACAGAAGGGACACCTGAAAAGAATAAGGCATCTATTAAGAATGAACAGCCTAAAAAAGAAGAAGCAACACAAAAATCAGAAAAAAGTACAGAAACAAAAGCAGTACCAGCAGAAAGCTCTATCTCTTTAGCTACATTTAATAAATCAGCTACTCTTCCAATTACTGGCGGTAATGTAACAACAGTTTATACCAATACAAGTCCTAAAATGCTCTTTTTTGGACCGCTTAATATAACTATTAGCAAGTATAAAGTAGAGAGTGTTACTGGATCTGATAAACAAATTGATGCTTATTCACCAGAATCTTATTTAGGTAGACGCGATGGATATGTGATTACGTTAGACATCATCATACAAAATACAACTAATTCCACTATAAATTATAAAGCGGATCATATTTCGTTAAATGCAACAGGTATTTCAAAAGGTGGTAGTCTAGAGAATTTTATACCAATAGATAAGCAATTAAACCATACTAGAGAAGCATTTTCTGGAATGACAAAACAAGAAGGCTATATAACATACATGTTAAATGAGGAAGATTATGAAAAATTAAAACAGGATACAACATTAATTGCTAACAATCCAAATGATTTTAATTCGCCAGCTATTAAAGTAACAACTAAAGGGAACATGTCATTAAAATTTCCTATTAGTAAATAATATATAAATTATAAAAAGCTTGCTTATTATATGTTGATTTCAGCAAAATTGAAAAATACACCTCTAAAAATAGAGGTGTATTTTGTTTAGTTCCAAGAAGGGCTAAAGCTATTAGTTTTTTATTTATCAGTACTTTCAATTAAATTCTTTAACTCACTATTCGACATTACAATTGGTTTATGAAAATTAAAATGACCAGAATTAACACGACTAATAGTATTAACAGCTACGCGATGTTCACATTCAGGGCACAAATACATTTTAATAGGTTTATTACGCAATTGTTTTGTTTTAAATTCACGATTGTCTAGTTCGTCTACACGTTCGCATAAGATACATTTTGCATTCAATTTATCTTCACCTCACACAAGTATTATAGCATTATTATCTAAAAAGGTGAATAAAAGCTAATTTTTCAAAAAAATTTACTTTATTCGTGCTTGCGTGGCTTTCAAATTATGCTATACTGTTATTATCTAGTATAAAATTTTCTTAAGGAAATTTGCCTTAAGCTGAAAATAAAGCGCTCTTTAGCGTATGAATAGGGGGTTCTGTGATGGCAAACAAAAAGAAAGATCACAGAGAAGAGGCTGTGGAGCTTCTGAAACAAGATGCAAAACGAATCTTACAATTGATTAAAGTCCAAATGGATAATCTAACATTACCACAATGTCCAGCATACGAAGAAGTACTTGACACGCAAATGTATGGTTTATCACGGGAAATTAACTTTGCAACCCGACTAGGTTTAATTGAGCCAGAGGAAGGAAAGAACTTGATTTCCACTCTGGAGAAAGAATTATCCACTTTGCACGAATTATCAATGAGCAAAAAATAATCTATTCATTGAAAAGATGACTGATTTTTTCAGGCATCTTTTTTATTTCTAGAAAAAATGAGCCAAAAGATGGAGGTGATTCCCCTTTTCATTTTCTAGTCTTTTCCTTTATAATAGAAAGAATAGAAAACAAGATGGGATATTAACTTCTCAGGGATTGGACGATGCTAATGTTAAAACGAATTTTAAAATCTTATGATTATACATTTATAGTTGCATTTGTAGTTCTATGTTTATTTGGAATTATTATGATTTATAGCGCTAGTTGGTCTCTTGCAATTGGTAAAGATTTACCTGCAGATTATTTTTATGCACGACAAGTAAAAAACTTTATTATTAGTTTTATTTTTTTCCTGCTATTTGCCTTAGTACCTTTTAAGTTTTATCAAAATAATAAGGTGTTAATGTTAATTGTATTTGGTACAATTGGCGTCCTATTATTAATTTTTCTCGTAGGTAAAACTGTCAATAACGCAAATAGTTGGTTTGTTGTAGGTCCTCGTTCACTTCAACCTGGTGAATTTGCAAAACTAGCAGTAATTATTTATATGTCAGCAATTTACGCAAAGAAACAAAGCTATATAGATGATTTTAATCGTGGTGTATTACCCCCCATTTTCTTTCTAGCATTTGTCTGCTTTTTAATTGCTATTCAACCAGATACTGGAACTGCATTTATTATTTTCTTAGTAGGTTGTTGCATAATTATTACTTCTGGTATGCGTCTTCGAACGATTATGAAATTAATCGGAATTGGCATGGGTGTCATTGTTCTTCTTACACTCATTTTATTTGCACTACCCAAAGAAATTAGAAATGATATCGTTTCACCAACTAAAGTAGCACGTATCACTACTTTTATGAATCCGTTTGAATATGCGGATAAAGAAGGACATCAATTAATTAATTCATTTTACGCTATCGGTTCTGGTGGAGTTTCAGGGCAAGGGCTTGGAGAAAGTGTTCAAAAACTAGGGTATTTACCAGAAGCACATACCGATTTTATTATAGCGGTTGTTGCAGAAGAGCTAGGCGTTTTTGGCGTTATGTTTATCATTTTAGCGCTATTCTTTCTCATTTTTAAAACGATTAGTACCGGACTTAGGGCGAAAGATCCTTTTGCTTCCTTGATGTGCTATGGGATTGCGAGTTTGATTGCAATTCAAGCATTTATTAATTTAGGCGGGGCAAGCGGACTTATCCCTCTTACTGGGGTAACACTTCCATTTATTAGTTACGGTGGTTCTTCATTGATGGTACTTTCTATGATGCTAGGAATTGTGGCTAATATTTCGATGTTTAATAAATACCACCGTTTGTATAGTGCAGATGGTTCAAAAAAAGAGATGCAAAAAAGCCGATAAATCTTGATTGAAAAAGTCATTTAATTGGCTTTTTCTTTTTTAGTTTTACCGCATGTTATTGGCGTTTTATAGCCAGTTTATTCGTGTTTTCGATATTGTTTTAAATATTTAGAAAGAAAATAATTTACATCTGATGGTATTTAATACTATAATTGAAGTTATATACCGTTTTACAGCCTAAAAAAGGGAGAGCTTAAAAGTGTACATAATCATTTTGTCCATTTAGGCAACGTATCAAGTATAGAACAGATCAGTGTTGGTTAGGAGGAAAAAAATGAATCGAATTAAAAAAGTATTAGTAGCAAACCGTGGAGAAATTGCTATCCGCGTTATGCGTGCATGTACTGAACTCAAAATCAAAACAGTGGCTATTTATTCACAAGAAGATACCGGAAGTTTTCACCGGTATAAATCAGATGAAGCCTATCTGGTTGGAGCAGGGAAAAAGCCTATTGATGCGTATCTAGATATCGAAAACATCATTGAAATTGCTAAAGAATCTGGTGCAGACGCGATTCATCCGGGATATGGTTTCTTGTCCGAAAACATTGAATTTGCTCGTCGTTGTGAGCAAGAAGGCATTATTTTCGTTGGTCCTAAATCAAAACACCTAGATATGTTTGGCGATAAAATAAAAGCAAAAGAACAAGCTCTATTAGCTGATATTCCAGTAATTCCAGGCAGTGATGGCCCAGTAGCTGGCATTAAAGAAGTAGAAGAGTTCGGTGAAAAGAACGGCTATCCATTAATGATTAAAGCTTCTCTTGGAGGCGGCGGTCGTGGCATGCGTGTCGTTGAATCGAAAGAACATGTGAAAGAAAGTTTTGAGCGTGCGTCTTCTGAAGCAAAAGCCGCTTTCGGAAACGATGAAGTATACGTAGAAAAATGTGTGATGAATCCAAAACATATTGAAGTACAAATCCTTGGTGACACTCACGGTAATATCGTTCACTTATTTGAACGTGATTGTTCCATTCAACGTCGTCATCAAAAAGTAGTAGAAGTTGCTCCGTGTAATGCGATTACTTCTGAACTTCGTAATCGTATTTGTGACGCAGCAGTTAAATTAATGAAGAATGTTGATTATATCAATGCAGGAACAGTAGAATTTCTAGTTGAAGGCGATAATTTTTACTTTATTGAAGTAAATCCTCGTGTACAAGTAGAGCATACAATTACGGAAATGATTACTGGGATTGATATAGTTCAATCGCAATTATTCATTGCAGACGGATATGCGCTTCATGATCAACTAGTGGCTATTCCTAAACAAGAAGACATCCATATTCACGGCTCTGCAATTCAAAGCCGTATCACAACAGAAGATCCGCTTAATAATTTTATGCCAGATACGGGCCGAGTAGACACATATCGTTCTACGGGTGGATTTGGTGTTCGTTTGGATGCCGGTAATGGTTTCCAAGGAACAGTTGTAACACCGTTTTATGATTCTTTACTTGTAAAACTATGTACTTGGGGCATGACTTTTGAGCAAGCTACCCGCAAAATGCGCCGCAACTTGATTGAATTCCGTATCCGCGGTGTGAAAACAAATATTCCTTTCTTATTAAATGTTGTTCGTCATCCGGATTTTGCAAGTGGTAATTATAATACAAGCTTTATTGATACGACGCCTGAACTATTTAAATTTCCACATATTCGCGACCGTGGTACGAAAACATTACGCTATATTGGTAATGTAACGGTAAATGGCTTCCCAGGAATTAAGCATCGTGACAAACCTGTGTACACAGAGCCGCGTTTACCTAAAATTCCTTATGGCTCACAAATTGCACCAGGAACGAAACAAATTCTGGATGCAAAAGGTCCTGAAGGCGTTGTAGACTGGGTGAAAAAACAAGAAGAAGTACTTTTAACAGACACTACACTTCGGGATGCACACCAATCTTTACTTGCGACACGTGTTCGATCAAAAGATATTTTCCAAATAGCAGATGCGATGGCTCACTTATTACCGAATATGTTCTCATTTGAAATGTGGGGTGGGGCAACTTTTGATGTAGCATATCGCTTCTTAAATGAAGATCCTTGGGTGCGCCTGGAAACACTTAGAAAACAAATTCCAAATGTGATGTTCCAAATGCTACTTCGCGGAGCTAATGCTGTTGGATATAAAAACTATCCAGACAATGTTATTCGCGAATTCGTTAAGCAGTCAGCGCAATCTGGTGTGGATGTATTCAGGGTGTTTGATAGCTTAAACTGGATTAAAGGTATGGAAGTGTCAATTGATGCTGTTCGTGAAGCAGGGAAAGTCGTAGAGGCTACAATCTGCTATACAGGAGATATTGATGATGACTCAAGAACGAAATATACAATTGATTACTATAAAGATATGGCGAAAGAGCTAGTTGCTCAAGGTACGCATATTTTAGGGATTAAAGATATGGCTGGGCTTTTAAAACCACAAGCGGCTTATCGTTTAATTAGTGAACTAAAAGATACAGTAGATGTGCCAATCCATCTTCATACGCATGACACAAGCGGTAATGGTATTTATACGTATGCAGCGGCAGTCAGTGCAGGAGTCGACATTGTTGATGTAGCATCAAGTGCGATGAGTGGGGCGACAAGCCAACCAAGTATGACAGGTCTTTATTATGGATTAGTTAATGGTAATCGCCAAACTAACCTAGATGCACAAAACTCCCAAATTCTTAATCATTACTGGGAAGATGTTCGTCATTATTATAAAGACTTTGACAACGCACTTAATTCGCCTCAAACAGAAGTATATATTCATGAAATGCCAGGTGGTCAATATACTAACCTTCAACAACAAGCAATTGCTGTCGGACTTGGCGATCGTTGGGATGAAGTAAAAGAAATGTATACTGTTGTAAACCAAATGTTTGGAGACATCGTTAAAGTGACACCATCTTCTAAAGTTGTTGGAGACTTAGCACTATTTATGGTTCAAAACGAACTTTCAGAAGAAGATGTCTACGAAAAAGGCGATACTATTGATTTCCCAGATTCCGTTATCGAATTCTTTATGGGAGAAATTGGTCAACCATATGGCGGCTTCCCAGAAAAACTTCAAAAACTAGTACTCAAAGGACGCACACCTCTTGCGGATCGTCCCGGAGCTTTAATGGAACCAGTTAACTTTGCAGAAGTCAAAGTGGAACTTAAAGAAAAAATGGGCTATGAACCATCTGAAAAAGATGTTATTTCCTATATTTTATATCCAAAAGTATTCCTAGATTATCAAGAGATGATAAGTAAATATGGTGATGTAACAGTCCTTGATACACCAACATTTTACAAAGGTATGCGCTTAGGTGAAACGATTGAAGTAGAACTTGAAAAAGGAAAAATCCTTCTTATCAAGCTTAATTCTATCGGTGAACCAATTGCGGATGGAACACGTGTCATTTATTTCGAACTAAATGGTCAACCACGTGAAATCAACATCCAAGATATGAATGTTCAATCAACAGTTATTGCCCGCCGTAAAATTGATACAACAAACCCTGAACATGTTGGAGCTACAATGACAGGTTCCGTTATCCAAGTTGTTGTGAAAAAAGGCGATTCTGTGAAAAAAGGTGATCCATTATTAATCACAGAAGCAATGAAAATGGAAACAACCATTCAAGCGCCATTCGATGGAGAAGTTAGTAGCATTTATGTTTCTGACGGTGATACAATCGAATCTGGTGATTTATTAATTGAAGTAAACAGAATTTAAAAAACATAAGTGACTAACGGGTGGGAATATAGCGCTAATTTAAAGTAACAACTTTAAATATCGAGATTTTAAACGTAGTAAACAGACGTTTTTTCGAATCCATAGCGCTATATTTCACACCCGTTTTTTCTAAAAAAGGAGAACATACATATGAAATGGTTCAAAGGAATTGCCGTAGTTTTATTACTTGCGATTTTAACTGCATGCGGGAATACGGAAACAAAAGCACCTACAGAAAAAACAGAAAAAATTGAAGTAACAGATGCTACTAAAGAAAAAATCACTTTAAAAGAAACTCCAGAAAAAATCGTTTCATTGATACCAAGCAACACAGAAATTTTGTTCGCTTTAGACTTGGGAGATAAAGTAAAAGGTGTTTCTGCGTACGATGATTATCCGAAAGAAGCCCAAAAAATTGAGAAAGTTACTTCAACTACTGTAGACACAGAAAAAATCATCGCACTTAAACCAGATTTAGTGCTCGGTCATGAATCTATGCTTGCTACTGAGAAAGATGCTTACCAATTATTAAAAGAAGCAGGTATTAATGTATTTGTTGTTCCAGATGCGACTAATCTAAAAGAAGTCGAAAATTCCATTCAAACAATTGGTAAGTTAACTGGAAAAGAGAAACAAGCTAAAAGTGTAACAGCATCTATGGAAAAACAAAAAGCAACTATTGAAAAAAAAGCCAAAGAACTAAAAACATCTCCAAAAGTGTGGATTGAAATTAGCCCAGACTTATACACGGCAGGTAAAGGAACATTTATGAATGAAATGCTTGAACTCGCTGGTGGGAAAAATATTGTTACCGAATCAGGCTTTATTCCATATAATGAAGAGAAAGTTGTCGAATTAAAACCAGATATGATTTTATCAGTTTATCCAGATGCAAAAGCAACTATTTTAAAACGTGATGCTTGGAAAGATCTTCCAGCTGTAAAAAATGAGCAAATTTTTGAAATGGATGCGAATAAATTAAGTCGTCCTGGACCAAGGTTATTAGAAGGTGCAGCAGATATTCAGGCAGTTTTGGAAAACTAATTCTTTGATAATGACAGAAGAAGCTTTACAAAAAACGACTTTTAAGGTAATTTAACATAGGGTGGATTTTTTACTAATGCTTATGAGTAAAGTGATTCACCTAATAAAGAAAGCAATTTACACTTAGAAGATCATGCATAAACCGCAAGAATACGGCAACTTAGACGACAAATAATACAAGCAAAGTGTACTTGGTTTTAAGTGGAGGAGTTGCCTATAAGTAAATAGTGAGCTGAATCTGGTTTTTAAAACCATATTATTTTTCGGGAAGAAGTGTTTTTGTGAAACAAGTTATGGAAGTCATTAAAGAACAAATTAAAAATTTACCAATGATATTTCGCATTGCGCGCTATGAAGATAAGGCTACATACCAAAGCCACTATCTAGGACTAGCTTGGCAAATTTTAAATCCATTAATCCAAATCGCTATTTATTATTTTGTGTTTGGGTTCGCAATGAATGCAAAATCTGGTTCTGGAGCAAGTTACATTGAATGGATGCTTGCTGGTATCATTCCGTGGTTCTTCATTAGCGCAGTAATTTTACAAGGTGCGAATAGTATTTACAATAAAATAAATATGGTTTCAAAAATGAATTTTCCAATGAGTATCCTACCGAATATAACGATTGTTTCTAATTTAACAAGTTATTTTACGATGATGCTGATTTTATTAGGATTGTTTGCAATTAACGGAACACCTATTACCATTTTTTGGGGACAATATTTGTATTATTTTGTAGCGATGATTGCTTTTCTGTATAGTGTTACATTATTTAATGCAACGATCAGTGTATTGGTAAGAGACTATTATATTATGTTGCAATCCGTTATGCGTGTACTTTTTTACATGTCTGGTATTGTTTGGAATTTAGAGACAATGTTACCGCAGTGGTTGGTAAATGTCTTAAAACTAAATCCAATTTATTATGTTGTTAACGGATTTAGAGAAACATTCTTAATGAACCGTGGATTTTGGGAATCACCGTCATACACGATGTATTTTTGGTTAATCACTCTGACATTACTATTTGTCGGTGCGACACTACACATGAAATTCCGCGAACGCTTCGTGGATTATTTATAGGAGGTTAGACAGATGGATAAAAAAATTAAAGTTGCATTTAAACATGTGTCGAAAGAATATGACCTCTATCAAAATAAATCAGATAAGATTAAAGGCTTGTTTATGCCGAAAAGTCAAAAAATGCAATCCTTTTGGGCGTTACGAGATGTTTCTTTTGATATTCATGATGGTGAAACAGTTGGTTTAATCGGGATTAATGGTTCTGGTAAATCAACAATATCTAGTATTATGTCAGGTGTTATCCCTCCAACACAAGGTGAAGTCGTTATTAATGGAGAAACTTCTTTAATTGCCATTGCGGTAGGGCTAAAAGGTCCCTTGACAGGCTATGAGAACATCCGCTTAAAATTACTTATGCATGGCATGAAAAGTTCCCAAATTAACAAGCTAATGCCTAGTATTATTGAATTTGCTGATATTGGTGATTTCATTAATCAACCAATCAAAAATTATTCAAGTGGTATGCGGTCACGTTTAGGTTTTGCAATATCCGTGCATACAAATCCTGATATTTTGGTTATTGATGAAGCTTTATCTGTAGGGGACCAAACTTTTTATGAAAAATGTGTTAATAAAATAAATGAATTTAAAGCACGTGGAAAAACTATCGTATTTGTCAGTCACTCGCTTGGACAAGTTAAAAGTTTGTGTGACAGAATCATCTGGATGCATCACGGTGAAATTCGTGAAATGGGTGAAGCGAAAGAAGTTGCTCAGAAATATGATGAATTTGTAAAATGGTTTAACAAACAACCAAATGACTACAAGAAAAAATATCAAAAAGAACATAAAGAGCATCAAAAAGCTCCTCAGAAAAAGGTTTACCCAAATCCAAACGCAGATAAATATCGTTTAACACTATTTGATAAATGCTTTTTAACAGTATTAATAGTACTTACTGTGTTATTTGCTTCACTCGTTGCAACTGGTAAATCCTTTAAAGGACTGATTAGCGAAGGTTCTAATCATCAAGAAGAACAAGTGGTTTATATAGATAAGAACCTTATAGAAAGCAAATTATAATGAAAATCCCCGCTTACGGTACTTCGTAGGCGGGGATTTTCATTTAATTATTTGATTTTCTTTTTTCTCGTTCAGTAATATAAATCATTTCTCGCATGAAATCTTTGTAGTAACCAGATTCATAGTGAGAGAATGAATGCCCAAATGGATAATAGTAATCTCCTATATATGGTTTTTTAGTAAAGTCAATAACTTGTGCTGTAGGTACTTTAGATAGGAAGTAGTTATTTAAACGATCCCAGAAATAATTGTTGCGTTCGATACGCATTTTAATTTTGTATTCTTGAACCGCACCGTTCTTATCATAATACTTACTTGTAAATCCGCCTTTATTTAAAATAATTCTTTCAGCTGGAAGTACAGTTAATAGTTTTTCAATAAACGCATCTGCATAGCTTGTCCATTCTTGGAAGAAGGCGTCATTATCAGAGTGATCAAGTAGTCGTTTAATTGGTAAATCATTAAGAATACCTGTCTGCTCGCTTATATATGATAAGCTAAGAATTTCCCCACTTTCTAACCAAATTGGGCCACGTAAAACATCTGCATACAAATCTATTAGTAGATAATCAGACTTAGAATTCTCTAGATTTTCAAAGAAGCCTTTATCAAAATCTGCTTGAAGCGTTCTTCGCTCGTTATCTGTCATATTGCCGTAGTCATCAATATTTATTCCTGTATAAGGTTTCGATAAAACACTAAAAAGGGATGTGTGGGACTGTGTAAATGTGACTTCAAAAAAGCGTTTGTAATCCGGATTGAAGAAAGGTTTGGAATTAAAAGCATTTCTACTAAAACAAGAGCCCATCACAGCTATTTTTAGTGGATTAGCATTTGATTCAGGAGCAGGATTGGTATTAATAGAAAGATTTTTTGCTCCGTTTTTAATAATTTTAGCTAGAAAAGGCTGGTTAGATACATTATGGAATTTATTTTTCGATAAATCAACTGTATCGGGAATGAAAATCGGTAAATCGGGTTGATCAGTGGACCGGATAAAGAAGTCCCAAATACCATTTTCTTTATTAACATTGCCTGATAAAAATTCATGTCTTGAAATAGTTGTAGCTGATTTTAGTAATCCTTTCTTTATAGGAAATTCTTGTTCTATATAATATTCAAATAACTTTGCCTTATTATCTCTTCGTTTAATGACTAATTTGCTATCAATGAAGTTTTTAGGGATCGAGAACTGAAGATCAATTTTATTAGCATCTTCTTGAAAAGCAGTAAGGCTAACTATTTCTTGATAATTCTTTTTAAAGTAGAAAGATAAACGATTAGATCCGGTAACATAAGTGTTTATTTTGCTATACTTCGGATGACTAAGCTCTACCTCTCTTGGAATAATGTTTTTGATAGAATTATCAATATTCAAGTAGAAATCATGTTGTTTATTTATAGAGAGCGAATTTAGTCGAATAAAAGTATCCACAACATTATTTGAATCAACGAGTAGATTTGATGAAAGTGCTTGCAATTTTACTTGAAAATTTATTTTGTCCGTTTTTATAGTACCGATTTGGAAAGCTTCTTCTTGTTCATGAAACAGATAAAGAGCTGAATAGGGACGACGTTTTATTACTATTTCAGCTGAATATGTATCTGGTTCAATAGGTGTATTTAATTTAATTGCTCCAGATAAAGTATCGGGTGTTATGGCAAAATCTATAAGTGTAGCAGTAATGTCTTTTGGTTTACTAAACAAGGTAACTAGGCCTTCTGGAAATTCAAATACATATTGATAGAAAGCATTTTTAGGGGTAACTTCTTTATTTGTTACTGGTCCATCAGATTCAAGTGGATACTTTTTACCACCACTAATTATCCGGAAATTCCATGGAGTTTTATTGTTTGTAATAGAATTTTCTGCTATTTCGGACATTGGGATAGTTGCAGTAAAGTTTTTACCATTTGTTTCAAAAGATAGATTTATTTTCTTTTCAGGGCGAAGGAATTCGAACATTTCGGTATAGTGCGCTTGCACTTCTTCAATTTTAACTGCGCACGTTCCGGAAATAGTCCATGTTTGAGTCTCTTGTTGGAATTCAATATTATTTAAATAGGGTTTCATATAGTTCCATTCTCCTTGCAAGTATTTAGTTTCATATTATTATATTTTAGCATAAAAATTTAATTACCACCAAAAAATCAAATGAAAAATTTTTGTAGTTGAACTTTAAATAAAAAACACATTGAGGTACGTTTATATTTTAAGTGACAAAATCAATGGGATTTTGTTAAAGAACTTTTCTCTTAATGGAAATTGTTTGCTTTTTAAGTAAAATCTTCCTTTTTTTGCGTGTCAATAGGCACATAGACCTTTTGGCTTGAATTTAATTGATTTTTGTAACAAATATGTAACGCATAGAGGCTTAAAATTTGGTAGAATATAGACTAGTATTAAATTATAAGGGAGGGTAAAGAAACTGGGGGTTATTTAAAAAAGGACAATTTTTAAGGAGCCACTGAAAAAGTTGTCTGAATTTAAAATCCAGCTTGATGTATGCATTATCTAAAGCAAGTCTACTATAAATAGATTGGTTTTAAAGATATTAAATAATTTATACTATCTAAAAAAATAGTATACGAAAGAGTGGTTGATTAGAATAAAAATAAAAAAGTTAATTTGTAAGTTGTTACTTATTATGCTTTTAGGGACAGTACTATTTCCCACT
The DNA here is from genome assembly GCF_014229295.1 of Listeria farberi. NCBI lineage: Bacteria > Bacillati > Bacillota > Bacilli > Caryophanales > Listeriaceae > Listeria > Listeria farberi. Next base: position 867,988 of record NZ_JAARZL010000001.1, read on the forward strand.
GTAAAAGCATACGCAGCCTCAGAATCCTTATATTATTATGCAATTAATGATATAAACTTACGCTCTCAAAGGGACTTTTCAAGTAGTGTGGTTACAACCATACCTAAAAATGAAGAAGTGAAAGTAAAGCCTCGCTCTGAAGACAATAATGGATGGGTTGAAATTTCTTATAAAAGTTATACTGGCTACATGAAAATTAATTATTTAACCATGTTAAATCCATTACGTAGCTACGGAGAATATTATGCACCAAGTATGATAAACCTCCGTGTAGACCGGAGTTTTGATTCTGCAACCTTACTTGTAATTCCTACGAATGAAAAGTTTTATGTGGAAGATAATTCTAAAGATAGCGATGGTTGGGTGCGAATTGTTTATGAAGGAAACGTTGGTTATATGAAAGAAGGTTATCTTTCTGTAACTAATCCAACATTGGACTATATTAAGTATTATGCCCCGGGCGCAATCAACGTGAGAGAATCACGCACATTTGATTCTTCGGTCGTAACGACAATACCAGTAAATCAACAGTTTTATATGGAACAAGGCTCCGTTGATTCAAGTGGTTGGGCAAAAATTTTGTATCAAGGTAAAGTTGGATATATGAAGACGAATTATTTTTCTCTGACAGATCCAACAAAAACATATGGTACTTACTATGCACCGAATCTTGTAAACCTTCGTGCAGGTAGAAGCTTTGATACGGCTATAGTAACTTCCATTCCGCAGAACCAAGAAATGTATGTAGAAGATGGTTCGATGGATAATAACGGTTGGGTAAAAATAATCACAAATACTGGTGAAACTGGATTTATGAGAGAGTCATATTTATCTACTTATGATCCGACAAAAATCTATTTTGAAAACTATGCTATTAGTGATTTAAATATCCGTAGTAGCCGTAGTTACGATTCTGAGATAATTGTTCAAGCGCCTAAAAATGCTAAAGTTTATGTAGAACAGAATTCGACTGATGCAAACGGTTGGATGAAAGTAGCATATAATGGTAGAGTGGGCTATATGAAATCTGCCTATATTACTGCTAAAACGCCCAATGCTAAATATAGTGTTAAATATGCTACTGGAAATATAAACTTAAGACAAGCACGTACTTATGATAGTACAACTGTTACCGTAATTCCAGAAAGCGCTAAAGTAGAGATGGAAGTAGGTAGTATTGATAACAATAATTGGGCTAAATTTGTTTATGGTAACTCTGTTGGGTACATGAACATTGGGTACTTTAGCGATACGCCATATCAACCAATTAAGAAGACATACAAACAAACGAACTATCCTATTACATTTGCAACTGCTTTATCAAAAATTATGGCAGACGTTCCACAAACGGATAAAAAGCCGGCTAACTCTTATATTAATGCAGAAGCAATTAAAAAAACTACAGGCACAAATAAAGGTGTTGCTATCGATGCTACTGGACAAGTTAGAAGTACTGCTAGTAAAACTGGTTTTGTGCAAGGAAAGCTGAAAAGTGGAGAAGAAATTACTATTTTAAGTACTGTAACAGCAGCAGATGGAAGTAAATGGTATAAGTTTACATTTAACCGTCAATGGTTTAATGCAACACAAGTTGATACTTCCTATTATTTAAATCCAAGTAATTTTGAAAAGAATACAGCAGCATATTTACAATTTTTAGTGCTGTCTAAACCAGCGAACGTCGATATAAATGAAGTAAATAAAAATATTCTCGCTGGAAAGGGAATATTGGCAAATAAAGCAAGTAGCTTCAATAAAGCAGCACAAACTTCCAATATTAATGAGATTTATTTAATATCCCACTCTATTTTGGAAACTGGTAATGGTTCATCTAAGCTTGCTAATGGAATTACTGTTAGTGTAGTAGGTGGTAAGCCAGTTACACCGAAAAAAGTTTATAACATGTATGGGATTGGAGCTATCGATAGTGATCCTTTACGAGGTGGGTCTGAATACGCTTATAAACAAGGATGGGATACTCCTGAAAAAGCTATCATTGGCGGTGCTGATTTTGTCGCAAAAAATTATATTGCCAAAGGTCAAGATACACTGTATAAAATGAGATACAATCCTGCTAATCCAGGAAGTCACATGTATGCAACAGATATTGGATGGGCTTATAAACAAACATCAGGTATGCAAAAACTATACAACCAGTTGTCGAGTTACAATCAAGAGTTTGATATTCCGAAATATAAATAAATAAATTTAAAGCGAGTCTTTACGTCTTTTGCGTAGGGACTCGCTTTAAATTGTCATTGCGTAACTATCTTTTTTTTGCTATATTTAACAATAGTAATGTTTTATATAGGGAGTGGAGAAGAAGCGTGTTAAATAAAAAAAGAGTTGTAGTTGGAGTCTTGTTATTACTACTCAGTTTGCTTACTATTAGCTACTACTCAGAATCTTTTAAACTAACTTTAACTTGGTTATTGTTCGTAGTAGTATTAACAGTTCTTTATTTTAGACAAGTAAGGAATATTCACCTTCAATGGTCAATATTGATTACATCATTAGTAGTTAGTTTGTTTTGGATGGCTTCATCATATAATGGTGGACCATACGGCGGGAATTTTATTTTTTATAGTATTATTTTATTAGGAACATTTTTTGTGATTGCTGCATTTGTTTTCCTTTTACTACTTGAAATGAAAACAGAATACAAAGTAAGACAAGAACGGAAACCAAAATGGACACTATTTGTCCTGTTCTCAAGTATTCCTTTTGTAGTCTGGATGATGTCATTCCTAGCTTATTATCCAGCAAAAATGACTTTTGATTCTTATTTCCAATGGGGGATGGCTCATGGAATTCGGCAATATAGTCAGTGGCATCCGCTTTTACATACCTTGTGGATAGAAACAACAAGTGCTATTTATAATTCGCCAGCCAGTTATATTTTCTCTCAAATCATCGTTGGTTCATTAATTGTAGGTTTTGCAATTTATACACTTGTAAAAATGGGGGCAAATATTTGGATCGGTGTTTGTATTTCTATCGGTTATGCTTTATATCCTGTAGCAATGATTTATTCTGCTACAGCATGGAAAGATTTCCCATTTGCTGCTTTTATTCTGCTTTTCACAGTGCTGATACTCAAAATAGTGCAGTCTAACGGTTTATGGTTAAAAAATTGGTGGCATTTTGCTGCTTTCGTTTTAGTTGCTTTTGTTTGCATAAACTTACGAAACAATGGAATTATGATAATAATTGTCTCGTTATTATGCTTACTTATTTTTATGAAGAATTATCGTCTAATTATAACCGGAGTAATTGTTGGTACTCTGGGATTGAACTTTTTATTTGGTCTTGTTATGACAAATGTCCTTCATGCCCAGCCCAATCCTTTAAACCAAGCATTAGCTATTCCTTCACAACAAATTGGAGCTACTTTTTATAACAATGGTAATTTTACACCAGAATTAAAAGAGTATTTTACTTCCATCTTGCCCGAAGAAAACTGGAAAAAAGATTACAACCCATATACGGTAGATCCAATTAAACATGATGCTGAGTATAATTCATCTGTTATTGAGGATGATTTTGGACTATATATTAAGAACTGGTTTAAACTTTTGACATCCAATTTTGGAACTTACGTCGAAGCTTATTTAAATCAAGTCGCAGTTATTTGGCAGTTTTATTCTCCAGAAGATTATAAAGTATACTTTGATACACCAGCAGATATTCAAGAAATGAGATACGATGTCAAAGCTTTCGCGAAATTTTTCCCAGACGGTTTATCGGAAGAAGAGATAAACAAATTAGGTTATCAGGGCTATCAAGTAGAATATAAGAACGCGACCGGAAAAGAAGCTGTAAGTTACAGTGAATACAAGGAAAGAATTAAGGATTCTACAAATCCACTAATTTCCATATCTAAAGCACCTGGTATAAAGAAAATGACTGATAACATTTTTGTGAAAACAACAGAAGAATGGCAAAATTATCTATTAAAGGGAGCAATTCCATTAGTCTTACTTGTTATTGCGATTGCAGCTGTATGTATGCAGCGTCCGAAAAAGAAATTGCTTATATTTGCTCCGGTAGTGATGGCTATTATAACAATAGCGATTGCTATGCCGGCGACGGATTTTAGATATTGTTATAGCTTCGTCTTTACTGTACCGATAGTCTTTTTCGCAACTAAATTAAAAAATTATAAAGAAAATCAAATTTAAGGAGAGAATCATGGGAATTCTAAATGAAAAAGTAGCTGTACTCTTACCTTGCTATAACGAGGAGCTTACAATAGGCAAGGTAATTGATGATTTTAAGAAAGAGTTACCAAATGCAGATATTTACGTGTATGATAACAATTCTAAAGATAAAACTTTTGAAATAGCAAAAGAGCATGGCGCAATCGTTCGTAAAGAAATGCGCCAAGGTAAAGGAAATGTAGTTCGTTCGATGTTTGCGGATATTGATGCGGATTATTATCTAATGGTGGACGGGGATGATACGTATCCTGCAGAGTACTGCCATGAAATTCTAGAGGTTCTTCGTAACAAAGAAGCGAATATGGTCATTGGTGACCGTTTAAGTAATGGGACTTATACAGAAGAAAATAAAAGAAATTTCCATGACTTTGGTAATTCACTAGTGCGTAATACAATTAATCGTATTTTTAAAAGTAATTTAAGAGATATAATGACAGGTTATCGTGGGTTTGATCGTTATTTTGTTAAGACAATGCCTGTTTTAAGTCCTGGTTTTGAAATTGAAACTGAAATGAGTATCCACGCGCTAGAAAATCGTTTTCTAGTGAAAGAAATTGAAATTGATTATCGTGATCGTCCAGAAGGTAGTGAATCTAAATTAAATACTTTTTCAGATGGTTTCAAAGTAATTATGACTATTGTAAGATTATTTAAAAATAGTCGTCCATTCTTATTTTTCAATTTGCTAGCGTCTTTATTTGTTCTTGTAGGAATTCTTGTTGGCTTGCCAGTTATAATACAATTCGCTCAAATTGGCTTAGTTCTTAAATTCCCAAGTGCATTACTTGCAACAGGTTTAATTTTAATGGGAATATTGTTCTTCATTTGTGGTTTGATTCTTGATACGATAGCGCATAGAAACAGACAAGTCTACTTTTTAGAGCTTGTTAAATATCGTGAAAGAAATCCGTTAAACTAATATAATTAGATAAAAAACGCATGGCTTCTGTAAAAGCCATGCGTTTTTATTATTTATTTTTATCTTTTGCGTGAAGTTTAAGATAAAGCTCATCTACTAAATTAGCAACATCATCTTTTATTTCAGGATGTTTTAAAGCAAATTGCATTGTGGTTTTGATAAAACCAAATTTATCTCCAACATCATAACGCTCTCCTTCAAAATCATAAGCAAAAACTCGTTGGATTTCATTTAGGCTATTAATAGCATCAGTAAGTTGAACTTCACCACCAGCTCCAGGTTTTTGTGTTTCAAGGAAATCAAAAATTTGTGGAGTTAATAAATATCTTCCTAAAATAGCAAGATTAGATGGTGCTTCTTTAGGATTAGGTTTTTCTACGAAACCATTAACATTATATAGGTTTTTGCTGTATTCATCAATTGGATCAATAATACCATAACGGTAAGTTTCTTCGTGAGGTACAGTCTGAACGCCAATAATGGAACTGTGTGTTTTTTCATATTGTTGGATTAATTGTTTAGCACATGGTGTTTTAGCTTGAACAATATCATCACCTAGCATGACGATAAACGGTTCATTACCAACAAATCCTCTTGCTTGAAGAATAGCATCTCCAAGACCTTTAGGCTTAGACTGACGGATAAAGTGAAGATTGATATTTGTTGTTTCTTCAATTAGATGAAGTAATTCTAATTTATTTTTCTCACGTAAATTAAGCTCAAGTTCAGGGACAGAATCGAAGTGGTCTTCAATAGCTCTTTTTCCTTTCCCTGTTACGATTAAAATGTCTTCAATACCAGATTCAACCGCTTCTTCTACTATATATTGAATAGTTGGCTTATCCACGATTGGTAATATTTCTTTAGGCATAGCTTTTGTGGCAGGAAGAAACCTAGTACCTAACCCCGCTGCTGGAATGACTGCTTTTTTTACTTTCATATGTACGCTCCTTTAAAATATATTGCTATAATAATGTTCATTATACGCCATTCATTGATCTTAATTCAAGCTGGACATTAAAAGGGGAGATTTTACTGTGTAATCTTGACATTTATGAGCAATTGTAATAGATTGAAGAAAGTAAATAAATAAAAAGTATAAAGGGAGATTAAGAATGCTCTATGAGATTATAAGAGAATCAAAATTAGCAGAACCTAAAGTATCTGCTATCGTTCCAGTCTACAATGTAATTAATTATATTGATGAAACTATTGAATCGTTATTAAACCAGACACTAAAAGACATTGAAATTATTTTAGTAGATGATGGGTCTTCAGATGGAAGCTTCGAAAAAATTGTGGATTACGGTGACCGTTTTGATAACATTTGCGTAGCTAAAGAACCTAATGCTGGTCCAGGCATGGCACGTAACAATGGTTTAAGCATTGCTAAAGGCAAATATATTAGTTTTGTGGACTCTGATGACATCCTCCCAGAAAGAGCGTTAGAAATCATGTACGAGGCTGCTGAGAAAGAGCAAGTAGGAGTAGTCACGGGGATTTCTGTTAGTTTTAATAGTAATCGTTCATGGTTTATTGGCGGGCACTATAACAAAGGCGTTTTTAAAAGCGGACGTAAAACACTTATTCAAAATCCGGAAATGCTTTATACATTAGGGCCTTGTAATAAACTGTACCTTCGTGAAGTAGTACAAGATATTCGTTTTCCAGATTCAATCAAGGTGGCAGAAGATCATCCTTTTGTAATTGAAGCTTATTTAAAAGCTAAAAGTATTTATACCGTAGATGAAATTATTTATAACTATCGTGCGCGAGAAGATGAAGGAGATATTTCTTTATCACAAATAGTTACTTCGAATCCATATGTAAGTTTTAAAGATATTATTGCAAGTATAAAACTATCTGATGCTCTTTTGAAAGAGTATGTGACTAACCCAGTTGCACTTCAAAAAATCAGAGTGGACTATCATGACCGAATTATTGCAACGGATATTTGGCCTGCATATAAAGGTATTCTTTTGAACGGGGATGCGGAAACACAAATCAAAATGTTTGATGCTTTCCGTGCATTAATAGATTCAATGGATTTCCATTTGTTTAATAATCTAGGTGTTTTCCAAAGACTATTAACATTTGAAACTATTAATCGTTATACATTCATTAAAGAAAAAGCACGTCCCAGTTACTTAAGAGCGTTGAGATTAGCTTATGAAAAATTGGATCCAGGTTCGTTGAATAAATTATTGTCCTCCGATTTTCCAAAAGAAGTTCGTGCTGGTGAAAAAGCAGCCAAACGAAATTCAGTAAAACCTATTTATAATCGTCTTGTAGCACGTAAGCTAAAATCTACTATTTCGACTGGATTTGAAAAAGTAGTTGTTGGAAATTGGAAAAAACTAGTTGGATTATCTCGCAATTTTTATGCACGGAGAATTGCTTTTCCATTTTATAAATTAGCGAAAAAAGAACGTAAAATAATCTTTTTAACGAATAAGCATGATGTGTTGGCTGATTCATTTAAAGCAGTTTATGATGAAATTATTTTACAAAAGCCAGATTATAAAGTAGTAGGTTATTTGAAGCAACCGCAAAGAACTATTTTAGAACTTTTAAAAATGTATAAGGATATTGCAACTGCTGAGTATATCTTTTTAGATGATTATTATCGCCAAATTTATGGCTTAACTCTTCGTAAAGATTCTGAAGTTATTCAACTTTGGCATGCAGCTGGAGCATTTAAAAAGTTCGGTTTTAGTTCAATCGGTTATGCAGATAGTAATACAGAGAGCTTTGAACGAGATGCACATAAAAACTATTCAAAAGTAGTAGTTTCTTCCAGTGAAATTGTGCCATTTTATGCAGAAGCGTTTGATGTGGATGAAAAAAATGTATTGCCACTTGGCGTACCGCGTACTGATCGCTTTTTCAATGATGAATACAAAGCTTATATTAAAAACGTTTTTGAAGGAAAATATCCTGCTTTAAAAAATAAAAAAGTCATTACTTATGCGCCTACTTTCCGCGGGGGTCCTGGTGAACGCCAACAATTTGTTATGAATTTAAATATTCGTCGTTTAGCAGAACAACTAGGGGATGAGTATGTACTTGTTTTGAAAATGCATCCTTCTGTAGTTCGAGGCGTTGGTATTCCATTTGATTTACAAGAGTTTGCATTTAACATGAGTAATGAAGATATTAATGATGTCTTGATTAATACCGACATTTTAATTACTGATTATTCTTCAGTAGTGTTTGATTTCTCTATTATGGAAAAACCAGTGCTCTTTTATGCATACGATTTGGAGGGGTATTTAGGAGAACGTAATTTCTATTATAATTATGAAGAATTTGTTCCTGGTCCAATAGTACGTACAAATGAAGAAGTTATTGGAGCAATCAAAGCAAACGATTTTGACTTAGAAAAAGTCCGTGTGTTTAAAGAAAGATTTTTCGACGATTTAGACGGCAACTCTGCTAAACGAATTGTGAAAGAACTTATTAAGTAAGATTTACTTTTTGAAATATGATATAATTAACAATGTCAAAAAAACAGTTAAAGGAGATTAGAGGATGATATACGCTCAAATTTTAGCTGGAGGAAAAGGTACGCGAATGGGTAACGTTAGCATGCCGAAACAATTTCTACCTCTAAATGGTAAACCAATCATTGTTCATACAGTAGAAAAATTTATTTTAAATACACGATTTGATAAAATTCTTATTTCCTCACCAAAAGAATGGATGAACCATGCTGAGGATAATATTAAAAAGTATATTTCAGATGATCGAATTGTCGTCATTGAAGGCGGAGAAGACCGTAATGAAACAATTATGAACGGAATTCGTTATGTCGAAAAAACATTCGGTTTAAACGATGAAGATATTATCGTAACACATGATGCTGTACGTCCATTTTTAACGCACCGAATTATTGAAGAAAACATTGATGCTGCGATTGAAACCGGCGCTGTAGATACTGTTATTGAAGCACTTGATACAATCGTTGAATCAAGTAATCATGAGTTTATTACAGATATTCCTGTCAGAGATCAAATGTATCAAGGGCAAACACCACAAAGTTTCAATATGAAAAAAGTGTATAATCATTATCAAAACTTAAGCGCAGAGAAAAAACAAATTTTAACAGACGCATGTAAAATTTGTTTGCTTGCTGGCGATCAGGTGAAGCTTGTTAAAGGCGAGATATTCAATATAAAAATTACAACTCCATATGATTTGAAAGTAGCGAATGCGATTATTCAGGAGCGGATAGCCAATGATTAATCAAGTATATAGACTTGTGTCAGAGAGACAGTTTGAAGTTGCCAATGTGGACGAATCTTTAGCTGGTGATGTGGTCGTTGTTAGACCTACTCATTTATCTATTTGTGCGGCAGACCAACGCTACTATACAGGTTCTAGAGGAAAAGAAATGCTTTCTAAAAAACTTCCAATGGCACTTATTCACGAAGGTGTTGGAGAAGTCGTTTATGATGCAACAAAAGAGTTTAAACCTGGAACAAAAGTTGTCATGATTCCGAATACACCATTTGAGAATGATCCAGTCATTGCGGAGAACTATTTACGTTCAAGTAAATTCCGTTCTAGTGGTTATGATGGTTTAATGCAAGATTATGTTTTTATGCGTCGTGACCGGGTGGTTGCGCTACCTGATGACATCAATATGAAAGTAGCGGCGTTTTCTGAGCTTATTTCTGTTGCTGTACATGCGATTTTACGCTTTGAAGGAAAAAGTAATGCTAACCGCGCAAGCTTTGGCGTATGGGGTGATGGAAACTTAGGCTTTATCACTTCCTTATTATTAAAAAATTGGTATCCAGAAAGTAAAGTTTACATTTTTGGAAAAACACCATATAAATTAGACTTCTTTTCTTTTGTAGATGGTGCATATACGATTGATGATGTGCCAGCTGATTTAGTTATTGATCAAGCTTTTGAATGTGCTGGTGGCATGGGAAGCCAGTATGCAGTCAGTCAGATTATTGATGTAATTAAACCAGAAGGAACTATCTCATTACTAGGTGTTTCTGAGTATCCTATTGAATTTAATTCACGTATGGTACTTGAAAAAGGGCTTACAGTTTACGGAAGTAGCCGTAGCGGCCGGATTGACTTTGAAAAAACAGTAGAATTTCTATCTACGAATAAACGCGGAGTAGAATATTTACAAAATCTTGTTGGTGAAGTGCACACGGTACATTCGATTCAAGATGTTATTGAAGTATTTGAAGCTGACTTACGTAGTCCATGGGGCAAAAGCGTTATGGAGTGGAAGATATAATAAAACATTGGGGAGTTTAGGCTATACGCTTATGAATTTGTTTACTAAAGTATATTTAGGAAGCAAGGCAGTCGAGATGAAATTCGGCATTCATAGGCGCGAGGCCTTTACTTCCCAGTTTTATATGGAGAGGGAAAAAGAATGAAATTTGCGATTATAATTCCTTTTTACAATGCTGAAAAAAGGTTGGCTTTATCGATAGATAGTATAATTAAGCAGACTTACAGCTTTTTGGAGCATGTGGAAGTGCTGCTTATTAATGATGGAAGCACGGACCGTAGTAGTGCGATTGCTCATAGCTATGCCGAAAAATATCCGAGTAATATTCGCGTTTTTGATGTCCCGAATGGTGGACCTTCTAAGGCGAGAAATATTGGAATACATAATGTACAAGAAAACACTGACTTTGTAGGATTTTTAGATGCAGATGATCTGTTATCGCGAAATTTGCTTTTTAGTATGGTGAACTTTCTAGAAAATTCAGCTGTTAATATGCTTGTCCCAGCTTTTTATTATTTAGATGATTTTGGAAAAAAACAAAAAATTTCTCCACATAAATTAAATGACCGTTTCACAAATGGAAATCGAGTTGTAGCGATTGAAAACGAACCGCAAGCAATTCATTTTTACATTGGCGGTACTTTTTTTCGTTTTGAAAGTTTGCAGGGGATTGCCTTTGATGAAACGCTTAAATTTGCGGAAGATCAGCTTTTAATTACAAAATTTTTGCTTAAAAATAGAAGTTATGGATTAATTGCCGATGCCGGTTACTATTACTATCGTGATTTAAAGCAAAAAGGTTCTTTAGTAAGTTCAGCTTGGAAACAACCGGAAAGATATACGCCATTCTTACAAAAGGTGTACCAAACTTATTTAACAAACTCTAAAGAAATTTTTGGCGAAGTGATTCCATATGTGCAGTATCTAATCGCGTATCATGCCAAGTTGTTTTTTTATAAAGAGAACATTTATTTTAAAGAAGTATTAAATGAGCAGGAACAAGAAATCTTTGTGCGCGAACTACAGAAAATATTACAAGAAGTTGGTCCGGAGATGATTTTAGCTCTGGATACACCGCTTGTCGTAAAAGAAATGATGCTTTCTATTTTGCACAATGGCTGGCCAGTACGGTTTAAGACGGACGAACTAGAAGAAATTCCGCTTATCACAGTAAAAGAAAATTACCGTCCTGGAAAAGCTGTAACGGTGGAGCTATTGCTAGAAGAGGCGCGGGAAACGTTACCAGAGGGCGGAAAATTCATTGCTAGTACATCTGTAGGTACGGCACAAACAAAAGTGATAAAACGAAAAACAGCCCAAATGATTTGGGATATTGTTGTTCGCGAAAAAGGCACACTTGAAAAAGTGGTGACACGGTTAAAACCTTATCAATTGAAAGTCCAAGTGTTTTACCAAGATAAAAACCAAAAAATAACAATGACAGATTTAAATGTCATCAGTAGTGTGTTAGGAAAAATAAAAAGAAATAAAGCTTTAAAGCGAAAGTTTAAACAGGGGGGAGTATCCTGATGAAGTTTGTACAAAAAATATATTATTTCCTATTTAAGCTAGTAGGATTTTTACCTCGAAGAAAAGAGTTAGTGATGTTTGAAAGCTTTTCAGGGAAGCAATATAGTTGTAATCCACGTGCTATTTTTGAATATATGGAAGAGCATAATCCAGAATACGAGTTGTTGTGGAGTGTAAATCCGAAGTATGTTGATTTATTTGAAGCGCACGGAGTACCGTATGTTAAGCGTTTTTCTGTTAATTGGTTGTTTAAAATGGGCTTAGCTAAATATTGGATTTCTAATAGTAGACTGCCGCTTGAGCTACCAAAACCAAAAGAAACTATTTATGTACAAACATGGCACGGAACGCCTTTGAAAAAACTAGGTGTCGACATCGATGAAGTACATATGCCTGGTCAAACAACCGAACAATACAAGGCTGATTTTGTGAAAGAGGCGCAGAAGTGGGATTATTTAATTTCACCTAATGCGTATTCTAGTACGATTTTTAGACGCGCATTTGGTTTCACTGGAGAAATGATTGAGTCTGGCTATCCGCGAAATGATATTTTATTTAGCGCGGATAAAGAGTTGAAAATAGCTAATATCAAAATGGCGTTAAATATTCCAGAAGACAAGAAGGTTATTTTATATGCTCCAACTTGGCGTGATAATGATTTTTACGAAATCGGAAAATATAAGTTTGATTTAAAGATTGATATTGCCAAAATGCAAGAAAAATTCGGTGATGAAGTCGTTCTGTTAGTTCGCATGCATTATCTCGTAGCCGAGCATTTTGATTTCACGCAGTATGGTGATTTTGTACGAGATGCTTCAAAACACGAAGATATTAGAGATTTGTATTTAGTGAGCGATTTATTAATTACCGATTATTCGTCTGTATTTTTTGATTATGCTAATTTAAAAAGACCAATGTTGTTCTATACGTATGATTTGGCTGAATATCGCGATACACTTAGAGGCTTTTACTTTGACTTTGAACAAAATGCCCCAGGACCACTTGTTGAAACGAATGAAGCTTTAATGGCAGAAATAGAAATCATGCTTGAAAATCCTCCTCAAATTGCAGATAGCTTTTTAGAACAATTCTGCACTTGGGAAGACGGACACGCAGCAGAGAAAACAGTGAAAAAAGTTTTTGCTGAAAAATAGGCGGTGGGAATATTGAAAAAAATAGCAATTTATATATTTATGCTTGCTGTTAAAATAACTGGATTCTTGGCGAGCCTTTTACCAGTTCAGCAAAAAGTTGTTTTTCTTATAAGCTTTGAAGAAAATCCCATTGCGATTATTAAGCAAATGAAACTGGCCAATGTCACCCCAAAGACAATCGTTTTCTATGATCCTAGAGTAGATGTATCCAAGTTATCTTTAGACTTTATAAAAGTTAAACCGAAAACATTGCAACAATTTATTCCATTAATGTTTCACCTCAATACGGCTAAAGTGGTTGTCACAGATAATTATTTTGTGGAATTAGCTGGCTTGAAACTTCGAAATGGCGTAAATTGTATCCAAGTTTGGCACGCAAACGGTGCGCTTAAGAAATTTGGATGGGAAGATAAAGCAGCGCAAAAAAGACCAGATGGAGATAAGAAAAGATTTCAAGAAGTATATAAACGTTTTACAAAGGTACTTGTTGGTTCTGATGAAATGGCAACAATTTTCCAAAAATCATTTTTGTTAGATGAATCGAACATATTGAAGCTTGGTGTTCCGCGTACAGATTATTTCTTCAAAGAAGCGCAGTTGCAAGAAAATTATCAGTGGTCATACGAGCATTTACATTTAACAAACAGAATAAAATTACTATATGCGCCGACTTTTCGGGATAATGAGTTAGGAAAGGCAAACTTACATTTAGACATTGCGGAAATGAAACAAGCCTTAGGAAATGAATATCAATTGATTTTGAAATTACATCCTTCTATTAGTAATGATTTAGAGAAATTAGACGATGATTTTGTTATTTATGTGGATAAAGAAACGCCGATTGAAACGTTACTACCAGTTGTGGATATTTTAATTACTGATTATTCTTCCATTCCGTTTGAGTTTGCTTTACTTCAAAAACCAATGATTTTCTTTACGTATGATTTAACGGAATATGATAATGCTAGAGGGCTCTCAGATGGATTTTTAGAAACCATTCCTGGGCCGCATGTTTTTACAACGACAGAGCTAATTGAAGTAATACAAACTAATACGTTTGATTTGGAAAAAGTTCGATTTTTTGCTGAGAAATGGAATAAATATTCGGATGGATTTTCAAGTGAGCGTTTTGTAACCTTTTTAAAAGAACAGCTTGAAAAGTAGCACTGCTAACAAGTAGAGAAATTTTTGTTTTCTTGATATACTACTAAAGAAAGTAGGTGGGCTGATGAAGAAAGTAATTACATATGGCACATTTGATTTAATTCACTGGGGGCATATTCGTTTATTAGAACGAGCAAAGGCTTTAGGTGATTACCTTATTGTAGCCATTTCAACCGATGAATTTAATCGAATCAAACACAAAGAAGCATACCATAACTTTGAACATCGCAAATTAATTTTAGAGGCAATCAGATATGTCGATGAAGTGATTCCAGAAAGTAACTGGGAGCAAAAATTAGAAGATGTAAAAAATCGTGATATTGATATTTTTGTGATGGGTGATGATTGGGAAGGCGAATTTGACTTCTTAAAACCTTATTGTGAAGTCGTTTATTTACCACGGACAGACGGTATTTCTACTTCCAAGATTAAAGATGATTTAAAATAGTCGTAGCACAAAACAGGCAGACCGGTAATGTTCAATTATTAGGTGGTAGGCTTGTTTTGTGCTATTATTATGTATAAATAATAACGCAAGGAACTAGTTATGATAGGAGCAGAAGAAATGACAAATTTATTTCAAGATGATAGTCTAACGCTGCATACAGACTTATATCAACTAAATATGATGAAAGCGTATTTTGACGATGGACTTCATGAGCGTAGATCGGTATTTGAAGTGTTTTTCCGAGATATGCCATTTGATTCGGGTTTTGTTGTGTTTGCTGGGCTAGAACGAATTATTCATTATATGCAAAATTTACGTTTTACAGAAACGGATATTGCTTATTTACACGATGAACTTGGTTTTGACGGACCTTTCCTCGAATATTTACGTAACTTTAAATTTAAAGGAAATATTCTTGCTGCAAAAGAAGGGGAGTTTGTTTTTAAAACCGAGCCAATCCTTCAAGTAGAAGCAAGCTTAGCAGAGGCACAATTAATCGAAACGGCTTTGCTTAATATTGTGAATTTCCAAACGCTAATCGCTACAAAAGCTGCGCGAATTCGTTCTGTTATAGACGACGAAACATTTGCCGAATTTGGTACAAGACGTGCACAAGAAATGGATGCGGCTATTTGGGGCACACGAGCGGCTTATATCGGCGGTTGTGATTCGACAAGTAATGTTCGCGCTGGGAAGATTTTCGGTATTCCTGTGTCTGGTACGATGGCACATGCGATGGTTCAAGCTTACCGTGACGAACTAGAAGCATTTAGAAGTTACGCAAAAACGCATTTTGATTCGATTTTCTTAGTAGATACATACGATACGCTAAAATCTGGTGTACCAAATGCGATTAAAGTGGCGAAAGAAATGGGCGACAAAATCAACTTTATCGGTATTCGCCTAGATAGTGGTGATATGGCTTTCCTATCTAAAAAAGCGCGCCAAATGTTGGATGAGGCTGGCTTTACAGAAGCGAAAATTTTTGCTTCAAGTGACTTAGACGAACATACTATTTTGTCCTTAAAAGCGCAAAAAGCGAAAATTGATTCTTGGGGTGTTGGCACAAAGCTAATCACGGCTTACGACCAACCAGCTCTTGGGGCCGTATACAAAATGGCTGCCATTGCTGATGAAAATGATATTTTACAAGATTCGATTAAACTTTCTAGTAACACCGAAAAAGTTTCAACTCCTGGTAAAAAGAAAGTCTACCGAATTATTACAAATGAAGATGGGTTGAAAGCAGAAGGTGATTATATTGCTTTAGCGGACGAATCACTTGATAATGTCGCGAAACTAACGATGTTCCACCCAGTTCATACGTATATTATGAAAACAGTCGAGAATTTCACCGCCCGTGAGCTACTTGTACCCATTTTCCAAAATGGAGAACTTGTGTATGATATGCCAACTTTAGATGAAATTAAAGCATATAAAGAAGAGAACTTGGCGCTGCTTTGGGACGAGTATAAACGAACAGTTCGTCCGGAGCAATACCCAGTTGATTTAAGCGTTAAATGTTGGAAAAATAAGATGCGCAATATCGAAAAAGTACGTAAAAGTGTCCAACTTCATTCACCAGTTGAACTAGATATGCCGTTTTAGGAGGAATTATAATGGAAATCAGAGAAAGAATTTTAGCAGATATGCAGGTGGCAGAAACGATTGATGCACACGAAGAAATCCGGAAAAGTGTCGAGTTTTTAAAAGCATATTTAAAAAAGAATACGTTCTTAAAAAGCTTTGTTCTTGGGATTTCTGGTGGGCAAGATTCGACTTTAACAGGAAAACTAGCACAGATGGCGATAAGCGAATTACGAGCGGAAACGGGAGACGATGAGTATCAATTTTTCGCGGTGAGCTTACCATACGGAACACAACTAGATGAATCGGACCGTCAAGATGCACTTGATTTTATGGAACCAGATAATCGTTTAACCGTGAACATTAAAGCTTCGGTCGATGCGAGTGTTGCGGCGCTTGCGGAAGCTGGAGTTGAACTATCCGATTTCGCGAAAGGTAATGAAAAAGCGCGCGAACGGATGAAAGTACAATATGCGATTGCTGCGATGCATAAAGGCGTCGTTGTTGGAACCGATCACTCCGCGGAAGCTGTTACTGGTTTTTATACGAAATACGGCGACGGGGGAACGGATATTAACCCACTGTTCCGCTTGAATAAAAGACAAGGCAAGGCGCTTCTTAAAGAGCTTGGCTGCCCAGAACATCTATATTTGAAAAAACCGACAGCGGATTTAGAAGATAATAAACCGGCACTTCCTGATGAGGTCGCGCTTGGTGTGACTTATGACCAAATTGACGATTACTTGGAAGGTAAAGAAGTTCCAGCAGATGCTGCGGCGAAAATTGAGAATTGGTTTATTAAAACCGAACATAAACGCCATATGGCAATTACTATATTTGACGATTTCTGGAAATAGGGGGCTGTTTAAATGAAAGTTGGTTATGGTTTATTAACTGCATTTTATACACATCCAGGAGAAAAAGATAATTTAGTTGAAATTTTGCTTGAAGCGGCTGAAGGATTGGATGATTACAACACGTGTATTCAGTATATTGTCAGCGAATCTGAAACCGAGCCAGACACGGTGTTTGTTTCTGAAATTTGGGTTGATAAAGGGCACCACGCAGCATCTCTTGATAACCCAGCTGTAAAAGAAATGATTACACGCGCCAAACCGATGATAAAAGAAATAAAACGAATACAAGAATTAGACATACTCGGTGGAAAAGGCATATAGATGATAAAACATGAATGATTCTAGGACTCTCCTGGAATCATTTTTTTGGAGGGATGAAAAATGCAAACGTTGATGATTGTTTGTGCTGGCGGCGCAACGTCGAGTTTAATGGCACAAAATGTCGTGAAAAGTGCGACGTCAGAAGGAATGGACGCTGTGTTACTATTTCCAGATGATGTGAAATACAAAGATAGTTTTCGCGAAAAATACAGCGAGCGGGATTTGGTTGTTGTGATGGGCCCAGTCGGCGCGATTACAGCCGGGAAATTTCGTGATTATAAAGAGCAAGTCGATGCCGTTTTAGTAGCACCACAAGTGAAATATATGTACAAAACAGTGGAGGAAGTATTAGGTGAACTAAATATTCCTTGCGCTAATATTGATTCACTTGATTTCGGTCGGATGCGCGGGGATAAGATTCTCACACAAGGTCTAGCCTTAATGAACGCGAAAAATTCCAAATAAGGTGTTGCAACTTTAGAGGGGAAACGTTAAAATGAAAGAAGATGAAAAGGACAAGTGATTTGTCCTTTTCTTATATTATTGTGAAGTAACCGCGATTTTGCGGTTTCATTTTATAGATAAGGGTGGTTTTGTTTAAAATTATGAAAGACTTTACCGAGCAAGAGAAAATTATCGTTCTAGATTTTGGTAGTCAGTACAATCAACTAATTACGCGCCGCATTCGTGAATTCGGTGTGTACAGTGAATTACATCCGCATACTATTACAGTTGAAGAAATGAAAGCACTAAATCCAACGGGGATTATTTTTTCAGGAGGACCTAACAGTGTGTATGACGAAGATGCCTTCCGCGCTGACGAGAGAATCTTTGACATGGGAATTCCAATTTTAGGAATTTGTTACGGCATGCAATTAATGACAACGCACTTCGGTGGCAAAGTAGAACGTGCGAAAGACCGCGAATACGGGAAAGCGGACATTCACGTTGAAAACCCAAGCCGTTTATTTGCTAGCCTACCAACAGATCAAGTTGTTTGGATGAGTCATGGAGATTTAGTTGTTGAGGAACCAGCTGGATTTGAAGTAACAGCTACTAGTAAGTCTTGCCCAATTGCAGGTATTGCGGACGAAGATCGCTTGCTTTACGGCGTGCAATTCCACCCAGAAGTACGTCACTCAGCTTACGGTAACGAATTACTGAAGAATTTTGCATTAAACGTTTGTGGCTGTAAAGGCGACTGGACAATGGAAAACTTTAGTGAAGTTGAAATCGCTAAAATCCAAGAAATCGTAGGCGACAAAAAAGTCTTGCTTGCACTTTCTGGCGGCGTAGATTCCTCTGTTGTTGGTGTGTTAATTCATAAAGCAATTGGCGACCAATTAACATGTATTTTCGTCGATCACGGGCTTCTTCGTAAAGGGGAAGCTGACCAAGTAATGGCGACATTACAAGGCGAGTTCAACATGAACATCATCAAAGTAGATGCGAAAAAACGCTTCATGGACAAACTTGCAGGCGTTTCTGACCCAGAACAAAAACGTAAAATCATCGGTAACGAATTCATTTACGTATTCGACGATGAAGCCAACAAACTAGACGGCGTAGAATTCCTAGCACAAGGAACACTTTACACAGACATCATCGAAAGTGGAACAGCAACTGCCCAAACAATCAAGTCTCACCACAACGTAGGCGGCTTACCAGAAGATATGCAATTTAAACTAATCGAACCTTTAAATACACTTTTCAAAGATGAAGTTCGCGCACTAGGAACAGAACTTGGCATGCCTGACGCAATCGTTTGGCGCCAACCATTCCCAGGCCCAGGTTTAGGAATCCGCGTCCTTGGCGAAATTACGGAAGAGAAATTAGAGATTGTTCGTGATTCTGATTATATCTTGCGCGAAGAAATCAAAAACGCAGGTCTAGAACGCGAAATCTGGCAATACTTCACAGCACTTCCAAATATCCGTAGCGTTGGTGTTATGGGTGATGGTAGAACGTATGACCATACTGTGGTTGTTCGTGCGGTGACGAGTATTGATGGTATGACAGCCGATTGGGCACGTATTCCGTGGGATGTACTGGAGAAGATTTCGGTACGGATTGTGAATGAAGTGGATCACGTGAATCGTGTTGTTTATGATATTACGAGTAAACCACCAGCTACGGTTGAGTGGGAATAAGAAACAAAGCCCTAAAACCTCATCATTACTGAGGTTTTAGGGCTTTTTTCTGTGTTGAGTGATAACGATTTTTTATTATTGTAGTATTTTTACGGATAATATTTTGTCAAATTTTGCATATATACTTTTGGAGATATTTAAGCCAATAATATTCATCTTAGCTAAAGCTTGGTCTTGTCTCATTTAAGAATTATTTCTTAGTCGTTGAATATTTTTACAAATATCCAGATATGCTCTTATCTTTTGTATTGAAATCTCACTATTTTGCATATTATCAAAGATGGGGATATACTTTCTACAAAATGACTAAAACGCATTTAATTTTCTTGATTGATTGTATGTAAAATATATTGAATATTAAACTGTAAAATATTTGGTATCTTATTTCTATCTATTGATTAGTGAATGAAGCTATAAAGCCCACTTAATTAGTAGTATTCATATATAGAAATGGGGGTTCTACCTATGAATAGTGATAATTAATAAAAAATTCCTTCACAAATTATCATAAATATAAGATAATTATAGATAGAAAAGCATTTCCTTGAAAATGAGGCGGATATGTATGAGGTGTATAGGGCTTTTCGGACTTGTACTTTCTTTTTGAATTGATGTTAGGTTACACTAATATTAGGATGTATAGCACGAATAGAAAATGGAATAAGAACATGAATCAGGTGATTCGCAATTCAATAATGGTCTATTTGTAGTTAACATTATAAGCATCAGTGGGGTATAGAGATTTATTGAATATAGGAATAAAAGAATGAGAACATACTCATAGATGATAAAGAAGACATGGTGGGGTGCATGTCTTGCGGTTACATGAATCCCAGGAGTAGGATGGGCAGCAGATGGAGTGTCATTAGTAACTATTTAAAATATGGACTGAACTACACTAAGATATGAAAATAGCTTTGCAGAAAGTAGGAATGGCTAATTATAAAGGAAATATAAAAAAGATAGTAATGATAAGGATGATTCTAATGGAAAGAGTGCTTGAATATAATATTGATAATAAGAACAGTCTAACTATATACATGGATGAACTTACAGAACGTATCCATTGGGATACGAAAATACAAATAAAGTATGAAACAGAGAATACAAATTATCTTCTTTGGGATGATAATATGCTAGAGGGAATTAGAACCTTTAAGACTATGCTGGAACTCGCTTTAAATAATAGATTAGATATGACTGCATACTCTAAATACCCCATTGGTTATTATGAAAATATCGAATATAATGAAATTTCTATGAATAAAATGGAAACTATGTCTTTTGAAAAGCCGTTACTATGGTCTTCAATCGCAGAAGTGGGTAATGAAACTTTTCTATATAATAGTAAAAACAAAGTGATTTTAGAAGTTAGCCCTATTTACAAATGGCATTTTGATGAACCGAAAATATTGAAAGATTTTATTACGTTTGATGAATTTATGAAACAGTATAAACCATATATAGTACAAGAAATATCAAGAGACATTGTAAATAAATTTATCAGTAAATCTACTGAATTTCTAAATAAATATTTTAGTGATGTAGTTTAACCTAATAACAGAATTTCTTATTAGATTAAATCTCAATATATATATCGTTTTTTAAAAAGAAATGTTGCTGTTTAATACCTCTATTTACCTTTTCGCAAACTATATTAAGAACTCGCAATTTTCTTCACAGACTTTATATTAGTGAGACGGCTTGGAATATATTATAATTACAATGTTTATCTAAAAGAAGCGTGCTGTGCACGCAAGCAAAAGAGACTAGTTTATGAGTGAATACGAATAAATAAAGTCTCTTTTGTTGAAAGAAAATAACAAGTTTTGAAAGATGATAATAAAGAGCAACGTGATTAAGAATAAGATGCTATAATTACCTTGAAAGAAAAATAAAAATTAAAGGAAAAAAATATATACACAAGCACTAGGACATATTGAAACAGAATAATGATTGAAAGATAGAATTTAAGATATCAATCATTGGGAGGTTTTAATAAAGTTAATAAAAATAATTTATGAGGCTGTAAAAATTAGATACGGCTTTATGAGAATATAAATTTAGTAGAGTAGTTCATAGTTATAGATATCATGATGATAAATTTCAAAATAGAAAAATTAATTTTTCACACTAAAATAAGGAGTTTGTTTTAAAATGGATAGAATGTACAAAGAGTTTATAAGAGAGGATAGTTGTAATTCATTAACTTTTGCTGATGGATTACAAGTTTCTGAAAATGATTATATGATATTAGAACAGTGGTTTCTTGATTATTTAAATAGGCATGAAAAATCTGAGCCTATGGATTTGAATTATGAAAATGAAATAAGAGAACAACATAGTGAGATTCTTCCTTTTATTGGTGAAAATGCTAAAAAATATATGATTGGTAAATTGCTGGTGTACTATAATATTTCATCTGGGGGATATTTAAGACCCTCATATATTGCCCGATTAACAACCCTTTTACGGAATTTGCTTTCAGATTATATCAAAATAGAAGGAACTCAATTCACACCTATAGAATTTGTGCTGTTGACTCAATATACAAAAAAAATATCTGAAGTATCTCCTAATGGTGATATACTAGAAAATCTGTTAAAAATAGAAAAATTAAGTAAAATTTGTGCTACTTCTAATAAGGAACAACGAAATCAGATATTATTAAATTTACTTTCTATTATTAAAAAAAAGAGTTTTCATCATGATATACAATGTTATAAAAAAATTTTGACTCTTATTAGACAAGAAGATGAAGTTCTCATCTCATATTTGAAAAGATTTAAAGTTAATAATAATCAAGGATGTTATTTAGGAATCAACACTGTTATGAAAGCATATATATCACAAGATATGTGGACTGATTTTACAATTAAAAAGAAGCTGATATCACTATTAGATTCAGCAAAAGGAAAGTGCCCTAAAGAAAGTTGGATTAAGAAATTATATGATATCCATGCTAATAAACATTCAGATGAAATACTTTTATTATGTAATAAATTATTCGATTTTGAGAAGATAACTAATTACGTATTTCAAAATGGTCATTATTGGAGTGATGATGTGCTGAAGCGATTTATAAAGGGAGGGCATTGGATTGTTGCTTCTGTATAAAATAAATAAAATCTAAAAATGCCGAAAAATAACAAAGAGGAAATTTATTTTTAGCTGGTATAAGTTTGACAAAGTAAGATTTCAATTGGCAAAAAGTCAGAAATTAAAAAGCTTGGAAATGAATGCTGTTTTATTTTCACAAGATGAGATAGAAAGTAAGATAGTGGAAGACTATCCGGAAAGACCAGTTATGCTATTAAGAGACCTAATGGTTAATCGTTTAGAGAAATATTTATGTGAAGAATATAGCATTGATGTTAACTCCATATCAAAAGATTATGAATTTGAAAATGAGGTTAGTGAGCAAACCTATAAATTAGTAAAATGAAAAGTAAAAGTTAATGAATCAAAACCACAGAAATGTAAAGATTATGGAAATACTAAAACAAATTAACGATAATTCAATGATTATGGAACAGGATATTGAAGAATCAGAAGTTGTAATTTATCAATTAATTAAAGATGAAGATTATGCTCGTGGACTGGACATAAAGACTTTTATGGGCCCCTCTTACGCAGTTTTTATGAATTCCCTATATGTTACTGATAAAGGTTTAAGATTTATTGATTCAATGAAGCCGCTTAGGATGAACAAAAAAAATCAAATGGAACAAAAGAGAGTATTTTTAGAGCGAGTAGAAAATAAAGATGAGGATTTAAATATTTCAAATTATAGGGTTGATTCGGATGATTATTTAGGAATAGTTAAATTGGCTATTGAAGAGGGATTAGTTTTAGGCATATGTATAAAGTATGCTTCTAATAAGGGAATAGTAATACATTCTAATGCTCATTTGAGTTCAAAAGGAATTGAATATTTAGATAATCCTGATTTAGTGGAGACAGAAAGTAAAGTAAACGTTGCTCCTTCTCAAGTAATTAATATTTATGGTGGAGACCAAAGGGGCGCTGGTTTTGGTATGAATGCCACTATTAATAATAATTTTGATAATTCTCTTGAGGAACTTGGTGCTTTTATTTCTAGACTTTCTGAAAATGAGCAAAAAGAAGCGAATGAAATATTAGATGCAATTAAGAATGGGGATATTAAGCCAGGTATGCTTTCTAGGTTCTCTACTTTCCTTGAGAGCCATCCTAATTTAGTCGCTTATACTGGAAAAGCTATTGTTTGGGCACTAACAAAATTATAAAATTAAAATGGATAGATTTGAATAATAGTAGTAAATTTAAGGAGACAACGATAAAATTAATAATTAGTGCTAAATAACACAACATTAAAAAAGCTAATAAATAAAAGGCCTCATAATTAAATTTTGAGATCTTTTTTTATAGTTTTTATCGATTTCTAAAAGAATTTTCTAATTGATATATCCGTCTAAGTAAAATCTCCTATTGCTACTAAATGACAGCTCGTGTAAATATCATTATAATAGAACCATGATACAAACTTCACATATAGAAAGGGAAAACAACCATGACAAAAATTCGTATTAATAAAGAAAAAATGAGTAAACATGCTACAACCCTAGGTGATAGTGCGGGAAAGTTAGATTACTATCCCCTTAAAAATGGAAACATGAGTTATACGCAAACTAATTCTATCCGTCTTTTTCGAGAATCATTACTTGAACTACTTGAAGGCATCGAAAATTTAGGATCTGTTGCGCAAGACGATGCTACTCGAATCAAGCAAATGGGAGAAGCTTTTGCAAAACAAGATAAATCCATCAGCCAGAAGATGAATTTGGAGGTGCGTTAAGTGGATAAACGTACCCAAGAATTAGGTGAAATAAAAAAAGAAATAGAGCGAGAAGATGACGCTCTATACGCTATTAAAAATAAAATTAGACATTTAGAGGATATGGAAGAAGATATTCATCAAGCTAGACGTGAAATGGAGGACATCCTTTATCATATGAAAGAAGTTTGGCGAGGAGAAAACGCAGAGGATACTTTTTGGCAAATAGAAGACGAGGTAAATCATTACAACCGGAAAACTGCTTGCATGACTAACGATATTCAAACCGAACTAAATAATGAGCAAAAAAAGCATCGACAAAATCTCCATGCGCTCGAAACTAAACAACAGGATATCACAAAGGAGATGCGTTTATGACTCGAATAGATATTGCTGAAGTAAACCATTTTTTACATGAATTAAAAATAGCCAATCAACAGGCTAAAACACAAATTACGGCAATCCATAATGCTATCACTGCTTATTTACAAGATGATTCGCTCTCTGGGGAAGCAATTAGTGCGTCTAAAGGATATTATGTAGCGACTTATTTGCCGCTTTGCGCTTCTATCAAACAAGCGCTACAAGTCAGCGAAGAATCTTTAAGGAAATATATTACCGACTTTCACAGTCAAGTAGATAGTTCTCCAAGTGCAAAAATTGATGCAGAAGGTCTGTATGAATTGGATCAGAAAATAAATCGTTTAGAAAATAAATTAGAACACATTCAATTAGAATTAAGTTCGATGACAGCAGTTTCTAGGCAGGGCGAAATTAATGTGCTTCAAACGCAAATATTTGCCAGTTATAAAAAAGAACAACTTTTAGAAAAATTTCTTGATTTTGAACGTGCTCATAGTCATTTTTTTCAAGAATTAAGTGACTTAGCTCGAGCAATCAATCGTGGTGTGCGTGATATTCAGGCGAACATTTCTTTTAATAGCCAAACTGGGATGTACAAAGTAGATAAATTAAATGCTTCAAATTTTGAACGACTTGTGGATTTATACGCTTCTCAAAAAGCAATAGATGACAAAGTAAAGGCTATGGAAGATATTGGAATGCTTCCCTATATTCCAGAGGGAAATCGTGCCGGATATGTTACGACTAACGGCAAACTAAATACGGAAGCCACATTAGATTTAGTTAACCAACAAATGATTTATTGGCAAAATGAAACCGGTATGCGCGAGTTGTTGGGCGTTGGAGCTTTTTATCGCGCGGTTTATGGTTTAGATGCAGTTACTGCTGAAAGAATCGGTGGCGGACAGAGGCTAGTAGATGGTTCAACTGTGTTTTTACAATATGCAGGAGCTTTTGGAGTGAGTGGTTTTTATGCTGAGTTTGGGCAAGTGGAAAAATTAAAATATATAACTACCACTGGAGTTAAACTAAAAGGAAACCCATGGGAGACTACAACTGTTTTAGGCACATATACCGAAGATACTCGAAATATACTAACTGAGCTTGGAAATAAGAAAAGCGTGAACTTCGGAACGAAAAAAGGAAAGCTAAATTTATTGAATACTCCTGACGAGTTTTACATAACTCCTTTGCAATTTTGGGATGAATATAATCAACCTTGGTTAGATGAGGTTATTAAAAGAAGAGATCCTGTAAAAATTGCTACAAGGCCCATAAATGATAACTTATATAGATTTAATGAAAAAACTTTTGAACAGGAATTGACGGGTTTTGGTAAAGAATATTTTTATTTAAAAGAACATGGTTATGAATTTGATTCTAAAACATCTGAAATGAAATATAAAAAATAACAAAGTTGGTGAAATTAATGGAGTTTAAGCACGAAGTAGAGAATAACTTTGCGAATATAATTCAAGAATATCGATTTAACTTAATTAAAGTAAATGAAGACGAAATAATGTTATTACATCCTAATTATGCTCTAACTATTTGGAAAAGTAGAGAAGGTATTGATATTTATTACCTGTTTCTTCATAGCTTAGAAAAAGTGAAAATAACTAATTTCTTATTTTCAAATTATGAAAAAGATTTGTTAGCCAATATAACTCCTGCAAATAATTTGACCGACCAAATTTCTAACAGTTTACTGATTCATGCGAGAGGTTTAAGTAAATATTTCTCTGAATTGTTATCTGGTCAAAATGACTGGGTAAAGGAGTTTAAAGAGAATAAGTTTTATAATGAGCCGAGAGCTATTAACAAAGACGAGTATTCAGCCTATCAAACTAATATCAATGGCAAAAAAATTGAAGGATTTCAAAATGAAATATGAAGCTGATTTTATAAATAGATTCAAATCATTAATAGAAGAATTCCAGTTAAATTATAAAGTTATATCTGAAGAGGAGCTAGCACTTTTTGGTTCTAATTTTGCGCTTGTTTTTTTGATTCATTTTGATGAAGTTTCTTTGAATTATGTATGCCGTGATAAAGATAATTCACTTGTTAGTTATGATGTATGGTCTTATTTTTTGCATGTCTTTGATGATAAAGATAGGGAGAATTTGCCAAAATATAATTCTGTGCAGGAACGGGTTGATATTTCGTTTTTAATACTTGCAAGAGGTCTTCCGCGTCATTGGAGTAGTGTGCTTAATGGAGATGACAAGTGGTTGGAAGATTATAAGGAATATGAATTAGCTAGTGTTCCTAGAGAAGTAATCGGGGACTTAAATGATAGTTTGAGTTTATATATTTAACCAAGAAATGTTGAGAATGTAACAGCAAAGAGGAGTTCAACCATGAAAACAAATAATAATTCAAAAGAAATAATCCTTAAAAAAAGTGAATTTCTACTCCATAATAATTTTAAATTAATAGAAATAACGGATTTTACTATCACATTTTCCAACAAGAAAATTGCTTTTGTCATCGGTTATGAAAGATATGATAATGTAAGTAATATTAATATAAAGTTTTTGGATGAAAATGAAATGTTTAATCTTGGATGGATTGCTTTTGTAAGAAGAAATCAGACGCCGCTTCCTCAGAATAAATTAGATAATATATTAGCGTTACTTGATTATGCTGAAAAAAATTATGCTAAAGTTACTAACTTACAATTTTGCCAAGAAAGTAGAGAAATGGTAGAAGGCTTCTTAAAAGAATAATGACTGGGATTATAGTAAAAAAAGGACTGTGATCAATTGGATTTTTATAAAGAAGTTGAAAAAACATTCAAAGGATACGAGCAAAAGCATCAATTAAAGCTAACTAAAATAGATAATAATGAAGTTGCTTTCATCGGAGAAAATTATGCTTTAGGTATAGGATGGAGCATGGACGGGATTGATTTGCATTATTTCACACTAGATAATTTGAAGCTCTGTAAATTTAGTTTGGATAATTTATTAAACAGAAAGCTAACTAAAATCGAACGAGAAGGGATACTTCCCAGTACAACAATTTACGAGAAAATAATTAATGAATTAATAATCTGCGAAAGAGGATTTAATAATCATTTTCAAGAATTACTAATGGGTGAAACATTAAGTGATTATGATAATAAAGAATTTGTTTCGAATTTGGAGAAGAGTATTATTGAACGTGAACTTTTGCCCCGTTAATACAGATTAATGGGACAACTACATTAGTTCCACAAATTTAATTGCTACATATCTAAAATAAAAAAACTTTTCACATGTAATGCAAAAGTTTGAAGGACAATAATTAAAATATATAGCTTTATCTAGAGAGAAAATAGTTCTTACGCGATTGAAATTTGCGTAACCACACTATATCAAACTAGGAAGATGACTTAATATCGTATAAAAATAACCCCAAAGCCATTATGGTATACTACCAATATGAAAGTATTATTCGTCATATGTTACTCATATATCCTGATGACACACAAAAAAACTTTAATACAAGGAGAGAGCAAATGAACACATTAAAAATAAAAATCCCACTTAAATTTTTATTAACATCTGTAAACGTCACTTGGGATGATATTATTTTTGGAGTGAAAAATGAATATTTAGTTTCTCTTTCTGTTAGCGAATATGCTATGTATCTACTTGAGAAAAATGATGAGGATTTACAAGATGAAATTATAAATTTGGCATGGGGAGATAAAAATGATATTGATGATTATATCTATAATTATCTACGCAAAAGTAATGTTAATACCGAAACAGTAAAAGATAAGTTTTTATATGTATTATTAAAGCTAGTTTGGGAAAATAAGAATGATTATACAGATCCATTGGAAGTTATAGAAGATCTATATGCTGATTTAGGTTATCCAAGTGAAATTGATCATTTAGTTCGATATATGCCTATGAAACACAAAGACATGGGGAGTATAGAATTGAATGTAGCTGAAATGTATAAAGATTGGGAGGCTTTTTTAATGAAGAAGAGTAAAAAGTACTTATAATATTTTAAAATAACAAAATTTCATTCGGAGGTCTTCTGTGCTATTTAAAAGTGTATTTCTAAAATTGGAACGAACACAATTTAACAATGAAATTATCCAAAAAGTAAATACAGAGTCTAGGGCTTTATCAGTAGCATATGAAAGAATGCTAAAAAAAGAAAAAATTAAAGGTAATTTCACAAGATTAGTAATTACTGGGGTTAAAGTTAGTGATACCATTAATCAAGGAATAAATTCATCTAATATCTTATCTCTGACCATACCGTTTGATGAACAATCCTATGTATCTTTTCCAACAATGAAGCAAAGGCAAGAATATCTTTGTGCATTATTTGAAGCTACTTTTTCAATGCTGAAAAGTAAGGTTGAAGTGAATCTAAAACCGTTTATTTTGGAAACAGAGCTGCCTATTCATTTTTCTCAGAAGATTACAGAGGAGTACAGATGCAATAACTATCAAACTACTTATCTATTAAAAAAAGGAAAACTAAAAAAAACTAACGGGACTTTTGAAGTTTGGGTTAACTTTACCGAAAAAGAATGTAGCCTAAAGCTTCGAATACTGAACAAAAAGAAGCTAGTTGAAGAAAGAATTATATTTAAGGCTAATCCTTATTCTGTAGCATTCCAATTTCCTTTTTCAGATGTATTGGTGACAGATACCAATATACAAGTTGTAGGAGCAAGAAGTAGTTTATTGACAGTACTATTATAGTTGGACTAGTTATCTATAATGTCGCTAATGATGTGTTAACCTAATTATTTATACTTAAGTCAATAGATCAGGAGGAATACCATGAAGTCAGAGCAAAAATTTTTGGTAGAGGTTATCTTCTATTCTAGGACAAGAAGAACAGTTCCGAAAGAAGGTTATCGTCCGCATCTTGTGATGGAAACGGATAAGGCGCAAGAATATTTAGGCGTTGAAATTTACGATATAGAAGTAGATACACTTGACTCAGTGGGCTATGCAATAGTTGCTCCTCTATACGAGCAGGATGTTGTCAATTATAGTAAAATTCAACCTAATCTATCTTTTTTAGTTATGGAGGGTGCAAGTGTTGTTGGGAGAGGAAAGGTAATTTCGTTTCATTTGTAACTAGCAAAGATGGAGAAAATAAATGGGGATTTGCAAGAGAAGACCTTTTATTATAAATAAAAAGGAGAAAATATGAAGGAATTTAACTTATTAAATTGTATTGGAAAAGCATTAAACAGTCCTGAAACACAAAGATTATTGAACATTACTAATATTCCTGAAGAAAAATTACAACGAAGTGTTCATGCTTTTACTACATTTGGTATTAGCAAATACGTTGAATTACATTTTCAAAAAGCAACAATTATACAATTGTACTTAGAGGATGAAAGTAAATATATACAAGAAACATTTAATCCGTTAATAAATCAAATGTTAGAAGAACCAAACAATATGTTGTTTCTCGAAGCGATACTCATAAACAATAATTCTTTATTTGAATTAGGATACCATCTACCTGTTTCTATAAAGATTAATAAATCAACTAAAGAGGAACTTTTGAATATTTTAGGTGAACCATATCTTGTTAATACTATGTTTAATTCAGTTGGCTGGCGAATTAATGATTATAATTTCGCATGTGGTTTTGATGCAGAAAATGATATTTTAATGGATATAACTATTTCCATATTTTAAGCAGTATTGAAAATGCAAAATAAAAGAGATTCCTGCTGGTAGATGTTGTATTAGAGTAATAATTATTTTATAATTATTACATAAACTTAGGACAGATGATTTTTACTAAATAGTGGGAGGTTTATAACAGAAAATGAAACATACAATTGATGATCTAAAACAAGTTTGGATGGAAGCAGGGTATAAAACAAAACCTTATACGAAAGAGCAAATAGATATAGCTTTAAAAAAATATACTATACCGAAATTATTGATAGAATATTATGAAAAAATAGGGGAGATTGAAGACGAATGTGATCATGAGTTTCATGTTTTCTCACCTAATGAACTTTCTTATATTAGCGATGGGGATGAAAATCCAGTAGAATTGTTGATGTTTGCCTCAGAGATGCAAGGAGTATGCCAATATGGATTTAATATGAAAGATATTAGTAGTGAAAACCCGACTGTTTATTGTGGAGGCGATCCTTATGAAGAAATCGCTAAAACAACGGAATATTTTTTTATTCCAGGAACTCATACAGAAATAAACATAGAAGATAATATTGATAGTCGCTTTTTGATGCAAACATTGTGGTCATTTGCCAAATGTCAAATTGATACAGATTGGGTTTTTGAAGACGATAATCTATATGGATATTCTAATGAAGAACTAACTATTATAAAAGAAGCAGAGAAAAAAGTCGAGTCAGCTTGGGAACAACAAAAGTATTTATTAGCCATACTAAGAGGAGAAGTGGAAGAAAAAGAAAATGCGGATTTTTCACTAATAAAAAGCTTTGACTTTCATTGTGCGTATTCAACTGACGAAAACAGACCGATACCAACAGCTTGTAACTATCTAGATATATTCAAAAAAGTTGAAAATGTAGAAATTCTTGATATCAGAGGAGCTATTATTGAAGATAGTGAGATATTTTCGAATATGCAAAAAGTAAAAGAATTATATCTAATTGATTGTAAGATTAAAGAGCTCAACACATTAGCTAATTTACCAAAATTAAAAAAATTATATTTAAATTATTCTATAATTGAAGATTTTACATCATTAGAAAATATTACTACACTTAAATTATTGAGTGCAGAATATAGTGGACTTAAGGACTTAGTTATTTTGAAAAATATGAAAAAATTAGTAGAAATTAATCTTGGTGGTAATGAATTGGAAGATATTACACCTATAAAGAATTTACTTAAACTTAAGGACTTGATTCTATCAAATAATAAAATTAAAGATTTAACTGCTTTTAATGATTTAGTTAATATCAATTATCTTGAAATAAAAGGAAATAAGATAACGGATATTTCCTCCCTAAAAAATTGTATAAAAATGCAATTTTTATATCTGGATTCTAATCCAATTGAAGATATTTCAAGTTTAGTAAGTATGAAGAATTTAGAACGACTAAGTTTGAGTAATACAAGAATTACTGATATTAGCTTATTAACTGAATGTGACAAATTAAAATATTTGAATGTAAGCAATACATTATTATCTGAAAGAACAGCATTTAAAAAATTTAATAAAATAAAAAAATTAATAAAATAAGAAGATTATATATAAAATCACTTAAAGATAGTTGATCATATGGATGAAACTCAAGAAATAGATCATCATAATCGCATTTTATTTGCTATTATAAGTGAACTATCAATCAATATAATAAAAAAATCAAGAAGGGCAAAGGTAAAACAAACATGAATAACATAACAAATTGGAATGATTTTTTTGAAGAAGAAAAAACACAAGATTATTATATAAAATTAATGGATAAAGTTGAAACGGCCTATCAAACAGAAACAGTTTTTCCGCCTAGAGAGGAATTATTTTCATGTTTTGATTTTTGTCCATATGAAGATGTTAAAGTGGTTATTATTGGACAAGATCCCTATCATAGAGTAGGACAAGCTCACGGACTAAGTTTTTCTGTTAAGCCTGGAGAAAAAGTTCCTCCGAGTTTAAAAAACATTTATAAAGAATTAAAAACAGACCTAGATATTGAAGCTCCGAATCATGGGTATTTAGTTTCTTGGGCCAAACAAGGAGTATTGATGCTTAATACAAGCCTAACTGTATCAGAAGGAAAAGCTGGTAGTCATAAGAAATTTGGTTGGGCTAAATTTACTAGTCATGTTTTAGATTTGCTGAATGATTATGATAAGCCATTAGTCTTTATCCTTTGGGGAAATCATGCAATGGATGCTGCAAAAGGGATAAATAATCCTAAACATTTAGTGCTAAAAGGTACGCATCCATCACCATTAGCAGGCGGAGGCTTTTTCGGGTGCAAGCATTTTTCTAAAACTAATGAATTTTTGGAAAAGAATGGACGCAAAGCAATTGATTGGGCTATTCCTAATATTGAAGAAATGAAATAAAAAAGCCCGTGGAATAGTTAAAGTAAAAGCACAAAACTCTGGATTGTTCAGAGTTAATAAGTGAGAGCCACCTATCAAATAAGCAATCTTTAGAGCATAAGGAAAGGTGAAACATGGATATTTTATTGTGGATAGAAAAATGGTATAAAGAACAGTGTGATGGAGCTTGGGAGCATGACTATGGTGTGACTATAGAAACCCTTGATAATCCTGGTTGGTTTGTCCGAATTAACCTTAAAGAAACCACTTTATTAAATAAAAAATTTGAAAATGTCGATTTGATGGATAGTGAGGAAGACTGGATAAAAATAGTTAAAGAAAATGAAGAATTTAAAGGTTTTGGAGATCCTCATAAGCTAATAACAATTCTTAGTTATTTTAAAGAATTTGCTCTAAGTGAATAAATACGAAACAAGCTATAAAAAAGATGTTTTAAGGTAGTAATATATGCTATAATCGCTTATTAATATAATTAAGGAGGAAAAAATTTGATTCCATCATATTTGAAAAATACTGCAAAAGAAATAGGTATCAATGATTATCTTAATTTAGAAATTTCAACTGCAAATAGTGAGGAAACATTTGATATTTTTTATTGTGGAACGCTTGAAGAAATTGAGGGAGATCAACTAATTACAGCCGCAGATTTTAAGGTCCCATTAAAAATCATAGCAAAAAATAATTTAACAAAAGAAGAAATATTACTTTATGATGGCGCTTATTATGGATATGATAGTATGTTTTGTGATGAATATGATAAGACTGTGATTGAAAGTAGAGAACTTAAAAGATTTCCAGTGAACAATGTCTCTAAAATTAATTTATCTATTGGCCTTGGAATTGATTATGAAAGTGAAAAAGAAGATTATGAATTTGATGGTAATGGAAATGTCCTTCTAATTGATGGCAGACGTATACCTTGGGAACAAGTTAAAACAGATGGTTTTGACTACTTAGAGATTAATGTGAAGAATCAAAATGAAAAGTCTTTATTGATTTTGATGGAAGAACTTGCTTAGAAATTGTATTGATTTGAAAAGAATTATGTAAATGGGAAGTTGGTAAAAAATGCTTATCAATAAAAAAGCAAAAAAACAAGATTTCCCAACTATTTTAACTATATGGGAAAAGTCCGTAATTACAACGCATGACTTTTTGACTGTAGAAGATAGACTATTTTACAAAAAACAAATTCCGGGATTTTTAGCTAATGTGGAATTGCTTTTGTGGTTTTCTGGTGAAGAGCTTGTTGGTTTTAGTGGAACGAGTGAACGGGAATTGGAAATGCTATTTCTTGATCCAGTTTTTAGAGGTAAAGGTTATGGGAGTAAGATTCTTTTGTGGTTACTTGAGAACAAAAGAATAAATCAAGTAGATGTAAATGAACAGAACCATTTTGCGACAAGATTTTATTTGAAGCATGGATTTGTGGTTTATTCCAAAAGCGATATAGATGGATTTGGGAAGCCTTACCCCATTCTCCATTTAAAGCAGAAGGGAAAATCTATTGAAATATGAACAGCTTTTACAAGCAGAGTTTGGTGATTTGGTAGTAATTCGGGAAGAATCACAAAATAAAGAATATCAAGGAATGGTTATAAAAACAGCTGAAAATAACACATTGATTCGTACTCGTTTGGCGAAGAAAACGGATAAAAAAGAAGGATACTTTGTCGCTTTTTGGAAGAAAAATGAATTTGGAAAAAATCGCTCTTTTGACGAGTCAGATAGAGCTGATTTTTTATGTATTGTTGTCATTGATGGTGATTTGGATGGTTTATTTGTTTTTCCAAGACAATGTTTAATTGATAAGGGGATTTTAACTAGTAAAACTAGAAATGGAAAAATGGCTGCTAGATTTTACCCACCGTGGTGTAAAGATTTAAATAAAACAGCGAAAAAAACGCAAGCTTGGCAACAAGTGTATTTTAAAAATTATTCTATCATTAAAGGAGATCATTAATTTGATCTTCTTTTATTGTTTAAAAACAACATGCAACTTTGTATTAAGTTAATCATATGGTCTATATCTATTCCTTCCAAATAATAATCAGCATTTTTCCAGTTGGAAGAAAAATTCCTTCTCATAAAAAAACAAATGATAATGATAATCGTTATCAAATGGTATTTTTTGTGATATAATAAACAAAGATTTATTGATGGAGGTTAGCAATCAAATGGGAAAAGTAGTATTAAAAATGGCTCATACTGCCAAAATAACAAAGAAAGTATTTAGGATTTCTAAAATAAACCTTAATATAACTCGGAGGAAGTACAATGATTGATAAGCGTTTGTTTCAACTAGTTGAAAAGAAATCTTTAATATTATTAATCCTTTTTCGTGTATTAAGTTTGGGGCTGATGATTGGCCTTTGGTTTATTTTTGCTCAACAATTAACGTATTATTTGGAAGGCCAAAGTGTTGATTGGTTACGTCTTGTTGGGATGGTTTTGCTTGTTTTAGTTGGCAAAGCTATTTTCACCAAATTAGTGGAAAAACAAATTTACCAAGCGTCGGCAGAATTACGATTATCAATGCGGCGGGCGGTGATGAAAAAAGCTTTTCGATTAGGGAATAACGAAGGACAGTTACCGGCGTCTACATTAACACAACTTGCAGTAGATGGGATTGAACAATTAGAAATTTATTATTCACGTTTTTTACCGCAATTATTTTATTGTCTCATCGCTTCTTTCATGATTTTTGGAAGTTTAGTTGGTTTTGCGTGGCAGCCAGCGATTGTGTTATTAATTTGTATGCCTATGATTCCGATTGTTATTATGGCAGTAATGAAAATTGCTAAACGAATTTTGAGTGGTTATTGGTCAGATTATACGAATTTAGGGGCTAAATTTCATGAAAATTTAAGTGGTTTGAGTATTTTAAAAGCATATAATCAAGATAAATATAAGCAAGAGGAAATTGTTTCTGATGCGGAGCGTTTTCGTAAAGCCACGATGAGTTTGTTGTCAATGCAGCTGAACTCTATTACGATTATGGATATTATTTCATACAGTGGGGCAGCACTTGGTATTGGTATGTCTTTAATTATGTTCACAAATGGAACTATAAGTACAACTGGCATGCTAATGTTCTTATTACTAAGTGCCGAATTTTTTATTCCAATGCGCCAATTGGGATCTTTATTCCATGTAGCGATGAATGGAATCAGTGCTTGTAGCAAATTATTTGCTTATTTTGAGTTAAAAGAGCAAATTTACGGCTCAGTAGAACTAGCCAAACCTTTAGAAAAAATAGAGGTGCGCGATTTGATATATACATATGAAGCAGGGAAAGCAGAAGCACTTCAAGATATATCAACTAATTTCAGTAAAGGAAGTTTTTCTGCTCTTGTTGGTAAGTCTGGTTCAGGGAAGAGTACTTTTGCACGTGTACTATTAAATCAATTGCCAGGCTATCAAGGGGAAATTATTTGGAATGATGTACCATTAGCTAGTTTGAGCGAAGAAGCTATTCGAAAACAAGGTGTTTTAGTGGATAATCATGGTTATCTTTATGCAAATAGTATTCGAGAAAATTTATTAATAGGTAATCCAGCTGCGAATGATAATGATCTCTGGACAGTATTGGAGCAGGTTAGCTTGGCAGGTTTTGTACAAAAATTACCAGAAAAATTAAACGAGCCTTTAGAGGAAAATGGTAGTAATTTATCTGGTGGCCAAAGACAGCGTTTGTTACTAGCAAGAGCATTGCTGCGTCAAGCAGAACTATATGTTTTTGATGAAATAACTTCTGGGGTGGATTTGGAAAGTGAAAAAATTATTCTTCTGGTGTTGCAGGAATTAGCTAAAGAAAAAATCGTGCTCTTTATTTCGCATCGCTTATATAATGTTTTGGAGGCGAATCAGGTGCTCGTTTTTGAATCAGGAAAATTGGTGGAAGTGGCGAGTCCAGAACGATTGCAACAAGAATCCAACTACTTCAAAAATTACTTTTTAGAAGAAGAAGCGTTGCTGAAAGGGGGAGCTTAATATGTCGGAATGGAAACTTATTGGTTGGCTTTTAAAATTTGTTAAACCGTTAAGAGGCAAGATGGTTTTGGCGATTTTTCTTGGTATTATTAGTAATTTATCCGTTATTATGATTTCTTTAATAGGATCATATGGAATTCTTGCGGTGGTTTTACAGCAACCACTGAATCCGTATAAATGGCTCCTTGTCATGGTTGGTTGTGGTGTAGTTCGCGGACTTGCAAGGTATGCAGAACAGTATTTAAATCATGATATTGCTTTTCGTCTACTCGCGATTATTCGAGAACGTATTTTTGCGACTTTGCGAAAACTAGGACCAGCTCGTTTGTCGGGGAAGAAAAGTGGTGATTTAGTTGCCGCGATTACAACGGACGTCGAGGCTTTGGAAGTATTTTTTGCGCATACGATTTCACCAGTTTTTATTGCACTTGGTACGACGGTTGTAACAGTTGGCTTTTTGGCAAGCTATGATGTTGGTTTAGCAATCCTACTTTTGTTAGGCCAAATTTTGGTCGGGGTTATTTTGCCAATAATTAGTTATAAACGAAATAAAAAAATCGGAACAGCTTATCAAAAAGAATTTGTTGGACTTAATCAAATTGTCATGGAAAACATTGCAAGTTTACAAGATATATTCCAATTTAAATTTGGAGAAGAACGTTTAGCAAAACTAGAAGCACGGGGCGAAAAGCTCAACAAGCAGTATCAGAAACGAATACGACAAGGAAGCGAGCTCCAAATATTTGGTGAATGGGTGCTAATTGGTACGGCGACTTTAATTTTAATGTTAGGTAGTTTTTGGCAATTACCACTTGAAACGGTATTAATTGGAACTGTGCTTAGTTTAAGTTCTTTTGGCTCGGTATTGGCACTAAACGCTTTAGGAACGGCGCTGTTAAACACTTTTGCTAGTGGCAAGCGATTATATGCGTTAACAGAAGAAAAGCCAGTCGTATCATTTGATGGATCGCTAGAATTAACTGATTTCGAAAGTGCAGAACTAGCTAAAGTGAGTTTTAGCCATGAGGGGAAAGAGCAAATCTTAAACGAACTTTCGCTTATTCTACCTAAAGGGAAATGGCTTGGCATCGGCGGAGAAAGTGGCAGCGGGAAAAGCACCTTAGTAAAACTACTGATGCGTTACTGGGATCCAGCAAAAGGCCAGATTAATTTAAATAATAACGCACTTCCTGAAATTACAGAGTCTTCGCTTCACCGGCTAGAAGGTGTAATGGAGCAAAGTACGTTTTTATTTGAAGATACACTTAGTAATAATATTCGTCTAGGTAAAAAAAATGCGAGTTTGGAAGAAGTAAAAGAGGCTGCGCGAAAAGCGGCGATTGATAAGTGGATTGAAACTTTGCCAGAAGGATATGAGACGATTATCGGTGGGCAATCACGAAATTTATCAGATGGGGAACGTCAACGTATAGGGTTAGCGAGATTATTCCTTCATGACGCGCCATTTTTATTATTAGATGAACCAACGAGCAATTTAGATTATATTAATGAACAAACGATTTTAAACACGCTTCGTTCAGAAATTCAAGATAAAACAGTACTTGTAATTTCTCACCGGGCTACAACATTAGACTTAGCAGAAGAACAATTATTTTTAGAAAATGGTACATTGAAAAGCGTAGCAAAATAATAAAAACAGCTTGTGTAAATTACAAGCTGTTTTTATTTATAAATCCACTTTCTTTGAGCTTTCGAAAAATTCAATAGTATCAAGTTTTGCTGCAAAAAATTCTTTCGTATAGTTTTGTTGATGATGATAGTAAAAAGCTTCCTGACTCTGCCAAATCTCCCACAATGCGAACCTGCCAAGTTGTTTTTCTAAAGGAACTATTTCAAATAAAATGCATCCTTTTTCAGTTACGGTTTTAGCGCGTAACTCTTCCAAGCGTTCTACTAACAGTTCATAAGAAACCTTTCCGGTAGTTTGAATAACTGCTGTGCAATATAAATAATTAGGATATTCTTTTAAATACATTTTCCCCCTCCTTCATATATGTTAAGCTTAAGGTATGGAGTATACCCGATAGCAAGGAGGAATTAGATGCTTATTAAAGATTTTGCTACTAAAACAGGTCTTTCGATTGATACGCTTAGATATTATGAGGAAGAAAAATTGTTAATACCAGCTAGAAATGAAAAAAATTATCGTGTTTATACGGAAGAAGATTATTGCTGGGTACAGCTTTTGCTTAAAATGAAACAAACAGGCATGACGATAACGAATATTAAAAATTTTGCTGCATTACAAAAACAAGGAGATGCATCACTACCAAAACGGATAAAGATTTTAGATAATCATATGGAAAACTTGTATGAACAACAAAAAGAATTGGCGGAAACGATTTCTTTTGTAGCTAGAAAAGTGGATGGATACCGAGAGAAGCTTTAAAAACAACAGGAAGGTGAACAGATATGATTAATAATGAGATACGAGAAATAGTAGGGTTACATCAAATTCTTGAAAATGATCAAAAATTGACTGTGGAAAATGCAGAAGTGATTATTAGAAATCGTGTGCTAATAAAATTGATACTAAATCAAGCTGATTGTTACAAAGAAATCGATTATAATATAGAGCTTACGGATACCAATGAATTAGTTGGACGAAAAAAAGCAAAACCAAAAGCATTGACGCTTAACGCAATTTTAAAAGCAAAAACAAAAGAATTAAGACTAAAAATAAATAAAGTCAGTCATCGAATAGAGCTAAAATTAGGCGTTCGGCATTTTGAAAATATATATTTTGAGAAAGACATGGTTTTTACCAAGGAAAATGTCCAAGCAAAAATTACGGGAAATTATGGTAGTGACTGGTTGGGCATGTTAGCCAAAGCGAAACGGACTGTAAAAATGAGACAAGTCATCCAGCAAGGGTCTGTTTTTTCTTATCCTATAGGAAATAAGTATGGATTTGCACTTGTAATTGGTTGTTTTCAGACGTTTCGGAAACAAAAAATACTGCCACAAGATAGTTCGCATTATCTCCGTTTGATGATGGGTGTTCCACTTGTGATACGGAGCTTTAACTATACAAGCAAACAAAATTCAGTTGATTTAACCCTTTTGAAAAAACAGGAACTATTAAATCCGGAATTTATTATGGATGATTTAGTGTTGCGAGGAGCCTTCCCAATTATTGGTAAGGTTATACTGGAAGAAACGGATATCCTCTTTCCAATGAATTTTTCTTTTAATGGAAGATCTACAACTTATGCAGGGTATCGAACAATAGACGCGCCAGATAAGGATATTATTAAAAGATACAAAGAGGAAATTACCATTAGATTTGATTGGGGAT
The DNA here is from genome assembly GCF_014229295.1 of Listeria farberi. NCBI lineage: Bacteria > Bacillati > Bacillota > Bacilli > Caryophanales > Listeriaceae > Listeria > Listeria farberi. The sequence continues at coordinate 908,149 of NZ_JAARZL010000001.1, forward strand.
TTGGAAGTAAGACAATGCCCGCGAAAGAGTTCTTAAAGAGAAGCAATGGAAAGGAATATTTTCTTCCTTATTCAGGATTAGGAATGACGCCACTTGCTAGTTACTCGAAAAAGCTAGTTTCTCCTAAAACAATATTCACTACAAAAGAACTAAAACAAATTTATGAAGTTTTAGAGATAGATGGGGAAATGTCGTTTGATGATTTTAATGAAAAACACAATGGTATTTCGGCTCAAAACATGTTATTAATTTAACGAAAAATAAAATCTCGTCCCATCCAAAGTGTGAAATTTAATAGAGCAAATATAATTGCACTAAAAAAAGCAGTAGCTATGAACTAACAGCTCCTCTTAAACAATACCATTTTAGCTTCCAAATAGTTAATTAACTTAATGAAATTATGGCTGCTAATAGTGGTGCAGTCGATTTTTTAAGTTTATTTTCAATAAGCGAGAATAATGCTATTGTTTCTAAAATAATGGGAAGTAGTTTGAAAGTCATGATAGTATGTCAATAACGATTTAATAAATGAAATGATATAATGGGAGGGATGCTCTATCAATATCACATTACAAAAACCTACTACTGCTGATTTTCCTTTTATTGAATGGTTATGGGGAGATTTAGCAACAACAGAAGTGCTTGGCGGGCCATTTTCTTTTCCAGAAGAAACGAGAATGGATTGGTTAAAGTCTAAGTCACTAGAAACTAATGCGTATTTTATTATCAAAAAAGATATGGAACCTGTTGGAGAAGTCAGTTTTCGAGATTTGGAAAATGAGACAGCTTATTTAAATATTAAAGTTGCCGCAAAGTATAGAGGTCAACAAATAGCTCGAAAGGCTTTGGACTTGTTCTTGGATTTTTTTCAAAATGAATGTAAAGGAAGAGTTATCTTCGATGAAGTAAGACGAGAAAATGTGGCTGGGATTTCCTTTCTTTTAAAATATGGTTTTAAAATAATAGAAGAAAAAGAACGAACGCTATTACTTAAATGGCCAGACAATACTGAAAAAGAGAGATGTGTTTGTTGTAATTCTTTAACGATTGATGTGAGGGGAGAATTTGAGATTTGCCCCGTGTGTTTTTGGGAAGATGATGGCTATTTTGCTTTAAAAAATGGTGAGATTTATTCTTACTATCAAAATATCTCCTCGATAGAAGGATTATTAAATATTCCTTCTGGCGCCAATAATGGATTAACTTTATTAGAAGCACGTAAAAACTTCCAAGCATTTGGTGCATGTGAACTTTCAATGAAGAAGCATGTTAGAGCACCTAAGCCAAACGAGTTATAAAAATTAACAGATAAATGTAGATTTAAAAGTTTCAGTTGTTTTTTTAGTAGTAAAACTTCACTTTTCTATGCATTGTTTCACTATTTAGTCACAATTAATTAATTATCTATTCGTTAGAGGAAATCTCTGAAAAGCTTCTTTACTAGGATTAAATGTAAGAAATAAGATGGAAATATAACACGGAAATATTTATTTTAAATCTTTATGAAACAGGAAATATTGCCTCCTTCTTCCATTGATTTAACCGTATGAGCGGTGTATCATATGGTTTGACAATCAAGGAGGACAATATGAAAAAAATAATTAAATTAACAACTAGTTTACTTTTAATTTTAGCCTGTGTCTTTAGTATGGGGGATTTAACGAAGCCACAACAAGTTAAAGCCGAGACAAAATATATCCTTACGACGCCAAAGTCAATTAATGAAATTTTTACAGATCCAAATCTTGCACAAGTAGTGGCGGATTGGTTGAAACTACCATCTGTAACTAGCACAGTTACACAAAGTCAATTGAATACTGTGAGAGCATTACACTTCAATTCAAAAGGCGTTCAAAGCTTGGAAGGAATAGAATATTTGCAAAATCTTAATCAGATTTTTGGCTATGGCAACCAAGTGAGTGATTTATCGCCATTAAGTAGTTTAACTCAGTTAGAAATAATTAGTTTGGCGAGGAATCAAATTAGTGATTTAACTCCTATTGCGAATTTGACTTCATTAATGTCGCTTGATTTTGAATTTAATAATCTGCAAACTATTGAACCAATTAAGGATTTAACAAACTTGCTTGATCTTAATATTAGCGCCAACCCAGTGTCGGATATTAGTGCTGTTAAAAATATGACACAGCTAGGATTTTTGACTATGAGAGATTGTGAAGTAACGGATTTAACGCCTGTTGAAAACTTGACAAATATGTTGATGTTTTGGGCTGGAGGTAATAATATTAATGATATTACGCCTCTTAAAAATATGACTAATTTACTTGGATTAAGCTTATATGGTAACCAAATAAGTGATATAACTGTAGTTAAAAACCTTACGAGCCTTGAAGATTTAGGCTTACAAACCAATAAAATTACAGATATAAGCAGTTTAGCAGAACTTCCAAATATTGAAACCTTATCCTTAAATTCCAACCAAATTATTGATATTTCTCCACTGGAAAATTTGACTAATTTAACTAGGTTAGAACTTAATAATCAAACTCGTGTGTTGGAAGCGGTCGAAGTAGATAATCCACTTACTTTACCAGCACCAGTAATTGACGAAAATGGTAGTAGGGTAAAACCAACCACAGTTAGCCATGGGGGTATATACGCAAATGAAGAGATTACTTGGGAAGGACTTCAAAGTAACAATATCCTTAATTATAATTACAACATCCCAGTAACTATTGGTTCATTAACAACAACATATTCCGGTAAAGTTACTCAGCCTTTACTTGATAAACCCATAGACCCGGTAGACCCGGTAGACCCAGTAGACCCGGTAGACCCAGTAGACCCGGTAGACCCAGTAGACCCAGTAGACCCAGTAGACCCGGTAGACCCAGTAGACCCGGTAGACCCAGTAGACCCGGTAGACCCAGTAGACCCAGTAGACCCGGTAGACCCGGTAGACCCGGTAGACCCAGTAGATCCAGTAAAACCAGTAGACCCAATTGCCCCGGTAAACCCGGTGGATCCACCAAATCAAATCCCTTCAACTGGTCCAGTAAAGTCAATAACGCGAGATATTCAACCAGCCATAATAAAACAGACCTCTTCTGTTAATTCGATAGCAGTGAAAGAAAATAGAAATTTACCAAAAACAGGGGATAGAGGAATGACTTCTAGTTTAGTTGGCGGTATAATGTTAGCTGTTTCTAGTGTGATTTTATTGCGAAAAAGAAAATAAACAAAAGGAATTTGGCATTTAGTCAAATTCCTTTTCTAGTGTGATTTTTGTACCTTGATGAAAGGTAAGTTTCCATGAACCATTTTCGAATATCCAAATATTACTTCGCATTGTATAGCTGTTTTCACTTATATTTTTCAATCTATAATAGGTTAAGACTTTAGTCTCATCTAAAATTTTTATGTAATAATCTGTTATTTCTAAAGTGTTATCTCCAAGCGTTTCAAGCGATTTGTAATAAGCATAGTCTTTAATCACCCCGTTTTTAGTGATTTCAATGTATGATTCACTTAAAATAGCGATGATTTCAGCCATTGAATGACGATTTTCGAAGGATAAATGTATTTGGTCAAGCTTTTGAAAATTTGTTTTGGTTAATTCCATTTTGATACTCCTTTTGAAAGATAATAAAAAAGGTTCACTTACAAAATGAAGTGAACCTTTTTGTGTTATTTTATTCCATCACGGTTTTGAATAATTTCATGAACGATGCCGTAATCTTTTGCTTCATTGACAGAAAGCCAGAAGTTACGGTCGGTATCTTTAGAAATTTTTTCATATGTTTGACCAGTTGCTTCTGCGATTAAGCGATTAATTCTTTCGCGCATACGGATAATTTCTTTTGCTTCGATTTCGATTTCTGTACTTTGACCTTGAACACCGCCAGCTGGTTGATGAATCATATAGCGAGTGTTAGGTAGGCTATAGCGGTTTTCTTTGTCAGCAGCTAGGTAAATAGTAATGCCTGCGCTTGCAACCCATCCAGTCCCAACGACTTTCACTACAGGTTTAATGAATTTAATCATATCATGAATGGTATCGCCTGCTTCAACATGACCACCTTGGCTATTTACAAAAATTGTAATTGGTTCGTCACTGATAGATTCTAGTAGCAAAAGTTGCTTAGAAACGTTCTCAGCCAACTCTTGATTAATTTCTCCATAAATTAAAACTGTTCGTGTATCAATTAATTTTTGTGTAAGGATATTCGCGATATTTTCATTATTTTTATTGTCTGCCATGAAAAAATTCCTCCTTGAAAAGTCTTCGTTTATTTGTAATATAGGTATCTTATCATAATGGTCGAAAATGGTCAAACGTTTTGAACTAAAAAAGAAAACGCTTTAGAGGGCGTTTTCGTGTTCTTTTTATGCCAATACTAATTGCCAGGTAATCCCGAACTTATCTGTAACCCAGGCGACTTTTCGAAGGGCTTCCACTTCTTCTGGGCCCATCATTACGCTTCCTTCTTTAGCTAATCTTTCAAAAAGGGAATCAAATTCCTCTTCTGTATCTGCAAAATAAAGTGTTGTAGTAGCCCAACTAAAGGCTGGCGAGGCGTTATTTGTCATATCCATAATCATGAATGAAGCTCCTTTTATTTCAAAAGTAGCATTTAGAACCTTGCCAATATCACCGCCCTGCTCAGGCTTTGTGAAGTAGGTTAATGAGACCTTTTTTGCATCAGGGAAAGTGTCTAAATAAAATTGAAATGCTTCCTCACCATTTCCATTAAAAGTGAAAAATGTGGAGATTCGTTTCGCTTGATTAAACATTTATTCTACCTCCTTTTGAATTATTTTAACTATACCCGAAAAATGTTTCAATTATGTGTTAAAATGAAGAAAAATGTGCGGGGGCTTGATGATGAAATATCCGATAATGCTTGATATTACAGGGAAAAGGGTTGTCATAATTGGCGGTGGGAAGGTAGCACTTCGTAAAGTAAAGGGGCTGCTTCATACCGGTGCTGATATTTTAATTGTTGGGTTAGATGTTTTGCCAGAGATTAAAGAGCTTCAAGTACAGGTAAAAGAAGAAGCTTACCGAGCAGAGCATCTTAATAGCGCTTTTCTGATATTTATTTGTACGAATAACCCAGAAGTCAATCAAATGATACTGAAAGATCATCTGCCAGAGCAACTAGTGAATGATACGACAGAACAAAAGAATTCCGATTTTTTCAATATGGCAACTGTATCAAAAAATGAGTTGCTAGTCGGTATTTCAACGGATGGTGGTAATCCAGGATACGCCAAGAAAATAAAAAGAGAAGTAAGCCAGCTAATTGAAAATTTAAAAACAGACGAAATTGCCAATCGACATAAAACAGACAAAACCTACTAATTTTAGTAGGTTTTTTATTCTATTATATTGCTCTCTTTTAGGTTGCAAAATTTTACTATAGATTTTGAAATGTAAACGCTCTATCATTGAAGTATACTGAAAAACTATTAAGAGGGTGTTGAGCCAAATGTCCATTTTAGAAAAGATTAAAGATGCTGGCGTTGTTGGTTGTGGTGGAGCGGGTTTTCCGACCCATGCCAAGTTTAGCGGTGAAGTGGAATACTTAATTATTAATGCGGCGGAATGTGAGCCGCTACTAAAAACCGATCATTTTGTCATGAGAAACCATGCAGTAGAAACGATTAAAGCAATTGAAATGGTTAAAAGCCAAGTAGGTGCAGAATTTGCCGTTATTGCGACAAAACGTTATTACACAGAAGAAATTGCGGCTCTTAGGTCAGCAATTACAGAACTAGATGCAAGCGTGACAATTCATGAGATGGATAATGTTTATCCGACTGGTGATGAGCAAGTCATGGTATTTGAAGTGACAGGCCGTGTTGTACCACCAAGCGGTATTCCACTAATGGTTGGCTGTATTGTATCGAATGTCTCGACAATGTGGAACGTCTTCCATGCGATTCAAGATGACGCGCCGGTCGTTCGTAAACAGTTGACAGTAACTGGAGCGGTAGGAGAACCAAAGCTGTTGGATGTCCCTGTTGGAACGCCATTTGAGGTTTGTTTAGCAGCGGCAGGCGGAACTAATTTGGAAGAGTACTTGTTTTTAGATGGTGGACCGATGATGGGTAAATTGAATGACCAATCCACCATTTCTGAAAAAGTGGTGACAAAAACTACGTCTGGCTTGATTGTTGCAGAGGATACAGGTTATCTGCACAAGTTACATTACCAAACAGTGGAACAAATTTTCAATGAAACAAAATCAGCTTGTATTCAGTGTTCGCTTTGTTCGGATTTATGCCCGAGAAAGCAATTAGGTCATGATATTCATCCGCATAAAGTTATGCGTCATTTTGCGGTTGCAGAGGATATAACGGATATTAAACCAGATCCGATTTGGGAAGAAGCGATGATTTGTTGTGAATGTGGTATTTGTGAGGTAATTGCGTGTCCGATGGGATTATCTCCGCGCCAAGTAAACATTCATGTGAAAAAAGAACTTCTAAAACAAGGTGTTCGTTATCAAACCGATAAAAAAGAATTTACGCCTGACCCGATGCGCGAATATAAATCGATTGCCCCCAAAAATATTTTAATCAAAATGGGCTTACAGCAATATGCAGATGTTCATTTAGAAACAATGCATTATTTAGATGTGGATGAAGTGTTTATCCCAACGAAAATGCATATTGGAGCGCCGTCTATTCCGGTTGTGAACGAGGGGGATATTGTGAGAAAAGGTGATTTGATTGCGAAGATTCCTGATACAGCTCTTGGGGCTAATATCCATGCAAGTATTGACGGTCAAATTATTCGTATAACCGAAGAACAAGTTCATATTAAGAAGGTGATGTCATGAAAATGGATACATTAGGATTTCTCGAATTAAATAGTATTTCGAAAGGCATTGAGGCGGTTGACACAATGCTAAAAGCAGCCAATTCCGAATTAATTTATGCTAAAGCAAGCTGTCCAGGGAAATATTATATTTTAATAGCAGGCACAGTGGATTCTGTAGCTCAATCAATTGAAGCTGGAACGAAGATAGGTGCGGCAAATATCGTCGGGAACTTAGTCATTCCTCGCGTGTCTGACCAAGTAATCAAAGCAATTAACAAAACGGAAGTTCCAGATGAGATGAATGCAGTAGGTGTGATGGAATATTATTCGTGCTCTGGTTCAATTATAGCAGCTGATGCCGCAGTAAAAGCAGCTGATGTTCAGCTAATGGATATTCGGTTGGCGACTGGGATTGCTGGTAAGTCATTTGTCGTTTTAACTGGTGATACAGCAGCTTGTGAAGCGGCAGTGGAAGCAGGCCTTAGTGCAGCTAAAGAAGAAGCACTATTAATTAATAAAGTAGTTATACCAAGACCTCGTAAAGAAGTTTTTGAGAGTTTAATCTATTAAAAAGATAACAATATATTGTCATAGAGTTTTTGAGAAAGGTACGCACTGACTGTGGTTGCGTGCCTTTTGAACAATTTGACAAAATAGTGGCGCCTAAATATGATAGGATTATTTTGAGATAGTTTGTCTAGATGAGGAGTGGGAAAAATGAGTTTTGAGGATAATAAAGAACGCGTAATTCAAGAATACGTACCAGGTAAACAGGTGACACTCGCGCATTTAATCGCGAATCCAAACCGTGATATTTATACGAAATTAGGTTTAGAAGAAGGTGCTAGTGCGATTGGAATTTTAACCATTACACCAAGTGAAGCTTCGATTATCGCAAGTGACATCGCGACTAAATCTGGAGATGTACGAATTGGCTTCATTGATCGTTTTAGTGGTTCCGTTGTACTTACAGGTGATGTTTCTTCTGTTGAATCAGCTTTACAACAAGTCGTTTTTTCATTACACGAAATTTTGGACTTCTCAATTCCAAAAATCACTAGGAGCTGAGTTACTTGAAGAAAATGATGGTAATGGGTTCAGTTGGTTGTGGTAAGACAACGCTGTGCCAGAAATTGCACGGATATGATATTTTATATAAAAAAACACAAGCGGTGGAGTATTTTCAAGAAATGATTGATACGCCAGGCGAATTTGTACAACATAGGCAACTATATAGTGCGCTCACTGTGACTGCGGCTGATGCATCAGTAATCGCGATTTTACAGAGTGTAACGGAGAAGAAGCAGACGTTTTCACCGATGTTTACCAGTATTTTTGCTAAACCGGTTATTGGGATTGTTACAAAAGTGGATTTGGCGGAATCGGACAAAGACATTGAGCGAGCAGAGCGGGCATTACGCATGGCCGGCGCGAAGCATATTTTTTATATTTCTTCGGTAGAGGAAACTGGAATAGAAGAGCTTCGGGCATATTTGGAAGATTAATTTTAACTAAGTGGGGGTTTTTTTATGCCTCAAGTGAGGGATTTATCTATAATTGATGTGCCTGGTGGTTGTGTTTTGACGAGTTGTGATATTAGCGCTGGGTTTGGTGAGAAAGTGCATGATGGCTTAAGGGTTGCGCCAGAAGTGACAGCTCAGTTGACTTTGAGAGTTGCTCTACTAGAAATGCTTGCTTCAGGTGCTGTAGTAGTGGCTGTGAGTGATGTTATCGGAGCGGAAATGAATCCGACTGGTAAACGTGTTATCGCAGGGCTAAAAGACGAACTTATTAAGGCTGATTTAGGTCATATTGAATTAAATGGCAGTACTGAAGAAAATATGAACGTAACACAAACTAGTGTAGGCGTTCTTGTAACTGGTTTTGCGACTAAAGCTGCACTCAAGCTCATAAATGTGCATGAAGCTGCGGTCTTATTTGCATTTGGCGAACCGATTGTAGGAGCAGAAGTTTTGCAGAGGATGGCGGAGATGCCAGATTATCATTTGGTCAAACAGTTAGTTTCTGACAGCAGAGTACTTGAAGTTGTGCCGGTTGGATCGAAAGGAATGGCTTATGAAGCAAATACTTTAGCACGAATTAATGATTGTGTTTTCAAAGCTAGTGGCATTTTTAATGAAGCGACCATGAATAAAACTGTGGGGCCAGCTTCAGTTATTTTAGTAGCGGTTAAAGCAAGTGAAGTAAAAACATTTGAGCAGGACTTGCCGACTGCTAAATGTTTAGGAGAATTGAGGAATTACCATGGGTGAAATGATGCTTGTAACTGGCGGCGCTAGAAGTGGTAAAAGTAGTTTTGCTGAAAAAGAAGCTGCTAAATATAATCGTGTTTTATATGTGGCGACCGGAATTGCATTTCAAAATGATACAGAGTTTCAATCTAGGATAAAAAAACATCAAGCAACCCGCCCAGAGAACTGGGATACTTTTGAAGCTTTTAAAGGGATTGCCGCTCATTTGGAGCAACATGGAAATCAATATGATGTAATAATGCTTGATTGTGTAACGATGTTAGTTACTAATTTATTTTTTACGTTGCTTGGCGAGCGCGAGTTGACAAATGAGATTGCTGATGAAATAGAAGCTGCGATTCAATCGGAAGTGCGCGCAATTTTAAAAGCGGGAAAGAAATCCACCGCTAAACTTATTTTTGTTACGAACGAAATCGGCTTAGGGGTTGTACCTGAAAATAAGTTAACGCGAGTCTTTCGAGATATTATTGGTCGTATTAATCAGCAAATTGCAATGGAAGTAGAGGAAGTCTATTTTGTCATGAGTGGCATTCCGAAAAGGTGGAAGTAATATGAAAACATTGATTTTACTAATTCAATTCTTTACGCGAATTCCGCTACCTATCGAAATAAATATGGACGAGATTAACTTGAAAAAAGGGAGTGCGCTTCTTCCGTTTGTTGGAATTGTTATAGGTGCATGGAATTGGCTTGTTTTTTCTTTAGTATCATTTGTTATGCCTTTGCCGGTTGCAATTATCGCAGGACTTTTTGCAGAAATTATCATCACAGGCGGATTCCATGTTGATGCGCTTGCAGATACAGCTGATGGATTATTTTCTTCGCGTAAAAAAGAGCGTATGCTAGAAATTATGAAAGATAGTCGAGTTGGCGCAAATGGTGTGATTGCGATTTGCTTTTATTTTCTTTTTTATGGTGCTTTATTTTTTTCTGTTCCAAACATACAGCAGATTAGCTGGTTGTTTTTCGTTTTACCAATGGTTGCTAAAGGCGTGACAATGTTGCTTTTTGCAAAAATGACCTATGCGGGTTCTAAAGAGGGACTTGGTTCGATTTTTCTAGGTGTTCCTTGGTGGCCGATTATGATTGCCCAAGGGATTGTTCTCATTGTGTTAGCGCTGTTTTTCTCTTATGTGGGGCTAATTGCTTACGCCGGGGTGTTAATATTTACAATCATTTACCGGTTATTTGTATATAAGCGAATTGGTGGAATGAACGGAGATACGCTAGGTGCAGGGGGGCAGATGGGGCAACTTGTGTGTCTATTTTGTTTAGTATTAATTTGGGGGTTGATGTAATTGCAACTTATTTTTGTCCGGCACGGCGAAACCGACTGCAATGCACTAAAAAAATATTGTGGTCAAATGGACGTGGCTTTAAATGACAATGGTATAAGACAAATGAAACGACTCCAAGAAAGGCTTACTAATTACTCATTTGACTTAGTAGTTACCAGTGATTTAATGCGCGTAATTCAGTCTGCAGCATTATTAAGTAACCGAAAGACAATTCGTTTTCCTGCATTTAATGAAATGAATTTTGGCGATTTTGAAGGATATACATATCAAGAAATTAGTACTAAGTTTCCTGTCGCTTGGGATGACTACTGTAGTAACTGGCAAATAGCTCCATTTCCAAATGGGGAAAGTTTTCCGGTTTTTTATGAGCGTGTGATAGCTACATTTAAGGCTGAATGGGAAAACTGGCAGAAGCTCGATACGGTGTTATTTGTAGGGCATCTTGGTGTGTTACGTGCTATTGCACTTTTTCTACAAGATCAAAAAATAGCACAATTTTGGGATGTCGATTTCAAGCAAGGGTGTTATTCGCTCTGGGACAACAAATCTCAACGTTTTCTTATTTCCAATCAATAGTAGATTTTTGTTGTTTCAGGTGAAAACGCTTTTTTTGTAAATCGTTTGTGTTAAGATGTAGGTAGTTAAATAGGTCTTATGTTGGTGGAATGTGTTTGCATTTCTGAAAGAGGAATTCGGTGTGAAGCCGGAACTGCCCCCGCAACTGTAAGGTGGACAAAAATCGAGATAGCCACTGTACGTTTTTTAGCGTATGGGAAGGTTCGATAGTTGGATGAAGCCAAGTCAGGATACTCGCCAAATAAGACGGAAGCAACTCTTTTTCGGGGTCCTAAAAAGCGTATGCGGGTAGTATAGCTTATTTGCTGTGCATAAACTCTCATTCGATAATGGATGAAAGTTTTTTTGCTTTTCAGGAACAAAAAAGTCATACTCTAAAATAATATAGAATATGACTTTGAGAAATACTTATTTTAAAGTTTCGCGGTAGCCTTTTGGAGTGACGTCAAACTCTTTTCGGAAGACCTTACAGAAATAGCTCGTTTGAGTGAAGCCAAGATTACGAGCGATATTATCAATGGACAAGCGTGGGTTTTTCAACATTTCTTTAGCGAGTGCCATTTTCTTTTGGTTCACATAATTAATGAAGTTCACATTCATTTCTTTTTTGAATAATTTACTGAAATAATAAGAGCTAAGATATACATGACTTGCTACTTCATCAAGTGTAATAGGACGGTTGAGATTTTTTTCGATATATTTGAGTGCTTTCCGAATTTCTTTATTATCTTCATGATGTACTATTTTCGTATGGTGGAAGGCGATCTTTTGTTTTTGTTCTTCGCGGCTTTTTTCCATTTCAGATTTCAAGTAATACTGGGAGATAATTGTAAGCATTTCTGCAGAAGAGTTGATTTTTTTAGAACTGAAAACAGGGACAGAGCGAAATGCGGATATTAGTTCTTTATCGTTTTTCCAATCCGTTTCTTCTGTTTGAATATTACCAACTTCACTATTTTCTTCACAAATAACCTGACCACTGAGTAAGAATCCACTAAGTTGATTTTCGACGACGATGGGGACAGAAAAATCGGTTAATCCAGCATGACATCGATAAATTAAAGGTTTTCCGGTTTTGGAGGCTTCTAGTCCACCAAACATATCACATTTTTGGCAAAGGGAGCGATATTTAGGGTTAGATCGAATGAGTTGGCAAAAAGGAGTAAAGTTACATAATCTTGAAACTTCGGTACCGTGTATATCTACAACAACTGAGGCTAAACTAGTTGCGGCTGAGAACTCATCCATGACTTTTTCAATGAGCATTTCGTTGCTTTTGGACTGTAGTAACATAGCTATTCCCCTTTCGGCAATACTTGGCATGTTTCTGTCGTTCTTAGTATAGCATATTTATAATGCGCTTACATTTTCTTGCCATGAAGATAACAATATATTGCTAAGACTAATTTCATATGTAAAAGCCCAAACCATGCATTACTGGATGGCTTTTTGTGGTTATTTTTTTTGGAGGCGCAAAATTGTGTTAAAACACGAATCGCGTCTTCTTTTTTTTATTTGGAAGCGGCAACTATTTATATATTAGATTGCCTATACTGAGAGAGTAAAATACTTATTTTGAGAAGGAGGTACACCCATGCAAGAAGCACTAGGCTTAGTTGAAACTAAAGGGCTAGTTGGCGCCATTGAAGCCGCTGACGCCATGGTTAAATCAGCTAATGTAACTTTAACAGGGTACGAAAAAATCGGATCTGGACTGGTTACTGTCATGGTTCGTGGTGATGTTGGTGCGGTGAAAGCAGCGACAGAAGCAGGAGCGGCGGCAGCAAGAAATGTAGGTACTGTGATGAGTACACATGTTATTCCTCGTCCGCATACTGATGTGGAAGAAATTTTACCAGTGAGGGTGAAGTCAGATGAGTGAGCAAAATAAACTGATTGACGAAATTCTAAAACAGGTAATGGAAACGGTCAATGATGCCCCGGAAAAAATAGTAGAGGATGGAGGATCACGTCAAATGAGTGAAAAAGCAGTTCAATTAACAGAGTTTGTAGGAACAGCGATTGGAGATACAATCGGCCTAGTGATTGCGAATGTAGACGGACAACTTTTAGAAGCAATGAAGCTTGAGAAGTCTTACCGTTCTATAGGTATTTTAGGAGCTCGTACTGGTGCAGGCCCACATATTATGGCAGCAGATGAAGCGGTAAAAGCAACGAATACAGAAGTAGTAAAAATCGAATTACCACGTGATACAAAAGGCGGTGCGGGTCACGGTTCTTTAATTATCTTTGGTGGTGACGATGTTTCTGATGTGAAACGTGCAGTGGAAGTTGCACTGAATGAATTAGATAAAACTTTTGGAGATGTATACGGTAACGAAGCAGGACATATTGAACTTCAATATACTGCACGCGCAAGCCACGCACTTAATACTGCATTTGGCGCACCAGTAGGTAAAGCATTCGGACTTATGGTTGGTGCTCCAGCTGGGATTGGCGTTGTTATGGCTGATACTGCGGTGAAATCTGCGAATGTAGATGTGGTTGCTTACTCTTCACCAGCTGATGGAACTAGTTTCTCCAATGAAGTAATTCTTTGTATCTCTGGAGATTCTGGCGCAGTTCGTCAAGCAGTTATTTCTGCACGTGAAATTGGTAAAAAATTACTTGGAGCTTTAGGGGATGAACCGAAAAATGATCGTCCATCCTACATTTAGAACGGAGGGTAACGACTGATGAAATCAAAACGCTTTGAAGAGTTAGCAAAACGCCCGGTCAATCAAGATGGTTTTGTAAAAGAATGGATTGAAGAAGGCTTAATCGCAATGGAAAGCCCAAATGATCCAAAACCAAGCATTAAAATAGAAAATGGAAAAGTAGTCGAAATGGACAGCAAAAAATTAGCTGATTTTGACTTAATTGACCATTTCATCGCTAAGTATGGCGTTGATTTATCCCGTGCAGAAGAAGTTATGAAAATGGACTCTGTGAAGCTCGCAAACATGCTATGTGATCCAAACGTACCGCGGGAAAAAATCGTTTTACTTACAACAGCAATGACACCAGCAAAAATTGTAGAAGTAGTTTCGCAAATGAACGTTGTCGAAATGATGATGTCCATGCAAAAAATGCGTTCACGTAGAACACCGACAACCCAAGCTCACGTAACTAACTTGCGTGATAATCCTGTTCAAATTGCAGCAGATGCGGCAGAAGCAGCAATTCGTGGTTTTGACGAGCAAGAAACAACCGTTGCAGTAGTTCGTTATGCACCTTTTAATGCACTTAGCTTATTAGTAGGTTCGCAAACAGGGCGTGGTGGCGTATTAACGCAATGTTCTCTTGAGGAAGCAACAGAATTAGAGCTTGGTATGCGCGGCTTAACTTGTTACGCTGAAACGATTTCTGTTTATGGTACGGAGCCTGTATTTACAGACGGAGATGATACACCTTGGTCTAAAGGTATTTTGGCAAGTGCATATGCTTCTCGTGGTCTAAAAATGCGTTTCACATCTGGAACTGGTTCTGAGGTTCAAATGGGTTATGCAGAAGGAAAATCTATGCTATATCTTGAATCCCGTTGTATTTTTATTACAAAAGCAGCTGGTGTTCAAGGTTTACAAAATGGGTCGATTAGTTGTATTGGAATTCCGGGAGCTGTACCAAGTGGTATTAGAGCAGTTCTTGCAGAGAATTTAATTGCCGTTATGTTAGATCTAGAAGTAGCTTCTGGTAATGACCAAACGTTCTCTCACTCGGATATTCGTCGTACAGCTCGTTTACTGATGCAATTTTTACCAGGAACTGATTATATTTCTTCTGGATATAGTGCGACTCCAAACTATGACAATATGTTTGCGGGTTCCAATTTTGATGCAGATGATTTTGATGATTACAATATTTTACAACGTGATTTAAAAGTAGATGGTGGTTTAACACCAGTGACGGAGGAAGAAGTTGTAGCGGTTAGAAATAAAGCTGCACGAGTAATCCAAGTTGTATTTGATAAATTAGGTCTTCCTGCTGTAACGGATGAGGAAGTAGAAGCAGCAACGTATGCACGTGGAAGTAAAGATATGCCAGAACGTAACATGGTAGAAGATATTAAAGCAGCAGCTGAAATGATGGACCGTGGTGTTACTGGTCTGGATGTCGTAAAAGCGTTATCTGCTGGTGGATTTGACGATGTTGCCGAAAGCGTACTAAACATGCTGAAACAACGCGTATCTGGGGACTTCCTTCATACATCTGCCATCATTGATAAAGACTGGAATGTCATTAGTTCCGTCAACGATTTAAATGATTACGCAGGCCCAGGAACTGGTTATCGTTTAGAAGGCGAACGCTGGGAAAAATTAAAAGATATTGCTGTTGCAGTTGATGCAAACGAATTAGACTAAGCTACTTCCCATTTTTTATAAAGGAGGATTAAGAGACATGGTTGAAATTAACGAAAAAGTACTTCGTGGAATTATCTCAGAAGTATTAGATGAATTACAGCTAAAAGAAGATAAAGTTTCTTTCCAAAAAGAACAGCCAAGTGCAGTAGTTTCAGATGAAAGCTTTTTAACAGAAGTTGGTGATGCGAAACCAGGAAGACAAAAAGATGAAGTTGTCATTGCGGTCGCACCAGCTTTTGGTAAATATCAAACGAAAAATATTGTTGGCGTTCCGCATAAACAAATTTTACGAGAAGTGATTGCAGGCATTGAAGAAGAAGGGTTAAAAGCACGAGTTGTTCGTGTATTCCGTTCTTCTGACGTAGCTTTCGTCGCAGTAGAAGGCGATAAACTAAGTGGTTCTGGTATTTGTATCGGGATTCAGTCGCGTGGTACAGCATTAATCCACCAAAAAGATTTACAACCACTTTCGAACCTAGAGTTGTTCCCACAAGCACCACTAATCACACTCGAAACTTACCGTGCGATTGGTAAAAATGCTGCGAAATATGCAAAAGGTGAATCACCAAATCCGGTCCCAATGGTAAATGACCAAATGGCTCGTCCGAAATTCCAAGCAAAAGCAGCTTTACTTCATATCAAAGAAACGAAACATGTTGTTCAAGGGAAAAATGCAGTCGAACTACAAGTAAATTAATAGTGAGGTGAAAATGATGAATCAAGAAGCACTAGAAAATATGGTTAGAAATATTTTACAAGAAGTAAATAGTGGTGCAGTAACAACAACCACATCTCAAAAAGTAAGCGGAGATACACTCACTGTTCGCGACTATCCACTTGGTACGAAACGTCCAGAACTTGTAAAAACAGCATCATCTAAATCTTTGGATGATATTACGCTAAAAAGTGTTCTAGATGGCACAATCAAACCTGAAGATGTTCGTGTAACAGCAGAAACACTTAGAATGCAAGCGCAAGTAGCAAGAGATGCTGGACGTGCTACACTCGCGAACAACTTTGAACGTGCAGCAGAATTAACTGTTGTTCCGGATGAGCGTATTTTAGAAATCTACAATGCGATGCGTCCATACCGTTCCTCAAAAGAAGAATTACTTGCGATTGCGGATGAGTTAGAGAGCGTTTATCAAGCAACGATTTGTTCTAATTATGTTCGTGAAGCAGCACAGCTTTATCAAGAGCGTAAGAAATTAAAAGGCGATAATTAAAATTCAACTTTGCTCATGATTATGTAGGAAATGCGGTGAAATGAATGAAGTATATTGCAGGTATTGATATCGGAAACTCAACAACAGAAGTGGCACTTGCCATAGCAAACACCAAGAGGGAAACAGAGTTTGTTGCTAGCGCTATTACAGACACAACTGGTATCAAAGGAACAAAACAAAACCTTCATGGGATTTTTAAAGCGTTAAAACTAGCTTTAGAAAAAGTAAATGCAACAACTGCGGATTTGGCTGAAATTCGTATTAATGAAGCGACCCCCGTGATCGGTGACGTGGCAATGGAAACAATTACTGAAACAATTATCACAGAGTCTACCATGATTGGACATAATCCTAAAACACCAGGTGGGCTTGGAATGGGCTCAGGAATTACAGTACATTTGGATGAAGTGGCTTCTAAATCAAAAGATACTGATTATATCGTGATTATCCCAAAAATGGTTGACTTTGAAGATGCCGCACAGCTGATTAATGATTATACCGAACTTGGTTATCAAATAACTGCTGCGATACTTCAAGCAGACGACGGAGTGCTCGTTCATAATCGATTAAACCATAAAATCCCGATTGTAGATGAAGTTGGTTTTATTGATAAAGTTCCAGTTGATATGTTAGCGGCTGTTGAAGTTGCGGCTCCGGGTAAAGTCATAGAAACGATTTCTAATCCGTATGGTATTGCGACAGTTTTCCATTTGAGTTCTGATGAAACAAAGAACATCATTCCCGTAGCTCGAGCATTAATTGGTAATCGTTCGGCAGTTGTGATTAAAACACCAGAAGGCGATGTGAAAGCTAGAACAATTCCAGCCGGACATATTGAACTTCAATCAGGAACTAGAACGCAACGTGTAAATGTGGCAGAAGGTTCTGAGAAAATCATGCAAGCGATTATGTCACTACCAAAACTTGATAATGCAAGCGGTGAACCAGGAACCAATATCGGCGGCATGTTAGAAAAAGTACGACAAACTATGGCTGGGCTCACTAATAAATTACCGGCAGATATTTTTATTCAAGATCTGCTGGCTGTAGATACGTTTGTTCCAGTAGATGTGCAAGGTGGTCTGGCGGGCGAATTTTCCATGGAGCAAGCTGTTGGAATTGCCTCAATGGTAAAAAGTGATCATTTACAAATGGCTGCAATTGCCTCAGAAATCGAACAAGAGCTAAATGTAACGGTCAAAATTGGTGGCGCAGAAGCAGAGGCAGCGATTCTCGGAGCACTTACTACTCCAGGAACCAATACACCACTTGCTATTTTAGACTTAGGAGCAGGTTCAACAGACGCTTCAATCATAAATGGAAAAAGTGAAATCATTGCTACTCATTTAGCTGGAGCAGGTGATATGGTAACGATGATTATCCAGTCAGAAATTGGCCTTGAAGATCGGTATTTAGCAGAAGATATAAAAAAATATCCGCTTGCTAAAGTCGAAAGCATTTTCCATATTCGCCATGAAGATGGTACGGTTCAATTTTTCGATACGCCGCTTTCTCCAAGTGTTTTTGCGAAAGTAGTGATTGTAAAACCAGACGGATTTGTACCAATTCCTGGTGACGTTTCGATTGAAAAAATTAAATTAATTCGTCGTTCGGCTAAAGAGCGCGTTTTTGTAACGAATACCATCCGTGCACTAAAATATGTCAGCCCAACTGGGAACATTCGTGATATTCCATTTGTCGTAATTGTCGGAGGCTCAGCCCTTGATTTTGAGATTCCGCAATTAATTACAGATGCACTTTCTCATTATTCCTTAGTTGCGGGACGGGGAAATATCCGCGGACAAGAAGGGCCTAGAAATGCAGTTGCCACAGGATTAATTCTGTCAGGTGGTGCTAATGTATGATTCCGGTTGTAAATAAACCAGCTATTTATTTTCATGCAGATCAAAGCGCGAATCCAGACTGCATTAAACAAGTATTATTTGGAATAGAAGAAGAAGGCATTCCATGTGAATTAGAAATTATGCCTTTAAAAGACGAAGTACAAGCTGCATTTCGAGCTTCAGCGAGTTCGCCACTATTGGTTGGAATTACGCTCAAAAATGATCATTTAGTGATTCATTATCGTAATTTGCCGCCAGATCAGCCGCTATTTTCGGAATATCGTTTTTGCGCAGCCACGCTGGAAAATCAGCGGAATATGGGAATGAATGCAGCGCGACTTGTCAAGGGCGTACCTTTTAAATAAGGAGGTGAAGGAATGCATCAAGCAATTGGAATTATTGAAATTAAAGGACTTGCTTCAGCGATAACCGTAGCCGATACAATGGCAAAAGTAGCAAATATCCAACTTATTGACACGGAAAAGGCAAAAGGATTTGGCTGGATAACCGTGAAAGTGGAAGGTGATGTTGCAGCTGTAAACGCGGCGCTTGAAGCAGGAGAACAAACCGCCATAGCCGCAGACAGCTTTATTGCGAAAAAAGTCATTCCTCGACCAGGGGAAGAGATTTTTACAGTATTTTGGCCAAAAGAAGAAATCGTGCCAGAAGAACCAGGATTGATTGTTGAAACAGAAGAAGTCGCGGAACCTGAATCACCAGTAGAAGCGACCTGCAATTTATGTCATGATCCACTTTGTCCACGGATAAAAGGTGATCCAAGACAAGATTGTATTCATTTTGAAGAAGAGAAATAAACCTAATTTTGAGGAGGAAATAATAATGAATAACGCACTAGGAATGATTGAAACTAAAGGACTTGTTGGAGCAATTGAAGCAGCTGACGCAATGGTAAAAGCAGCCAATGTATCTCTTGTAGGTTATGAAAAAATCGGTTCGGGACTTGTAACTGTTATGGTTCGCGGTGATGTTGGTGCAGTAAAAGCAGCAACAGATGCAGGCGCAGCAGCAGCTCGTAATGTTGGAGAAGTACAATCTATCCACGTTATTCCACGTCCACACAATGATGTAGAAACTTTGCTACCAAAAGGTTTATAAGTCGTGGAAAGAGAAGAATTAAAAGCAATAATTAAACAAATAGTAACAGAAAGATTAAACGGTGCGGAAACAGAGATTCCTATTGGAGTCTCTAACCGCCACATTCATCTAACAGAAAAAGACTATAACCAGCTTTTTCCAAATGAACCTATTCAAGTGAAAAAATGGTTAAAGCAACCTGGCGAATTTGCTGCTGAGCAAACTCTCACTGTAGTTTCAGAAAGAGGCGAATTGAAGCGGGTTCGTATTTTAGGTCCGCTTCGAAAATTTTCGCAAGTAGAACTTTCTAAAACGGATGCACGGATGTTAGGGATGAAGATTCCAATTCGTGTTTCTGGTGATATTGAAGGAACACCGGGGATCAAACTTGTTTCTAAACATAGCGAAATTTTCTTGCCAAAAGGAGCAATTATTGCGAAACGTCACATCCATTTACCAGAAAGTGTGGCGAATGAATACGGTGTGAAACAAGGTGATGAAGTTTCTGTCTTAGTAGGTTCAGAAATACGTAGTCTCGTGTTAAATAATTGTACGATTCGGGTGAATAATCAATTTATCCCAGAAATGCATATTGATACAGATGAAGCAAACGCGGCAGATATTGCTGGCGTGAGCTTTGCAAAAATAATCAAGTCGTGACCTGATAAGGAGGTGTGGAAATGGATATTTTACAAATAGCTAACGAACGGATGGAACAGCTTGCAGCACTAATGAATCAAGATACCAAACAAAAAATTTCAGCTGATCAAAAAGTAAAAGTTGGCGTTGATTTAGGTACTTCTTCCATCGTGTTTATTGTGTTAGACGAGAATAATGTACCACTTTTTGGAGCGTTTGAATTTGCTGACGCTGTTCGCGATGGTCTTGTTGTCAATTATCGCGAGTCAGTAGAAATTGTGACACGACTGAAGGAGCGAGCAGAAAAATGCTTAGGAATAAGTTTGACACATGCTTCTGGAGCCATCCCGCCAGGTACGATAGGGAACAATAAAAAGGTAGTTGCAAATGTCATCGAGAGTGCGGGAATGGAAGCACTTTCCACGATTGATGAACCTACCGCTGCTGCGGTAGTACTTGATTTAAAAGATGGTGCAGTAGTGGATGTTGGTGGGGGTACAACTGGTATTAGTGTCTTTAAAAATGGCGAAGTGATTTATACTGCGGACGAACCAACAGGAGGAACGCATATGACGCTTGTTTTAGCCGGATATTATGGTATTCCTGTAGAAGAAGCTGAGCAGAATAAACGCGCGAAAAAAGATTCTAGTGAGCATTTTTCTGTGATGCGTCCTGTCGTGGAAAAAATGGCAGAAATCACCCGTGTTCATCTCGAAATATCTCCCTCGGAACCACTTTATATCGTTGGCGGGGCTTCATTTTATAGCCAGTTTAAAGATACGTTTGAAAGTTATTTGAAGATGCCTGTTTTTCAACCTAATTATCCGCAGTATGTCACGCCTCTTGGTATTGCTATGAGTTCAGGGAGCGGAAATTTATGATAGAAAAATTAGTCAAAATTATTGTCCAGCGTTTGAAACTTCGAGCAACAAGTAAAACTACTATCGCTATTAGCAAACTTCCATACGATCCAGTCGCGATTTTTATGGAAAGCGGAACGGTTCGGTTAACACAAGTAAATAACCATTTTCTTGAGCGAATTCTCGGTGGAAATCGAGCAGAATCACTAACTGTTTGGTTTGAAAAAGCCGCCGATTATGGAGTGACGATTGAACTTGAACTGTACGATAACGGCGAACCTTGGATTGATTATACAATGCTTAGTCAACTAATGTTTCCAGTTTTTACAAGTAATGGTGAGAGACTCTTTCATTCAAGTGGTCAAGTGATTTGTTACAGTGATAGCGCAGTAATCCCAAGCGGAAGTACACTTTGCAAATATAAAAAGCAGCTTATTACACCGCTTGCAAATGAATATTTAACTAAAAATAATATTGCAGTGCGGGAAAGGCAGTGACGTTATGTTTATGGCGAAAATTACTGGAAGCGTAGTTTCTACAAAAAAAGAAGATTCGCTTACTGGTAAAAAGTTGATGATTGTACAACCAGTTGATGCTAATGGAGAAGATGTGCGTTCAGAAGAAGTAGCATGTGACTCTGTCGGTGCAGGGATTGGAGAGTATGTGCTTGTTGCTCGTGGAAATGCAGCTAGAAGTGTTTTTGCAGAACCAAATAGTGCGATTGATTCGGCAATTATAGCAATTGTCGATAGTTTTGATAAGTAGGGAGTGAATAACTCGTGAGTATTTATACAAAAACCGGTGATAAGGGAACGACTGCACTATTTGATGGAAATCGTGTGAAAAAATATGATGACCGTGTTGAAACATATGGCTCGTTTGATGAGCTTAATGCAGAAATTAGTGTAGCAGAAAAATTCGTTACTTCTACTGAAAATAAAACGTTATTAAGAAATATTGAGCGCCAGTTGTTTTACGTTTGTGCAGAACTTGCAACAGAAAACGAATCAGCGCTTGCTAGTAAAATTATCATTACGGAAAACGACATTAATGGACTGGAAGACGTCATTGATGCATACACCGCAAAATTGCCCAAAGTCGATAGTTTTGTTCTTCCTGGATCAAGCACAGCCGGAGCATTTCTTCACAGCGCAAGGACTATTGCTAGACGTGGTGAGCGATTACTTGTTCGTTTATCAGAACAAACAGCTATCCGAAAAGAGTTATTAAAATTCGTAAATCGCTTATCTGATTTCTTATATATCCTTGCTAGAGAAGAAGATTTCAGAGAAATGCTTGATAAAGCGACAAAACTCATTGTTGCCAAATACTTAGAGCAAACTAGGCAAGAAAAGGCCGTTACAAGCGATTTATCTTTTTCATTTTGTGAAAAACTAATGCATCAAGTGGAGAGCGTCTCAGAAGAAGTGGGCGTTCCAGTCACACTTGCAATAGTTGATGCGCATGGCAATACAAGATTTAATTACCGAATGGAACACGCTCTCTTAGTAAGTGCAGAACTAGCAACGAAAAAAGCATATTCCGCCGTAGCGATGAAAACAAGTACAGAAAATTTAACAGAAGCAGTTCAGCCAGGAGCCCCACTTTATCAATTAGAAACACTGACAAATGGTGACATTGTTACTTTTGGCGGAGGTGTTCCAATCTATGGAAAAGATGGAGCGATTATTGGTGGAATGGGAATTAGTGGTGGATCAGTGGAAGAAGACATCCACATCGCAAAAAAAGCATTATCAATGATAGAGAAGGGGTAATTCTGTATGGAATCATTAGAACTCGAAAAACTGGTGAAAAAAGTTCTCTTAGAAAAATTAGCAGAAGAAAAAGAAGTACCAACAAAAACAACTACACAAGGCGCGAAAAGTGGTGTTTTTGATACAGTTGACGAGGCTGTTCAAGCAGCAGTTGTAGCGCAGAATTGCTATAAAGAAAAATCACTTGAAGAACGCCGCAATGTTGTAAAAGCAATTCGTGAAGCACTTTATCCAGAAATTGAAACAATTGCGACAAGAGCAGTTGCGGAAACCGGAATGGGTAATGTGGCAGATAAAATTTTGAAAAACACGTTAGCAATTGAAAAAACGCCAGGGGTAGAAGATTTATATACAGAAGTAGCTACTGGTGATAACGGTATGACACTGTATGAACTCTCTCCATATGGCGTAATTGGTGCAGTAGCGCCGAGCACAAACCCAACGGAAACATTGATTTGTAATTCAATCGGTATGCTCGCAGCTGGAAATGCCGTTTTTTATAGTCCTCATCCCGGGGCAAAAAACATTTCACTGTGGTTGATTGAAAAACTAAACACAATTGTTCGCGAAAGTTGTGGTATTGATAATCTAATTGTCACCGTGGCTAAACCATCCATTCAAGCAGCGCAAGAAATGATGAACCATCCAAAAGTACCACTACTTGTTATTACAGGTGGTCCAGGCGTTGTTCTTCAAGCGATGCAATCAGGTAAAAAAGTGATAGGCGCAGGTGCAGGGAACCCGCCTTCTATTGTTGACGAAACAGCAAATATCGAAAAAGCAGCTGCTGACATCGTAGACGGTGCATCTTTTGATCATAATATTCTTTGTATTGCAGAGAAAAGTATTGTAGCTGTTGATAGCATTGCAGATTTCTTAATGTTCCAAATGGAAAAAAATGGTGCGTTACATGTAACCAATCCAAGGGATATTAACAAATTGGAGAAAGTAGCTGTCACGGATAAAGGTGTAACAAATAAAAAATTAGTTGGAAAAAGTGCTTCAGAAATCTTAAAAGAAGCAGGAATAGCTTGTGATTTTACACCGCGTTTAATCATTGTGGAAACGGAGAAATCTCATCCATTTGCAACAGTAGAGTTATTGATGCCAATCGTTCCTGTTGTAAGAGTGCCTGATTTTGACGAAGCCCTTGAAGTTGCTATTGAACTCGAACAAGGCTTACATCATACAGCAACCATGCATTCACAAAATATCTCTAGATTAAACAAAGCTGCAAGAGACATGCAAACATCCATCTTTGTAAAAAATGGTCCTTCTTTTGCGGGATTAGGTTTTAGAGGCGAAGGTAGCACAACTTTCACTATTGCAACGCCTACCGGAGAAGGAACGACTACAGCACGTCATTTTGCTAGACGTCGCCGTTGTGTTTTAACAGATGGTTTTTCGATTCGTTAAGAGGAGGCAAACTGAATGAATAGCTTTCAAATTAAAACAAAAGTAGCTTTTGGTACGAATAGTTTACAAGTTTTAAAAGAAATTAAAAATAAAAATGTTTGGATTATTTGTGATCGTTTTTTAGCTGATGGAGAGGGGCTTCAAGGATTAATTGGACAATTAGATGCATCCAATAATGTGCACATCTTCACCGATGTTGTTCCAGATCCGCCCATTTCAAAAGTAGCTGGCGGTGTTAGTGAAGCTGGCAAAATTCAACCGCAAGTCATGATTGCTTTTGGCGGTGGCTCAGCGATTGATACGGCAAAAGGAATTTACTACTTCGCAAAACGCTTGGAAAAAATTAATATTAGCACTTTTATAGCGATTCCAACTACAAGTGGTACGGGATCCGAAGTTACAGCCGCAACTGTTATAACGGATCCAACAACGAAAATTAAATACCCACTTTTCTTAGATGAACTTATTCCAGATGTGGCTATTTTAGATGCGCAACTGGTTGTCACCGTGCCACCAGCCATAACAGCAAATACGGGAATGGATGTATTAACACACGCAATCGAAGCTTATGTTTCTAAAGATGCGAGTGATTATACCGATGCTCTCGGCGAAAAAAGTGTGCAATTAACGTTACGTTTTTTAACGAGCTGTTACGATGATGGGCGTAATTTAGCGAATCGCGAAAAAATGCATAACGCTTCTACTATGGCAGGAATGGCTTTTAACTGCGCCAATTTAGGTTTGAATCATAGTATTGCTCATCAACTTGGCGCGCAGTTTCACGTACCACATGGTTTAGCAAATGCGATTTTACTGGATGCAGTTATTCGTTTTAACGCCTTTAAAAATCGCGAAACAGAACAAAAATATGCTGAGATGGCGCGCATTTGCGGAATTGCTTCCAGATCTGACTCGAACGAAACGGCAGTTCGCTTACTTCGTGAAAGAATTGTAGCGATGATGAAACATATGCAAATGCCACGAACGTTAACAGATGCTGGAGTAGCAAAAGAAAAAGTCTATGCAAAAATGGACGAAATTGCAACAAATGCGCTGAAAGATGCTTGCTTACCAACTAGCCCAACGACACCGACACATCAAGAACTAAAAGAAATTTTAGAACAAATTATTTAGAATGTACGTTAAAAAGGAGGATAAACTATGTCAGCATATTTGGCGGAATTTATTGGTACGATGGTTTTAATTATGTTTGGGAACGGCCTTTTAGCAGGATTAACACTAAATAAATCATTATCACAAGGGGCGAACTGGGTAGTTGTTACATTTGGTTGGGGGTTTGCTGTAATGATTGGTATTTATGTCGCTGGAGCATATAGCGGGGCGCACTTAAATCCAGCTGTAACCATTGCGCTTGCGGTTGGTGGATCATTCCCTTGGGCAGATGTTCTTCCGTATATTATCGCACAAATCGCTGGAGCATTTGTCGGAGCATCGATTGTTATTTTACACTATTATCCGCATTTTAAAGCAACTCCCCCAGAAATTGATACACATGGTATTTTTTCCACAGGACCAGCAATCAGAAATACACCTTTCAACTTAATCAGTGAAATTATCGCAACATTCGCTTTCATTTTTGGTTTATTGATGATTGGAGCAAATAGTTTCACAGATGGGTTAAATCCATTAATACTTGGTTTTCTAGTAGTTGCAATCGGAATGAGTTTTGGACCAACGACAGGTTATGCAATTAACCCAGCGCGTGATTTGGGACCAAGACTTGCCTACTTTTTACTACCAGTACCAAATAAAAGTGGATCGGACTGGCGCTACGCTTGGATTCCAATTGTCGGGCCAATCATTGGCGGATTGCTAGCCATTGGACTATTCAATATTTTATTATAAAAAGATGGAGTAAACAAAAAAGACTTTGTTTGCTCCTTTAAAAATGAGAAAGGACTGAGCTATATGCACAAAATTATGGCGATAAACGCAGGGAGTTCTTCACTGAAGTTCCAAATTTTTATGATGCCAGAAGAAGAAGTTTTAGTTAAAGGCTTGATTGAAAGAATCGGATTACCAGACGCCATTTTCAACATGTCCTTTCAAAATGAAAAAATCAAAGAGACACGCGCGATAAATAATCACGGAGAAGCAGTTAAAATTTTACTAGAACAATTGAAAGAGCATCAAGTAGTTAATGATCTTAGTGAAATTGTTGGAGTGGGACACCGTGTTGCGCACGGCGGAGAAGCTTTTGTCACGTCATGTGTTGTAACGGATGAAGTAGTGAAAGGCATTGAGGATGTAACAAGTCTTGCTCCACTACATAATCCAGCCAATATCATTGGTATCAAAACATTCCGGGAATTACTGCCTAATGCTGTTTCAGTAGCAGTTTTTGATACAGCATTCCATCAAACGATTCCAGAAGAAAACTTTTTATATGCGCTTCCTTATGAGCTTTACGAAAAACACCATATTCGAAAATACGGTTTTCATGGAACAAGTCATAAATATGTGGCTGGAAAAGCAGCAGAAGTTCTTGAGAAACCTTTAGAAAAATTAAAAATTATTTCTTGTCATTTAGGGAACGGGGCAAGTGTTTGTGCGATTGAAGCTGGAAAATCAGTAAATACTTCGATGGGATTTACACCAAATGCCGGCTTGATGATGGGAACCCGTTCTGGTACAATTGACGCGACAATCATCCCATATTTAGTTGATGAATTAGGCTATAGCTTGGATGAAGTGATGCATATGATGTCGAATGAATCAGGTGTTCTTGGCGTATCGGGAATTTCAAGTGATTTTAGAGATATTGAAATGGCTGCTAAAGAAGGCGATGCACGAGCGTTACTAACCCTTCGTATGTTCACTGGGCAAATATGCAATTATATCGGTGCTTATGCTTCCGCAATGAATGGTTGCGATGCATTATTATTTACAGCGGGAGTGGGTGAAAATTCCCCGTTAATCCGCCAAATGGTGACTGAACAGTTAAGTTATCTTGGTGTAACGTGCCATGTGACAAAAAATAATTCGGGTGATATGATAATTAGCAATGACGATGAAGCAGTCAAAGTGTGTATTATTCCAACCAATGAAGAACTAATGATTGCTCGCGATGTAGAAAAGTATGCAAAACAAACGATAAGTTAAGGAGCGATTTGATGTGAAAATAACGACGGCTTCTCACGGTGGCAACTATAACGAACTAGCAAAACAACATGGCTTGGCAAAAGAAATGGTGATTGATTTTAGTGCGAATATTAATCCACTAGGAGTGCCAGCTAGTTTGAAACAAACGATAATAACTAATTTGGACAAACTGGTAGAATATCCAGAACCAGATTACATAGCGCTCCGTGCGCGAATTGCCGCGTTTCATCAACTCGACCTAGCAAATATTATTCCTGGAAACGGTGCTACTGAGCTGATTTTCGGAATCGCAAAAGTGACTAAGGCGCAAAAGGTACTTATACTTGCGCCTACTTTTGCGGAATATGAACGTGCTTTTTTCGATGCCGAAATTGTTTATGCAGAGTTAACGAAAGAAACCAATTTTGCTGCGGCGGAAATCGTACTAGAAATGCTCGAACGAGAAACGGATATTGAAGCCGTTTGTTTGTGCAATCCAAACAATCCAACAGGCCAACTTATTACACAAAAAGAAATGATAAAAATTGCAGTTTTATGTGAAAAACGAAACATATTTTTAATTATCGACGAGGCTTTTATGGACTTCTTAGAAGAAAATGAAACAATTTCGATGATTAACTATTTAGAAAAATTTCCGCATGTGGCAATCATTCGTGCCTTTACGAAATTTTTCGCGATTCCAGGCCTAAGACTCGGTTATTTGCTGACGAAAAATAATACTTTAGCCGAAGCTTTATTACAAATACGTGAACCTTGGTCTATTAATACATTTGCTGATTTAGCAGGGCAAATTCTATTAGAAGACGAAACCTATATGAAACAAACATTCGATTGGATTAACACCGAACGAGACTTTTTATACCAAGGTTTAAGCAAATTTTCAGAACTTACCGTGTACAAACCAAGTGTAAATTACATATTTTTTCATCTTGAGAAACCTCTTGATTTACGAAAAGAATTGCTTTTAAAAGGAATTTTTATTCGAAGTTGTGCTAATTACCGAGGACTCACAGAAAATTATTACCGGGTTGCGGTGAAAAGTAGAGCTGATAATAGCAAACTCTTAACAGCGCTAGAGGTGATTTTTAGTGGAAATTAAAGCGACATGTCCAGCTTCTTGTGGGGAGCTTTTGCAAGGTTTTATTCTAGGCGGGGAGAAGTTGATTTCTTACCCAATCGACTGGTATTCCGAAGTTACTTTATCTGATAAAAAAGGACTAAATAGCTCCGGGCATACAAAAGCTTGGCATGCGTTCCAGTTAACTTGCGAGTATTTTGGCGCGGTAAAAAGAGAGCTCCCGAAAGTATCTTTACAAGTGAAATCAACTATTCCGGTCGCGAAAGGGATGGCGAGTTCGACTGCGGATATTGCCGCAACAATCGGCGCAACTGCAAAATGGTTGAATAAATCCATTACAGAAATAGAAATCGCCAAGCTATCTTTAAAACTAGAGCCAACCGATAGCACTATTTTTGAGTCGTTAACTTTGTTTGATCACTTAAAAGGTGATGTGATTCAAAGTTCGAAATGGATGCCAAAACTAGGCGTTGTTGTGTTAGAACCACTTACCATTCTAGAAACAGCTACTTACCGGCAAGATAATCATCAAGCGCAATTACTGGAAAACGAACAACAACTAGCTAAAGGGTTGGACTATTTTCATCAAGCTGTGACACAAAAATCAATCCGCTTACTTGGAAAAGCAGCATCGATTAGCGCAGCGTGCAATCAAACTATTTTACCAAAGCCATTTTGGAAAGAAATTCAAGAAGTGACTGAAAACTTGGATTTAGTGGGGGTAAATGTTTCGCATAGTGGCACAGTTGTCGGTATACTTTATGAACTCGAAAAAACGGATCCACTCGAAATTTTATTTGAGCTAGAACGGCGCTATGTCATGACTTTTTATAGCCGATATTATTTCCGGGAGTTCGCGCGTGGTGGTGTTCAAATTATTTCGTAAAGCAAATTCTTCTTGCAAGCGGATTATTTTATGCTATAATAACTTTGATAAACGAATTCGTTCATACAAACAGTTAGATACTGGAAGTCTGGTGAAAGTCCAGCACGGTCCCGCCACTGTAAGGAGTTAGTCACTCTAAGTCAGGTCTTTTATCTAATTGTTTTAACTGGTTATACTGCTTCGAGGCAAAGCATGTATAATTCTTGGTTCCAGTGTAGTTGTCTCACTGGGGCTTTTTTATTTGTTTTTATAACAAATAAGCCCACTGTAAATGGTTTGGTGCCGAGAAGCTGAACGAGCTACGTTTTATCAAGCACCATACGCACAAAGATGTGCACCGCTTAGTTTTATGGTGGGCAATGATCTTTTCAACGACGAAAAGAGTGATACAAGGAAAGTATCTTCATTGCCTATTTACAAAAAAAGATTTGACATTTCGATAGGTTTGGTTTTTAATAAAGTGGACAAATAAAATATTTTACAGTACAAAGGCGTACTGTTTACTTAGCAAAGAAGCTTTGAGTTGGAAGAGAAAATTTCTCTACTCAAGGCTTCTTTTTTTATTTTAAAAAACTAGGAGGTAATCTCATGCAAAAAGTTAGTTTTAAAACAGATCTTTACATTGGACAAGGAGCAACAGATCGTTTACTTGATTTTAAAGACAAACAAATTTTCATCGTAACAGATCCATTTATGGTTAGTTCAGGAATGATTAATGCTATTACGGAAAAAATTGATCAATCGAATACATATACGATTTTTAGTGAAATTATTCCAGACCCACCGATTGAAAATGTCGTAGCAGGAATTGAAGTTTTAAATGAATGTGATGCCAACTTGATGATTGCTATCGGTGGTGGTTCAGCTATTGATGCAGCGAAAGCAATGAAATTCTTTGGTCAAAAACTTGGTACGGTGCGCGCAATGCCTTTCATCGTCATCCCGACAACTAGTGGAACTGGCTCGGAAGTAACTAGTTTTTCCGTTATTACAAACAAAGAAAAAGCGATTAAATACCCACTGATTACGGATGCTATTTTGCCTGATGAAGCGATTTTAGATGCGGATTTAGTGAAATCTGTTCCACCTGCAATTACTGCGGATACTGGTATGGACGTGTTAACGCATGCGCTTGAAGCATATGTATCTACAAAAGCGAATGATTATTCAGATGCGATGGCGGAAAAAGTTATCCAATTAGTTTTCACATACCTAGAACGTGCTTATAAAGACGGAAATGATTTAGAAGCTCGTGAAAAAATGCATAATGCATCTTGTCTTGCAGGGATGGCATTCAACATTACTTCTCTTGGCTTAAATCATGGTATTGCGCATACAGCTGGTGCGAAATTTAAAATCCCTCATGGTCGTATGAACACATTGCTTTTACCACATGTAATTAGTTATAACGCTGGCCTTACAAGTGATTTTGGTAACAATCCAGATAATCGCGCAGCAGAACGTTATACAGCGATTGCTAAATTACTAAAAATGCCAGCTTCCAATACAAGGCTTGGTGTACGTAGCTTAATTAATGCCATTAAACAACTCCAAAAGAAACTCAATATGCCGACTACATTAACAGAATGTGGAGTTAGCCGTACGGATTTAAATGAAAATATTGCTCAAATCGCAGAAGGTGCATTAAACGATGGATGTACTGCAACTAATCCAAGAACGCCGACAGAAACCGATGTTAGTGCTATTCTTGAAAAAATGTTGGCATAAAAGTTATTTATTTCACAACAGGAATCAAATAACCTATTGACATCGTTTTCATGCTACTTTATAATAGAACCGAGCACAAAGACGTGTGGAATTATAAATATAGCAGAGCAACGGGGCTCCCTCAAAAATATTGCACAATATTTTTAAGGGGCTCTTTCTATTTTCTTGGAGAAATTTTTTCTCTAGCTCTTTTACTCTTTCGCTCAAGTAAATGCTTCTATAGAATGATTTTGTCCTTCATTGTGACAAATCAATCAATAGCAGAAGAAGAGGACGTGACAAGAATGAATGGAAGAATTGTAATAGCCGATGATGAACCTATTACAAGAATGGACATCCGAGACATCTTAGAAGAAGCGAACTACAATGTTGTAGGGGAAGCGACAGATGGTTTTGAAGCAATCGAACTATGCAAAAGCCATCAGCCAGACCTTGTTATCATGGACATTCAAATGCCACTCTTAGACGGTTTAAAAGCAGGGAAACGAATTATTTCAGAAGGTCTTGCTGGCGGAATTATTTTACTTACTGCATTTAGTGATCCGAAAAACACGGAGAAAGCAAAAGGATTTGGAGCATTAGGTTATTTAGTAAAGCCACTTGATGAAAAAAGTTTGATTCCAACAGTTGAAATGAGTATTGCCAAAGGGCGAGAAACAAGAAAACTAGAGCAGCAATTAGAAAAGCTCACAAAAAAATTAGAAGAGCGTAAAGTAATTGAAAAAGCAAAAGGCGTGCTTATGATTGAGAACAACATCACAGAAGAAGAAGCCTACAACATGATTCGTAATCTGAGTATGGATAAACGTTGTCCGATGATGGAAATCGCAGAAACGATTGTGATGAGCGATGACTAAAACGATTCGAGAAATGTGTTTACGCTATACGGACTTGGCAGAATATGATATTGATGAATTAATACATACTGCAAAATCGTTAAGCGAGTCTTCGATGTATCAAGATGTAGATGTTTTCATTGATGTGTATAATAAACTAACTAGTGAAGCACTTGTCATTCATCATACACCGCCAAAAACAACCAAATCACTTTACAAAAACAATGTAATCGGAGAAACAGCCCTACGCTCCAATGAACCAGGTGTACTTAGAACACTAGAAACGGGTATGAACTCCAATGACTTACTTGCAAAAACACAAGAAAACGTACTTATTCGCCAAAAAGTCTATCCAATTCGCAATAAACAGCGAGTTATAGCTGTGCTAATTCTAGAAAATGATATTAGCGCCGAAATTAAAGCTCATTTTGAAATCGACAATGAAGAAACGGCTTATCGTGATGTTTCTACCACATTGTCTGCTATGAGTAAATTAACGGATTCTATTACCGATCAGCTAGATGATGCTATTTTGATTTTTGACCGTAATGGAATTTTACAGCAAAAGAATTGTGCTGCAGATCAGTACTACGAACGACTTGGTTACATGGAAGACATTCAAGGAATGCATTATGATAATTTATCCCTCGACCAGATAATGTTTGATGCAATTATGTATCAAATTGAAACAGGAAAACAACCAATCCAATTAAAAAAAGAAGTGGTTATTGCCGGGAATTACTTTATTATGAAGCAGATTTTTGTGAAAGAAGAAGACGAACAAGAATGTCGTTTTATTCTTATCTTGCATGACATAACGGATATTAAGGTGAAGGAAGCAGAAATTGTTTCTAAGTCTGTAGCCATTCGTGAAATTCATCACCGTGTCAAAAATAATTTGCAATCCGTTGTTTCTTTGTTACGAATTCAAGGTAGACGTTCAACAAGCATGGAGGCACAAAAAATTCTAAATGAAAGTGTCAGCCGAATCCTTGCGATTGCAGCGACTCATGAACTTTTGTCGAAGCAAATGGAAGACGGGATTAACCTTTATATGGTCATAGAAACAGTCGCCTACAATATTGAAAGATGTTGTACTGACTGTCCAAAAGTAGCTGTTAGAATGGATATTGATAAACGGATTTATTTGGATAGTGATCGCACTGTGGCACTGGCACTTGTCATGAATGAACTATTACAAAATTCATATGACCATGCTTTCCATCCAAATGAATCAGGCGAAATTTTACTACAAATAAAAGAAGAAAAAAATATCATTCACGCAGAAGTAACGGACAATGGTCATGGCTTTAATGTTCGAAAAGTATCCGAAAAAAGCCTAGGACTTTCCATTGTCAAAAGTTATATTAAAGATAAACTTCGAGGCAAAGTAACCATTGAATCGAATGAACACGGAACAAAAACAATGTTTGATTTTAAATACAATTCTATCCATGCTACAAAGAAGTAGCTGTAAAAAAGCGATGAAGCTTAAAGCCAAGTAACGATACTGTTATTTGTCTTTAAGCTTTTTCTTTTTGCTAGAAAGGAGTGAGGGTTTTGGCGGAAACGATTTTAAGTGTAGGGATTGACCTTGGTACGTCGACAACACAACTCATTTTATCCGAGTTAGAAATTCAAAATATGGCATCAAGCTTCACCGTGCCGCGTATTGTTATTTCAGATAAGCGGATTATTTTTAGAAGTGAGATTCTGTTTACACCGATTCTTGCTGATAATTTGATTGATGTAGAGGCGATTCGTGATTTTGTAACGAAAGAGTATGCCAATGCCGGAATTAAAAAAGAAGAAATTGGCATGGGGGCAGTTATTATTACAGGTGAAACGGCTCGTAAAGATAATGCGAGTAACGTTCTAGATGCAATGAGTGGTTTCGCTGGGGATTTTGTTGTAGCAACAGCTGGACCTGACTTAGAAAGTATCATTGCCGGAAAAGGTGCAGGTGCACATACCTACGCCAAAGAAAATAATACTTCTGTTGTGAATCTGGATATTGGCGGCGGAACAACGAATTTATCGCTATTTGATCGTGGTGAACTTATTGATACAGCATGCCTTGATATTGGTGGTCGGTTAATCAAAGTGGACCGTGAAACAAGAAAAATCACCTATATTGCGCCAAAAATTCAAGCTTTAATAGAAAAACGTGGTTATCCGATTAGACTCGGAGAAACAACTTCACCAGAAAATTTGCAACCAGTTTTAGGTGAAATGGTTGAGCTGCTTAAAAACAGTGTTGGCCTAGGCGCTCCGAATGATTTTTACGAAACGATCATCACAAATAAAGGATTGAAATTTCTTACTGAAATTGAATGTATATCATTTTCCGGAGGCGTTGCAGACTGCATTTCAACTGGTGCGCTAAGTGATCCATTTAGATATGGAGACATCGGACTTTTACTCGGAAAGTCAATAGCTGAATCTAGCTTGATGACCGAAAAAAAGTATATCGAATCTGTCGAAACCATACGGGCAACTGTGGTAGGAGCCGGTTCACACACAGCAGAAATTAGCGGTAGCACAATCACTTATACCGAGAAAATTTTCCCAGTAAAAAACATTCCGATTTTGAAACTTGCCAAACAAGAAGAAAATGAAAATATGGCAGAAGTCATCAAGGAAAAACTCAACTGGTTCAAAATAGATGAAGATATGGAACGGATTGCACTTGCAATTGAAGGGGAGAATAGCCCTAGTTTCGAGCAAGTAACAGAATATGCAAAGGCAATTTGTGAGGGAATGAAAGAACCAATCGCACTTGGTCATCCGCTAATTATCATTACTTGGCACGACATGGCAAAAGCCCTCGGACAAAGTATTTTCGGGCATTTACCAGCCGGCTATCCACTAATTTGTTTGGATAGTGTCAAAGTTGATAATGGTGATTATATTGATATAGGAAAACCAGTTGCTGACGGGAAAGTGCTACCAGTAGTAGTAAAAACCTTAGTCTTTAACTGATCCATATAAATAGCTTTAATTTTGAGAGGAGGATTTATCGAATGATTTTAAAAACGAATTTATTCGGCCATACATACCAGTTCAAATCCATCACTGATGTGTTGGCAAAAGCAAACGAAGAAAAATCGGGCGACCGTTTAGCCGGAGTTGCTGCTGAATCTGCAGAAGAACGTGTAGCTGCTAAAGTGGTGCTCTCTAAAATGACGCTTGGAGATTTACGTAATAATCCGGTTGTCCCATATGAAACAGATGAGGTAACCCGTATTATTCAAGACCAAGTAAATGAACGTATTCATGATTCCATTAAAAACTGGACAGTGGAAGAATTACGGGAATGGATTTTAGACCATAAAACAACAGATGCTGACATTAAACGTGTTGCACGCGGCCTAACATCAGAAATTATTGCTGCTGTAACAAAATTAATGTCCAACCTAGATTTAATTTATGGCGCGAAAAAAATTCGTGTTATCGCACATGCGAACACAACAATCGGTCTTCCAGGAACATTCTCCGCTAGACTACAACCAAACCATCCAACTGATGATCCTGATGGTATCCTTGCTTCTTTAATGGAAGGATTAACTTACGGGATTGGGGATGCGGTAATCGGACTTAACCCAGTAGATGATTCTACTGATAGCGTAGTTCGTTTACTTAATAAATTTGAAGAATTCCGCAGTAAATGGGATGTGCCAACACAAACTTGTGTACTAGCGCACGTGAAGACTCAAATGGAAGCAATGCGTCGCGGTGCTCCAACTGGTCTGGTATTCCAATCTATCGCAGGTTCTGAAAAAGGTAATACAGCTTTCGGTTTTGACGGAGCAACTATTGAAGAAGCAAGACAATTAGCTCTTCAAAGTGGTGCTGCAACTGGGCCAAACGTAATGTACTTTGAAACAGGACAAGGTTCTGAACTTTCTTCTGACGCACATTTCGGCGTAGACCAAGTAACAATGGAAGCTCGTTGCTATGGATTTGCGAAGAAGTTTGATCCATTCTTAGTGAATACAGTAGTTGGATTTATCGGACCTGAGTATTTATACGATTCCAAACAAGTAATTCGCGCCGGCCTAGAAGATCACTTCATGGGTAAATTAACTGGTATCTCTATGGGTTGTGACGTTTGTTATACCAACCATATGAAAGCCGACCAAAACGACGTAGAAAACTTATCCGTACTTCTAACAGCAGCAGGATGTAACTTTATCATGGGGATTCCTCATGGTGATGACGTTATGCTTAACTACCAAACAACTGGTTACCACGAAACAGCCACTTTACGTGAATTATTTGGCCTAAAACCAATTAAAGAATTTGATCAGTGGATGGAAAAAATGGGATTCAGTGAAAATGGTAAATTAACAAGCCGTGCTGGAGATGCATCTATTTTCCTAAAATAAGGAAGGGAGGAACTAAGCGATGAACGAACAAGAATTAAAACAAATGATTGAAGGCATTTTAACGGAAATGTCAGGGGCTAAAACTACTGAAACGGTAGCAGCAGCACCAACAAAAGCCGTTACTGAAACTGTTGTAACTGAAGGAACTATCCCTGATATTACAGAAGTTGATATTAAAAAACAATTACTAGTACCAGAACCAGCTGACCGCGAAGGCTATTTGAAAATGAAACAAATGACCCCAGCTCGACTTGGTTTATGGCGCGCTGGTCCACGTTATAAAACAGAAACAATTCTTCGTTTCCGTGCGGACCACGCTGTTGCACAAGATTCCGTGTTCTCTTATGTTTCTGAGGATTTAGTGAAAGAAATGAACTTTATTCCAGTTAACACAAAATGTCATGATAAAGATGAATACTTAACTCGCCCAGACTTAGGCCGTGAATTTGACGATGAAATGGTAGAAATAATTCGTGCGAATACTACGAAAAATGCGAAACTACAAATCGTTGTCGGTGATGGACTTAGCTCAGCGGCAGTTGAAGCTAATATCAAAGACATCTTACCTTCCATTAAACAAGGGTTGAAAATGTATAACCTAGATTTTGATAACATTATTTTTGTTAAACATTGTCGAGTACCTTCTATGGATCAAATCGGCGAAATTACTGGGGCAGATGTAGTTTGCTTACTTGTAGGTGAACGTCCAGGTCTAGTAACAGCTGAATCCATGAGTGCATATATTGCTTATAAACCAACAATTGGTATGCCAGAAGCTCGTCGTACTGTTATTTCTAACATTCATAGTGGCGGAACTCCACCAGTTGAAGCAGGAGCATACATTGCTGAATTAATTCACAATATGCTTGAGAAAAAATGTTCTGGTATTGATTTAAAATAAGCTAGTTAGAGGAGGAAACTTCATGAAAAATGATAAATTACCTGCATCCGTTTTAAGTGTCAAAGTTGTATCAAATGTAGATAATGGTCTATTTAAACAATTAGACTTAAAACCGCATCAAAGAAGTCTGGGTATTATTACATCTGATTGTGATGATGTTACATACACTGCGCTTGACGAAGCAACCAAAGCAGCTGAAGTAGATGTTGTTTATGCGAAAAGTATGTATGCTGGTGCTGGAAATGCATCCACAAAATTTGCTGGTGAAGTAATCGGTATTATTGCCGGACCAAGCCCTGCGGAAGTAAAAAGTGGTCTTTCTGTAGCAGTAGATTTCATCGAAAATGGTGCTAGCTTTGTTAGTGCAAATGAAGATGATAGCGTACCTTACTTCGCGCACTGTGTTTCAAGAACTGGTACTTTCCTTTCAAAAGAAGCGAATGTTGCTGAAGGTGAAGCGATTGCTTACTTAATCGCCCCTCCACTGGAAGCTATGTATGCGTTAGATGCAGCATTAAAAGCAGCAGACGTAACAATCGGAGCTTTTTACGGACCACCATCCGAAACTAACTTCGGTGGAGCACTTCTAACAGGTAGCCAATCTGCATGTAAAGCTGCTTGTGATGCGTTCAAAATGGCAGTAGAAAATGTGGCTGAAAATCCACTTCAATATTAAGGTGGTGCTAAAAGATGCCAAATGAAGCGCTTGGTTTAATTGAAGTGACTGGTTTCCTTGGTGCTGTAGTTGCCGCTGATACTTGTTTAAAAGCAGCAAATGTCGAACTGATTCAATGTGAAGTCATTCGTGGTGGTTTAACTACGGTTGAATTAACTGGTGATGTAGGTGCAGTAAATGCAGCTATCGAAGCAGGGAAAGCTGCAACAGAAGACTTAGGTTGTTTAGTATCAAGCCATGTTATCGCAAGAATGAGCGAAGATACAAAAGCACTTTTTGTTCCTCAAGAAGAAGTTAAAACACAACCAAAAGAAGTCGAACAAGAAGAACCAAAAGAAGTTATTCAACAAGTCGTAGAAGTGAACACAAACACAAAAAGTGCAGAGAAAAAACTTCGCGCAATGAAAGTTATTGATCTAAGGAAACTTGCTTACACATTAGATAATGTGCCTATCCCAAAAAGCAAGATTAAATATGCGAACAAGGATAAACTTGTTCATGCACTAAAAGATATTTATGGAAGGAGTGAAAACTAGTGGCACTAGAAGATAAAGATTTACGCTCAATCCAAGAAGTTCGTAACCTCATTGAATCAGCTAACAAAGCGCAAAAAGAACTTGCTGCAATGAGCCAACAACAAATTGATACAATTGTAAAAGCGATTGCTGATGCCGGTTATGATGCTCGCGAAAAACTCGCAAAAATGGCACATGAAGAAACTGGTTTTGGAATTTGGCAAGACAAAGTAATTAAAAACGTCTTCGCTTCCAAGCACGTCTACAATTACATCAAAGATATGAAAACCATTGGTATGTTAAAAGAAGATAACGAAAAGAAAGTAATGGAGGTTGCAGTTCCACTAGGCGTAGTTGCAGGATTAATTCCATCAACAAACCCTACATCCACTGTTATTTACAAAACACTTATTTCCATTAAAGCGGGAAATAGTATCGTATTTTCTCCACATCCAAACGCACTAAAAGCAATTCTAGAAACAGTGAGAATTATTAGTGAAGCAGCAGAAAAAGCTGGTTGTCCAAAAGGCGCTATCAGCTGTATGACTGTTCCAACAATCCAAGGAACAGATCAACTGATGAAACACAAAGACACAGCAGTTATCCTTGCAACAGGTGGTTCTGCAATGGTAAAAGCGGCTTATTCATCTGGTACTCCAGCAATTGGAGTTGGCCCAGGTAATGGCCCAGCATTTATCGAACGCAGCGCTAACATTCCTCGCGCAGTGAAACATATTCTTGATTCCAAAACATTTGATAACGGCACAATTTGTGCATCTGAGCAATCTGTCGTTGTGGAACGTGTGAATAAAGAAGCTGTCATAGCTGAATTTAGAAAACAAGGAGCACACTTCTTATCAGATGCAGAAGCTGTTCAACTTGGTAAATTCATTTTACGTCCAAATGGATCCATGAACCCAGCAATCGTAGGTAAAAGCGTACAACATATCGCTAACCTTGCTGGCCTAACTGTTCCAGCTGACGCAAGAGTACTTATCGCTGAAGAAACAAAAGTTGGCGCTAAAATCCCTTATTCAAGAGAAAAATTAGCACCAATCTTAGCTTTCTATACAGCGGAAACTTGGCAAGAAGCTTGCGAACTTAGCATGGATATTCTTTATCATGAAGGAGCTGGACATACTTTAATCATCCACTCAGAAGATAAAGAAATTATCCGCGAATTCGCACTGAAAAAACCAGTTTCCCGTCTCTTAGTTAATACACCAGGAGCACTTGGCGGAATTGGCGCAACAACCAATCTTGTACCTGCTTTAACACTTGGTTGTGGGGCAGTTGGAGGAAGTTCATCATCTGATAATATTGGACCTGAAAATCTTTTCAACATTCGTCGCATCGCTACAGGCGTTTTAGAGTTAGAAGATATTCGTAAAGAAGAAAACCAAGCAACATCTGAACTTCCGGTTGATGCAGACGCACTCATCCAAAGTTTAGTCGAAAAAGTTTTAGCAGAATTAAAATAAAAAATAAAACACTAATTGGAGGAATTTTAAAATGGCAAACGCAAACGCATTAGGTATGATCGAAACTAAAGGTTTAGTAGGAGCAGTAGAAGCAGCAGACGCAATGGTGAAAGCAGCTAACGTAACACTTATGGGTAAAGAACAAATTGGTGGCGGTCTAGTAACAGTTATGGTTCGCGGCGATGTTGGCGCAGTGAAAGCAGCAACAGATGCAGGCGCAGCAGCAGCAGAACGCGTTGGTGAATTACTATCTGTACACGTAATCCCACGTCCACACAGCGAAGTAGATGCTATTCTACCAAAAAGCGCTGAATAAGAAGAAATTTTAACATAAATCAGGAAAAAAGCGTGAGCGTAAGGCATAAGGGTTCCATCAGACTCAGAAATTGCCCGAAACTTCCGCTTTTTACCGGATTTAAGCAAGACAAAGCTTCCCATCATTACTAACACCAATTGTAAATGGGATAAAAGGATGTGGTTCTTTGGCTATTTTGACAGAAGATGAGTTACGAAAAGCCTACTTACACACCGATTTAAAAACAAAGAAAAAATTAGATATAAAAAAAGGGACGATTATTACTCCATCAGCTAAGAGTTTCTTATCTGAAAAGAAAATTGACCTGCATTATATTGAAGCAATTCCAGAAAAAAAAGTAGTAGTGGAGCCAGTGAAAAAAGAAACTACTAGAGCAAAATTCCAAACGATTTATGGTGGAGCATTAGATGAGAAGCCTGAACATATGACGCATTTGCGTGGTAACCTGCTTGTGTTTAAAGACCATCCGCAAATCGCTTTCCGCGGAAAATTAGATACACTGGAAGCTGAAATTCTGGAAACCCAATGTTCCGTTGCAGCTGAGTTTAAAGATCTTGCGGAAGATTTACAAGAAATCCTCACCTTTGTAAGAAATATTGTACGATCGGAAGTTTTAAACGAGCAAATCGAATCAGTACATTTGCTTGGCATGGACGAAAAAGAGCTACGGGCACGTAGTCATAATCCGAAAAAATACTACCAAATGACACATTTTATGCCTGATTATACGATGGGGAATGCAGTCATTCGATTAAACAAATTAAGAACGATGGTTCGTGAAACGGAATTAACCGCTTTTACAGCATTTAAGGAAGCCGATTATTCCATTAAACGACCAGACATCATTCAAGCGCTCAACCGATTATCTAGTTTATTCTGGATACTGATGTTCCGCGTAAGAACTGGTGAATATAAAAAGTAAGGAGGCTTATTCATGAATAATGAGTTAATAACAAGCCTTATTGAAGAAGTCACTCGCCGTGCATTACTTGAAACTGGCGTAGAAGTAGAAGCATCCGGTCGTCACGTCCATTTAGATCGTGAGACAGTTGATGCACTTTTTGGACCTGGGTATGAACTTACTCATTTCCGTGACCTATCTCAACCGAGTCAATATGTTTGTAAAGAAAGAATTAGTATCGTTGGACCAAAAAGCGTTATTCATAACGTAGTAATCCTTGGGCCAATCCGTAAGAAAACACAAGTAGAAATTAGTGCTACAGACGGTACGGCGCTTGGTATTAAAGCACCAGTCCGCGAAAGTGGAGACATAGCCGGTACACCAGGAATTTTACTATTATCTGCTAAAAATAGTGTTCAATTAACTGAAGGACTTATTGTTGCAAAACGCCATATTCATATGACGCCAGAAGATGCAGCAAAACAACATGTAACACAAAGTGAAATTGTTCAAGTGAAAATTAATGGCGACAGACCACTGATTTTCGATGATGTGGTCGTTCGAATTAGCCCTGATTTTGCTACATATATGCATATTGATTACGACGAAGCCAACGCATGCGGCTTTAAAAAGGGAATTCGAGGTCAAATAATTAAGAAAACAAAGGCTGAATGAGCATGGAAATAGAAGCGCTCATAAAAGCCGTCACTGAGGAAGTCATGAGACGATTGCAACTTCCAGAGAAAAAAATGATTATTATGGGACAAGATTCAGAACACACTCTCAGACAGTGTTATCTAAAAGAATATCAAGTTTCGCTTTATGATCGTTCTGAACGCGAATGTGACGTTTTATTACTGGAAGAATTAGACATCGCTGAATTAGCTCGAATCAGTTTATTTGCACCAATGAATAAAAAAGAACAATTTATTACAGAGCATCTTTTAGCAGGGCGGCCTACTTGGATTATGAAGAGTGGAATCAAAGCGCATGCTTACAAACGTTCCGCTAAATATGGTATCAGACAACTTTTTCAAGAATACGAGGAGAAACTGAGCCGATTTGGTGTCGA
Source organism: Listeria farberi (assembly GCF_014229295.1). Taxonomy (NCBI): domain Bacteria; kingdom Bacillati; phylum Bacillota; class Bacilli; order Caryophanales; family Listeriaceae; genus Listeria; species Listeria farberi. The sequence goes on from NZ_JAARZL010000001.1 coordinate 950,203, forward strand.
ATTTATCGAAAGCCCGGTAAAAGAGACCAAAGAAAGTAAAGTCATCACCGAACAGGATGTTGAAAAACTTACTAAGAACAAAAGTGAATTCATTTTGCCTAAAGGAAGTTTCTTAACACCACTTGCAAAAGATTATTTACAGGAAAACCGAATTAGCATTAAAGAAAGTTAGGAAGGAAGAGCGGCATGCAAATTGGAAAAGTTACCGGGAGTTTATGGGCGACAAGAAAAGACGAAAAACTGAATGGTTTAAAACTACTACTAGTAGAAATTTGTACCGATGAAACGGAAGATGTAAGACATTCCATAGTGGCAGCTGATAATGCCGGAGCAGGAAACGGCGATCTTGTGCTTGTTACAACTGGTAGCGCAGCACGAGCATCTACTGGGGACAATACAATTCCAGTGGATGCATGTATCGTTGGCATTATCGACTCGGTAGAACGTTATGGCTGAACAGTCCTTAGGTATTCTTGAACTCAGGAGCATAAGTAAAGGTTACGAAATGGCCGATGTTTTTTTAAAAGCAGGTAATGTAACTTTATTTACTTTTCGTCCGACATGTCCTGGTAAATTTTTGATTATTTTGCAAGGTGCTTCCGGTGAACTTACTAGTGCGATGCAAGATGCAAAAGAAGAAGCAGGGAAATTTCATGTTTCTTCTTATATTTTGCATATGGCGCACGAAGAATTACTTGCTTTTCTAAACAATAAACACCCTAAAGTCGATGTTGATGCAGTAGGAATTATCGAAATCAGTCAATTGGGTGCTGGGCTAAATGCAGTCAATGAAGCGCTAAAAAAATCAGCAATTCATTTAAAACGCATGACGCTTGGTGCTTCGATTGGTGGGAAATTTGTGGCTGTTTTTACAGGGGAAGTTAGTGCTATTCAAGAAGGGATGCGGATTCTAATTGAAACTGCCGAACCAAAAAAGGTGATACATCATACGGTCATTCCTTCTCCTGATGAACTTTTAAAACGCTATCTATAGAATGGAGGAACACTTTTGAGCATTAATGAAATTATTATTTATTTAATGGTAATCTTTATGATTCTAGGAGCCATTGACAAAATTATCGGCAACAAATTTGGCTTAGGAGCACAATTTGAAGAAGGTATTATGGCAATGGGATCGCTAACGCTAGCAATGGTCGGGATTATTACCTTAGCGCCAGTTTTAGCGAAAATTTTAAGCCCGATCGTTGTACCAATTTATACAGCGCTTGGGGCTGACCCAGCAATGTTTGCTACAACGTTACTTGCGAATGATATGGGTGGTTTTGCGCTAGCTCAAGAACTTGCGCTAACGCCGGACGCTGGTCTTTTTGCAGGAGCTATTTTAGGCTCTATGATGGGACCAACCATTGTTTTCACGATTCCAGTAGCACTTGGAATTATTAAAAAAGAAGACCATAAATACCTAGCGACTGGTGTACTATCTGGTATTATTACGATTCCAATCGGTTGTTTAATCGGTGGGCTTGTAGCTGGATTTTCACCAATCATGATTTTCAAAAACTTAGTACCAATTCTTCTTGTAGCTGTACTTATTATGTTAGGTCTTTGGTTCAAACCAGAAGGCATGATTAAAGGCTTTACGATTTTCGGAAAAGGGGTAGTAATTGTTGCTACTATCGGACTTGTGGCTGGAGCTATTCAACAACTTACTGGATTAACTATTATTCCAGGAATTGCACCAATTGGCGAAGGTATCGAAATCGTTGGTGGTATTGCATTAGTTCTAGCAGGAGCTTTCTGTTTAGTTTTTGTTATTACGAAAGTGTTCAACAAACCACTTATGAAAATGGGTAAATTACTTGGTATGAATGAAGTTGCAGCGGCTGGTATGGTTGCTACACTTGCAAATAGTATCCCAATGTTCCAAATGCTAAAAGATATGGATGAGCGCGGTAAAATTATTAACGTTGCTTTTGCCGTATCTGCGGCCTTTGTTTTAGGGGATCATCTAGGTTTCACAGCTGGGGTTGCTCAAGATATGATTTTCCCGATGATTGTCGGAAAACTTGTCGGAGGAGTAACTGCCGTAGCTGTCGGTATCTATATGGCTAACCGAATGATGAAGAAAAATAAAGCAAAAGAACAAACGGCGGTGAAAGATAATGGCTGATATTAGTAAAGAATTAATTGAGCAGCTAGTAAAACAAGTTGTCTTAGAAAAAATGGGTCAAAGTTCCAAACACGTTGATCCAAGTGGTATTTTATCGGTGAAACTGCCTGTAGTAAAAGTTTCAGAGGAAGATCGATTAGATACAGGAAATCCTAGCGATGTTGTTTATACAAAAGACTTAGTAACACTAGAAGAAAGTAAACGTCTAGGTTTTGGTCTAATGGAAATGAAAAATACAACTTTCGATTGGTTCTTGGATTATGATGAAGTAGACTATGTTATTGAAGGTAGACTAGATGTTGTCATAGATGGCAGAACCGTTTCAGCAGGACCAGGAGAAATTATTTTCATTCCTAAAGGTAGCCAAATCAAGTTTTCCGTAACTGGGGAAGCAAGATTTATTTATGTTACTTATCCGGCTGATTGGCAGTCATAATAATAACAAAAAACGATTTCGGCTTTAACGGCTGAAATCGTTTTTTATTTTAAGGAGTCGCGGTATTCTTTTGGTGTCATATCAAATTCTTTTTTAAAAACTTTACAAAAATAGCTTGCTCTTGAAAAACCTAAATTTTTAGCAATTGTATGGACCGCCCAGTCGCTTTTTTCTAGTTGTTCCTTTGCATAGAGCATTTTTTGTTCGTTGACGTAATTAATAAAATTAATATTTAATTCGTTTTTAAATAATTTACTTAAATAAAACGGGCTTAAATAGACGTAATTAGCAACTTCTTCTAACGTGATGGAGCGATGAATATTTTTTTTAATGTAACGAATAGCTTGCTTGATTTCTTTATGCTCTCCGCCAGTTTTGTTGGCACTCGTAGTTTCTTTTTTAGGTTGTTTTTGTTTTTCATGTGCAGAGTAATAATCGCTTAGAACATCTAGCACTTCAACTGTTTCAAGTGAATGAAGTAGGGCGGAGTGATCTGGATTTTTTTTATGAAAGTCTTCCTGAATTTGTTGTGTAAATTGATTTTCAACTTGATTCGTCATAAGTGGTTGAATATTGATTACTTTTTCTTTTTCCAAATGCAATTCCTCCTCCTTTTCTACTTGCACTAATTATACCATAAAATCGCTTTAAATAACGTTTAATCCTGCATTTTAAATAGAACAATAAATTCTTTTTTATAACAAAATATTGTCATTTTTTAAGTCTCAAAAATAGAAATTGAGAAATAGTTCACACTGGTGGCTATTTTTGCTATATAAAACAGAAAAAAACAGATTTTAAAACCTTGCACTATTTTGCTTTTAGTAGGCTGAGTGAGCTTGTACCAGTGGTTTAACAGGGATATAATGAAATGGAAATAACGCTTTCATGAGAGGGTGATCTTTTCAATTGAAAATTCAAAAATTAGTATTATGTGCGATGTTGATTGCAATGTGTGTAATTGGCGCGAACATAAAATTAATGGGTTCTGTCGCATTTGACGCAGCTCCAGCTTTTATTGGAACATTGTTGCTTGGTCCGATGTACGGCGCAGTGCTTGGGATTTTCGGTCATTTAACATCAGCATTACTTGCGGGATTTCCGCTGACACTACCGATTCATTTGATTGTTGCTGGAATGATGGGCGTAACGATGATAGCTTACGGATTTACGCGCCAAAAACTAGCTGAAAAAAATCAACTAGTTGCGATTAGTGTATCTAGTATTGTTGCTTTTGTTTTTAATTGTCCATTATCATTACTTGCACTTTATCCATTAATGCATCAAGCGGTGTTTGTTTTATTCCCAGTGCTTGCTATTGGTTCGGTTTGTAACATTTTTGTCGCAGAAGTCGTTTACCAAGTATTGCCAGAACGCTGGAAAAGACGAATTGCCGGGTACTAAACAACTAAATAGGTGAATATATTAATCCGGGAAAGAGGTGAAAATCCTCTACAGGCCCTAGCTACTGTAATACGGACGAAAGCCAAATATATGTCACTGGAAGAAATTCCGGGAAGACTGGTGAGTAGGATGATGTTAAGTCAGGAGACCGCTTTTATATTCAATATCCAAAAACAACTTCTAAGGGAGCGAGTTGTCTTGATTAAGTAGATTTTCACGATGGGGAAGTTTCTTTGTGCTACAAGGAAATAGCTTATTTGCGTAAATCTCAAAAAGACGCCAATGTTCTGTTTGGCGTCTTTTTTTATGGCTAAAGTGAAAGGTGAAAAAAGATGAACAAAATTTTGATTGCAGCTGCATCAAGTGGCACCGGTAAAACAACGATCACACTTGGAGTTATGCACGCGCTTAAAAAAAGAGGTCTGCGAATTCAACCATTCAAAGTAGGACCAGATTATATTGATACGAACTACCATCAAGCGATAACTGGGGTAGCTTCCATTAATTTAGATAGCTTTCTGATAGATGATGATACGATGCTTGCTACTCTTTTTCAAAAACACGGAGAGTCTGCTGATATTTCCGTCATTGAAGGTGTGATGGGGCTATTCGATGGACTTGGCATTGACCGTGATAATGCGAGTACATCTTTTATTGCCAAATGTACGAAAACACCCGTCATTTTAGTCGTGGATGGCAAAGCGATTTCGACTTCTGCTGCGGCAATTGTCGATGGTTTCAATCGTTTTGATCCTGAGCTAGCAATTGCTGGTGTGATTATTAATCGCGTTGCTTCAGAAAACCATTTTTCATTAATTAAAGGCGCGATTGAGCGTTATACGGATGTGCCTGTTTTAGGGTATTTGCCGAAAAATGCGGCAGTGGCACTTCCAGAACGACATCTTGGGTTAGTGCCGCAAGAAGAAATGACGGAGTTAGAAACAAAATGGGAATTACTTGGAGATTTGATTACGAAACATGTTGATTTAGATAGGCTTTTAGAGATTAGTAAGTCTAGTGCAAATTTAATGATACCTCCAGCTAAGATAAAATTGCCGGATTTTTCGGGTCTGCGAGTTGCTTATGCGCTTGATGAGGCATTTCATTTTTACTATCAGGATAACTTGGATTTAATTCGTTCAACAGGAGCCGTGCTGATTCCGTTCAGTCCGCTAGCGGAAAGCGAAGTTCCAGAAGCTGATCTTATCTATATTGGTGGAGGCTTTCCAGAAGTTTTTGCGGAGCGGCTCGCGAAGAATAAGGCAATGCGCGAATCGATTTTGGCGGCGCATGAAAAAGGCAAGCCTATCTATGCCGAGTGTGGCGGATTGATGTATCTTGGTTCGAGCTTAGAAGTGGAAGATGAATCCTATGAAATGGTGGGGGTTTTTGATGGGGTTAGCAAAATGACAGCGCGGCTTCGGAAGTTTGGCTATTGTATCGCGGAACCTTTAGAAGATACACTACTTGGCAAAAAAGGGACAGCTATTCGCGGTCACGAATTCCATCATTCTGTTTTTGAAACGACTGAAAAAGCTTGTATGAAACTTTCAAAAAAACGTGACGGTGAAATAGTCAAAGAGTGGCGTGGGGGTTATCAAAAAGGCAATACTTTTGCCAGTTATCTCCATATCCATTTCTACCAAAATCCGGCCATTTTAATGCAGATGTTTGGAGCTGTAAAGAGATGATCGTACTCTTTTATACCATATCGTTTATTTTAGATTTCTTACTAGGCGATCCTTACAGCTGGCCTCATCCTATCAAAGCAATTGGTAATCTTATTCAATTATTAACGAACGTTTTGCGGGAAATTTTTCATGGTAAATCACTGTATTTTGCTGGAGGGCTATTATTCATTCTTACAGTTGGAATGACAGGGATTGTTTCGTGGCTCCTCCTTTATATTAGTGCAAAAATTGCTTTTTGGCTTTATGCGGCGGTGTTTATTTATTTAGGATATACGACACTTGCGATGACTTGTCTTGCGCAGGAGGCTCGGAAAATTCAGCGAAAACTCGCGGATGGAGATTTAGAAGCGGCTAGAGTACAAGTTGGGATGATTGTTGGTCGTGATACAGACAAGCTCACGGCAGAACAAATCAGTAAAGCCACCATTGAAACCGTGGCGGAAAACACAGCAGACGGCGTTGTAGCACCATTATTTTATTTATTCATAGGAGGTCCTGTACTAGCCCTAATGTATAAAGCCGTGAACACACTTGATTCGATGGTCGGTTATAAAAATGAAAAATATCGCGCCATTGGTTTTGTTTCTGCAAAAATGGACGATTTGGCCAATTTCATTCCAGCAAGGCTATCTTGGTTTTTCCTTGTGATTGCGAGTTTTATTTTGAAGTATGATGGACGCGCTGCATGGCGGATAGGGCTTCGTGACCGGAAAAATCATACGAGCCCCAATTGCGCATATCCTGAAGGCGCGGTAGCAGGAGCACTTGGGATAACACTTGGTGGCACCCATGAGTACTTCGGCGAGACAGTAGTTAAACCAATTATCGGCAGTGGAACAAAAGCAGTTACAGAAAAAGAAATCAGTCAAACAATTCACTTATTATACACAGCTTCCATTATTGCTTTTCTAATTTTTATCAGTATACATTTAATACTATTTTAAAGGAGTGGCACAATGAACTACATTAAAAATCCAGCCAAAATTGAAGAGAAAAGTTTTGAAATCATTCAACAAATTATTGACGATATCCGACCAGATTATACATTTCAAAACAAACTTGAGGAAGCCATTATCAAACGTGCGATACATACAACAGCAGATTTTGATTACTTGGATAGCCTCGTTTTTCAACAAGACGTTATTAAAAAAATTATTCATGTTCTTCAAAATAAAGGAACCATTTTTACAGATACTAATATGGCGCTTAGTGGTATTAATAAACGTCTTTTAGATGAACTTGGCTGTAGTTATCACTGTTATGTGAGTGATCCTGAAACAATGGAAATTGCCAAACAACATGGCATTACGCGCTCAATGGCCGGGATTAAACTTGCTTCTTTAAAAGATGGGCCGAAAATATTTGTCCTAGGGAACGCGCCAACAGCGGTTTATAAAATTATCGAAATGACAGAAAGTGGACAATTACAAGCAGATGCGGTCGTTGCAGTGCCTGTCGGGTTTGTCGGGGCAGCTGAATGCAAAGAAGAAATTCTTGAAACCGACATTCCAGCAATTGTCGCTCGTGGCAGAAAAGGCGGTAGTAACCTTGCCGCGGCAATCATTAATGCAATCTTGATTACGATGTAAAGAAGGCGACGAGCAGTGGAAGATTTTATTTATTATAATGGCAAAAAATATCGTAAAGGCTATACAACTGGAACGTGTGCAGCTGCCGCGGCTAAAGCGTGTGTCGAAATGATAGAAAACCAAGAAGAAGTAAGCGCGGTTAAAGTCACAACAACAGGTGGAACTATTCTTGAAATCCCCGTTGCGTTTCAACAGTTTTCAGAAAAAAAAGCAACTGCAGCTGTTCAAAAAGATGGCGGCGATGATATTGATGCGACACATGGCATGTGGATTTTTGTTGATGTCGAATTAACAGATAGTCCGGAAGTTACTTTAGATGGCGGCGTTGGAATTGGTCGCGCAACACAAAAGGGTATTTCGGTTGAAGTGGGTGAAGCAGCAATTAATCCGGCTCCAAGGAAAAACATTCTAGCTACAGTGCGCGAATCACTTGGCAAAAATCGTGGCGCAACCATTTTAGTATATGCTCCTGAAGGGGAAGAACGCGCGAAACGAACAATGAATAGCAACCTCGGTATTATCGGCGGGATTTCCATTTTAGGAACGACAGGAATTGTCACGCCGATGTCGGATGAAGGATGGAAAAAATCATTATCAATGGAGCTCGAAATGAAACGGAACCAAGGACTTGACCAAATTATTCTTGTTCCCGGCAATTACGGAGATGATTTTGTTCAAAATACGCTTGGTTTTGCGAGTGATAACATCGTTTCAATGAGTAATTTCGTTGGCTACATGTTGAAAGAAACCCAACGACTCGCATTTAAGAAAGTATTGATGGTTGGGCATTTTGGCAAATTAGTGAAGGTTTCAGCTGGTATTTTTACGACCTATAGCAAAGATGCGGATGCGCGAGCAGAAATCTTGGTTGCTAACTTGGCTTTACTCGGCGCACCATTATCACTTTTACAAGAAGTAGAGAAGTGCAATACGACAGAGGCTGCAGGCGAATTAATTGAAGCTGCTGGTTTTACTCAAGTTTATGAGGTAATCGCACAAAAAATCAAAGCAAGATCAGAACGCTTCTTGAAATTCACTAAGCCAAGTGTGGAAATTGATGTCGTTACATTTTCAACTGAACGAGGCTTACTTGCTGCAACGAAAGATATAGAAGTATTGCGGGAGGAATGGCGATGATTACAGTGGTTGGAATCGGACCAGGAGATACGAACTTGCTAATAAACGCAGCAAGAGAAGCTTTATCTTCAGCAAATTCAGTGTATGGATCGAAAAGACAATTACAAGAAATAGCGGAATTAACAACTGCAACGTGCCTATTGTTACCGAAAAAATTAGCAGATTTAAAAAATATTCCTCATCAAAATAAAAATGTTGTGATTTTAGCATCAGGTGATCCACTGCTCTACGGGATTGGCAACTGGGCGATGACAAATTTTTCAGAAGATATTCATATTATTCCGGGAATCAGTGCAATCCAGATGATGTTTCACCAAATCAAACTGCCGATGAATGATTGTTTTATAACGAGCAGCCATGGTAAAATACCAGATTTCGATTTTCTGCTCAAACATGAAAAAGTCGCAATGGTAACAGATTCCATTATTGGACCATACGAAATAGCTACTGAAATCTCAAAACGAAATCTTAAAAAAATCATGTTTATAGGTGAAAATTTAAGCTCAACAGAAGAACGAATTCATAAGCTAAGACCAGAGAAAGTTGAAAAAAAATACGATATGAATGTTGTGGTGATTGTTGATGAAAGATGACGTATTTATTCGCGGAAAAGTTCCGATGACAAAAAGCGAAGTGAGAGCTATAAGTATTGATTTACTCGGATTAGATAATACCAGTAAAAAACTGCTAGATGTGGGCGCTGGAACTGGAAGCGTTGGGCTTCAAGTAGCTTATAATTTTCCACACATCAAAGTTACTGCAATTGAACGAAATAAAGAAGCGGTGGACTTAATTAAACAAAACCAAGCCAAATTCGGCGTAGAAAATGTAGCAGTCATCGAAGCATATGCACCATTCGAATTACCTCAGGAAGAGAAATTTGATGCTATTTTTATTGGTGGTAGTGGTGGGAATTTAACCGATATTATCGACTGGTCGTTAGTCCATTTGAAACTAGACGGTCGCTTGGTACTTAATTTTATTTTATTAGAAAATGCCTTACAAGCAATGAACCATTTAGAAAAATCACCAGTGAGCGAATTAACAATGAAACAAATTCAAGTTTCGAGTTGGCATAAACTTGGGGCAGGTCATTATTTTGAACCACAAAATCCAACCGTCATTATCGGCTGTAAAAAACTAGAGGAGTGAAGAAAATGGCAGAAGTACATTTCGTCGGAGCAGGACCAGGAGATAAAGAGTTAATTACATTAAAAGGATATCAATTATTAAAAGAAGCGGATGTCGTTATTTATGCAGGGTCTCTCGTAAATCCGGAGTTGCTAGAATACTGTAAACCAGACTGCGAAATCCATAATAGTGCAAGCATGAATTTAATAGAGATTATTGACTGTATGGAAGCTGGTGTGACTGCTGGTAAAGAAGTAGTTCGTCTGCAAACAGGAGACTTTTCTATTTATGGTTCGATTCGTGAACAAGTGGAGGAAATGAAAAAACGTTCGATTCCATTTACGTGTACACCAGGTGTAAGTTCATTTCTTGGCGCGGCTAGCAGTTTTGGCGTTGAATATACGGTTCCCGAAGTTAGTCAGAGTGTGATTATTACTCGAATGGCTGGAAGAACGCCGGTACCATCACGTGAGTCACTCAGATCTTACGCAGCGCATCAAACGTCCATGGTTATCTTCTTATCTGTTCAAGGTATCAGAAAAGTAGTCTCAGAACTTATCAAAGGTGGCTATAAACCTGAAACCCCAGCAGCTGTTATTTATAAAGCAACTTGGGCAGAAGAGAAAAAAGTAACTGGCACGCTTCAAGATATTGCTGGAAAAGTGACAGAAGCAGGAATTACTAAAACGGCCCTAATAATGGTTGGTGATTTTCTCGGCGAAGAATTTTATTATTCTAAACTATATGATAAGGATTTCAAACATGAATACAGATAAAATTGCCATCATCGCAGTTACCGAACGAGGACGCGAGTTAGCAATTTCATTAACAAAAACAGTACCAGGAACGGTCTTTGTCCCAGAAAAGCACCAGAATGAACAGACTGCTGTTTTAACGCCGAATTTCGGCACAGCAATGCGAGAAATGTTCACGACGTATCAGGCATTAATTTGTATTATGGCAACAGGTATTGCAGTGCGGACGCTTGCTCCAGTCATTCAAGATAAACTATCAGATCCGGCGGTAATTGTAATGGATGAATATGGACAATTTATTATCAGCTTACTCTCAGGACATGTTGGTGGAGCAAATGAGTTAACAGAGCAAATCGCCGCAATAACTGGTGGTGCCGCAGTAATTACAACCGCTACTGATCGTGCAAATGTTGCGGCAATTGATAATATCGCCAAAGAAATCGACGGATATTTACCAAATTTTAAAGCGACAACTAAACGCATTAATGGCTTGCTCGCCGCAGGAAAAGAAGTTAGTTTGCACGTAGATGAGCCATTTGAAGTAGATTCACGAGGTTTTACAAACAAAGAAATTAGTCCACAAATTTTCATCTCGACCAAATACAATTTACCAGATACAAAAATGGAAAGAATTCAGCTTGTACCAAGGAAATTCGTGCTTGGTATTGGATGCAAAAAAGGCGTTTCAGCGGAAACAATGGAGGAAGTTTTTACCCATTTTTGTGAACAAGAAAACATACATCCGCGCGCATTTCGTGAGATCCATAGCATTATATTGAAAGCAGAAGAACCGGCCATCCTGCAATTAGCGAAAAAGTGGAACATTCATTTTATTGTTCATTCTGCAGAAGAATTACAAACGGTAGCTGAAAAATATCCAACGTCAGAATTTGTTCTAAAAACCGTAAAAGTTGGAAATGTCGCTTTATCATCAGCAGATATTGGTAGTAATGGAAACGTCATTACGAAACGATTTGCCGAAAATGGCGTGACATTCGCAGCAGGAAAAATAATTAAAAATAATGAGGTGGCAAAATGATTTATGTAATCGGAATTGGCCCAGGAGATAAACGATTGATGACTGGTGAAGCACTAGAAGCAATAGCGGACGCAGATGTAATCGTCGGCTATGTAACATATATCAAACTAATCAAAGAATTAATTAAAGATAAAGAAGTAGTGAAAACGGGAATGCGCCGTGAAATCGATCGTTGCCAGAAGGCTGTCGATATTGCTTTAACAGGAAAAAAAGTAGCCGTTGTTTCAAGCGGAGATGCTGGTATATACGGGATGGCTGGACTGGTTTTAGAACTAGCCGAAAAAAGCAAACCAGAGCTAGAAGTCAAAGTAATCCCGGGAATTACAGCTAGTATAGGCGCAGCAGCCGTTCTCGGGGCGCCAATTATGCACGATTTTTGCCATATTAGCTTAAGTGATTTAATGACACCGTGGGAAGTAATCGAAAAGCGTTTAACACATGCTGCGATGGCTGATTTTGTGGTCTGTTTTTACAACCCGAGAAGTAAAGGACGCGCCAATCATTTGGCAAACGCTTTTCAAAAGATGATGGAGTATAAATCAGGGGACACAGTTGTTGGTATTGTTAAAGATGTCGGTCGAAAAGAAGAGCGGAAAATCATTACAACAATGCGCGAAATCGATTATGAATTAGTAGATATGACAACGATGGTCATTGTAGGAAACAAAGAAACATATGTAAAAAACGGTAAAATGATTACCCCACGAGGTTACTCCCTATGATTTTTGTACTTGGAGGAACTTCGGATAGCTTGGTCATTAGCGACTGGCTAACGGAAACGAAGCAAACCTTTATTCTCTCTGTCGCAACGGATTACGGAGAAACTTTAGCAAAACAGCATGCCAAAAATGTGTTTTGTGGCAGATTATCGAAAGAAGAAATGCGCTTAAAATGGCACGCTGAAAATGTTCATCTTGTTATTGATGCGACTCACCCATTTGCGACCATCGTTTCTGAAACAGCGATGGAGGCGTGTAAGGAAGCAGCTATTCCTTATATTCGCTTTGAACGCACAAGCGAACAAACAGATAATACATACTTGGTCGCAGATATCGCAGAAGCCTGCACCGTTGCGATGAAACTTGGTCAGCGAATTTTTCTTGCAACAGGAAGCAAAAATTTACCGGAGTTCGTAGCCGGTTTAAAAAATCGACATATTATCGCTCGTATACTACCAGTGTCTGATGTGATTCGTTCCGCAGAAAAACTTGGTCTCCTCGCCGATCAAATCATCGGAATGAAAGGACCATTCACCAAAGAAGCAAACCGAACACAATTAGAAATGACCAGGGCAGATGTTGTAATTACCAAAGAAAGCGGAAAACAAGGTGGTTTTCAAGAAAAACTAACAGCTGCTGAGGAGTTAAATATTCCGGTTATTGTGATTCGCCGCAAAAAATTAAATTATCCAATCGAAATAAATCATTTAACCGAACTACCAGAAATTTTAAGTCAATTGGAGGTCTACTAATGGGAAAAGTTATGTTAATTGGTGCAGGTCCTGGAGATGCGCAACTACTGACAGTGAAAGGCTTAGCAGCGCTCCAAAAGGCAGATGTCATTGTATACGATCGTCTCGTCGAACCAGCGATGCTCCAAGAACGAAAAGCAAGTTGTAAACTAATTTATGTCGGAAAAGAACCACTTCATCATCCAATTCCCCAAGAGGAAATCGAACAAATTCTTGTTAGAGAGGCTGCGACAAATGAGCTGGTTGTTCGTCTAAAAGCAGGAGACCCTTATGTATTTGGCCGAGGTGGTGAAGAAGGAGAAACACTTCATAAAGCAGGAATTCCATTTGAAGTTATTCCTGGAATCACATCCGCGATTGGTGGGCTTGCCTATGCTGGAATTCCAGTAACACATCGTGATTTTGCTTCGAGTTTTCACGTGATTACCGGACATTTGAAAAAAGGACGCGATCCACTAGATTGGGAAGCACTTGCTAGACTGGAAGGTACGCTCGTTTTCTTAATGGGGATGACTAATTTGCCTAATATTTGTGCGAACTTACTAGAAAATGGTCGAAAAGCCGAAACGGGTGTTGCGATTGTACAATGGGCATCTCGCGGTAAACAATTAACAGTTACCGGAAACTTACAAAACATTGAACAAAAAGTAGCGGAGTCTGGTATTTCTTCGCCGGCACTTATTGTCGTTGGCGATGTGGTGAGCTTACGACCTCGGCTTAACTTTTTTGAAGAAATGCCACTTTTCCATACAAAAGTATTACTTCCAAGAGCACGAGCTGGAAAAAGTATGCTCGCGGAACAAATTCGCGATTTAGGCGGAGAAGTAACAATGTACCCCAATATTCAAGTATTAGATGTTGTGCCAACGAAAACAAATGAAGAACTAAGCGAAGTAAGCGAACTTCTTTTCACATCCAAAGAAGCGGTAGAACGATTTTTTGATTATTTAGCCCAGCTCGATTTAGATATTCGTTCTCTAAAAAATACCCATCTTACTGCTATTGGCAAACAAACGAAAGAAGCTTTTAGCGAAAAAGGCATTATTCCAGATAGTTTCATTAAAAGACGGAGCACAGAATTAATTTTGGAGCATTTACCACGGTTACAGAAAAATGCGAGCAACTTAATTATCGGAAGCATAGTTGATACGGCTGAGGTTAGCGCGATTTTAGCGGAAGTGGAAAAGTTGGAAATGATGCCATTATATGATATGCGTCCTGTGACAGAACGACCATTTGACCTCGAAAGCTTTGAACAAGTATGTTTTTCCAGTTCTCGTTCCGTCCAAAACCTACTTGATGTTCTAACAACCGAAGAAAAAGCGATTTTACAAACGAAAACAATCCTTTCGATTGGAAAATTCACGAGCGCAACCTTGCAGTCATTTGGCATTAATGAATTTGAAGAAGCCGAAAACGCGACACCAGAGAGTTTAATTGAACTAATCCAAAAAACAAAATTAGAAGGAGTACCACAATGAAAAAAGCGATTTTAGTCGTTAGTTTTGGCACTAGTTATCCAGAAACAAGAGAAAAAACGATTGAAGCCTGTGAAAAAAGAGTGGCCCAAGAATTCCCAGATTATACTGTATTTCGAGCATTTACATCGAATAAAATTATTAAAAAACTTAAAACCCGTGACAATATGCATATCAATACGCCAAGTCAAGCACTAAACCAACTAAAAGAATTAGGCTACAAAGAAGTCATTATTCAGTCACTACATATTATTAGTGGTGGCGAATTTGAAAAGATCACTGCGCAGGTGGAAAAATTCAAGCCAGATTTCGATTCCATTATTGTCAGCCAACCGCTACTTGATTCGATGGAAGATTACGAAAAAGCGATTGAAGCGATTCGCCACCAAATGCCACCTCTAAAAGAGCAAGAAGCGCTAATTCTCATGGGACATGGCTCAAAACACCATGCTTTCAGTTCTTATGCTTGCCTTGACCATATGCTGTTAAACGAACCAATTTATCTTTGTGCTGTAGAAAGTTATCCTGCTCTTGACCAAGTAATTGAACGTTTACAACAAGCGGATATTAAAAAAGCGCACCTAATGCCATTTATGCTTGTAGCAGGAGATCACGCTACAAACGATATGGCTTCGGATGACGAAGATTCTTGGAAAAGTACACTGGAACAAGCCGGCATTCAAACCGAATGTCATTTGCAAGGTCTAGGCGAAAATCCACTTATCCAAGCCCAATTTATCGATCATATTTTCATGGCAATAGAAAGGGTGAAAGCTCGTGGCTAAATTTTACGGCATTGGTACAGGCCCCGGAGACAGCAAATTAGTCACGATGGAAGCCGCAGAAAGACTCGGGAATTTAGCAATTCTCTACACACCACAACCCAAAAAAGGGGGCGAAAGTTTAGCTAAGAAAATCGTCATTCCTTATTTAAAAGATACGTTAATCATCAAAGAACGCCATTTTCCCATGAGTTACAACAAAGAAGAAAAAATGCTTGCATGGAAAGAAATCGCCGAAGAAATCAAAGCAGATGTTCAAAACGGGCATGACGTTGGTTTCATTACACTTGGTGATCCGATGATTTACAGTACTTATAGCTATTTACTAGAATTATTGAAAGATGACATTGAAACAGCGACACTCGCAGGAATTTCATCATTTTCAAACATTGCTTCTAAGATTGAATTACCACTCGTAATGGACGAGGAAAGTTTTGCTGTCATTCCTGTAACAGCAGGTGCTGAAAAAATCGAACAAGCACTCACATTATTTGACACAGTGGTCTTAATGAAAGCAGCAAGTAATTTACCCCTTCTTACGACTTTACTAAAAAAACTGAATTTACTTGATGCAGCTGTTGTAGTAAGCGATGTTGCCATGGCGACTGAAAAAATCATTTACGGCATGAGCGAGATAAATCCAGACGAAAAAATGTCATACTTTACCACGATTATCGTGAAAAAAAGAAGGGAGCAATATAAATGAAAAAATTATGGAAGTTTCTACCATTTGTTTTAATCGGTGTTATTTATTTCACTTTAACAAACCCAGAATCCGCACACGCAATGCATATTATGGAGGGATTTTTACCAGTTAAATGGGCTGTCTTTTGGTTAATCGTATTTATTCCTTTCCTAGTGCTTGGTTTAATACGAATTCGCAATTTAATCGCTCTAGATAAAAATAATAAATTACTTTTAGCATTATGTGCGGCCTTTATCTTCGTTCTTTCTGCACTTAAAATCCCGTCCGTTACAGGATCTTGTTCGCATCCGACTGGTGTTGGCCTTGCAACAGTTATGTTCGGTCCACTCGTTGTTAGTGTTCTTGGTGTGATTGTCTTGCTTTTCCAAGCGCTACTACTTGCGCACGGTGGTATTACAACACTTGGTGCGAACGCAATGTCGATGGCGGTTATCGGTCCAATGGTTGGTTTTGTCGTATACAAACTTGCTCGTAAATTAAACTGTAATAAAAGTGTATCGATTTTCTTGTGTGCGATGACAGCTGACCTAGCAACCTACTTAACCACCAGCGTTCAGCTCGGAGTTGTTTTCCCAGATCCAGCATCAGGTATGATGGCTTCCATTCTAAAATTCATGGCGATTTTCTGTGTGACACAAGTTCCAATCGCGATTGCAGAAGGATTACTAACGGTAGTCATGTATAATCTTATTAGCAAAAATTTACCAGAAAAGGTGGCACAATTACGATGAAAAAAATAAATATCAATGTCATTTTAATTCTATTAGTTGTTTTGTTAATGGTGAGTCCGTTCTTCTTCAATAAAACTGGGGAATACGGCGGTTCGGACGGGGAAGCCGAAGCAGAAATTACCAAAATCGATCCAAACTATGAACCGTGGTTCGAACCTCTTTATGAACCAAAAAGTGGCGAAATTGAAAGTTTATTATTTACACTTCAAGGGTGTATTGGAACAGGAATTATCGCGTATGTCATTGGTGTAAGTCGTGGCAAGCGGAAAGCGGAGACCGATGTTAACCATTGATAAATATGCTTATCAAAACCGGTGGATAGCTTTTTCGCCATCAGCAAAAGCATTATTTTATGTCGTAATTCTAATACTTGCTTTAACTGGTCCCGTGCGCGTACAAGCGATACTATTTTTATGTATGGTGCCACTGACGCTTTATGTTGTTAAAATCCGCTTTAAACAATATTTGAAATGGCTCCTTTTACCATTTTCATTTCTACTTTTTAGTTTACTTTCGATTCTTATTTCGATTTCTAAAGATCCAAGTAGTTTTCTTGCTTCGATTTCTATCGGGAGTTTGTATTTCGGTGTGTCGGACGTGACTATTACGACGGCCACACAAGTCTTTTTCCGAAGTATCGCTTGCTTAGCGGCAACCTACTTTTTTGTCCTGACTGTTCCCGTGATACAATTAACAAAGCTGATGAAGCGAATTTTAATTCCAAAAGTGCTGATTGAACTAACAATTTTAATTTATCGGTTTATCTTTATTTTCTTAGAAGAAGCGGCGGCGATACGAAAAGCGCAGAGCCTTCGTTTTGGTTACTATGGAATAAAAAATAGCTATCGTTCATTTGGAATGCTCGTAAATACTTTGTTCAATCGCGTCATGAAAAGATATAATGAAATGGTTATAACACTTGATGTGAAGCTATATCAAGGAGAATTTCATATCTAGGAGGAAGCCAATTTGCTTAAAACAGAACATATTTCATTCCAATACGAAGATGGCAAACAAGCCTTAACGGATGTTTCAATTGATTTAGAAAAGGGCAATATTATTGGCCTTATTGGTGCCAATGGCTCCGGTAAATCGACGCTTTTTATGCAATTACTTGGTATTAACAAGCCGAGCGATGGAACCGTTTATTTTGAAGGAAAACCACTTTCGTATACGAAAAAAGCATTATTTGCTTTACGAAAAAAAGTGAGCATTGTTTTCCAAGATCCCGACCAGCAAATTTTTTATTCCAATGTGCGTGATGATGTGGCCTTTGCGCTTAGAAACCTAGGTGTTAGTGAAAATGAACTAGAGGCGCGAGTGACCAAAGTGTTAGATATTGTTGGGGCAAAGGAATTTCAACATAAGCCAGTCCAATATTTAAGCTATGGTCAAAAAAAACGTGTCGCAATTGCCGGTGCCCTTGTTCTTGATACAGATTGGTTACTTTTAGATGAACCAACTGCTGGACTTGATCCAATCGGTAAAAAAATCATGATGGAAATCATCGAACGACTTGCAAGCCAAGGAAAAAAAATATTTATTTCCAGTCATGATATCGATTTAATTTATGAAATTTGTGATTATGTGTATATGTTAAAAGATGGGAGAGTCCTGACAGACGGGGAAACAAGCAGTGTTTTCTTAGAGAAAAGTAATGTCGAACAAGCGGGATTAGTACAGCCTTGGCTCATTAAATTACACCAACAAGCTGGCTATCCACTGTTCAAAAAAGAAGCCGATTTTTTTACGCACACGGGGAAGGGGACTAATTAATGGTAAAGCAAATAATGATTCAAGGTACCGCTTCTGATGCTGGGAAAAGCATACTGGTAGCAGGTCTATGCCGCCTGTTCAAAAATAAAGGTAAGCGAGTCGTTCCATTCAAATCACAAAATATGTCCCTCAATTCTTTTATAACAGCGACAGGAGATGAAATGGGGCGCGCGCAAGTTTTTCAAGCAGAAGCAGCCGGCGTTTTTCCAGATGTCCGGATGAACCCCGTGTTACTTAAACCGACCAATGACAGGCAGTCGCAAGTAATTTTTATGGGTGCTATTTTAGCTAATATGGATGCTATGACATACCACGATTTCAAACAAACACTTATCCCAAAAATCCAGGCAGTTTACCAGAGTTTAGCAGAAGAAAATGATATTATTGTACTAGAAGGTGCCGGAAGCCCAGCCGAAATCAACTTAAACGACCGAGATATCGTAAATATGGGTATGGCAAAAATGGTCGATGCGCCAGTTGTCTTAGTTGCTGATATTGATAAAGGTGGCGTGTTTGCTTCGATTTATGGCACCATAATGTTGTTAAATGAAGAAGAGCGCTCTCGGATTAAAGGGGTTATTATCAATAAATTCCGCGGTGATGTAGCTCTTTTACAACCTGGAATTGATATGATTGAGGAACTCACAAGCGTCCCTGTTATTGGTGTGATCCCCTATGTCAATCTGCAACTGGAAGAAGAGGACAGTGTTTCACTAAGTGGGAAAAATTACGTGCCAGACAGTAGTGCGCTACTTGACATCGCGATTATCTGTTTACCACGGATATCTAATTTTACAGATTTTCATATTCTGGAAATTCAAGCTGACATCAGTGTACGCTACATTCGAAATATAGCTGATTTTGGGAACCCGGATTTAGTCATTATTCCTGGAAGTAAAAATACACTAGAAGATATGGCTTTCCTCGAAGAATCCGGTCTAAAAAAAGCTATTCAAGAATATGCAGAAAATGACGGGAAAGTAATCGGAATTTGTGGCGGTTACCAAATGCTCGGTCAAAAAATGCTCGATCCGAATCAAGTAGAAAGTAAACAACTAGAGATAGCTGGACTTGGCTTACTAGATACTGAGACAATTTTTCTCCATCAAAAACGCACTACCCAAATTACGGGGGTGACACTTTCAGGTGAACCCGTTGAAGGATACGAAATCCACATGGGCGAGACGAAACGTGGAGAGCGTACTCATCCATTTTGCGAAATTGAAGCGGTGAACGGAAACCAGGAGATCCATCAAGATGGCGCTATTTCCGCTAACAAAAATATCATCGGTACCTATATTCATGGTATTTTCGACAACGACGTTTTCTTAGGGAATTTATTTGGCGAACTACTAACTCGCAAAAACAAATCCGTTTATCCGCATAAAATCATTAATTTGAAAGAACATAAAGAACAAGAATACGACAAACTAGCGGCCCTTTTAGAAGCAAATATTCAAATGGACCAACTAGAAAAAATCATGAAAGGAGAAAAAATATGCGTATCTACACAAAAACCGGCGATAAAGGAATGACAAGAATTATTGGGGGTAGCAAAGTAAGTAAAGATAATATCCGTATTGATGCATATGGTACATTGGATGAACTCAACTCGTTGATTGGTTATACGATTACAACTCTTGGAGACGAACCAGAAATTCAAGCCGAACTTGAACAAATTCAACAACAATTATTTGATGCAGGAGGGGATCTTGCAACCGAAGAAGGCAAGCGTGATTACAAATTAACGAGCGAGCCTGTTGCGTGGCTAGAAGACCGAATTGACATCTACGCCGATGAACCCCCAGAAATCGAAAAATTCATCCTGCCAGGTGGAACCCAAGCTGCCTCTTTACTTCACATGGCTAGAACCGTAACAAGAAGAGCTGAACGCGAAATTGTTGGTATGCTAAAAATCGCTTCAAGTAACGAAGAAGTGTTAAAATACGTCAACCGTTTATCGGATTATTTTTTTGCTGTTGCCAGAGTAGTTAATTACCGTGCTGGTGAAACAGATATTTTCTACAAAAACTCCGAACTTGTTTTCCGCAATAAAAAGAAATAATAAAAAACCTCTTCAGACATCAAATCTGGAGAGGTTTTCCTTTTTTTAGAAGCGTTGAATTAAAAATACACCAATGAGCATTAACAACACACCAATCATTCGGTAACGATTAATTGGATGTGGAATAACTCCGAAAAAGCCAAAATGATCAATAATAAGTGCAATAATCATTTGTCCACAAAGTGCTAAAACAACCGTCATTGCTGAGCCGAGTAATGGTAAAAGTAAAATGTTAGAAGTTACGAAGAGCACTCCAAGCGCACCACCAGTGAAAACCCACCAAGGAATTCGACCGACACCTTTCAGTTGAAAAGTCAAACGACGCTCCACAATTAAGCAAACCAGTGTAAGCAAAGTCGTCCCAACTAAAAAGGAAATAAATGATGCCACAAAAGGAGAACCGACAGTGAGCCGAAGTTGGCTATTAATCGACGTTTGAATCGGGGAAAGTAGTCCAGAAACAAGTCCCATTGCCATAAATAGTAATAATGATTTGGATGATCTTTTTGTCATGTTTTCTCCTCCTTTTAAAAGCGTTGCATCAAATAAATGCCACCGAACATTAAAATAACGCCAAGTAGACGTTCGATATTAATCTCATGCATTGGTACTTGAAATAAACCAAAATTATCAATAATAATTGCCATAATCATTTGTCCACAAACCGTAATCATCACAAGCAGTGCGGAGCCAAGCCGTGGTAAAAGTAAAATATTAGCTGTTAAAAAAATAACACCTAATGTTCCGCCACCAACCCAAATATACCAAGGATTTGAGGCAATCATTTCTGAAGATATCGGCCATGATTTTTGTGTAAATAAGCAAACGATAAGTAAAACAGTCGTCCCTACCATAAAAGAAACCCATGAAGCTATAAATGGGGATTTCGTATATGTACTGAGTCTCGTATTGATGGCTGTTTGAACGGGTAATACCATCCCCGCGAGTAGACCTGATACAATAAATAATATAATCAAAAATTTCCCTCCCTTTTATCACAATGAGATAATTATAAAATAAAAGAAGGGTAAAAAGATAGTATTTAATTTAAAGTGAGGTGTTTTTATAAAAATTCGAATAATCGGATCTGTTGGAAGCGGCAAAACCACTTTAGCTAAAAAAGTTTCCAAGTAGCTACAAATGATTATTTTGAAACAGATTGCATTGTCTGAAAATGAGAAGAGAAGGAGATAGGACGAACCGACATCGAAAAAACAGTTTTTCCAAAATTCAAAAGAGATTATTGCAAATTATATCGAACCGTGATATATTATGAGTATCAAATACATCGAGGTGCGATATAATTATGGAGGATAAATTAAGGAAAACATATCTACCAATGACTGAAACGGCCTTTTACATATTACTATCTCTTGTTGAACCAAGACATGGTTATGCAATTATCGAAAATGTAGCAAAGATGACTAATGAACGAATTAAACTTGGTCCAGGAACAATTTATGGTAGTCTTTCTAAAATGAACAAAGACCAATTAATCCAAATTATTCAAGAAGAAAGCAATCGGAAAATCTATCAAATCACCAAATTAGGCAATGATATTTTGCTTTTAGAAAAAACACGTATTGAAGAATTGTATAGAAATTCGAGGGAGGTTTAACAATGGAGAAAAAAGTCTTTAAGTTTTTTACAGTTGATAACATGGAAAAAGAAGCAGCTTATTTAAATGAGATGGCCCAAAAAGGTTGGTTTTTCAAAGCATATAAATCTTTTAGATATCATTTTGAACAAGGGGAACCTGCGATATATAGCTATGCGATTGATTTTAAAGCGAATGAAGGAGATGAGGAAGCTTATAAAACATTGTTTGCAGATGCTGGCTGGGAAAATGTTTATTGCTATCCTGTTTTAAATGGTAATTGGATGTACTTTCGTAAAGCTATAGAGCCTGGGAAAACAAACGAAGCTATCTTTACAGATAAAGATTCGTTAATCCAACTCTACAAAAGAATCCGGACCCGTTGGACCATTTTTGGTGTAATTATGAGTTTGTTTTTATTGTTTGAATTACTGCTTATTTTTCCAATGGATAATTATTTTGGAGTCACTACATTTATTTTTATTATGTTTATTATTCTCGTATCATTATATGGAAAGATGTTTTTCAACTTAACCAGAAAAATAAATAATTTAGTTGCAAGGAAATCTTAATAAGCAAAAAAAGATTACGGCTCAAATTCCGTAATCTTTTTTTGCTAAAATCACTATTATATATAGAAGAAAAACGATTTTTTTCGAAAAAACATCTGCAAAAAAGTACACTTGCAAAACCATACTAAAATATATGACTAATTGATGGCAAATGTTACAAATAAAAGAAACATTTATGTCAGTGATGCTTTCAACGGTTATGCACCAACAATTCCATCTGTATCCAAAAATGTTAAAGATTTCTTAAATTCATTAAAATAGACCCCTAGATGGATTGCATTTGTGTTAAAAGTAACGTATTCTAGTACCATTAAGAGGTTCGTAGACAGAAAGGCGTGACGACATCTGAAATATAGAAAATTATCCAAAAAGAAAAAACAGAAAAGACTACTTGGAATAGCGGGAATTTTACTTCTTATCATTTTAGTAGGAGTCATTGCATCGGTTGTCAGGCAACAGTACTTAATTATGACCGCACCAGAACCGGACCCTGCTTTCCATTCCAAAGAGCAGAACTTTTTAAATAAACTTTCACCACATGCACAAGAAATTCAAGAAAAACATGGGATTTTAACAAGTATTACTTTAGCACAAGCTATTTTAGAGTCGGATTGGGGACAAAGCGGCTTGGCTGAAAAAGGAAATAACCTTTTTGGGGTCAAAGGAAAGGCACCACAGCCTATGGTTTCGATGACGACAAAAGAATTTGTGGACGGTAAATGGATTGAAATTAAAGCTAATTTTAGAAAGTATAAAGATTGGAATGAATCACTAGATGCGCATGCAGAATTATTTTTAAAAGGTACTACTTGGAATAAAGATAAATATAATGGCGTGGTGGCGGCAGATAATTATAAAAAAGCTGCACAAGAATTGCAAACTGCCGGTTATGCAACAGACCCAGACTATGCAGAAAAACTCATCTCTATCATCGAAAACTATGATTTACAATTATACGATCGAATTGATGATAAAATTTACTATGATACAAAATCAACTGGCTATGGTAATGTGAAAGAAGACATATCGGGAGCTATTTGGACAAGACCATATGGACTAACAGGAGCTCAAAAAGTAGAAGAAATTAACTATTATAAACGAGAAGATTTAAAACTTCTTAGAGAAGCAAAAACAGATAGTGGAACTTGGTATCAAATTGCAGTAAAGGATGAACCAATCGGTTGGGTTAAGAAAGAATTAATCAAGAAAAAGTAATAAAATAACGAAAAAGAGCCAAAATGACTTGTCTTATTTATAGGCAAAAAGTCCTTTTTGAGCTCTTTTTCTTTTTTATTTTCAGAAAAGCGAGGATAGCAGAATAGCCTTATAGCAAAACATCCCATCTTTTGTAACATACGTAATGTAAAAGTAATGTGTATTACAAGAAACTTTTGATAGAATGAAATGGTTGTTTAAAAGACAATGTTTTCTGGCAAGCACTAAAAAGCCAGAAGGATAAATCAAAGAAGGATGTGCAATAAATCATTATGTTACAACTCGCAAAGAAGCATTTGGTGACAATTGGTCTTGGAATAACAATTACATTATGTGCCTTACCAATCTACTCCCAAGCTGCTGGTCTAGAGGACGGCTTAACTTCCAAGCAAGAGAAGTTTATTAATGAGATTGCGCCGCATGCTCAAAAAGTGCAAAGAGAACACGGTATTTTAGCAAGTATTACTATTTCGCAAGCTATACTAGAATCCAATTGGGGAGAGAGTATGCTAGCAAAAGATGGCAATAATTTATTTGGAATCAAAGGCTCTTATAATGGATCTTCCATTAAATTACCAACGAAAGAACACAACGGAGTGGTATGGGTTGGTACGGATGCTAATTTCCGCGCATACCCAGGTTGGTATGAATCAATGAATGACCACGCACTTTTATTTGTCAAAGGCCCATCTTGGAACCCTCATTTATACGGAGGACTAATCAAAGAGTATGACTTTGAAAAGGCAGCTATTGCTCTTGGAAAAACAGGTTATTCATCTGATCCAGAGTATGCAGCAAAATTAATCGAACTAATTAAAAAAGCAAATTTAGATAAATACGATACAGTTTATAGCGAACGAGTATCTGATAAAGCAATCAAAGCTGCTGGTGAAGTAGCTACAAAAGATAATTGCTTTATTTGGTCAGCTCCAGCTGGAACAAAAGGAGCAAATCCAGTCGAAAAAACAACTAAATATTTTGGACATCAAGTTTCAATTAATCGAGAAGTAAAAGTGACTGATTCCAATATTTCTTGGTATCACCTTCATCATAATGGCGATTCTATTGGTTGGATTGAAAGTACCGCTATAAAAAACTTCTATCAATTAGAAGATTATGCTCCGACCCGTGACGCTTTACTTAAAACAGATGATCAAAATCGTTTAGTAATTAATATGGAGATTGATGTCTCAGAACTACACAACCCGACGATTGCAAAAAAAGAAACAAAAGGCAAAACAGCGCTTAATTTGCCCTTACTAAACATTCAATCAATAGCTTGGTAATAAATATCCAAAAAAGTCGAATAGCTCTTTCGGCTTTTTTTTCGTTTTCAGAGGATTTTTAGAAAGAAACTGTTATAATAAAAAAGGAGTTTATAAGGAGGACTATTTATATGGATGAGCAATTAAAGATGTTAAAAGCACTAACAGATGCAAAAGGTATTCCTGGTAATGAACGCGCAGTTAGAAATGTATTCCGTGAATACATCGAACCGCTAGCGGATAGTTTTGAAACAGATGGTTTAGGAAGTGCCGTTGCTAAAAAAATCGGAACAGAAAAAGGCCCTAAAATTATGATTGCCGGCCATTTAGATGAAGTTGGTTTTATGGTGACACAAATTGACGATAACGGTTTTATTAAATTTCAGACAGTAGGCGGCTGGGTTTCCCAAGTAATGCTTGCACAAAAAGTAACCATTGTGACACGCTCGGGCGAAGAAATCACCGGCGTTATTGGTTCCAAGCCACCACATGTTATGACAGCAGCAGAACGTCAAAAATCATTCGATATTAAGGATATGTTTATTGACGTTGGTGCAGTTGATAAAGCAGAAGTGGAAAGTTACGGAATCCGCCCAGGAGATATGATTGTCCCAGCATTTGATTTTACCGTGATGAAAAATGAAAAATTCTTACTTGCAAAAGCGTGGGATAACCGTATTGGCCTTGCAATTGCTATTGAAGTACTTAAAAACTTACAAGAAGAACAACATCCAAATATCGTTTATGGTGTGGGGACTGTTCAAGAAGAAGTCGGTTTACGAGGAGCCAAAACAGCAGCACATTTTGTGCAACCAGATATTGGCTTTGCTGTAGATGTAGGTATTGCTGGGGACACACCTGGAGTAACGGACAAAGAAGCAATGAGTAAAATGGGCAAAGGACCACAAATTGTTGTTTATGATGCATCGATGGTAGCTCATGCTGGTCTTCGTGATTTTGTAACAGATGTAGCGGATGAACTATCTATCCCTTATCAATATGAAGCAATCCCAATGGGGGGGACAGATGCTGGTTCTATCCATTTGACTGGCAACGGAATCCCGTCCTTGTCCATTACAATTGCAACACGCTACATTCATTCTCATTCCTCCATGCTACACCGTGATGATTTTGAAAATGCTGTAAAACTAATTACAGAAGTAGTTAAACGTTTAAATGAAGAAAAAGTAACAGAAATTCGCCTAGGTTGAGTTTCGAGAAAAGAGGGCAACTTTTATGGAACAGATTCAATCAGTAAAAAACGACCGTGTCAAAACATGGAAAAAACTACAAACAAGAAAAGGCCGCGATAAAACAGGAACCTATTTGGTGGAAGGCTTCCATTTAGTGGAAGAAGCTTTACGTCAAGATGGTTTAGTGATGGAGCTGCTTGTTTCAAGTGGTGTTTCTGTTCCGGAAGAGTGGTTAAAAGGGGATTACGATGTATTTGAAATCAGCACAGAAATCAGCCATTTAATTAGCGATACAATGACAGAACAAGGCGTCTTTGCTGTAGTTGCAACTTCTGAACCAGATATGATGCTTTTATATGGTAAAAAATTGTTGTTAGTAGATGCGGTACAAGATCCGGGTAATGTAGGTACGTTAATTCGCACTGCGGATGCCGCTGGATATGATTGTGTCGTGCTTGGCAAGGGAAGTGCAGATCTTTATAATCCTAAAGTAATTCGTAGTACGCAAGGTAGTCATTTCCATATTCCCGTTATTCAAGCAGATTTATTTGACTGGATTCTGAATTTAGAAGAAGAGGGCGTTCCAGTTATTGGTGCAGTTCTCGATGACCAAGCGAAATCATTAAACGACATGATAAAACGTGACACTTTAGCGTTGATGGTCGGAAATGAAGGTAATGGCATTTCTCCTGAATTACAAGATCGTCTTTCTGAAAAAGTATATATTCCAATATATGGAGACAGTGAATCGTTGAATGTCGCAGTTGCGGCTGGAATTTTATTGTATGGCTTAAGAAAATAAAGAAAAAGTGGTGGCTAAGTCAAATCAACTTAGTCACCATTTTTTTAGATTTCTTCTTGTTTTTCAATTGCCACCTCCCGAATAGCAACACGTTTTAAGTCAGCTACAACACTATGCATATAATCAAATGCTGCACCCCAGTCTATCCCAGTAAAGAAACCATTCGAACTACCAGTGGAGATTATCGTTACTTCTGTTTCTCCATGAAAATTATTAATAGTAACAAAAAGTGCTGCACGATTCGAAGAGCGGAAATAAAACTTTTCGCAAGCAAGTGTTGCAAGTTCTCCAAAATCAAAGGTTCTAACTTCAGAAAACACGATATTCGATCCCACTTGACCAGCTTTAATTATTTCGAAGGTTTCTGCAACGTCCGTTTTAACAATATAACGAATGGATGGCATATTACTATCTCCTTCCATAAATAGTCTTATAAATTTAGTTTAAGGCAGAAGAATAATTTGGTCAACTGATCTTAAACTTACTAAAAATAAGCAACATAATATTTATTAGTTACTTTCTGATGATAGATATGGTACAATAACGTTAGAGGTGAGAATTATGACTGATGCACATACAGTATGTCCGAAGTTTGAATCGGCGTTCCAATTACTAGGTAAACGCTGGACTGGACTTATCATCAATGTCTTACTGACTGGTCCAAAAAGGTTTAAACAAGTTGCCGCTGAGATCCCACAAATGAGTGATCGGGTGCTTGCAGAACGTTTGAAGGAACTTGAGGAAATGGATATTTGCTTAAGACAAGTTTATCCAGAAACTCCTGTACGCATTGAATATGAATTAACCGAAAAAGGGAAAGCACTCCAAGAAGTAATGCTTGAAGTCCAGTGCTGGGCGGATAAATGGGTAGAAGTACCTAATTAAAAAGAGATAATCTCTCCTGCTAATATGGGGAGATTATTTTTTAGCTTGAATCTTTCATAGAACCATACTATAATAGAAACTATCTAAATAAGTAAAGACAATGAAAGAGCCAAGTAGCATAGTGAGTCTGTATAGGGAGAAGTGGTCATAGACTGGAAGCCACTTTACAAACGAATTTGCGAACATTTCACCTCTGGAGTCGCCCCCCGAGAAGCACGATATGTGTGAAGGTGGTCCGGTTACTAAGCCGTTATCGAATTATGAGTGGGAACAATTTTTTGTTCTTATTAGGGTGGTACCGCGAGAAGTCTCGTCCCTTTGTGGATAGAGCTTTTTTATTTTGTCTAAAAAGAAGGAGTGAACGGTATGTTAGAACAGTTACAGACGTTGAAAAGTGAAGCAGAAACGCAAATCAACGAAGCATCAGACTTAAAAACATTGAACGACTTACGGGTAAAATACCTAGGTAAAAAAGGCCCGATGACCGAAATCATGAAACAAATGGGGAAACTTTCCGCAGAAGAACGACCAAAAATGGGTTCACTTGCTAATGAAGTAAGAACCGCATTAACAGAAGCGATTTCCAGTAAACAACAAGTTTTAGAAACAGCAGCAATCAATGAAAAGTTAAAAGCAGAAACTATTGACGTTACCTTACCAGGGACTGCTCCAAGTATTGGAACAAAACACCTTTTAACACAAGTAATTGAAGAAATGGAAGATATGTTCATTGGAATGGGTTACGAAATCGCAGAAGGCCCAGAAGTAGAACTAGATTACTACAACTTCGAAGCACTAAATTTGCCAAAAGATCACCCAGCTCGCGATATGCAAGATAGCTTCTATATTACAGAAAATACTTTATTACGTACCCAAACTTCACCTGTACAAGCTAGAACAATGGAAAAACATGACTTCTCTAAAGGACCAATCAAAGTTATCTGTCCAGGGAAAGTTTACCGCCGTGATAATGATGATGCGACTCACTCCCACCAGTTTACTCAAATAGAAGGGTTAGTTGTTGGCGAAAACATTACATTTGCTGACTTAAAAGGAACACTAACTGTTCTCGCAAAAACTATGTTCGGTGAAGAACGTGAAATTCGTCTTCGCCCGTCTTTCTTCCCGTTCACAGAACCCTCCGTTGAAATGGATATTTCCTGTTTCAAATGTGGAGGTACAGGCTGCCGCGTTTGTAAAGGAACAGGTTGGATTGAAATTTTAGGAAGTGGTATGGTACATCCAAATGTACTTGAAATGTCCGGCATTGATTCTACGCGTTACAGCGGATTTGCTTTTGGTTTAGGACCTGAGCGAGTTGCGATGCTGAAATATGCGGTGGATGATATTCGGCATCTTTATACAAATGATTTACGCTTTACGAAGCAATTCCAAAGTACAGAAACGGGGGAAATCTAATGTTAGTTTCATATAATTGGGTCAAAGAGTTTTTCCAAGACTTCCCGTTAACAGCGGAAGAGCTAGGAGAAGCAATTACAAGAACAGGAATTGAAATCGAAGGCGTAGAAGAATTAAGTGCTAGTTTAAAAAATGTCGTGGTAGGTGAAGTTTTATCATGCGAACGCCATCCTGATGCAGAAAAATTGAATAAATGTCTTGTTCAAACAGACGAAACAGAACCAGTTCAAATAATTTGTGGAGCTCCAAATGTAGCTGCTGGACAAAAAGTTATCGTAGCCAAAGTTGGTGCAAGACTTCCGGGTGGACTTAAAATTAAACGCGCAAAACTACGCGGCGAAGTATCAGAAGGAATGATTTGCTCACTTTCTGAACTTGGCTTTGAAAGCAAAGTTGTACCAAAAGCATACGCTGAAGGCATTTATGTATTACCTGCACATGTGGAAACTGGCGTAAGTGCAATCACATTACTTGGCCTAGATGATGCGATCCTTGATATGGCAATTACACCAAACCGAGCAGACGCATTAAGCATGAACGGCGTAGCTCACGAGGTTGGTGCGATTATTCATCAAAAACCAGCACAACCAACCGAGCCCGATGTATCCGAAAAAGGAAAAGCGGACGATTTTATTTCCGTAGAAGTACAAAACCCAACAGAAACACCTTATTATGCTATTAAAATGGTTGAAAACATTGAAATTAAAGAATCACCACTATGGCTTCAAACAAAATTAATGAAAGCGGGGGTTCGCCCACATAATAACGTGGTCGATGTCACAAACTACATCAACTTATTATACGGACAACCTTTACATTCCTTTGACTATGATAAAATTGGTAGCAAGAAAATCGTTGTACGTTCTGCAAAAGAACAAGAAAAAATTACCACACTTGATGGCGAGAAAAGAGTATTACAAACTGGGCATACAGTTATCACTAATGGAGTAGAACCAATTGCCATCGCCGGAGTTATGGGCGGAGAATTTTCCGAAGTTACAGCGAGTACGACTACTGTTGCACTTGAGGGAGCTATTTTCAGTAGCTCTTCTATCGGTAAAGCATCTCGTGATTTATACCTACGTACAGAAGCAAGCATTCGTTACGACAAAGGATCAGACGCTTGGAAAGTAGAAAAGGCACTTGCGCACGGTGGAGCTTTAATTGCTGAACTGAGTGGCGGAACACTAGTCGGTGGTGTAATAGAAGTAGATAACCGTGAAAAAGCATTGAATAAAATCGAAACAAGTTTAACACGTATTAACCGTATCTTAGGAACAGCAATTACACCTGCGGAAATCGAAACTATTTTTGACCGTTTAGGATTTGGGTTAGAAGTGAAAAATGATACACTAACCATCGAAGTACCATCAAGACGTTGGGATATTACGATTGAAGCGGACATTTTAGAAGAAGTAGCTCGTATTTACGGCTATGACGAAATTCCGGTAACGCTTCCGGCGACAAGCACAACAGGAGGTTTATCAGCTAGCCAAAAAGCTCGTCGTGTCATGCGCGCTTATTTAGAAGGAGCAGGACTTAACCAAGCCTTAACATACTCCTTAACATCTAAAAAAGATGCGACTCGTTTAGCACTTTCAGATGAAAAAACTGTGGCCTTATCCATGCCAATGAGCGAAGAACATAGCCATTTAAGAACAAGTATCGTGCCGCAATTAATTCGTAGCGCAAGTTATAATATAGCTCGTAAAAATATGGACGTGGCACTTTACGAAATGGGAACAGTTTTTTATGCAACAGAAGGTGACAATTTACCAATCGAACAAGAACATTTAGCAGGCCTAATTACTGGAAACTGGCACATCACAGATTGGCAAAAAACATCGAAACCAGTAGACTTCTTCGTTTTAAAAGGAATTGTCGAAGGTTTAGTGAACAAACTTGGTATCAACGCAGAGCTTCACTGGAAACAAACAGAAAAAGAAGAGCTCCATCCAGGAAGAACAGCAAGTATTATGTTAGAAGGACAAGAAATCGGCTATCTTGGGGCGCTTCATCCAGCAGTAGAGGCAAACTACGATTTAAAAGAAACATATGTATTTGAAATCAATGTTGCAGCTTTACTTGAAGCAACCAAAGCGAAAGTTGTATATCATCCAATACCGCGCTATCCAGAAATGACACGCGATTTAGCATTACTTGTGGATAGAGATACCAACCATGCAGCGATTTCTCAAGTAATCAAAGAGCACGGCGGGAAATTACTTGTTAACATTGAGTTATTTGATATATTCGAAGGAGAGAGTCTTGGCGAAAATAAAAAATCTCTCGCCTACACATTAACTTTCTTAGATAGCGAAAGAACGTTAGTAGAGGAAGATGTCCAAAAAGCTACTAACAAAGTAGTAGAAGCATTACAAGAAAAACTAAACGCCATTATTCGCTAAATGAAGAAGAACTAAGCTAGCTGAAAACATTTTCAGTTAGTTTAGTTCTTTTTTTGCTTTTTACAAAATAGTAGAAATCTTTTCTTTTTTAGTACTTCACTTACTTAAATAACACATGTTATAATGATGGCACATGCCAGAGAAAAAAGGACGAGAAAAATGACCTATGTAGAAATGAAAGATGTATCTAAATACTATCAAATGGGTGAGAATGTTGTTACTGCTAATGATAAAATCACTTTCGGGATAAAAAAAGGTGAATTTGTTGTTATTGTTGGACCTTCCGGGGCTGGAAAATCCACTGTACTCAACATCCTTGGTGGAATGGATAGCGCAAGTGAAGGACAAATTAGCGTAGACGGGCAAGATATTGCTCAATATAGCGCAAAGCAATTAACCAAGTATCGACGAACAGATGTCGGTTTTGTATTCCAATTTTACAATTTGGTACCTAATTTGACTGCCAAAGAGAATGTAGAATTAGCAGCCCAAATTGCGCCGAATGCACTAGATGCAGAAACAGTTTTAACCCAAGTTGGCTTAAGCCACAGACTAGACAATTTTCCAGCACAATTATCTGGCGGGGAACAGCAGCGTGTCGCCATAGCTCGTGCACTTGCTAAAGCTCCGAAACTGCTTTTATGCGATGAGCCAACTGGTGCACTTGATTACGATACTGGAAAATCAGTTTTAAAATTATTACAAGAAACTTGCCGCAACACGGGGACAACCGTTATTGTCATTACTCATAACACAGCAATTACGCCAATTGCTGATCGAATTATTGAAATTAATAATGCAAAAGTTCGTAGCATCAAAGAAAATCCAGAACCAATGTCCATTGATGATTTAGAATGGTAGAAAGGAGCAACTAGTGAAACGTTCAGCTTTATGGAAAGATATCTACCGCGAAATATGGCGTTCCAAGAGCCGCTTTATTTCCATTTTTATGCTGATTATGTTAGGTGTTGCTTTTTTCTCCGGACTTAAAGCAACAGGACCAGATATGCTACTAACAGCAGACAATTATTTTAAAAAGTATGAATTAGCTAATTTTAATGTGCAATCTACTTATGGATTAGATAAGACAGATAAAGAAGCGTTAGAAGCTATTTCCGGTGTCGCACAAGTGGAGCTCGGATATACAGCAGACACTCTAATGAAAGATAAAAATATCGTTACGAAACTATTCTCCACATCCAAAAGCAATAATTTAAATCAATACAAGGTGATTAGTGGCCGTTTACCAGAAAAATCAGGAGAAATTGCGCTCGATAATAATCAACTTGTTCATAAAAATGTTAAAATTGGTGACAAAATAACTTTTGTAAAAAGCGATGGCAATAAGTTAACTAATACACTTAAAAAATCAACCTATAAAGTAGTCGGTTTTGTTAGCTCACCCGCCTATATTCAAAAGTCCGAACGTGGCTCGAGCACGGTAGGTAAAGGGAAGACAGATGCTTTTGGTGTAATTCCAGAACAGGATTTTAATTTACCAGAATACACTATTGCCAATCTTACTTTTAAGAATTTAGCAGCGAAACAAGCATTTAGTGACGCATACGTTTCCACCGAAGAAAAAGATAAGAAAAGCGTCGAAAAAGCTTTGAGAGATCAACCAGAAAAAAGATTAAATAAAATCAAGACAAATGAACAAAAGAAACTAGATGAGGCTACTGCAGAAATTAACAAAGGTAAAGCAGAATTACAAGCAAATGAAATAAAACTTGCAGATGCCAAAGCACAGTTAGAGGAAGGTTTTTCCAAATATAATGCAGCTAGAGCAAACTATGATGCAAAAATCAAACAAGGGGAAGCTGAAATTGCAAGTGGGGAAGCAGAACTTGCCAAAGCCAAAAAACAATTAGACGTAGCAAAAATGCAAATCGATCAAGGTGAAAAAGCGCTTCTACAAGCTGAGATGGAATTAGAAGAAGGACGCGCGGCTTGGGAAGATGCAAATAATCTCTTAAATACAGCAAATGGTTATTTACGAGCTACAAAATCGACTATAGAAAATGCTTTAAAACAACCAGATTTAACTGATTTTGAAATAGACCGGGTAAGTTTAACAGATTCATTTCAAATGCTCACATCCGAACTCGATTTATCAAATGCGGAGCGCGAAGAATACGAAAATGCCATGAATAATTTACTAGATGATTATGAAAATGGCGCTATTAGCGATGCGGAAATTAGAGAAGCTCTAAATGAGGCCCTTACACAAGTCGTTAATGCTGAAAATGAATACCAATCCGCTAGAACCACTTTAGATGCTGAAAAACAAACGATAGAACAAGGCGAAAAAACATTGGCTGCCAAAACCCAAGAACTTCAAAAAGCAAAAATTGCTTACCAAAATGGCCTTACCAAATATCAAGCAGGTCTTGAAAAAATTTCGCAAGCAAAACAGCAATTAGCTGATGGAAAAGAAACAGGTTCCGCAGAATTACAAAATGCACTTGCAAAATTAAATGCCGGACAAGCAGAATACGATAAAAATTTCGCTTTATTTAAAAAAGAAAAAGCGAAAGCAGAAGCCAAATTAGCCAGTGCGGAAAAAGATGTACAAATCGGTCAGCAAAAATTAGATGCGCTGAAACTTCCGAAATACTATGTCCTTGATCGTAATGATAATCCAGGCTATAGCGAGTACAAAGAAAATGCAGATCGTTTAACTTCCTTATCGACCGCCTTTCCAATTTTCTTCTTTTTAATTGCTGCTCTTGTTTGTTTAACGACAATGACGCGCATGGTAGAGGAACAGAGAACGCAAATTGGAACATTAAAAGCATTTGGTTATTCCAATGGTAGTATTATTTTGAAATATCTTGTTTATGGGTCGATTGCCAGTGTCATTGGAAGCGTACTTGGAATTTTAATTGGCTTTCAATTTTTCCCGAACATTATTTTCAATGCCTATAAATCCATGTATGAAATGCCATCTGTAGATATTGGATTTTATTGGAGTTATAGCTTGCTTGCTTTATTTGTCGCTTTATTCTGTACCACATTTACAGCTTATGTAGCTTGTCGTGCTGAACTTCGCGCCAATGCAGCAACGTTAATGCGTCCTAAAGCGCCAAAAATCGGCAAACGGATTTTCTTAGAGCGAATTAGTTTTGTCTGGAAACGAATGAACTTCACAAGTAAAGTGACTGCAAGAAATTTATTCCGTTACAAACAGAGAATGCTCATGACGGTTCTAGGAGTTGCTGGATGTACAGCATTAATTCTAACTGGATTTGGACTACGAAATTCAATTAGTGATATCGCCAAAATGCAATATGGCCAAATTATGAAATATGACGCAGCTATTTATCAAGACATGAGCGCACCACCTGCAGCCAAAGAAACTTTTGATGAACTAATGAATGACTCCAATATCAAAAGCAAATTAGCTATGTCACAAAAAAATATTGATACTGTAAAATCAGGACAATCAGCACAAACTACCTCTATTATTGTTCCTGAAAATTTAAATGAACTACCCGATTACATCGTGCTTCGTGACCGAGCTAGTCATACAACCGAAAAACTCACTGATGACGGAGCAATTATAACGGAAAAACTGGCCAAATTATTCGGTATAAAGCCAGGTGACACAATTACCGTCAAAAATGCTGAAAATGACAAATTCCAAATAAAAGTTAGTGCCGTTACTGAAAACTACGCCATGCACTATATTTATATGACCAAAGCGTATTATCAGCAAACATTTAAGGAAAAACCAGTCTACAATTTAGATTTATTGATGTTAAAAGATACCTCCGAAAAAGTAGAAAGCAACTTTGCGGAAAAATTAACAGATAGTAAAGCAATTTTAAATGTTACTTTTTCCAATAATGTTAGTTCCTTGTTAAATGATACACTGGATAGTCTAAATATTGTTATTGTGGTACTCATTACTTCAGCTGCATTACTTGCGTTTGTAGTGCTTTACAATTTAACAAATATTAACGTATCAGAACGAATACGAGAACTTTCTACTATTAAAGTACTCGGCTTTTATCCAAAAGAAGTGACAATGTATGTCTACCGTGAAAACATTATTTTAACCTTAATGGGCATTGCCGCGGGATTTGTCCTTGGCTTCTTCTTGCACCGATTCGTCATCACAACCGCAGAAGTGGATCAAATGATGTTCAGTCCGGCGATTAGTTGGACAAGCTACCTATTTTCCGGCATACTCACCCTCGTTTTTGCAACAATTGTGATGGTTGTTATGCACATTAAACTGAAACGAATTGACATGATTGAAGCACTAAAATCAGTTGAATAATAATGAAAAGAACTTGTTTTTTGGCAAGTTCTTTTCATTTGACTTAAAAATAAATAAAGCTTAAACTAAAAAATAGTTAAAGGGGTGAACTTTATTTGGAAAGACAAAAAGTAAAACAACTAATAAAAAGCTACCAACAAACATATATATTTGCGATGAATCAAATACATCAAGCTATTTCGGAAATTTCCGCAAGTACTGTTGACCTTTCCATTGAGCAGTTTTTTGTATTGCGCGAGATTGCTACCTATGATGGTATTAGTGCAACAGAACTGGCAGCCACTTTAGCAGTAAATAAGAGTGCTATTACACCTAAGCTGAAAAAACTAGAAGAAAAGGGCTACATTAGACGAGAACGAAACCAGCAAGATAAACGTGCCGTAGTTTTAACTATCTCAGAAAAAGGGAATAGCGTTTACGAAGAGTGTGAAAAACAATTAGAGTTACTCGTAAACGAATGGCTCGAAATACTAGGGGAAAAAGACAGCGAACAATTTTTTGAGTTGTTTCAAAAAATTACCAAGTCGGTTGTCGAGCCTAAAAATAAAAGGAGAGATTTGGCATGAAATGGATTATGAAACTCCGCTGGGCTATTTTAGCATTTTGGCTTGCAGCAGCAGTCGTATTAATGTTTATTGCACCACCCATGGCAGATCTTGTACGCGAAAAAGGCGAATTAAAGCTGCCTGATGGCTATCCGTCATCACTAGCAACGGAAATGCAAAAGAAACATAATCCAGATGATAAAGGTTCAGCTTACATTGCTGTTTATACAGCTGACCATAAGTTAACTGGAACAGAGCTAAACAATATTAAAAAATCACTAGATTCTATTGACAAAAATAAAGATGAACTTCATGTAACCAACGTGGTATCAAGTTTTAACCAACCAGAACTTAAAGATAAATTCTTATCAAAAGATGGTAAAACGATGGTAGCAAGTTTAACTGTAGATGATGCAGATGCCTCTGTTAAAAGTATTCGAAACGCTCTAGATAAAAAAATGAATGTTAAAGGCGTTGATACTTACTTAACAGGAAATAAACTAATTCAAGAAGACGTCGTTCAAGGTTCAGAAGACGGTTTACATAAAACAGAAGGCATCACAGTTGTCTTTATACTAGTTGTATTATTCCTTGTTTTTAGATCTGCAGTTGCTCCGTTTATTCCACTTTTAACAGTAGGAATAAGTTATCTTGTCGCACAAAGTACTGTAGCATTCTTAATAGATCTATTTAATTTTCCAGTTTCCACATACACGCAAATATTTATGGTTTGTATTATGTTCGGCATTGGGACTGATTATTGTATTCTCTTAATGAGTCGATTTAAAGAAGAAATGGGAGCAGGACTTGATCCACGAGAAGCTGTTCATGCCACATATCGTACAGCTGGGAAAACAGTTATTTATAGCGGTGTAGCGGTTCTTGTTGCATTTACTTCCCTTTATTTTGTTCAATTTGATTTATATCGATCCGCAGTGGCAGTCGGCGTTGGAATTATCATTTTACTTGCCGCACTTTATACGCTTGTACCATTCTTTATGAGCACGCTCGGAACCCATTTATTTTGGCCATTAAATAAAAATATTAGCCATAAGGAAAATAAAGTTTGGGGCGCCGCTGGTAAATTCACTTTTGCTAGACCGTGGATTGCTTTATTAATCGTTGCCGCGATTACGTTGCCGCCAATTTTACTTCATACAGGAACAGAATCATTCAACTCACTAGATGAAATTAGTGACAAATATCCTTCCAAAAAAGGTTTTGAAATTGTTTCAGATAGTTTTGGAGCAGGGCAAGTAGCGCCTACACAAGTTTTTATCGAAAATGATGATAACATGCGTACAACCGAATACATCGCGCAAATTGAAAAAATTTCCGATGATTTATCACATCTAAAAGGCATTGATATGGTTATGAGCGCTTCACGTCCAGCCGGAAAACGAGTAGATGATATTTACATTAAAAACCAAGCTGGACAAGTAAACGACGGCGTAGGCCAAGCAACTGATGGCGTAGGGGAAGTGAAAAAAGGCTTAGATTCAGCAAGTTCAGAACTCAAAAAATCCGAGCCAGCCCTTGATAAAGCCGTCTCAGGAGTAAACGACTTACAAAAAGGCACTGTTGCAACACAAGAAGGAATTGACCAATTACAAACAGCGCTTGCACAAATCCAAACAGGAATTGAAAGCGGAGCAACTGGAGCTAGCGACTTAAAACAAGGCGTAGCAACAGCCAAATCACAACTAGCTACGTTACAAAATGGGGAAGCGCAAATCCAGGCAGGTTACGCTGAAATTCAGAAAAACTTACAAAACGTAGCAGACCAATTAAAAGGATTTGAAAACCCGAACTCCCAAGCAATTGATACTTCCAGACTAGAGGCGCAGTTTAAAAAAATCGGGGAATCTTTTCAAGCATTTGCAGCAGCTCATCCAGAAGTGAGAAATGATCCTCGATTCCAAAAACTAGCCGCAGATATTCAAGGCTTAGAAACAGCTGGAAATGAATTGAAAACAACTGCCGGACAACAAATGGCAGCACTTCAAGCAAAAATGAAAGAACTAAATCAAGGTATTCAGCAACTAGCAACCGCAATGAATCAATTAAATGCACAGTCCAAGCAAATCTCGAACGGACTTAGCGCTTTTAGTACAGGACTTGGCCAAATCGAAACAGGACTAGATCAATTAGAAAAAGGTTTAAATCAAGCCGCAGACGGTCAAGGACAAGTGGTTTCCAAAATGCCGGAAATATCTAATGCTCTAAATCAAATCGCCGCTGGACAAGGTGCTCTAAAAGATGGCTTTGCAGGCATTAACGGTCAAATGGGTCAATTAACAGATGGCCTAACCTCCGGGGCAGATGGATTAGGCAAAGTAGAAAGCGGTCTAAACACAGCGAACGGACTTATTGAAGATTGGTCAAAAGTTCCCTATGCAAGTTCCGGAATTTATGTACCAGATGCGCTACTAAAAAATGCTGACTTCCAAAAAGTATTAGACCAGTACATCTCTTCTGATGGAAAACTGGCAACAATTAATGTGATTTTAACTAAAAATCCATATTCCAATGAAGCGATGGATTCGATTGATGACATTAATGAACAACTAGCAGCCAGTATGAAAGGAACCAAACTAGAAAATGCGAAAATTGGTATTGGTGGAATGACGAGTGCCAATTACGATACAAGAGATATGTCAACTGCTGACTATCATTTAGTTCTTGTTATCGTTCTAGCGAGTGTTTTTGTCACGCTTGTTATTGTGCTACGTTCTCTAGTCATGCCAATTTATCTAATTGCATCACTAGTATTAACATACTTTGCTGCACTTGGGTTCGCAGAAATTATCTTTATGCGAATTCTCGGATACAGTGGTCTAACATGGGCAACGCCGTTCTTCGGATTTGTAGTACTCGTTGCACTCGGTATTGATTATTCGATATTCTTGATGTCGAGATTTAACGAATACAACGGACTCTCTGTACGTGATAGAATGATAAAAGCCATGAAAAATATGGGTGGTGTTATCTTCTCAGCAGTCATTATTCTCGGAGGAACATTCGCTGCAATGATGCCAGCTGGCGTACTTTCTTTGTTGGAAATAGCGACTGTTGTTCTAATCGGATTAGTACTTTATGCCGTCGTTATTTTACCGCTCTTCGTTCCGGTAATGGTTAAACTATTCGGACGAGGCAACTGGTGGCCATTTATTACAAGAAAAGGTGACCATCAAGAAAACGTACCACCGAAAAAATAACAAAATAAACCGCATTCCTTTTTAAAGGGGTGCGGTTTTTAGTTTGATTTCAAAAATTAATTTGCTAAGATAAGTGTAGAT
Organism: Listeria farberi; assembly: GCF_014229295.1. Taxonomy (NCBI): domain Bacteria; kingdom Bacillati; phylum Bacillota; class Bacilli; order Caryophanales; family Listeriaceae; genus Listeria; species Listeria farberi. The sequence continues at coordinate 990,010 of NZ_JAARZL010000001.1, forward strand.
AGATAAATGAAGGAGGAAGGAACCATGATAAAACTCGGAAATGACTGGGATGAGTTACTAAAAAATGAGTTTAACCAACCATATTATTTAACCCTTCGCCAGTTCTTAAAAAAAGAATACCAATCAAAAAAAATATTTCCAGACATGTACGATATTTTCAATGCATTAAAGCATACAGCCTATAAAGATGTCAAAGTGGTAATTCTCGGACAAGACCCATATCACGGGCCAGGTCAAGCACACGGGCTCTCATTTTCCGTTCAACAAGGAGTACAGATTCCACCATCACTGCAAAATATTTATTTAGAATTACATAATGACTTGAATTGTGAGATTCCAAATAATGGTTATTTGATATCGTGGGCAGATCAAGGAGTACTACTATTAAATACGGTTCTAACTGTACGCGCTGGTCAAGCTAACTCACACCGGGGACAAGGCTGGGAAATACTAACGAACCGCATTATTGAAATCATTAATCAAAAAGAAGAACCAGTAGTCTTTTTACTATGGGGAAGCAATGCGAAAGAAAAGGTGCAATTACTAACAAACCCGAAACATACTGCGTTTACATCCGTTCATCCAAGCCCACTTTCAGCATCGCGCGGTTTTATGGGATGCAAACATTTTTCTAAGACGAATCAATTCTTAGAACAAAATGGTGTAAAACCAATCGATTGGCAAATTCCTTCTATATAAATAAAAACATCTCGCCATTAATTGACGAGATGTTTTTTACTTATTAACCATTTTTAGTGCTTTCTCTGTATTTGCGAAATGTTGTTTTGTATATTTAGCTAATGTTTCCAAACCAAATCGTTCGATGATTTCCGCTGCAACAGCATCCACATGAGGTCCTGCACCTTTTGGAAGCGAGATGCCAACTTCTTTTGACATCGCATCAAAAGCTTGCACAAATTTATAACGAGCAATAATCGAAGCAGCAGCTACGGAAAGATGTAACCCTTCTGCTTTTGTCGCAAAAAACACATCTTCTCGAATAATACTTGGTTCTTTTGCTAAATAACGGTAATACGTATTTTTTTCAGCAAATTGATCAATTAAAATCGCTTCTGGTTTAACTGGAGCAAGCTTTTTCAAGACGTTTTCAATGGCGCGATTATGTAATAAAGCTTTCATTTGTCCTTGGTTCATGCCCCTTTTTTGGAGTTCGTTGTATTTAGGATTAGGGCAAAGTAGCACACTATGTGGAACAAGTAGCATGATTTTCTCGGCAATGCGACAAATTTCTGGATCTTTCATCGCTTTAGAATCTTTTACGCCTAGTTCTTTTAAAAGTGGCATCATTTCCGCGTCCACGTATGCGGCACAAACCGTAATCGGTCCAAAAAAATCGCCAGTGCCGACTTCATCTGAACCAATGACATTTTTTGATGCGAAGTTTGCCGGAAGAATCCCTTTAGAGACGGAGGGCGCTTTTGCTTTTGATTCTGGAAGAGTTGCTACCCATTTTTTTGCTTCAGCTTCCCCGTTCACCCCTTGAAACATCACTTTGCGCGATTTATAGCCAGTGATGGAGACACCAGGTTTTTTTGCAGCAAAAACAGCTCCTGGTGGTAGTTTTGGAGTAGAAAAAGGGAGATATGTTTGTTTCATTTTTTCAAGTGTTGGTTGGTCGACTAAGATAACTGTATTTGCGATAAGGCATCATCCTTTCAAAGCTCTATTGTAACATACTACGACGAAAGACTGAATATCAGCTAAACAGGTGGTTGACTCTTTTCTTTCCAGCTTTTTCGTGATAAGATTATGACAAGTAGCGGCCTAAATGAATTTGGGCGAGGAGGAATTTACGTGGCAAATGATAGAAATAAAGTAGTGACAACAATTTACGGTAGAGAATATACGATTGTTGGCGTAGAAACAACAGACCACTTACGAAAAGTAGCTCGCGAGGTCGATGAAAAAATGCACGAAATCGGCTCCCAAAATCACGCACTAGATAGTGGTAGGCTCGCTGTACTGACAGCTGTGAATGCGACACACGATTATTTAAAACTAGAACAAAAATATCTAGAGTTGGAGCAAGAACTGGCTCGAATTAAAGGAAGAGATTAATGATTTTAAATGCGATTATTTTAATTTTACTTGTTTGCGGCTTTTTTGCAGGATTTAGAACAGGCCTTATCAAACAACTTATCTTATTATTAGGTTATATTTTGGCATTTTTTATCTCGTATACGTATTACGAAGATTTAGCGCCACATTTAACATTTATTCCTTATCCAGGTAGTGATACTGCAGATGGGTTATCTATTATTTTACAAGAATTACGAACAGAAACAGCTTATTACAACGTACTTGGATTTGCGATTATTTTTATTGTCGCTATCATTGTTGTGCATATGCTCGCTTCCCTTGTTGGTGGCTTGACTAAAATACCAGTCTTACGCCAAATTAATGGATTATTAGCAGCTGTTTTTGGTGTTATTAAATCGTACTTAATTATTTTTGTTGTCTTGTTCATCATGGCAATTTATCCGGCGAATTGGTCTGAAAACCTCATCGATAGTTCGACGGTTGCCCAGTGGATACTTGAAAACACGCCAATATTGTCTGAACAATTTTATGACTGGATGACAGACATTCTGCCAAAATAAAAGAAACATTCGATACCAGATGTATACTCTTAGCCAATTTTGGATAGGATTTCTCTGGTATTTTTTAATGATGTAAAAGGAGGAAAAAAGATGGCTACCAATAAAAAAGAGATTATTCGTTTACTTGAAAAAATTGCCACTTATATGGAATTAAAAGGAGAAAACAGCTTTAAAATATCTGCTTTCCGAAAAGCCGCGCAAGCAATTGAGTTAGATAGCAGAAGCCTTTCTGAAATAGATGATTTTACGAAGATAAGTGGGATTGGGAAAACAACAGGCGAAATTATTCAACGTTATTTAGATAGCGGGAAATGTCCAGAACTTGAGGAGTTAAAAAAAGAAGTACCTGCTGGCCTCGTCCCACTTTTAGATGTGCCAGGGCTTGGCGGTAAGAAATTATCACGTCTTTATCATGAGCTTGGTGTGGTGGATAAAGATACACTACTCCAAGAAGCAGAAAACGGTCATATTGAAGCATTAAAAGGTTTTGGGAAAAAGTCTGCTGAAAAAATGGTTGAAGCAGTGCTCGAAATGGGCGAGCGTCCTGATAGATATCCGCTAAATGATGTTTTACCAATCATTCAAAAAGTAGAAGCTTATCTTGCGGATATTGCTCCAATCGAAACTTTTGCTCAAGCAGGCAGTTTACGAAGATTACGGGAAACGGTGAAAGATTTAGATTACGTTATTGCTACTGAAAAGCCAGAAGAAGTACAAAAAGCTTTACTTGCATTTCCATTAATTACGGACGTTATTGGAGCTGGTGAAACAAAAGTATCAGCTGTATTAGAAGATAAAATTACTATCTCAGTAGATTTCCGTTTAGTAGAAAAGAAAGCTTTCGCAACGACACTGCACCATTTTACTGGCTCTAAAGATCATAATATCAAAATGCGTCAATTAGCCAAACAATCAAATGAAAAAATAAGCGAATATGGTGTGGAACAAGAAGATGGCAGTGTTCGTCACTTTGAATCGGAAAAAACGTTTTTTGAACATTTTAAGCTCCCGTTTCTACCACCTGAAGTTCGCCGAGATGGCACAGAAATTGAGCGCGTGACGAAGGATACAAGATTCCTTGAATTAAGTGATATCCGGGGTGACTTACACATGCATACCACTTGGTCAGATGGGGCTTATGCGATTCCAGAAATGATTGAAGCTTGTATTGCAAAAGGGTATGAATATATGGTTATTACAGATCATGGAAAATTTTTGCGAGTAGCCAATGGTCTGGATGAGAAAAGATTACTTGAGCAACAGGAGGAAATCAAAAAAGTAGCTGCTAATTATCCGGAAATTGATGTTTATTCAGGTGTTGAAATGGATATTTTAGCGGATGGCTCACTGGACTTTGATGATGAAACATTGAAACAGCTGGATTTTGTTATCGCATCGATTCATTCCAGTTTTCAACAATCAGAAGAAGAGATTATGAAACGACTAAAAACAGCCTGTGAAAATCCATATGTGCGCCTAATTGCGCATCCAACAGGTAGAATTGTCGTGAAAAGAAAGCCATATCATGTTAATATGAAAGAACTAATCAATTTAGCGAAAAATACAGGAACTGCCTTAGAATTAAATGCCAATCCACAGCGTCTTGATTTAAACCGCGAGCATTTAGAAATGGCTCACGCGGCGGGAGTTCCAATTGCAATTAATACGGATGCACACGACACGAAACATCTTGATTTTATGTCGATTGGAGTCCGTGCTGCAACGAAAGCTTGGCTAGATAAATCTGCAATCCTGAATACGAAATCAGCCGCAGAATTCAAACAATTTTTACAGAATAAATAACTTTTAAAAAGAAGGATGACAAATGGAAAAAAAAGTAGAAGCCATTTTAGAATTTGATAAAATAAAAAAACAACTTGCTGAATTTGCTTCTTCTTCACTAGGGGAGCAAGCGATTTACGAACTTGCTCCAGCTACAGATTTTCAAGTGGTACAAAAAGTACAACTTGAAACAGAAGAAGGAGCCAAAATTATTCGCTTACGGGGAAGTGCGCCAATCACTGGTCTAACAGATGTTTTTGCACATTTAAAACGTCTAGAGATTGGGGGCGATTTAAACGGGCTAGAAATCTACCAAATTGGTAGTAACTTGCGTGTAAGCCGTCAAATGAAAAACTTTATGAACGACTTACTAGAAATTGGGGTCGAAATACCTTTACTCGGCGCACTTTCTGATGAACTTTTAGTATTAAAAGATGTAGAGGAAGATATTGCCATTTCAATAGATGAAAGCGGGAAAATATTAGATACAGCTAGTGAAGCCCTTAGCTCGATTCGTCGTACTTTGCGCCGGACAGAGGACCGGGTGCGTGAAAAGCTAGAATCTTATTTACGCGATCGCAACGCTTCAAAAATGCTAAGTGATGCGGTTATTACGATTCGAAATGATCGCTATGTTATCCCCGTGAAACAAGAATATAAAGGACATTATGGCGGTATCGTTCATGACCAATCTGCATCCGGTCAAACGCTTTTCATTGAGCCACAAAGCGTGGTTGATCTAAATAACGAACGCAAAGCCCTTCAAGCGAAAGAAAAACAAGAAATCGAACGAATCTTAGCTGAAATTTCTGCTTCATTAGCTGGCTGGATTAATGAGATTCATCATAATACCTTTATTTTAGGTCGATTTGATTTCATTCTCGCAAAAGCTCGATTCGGGAAAGCTGTGAAAGCTGTAACGCCGCATTTGAGCGATACAGGAATCGTCCATTTAATAGCAGCCAGACATCCGCTTTTAGATGCTGAGAAAGTTGTTGCTAATGACATTTATTTAGGTGAGGATTTTAGTACGATTGTTATTACTGGTCCAAATACAGGTGGTAAAACAATTACGTTAAAAACATTAGGCTTATTAACCTTGATGGCACAATCAGGCTTACAAATCCCAGCGCAAGAAGATTCGACTATCGCTGTTTTTGAAAACGTATTTGCTGATATTGGCGATGAACAATCTATCGAACAAAGCTTAAGTACTTTTTCATCCCATATGACAAACATTGTTTCCATTTTAGAAAAAGTAAATCATAAATCACTTATTTTATATGATGAGCTTGGTGCAGGAACGGATCCTCAAGAAGGAGCAGCACTCGCCATTGCCATTCTTGATGCGAGTCATAAAAAAGGTGCAAGTGTGGTGGCAACGACTCACTATCCTGAACTAAAAGCTTATGGATATAACCGAGCACATGCGACAAATGCTTCCGTTGAATTTAATGTTGAAACACTCAGTCCAACATACAAACTACTCATTGGCGTACCTGGACGAAGTAACGCATTTGATATTTCACGCCGCCTTGGTTTAAGTGAAAGTATCATCACAGAAGCAAGAAGCCTCGTTGATACTGAAAGTGCAGACTTAAATGACATGATATCAAGTCTAGAAGAAAAACGAAATCTAGCAGAAAGAGAATATGAAGAAGCGCGCGAACTAGCTCGCGGTGCCGATGCTCTTTTAAAAGATTTACAAAAAGAAATTACCAATTACTATCAACAAAAAGATAAATTACTCGAACAAGCAAACGAAAAAGCTGCTGGAATCGTAGAAAAAGCCGAAACAGAAGCCGAAGAAATTATCCATGAACTGCGCGCAATGCAATTAAACGGGGCAGCGGGAATCAAAGAACATGAACTAATCGATGCTAAAACAAGACTTGGAAAAACTAAACCAAAAACAATAAATAAAACTATTCCACAAGCACCAAAACAAAAGCCACACGTATTCCAAGAAGGAGACAATGTTCGTGTCCTATCGCTCGGCCAAAAAGGCACACTTTTAAACAAAATTAGCGATAAAGAATGGAACGTCCAAATCGGCATCATCAAAATGAAAATCAAAACCACTGACTTAGAATACATTCAACCAGAGAAACCAAAAAAACAACGAATCATTACATCGGTTCATAGCGGCGGCTCTCCAGCAAAAAGCGAGCTCGATTTGCGCGGCGAACGTTACGAAGATGCTTTGCAAAAAGTCGACAAATACTTGGATGAAGCACTACTCGCAGGATATCCTCAAGTAGCAATTATTCATGGTAAAGGAACTGGTGCCCTTAGAACCGGCGTCACAGAATATCTAAAAAATCATCGCATGGTCAAATCGATTCGCTTCGGAGCCGCAGCAGAAGGCGGGAACGGTGTAACAATCGTTGAGTTCAAGTAAACAACTGAGCAAAAACATGGCTCCAAATTGGCGTAAATGCTATACTGTGTGTACAAAAGTCATAAGGAGTGAATTAAATCATGGTAAAAGAAATTACAGATGCAACATTTGAACAAGAAACTAATGAAGGTTTAGTATTAACAGATTTCTGGGCAACATGGTGTGGTCCTTGCCGCATGGTGGCTCCAGTTTTAGAAGAAATACAAGAAGAACGCGGCGAAGCACTTAAAATCGTCAAAATGGACGTAGATGAAAACCCAGAAACACCTGGAAGCTTTGGTGTTATGAGCATTCCAACACTTCTTATAAAAAAAGATGGCGAAGTAGTAGAAACAATTATCGGCTACCGTCCAAAAGAAGAACTGGATGAAGTCATCAACAAATACGTTTAAAATTATGCTAAAATGAAAGAAGCTTAGAACAAACATTCTAGGCTTCTTTTTAAATGTGTAACTGGAGTTGATAAAATGTCTTCTGAACATATCCAAAATAAACTAGCGCTTCTGCCGGACCAACCTGGTTGTTATTTGATGAAAGATAGACAAGGAACTATCATTTATGTCGGAAAAGCAAAAGTGTTAAAAAATCGTGTCCGTTCGTATTTTTCAGGAACACACGACAGTAAAACGCAGCGCTTAGTTCAAGAAATTGTGGACTTTGAATATATCGTAACATCATCCAACGTAGAAGCATTACTACTAGAAATCAATTTAATTAAAAAACACGACCCACGTTTTAATATTCGCTTAAAAGATGACAAAACTTATCCGTTTATTAAAATTACGAATGAACGACATCCGCGCCTGATTATTACCCGTCAAGTAAAGAAAGACAAAGGGAAATATTTCGGTCCTTATCCAAATGTCTATGCTGCAAATGAAGTAAAACGTATTTTAGACCGACTTTATCCACTTCGTAAATGCAGTACATTACCAAATAAAGTGTGTTTATATTATCATCTTGGACAATGCCTTGCCCCGTGTGTATTTGACGTGGAAGCAAGTAAGTATAAAGAAATGCAAGATGAAATCGTAGCCTTCTTAAATGGCGGCTATAAAACCGTTAAAAATGATTTAATGAAAAAAATGCAAGAAGCGGCAGAAAATATGGAGTTCGAAAAAGCCGGTGAATTCCGTGACCAGATTAATGCAATCGAAACAACAATGGAAAAACAAAAAATGACGATGAACGATTTCGTCGACCGCGATGTCTTTGGTTACGCCATTGATAAAGGCTGGATGTGCGTCCAAGTATTTTTCATTCGCCAAGGAAAACTGATTGAGCGCGATGTTTCTCAATTTCCATTTTACAATGATGCTGATGAAGATTTCCTCACATTTATTGGCCAGTTTTATCAAAAAGCAAACCATATTCCACCTAAAGAAATTTATTTACCAGATGATGTCGATAGCGAAGCCGTTCAAGCCGTCGTTCCCGATACAAAAATTATCGTACCACAGCGCGGAAATAAAAAAGAGCTCGTAAAACTTGCTTATAAAAATGCCAAAATCGCGCTAAACGAGAAATTTATGCTACTTGAACGTAATGAAGAACGTACAGTTGGTGCAGTAGAGCGACTTGGTGAGGCAATGGGGATTCCAACACCATCGCGGGTGGAAGCATTTGACAACTCCAATATTCACGGTACAGACCCAGTTTCCGCGATGGTCACATTTCTCGACGGAAAACCAAGTAAAAATGATTATCGTAAATACAAAATTAAAACCGTGGAAGGACCAGATGATTACGCAACAATGCGAGAAGTTATCCGACGTCGTTACTGGAGGGTACTTAAAGAAGCATTACCAATGCCTGATTTAATATTAATTGATGGTGGTAAAGGACAAATTGATAGCGCCAAAGATGTCCTAACAAATGAACTTGGCTTAGATATTCCAGTAGCTGGTCTTGCAAAGGATGACAAACACCGCACCAGTCAACTATTATTTGGCGATCCACTAGAAATTGTTCCACTCGAAAGAAACAGCCAAGAATTCTATTTACTACAACGCATGCAAGATGAAGTCCATCGTTTTGCCATTACTTTTCACCGACAACTCCGTAGCAAAACTGGCTTCCAATCCATTCTTGACGGCATTCCAGGAGTAGGACCCGGACGTAAGAAAAAATTACTTAAACACTTCGGCTCCATGAAAAAATTAAAAGAAGCGTCTATTGAAGAAATTAAAGAAGCAGGTGTCCCACTAAATGTTGCTGAAGAAGTGCATAAACACATCACAGCATTCAATGAAAAAGCAAAAAATACTGAACAAAAATGATTTTCTACACTATTAATAAACGCCAATGATTTTGATGTTATTGGCGTTTATTGCGTAGAAATAGATAAACAACTGAACGAACCTCTCAGATAAAATAGCTTTTCCACATAATAAACTTCCCTTCATCACATAAATGCGCTAAAATATAAACATTGATAAAAAAGAACTAACAAGACAGGAGGGAACGAGATTGGGACTAGTCGTATTAAAATTTGGTGGAACCTCTGTGAGCACCGTGGATAAAATCGGGAAAACAGCAGAACAAGCCATTTATGAAAAAAAACAAGGGAATAAAGTCATCGTTGTCGTTTCCGCAATGGGGAAATCAACTGACAAATTAGTCGCAATGGCTGAAGAAATTAGCGAGGCTCCAGATAAACGCGAAATGGATATGCTACTTTCTACTGGCGAACAAATTACCATTTCTTTACTTGCGATGACATTAAAAGAAAAAGGGCACGACGCTATTTCGTATACAGGATGGCAAGCGGGAATTGAAACAGAAGCCGTACATAGTAATGCGAGAATTGCCGATATTGATAGCGCTCGTATTGAATCTGCACTTGATGCGGGACAAATTGTCGTTGTAGCTGGATTCCAAGGCTTCACAACAGATGGTGAAATTACTACGCTAGGTCGGGGAGGCTCCGATACAACTGCAGTTGCTATCGCATCCGCTCTGAAAGCTGAAAAATGCGCGATTTGCACGGATGTAGTGGGTGTATTTACAACCGATCCTCGTTACGTGAAAAAAGCCCAAAAGCTAGAACAAATCACCTATGATGAAATGTTAGAATTAGCTAATCTTGGTGCCGGGGTTTTACATCCCCGCTCGGTTGAATATGCCAAAAACTTCCGAATTCCGCTTGAAGTCAGAGCGAGTCACGAACAAGTACCAGGAACAATGATTGAGGAGGATCTAACAATGGAAAATACCAAAGTAGTCCGTGGAATCGCTTTTGAAGACCAAATCACTCGTGTAACTATCCACTGGAAACAAAAAGAAGCAATGCGTGTGTCCAAAGTCTTTACAAAATTAGCAGAAAATAATATTGATGTAGATATTATTATTCAAGGAATTACTGGACTAGGTCACGGCAATCTATCCTTCACTATCAAAACAAGCGCACTCTTAGCGACACTGGCAGTTTTAGAAGAAAGCAAAGAATTGCTTCAAATCGAAAAACTAGAATCAGAACAAGATTTAGCAAAGGTGTCCATTGTTGGCTCTGGAATGGTAAGTAATCCTGGTGTAGCTGCCAAAATGTTTGAAGCGCTAACAGAAAATAATATCCCCATAAAAATGATTAGCACATCCGAAATTAAAGTCTCCACTGTCGTATCAGCGCGTAAAATGGTTGAAGCGGCACAAGTTTTACATGACCAATTTGAGCTAGATAAATAAAATAAGCTTACAACACCAAAGTAAATTTTCTCTTTGTTGTTGTAAGCTTATCTTTTTAGTAACGTTCCTCGTTATCAATCGTTTCTTTACGGTCCCATTTAACGATAATCGTCACTTGTTTTTTACGCTTATCTATTTCATCATAACTTTCCGTATAGAGCTTTTTCTGTGCTTGTAATTGCTCGGCGATAAAACCAGCTTCTAGTTTAAAAGTAGGATTTTCTTGTATACGGAATCGCGAATCTACCATGTCACCTTCTAAAAGTATACGCAACTCATCTTTTTTTTCCTTTATAATACTAATTTTTCCCCATGAAGCTTTTTCAAAAAAAACAGCTACTTCATGCAGAGATTCAAGCGGGAATTTACGTGCTAAATCTTTCCCAGCCCAGTACATAATATGAGGTGCTTCATCACCAAGAATTTCGGGAATTAAATAATTTCGTAATAAATCTAAACCAAAGCTTGAGACGAGTAAGTTTTCCTCGTAGTCATTCTGTTCATTTTCTGTCATTTCGGATACCCCACTTTCATACACCATTATAACCAAAATCATCCTAAAATGGAAAGCACAATAAATAAATTTCTATAAAAAAGCTTTTTTCATAAAAAAGACTTGCGAAAAAACGGAAAAAATAAGAAAATGGAAGGTATAGATAAAAAAATTGGAAATTAATAAAGAAATTGAGGCGAGACTGTGAAACAAGCTATTGGCTTTATTGATTCGGGAGTAGGCGGTTTGACAGTAGTGCGTGAAGTACTAAAGCAGCTACCCCATGAACAAGTATATTATTTAGGTGATACCGCACGTTGCCCTTATGGACCACGCGACAAAGAAGAAGTAGCTCAGTTTACTTGGGAAATGACCAATTTTCTAGTAGACCGTGGCATCAAAATGCTCGTTATTGCATGTAATACTGCTACAGCGGCAGCACTATATGACATACGTAAAAAACTCGATATTCCAGTTATCGGCGTTATTCAACCTGGCTCAAGAGCAGCACTCAAAGCAACTAAAAACAACAAAATTGGCGTCTTAGGAACGATTGGGACAGTCGAAAGTATGGCCTATCCGACGGCTCTAAAAGGCTTAAATCGCCGAGTAGAAGTAGATTCACTTGCATGTCCAAAATTTGTCTCTGTTGTAGAATCTGGCGAGTATAAAAGCGCCATTGCCAAAAAAGTCGTAGCCGAGTCACTCTTACCACTGAAAAGCACCAAGATTGATACGGTGATTTTGGGATGTACACATTACCCACTATTAAAACCAATTATTGAAAACTTTATGGGAGATGGCGTTTCCGTCATTAATTCCGGAGAAGAGACAGCAAGCGAAGTCAGTGCTTTACTGGATTATCATAATCTATTAGATGCAACTGACGAAGAAATTGAACATCGCTTTTTCACCACAGGGTCTACACAAATTTTCAAAGATATTGCAAAAGACTGGTTAAATATGCCAGATATGGTAGTAGAACATATAAAATTAGGAAAATAAGAGGTGCCACTAATGAGATTTGATGGAAGAGAAAAAAATGCATTACGAGAAATCGAAGTAACACCTGATTACTTAATGCATCCAGAAGGTTCTGTTTTAATCGCATCAGGAAATACAAAAGTTATCTGTTCTGCAAGTGTAGAAGCAAAAGTTCCACCATTTATGCGCGGGGAAGGTCGCGGCTGGATATCTGCTGAATACTCTATGTTACCACGAGCAACGAATACACGTAATATCCGCGAATCTTCTAAAGGGAAGGTTACCGGAAGAACAATGGAAATTCAGCGTTTAATTGGACGTGCGCTCCGTGCCGTTGTTGATTTAGAGGCTCTTGGTGAAAGAACTATCTGGCTTGATTGCGACGTTATCCAAGCAGACGGGGGCACACGTACAGCTTCTATTACGGGTGCATTCATCGCAATGGTTATGGCAATCTCCAAACTAGACGAAGCAATACCATTTGCTAAATTTCCTGTCAAAGATTTCCTAGCAGCAACTAGTGTAGGTGTTTTAGAAGAAGGCGGAACAGTACTTGACCTTAACTACGTAGAAGACAGCGCAGCGCAAGTAGATATGAATATTATCATGACTGGTAGCGGCGCTTTTGTAGAACTCCAAGGAACAGGTGAAGAAGCTACTTTTTCAGAAGCCGAACTTGCTGAACTAATCGCTCTAGGCAAAAAAGGAATAAGCGAACTAATTGAAATCCAAAAAGAAACACTCGGAGACAAAATCACAGCGCGGATTAAAGGAGAATAAAAAATGAGTAAAATTATTATTGCCACCGCAAATAAAGGAAAAGCAAAAGAATTCGAAAAAATCTTTGCGAAGTTTAATATAGAAGTTGCTACCCTTCTTGATTTTCCAGAAATTGGTGAAATTGAAGAAACAGGTACAACCTTTGCCGAAAATGCCGCGCTGAAGGCCGAAACGGTTGCTAGCTTACTAAATCAAACCGTTATTGCCGATGATTCCGGATTAATCGTAGACGCGCTTGACGGAGCTCCTGGCGTCTATTCGGCACGCTATGCTGGTGTTGCTCATGATGATGCCAAAAATAACGAAAAACTACTCAAAAATTTAGAAGGCGTTGAATCAGCAAAAAGAACTGCTCGTTTCCACTGCACACTTGCTGTAGCTACACCTTCTGAGAAAACGTCTTTTTATACAGGGGAAGTGGAAGGAATTATCGCAGAACAACTATGCGGAACAAATGGCTTCGGTTATGATCCATTATTTTTCTTACCCGAATTTGGTCTAACAATGGCAGAAATACCTGCAGAGAAAAAGAACGAAATCAGCCACCGAGCTAATGCCATTAAACAGCTAGAAAAAGATTTAACAGAAGTTGTAGAAAAAGTTACTAAAAAGTGAGAGAATAAGTAACAGAATACTAGGGGGAGGAAATAAAATGAAATTATTAGTAGTTAGCGACAGCCACTCAGAACGTGACTGCTTAATCCATCTTAAAGAAAAATACGAAAATACTGTTGATGCTATGATTCATTGTGGGGATTCTGAATTAGAAGCTGATGATCCAGCGATTCAGGGATTTCATACTGTTAGAGGTAACTGTGACTTTGGCGGAGGCTTTCCAAATGATTGGGTAGGGGAAGTGGATGGCTATCGTATATTAACCACACATGGCCATCTTTACAACATCAAGATGACACTTATGAACTTACGATATCGAGCTCGTGAATTAAATGCTGATTTTGCATTCTTTGGTCATTCTCATGAACTAGGTGTTGATATGCTAGATGACACCATCATTTTAAATCCTGGCAGCATTTCTTTACCAAGAGGTCGCATTCGTATCAAAACATACGCGCTTATTGACTCCACACCAGAAGGAATCAAAGTTCGCTTCATGGACCGTGACGATAATGAATTAACTGATTTGACCCAAATTTTCCCTTTAACAAAGCATAACTAGGTCAAAAGACGCTCAAAAGAGAAAAAATGTAATAACTTAAAGAAAACCATTGACAAACAAGCAATTTAAACATAAAATGGTATTTGGCTGTTGAAAAAACAGTGCCATTTGTCCTGATAGCTCAGCTGGATAGAGCAACGGCCTTCTAAGCCGTCGGTCGGGGGTTCGAATCCCTCTCAGGACGTTAATAGCTATATTAAAGAAATCTTTAAAACGTTGAAAACCCTTGATATTAAAGAGTATATAAACGGTTTGGAGATTTTTTTATATCGTATAATACCCATTTTATTCCGTTGTTTTTGTGGCATTTGTGGCAAAATTTGTGGTATTTTCATCCATTCACTTAAAATAAGTCAAGGGTACGCCAAAACTTTTTTGAAAAAATCACTCAAAAAAATTTTTGTAGCCTCTCCCTTGACTTATTTTATTTTTTCCGCTATTTCGCTCTTGCAACGGACGATAACGGGGTACATTGATAAATCGTATCGCACCGCCGTTCTTACCAGTATATTGGAAAAAACCGTTCATTTTGACTATTGGCTGTTTTAGCTTCTTTTGCTCTGAACTCCTCCAAAGAACATTGGTAAAATCAAAATCAATAAAGTTGTAGAAATCGGCTTTAGGCTATGTTATACTAAGCGTTAGAGTAATTTTGTTAGCCGTATTCTGTTGGGTTTGGCTTGTGGACTGCTTAATTTATATACTTCGAGGTGACGAAATGAAACAAAGTGCAAAACTCAATAGAAGATTTTTAGCGTTGCTTTTTGATTATCTTACAATATTGTGTTACATGCTAATTCTTTTTGGAACTAGCATGTTCATTTATTTAATAATTTTAGATGGCATTCCTATTTTTAACGAATTAGGAATGAACTTAATATCATTAACATTGATTGTTCCTGTTGTATTGTTTTCAATTATTACTGAATCAAGTAAAGCACACGCAACATTAGGTAAAATGAAAACAAGACTAAGGGTTTCATCAACAAAATCCGAAACGGTTAAACTATGGCAAATTATTGTAAGAAACATCGTTAAATTTCTTCCGTGGCAATTGGCTCACATGACAATATTTCATTCCTTTATTTTAAAGTGGGAATTTACTCCACTTTGGACAGTCATAATGATTGTAGTTGATATTCTCCCAATTGTATGGATTGGTTTTTTATTCAGAAAAGACCACAGAGGAATACATGATTTAATTGCT
Organism: Listeria farberi; assembly: GCF_014229295.1. Classification (NCBI taxonomy): domain Bacteria; kingdom Bacillati; phylum Bacillota; class Bacilli; order Caryophanales; family Listeriaceae; genus Listeria; species Listeria farberi. The sequence continues at coordinate 1,005,139 of NZ_JAARZL010000001.1, forward strand.
AAAACAGTTGTTACGGAAAGCGATATTACCTGAATAGTATAAGTATTAAACCTCATACACCCAAAAAGTGCTTTAGTTCTTGATTAACAGTATTTTGAACGCTACTTAAAAATAATAAAAACCAAAAGGCTCGGTATATCATTGATATTTCGAGTTTTTTATGTCCAAAAAATTGAGGGTATATAGTGTGAAATGTCGTCCCAACGTCCCTAAGCTTTATAAACATCCGTACTATATTAATTAAAAAACTAGCTAAACTCATAATTTACAATCTCAATAAATCATAATGCAATAATGAAATTAAAAATGCTTTCATTTTATGTAAGTATATTTTTACATGTATAACAGATCTGTTGGATAAAACTAAAATAAAAGCAAGTATCAACGTTTTTAACACACTTAAATTCCCATTTAGTAATAAAAATACTATATACATAAAAACTGTGAAAGAGAGTTTTTATGCATATAGTTTCTCGAAAGCTTCTTCTATTATTGTGATAGGCACACATACTGCGAAATCCCATGTTTCATCGTCGTGCCCTACACATATGGATATCATCTTATTCTTTTCATCATAAACCCAAAACACAGCAGAAGATGAAGATGTTCCAGCTTTAATGGAACTTTTAGTATCCCAATTTGCAAAACGAATCATTTTAAGTAAATATAATTCCTGGTTGCCTATATGAATGTTTAGTTCCCAGTCAAAATTATTTAATTTAATTAGAAAATCATTTTTAGATTTGTTTTCTATAAAAATAGTAACAGTTATTATATTCCACCTCAATTCTGTGATTAATTTTTTGCTAAATATGCTTTATAAAACGTTGTGTCTTCATGTGAAATATTAAGAATATAAAAATCTTTCGATAATAGAATAATTTGAAACATCAATATAGCATAATAGTGTAATTAAATCAATGAGGATTCCTAAAAGTGAGTTATCTCTGATATGGTAAAAAATCTTTTTCCTTCCTGAGTAGTTATGAAAATAGCTAATTTAAGATCATAGCTAAATCAAAATAATCTATCTATACTTCTATAACTAAATAAAGTACAATAGAAAAGAAAAAATATCCACAACTAAGAAAATGGATTATAAGGAGGATATAAAATGGATATAACAACGTTTGAAAAGTTTAGTCAACAATGTTCCGAAAATTTACCAAAAGAAATTGAAAAGATATTGAATGATGCGAAAGATCAGAAGAACTGTGCAATTGGTTTTATAACTACAGATGATTTCTATGGTTTTTATTTAGCATGGGATTATAGTAAGGATATATTCGAATTTTTTGAGTGGAAAAATGGACTTTCACCCGCATTTCTTTATCAGCCTCTTGTAGATATTGTAGATAATTGTGAAGAGATAGATTTTTGCAGTCCATCCGACGAAAAATGGGATTTTGCACAGACACTGCTTTCTGTTTTAGATAAAAATATTAAAGAAATTCCAGATGAACTGTTCCATAAGTATAACTTTAAAAGAGAAGATATCTTGTTTTTTGCAAGTATGAGCGATGGAGATTATATGGATGAGATGTTGAGTATTTCGGAAAAAATGTTCAATACTTCTAAATAAATTTTAAGTATAATGGAGATTAGCATTCAGATGTAGACTTTTTTTCATTAAATGGAAATAACAATAATTATCCTGTTTTTTATGAGTAGTTAAGCACTTTCTTAGCTGTTATTTGAGAATGTTCCTTTAAGGGTTACATCTCAAATAACAGTTTTTTATTTAATAACGCTACATTTCCTCTAGGTACAACCCCTATTTAAATATTGTTATTGACTTTAGGAAAAGTATATTTCTTGAAATTTTTTTATTGTCAAGTGTAGTTTTAACATTTTTTAAATAAAATTAGATGAAATGTGATATCTATAATAGATTATAATTTAATTAGTATAAAACAACGCTTACAAATGAATAGAACGAATTGGAAAAATATTGTTTTCATCCACATATTACATAAACTTGAATATAAAGGAGCTAATAACGACATGATTCAAGCCATCAAAAAAGTAACCGATTCATTAACTATAAAATATGATAAAACGACACAATTACAAGGCATTATTGATAACAATAGTCAAGAAATAGTGCCATGTATTTATGAAGAAATTTCTTATGTGAAAACCTTTGACCAATTCATTATAAAGCAACAAGGAGTATATGGGATTTTAGATAGTAGTGGTCTAGTTATTGTAAAACCAAAGTACCAGATGATCGGCACTAAATATTATTTAGGTAATATCTTAGAAGAAGGTTATTATATCCAAACCAATGAAGGAATTGGTAGAATTGATAAAAACGGAAAAATAATAGTGGAGCCGGAATACAATGAAATAAATAGCAAAGAAAATAATTTTTATGAAACGGAAGCTTGGTCTTATAATTCAAGTAAAGTGATTTATAATACGGCAGGTCAAAAATTAGAAAGAAATTTTAATATATTGAATGAAGGATATTTATATAAGAGCATAAATAATCGAGGAATTGGAAGAATAGACGAACTATACAATGAAAAATTAGAATTAATAAATAATCAGGTGGAAATAAATTATAATTCTCAATTTTGTCATGGCTATATGCAAGTTACCATTGTTGAAAAAGAAGGGGAAAGCTATCTGGGTTTTGTGGATAAAAAAGGAAGAATAATAACCAATAAATCATATGATAAAGTGCGGAACTTTACAAAAGATGGCGTAGCAGTAGTGGTTAAAGATGGTAAAATGGGTGCTATTAATACAAATGAAGAAATAATAATTCCCTTTGAATATGACAAAATTTCTGATTTTGGAAATGGATTTGCACTTGTTTTTAAAAATAACCTATGGGGTGCATTTAATACTCACGGAAAACAAGTTTTGCCTAATGAATATGGGGCACTATCAAAAAATTATGGCGAAGGGTTTATCTATATAATTGGTGAGGAAGTAGGTTTTGTTGATAGAAAAAATCATCGTTATCAATTAACTACAATGGATGAGGGGAGAACTTTTTTTTACTATGATAGTAAGGGTAATAAATCATCAATAGATAGTCTGGACCAAGCATATCCATTTTTAGATAAAGGAATTGTTGCGTGTCATAAGAACAAAGAAGGACTTATCAATCCATACGGAGAAGTGATTGTCCCAGTAAAATATGATAAAATTTCTGCAACGATATTAGGTGGAATTGGTTATGTGAAAAAAGGGGACTATTGGGCAATTATTAATGAATCTGGTGAGGTCGTAACCGATTTTAAATATGATTTGATTGGTTTTTTAGCACCAGGTTATTGTGTAGGAAAAATAGGAAACAAATGTACGTTATTAAATAGTCAAGGAGAAATTAGTGAGAATATCTTTGATTATATTGGTGATAAAGATGAGGTTGGTGTGTTTTGGGATTTTGGATTACATTATAATGCCTATATACCTGTTTCATCTTCTGATTTTAATACAGTCTTGAATCCCAAAAAGTTTAAAAATATCCATTCGTTAGAAATAAACAAGGATAAACTGTACTTTATGACCAATTTGGGTTATGTAGATACAGAAGGTAATATCACAGAAATAATAAATCCTATAGTATCTTCGAAACTGGCTACTAATTTAATTGATAATGAAATCCCTTTAATCATTGAAGAAAGCGGCATTATATCTCTAAAAAATAAAATTGGCAAGATTCCAAATTTATTATTAGATGAGATGAACTATGTCTATTATGTAGAAGTTTATCAAAAGGAATTATTAAAAACGATGTTGCATTACGAAAGTAGTTTTTTACTTGGATTTACTGGGGCAATGATGGAATGGGCTTTATACAGAGTTAAAGATGTTGCTGAAGAAAGAGTTAATTTTAATGCTTGTTTACAAAGAATCCAATCACTATATGTGGGGAGTTTTAATATTTCTTATCTTACTAATAGTTTTAATTGGCATGGTGGATTTAGTAAAAATATTGAAAAAGATATTATAGACCCTAAAGATTTGAATAAATTAGAATATCTTTCATTACTAGATTCATATATTTACCATTTTAATAAAGGTACATTACATTCCAGATTTATTGCAAGTGGAAGAAGATTAGGCCAAAATGCTACAGAAATATACGTACTTGTGAGAGCCGCTTTACCTAAAAAGTACCAACCATTGTTTGAAGAATGGGCATATGATGTACTAAAACGCGCTAAACCCCATTGTTTTACTGGTGTTCAAGATATTTATACAAGGAGCATACCATACGATCAACAAATGGACCAACTAGTTCCCCGCGAGTTTTATTTTGACAAAGAATATCATTGGGACAGATTAAAAAATGAAAAGCGAATAAAAGCCTATCTAGGGCAAGCAAGTATTAAAGAAAATCCTTATATTGACCATCAAGTACTAGAAAAAAAACCGATAACATTTTTTGATTGAATAGTTAATTGTTCAAATCTTGCTGTATGAAATGAGGAAATGATACATTTGAAAAAATTTCAATATAATAAAACAATAGATCATTTTGAAATTGATCCTCTTTATCTTAATGAAGGTTTAACATATGCATATAATAATAGTTATAGTAAAATAAGGATTTTTTCTCTTAATATCAAGGAAACTAATATTATGCTAGATTTAGCTCCATTTAAAAACTTTAACCCTTAAATATAGTCGTAATTTTTCTAATTTGAATCAACTGAAATTGGTGGAACAATTGTCTTTAAGCTCATTTAATGAAGAGGATTGCACTCTTATTAGTGAGATGGAAAACATCCAAAATTTTTGATATCTCTGAAATAAATGAATTAGAAAAATTAAGTTCTCTCTATATTGAAAAATGCAAGAGATTACTAAACTTTGATTTTTTGAAGAGAAATAATAGTATGGAGGAACTTTTTATTTCTGAATTAGACTCTCTTTCCTTTATTCCAACGATGAAAAAGTTAAAAACAATAAGCTTTTGGAATGTTAAAGATGGAAATTTAGAACCATTATTAAATTCATTAACTTTGAAAAATATTTATTTTTATCCAAATAGAAAATATTATGATTACAAATTACAAGATATTTTATCAAGATTGACTTTACAATAAATACGGATTCCATTAATAAAAATAATCAAAAGAAAAGAGTGAAAATAATGTATAAAAAAGTAATAAAAACTTACAAAAAGAATTTTAAAGGTGTAGGGTTACCAAGTTTATTAAAAGAAATGCTTTATATAGATGAATTTGTGGAAGAATATGGCATAGCAGAGGGTTTTATGTTGCGTAATGAAAATAGTGATGAAGTACATTCAAGTATGCTGGGAATAAGTATGGAAAGAACAGAAATACTCAAGAAATTTATTTTTTTAGCACAAGCAGATGGGACTGGAAGTAATTATTCGATTTTTAGACTTAATTCGAGTACACCGATTGAGGAAAATCCAGTTGTTTTCTTTGGAAGTGAGGGAGAAATTCTTTTTGCTGCTGCTAATTTTAAGGATTGGTTACGTGTCATATCAACAGGTGTTGAACCAAATGCATTTGATACACCGCTAGAATATCGGATTAATGAAGATGACATGGGCGATAGCACTGATGAATTCAGAGAGTGGCTAGAAACAAAAGGCATTAAACCGATTATTAATAATCAAAAAGAAGTGGATGCTTTGGTTGCTAAAGCAGATAAATATATACCCGAGATTATAGAAATACTTAATATGTGTAAATGATTGATTAGTAAGCAATTAATACATTTCTGTAAGTTCACTTTTAAGGAGGAACTCACCAATGCAAAAAATACTGCCAGATTTTACATTAAAACAAACCTGGGAAAATTTGGAAATAGAATTATGGGAGCTGCTCAGAAATAAACAACAAATTAATGTTGATGTATTTTTAAGTGATCGAGGTATTACTTCTGATATTTTAGCTTATTCCAAAAATGGGCGCTTTATAAGTAATTTCCAACAATACATTGTTTATTTATATTGCTTAAACGGTGAATATCAAAAAGCTGTAGATTTTATTCGAACAGTTGCAGACTATGATAGTTATCATGGTGCTGAAAGAAGTTTTAGTATCATAGGGACTTTTATAAATAAACCGAAATTTGGCTTAGACAAGTCCCCCTATATCCATCATTTACATGAAGAATTAAATCAAAGTATAGAGTGGGGAAATTTTCTTAAAACGTTAGATTATAATCCATTTAAACTTGATGAATATCGCTATGATGAGGATTATTTCGCCGAAAAACCTATTTTTTATTTGAGTAAAACTGTTTTATCATTAAAAAAAAGCAAATGTTTTTTTACAGGAAAGAAGCTTGCAAAAGGTGATTATGTATACAAAGTTAATTGGAATCAAGATGAATATCATTATTTTGTAGAAGAAGCTTTGGAAGATTACCCTAGCTTAAAAGAGAATGTGTATAAGTATGAGAATAACCAGTATAAATTAACAGACTTTAGCAAACATTTTACTAATGTTTGGGTAAATCAATTATTTAATACGAATCAAGTAACAGTTGATTTACTACTAGATATTATTGTATATGGTTATCAAGCTTCGGCACCATATGAATTGCATAGTATATATAACTTTAAAGATTTTGAAGAATCAAAAAGGCAAGTATATGAGGCGATGGGGATTAAATATATACAATTATTATGGGTTTTATTGAAGTGCGGTTATGAACAAGTTTTACTAGATAAAATAAATCAATATCCTCTATATTATGGTATTACGCTTTTGGTTTTTGATTATCCTTCTTTTCAAGAACAAGTAATTAAAAAACTTAATATAGAAGGATTGGAAGAAACGTATTTATTAACGAGAAAATCTAATATGGGATTGAAAAATATAAAAAAATTAGCAGATTTTGGAAGGGGAAATCCTACATTTTTGGATGCACTTTCCGTCTCCTTACAAAGATATGAATATCATTTATGGGCGGCATATGTTTATACACCTTATTTAGGAAACGTTCAATGGGGGCAACATTTTAAAGGAAAAAGAGGATCTCAGTTCTATTATTTCTTTATATATCACCCAGAAAAACTTCCAATTTTAAATGAATGTTTAAGAACAAGAAAACTACCTAGTGGGATTAGTTCCGGTGGTTGGTCTCAGTATGTGAATTTAGATTCGCTTTATAGCACAATAATCTATTATTTAACTGTCACAAACCAAACGGAGGATTTTAAATACTGGAGTGATGAACGAGTGATGCGAAGAAGTTCATTGAGCAGAGATAAGATTAGACAAAATGTAGTTAAATTAGGAATGATGTGAGGCTATGTCTGACAAGTATTTAGACAATGAAGAAAAATATCTTGAGCTTGAAACATACTGGACAAATCTATTTGTATCTATAGCTAACAATAGTAAGGAGGATTGGGTATTTCCTTATTACAACACAGAATTTTCTAATGGTAAAAAAATAATGGATGCCAATCCAATTTTTTCCGCTGCTTCCACAAAAAGTAATAAGATTTTAAAAATAATCCTAGTATCTCTTGATGAATTAGCGGGGGTCAATACATGGATTAATGACAGAAATGAACTAGTTGTGGTTTGTTCTATGTCTGATAAAAATGTTGGAAAAGTACGCTTAATTATCTCTGAGTGGTTGAATGAAGGAAATTTACAGTCTTAACTCTATTATTTTAGGAACATAAGTAATTGCGCGATAGAGATTCTCTTTTTTCAATGATGATTTTGTCTTTGTAGCTAGTAACTTAAACATAAAATAAGCAAATCAGATGCCTGTGATTGTTGCAAAGAGGTTTAGAACAATTAGATATAGAGGAGGATATAATGAATCTTCAGGATGTAGGGAGTAAAATTTGCGATTTTCATGAAATGCATAATAATAACCTTTTTTTCGAAAGAGTTCGCGATTGTATAGATTCTTGTCTAAGTTTATTAAACCCTTATTTTGAAATAGATGAGTTAGTTGCAATAGAAAAATCGAAAAAAGCCAGGATGCATGAAGATAGTGAGCAATTAAATGGCATTTATCATGAAATATCCATTAAACGGCTTCATTTTGATCCAGTAAAACAAAAATGAGACTATGCTAGAATAGAGACACTATTATTCTATTTGAGCTCATATAACAAATGGCCTGAGGATGAACGACCTAACACGTTAGAATATTTTGTTTTTAATGTTGTTAACGCGGGTGTAAGTGAAGATGCTATTTATTCTATAATTACCAAAAAATTTAAAGACATACTTAGTCATATTGAACTAAAATAATTAAGAAATATATAGAATTAACATCGTGCAAAGAAGTGAAACTAGTACTTTGCTTGAGTTTACACTATTTGAATTTACTCAACACTATACTAACTTATAACACTAAATGAATCAGAGGATAACAAGAAGCTTTAATTGTGTGCAATTTTTTATATTAATAACTGCTGGGTGATTGAGCGTGTCCTTTTTACAGAAATATCAGTGGTAGATTGAAAGGAGAAGCAATGAATAAGAAAATTCTTGTTAAGATAAATAATTCAAAACTTCCCATTTTTTTACAGAATATAATAAGCGAAGTTGAAAAGTACTATGACGAGGAGAGCATTGAAACTTTAGAAGAACTGGTACGATTGAGTTATTTATTACATTATTTTAAGTTAGATGAAGAGGCACAGATACTGTCCAAAGGAATATCAGGAATTCCTTTTACGAATAATCGGGATCTTTGGTGTTGGGTAGAAGCAGGAATAATTTTAAATATGAAATATCAGAGACATCTTAATAATAATAATGAAATTACCACTCTTAAATATAAAATATTGCAAAAATTTGAAGTGGGTACAGAACTTGCTAGAAAAACTAATAGAAAAGTATTTGAAAGAACATTACAAGGGGCACATCTATCAACTTCTAAAATAGACAAGGCGGCAAGTCAAAGAGATTACAATACCGAATTTTCTCGCAGATTAATGTATTTAGTTAAATTATATTTTATTCAGGAAATGAGAGAATCAGAGAACATGTCAATGAAAGAAATTAAAAAGAAAATAAATTCAAATTTAGATAAAATGAAGCTAATTGAAGATAGAATAACTTTTTCAAATGTGATTTTTAACTTATAAAAGATGAGTAGAAATTGTGAAGGAAGCATATAGTGGAAAATTATTTTTTTGTTGCACCGAATGCGAAACAGAAGGGATAAATCCAGAACATGTGGAGAATGAAATCGGTACACAATATTATTTTCATGGAATAGAAAGATTTAATATTGAAGAAATAGTAGATATCGGTTGGGATAAATATTTTACAAAAAAATTAGGAGAAAAAACCAATGTTGAAAATACCAGATATACTAAATAGCCCTAGCTTTTATGATGCCAAACTTGATTATAAATGGAATAGTAATATGAGGTATGATTGGGATGAAAAAGTCTCAAACCAAAAATTGTTTCATATATTTTTAAAATTAAATCATAAAGCATCTATCGGTATGGCAGCTGCATTAGCCGAATGGGTATATTGGCGGCTGCATACAAAAGATGATATAGATATTTTAGAAAAACACATCGAGACATTATGGGCTAGCATAATTGATAAGCGCTATGTAAAAAAATGGGAATATGATTTTATCCCTGGGGAAAACGATAAAGTACATGGTGTTAAAACAATTGCTCTTGAATCTTTAGAAAGAAGTAATCGAAACTTTCTTGATGGTGCATATAATATTAGTGCAGAACTGGATGGTCAGGCGATGTTAGCCAGATATATTTGCCCAGATAAAAAACTATTTGACTCATGGTTAGAAAGTTGTATTCGGAAGTTAATCCCACTATTCCCTATCGAATATGACAGAGATAATCCGTCTGCATATAATGACGATGAAGACCCTTACTATGACTCATCGCATGAACAACCTATTCCCAGAGAGTTTTTCTTTTCGTCTGATTTTGACTATACTCCAAGGAATACTCAGGTGGCACTCGATAATCTCTTAAGTAACTTATCATATACAAATAATGAGTTATTAAACACACCTGAAACTATGTTAGCAGAAGGGTTTATCGGGACATCTTATAGATATGGAGGCGAATAGAATGGCTTATAAAATTCCAGCTTACATTCCTAAAACTGATAGTAAAATAGATTATCCTTGGGATGATACTATGATTGATGAGATGCTCGATTATCATTATGCAAAATCAGTTTGTGATACACTTTCCAATATAAGTTTGAGGGCAAAAATTGCGCTTAATATCGGTGTATATGAGTGGGTTTTAGCTTATTTAGGGAACTTATCTGATAAAGTAGAGCCCTATCAAGTAGTTGAGGCATCATGGTGTGCCAATATTAATAAATTTTATATTAACTATATGGAGTTTGAACAGGAAGATTTTACTGGTCCAATTAATGGTCCGCTCTGGTGTGGGTTGACTTCGGTAATTCTTACATTATATGTTTCTGATAATATTGCGGATGTGGAGAATTTGGATAAATATGATTATGAAGATCAACAACTGTATGGAGGAAATGATGAGAACGCTGAAATTGGCTTAGTGGGAAACATTTCATTGGCTCTGCATATCCTTCCAGTTAATCAAGCACAATTATTTAAAACATGGCTTGAAAATATTTCCAAAAGATTTATTCATTTATATTTAATGCCAGAAGAAGATGAGTACAGTAATTTATTTGGATATAATAGCGAAAAAGACTGGTTAGGCGATTATGTACCACGTGAAGCGCTTGACCCACAAATGGATTATCAACCCAATGACGCGCTAATATTATCAAAAATTTTTCTTCAAAGTGTGGACTATAAATCGAATCCTTATTTAGTTCTACCAGAAGCGTTGATTGGAAAAGTGAAAAAACCATATAGTTTTATTCCAGAAATATAGATGAATAAATAAAAGTAATGAGGAGGAAAAATATGTATAAATTATCTCCAAAAGCAATAGAAGCCATGTTGTAAAAATCGGCTAAAGATAGGTATATTTATTTTGTAAAAAAATAGCTGATTGGAAATCTACATGGGTTCTAAAAGATAATGATGGCTGGGTATCTACTTCCGATACAGAGAGGAATATAGCTTTACCAATAGGGCTAAAAATCAAAAATAAGTGAATGGGAATATGCTGGAGTAGCAGTTTTTATAGTGCCAAATAATAAAGAAGTAGTTACCGTTCCAGCAAGTAGGTTAGGCAAGATTTAATGCATGAACGTTCGAAATTTTTATAAAGAAAACTAGAAATGATGTTCTTTTAAACAGAATATAATCAATATATTTTATCTAACTAGCAACTTTTCAATGGCTTTGAAAATAAGTAAAAATTTTCGCTATCTCATAACATTAGCCTAAATTAGGAGTGTTTTTTATGAAAAAAAATGACTTTTTAAAAACAATAATATTAAAGCTAAAAACTAATTGTCCTAATTGGTGTAAAAATGTTAAACAATCTAGAAATGTGTTGGAATTTACCATAGAAAAAGACAAAAAATACTTTATTATTAGTTTTGACACGCCTAGTCATGGGAAAGGTTTATATCATATTCAAGTAAATATGTATATATATAATATGGAAATAACAAACATTAAAAAATATTTTATATCGAAAAATAGAGAATCTGTTTATTTTGGAAATTATAATATTCTTCCAGCCGGAGAGCTAGAACGAAATTATTTTTTTCAAGTAGAGGATGAAGAAGATGATTATAAAGTAGACAATATTTTAAAGAATATTATGGAATATTATTACCCAATTGCATACGGAATGACGGCAGATTATAATTCTATATTAGCACGTGTTTATGATAATAACTTTTTAATTGGGATTAGGGACAGATTCACTACACTTTCAATCATGGCATTTAGCTTAAATAATGAAGCATGGATATATAATACATTAATTCCCATCATAAAAGAAAAGAAATTAGGTGAAAACACAAACTCTATTTTCTATGAGTATATGAATCACTCAAACGCAGAAGACAATATTTTAAATCCAATTAGACAGCTATTTTTGAAACGGTGATAAATCTAATAGCACAATATGAATCAGGCGATAATCAAAGCACATTTGAATTCAAGGAGAAATTAAAATGAAGGCAGATGCAATTCAATTAGATATACTTATAAAGAATGTAAATCTTGAAAAAAACCCTCCAGCAAAATTGGTGCAACTTTATGCGGAATATCTTCAATATACTATGAAACAAAATTTTGAAATTGGGATGATGGATAGAGAATTTTTTCTAATTATTGATAATTTATTAAAATACCCCAATAAATATTTTTGTGGGGAAATAACTAGCGATGATTTTTCTGATGTTAGAATTAGAGCATGGAAACTACATGATGCGGAAGAAAATTTGTTAAGAAAAAATATTTTGCGTGCAATCGTCTCTAGTTTGTATGAAAAAAGTTTTGAGGCATCTAAGAATAATGAAAGTTATATTCTTATTGAACTTTATTTATCATTATTACTAGAAATTAATGCTAAATATTGCGAGCAGTTTAGGATTTTTTTGGAGAAAGTACTAAAATAAGTAGAATAATAATTTAAAATGATTTGTGAAGCCAAAGATGTAAAATATATCATCAAAATCTGAAAAACAAAATATAGTTATTTTTTACTTGATAATGCAAAATTTCTGCCAGTAAAATTAAAAAGTAAGGGCGGATAATTTCTAATGCAATAGGACGGAAAAACAGATGGAGAATTAATTGTAAAAAAATAAAATGTGCTAAAGCCACAATGGCGCTGTTATGAAAGGATAACCTTATGAATTATACATTTGATGAGCGAATAATTAAAATACTAATCCAAAATGGGTGGTATCCAGACAGATTTATAAACATTGATAACTATCGTTGCCTTCTAGAAGAAAAAAACTATTATTTGAATGCAAGCGCAGAAAAGTTTTTCCATATTTTAGGTGGATTGACGATAATACATGAAGCTTATTCTGATAGTAATGAAACAGATATTTCAGAATTTAATCCCGTTAAACCTTTAGCATGGCTAGATCCTAAGTGGGTAAGTGAATATTATGAGAAGATAATGTCCTGTAGGGATAGGGTTTTCAGAGCATATGGTCTTCTTTGTCTCTAAATCCGGTGGTTTATACGGTGGTTATGATAATTATTTTTGCTTGATAGGTGATACTGTCGAAAAAGGTCTGTTGAACTTATTTAAAGGTCATAAGTTCATTACTCTAATTTAGTTAAAATGATTAGTATTTATTTTAAAAATATCTTTCTACAGCCTCCCTTTTCAAAGGAGGTTTTTATTTTATGCTTTAACTTCCAAAAATAAGGGTATTAGTTAAGTGTTCTAAAAGATAATAGAAGGAGGCTTTTTACATGAAAAAAATGCTACCTGAGAGTAAAGTAGAAGCGATAAGAAAAGAAGGGTTTTTAAATCGAGCTGTGGAAGCATATCGGTTCTTTTATCCGACAGTTTCCAATGTATCCAATTTTAAAGCATTACATGATTTAGGAATTACCGAGAATCACGACTTTATTATTCAACTTACAACTCCTGACTTAAATGTACTGACACAAAATTCAGATACCCCGTATTGTCTTGGAACGGGAAACACAGAAAATGGTCCTGTTGTCATTGAATTACCTTCAGGCGCAATAGTCGGTGTAGCCGATGATATTAATTTTAAGTTCATTACGAATATGGGCCTAACTGGTGACGAAGAAGGAAAAGGCGCTAAATATTTATTTCTTCCTCCTAATTATGATGGAGATATTCCAGAAGGGTACATAGTTCGAAAACCATCTAGTTTTAGATTTTTGATATGTCTGCGAGCAATGGTTCATCAAGCAAGCGATTATGAAAAGGCATTTGAATTATTAAAAACAGTGAAATTTTATCCACTAAAAGAAGAAAAAAATAATCCAATAAGTACATTCCATGATTTTTCTCATCGTAAAGCAATTTCAACACCTTATTATGTGGAAGGAAAATTCGATTATTGGGAAGTAATTAAATGGGCACTCGATAATGATGCCACAGATCCAGAATACTATCAAATGTACGGTCTATTAAAAGCAATTGGTTTAGCACCAAATAAAGAATTTAAACCAGATTCAGAGAAAAAGGCATTGCTAATTGAAGCTGCTGAAAAAGCTGATAAAATGATGTTTGTAAATTCCTTCAATACAGATGATCCAGCTGCAATCGTTTGGTCAGGGAAGAACTGGGAGTGGGCTGTATACGGTGAAAACAATGACTTTTATGAAAAAACATACTTAAATCTACCTGTAAGAGAGCGCTGGTTCTATCAAGCGACACTCGAAACCCATATGATGTTTATGCATAAAGTTGGTTTTGGCTCTGTTTATATGCTCGGGGTGAAAGACAGAGAAGGAAATTATCTGGATGGAGGTAAAAATTATAAATTAAAAGTGCCAACACCGGTACCAACAAGTATCTTCTGGTCCGTAACGGTTTATGATATGGATACTCGTTCAGAAATCGTTACCGAACAATTTATGCCAGCACTTAATTCCATTAAAGATACTTTCGAAGTCGATACTGACGGCAATACAACGCTTTACTTTGGGCCAAATCCACCAGAAGACGAGTCTTTTCCTTGGATTCAAACGGTTCCTGATGCCAATTGGTTCACCTATTTCCGGATTTACGGACCAACTGAACCAGCATTTGATAACAGCTGGCAACTATTTGACTTTGAAGAAATTAAATAAAATAAAAACAGGCGCAACTATCAAAAGTTGCGCCTGTTTTTATTAATCATTCAACCCTAGCCCGTCTAAAATAGTTGCTTCATATTTTTCAATGCGCGAAACACGCGTTTTTGATTGCTTTGGAGCCGCAAAATAAAGTAAGTACGCTTTTTGACGTCCAGGAGTTAAAGCTTCAAAAGCTGTTTGTAGAGCAGGCAATTCCTCAAACTTCACAAGTAACTCTTCTGGAATAGGCGTTTCTGCTCTTGGCTTAAGTTCCACTTCTAAACCAGCTTTTTCAACTTCGATTGCGTTTTGAATATATTTTTTTAAAATTTCTTTTTGATCAAGGATTTCTTGCAAATTTGTGAAACGGATTTGTCTAGCAGCTTGCACATTTTCTGTTTGTTGCACTAAAATATTGTCCGGATCACGAAGAAGAGCACCTTTCATAAATAACAGGGCGCAGTAGTTTTTAAAGCCATGGATTAAGAAAACATTTCCCCCGTCTACAGCATAACAAGGTTTTCCCCATTTAAATTCTTCCTCTAGTTCAAACATGATTGCTATTTCTCTTAATGCTTTGAATTCGTCTTGCCAGGTAGAAGGCTTATTAAGAAACGAATCTACTTTGGGATTTAAATCTGTTTTTGCCATAAAGAATACCTCTTTTCTAATCTTAAATATGTGTTGTTTTACCTCGTGCAAATGAGCTTTTCAAGGACAAAATGACTTAAAGAAAGAACCTGAAACTTATCCCAGTTCTCTTACTTTTAGGACAAATTAAGTTGCCAACCAATACCAAACTTATCAGTAACTTGACCGTATTTTTCTGACCAAAATGTTTTTCCAAGTGGCATGATAATATTGCCACCTTCTGCAAGTTGATGGAATTGTTTCGTTAGTTTTATTTCATCCGTTGTATCGATAACGAGTGTGATATTGTCTCCAAAAGTAAGTGGCATAGACTTTGGTACATCAGAGAACATTACTTTTACTCCGTCAAGTACTAAACTTGCATTCATAACTAAATCTTTTAGCGAATCTTCTATAGGTTCCTCTTGGGACTCGATTTCCCCATAAGTCATCAAATCTGTACACTTTGTTCCAAAAATTTCTTCATAAAACGCGATAGCATCTCTGGATTGTGTTCTAAAATTCAAGTAAACATTTAACGTCATTTGAATTCCTCCTCGATTTTTATTCGCTAGAGTTCTATTCATTTTGGTGTATTTATTATAGCAGATACGATGAAAAAGAGGAAAAATTAAGCTAATTATTACTTGACTTGAAGCTACTCCAAGGTGATAGACTTGTAATAAGATATAGATACGGGGGAATTTACATGAAAAAAACAATGTATTTAATGCGTCATGGTCAAACTTTATTTAACCAGCGCAAAAAAATTCAAGGATTTTGCGATGCACCACTTACAGAGCTAGGTATTAAACAAGCAAAAATAGCGGGAAGCTACTTTAAAGAAAATAATATTATATTTGACAAAGCTTATAGTTCCACTTCAGAGCGTGCATGCGACACTTTAGAGCTTGTTACGACAAAAGAATACACTCGTCTAAAAGGATTAAAAGAATGGAATTTCGGTACTTTTGAAGGGGAAAGCGAAGACTTAAATCCACCGTTACCATATGGTGACTTTTTTGCAACGTTTGGAGGCGAGCGAGAAGTAACATTTAGAGAACGTTTAGTGGAGACAATGGAAAGCATTATGATGCAAGATAACCATGATAGTGTTCTCGCTGTATCACACGGAGCCGCTTGTGCTCAATTTGCTCGCTACTGGGAAAAAACAAGCAGAATTGGTAAAGTAACCGGACTGAAAAACTGCTGTATTTTAAAATTTGAATATGAAAATGGCCAATTTACGTTAGTTAATTTTATCAATCATGATTTTGCTAAAGGAACTCATATAGAAAGCACAAGATAAAAAAAGCACTCAAAAATGAGTGCTTTTTTCTTATTGAAATAAATTCTTTATTTTATCTAAAAACCCACCCGTTAATTCATTAGCGGTATCTTGCAAATTTTCTGTTAGTCCACTTGCTTTATCTTGTAAATTTTCTGTTAAATTAGTTGCTTCATTTTGTAGATCCTCTGTCACATTACTTGCTTGTTCGCCAAGCTCAGATGCTTTGTTTGTTGCCTCTTCTGTCAGTGTTCCTAGATTTTCCAGGGGCAGGGACTCAGTAACTTTATTCTTCAAATCATCTAAATTCATTGTTTCCTCCTTATTTTGGGGGCTTATAGTTTATTTTAAAGGAAGTAAGAGCGAAGTACAAACAATTCGTTCCGTCATTTGTGAAAAAATATGGTATGATGATATGAGGAAATGAGGACTGACATGAATAATTTAAAATTAAGTGAAGAAATTAAAAGAGCCATTATTGAACTAGGATATAAAGATGCTACCCCTGTTCAAAAAGCAGTAATTCCAGTTGCATTAACAGGAGAAGATATTGTTGCAAAATCACAAACTGGTAGTGGGAAAACTGCAGCCTTCGCTATTCCAATTGCAGAACAAGTCGTTTGGGAGGAAAACAAGCCTCAAGCTTTAATCATTGTACCAACGAGAGAACTTGCAATGCAGGTTAAGACAGAATGTACCAATATTGGACGATTTAAACGAATTAAAGCAGCAGCAATATATGGACAATCACCTTTTGCTAAACAAAAATTAGAATTAAGTCAAAAAAACCATATTGTTGTTGGAACCCCGGGACGATTACTGGATCATATCGAAAAAGGCTCACTTAATGTCGACAAAGTAGTCCATTTAGTTTTAGATGAAGTAGACGAAATGTTAAGCATGGGCTTTATTGACCAAGTAGAGGATATTCTTAGTCGTTTACCAAAACAGCGCCAAAACTTATTTTTCTCTGCGACACTTCCAGAAGAAATGCAAGATTTAATCAAACGGTACCAAAACAATCCGATGGTAATTGAAATGGCATCTGAAAAAACAAACCCCATTTTCCATGTGGAAATGCAAACGGATAATAAAGAAAAAACTTTAAAAGAAGTTTTAATTACTGAAAACCCTGATAGTGCAATTATTTTTTGTAATACGAAAAATCAAGTGGATGAACTCACCGATTTACTCGAATTGAGTGTTAGTAAAATTCATGGTGGTTTAAGACAGGAAGATCGTTTCCGCGCTATGGATGACTTCAAAAGCGGCAAATCGCGTTTTTTAATTGCGACAGATGTAGCCGGCCGAGGAATTGATGTTGATAATGTCTCACTTGTAATTAATTACGATTTACCAATTGAAAAAGAGAACTACGTGCACCGAATCGGACGAACAGGGCGAGCTGGAAATAGCGGAAAAGCCATCAGTTTTGTTAAAACGAATGAAAACTCGCTTCTTCGTGATATAGAAGAAATGCTAAATATTACGATTGAGAAAAAGCGGAAACCAACTATCATCGAAGTAAAAGCAAATGAAGAAGCTTTCCGTAAAAAACAACAAAAGCGCCCAACAATAAAGAAAGCTCGCGGTGAAAAACTAAATAAAAACATTATGAAACTTTATTTTAATGGTGGTAAAAAGAAAAAAATTCGTGCGGTAGATTTTGTTGGAACCATTTCTAAGTTAGAAGGGATTACAGCGGAAGATATTGGTATTATTACGATTGAAGACCATGTCTCCTTTGTCGAAATTTTAAACGGAAAAGGCCCAGCTGTCCTTGAAATGATGCGTTCAAGAAAAGTGAAGGGTAGGCGTCTCAAAGTAAACGAAGCAAGAAAACGATAATTAAAAGAAAAGAAGGTCAAACAATGGAAAGGCCAGATAATCAGCTTATTGTAATGGTGTTAGAAGTTGTTAAAAATCCTATATATAATATAAAATCATTAACCATCAATTTTCTGCAAAATAATATTGTTGGCGATGCTACGAGAAATGATTTGTTATACTGTACTTACTGGCTTGAATTTCATGGATTTATCATACGTGACGAAAATAATAATCAGCAGAAGTATTATAGTATGACACATCAAGGCAATCTTTTACTTCAAAAAATTAAAAATGAACTTTCTTAGTTTGTTCATACTTTTTTCATATTTATTCGGTATATTAAGAGTAACCTTTTTTCAATGAAATATCTCACCTGGCAGCATCCGTTTCCCAACCTAAACGCGGATGCTGTTATTTTTTATGTCATTAAGTATGCTATACTAATAAAAACGAACAAAGAAGGTTATATTATGTACAAATACACGCTCTGTTTCATCCAAAGAACAGATGAAATTTTATTGTTAAATAGACAAAAGTCTCCGTGGTTGGGAAGTTGGAATGGCGTGGGTGGAAAAATAGAGCCCGGAGAATCACTCATGGAATCTATCAAGCGTGAAATCAAAGAAGAGACAGGAATTAAAGCAACTGACTACGAAATACGTGATATTGGTGAAATGAAATGGTTTGTAGAAGGGGAGAACCTTGGTGGCATGCATTTGTTTGTTGCTAAACTAAAAGATGATTTTGTATATCAAACCCCGGTGGCAACTGCAGAAGGAATTCTCGACTTTAAAAAGATATCATGGATACTTAATCAAGAAAATACAGGTGTAGTGAACAATCTGCCTTATCTTATCAAGCATGTTCCGAATGATTTAACAAGAATAGAAGTTACAACAAAATACCACGAAAATAGGTTACTACATATTAGCCATCAAGTCTTATAAAAAAAGCATTGCGAATCTGCGCAATGCTTCTACTTATTATCAAGATGTTGTAAAATAAGTAGCTTCCCATCTACTAATTAAATTTTGTGCATCATCGGCAGATAATTTTTTATGTCCGATAATTTGTTCTTTAGCAATTTCTAGACTTTCAAAATGATCAATCAATCGCTGCGAGGGATTATTAATATAAACATCGCTAAGCAAAATAGAATGATTTTTTTCATTTTCAATCGCTCTCACTCCTATGATATAACCTGCTGCGGTAATGAGTAATAATTTATTCATAATTCTTCGCTCCCTTTTAGTTGTTCATGCGCGCCACTGGACACTTTTTTTCTGGATAAAAACATGTAAATAAATACGCAGAAAAATGCGATAGCACCAGCGATAATGTAAATCCCTTGGAATGAAAGAACATGATGAATTTCCCCCATAATATAAGGTCCGATACCAAGGCCTAAATCGAGCCCAATAAAGTAAGTAGATAAACCAATGCCAATACGGTGGGGTTCACAAACTTTCAAACAAACAGCCTGTCCATTCGACATAAACGTTCCATAACCTAAACCAATTAATCCACCTGAAATAAGTAAAACTAGACTTGAGGTCGCAGTACTAAGCACAACTAAACCAACAGCTAAAAAGAGATAACTAGGATACATGACATATTTTTCACCTTTTGCATCAAATAGTTTCCCCGACATAGGCCTGGTGAATGTAATAACTAGCGCATAAACAACAAAGAAAAAGGTGCCAGCGCTAACTAAATTAATTTCTCTCGCATACGAAGCAAGGAAGGTAAGTACGCTTGAATAAGAAATCCCCATTAAAAAGGCAATGAAAGTAATCGGAATAACTTTTGTTTCGATAAAACTTTTAACAGTCCAAGTTTGTAATACTTTTTGATGTTCTTTCGTTAAAATAATATTTTTTACTGGCAGATAGAAACAAAGTATTGTAGTTAATAAGACAATTGCAGTGGAAAAAATAATAATTGTATAAAAGCTTGTTTTGCTTAATAAAATCATTCCAATAAATGGACCAATTGCAGCCGCAAGACTTGTGCTAAGGCCATAATAATTAATACCTTCTCCGTTTCTAGAATTAGGAATATAAGCAGTGACAATCGCGTTTGTTGCAGTGGAAGTAGTTCCGTATGCAAATCCATTTAAAAAACGAATAATGAACATAACTGTAATTGTCGGCATATATAAGTAAGCCAATGTCGTTACTAGGAAAAATAAAATACCAAACCTTAATACCTGTTTACGACCAAATAGCTCGAGCTTTTTCCCCATGTAAAGTCTCGCAAGGAGTGTACCGATAATATAAATACCGGAAGCAAAACCCGCTTCTCCGAGTGATGCACCGAGCTCTTCTTGGGCAATGACGGCGATAATCACCATCAGCAAATAATACACAAGATAAACGACAAAGTTAATCAACGTTATTAAAACAAAGCCCTTATTAAATAATTTTTCTTTCATAAATTAAAATCCCTTCCTACGTATAATTTATCTCAGCGACAAAGAGTATTATAGGCGAAATCTCAAGAGGATACTTTTTAATTTGGTAATTATTTCTGATATATACAAATTTGTATAACATATGTTGAAAAAATAGGGAATAGTATTTTGTATGATTAATATGCTTTAACTGGAATGACAAAAAGGAGGTTAAGAACATGAAACAAAATATTCTTAATAATTATGTAAGCACAAATGATTTTCCAGTTATTACAAGGGGAAAACGCAAATATTTAACTTACGAGGGACTTGAAGATTCTTATGTGTACATACTTAAAAAAGGGATTATTAAAACGAGTATTATCTCAAGGGATGGCAGGGAATTTAATTTAAACTACATTAATAAAATGGACATTATTTCCCTTTTAAAAGATGAGTACTCTCAATTTGCTAATGCACCGTTTAATATTCGTGTGGAATCAGATACAGCGGAACTATATCAAGTTGACCGAGTACGTTTTTGGAAGGATGTAAACTGTGACGTCGATTTGCAAATCTATGTTAAAGATTACTATCGCACAAGACTTTTACAATCAATCAAAAAAATGCAGCAAATGCTGATGAACGGTAAACTTGGTGCAATTTGTACACAGTTATACGAGCTCTATACACTTTTCGGGGTGGAAATAGAAAAAGATCAATTTTTGATAGATTTTTTAGTGAGTAATGAAGAAATTGGTCACTTTTGCGGGATAAATTCAGCAAGTAGTGTCAATCGGATTTTTCAACAATTAAAAAAAGAAGGCGTTATTACTATGCAAAACCGTTATATTATCATTAAAAAATTAGATGTTATTCAAGAAAATGTCATTTTTTAAGAGGTAACAGCAGAAAAGCACTGCAATCAATATTTGCAGTGCTTTTCTATCCTCTTTTTTTAAGTGTATATCGAACTCTAAGTGTAATAAGTCCAATGATGATTAGCAAAGAGCCAACCAGCAAATTTTCTAAGTCGTTAAAATCCCAAAAAATAGAAATTCCGATATTAGATAGTCCTAAAAAAACAAAAACCAAGCCAACAACAAGTAAACCAATATATGCCGGTTTAGATATTTTCATAAGGACGCCTCACTTACATTAAAAATAATTTCCACATTATTGTAACATAAGTTTCACAAAACAACATCACTCGCTTGTAATTTGTTTTGTGAATCCTTCCCCGACAACACTTTGCACGTCATTAATAATAAAGAAAGCTTTTTCGTCATATTTATTCACGATTTTTGTTAGTGGGAGAAGTTGATCACGACTAATTACAATATAAAGGATTTTTTTATCTTGACGCATATAGAATCCTTGACCATTGAAAAGGGTAATGCCTCGTTCCAAATTCGCATCAATTTCTGTGGCAATTTCCTCATAGTAGTCAGAAATAATTGTAACAGATTTTTTAGGATTATAACCTTCCAGAATGAAATCAAGTACTTTAGTAGAAATATAAAGCGAAACTACTGTAAATAGCATGTTCTCAAAACCAATAACAAAAACAGAAGGGATAACGACAATTAAATCAAAAAATAAGAGCGCATAACTAGTATTCCAACCTAAATATTTATTCGCTATTTTTGCTAAAATAGCACTTCCAGCAGTAGTTCCGCCGCCGTTCATAATGAGCCCCATACCAATTCCCATCATTAAGCCAGCAAAAATGGCTGCCACGATAGATTGGCTTGCAACAAAAGCAAGTGGTTCAGAAAAATGCAAGAATAGCGAAGTGAAACTAATCGCGACAATCGTCCAAACAATCGTCATGCGATCCAAAAACTTATAACCAATAACAAGTAAGATACCATTAAAAATAAACGTCGTAATCGCTGGAGTCCAACCAAGCAAGTAGTAAAGCATCATCGTTAACCCCGTAACGCCGCCTTCCCCAAGATTATTAGGGATTGCAAAAACATTGACAGCGAGCGAAAAAATAAGTGCTCCAACAATAATTTTTGCGATGTTCCAACCAGTTTTATTATTCATATCCATTTCTCCTTTCCACACAAAAAAAGACCCAAGAACACCGCAAAACCGGCACTCTGGAGTCTTTTTATAAAAAAAGCATTAACTGACATCTCTGTCATTAATTGTCTCACCATAAAAAATTGCTATTCATTTCAACACAATTTACAATATACCATAAAAAATAAGCTACTTCAAGCACTATTAAGTAAAAAATTAACCGAAGATTGCTAAGAATGGCATTAAATTAAGTAAAAATAAACCAACAAGAACACTAATAACAATTTTTATGACAAGCGGTTTTTCACTTTCTGTTTTTTTCATCTTGATTTCCTCCCTAATAGATGTTTACTTTGCCCAGTGAACAAATTCATTTCTTAATGGCATATAAGTGGCAGTTTTTTTCTTATAAATTTGATAAGCAAATAAAAATCCAAGAAATGCTGGAACGATAATTGCGATAATAGTTAAAATAACTTTAGTCATAGAAAATACCTCCTCTTAAATCAAAACACAAGAACAAATCTTACTATTATTA
The DNA here is from genome assembly GCF_014229295.1 of Listeria farberi. Classification (NCBI taxonomy): domain Bacteria; kingdom Bacillati; phylum Bacillota; class Bacilli; order Caryophanales; family Listeriaceae; genus Listeria; species Listeria farberi. The sequence continues at coordinate 1,028,500 of NZ_JAARZL010000001.1, forward strand.
GTGTAACAAATTTCACGTGATTTTGGTAATAAAGCGGACTAGCAAATTTCGGTTACATTTAACTGCAAATATGCTACAATAGCGTTGGGTGAGTTAATTTGAATAAAAAAAATAAGTTTTTTGACATTTATTTAGAACTAGAGCAAGATATTACATCCGGCGTTTATCCAGCAAACACACTACTTCCAAGTGAAAATGTCCTGGCCAAACGTTTTTCGGTGTCCCGTGAAACAATTAGAAAAGCACTTGTTTTACTACTCGAAAATGGCTGTATTCAAAAGCTCCAAGGTAAAGGATCAATCGTTATTGATAGGGAACGGTATTCATTTCCAGTTTCTGGATTAACTAGTTTTAAAGAACTACAAAAATCCGAACATATGAAAGCAAGCACTAAAGTAATTCGAAACGAGCGAGCAACTTTACCAAATCGTATTGCTGATTTTGCTGGCCTTCCTCGTGGATCATCTTGTTTAGCTATTTTGAGAGTTCGTTATTTAGAAGAAGAAGCAACCATTTTAGATTACGATTATTTATTAGACAATACAAAGCCAATTAAAACCGAGATTTTAGAAGACTCTCTTTATCAGTACTTAGAAAATGAAAAAGGTTATGAAATCAGTTACGCTCAAAAAGAAATTACGGTTGAGCCGCTAAACGCAGAAGATAAAAAGTACTTAGCGCTCCACGGTGATACTCATGTAGTCGTCGTAAAAAGTACCGTGTTTTTAAAAGACACAACTCTTTTTCAATATACAGAGTCGCGTCATCGATTGGATAAATTTCGTTTTATTGACTTTGCTAGAAGACGTTAAAAAGCCCGAGAAACATTGAGCCGACCCCTAAAAGTGAGACCTTAAAATCTAACTTTTGGGGGTCACTACAATATTCCCGGGCTTTTTTATTGAATCAAAGTTAATGTTTCATAAGGAGATAACTCTATCTCAGCACTAATGTCATTACGGTCATAATTTGATAGTAATATTTTTCCTTTCAAAAATTCTTTTGGAAGTTGTATTTTTTTCTTTGTAGCTCCAAAGTAATGAATTGCGAGTAGCGATGCGGTTTCATTTGAACGCTTATAGGCGATAATCGAATCTTCCTCGGTCAAATATGGCGTATAATCACCAGTTTGAATGACTGGATATTCTTTGCGTAAAGCAATCAATTTTTGGTAAAAGTAGAAAATGCTTGTTTTATCGGATAGCACTTTTTGAACATTAATTTCATTGGCGTTATCTGCTACTTTTAACCAAGGAGTACCGGCCGTAAATCCAGCATTGTTCGAACTATCCCACTGCATTGGTGTCCGGCTATTGTCACGCGAACGTTCTTTAATAATAGTCATTACTTCTTGCTCGCTCAGACCGTTTTTGCGTAAGATGTCGAAATGATTGAGTGTTTCAATATCGACATAATCATCAATTTTAGGGAATTTTGGATTCATCATGCCAATTTCTTCCCCCATATATACAAAGGGAGTTCCACGCATAAAATGAATTGTCGCACCAAGCAGGGTGGCAGAGTGATAATAATGTTCAGGATGATCAGAAGTAAAACGTCCGAGCGCTCTAGGTTGATCATGGTTATTCCAAAAAAGCGCATCCCAGCCATTCTCTTCAGACATTGCAACTTGCCACGTATGGAAAATCGATTTCAAATTAGCAAAATTCACATCCGCTAAACGCCATTTTTCTCCATCAGGATAATCAACTTTTAAATGATGGAAATGAAATACCATCGATAATTCCTTTTCTTTCGGGTCGCTATAACGGATACAATTATCAATATCAGTAGAAGACATCTCACCAACAGTTACAATCGGCTTATCACCAAAAGTTCGCTCATTTAACTCTTTTAAATAGGCGTGAATTCCTGGTCCATCTGTATAAAAACGACGACCATCACCTTCAAAATCATCTTCCAAAAACTTAGGTTTTGCAATAACGTTTAACACATCTAAACGAAATCCTTCCACACCTTTATCAATCCAAAAGTTCACCACATCAAAAAGTGCCTCACGTACATTTTTGTTAGCCCAGTCAAGATCAGCTTGAGTAACATCATATAAATGCAAATAATACTCAGATGAATTAGGTAACTTTTCCCAAGCACTCCCGCCAAATTTAGACTCCCAGTTTGTTGGTGGAGATCCATCTGCCTTTGCCGGACGGAAATAATAAAAATCACGGTAAAAAGGGTCACCAGCGAGAGCCTTTTTAAACCAAGGGTGTTCTGTTGAAGTATGATTTAAGACTAAATCAATCATAATGCCGATATTTCTTTTCTTGGCTTCAGAAATAAGCGTAGTAACATCATTCATAGTTCCAAATAACGGATCTACAGCCGTATAATCAGAAATATCATATCCGTTATCATTTTGCGGAGAAGGATAAAAAGGGTTAATCCAAATCATCTCAATTCCGAGTTTCTGTAAATAATCAAGTTTAGCGGTGATACCAGGAATATCCCCAGTACCATCGCCAGTTGTATCAAAAAAGGATTTTGGATACACTTGATAAATAGTTTTTTGAGCAAATTTTGTCATAAAGAGAAGCCTCACTTTTTAGTTGGTTGTTTTAGTAGAACCACGATATTCTTTTTTACCAAAAGTTCGGATCGGTGCAGTATCTACTTTGTTTAAAATATTATATTTGCGGAATAATACAGTTAAAATAAATGGTACAACAATTGTAATTAACATACATACAGCAAAGATTGCATAGTATTTAGGATTAATAGACAAAATGCCTGGTAAACCACCGACACCAATAGAGTTTGCCATAACACCACTAGATACAGAAACGACAGCTGCAATGGATGACCCAATCATAGCAGCTACGAAAGGATATAAGTACTTCAAATTAATACCAAACATCGCAGGTTCTGTAACACCAAGATAACAAGAAATTGTTGCAGGAATCGAAACTTGTTCTTCTTTTTCATTACCACGATGTAGGAAAATAATTGCAAGAACAGCTGAGCCTTGAGCAATATTCGATAAAGCAATCATTGGCCAAAGGTTTGTTCCTTTAAATTGACTCATTAACTGTAAATCAATGGCATTAGTCATATGATGCAGTCCTGTGACAACGAGCGGGGCATATAGGAAGCCAAATAGAGCAGCGAATAACCAACTAAGTCCACCTGTTAAACCAGCATAAACGACATTTGAGATTGCGTCACCAATTTTCCATCCAATCGGACCAAGAATGACATGAGCAGCTAAAACAGTAGGTACTAGAGCAAAGAATGGAACAAAAATCATCGAAATTGCATTTGGAATAAATTTACGTAACCAAATTTCGAGATAAGCTAGTAAGAATCCAGCCATAATTGCAGGAATAACTTGTGCCTGATAACCAATCATTTGTACTTGAGTAAACCCAAAGTCCCAAACAGGAATATCTCCAGCTTTTGTTTCAACAACACTATAAGCATTTAGCAGTTGTGGGGAAACAAGTGTCAAGCCAAGGACAATCCCAAGAATTTGTGTAGTTCCCATTTTTTTCGCGATAGACCATGTAATTCCAACTGGTAAGAAGTGGAATACTGCTTCACCAATCAGCCATAAGAAACTATAAACACCAGCCCAAAATGGATACACATCAACAATCGTCTTAGTACCGTCTTCTAAAAACTTAATATCACCGATAACATTACGGAAACCGAGAATAAGACCACCAACAACGATTGCAGGAATTAACGGTGTGAAAATTTCAGCTAATCCAGCAAGCAAACGTTGAAGCAAGCTCATATTTTTCTTAGCATCTGCTTTGGCATCCTCTTTATTTACACCTTCCACACCACTAATTTTTGAAAATTCATTATAAAAAATAGCTACATCATTACCTATAATAACTTGAAATTGTCCAGCTTGGGTAAACGTTCCTTTTACAGCTGGAATGTCTTCGATAGCTTCCACGTCGGCGTTATCAGGGTCTTGTAAAACAAAACGCATTCTTGTTGCACAATGTGTAACAGATGAAATATTTTCTTTTCCGCCTATTAATTCTAAGAGAGCGCTTGCATCCTTTTTATAGTCAACCATAAAATTTCCTCCTTTTTAACTTGTATATACAAGTTGTTCGCCATAACTATACTATAAATCAGTTGAAAGCGCAACCACTTTAATTATGCTAAAATAAAATAAAGGAGAGATTGGCATGAAACATATAAGAGTAGCAGCGATTATCAGGCATCAAAACAAAATTTTACTCCACACAACTAAAAATGAAAATTATTGGACTTTGCCGGGTGGTGCCGTTGAAAATGAGTTAACTAAAGAAGGATTACAGCGAGAAATGAGAGAAGAACTTGGAGAAGAAGTGACTATTCGAGATTTAAAAATTATCGCGGAAAATCGCTTTGTATATCATGGCGAGGAAATTGATAGTATTGAGTTTTATTATATTGTGGAGTTATATCCAAATAGCGCACTGTTAGAACTTTCGACGTTTACAAAAATAGAACAATATGGGCAGAGAGGGGAGACAGGTTACGAGCTGAATTTTAAATGGTGTGAAATAGACAAGATGAGTGAGATAGAAATATTGCCAAAATTCCTCCAAACAGAACTAACTCAACTTTCAAGTGATCGTATAAAACACATTCAATAAACAACATAAAAATACCCCGCGAAATTTAAGTTTCGCGGGGTTTCATTTAATTAGTCAAAGATACTAATGTAATTTCTTTTTTGCTAAGATCTAAAAATGGTAATTTAACACGTGTGTCTAAGCAATATGCGTTGTATAGTAAAGGTTTTAAAGTCGTTGTAGAGCTTTCGACTTGGCGAACAAAATTACCAATTTCTTGATACAGAATTTCAATATTTTTTAGACTACCAATTTTTGAATCAATGCGGTTTTCACTAACATTCACATTGGAGTTCGTTACTTTTTCATTAAATTCATCATTGATAGCATCTTTTGTACGTTCAATTCTTGTAAAACGAGTATCTTCCCAGTCAATCTCAATGATATGGCAGTCATCAAGTTGGAGGAAGTCACCTGTCCAAAGTTTTCCATCGATTTCAACAATCATTCGCGTATCGGGGAAAACCTCTTTGTTACGGTATTTTTTTAGTAAATAATCATACATTTGTAATTGCGCTAAACAGTTATCCATGTGTGTCATCTCCTTATGGGTTTATTATAGCATATTGTGATTATATGAACAATCAAGTTAGGATAAATGAATAGTTGGAACTGTAACTTTTTAACTAGTTATACAAAAGTCCTAATAAAAGGCAGTGAAATAGTGAAAATAAGTGCCAGATGTTATACTAATATTAAGATGAAATGGGAGGGAGACACATGTACAAACAAATAAAATTAAAAGCGACAGATGGGTTAGATTTACATTTACATATATGGGATGAAGTTGAAAATCCAATTGGTGTAGTTCAAATTGTTCACGGCATGGCAGAGCACGGGGCTAGATATGGCTTGTTTGCTGAACGTTTGAATGAAGCGGGATATATTGTAGTAGCAGACGATCATCGTGGGTTTGGAAAATCAGCTATAGATGAAAGTTATTTGGGTCATTTAGACGGTGAAACAGGTTTTCAAAATATGATACAAGATGAAGTAGTTGTTCGAACTTATTTAAAAGAAACTTACCCCGTACGGCCTTATTTTATTTTCGCACACAGTATGGGAAGTTTTGTCATCCGCACTTTTATGGCGCAACATCAAGTTGACGGAGTAATACTTAGCGGAAGCGGGTTACAACCAATTCCGTTACTAAAAATGGGACAAATTATAACGAAACACCGGGTAAAAAAAGATGAAATGAAACGAAGCGGATTTCTAAATAAATTAGCATTTTGGGGATATAATAAGCCGTTTAATGAAAATCATCGCTTCAGTTGGCTTTCACGTGATGTAGCGATTTATGAAGCTTATGAGAAAGACCCGTTTTGTGGGCCAGTAGTCGGAACGAGCGGATTTTTCCATAATCTTTTTGAAGCAGTTAAAATAAGCCAGCAAAAACAAACTATCGAAAGTGTACCGAAAGATTTACCTATTTTATTACTGTCAGGTAGTGATGATCCAGTAGGGCATTTTGGGAAAGATACACCTAAAATCGCTTTAGCTTTAGAAGCAGCTGGAGTGGAAGATGTTACCTATAAAATATACGAAGATGCGCGTCATGAACTTGTCAATGAATTATGTAAAGAAACTGTTTTTAAAGATGTAATTGCTTGGTTGAATACAAAAAACAAGGAGGCCTAACCAATAGGCTTCCTTGTTTTTAATTGCGGATTTGACCGTCTCCGAAAATAATATATTTAGTAGAGGTGAGCTCCGTTAAGCCCATTGGCCCCCTGGCGTGAAGCTTTTGCGTACTAATGCCAATTTCTGCACCAAATCCCATTGCAAAACCATCTGTGAAGCGAGTAGAAGCGTTAATATATACTGCCGCAGCATCGACTTTTTGATGAAAAGCTTGTCCAGTTGCATAATCATTCGAAATAATTGCTTCGGAATGTTTTGTCCCGTATTTATTAATGTGATTAATTGCCTCATCTACTGAATCTACAACTTTAATGGCCAAAATAAAGTCTAAAAATTCATCTTCCCAGTCTGACTCTGTTGCTGCTTTAGACTCTTTTAGAATTTCTCGTGCGCGTTCATCCGCGCGTAATTCAACGTTATACTCCTTTAAAGCAGTTTCCATTTCAGGAAGAAAGGCGTCTGCTACATCCTGGTGAATAAGTAAGGTTTCTGCTGCATTACAAACAGAAGGGCGCGAACATTTTGCGTTCACTAAAATATCGATTGCCATTTGTTTTTCAGCAGCTTTATCGACATAAATATGACAATTTCCTGTGCCGGTTTCAATGACTGGAACAGTAGCATTTTCAAGAACAGTTTGAATTAATTTAGCTCCACCACGCGGGATAAGAACATCTAAAAAGCGATTTAAACGCATCATATCACGAGCTGTTTCACGAGATGTGTCTTCAATTAATTGAACACTAGAACGAGGAAAGCCAGATGCCTCTAGTGAACTCTGAATAACGGACATAAGAGCCTTATTCGAATCAATTGCATCACTACCACCACGTAAAATAACAGCATTACCAGTTTTAAAACAAAGTACAGAAGCATCAACTGTAACGTTTGGTCTTGATTCATAAATGATACCTATAACTCCAAGTGGGACTCTTGTTTTTCCGATAGTGAGTTCGGCTTCATTTTTCCACATATTAGTTACTTCTCCGATTGGATTTTTCAAAGCAACAACTTGTTTAACAGCGTCAGAAATTTCTTTTATTCTTTCTTCTGTTAAACGGAGGCGATCAATCATTGTTTCAGGTGTTCCTTTTTCCCGAGCACGTATAATATCTTTGTTGTTTTCTTCAAGAAGGGAAGCTGTATGAGCAAGCAAATCATTGCTTAGGTTTAGCAAAGCTGCATTTTTTTGCTTAGTTGATGCTTGCGCTAAAAATTGGGCTGCTTCTTTAGCGGCACTTCCTTTTTTAATGAGTTCCGTCATGGGAAAATTCCTCCTTTTTACTCGCAAATAAAGTCCCGATTTGTTCACCTTGCATTATATCAAAAATAATTGTAGGATTTTTGCCATTGGTTAAAATCATTTTTTGGTTAGCATTCATACAATAAGAAGCAGCGGAAAGTTTAGTTAACATGCCGCCAGTTCCGAATTTAGAACCTCTACCGCCAGCAAGTGCTTCGATTTCTGGTGTTATTTGATTAATTTCAGAAAACATAACTGCATTTGGGTCAGTTGAAGGATTACTACCATAAAAACCATCAATATCAGACAGCATGATAAGTAAATCAGCTTGCACGAGTTTAGCTACAATAGCTGAAAGAAGGTCGTTATCGCCGTATTTAGTTACATGTTCTAGTTCCTCAACAGCAACTGTATCATTTTCATTTACGATAGGAATAATACCGCGTTCTAAGAGACTTTCGAGCGTGTTCATAACATTCTCTCTACTAATAGGGAAGTCAGTTACATCACGAGTAAGTAGGACTTGACCAACAACCTGTCCATATTCACCAAAAAACTTACTATATATATGCATTAATTCACTTTGTCCAACAGAAGCGACTGCTTGTTGGTCTGGAATACTCGTGGGTCTCACTGGAAGTTGTAATTTATGACAGCCAACTCCAATAGCGCCAGAAGAAACTAAGATAACTTCTTTTCCTTCATTACGTAAATCGGATAAAACCATCGCTAATTTTTCAATAGTTCTTAGATTAATATGGCCATTTCCATACATTAATGTACTTGTACCAACCTTGATAACTAATCTCTTGCTATTTTTTAAAGATTCGCGCATTTTTATGACCCCTCTGCTAATTAGATAATACTTCTATTTTACATGAAAATAGAGATATGTCTATAATATATTGTTGTTTGACCAAGTAATCACTAAAAAAAGGATTCTAAGAAATTTTCTTAGAATCCTTTTTTATTATTTTGTAGCTTTACTCGCAGCTGAGATGACTGAAACTTGTTTTAATCCTTTACTGATTAGGCGTAAAATAACGAACCACACAATTACGATTAGAACAATTTGTTTAAACGCAATAGTAGGTAATGGGTTGAAAGGACAATCCCAAACGAAATGTAAAGCAATCGGGATAATAAACCATTTCCAGAAAGTGCCCGTGAAAATATGGTTCATTCCTAGTTTTTGATCTCCTTTAGCAATTACAAGAGCAGCACCAGTTATTGCAGCCCATACAACATGACCACCGATAGACTGCCAACCACGACTAAAGATAACATTCATCATTGTTTCACCAGCAATATGAATATCCTTGAATAAAAATGCTGCATCGACACTATAGTTAAATGCATATCCAAGTGATTCAAAAGCAGCAAATCCAGCTCCAACAGCAGCACCAATTAATAAGCCATTTAGAATATACTTCGAATTAAGCGAGCGGATGAATAGGGCAACAATAATCATTTTCCCAGTTTCTTCTATAAAACCAACTAATAAAGCATTAAAATAGTTTAATTTTCCAACCGGAATAATCGAATAAATGACAAGAGTTGCCACAAGTGCTGCGACCCCACCAATGAAAAACATCTTTACTACATCAAAAACGCTGATATTTCGCGGTGCATTTGTTTCGAAAAAGAATAATAAGACCGAAAACGGAACTGCGAAAGAGCCAATAACCATCAGCCCGGGTATAGTATTGCTGTTATCAAACAAATATGTACAAGCAAGAAGTAAAAAGTACGTAATGATCAAAACTAAGAATACTCTAGAAAACACCCAAGGATGAGGCCAAGTATGTGGAATGTCACTTGTTGCCGGCGTCGTATATTTTGTTCCAGCAATAAAGACTTTCTCACCTTCCTCTTTAGAATGCTTTTTGAATACAGCAGAGAATAGATTTTTGATTTTTAGTTCTGAATTCCCATGATTTAAAGCATGTTGATGTAATTCTGTTTGCTTAAAAGCGACCCACTCAGGATGAGGGGATTTTTGGACCAATGTAAAATCATTAATTTCGTTCTTTTTATATAGAGCAATCATTTCTACATTTGTAAAAGGCCCCATTTTCTGCTCGTTCTTTTTGAAGTACCATTCTGACAAATGAAACTCCCCCTTTAACTTTTTATTTTGACTCTGTTAATTATTCCCAAAAAAAGGCAAAGTTAAACGAATAGAAAATTTTAATCGTTAAGTTTTTTCACTTGTTCATAGAGAAAATCAATGGAATCAGCTAGGAAATGAGCTGTTGATTCATTCAAAGGCTCTCCATTTAAATTCAAATCATCTTCATATCTTAAATCTTCACTAATTTTTATCATTCTTTTAGCAATATCTTTCTCCCCTTGAAGTTCACTAGGAGTATAGGTTGGGATACTTTGTTGACCTAACAAATAATCTACACTCACATCATAAAGAGTTGCAATTTGTGTAACCATATCTAAATCAGGTTCACGAATACCATATTCCCAGTTGCCATAAGTAGAGGGTGCCTTCAAACCTAATCTTCTTGCTGTTTCTGCTTTTGACCATCCCTGTTTTTCTCGTAGTAAAGTGAGTCTGTTACTTAAATTTGGCATAATTTCACTCCTTTTTGTTTGATTATACAATATTTTACTCAATTTAGCTATAATTTAACACAAAGTGAATTAATTTTCAATTGACAACCTCTAATTGAGTTGTTATTATTATATTAATAACTCAAACTGTGTAGATAAGGAGAAGATGACATGAAAACAGTAGACAGCAGAAAAATTAACACGGCCAAAATTCGGGAATTACGGTTAGAACGGGGAATTACACAAGCTTTTATCGCAAGGAAAATGGGCTACAAGTACACATCAGGATATAGCAATATCGAAAAGGGAAGTGTACGATTATCTCATAAAAATGCCGTTATTTTAAGTGAGATTTTAATGTGTGATTTAAAGTGTTTTTATGAGTAGCATAGGTTAAAAATAACTAAAAAGCACTCAAAATGAGCGTTTTTAGTTAATGAGCCACACCATGTGGTAATATAAAAAAAGGAGCAAACAACATGAAGAAAAAAACTTTAGTAATGTTTCTTATTTTGACGGTATTAGTTTCGTTCCTCATACCGACTAACGTAAGTGCATATTCAAAACTCGGATATGTATTGACGAAAAGTAGCGCCAAAAATTTTAAAATTTATATTAATGGTTCAGCTAGAGGATTTAAAAATATCATTATTAGTGGCGCAAAATCTTGGAATACTTCCCCGTACCTAAATACGGTGAGTATGGGAAATGATGTGAATCCAAACTTTACCGTTAGTAGTTCAGGAACGAACAAAGGAGACGTCTTAGCAGTATGTAATACAACTTACTACAAATCAAATAAGTTAATTGTGAAAAATGAAATTACACTTTACAAAGGTTTCCGTTCACTTTCAAACAATCACAAAATAGAAACCGTAGCGCATGAATTTGGCCATGGATTTGGCTTAGGGCATGTAAAAACCAGAAATGCAATTATGCTAGATAAAGGCTTTATCAATAAAACTAAGCCGCAAACAGATGATTTAAATGGCATTAAAGCTTTATACAAGTAAAAAGGAGGATGGATGATGAAAAGAAAAATAATAATGGTTATAGGTTTAGTAAGCCTTAGTATATTAACTGCTTGTTCTAATAGCGAAAGTGTTAAAGAAAAACCAACAGAAGAACAAACAACTACACAAAGCGAATCGGAAACTGTAAAAGCTAATAATGGCGTTGTTTCCTACCACGGAAAATACCTAGAACTTGCTGAAGATGTGGATACGCTTGAAAAAGGCGCCCCAATTATTGTGAAGGCTACTAAGAAATCAGAAAAAGCCACAGTAACTAAAGAAACGAAAGAAAATATATTCCCAACCGATTTTTATACAATGAGCAATGTGCAAATAAATTCTATCGAAAAAGATACAACAGGAAAATTGAAAGAGAATATGACTATCAAAGTATTAGAGTATAGTGTAGAAAATGTTTTAGTAGAGGGAAAAGAATATGATTTAACGATTGATGGCTATAAAAACATGGAAAACGGGGAAGAATACACACTTTTCTTAGAAAAAAATCCAGATGGTGATAACTATATTCTTTCAAATGCTGTTATAAGTAAATTCCCAGAGGAAGAGTTACCCAAAGAAGAATTATTTTTAGATGGTGGAGAAACTACGGAAGAAACAGATAATATAGAAGAAATATATCAGGAAATGTATCAAGAAGTTTTAACAGAATATAGTGAGTAAATAAAGTGAATTGGACCTCGAAATAAAAAATCGAGGTCTATATTTCTGTTGGCAAAAAAATTTGATAAAGCAAAGGCTTATTCCAGACAATTTTACGTAATAAAACACCACCAAACTCACTTGACAGAACTAAACTATCCAAGTAGAATGAATCAAATCCAAGTTAACATATTTTGTTGAAAATGGTTAGACTTTCTACAATAAGGGTAAATCCAGTTAGAATAAATAAAGCTTTTTGAATAAAAGGAGATAAAACGATGAGTGAAAGTGGTGCTTTTTTTCCGGTAAGCGTTAAAAAATTTATGGAAAAAGGGATTGCCTCGTTGACTGAAGAAGAAAAAATGAGTACGCTGCATTATTTGGAAAATGCGTATCACCAAGAACCATGCAACGAGGAAATTGTACATAGATTAATTCAATTTTATAATCAGACGAATAAAACTAAAAAAGCGCAAGAAATAGGCCAAAATTTCTTAACAATGAATGGCTACAATAAGGAAATTTTAGGAGAATTATCTGTTACTTTTATGCAAGAAGATAATATGGATACTTATTTTACATTGGTTCGTCATTATATGGAAGAAGAAAAACAGGAAGACACGGAGCAAGTAACGAACAATGTTATTCCATTTCCTAAACAATTTGTTCCTAGAAAAGATATTCGGGATTTTGCTTCGTGGCAAATTGCTGAACAACTCGAATTTTTACAAGAAGCTCGTTTTCTAGAAATTGATGACTTTTTACCAGCTTTTAAAGTGTTTTTAGCGGATGAAAGTTTTTCTCCGTTTGTACAGTCAATGATCTTTGAGCTGATGCAAGAAAAGGAAGTAAATGAAGAAATAGAAGTTCGAAAAATTGAAAAGACTGGCACCTTTAACCCCAGTGAAGTCCCAATGTTAGCCGAAAATACATTTGCGATGGAACTGTTTTCTGGTCTCACAGATAAACTTGAACACAGTAATCCTAGTTTATTAGAACAAATAATAGGGATTATTCAACAACATTTATTTATGCTTTATCCGTTTGAACTTGAGCCAAAAGAAGTAAATGTATGGGTAAATGCATACTTTAAATGGGCTAACTCTATGTACGGCGATGTTAGCATGATTTCAGACGCAGTAAATCAAGAGGCAGTTGAGGAAGCAATTTCAATTATTGAAGAGTTAGAAATAAGGCAGCAAAATTATTTTATATAATGATATTTCTTGTTTTCAAGTCAGGGATATCTGTGTTATTATTAGTGAGTATGGCTGAAACTTGTCATGAGAGCAATTAAATTGAACTAAATAGATGATGGAGGGAATTATACCATGTCAGTAAAATGGGAAAAACAAGAAGGTAATGTTGGAAAACTTACTTTTGAAATTGAACAAGAAAAAGTAAAAGAAGGTTTAGATAGAGCTTTCGTAAAAGTACGTAAAACTCTTAACGTACCAGGATTCCGTAAAGGGAAAGTTCCACGTCAAATTTTCAATCAACGTTTTGGCGAAGAAGCACTTTACCAAGATGCGCTTGATATCTTGCTACCAGAAGTATATTCTGCTGCAATTGACGAAGCTGGAATTGATCCAGTAGACACTCCACAAGTAAACATTGAGTCTATGGAAAAAGGTGAAACTTGGGTTTTAACAGCAGAAGTTACAGTAAAACCTGAAGTGAAACTAGGAGACTATAAAGGTCTTGAAGTTGAAAAACGCGAAACAGAACTAACAACAGAAGAATTAGAAGCTGAATTAAAACAATTACAAGAGCGTCAAGCTGAGTTAGTTGTTAAAGAAGATGCTCCTGCTGAAAATGGCGACACTGTTATCCTTGATTTTGAAGGATTTAAAGACGGCGTAGCTTTTGAAGGTGGACAAGCTGAAAATCATTCTCTAGAACTTGGAAGCGGACAATTCATTCCTGGTTTTGAAGAAAAATTAGTTGGCCTAAAAGCTGGCGACGAAGCGGATATCGAGTTAACTTTCCCTGAAGAATATCATGCGGAAGATTTAGCTGGACAACCAGTAGTATTCAAAGTGAAATTACATGAAATCAAAACAAAAGAAGTTCCAGCTCTTGACGATGAACTTGCAAAAGACATTGACGAAGAAGTAGAAACTTTAGATGAATTAAAAGAAAAAATCTCTAAACGTTTACAAGAAGCAAAAGAAGAGTCAGTTGCTCAAGCTAAACAAGAAGAAGTTATTGCGAAAGCTGTTGAAAATGCAGAAGTGGATATTCCACACGCAATGGTTCACCATGAAGCTGATCATTTAATGAATCATTTTGCACAAGATTTACAAGCACAAGGTCTAACTCCTGAATTGTATTACCAATTCACTGGTCAAACAGAAGAAGCAATGCACGCACAAATGGAAAAAGACGCTGAAAAACGCGTGAAAATGAACCTAGTGCTTGAAGCTATTGCGGAAGCTGAAAACATTGAACCAACTGAAGAAGCTATTGACGAAGAAATTTCTACATTAGCTGAAAAATATGGTATGGAAAAAGACGCTGTTCGTGCTGCACTTGGCGATATGAGCGAACTTAAATCTGACCTTAAAATCCGTAAAGCTATTGATGTATTATTAGATAGCGCAGTGGAAAAATAAACTACGATTGTTTGAATAATTTCATTAAAAATGAGGGGGACATGAGTTATACTCGTGTCCTTCTGAATGTAGAAATATGAATACAGATGATTGGCATTTCTAATAAACAAATGATATTATTAACACACATAGGAGATGTAAAAATCGCCTATAAAGAACATACCTATGCGAAGGGGTGAAATATTTTGTTTAAATTTAACGACGAAAAAGGCCAACTTAAATGCTCCTTTTGCGGAAAGACTCAAGATCAAGTACGTAAATTAGTGGCCGGTCCAGGTGTTTATATTTGTGATGAATGTATCGAGCTTTGTAATGAAATTATTGAAGAAGAGCTAGGTATTTCTGAATTTGTTGATTTTGGTGAGGTGCCAAAACCACAAGAAATCCGTCATATATTAAGTGACTATGTTATTGGTCAAGAACGTGCTAAAAAAGCACTCGCTGTAGCAGTTTATAACCACTATAAACGTATTAATTCCAATGAAACTAAAGAAGATGAAGTAGAACTTTCAAAAAGTAATATTTGTTTAATCGGTCCAACTGGTAGTGGTAAAACACTTCTTGCTCAAACATTAGCGCGAATTCTTAATGTTCCGTTTGCGATTGCAGATGCGACTTCACTAACAGAAGCTGGTTACGTTGGGGAGGATGTAGAAAATATTCTTCTTAAACTAATTCAATCAGCAGACTATGATGTAGAGAAAGCCGAGAAAGGTATTATCTACATTGATGAAATCGATAAAGTTGCTCGCAAATCTGAAAATCCATCCATTACTAGAGATGTTTCCGGTGAAGGTGTGCAACAAGCATTGCTGAAAATTTTGGAAGGGACTGTTGCAAGTGTTCCTCCTCAAGGTGGTAGAAAACACCCTCATCAAGAGTTAATTCAAATTGATACAGGAAACATTCTATTTATCGTTGGTGGGGCATTTGACGGAATCGAACAAATCGTAAAAAATCGAATGGGTGAAAAAGTCATTGGATTTGGAACTGATAATGCGAAACTAAAAGAAGATGAAACTTATCTTTCTCGCGTTGTTCCAGAAGACTTATTAAAATTCGGATTAATTCCAGAATTTATCGGTCGTTTGCCAGTTATTGCAACACTAGAACAACTGGATGAAGCCGCACTAGTTTCCATTTTGACAGAACCGAAGAATGCTTTAGTAAAACAATATAAACGCATGTTAGAGCTTGATGATGTAGAGCTTGAATTCGAACCTACAGCTTTAATTGAAATTGCGAAAGAGGCGATTGAACGTAAAACTGGGGCTCGTGGTCTTCGTTCCATCATTGAACAAATCATGTTAGAAGTCATGTTCGAAATTCCTTCTCGTGATGACATTACAAAGTGTATTATTACTGATAAAGCAGCTCGCGGTGAAGAAGAACCTCAGCTGCAATTAGAGGATGGTTCCATTATCCCTATTAAAACATCAGCATGATTCGAAATGCGCGTCGTAAATGGCGCGTATTTTTTATGTTAATCCAGCTTGTTTTACTGTAACAACCGGCTTGTTTCGTGCTATACTTTATTAATAATAATTGGAGAGGATAAAAAGACATGAAAAGTGAAAATAAATTTTTTTCTGGGGCATTTGGATGGATAAAAATAATTATCATTGCGCTCATACTCGCTTTCGGTATTCGTTATTTTTTAATTTCTCCAGTTACTGTTAATGGGAAATCAATGGACCCAACACTACATGATGGTGAACATCTATTTATTAATAAAATATCTGATCCAAAACGCTTTGATATTATTGTATTTCCTGCCCCTGATGAAGAAAATGCAGAGTATATTAAGCGAGTGATTGGTCTACCAGGAGATAAAGTGGAGTATAAGGAAGACCAACTTTATATTAATGGTAAAAAGTATGAGGAACCATATTTAGATTCTGAGAAAAGTGCTTTAACTAGTGGTTATTTAACAACAGATGATAAAGGCGATCCTAATTTTACGATGGCTGATATTCCATATTCTGATGGCTCTCTTACTGTTCCAGATGGCAAACTTTTTGTGTTAGGGGATAATCGTCAAGTAAGTAAGGACAGTCGCTATATCGGCTTTATTTCCAAAGATACAGTTCTTGGGAAAGTAATTTCGTTTGGAAAGTCTTTGAAGCGATAGTTCAAACTTACGAAGAGTTCTAGGAGGAGACGTAGATGGCAGATTATTTGGAAGAAAAGCCTAAGAAAAAAAGCAGGACACATCAATTATTAAGCTGGGTGCTTGTTATTGTAGCAGCACTTGCAATTGCATTAGTTATTCGTAATTTTGTTATTGCGCCAGTGAAAGTAGAAGGAACATCTATGGTTCCTACCTATCAAGATGGAGACCGAATTTTTATTGAGAAAATAACAAGTCCTGATCGCTTTGATATTATTGTATTTGATGAACCACCAATGATTGGATCAGGTGAACATTTTATCAAACGAGTTATTGGCATACCAGGAGATAAAATTGCTTTTAAAAATGGTGAATTATATTTAAATGGTAAGCGAAAAGTTGAAAGTTATTTGCCAGAAGGAACGCTAACACTATGGAACCCGGACCCAAATCAAAAACCATATATAGCGGATTATACATTATCAGATATGACGGGAGAAAGTATGGTTCCAAAAGGCAAGCTATTTGTTCTCGGGGATAACCGCGGTGGTAGTTCTGATAGCCGAGTTTTTGGATTTATTGATGAAAATACGGTAAATGGTACAGTAATTCAATTTGGGAAATAATAAGAAATCCGTGAAAGTTACTTTTTCGCGGATTTATCTATTAAATGAAAGTTTTTTCGTTTATAATAAGACTGTTAGTAAAAAATAGGGCGGTGCAGTTTTTTGAAGGAGAAGAATTTAAAACGGTTATGGTCTTGGATTTGGGCGGCTGTTTTAGCAGTGTTATTAGCTGTTATAATCCGTTTTTATTTGTTCGTGCCTATTCTTGTGGATGGAATTTCGATGATGCCCACGCTTCATAGTGATGACCGTGTCATTATAAATCGGTTTGGTAAAGTAAATCGGTTTGATGTAATTGTTTTTCGTGAAACAGATGGAAAAGAGTACATTAAACGAGTGATTGGTTTACCTGGTGACACAGTGGAGTATAAAGCAGATCAACTTTACATTAATGGAAAAAAATATGATGAACCGTATTTAGATACTTACAAAGAAAAGCTGAAAGATGGCTACCTAACAGATGATTACAGTTCTAAAGATCAACTAGATGGGGGTAAAATTCCAAAAGATACTTATTTTGTTTTAGGTGATAATCGTAGGGCAAGCAAAGACAGCCGAATAATAGGTCCGATACCACTAAGTAAGGTGCTTGGAACAACACCTATTTGTTATTGGCCAATTGAAGATGCTAAACTAATAGATTAGGAGTATATGATGACAATTCAATGGTTTCCAGGTCATATGGCCAAAGCTCGTCGTGAGGTGACAGAAAAATTAAAACTAGTAGATGTGATTTTTGAATTAGTAGACGCACGTATCCCACTATCTTCATCCAATCCAATGCTAGAAGAAATTATTCACCAAAAAAGACGAGTGATTATTTTAAATAAAGCAGATACAGCTGACGAGAAAACGACCAAAGAATGGATTGATTATTTTGCTGAGAAAGGCTTACCAGCAGTAGCAGTCAATGCTCAAGAAGGAAAGGGTTTATTTAAAATCGAACAGGCAGCTGAAAAATTAATGGCTGAAAAGTTTGAACGTTTAAGAAGTAAAGGTATGAAACCAAGAGCTATTCGGGCGATGATACTCGGAATTCCGAATGTAGGAAAATCGACACTGATTAATCGTTTGGCAAAAAAAAATATTGCACGAACTGGGAATAAACCAGGAGTCACTAAAGCTCAACAATGGATTAAGGTGGGAAAAACACTAGAACTTTTAGATACACCAGGGATTCTATGGCCTAAGTTTGAAGACCAAGAAATTGGCTATAAATTAGCATTAACTGGTGCGATTAAAGATGATTTATTACAAATGGAAGAAATTGCTGGTTATGGCCTACGATTCTTAGAAAAACATTACCCTGATCGCCTTCAAAATTGGCTAAAAGTAGAGACAGTATCAGAAGATCCAATTGAAACACTAGCTTTTATTGCTGAAAAAAGAGGACTTTTAGATCGTTATAATGATCCTGATTATTCACGTGCAGCTGAGACCGTTGTTCGAGAAATCCGTCAACAAAAATTAGGAAGAATGTCTTTTGATTTCCCTAATTGGGAAGATGCTGCTGAATGAGCGAACCTATATCTATTATCCGAGAAAAACTCAGCCAAGTGACTTCAGAACAAGATCCTTTTTTTCAACTCTGCTTAAGAGATGAACGAAAAGGTGTAGAAAGACTCCTGCGCTCGACCCGGAAAAAATGGGAAAAAGAAGCAAAATTAGCTGCAAAATTAATAGAAATGAAACAATATGAGACGGAGCTCTTAAAACAAGGTTTCCAGCATATCGCTGGGGTAGACGAGGTAGGTCGTGGTCCGTTAGCTGGTCCAGTAGTCGCTGCAGCAGTCATTTTACCGGCAGATTTTTCTGTACTTGGTATTAATGATTCTAAACAATTAAATGAAGCGAAACGGGATGCGCTTTTTGATATAATTAAAAAAGAAGCTATCTCTATTGGAATCGGAATTATTGAGCATGATGTAATTGATCAAGTAAATATTTATGAAGCGACAAAATTAGCCATGCGTATGGCGTTAGAAGAATTGAATCCAGCACCTGATTTTACCTTAATTGATGCTATGCCGCTAAAATACTCTGAAGCGGAGTTATCACTTATAAAAGGTGATACGAAAAGTATTTCTATCGCTTGTGCTTCTATCATTGCCAAAGTTACAAGAGATAGAATGATGCAACAATATGATGAACTATATCCAGGGTATGATTTTGTAAACAATATGGGTTATGGGACGAAGAAACACTTGAAGGGCTTAGATACTATTGGGATTTGCCCGATTCATCGTTTAAGTTTTTCGCCTGTAAAAGAAGCAAAATCACATTTTGAAAGACTAAAATAGTTAAATACTTAAGTTGAAAGCGTATTTTCTCCCCAGAAAATACGCTTTTTGGGGCTTAAAAGTAAATTTTATCGATTTTACAAAAAAGACTTATCTTTGTACACTAGGGAATAACAATCACGGAGGTGCAGAAAATGAATTTTAAAAAACGAGACACTTGGTTAAAAATCGCTTCATGTAAATCTGTTTCTGCTAAAAAAAGGGCCGTAATCTGGCAAAAAATAACTAATTTTAATTGTTGGGAGATGTCAATAGAACAAGTTGCAACTAATTTTTTCACCCCAGACATAAAAGAGCAGGTGATTACTGAATTAGAGGAAGCAGTAATTTATTCATCAGAAGAAGTAACAATAGTTTGTATCCTTGATGATGCCTATCCTGAATTACTTAAAGAAATATATGAAGCGCCACCCCTATTGTTTTGTAAAGGAAATATAGATTTATTAAAAAAACAAGCCATTGCAATTGTCGGAACACGACGAATGAGTGAGTACGGTAAAAAAGCGTGCTCATTAATAGCTGGTGAACTTTCAAATCATAGTTTCACGATAGTTAGCGGACTGGCGCTTGGAATAGATGCAGAAGCTCATAAAGCGGCCTTATGCAAAAAGGGAGCTACTATTGCAGTACTTGGCTCTGGAGTGAATAGAATTTACCCACGTTTGAATGAATCGTTAGCAGAAGAAGTAACAGAAAAGGGTTTACTTATAAGTGAATATTTACCAAATGAAGAAGCTAGAAGATGGTATTTTCCTGAACGTAACCGTATTATTAGCGGGTTAGCGGTCGGTACAGTGATAATTGAAGCTGCTGAAAGAAGCGGCTCATTAATAACAGCAGATTTTGCTCTTGAACAAAATAGACAAGTTTTTGCGGTTCCTGGTAATATTTTTATAGATACTTGGAGAGGTACAAACCGTTTAATTCAAGAAGGTGCGAAGTTAATTTTAAATACAAACAATATAATAGAAGAATTTTTTCAAATTAAGCTATAAAAGTAGTGAAATTATTCTTTTTAAGTGATTTGGCTTGCAATTCCTGATTTTTTAAGATAAGTTTGCTAAAGAAAGCTGTTTTACACCACATAAAATGGTTTTTTTATTAAAAGTCATTGACAAACCCAGTAGGAAGGGCTAATATTTACTACTGAATTATGTGAAAAGTCAGCATGCAAACTTATTGAACGCGAGGCTAAGACTGTAATAGTATGATAGCAACTAGTTAAGCCCGTGTATTGACCCAAATCAGGGAGGAATATATAGATATGGCAGATTATTTAGTGATTGTAGAGTCACCTGCAAAAGCAAAAACAATTGAGAAGTATTTAGGAAAGAAATTTAAAGTTAAAGCTTCAATGGGCCATGTGAGGGATTTACCGAAGAGTCAGATGGGCGTAGATACAGAACATGACTACGAACCTCGTTACATTACGATTCGCGGAAAAGGCCCTGTTTTGAAAGACTTAAAACAAGCAGCCAAAAAAGCGAAAAAAGTCTATCTCGCAGCCGATCCAGATCGCGAAGGAGAAGCAATTGCGTGGCATTTGGCTAATAGTTTAGATTTAGACCAATCAGATAAATTACGTGTAGTTTTTAATGAAATTACAAAAGAAGCAGTAAAAGAATCATTTAAGTCACCACGAAAAATTGATATGGACCTTGTGAACGCCCAACAAGCGAGAAGAATTTTGGATCGTTTAGTTGGTTATAACATTAGTCCTATCTTATGGAAGAAAGTGAAAAAAGGTCTAAGTGCGGGACGCGTGCAATCTATTGCTCTACGAATTATTATTGACCGCGAAAAAGAAATTAATAATTTCAAACCGGAAGAATATTGGACAATTGACGGAAATTTCCTAAAAGGGAAGAAAAAATTCCAAGCTAATTTTTATGGTGTGAATGGTAAGAAGAAAAAACTATCCACTGCAGATGATGTTAAAGAAGTAATGTCGGCAATTAAAGGTAAAACATTTGATGTGACTGACGTAACTAAAAAAGAACGGCTTAGAAATCCCGCTGCACCTTTTACTACATCAAGTTTACAACAAGAAGCAGCGAGGAAATTAAATTATCGTACTAGAAAAACAATGATGCTTGCTCAACAGCTTTATGAAGGAATCACTCTTGGAAAACAAGGTACAGTTGGTTTAATTACCTACATGCGTACTGACTCTACTCGTATTGCAGATTCAGCTATTTTAGAAGCAAGTAATTATATTAAAGAAACATATGGGGCTGAATTTTCCCGTAATCATAAACGATCTGATAAAAATGCTAAAGGCGCACAAGATGCTCACGAAGCGATTCGTCCAACGAGCGCTATGAGAAACCCGCAAGAAGTAAAAGAATATCTAACGAGAGACCAACTTCGATTATATCGCTTAATTTGGGAACGTTTTATTGCTAGCCAAATGACACCAGCTGTACTAGATACAATGCGAGTTGATTTGGATAATAATGGTGTTAACTTTAGAGCAAACGGATCTAAAATCAAATTCCATGGTTTTATGAAAGTCTATGTTGAAAGTAACGATGATAATACGGAAGAAAAAGAAAATATTTTACCGGATTTGAAAAAAGGCGACAAGGTGCAGTCCGAATCACTCGAACAGCGTCAACATTTCACGCAGCCACCTCCACGTTACACAGAAGCAAGATTAGTAAAAACACTTGAAGAAATTGGTATTGGGCGTCCATCGACGTATTCACCGACATTAGATACAATCCAGCGTAGAAATTATGTTTCGCTAACAAATAAACGTTTTGTTCCAACTGAACTTGGTGAAATAGTCAATGAAATGATTGAGGAATATTTCCCAGAAATTTTAGATGTGAAGTTCACCGCTAATATGGAAAGTGAATTAGATGAAGTAGAGCATGGTGAAGTTGAATGGGTTAAAGTGATTGATGAGTTTTATAAACAATTTGAACCAAATGTTATTAAAGCTGATGCTGAAATGGAAAAAATTGAAATTAAAGATGAACCAGCGGGTATCGATTGTGACTTATGCGGGGCACCAATGGTATACAAAATGGGGAAATATGGAAAGTTTCTTGCGTGCAGCAGATTTCCTGATTGCCGAAATACAAAAGCAATTGTTAAAGAAATCGGCGTTACTTGTCCAAAATGTGAAAAAGGACATGTAATAGAAAGAAAAAGCAAGAAAAAGCGTATTTTCTATGGTTGTGATCGTTATCCAGATTGCGATTATGTTTCTTGGGATAAACCAGTTGAAAGAGCTTGCCCAAAATGTAATAAGCGTGCATTAGTAGAGAAAAAATTGAAAAAAGGCGTACAAGTACAATGTACAAATTGTGATTATAAAGAATCCACACAACAATAAATGGAAAAATGGCAGCACTCGGATAGTTCCTGTGTTGCCATTGTTGCGCGAGGAGGCGGACAAATGGAAAAAAGTGTTAATGTAATTGGAGCAGGATTAGCTGGTAGTGAGGCAACTTGGCAACTTGTTAAGCGAGGTGTAAGAGTAGATTTATATGAAATGAGGCCTGTTAAGCAAACGCCGGCACACCATACAGATAAATTTGCTGAGCTAGTATGTACCAATTCACTGCGAGCTAATGGCTTAACTAATGCGGTGGGCGTAATTAAAGAAGAAATGCGGATACTTGATTCAATTATTATTGAATCAGCTGACAAAGCTTCTGTGCCAGCTGGAGGAGCACTTGCAGTTGATCGCCATGAATTTTCTGGCTATATCACGGACAAAGTAAAAAATCATCCACTCGTTACTATTCATACAGAAGAAGTCACATCTATTCCAGAAGGGCCAACCATCATTGCAACAGGTCCGCTTACTAGCCCAGCTCTAGCAGAAGAAATTAAACGCTTAACTGGTGAAGAGTACCTTTATTTTTATGATGCAGCAGCGCCTATTATTGAAAAAGATAGTATTGACATGGATAAAGTATATTTAAAATCAAGATATGATAAAGGAGAAGCTGCCTACTTAAACTGCCCAATGTCAGAAGAAGAATTCAACACTTTTTATGAAGCACTAGTAACTGCGGAAACTGCCGCATTAAAAGAATTTGAAAAAGAAGTTTTCTTTGAAGGATGCATGCCGATAGAAGTAATGGCAAAACGTGGAATTAAAACAATGCTTTTTGGTCCACTTAAACCAGTTGGATTAGAAAATCCAAAAACTGGCAAAAGACCATATGCAGTATTGCAATTAAGACAAGATGATGCAGCAGGGACACTTTATAACATGGTAGGATTCCAAACACATCTTAAATGGGGCGAACAAAAACGCGTATTTGGCTTAATTCCAGGACTAGAAAATGCGGAAATCGTTCGTTATGGAGTAATGCACCGAAATACATTTATTAACTCCCCAACAGTACTTAATCCTACCTATCAATTGAAAACCAGAAATGACTTATTTTTCGCTGGTCAAATGACTGGTGTGGAAGGTTACGTGGAGTCAGCAGCTAGTGGACTTGCAGCAGGAATCAATGCAGCTAATTTTGTACAGAACAAAGAGCTGATTGTTTTCCCTCCTGAGTCCGCGATTGGAAGTTTAGCTAACTATATTACGAGTGCTAGTAAAAAATCTTTCCAACCAATGAATGTAAATTTCGGTCTCTTTCCGGAGTTACCTGCTAAGATTCGAGCTAAGCAAGAACGTAATGAAAAATTGGCTGGAAGAGCATTAGATGCAATAAAAAAGGTTGCAGAACAACTTTAAAAACACTATAATAATTTAGGACTATTCTTTACTGTTCTTTTCATCACGATTATCGTTTTTATATTTTTAAAAGAATCGATAGTGATGGAAAGGCAGTTTTTCTATCTATTAAATGGTTAGGAAAATCGTGGTAATAAATGTTGACTATTTCACATAAAAGTTGATTTTAGATTGAATTGATTATAAATCCTGATTAATTCAAAAAGTTGCGAAAAATGTATAAAATTATTGCAACGTGCATAGTCTTATGTTAACATGAAAGTGTTTGAGAGGTGTATTCGCATGACGCAAGAGGGGCAGTTAGAGAAGCGATTTCTTGACTATCTTCACTCAGAACGGAATTATTCGGAACATACAAGTACGGCTTATGAAAATGATTTAAATGATTTTCGTCACTTCTTAAATGAACAAGCTATTACAGAGTATCAACAAGTTACATTTTTAGACGTTCGGATTTATTTAACTGAATTAAAGCAAAAATCTTTTTCTAGAACAACAGTAGCTCGAAAGATTTCAAGTTTACGGAGTTTTTACACTTTTCTTTTAAGGGAGAATGTTATTACTGAAAATCCGTTTACCTACGTTTCACATGCGAAAAATCAGCTAAGGCTTCCCAAATTTTTCTATTCAGAAGAAATGGAAGCTTTGTTTCAAGTGGTTTATGAAGATAATGAAACGCTTACAATGAGAGATCGAGTGCTTTTAGAAGTGCTGTATGGCACAGGGATTCGTGTGAGTGAATGTGCAGGTATAATGCTTTCTGATTTAGATACATCTTATCAGGCAATTCTTATTCGTGGAAAAGGAAATAAAGAGCGTTATGTGCCGTTTGGTGCCTATGCAGAGGACGCGATAACTGATTATTTAAGAGGACGAACAGAATTAATGATTCATTTCAAAAAAACGCATGATTCTTTACTTATTAATCATCATGGTGATCCACTTACGACAAGAGGGATTAGGTATTGTTTAACGAAAATAATTAGTAAGGCTTCGTTGACTCGGAAAATCCATCCGCATATGTTACGCCATACATTTGCAACAGACTTACTTAATAATGGCGCAGATATGAGAACGGTGCAGGAGTTGCTTGGTCATGCTAGTTTATCATCCACCCAGATATATACACACGTGACAAAGGAACATTTAAAAGCTACTTATATGAAACATCATCCGCGAGCTTAAATTTGGAGGAGGTTAAAGAAAATGGAATTACATGCTACTACAATTTTTGCTGTGCAGCACGATGGTAAAGCTGCGATGGCTGGGGACGGTCAAGTTACGCTCGGGGAATCGGTAGTAATGAAACATACTGCCAAAAAAGTTCGCCGTCTTTTTCATGATAAGGTAATAGCTGGTTTTGCTGGATCCGTTGCAGATGCCTTTACTTTATTTGAAAAATTCGAAGCAAAATTAAATGAATATAATGGAAATTTAGAAAGAGCTGCTGTTGAACTTGCTCAACAATGGCGAAGTGATAGTGTTCTACGTAAATTAGAAGCAATGTTAATCGTAATGGATAAAGATACATTATTGTTAGTTTCTGGAACAGGAGAAGTTATTGAACCTGATGATGGTATTTTAGCAATCGGTTCTGGTGGAAACTATGCTCTAGCAGCTGGACGTGCACTTAAAAGACATAATGGCGGTCAAATGGAAGCAAAAGACATAGCTCGTCATGCGCTAGAAATTGCTTCTGAAATTTGTGTATTTACGAATGACCATATTACAGTAGAAGAGCTTTGAAGGAGTGGTTAATTTGACAAATTTAACGTTAATGAACCAGTTGACACCAAAGCAAATTGTCGAAAAACTGGATCAATATATTGTAGGACAAACTGGAGCAAAAAAATCAGTCGCTGTAGCACTAAGAAATCGCTATCGTAGACAACTAATGGATGAATCTATTCGAGATGAAATTATTCCGAAAAATATTCTAATGATTGGACCAACTGGAGTAGGTAAAACGGAAATAGCACGCCGAATTGCAAAAATTGTTCGTGCTCCTTTTTCCAAAGTAGAGGCTACTAAATTTACTGAAGTTGGCTATGTTGGTCGCGACGTGGAATCTATGGTACGTGATTTAGTGGAAGTTTCTGTTCGTTTAGTAAAAGAAGAAAAAATGCAATTAGTACGTGTGAAAGCAGAAAAAAACGCAGAAAAACGTTTAATCAAACTTTTAGCACCGAGCCAAAAGAAAAAACAAACCACATCGCAAAATCCATTAGAAGCTCTTTTTGGCGGTATGAATCAATCAGATGAATCTGCTGAGGAAGAAGTAGATCAAGAACTAAAGAATAAAAGAAGCCAAATCGAATGGCGCCTTCAAAATGGTGAGCTTGATGATGAAATAGTAACAGTTGAAGTAAAAGAGCAACAAAACCCAATGCTCGATATGATGCGCGGCGCTGGAATGGATCAAATGAATGGCATGCAAGATGCGCTTTCTGGCATGTTTCCAGCAAAAAAGAAAAAACGCAAAGTAACAGTGCGTGAAGCAAAGAAAATTCTTTTTGAGGATGAAGCATCTAAATTGATTGACTCAGATGAACTTGCAGCAGAAGGGATTCATCGTGCAGAGCAAATGGGTATGATTTTCATTGATGAAATCGATAAAATCGCCAGTAAAGAAGGCGGTGGAAATGCGCAAGTTTCTCGAGAAGGCGTTCAAAGAGACATTCTTCCAATCGTTGAGGGGTCGCAAATTTCTACCAAATATGGTACAGTCAACACGGAGTACATTTTATTTATTGCCGCTGGAGCTTTTCATATGTCTAAACCAAGCGATTTGATTCCAGAGCTTCAAGGTCGTTTCCCAATTAGAATTGAACTGGATAAACTAACCCAAGATGATTTTTATAAAATTTTAACAGAACCAGACAATGCGCTAATTAAACAATACAAAGCTTTACTTAAAACAGAAGGAATTGACTTGATTTTTACAAAAGAAGCTGTAGAAAGAATCGCTGAGATTGCATTCCAAGTTAATCAAGATTCAGATAATATTGGAGCAAGAAGACTTCATACCATTTTAGAAAAATTACTAGAGGATTTACTTTTTGAAGCACCTGAAATTAATATGGAGTCTATCAAAGTAACAGAAAACTATGTTAATGAAAAACTTGCACCAATAATGACGAATAAAGACTTAACACAATTTATTTTATAAAATACTAGGAGGATCTAATAATGACTTTATTAGAAAAAACAAGAAAAATTAATGCTATGTTACAAAACGCTGCAGGAAAAACAGTAAACTTCAAAGAAATGGCTGACACATTAACAGACGTGATTGAAGCAAATACGTATATCGTAAGCCGTAAAGGTAAATTACTTGGTTATTCTGAAGCTTTACCAATTGAAAATGACCGGATGAAACAAATGCTTACAGAACGTCAATTCCCGGAAGAGTATACACAAAGTTTATTTAATGTAGGTGAAACTTCTTCTAACTTAGAAGTATCAAGCCAATATACTGCTTTTCCAATCGAAAATAGCGATTTATTTACTAAAGGTTTAACAACTATTGTTCCTATCGTCGGTGGTGGTGAACGTCTTGGAACTCTTATCTTATCTCGTTTAGAAAGTAATTTCACAGACGATGATTTGCTATTAGCTGAATACGGTGGAACAGTTGTTGGGATGGAAATTTTGCATGAAAAAGCAGAAGAAATTGAAGAAGAAGCTCGTAGCCGTGCCGTTGTGCAAATGGCAATCAGCTCTCTTTCCTACAGTGAATTAGAAGCTATTGAGCATATTTTCGATGAGTTAAACGGTAAAGAAGGTCTTCTTGTTGCCTCTAAAATAGCGGACCGTGTCGGCATTACACGTTCTGTAATCGTAAATGCACTTCGTAAATTAGAAAGTGCAGGCGTTATTGATTCTCGCTCACTAGGAATGAAAGGTACATTTATCCGTGTACTAAATGATAAATTCCTTGTAGAACTCGAAAAATTGAAAAATAACTAAAAAACCAGAAAAGCTTTCTCTGAGAATATTCAGGGAGAGCTTTTTTTTGCTTGCTTTGGTAAAATAAGAAGGAAGAAGTAGTTGGGACTGGAGGAATTTGGAATGGAAATTGCTGAAACAATCATCGAGGTGCGCTACGCTGAAACGGATCAGATGGGCGTTGTTTATCATAATAATTATCTTGTATGGATGGAAATTGGCCGAACAAGATTAATTGAACAATTAGGTTTTCGTTATTTTGATATGGAAGAAGCGGGGTACCTTTCTCCGGTGTTAGATGTGCATATTCATTACGGAAAACCACTACGCTACGGACAGAAAGCAGTTGTAAAAACATGGATAAAAGGGTATGATGGACTTCGTGTTACTTATGGTTATGAAATTTGCTATGAAGAAACAAATGAAGTTGCAATAACTGGAGAAACAGAGCATGTTTGTGTAACCAAAGAAGATTTTCGACCTGTTTCGATAAGAAGAACATTTCCGAATTGGCATGAAGCCTATCTAAAAGCTTTAGAATAAATAAGACTGGTAGTGATAAAAAATGGCTTTTGGTGTAAAACGCGATGAAATGGAATTATGGAAAGAAAAAGCAGCTCGTGGCGAGATTGCGATTATTACGCATTACTGGCTAGACGATCGTTTTCCTGATTCAAAAACAGTAACCAAAGTTGCTTGTGTCGATTTGAAAAAACTGCAAGAATGGGGAAAACAATACGGTTTAGCACCAGATTGGATTGATAACCGTCGAAAAAACTTTCCGCATTATGATTTGTTTGGCGAAATGCAACTCGTTGTATTAAAAAAAGAGAAAGCCTTTGAACAAATCGAGCGGTTTCATTTGGAGGAGAAATAAAAATGATTAAACTAGAAAATGAATTACTAATTGTAGAAATGAAAGAAGCTGGTGCTGAATTAACGCGAATTTTCCACAAGGATACTAAGCTAGAGTATTTATGGAATGCAGATAGTGCTTTTTGGGGGCGTCATTCTCCAGTTTTATTTCCGACGGTAGGTAGACTTGTTGAGGATACTTATTTTGTAGATGGTAACCCGTATCACTTAGGCCAACATGGCTTTGCGCGTGATCGTGATTTTAAAGTAATAGAGCACACAGAAAACTCTGTACGCTTTGAACTGGATGCAGATGAAGATTCATTAGCGATTTATCCGTATAAATTTAAATTATCGATTATTTACACGATAGAAAAAGATTCAGTTGCTGTGTCTTATGAAGTGGAAAATACGGATAATAAGCGCATCTATTTCTCGATCGGCGCGCATCCAGCCTTTAACTTGCCGCTTGTGGACGGAACTACATTTGAAGATTATTATTTAGATTTTGGAACAGAAGAGAACCTCGAAACACTTTGTTTAGAAGGTCCTTATCGTAGTGGTGAAATTGAAAAAATTGTCAGTGAACCGGCAAGATATTTGCCACTAAGCTATGATTTATTTAAAAAAGATGCACTAATTTTTGAAGCATTAAAGCAAAAAGAAATTACGATTAAATCAGACAAGACTCCACATTTTGTAAAAGTGTCATTTCCAGAGTTCCCATTTGTTGGGGTTTGGACAGCAAAAGCAGGAACGCCTTTCTTATGTATCGAACCTTGGTACGGAATTGCAGATGGTGTTGGAACATCCGTTGAGCTTCGAGATAAAGCAGGTATTGAACATCTGGAACCAGAAGCAGTTTTTGCTTCTGAATATAGAGTTACTATTGGATAAAACGAAAACCCAGCAGAATTTTTTAACTCTGCTGGGTTTTTATTACATCCATTTTATTTTTGGTTCCTCGCCGTTTCGAATGCGGGTTATATTTGCTCGGTGACGCCAAATAACAAAGAGAGCGATACAAGCAACAAGAACAATTAAAATCCAGTCTCCCATGAATAAAGAAATAATTAATGCTGCAAGTGCTCCAATCATGGAACTAAGGGAGACATATTTGCTGATTTTTAATGTCAATAAGAAAACGATAAGTGCAGCTACAAATAATAGCGGAGCATAAGCAAGAATAACTCCCGCAGAAGTAGCAACCGCTTTTCCACCTCTAAATCCTGCAAAAAGCGGGAAACTATGCCCAATAATCGCAAATGCTCCTGTAAGTAACCAGAAGTGATGATTCACATTTAGTTGGAAAAAGAATGGAAGTAATGTCGCGATAGTACCCTTTAAAATATCCATCACTGTAACAATACTGCCCGCTTTTATCCCTAAAACACGGAAGGAATTTGTAGCTCCTAAGTTACCACTACCAAAATCACGTATATCTTTTTTGTAAAAAATTTTGCCAATCCATAAACCGGATGGTATCGAACCAATCACATAGGCTAATAAAGAAAGCAGAATTAAATTAATTGTCATTTTTAAACCCCTCAAGAAGAAATGATGTTTTCCATAAAGAATTATAGCACAAAATGAAGCAAATTGGCTAAATAGTTAGGACAAATCCCGATGAAAAGTTGAAAAAACCGCAAAAATAGCTTATGATTAGAAAGAATAGTAGGGGGCGATTAGACTAATGCAAAATCCAACAAAAGAAGAAATCCAACATATCTTAAAGAAGGCAAAAGTTATCGCAGTCGTTGGTTTGAGTGATAAACCAGATCGCACAAGTTACCGAGTGAGTCAAATAATGCAGCAAGCTGGGTACAAAATTATACCAGTGAACCCTAATGCAGACGAAATTCTTGGCGAAAAAACCGTCAAGCATTTAACGGATATCGAGGAACATGTGGATATTGTTAATGTCTTTCGTCGCTCAGAGTTTTTACCTGAAATAGCTGAAGCTTTTGACCAAATAGATGCAGATGTATTTTGGGCGCAGCTCGGTATAGCTAATCAGGAAGCATTTGATTTTTTGACAGAAAAAGGATATCCTACTGTCATGGATTATTGCATTAAGGTTGCTTATCAAGAAATGGATTAACTTAAACACCATTTTTGAAGGAAGCAGGTTCTTATAGCAGAGCCTGTTTTTTTATGAAAAGGAATTTGTCACTAAACTATCACTTTATTAATCAGCTGGTTAATGCTATTCTGATAAGGTGGTTTTAAGCGAATAACAACGTGAATGTTGTAGATTGACGGAATGAAGGGAGTTTTGAAATATGAATCGGAATGAGTATAATGATGATTCTATTCAGGTGCTTGAAGGACTGGAAGCGGTCCGGAAACGCCCAGCGATGTATATCGGGTCAACAGA
Organism: Listeria farberi; assembly: GCF_014229295.1. Classification (NCBI taxonomy): domain Bacteria; kingdom Bacillati; phylum Bacillota; class Bacilli; order Caryophanales; family Listeriaceae; genus Listeria; species Listeria farberi. Next base: position 1,059,762 of record NZ_JAARZL010000001.1, read on the forward strand.
TGTACGCGGGCTGCACCATTTAGTATATGAAATAGTGGACAACTCGGTCGATGAGACCCTTGCAGGTTTTGGTAAGAAAATTGTTGTGACACTTCATGAGGATAGCAGTGTTAGTGTTAGCGATGAAGGTCGTGGGATGCCTGTTGGAATGCACAAAACTGGTAAATCTACGGTAGAAGTTATTTTAACAGTTCTTCACGCCGGCGGTAAGTTTGGTCAAGAAGGTGGGTATAAAACAAGTGGTGGACTTCACGGCGTTGGTTCATCCGTTGTAAATGCACTCTCAGAATGGTTGGTAGTTACAATTAACCGTGACGGTGCAACCTATCAACAGAAATTCAAAGACGGCGGAAAGCCAGATGGGACACTTAAAAAAATCGGAAAATCAAAAGCCACTGGGACAACTATTCGTTTTAAACCAGATCCAACGATTTTTCCCACTACTTCATTTAATTATGAAACATTATCTGAACGCTTAAGAGAATCTGCATTTCTTTTAAAAGGAATGTTAATTGAATTAATTGATGAACGTGTAGGTATGGCAGAATCTTTCCACTTTGAAGAAGGTGTAAAGAACTTTGTTGAATACATTAATGAAGGCAAAGATGTACTTCATCCAGTAGCTAGCTTTGAAGGAGAAAATGCGACTATTGAAGTAGAAATGGCATTCCAATTCAATGATGGTTACTCTGAGAATATCTTGAGTTTTGTTAATAACGTTCGGACTCGGGGGGCAGGTTCCCATGAATCAGGGATGAAAGCCGCAATGACTCGGATTTTCAACGATTATGCTCGCCGGGTAAATCTTTTGAAAGAAAAAGATAAAAACCTTGAAGGTAGCGATATTCGTGAAGGGTTATCGGCTGTACTTTCTATCCGGGTTCCAGAAAAAATCCTTCAATTCGAAGGTCAAACGAAAGAAAAATTAGGGACACAGGAAGCTCGTCAGGCAGTAGATGCTGTAGTGGCGGAACATTTAGCTTACTTCCTTGCTGAAAATCCAGAAACAAGCTCCCTTCTTGTTAAAAAGGCTGTTAAAGCCCGAGAAGCAAGAGAAGCTGCCAGAAAAGCACGCGAAGAAACACGTAATGGCAAGAAAAAGAAACGTTCTGAAACACTGCTTTCTGGAAAATTAACGCCAGCACAATCACGAAATCCTAATAAAAATGAACTTTATTTAGTCGAAGGAGACTCGGCGGGAGGATCTGCCAAACAAGGCCGTGATCGTCGTTTCCAAGCAATTTTGCCACTTCGAGGAAAAGTAATCAATACAGAAAAAGCAAAACTACAAGACATCTTAAAAAATGAAGAAATTAGCACAATTATCCATACAGTTGGTGCGGGTGTTGGTACGGAGTTTGATGTAGAGGATTGTAACTATGACAAAGTAGTTATCATGACCGATGCCGATACAGATGGTGCGCATATTCAAGTATTGCTACTAACCTTTTTCTATCGTTACATGCGTCCACTTGTTGAAGCTGGTAAAGTTTTTATTGCCTTACCACCACTTTACAAAGTAAGTCGCGGTTCTGGTAAAAAAGAAGTAATCGAGTATGCTTGGACAGATGAAGAATTAGACTCTGCCATCCAAAAAATTGGTAAAGGCTACATGATTCAACGATACAAAGGTCTTGGTGAGATGAATGCTGACCAACTTTGGGAAACAACGATGAATCCTGATACGCGTACGTTAATTCGTGTACGAGTAGATGATTCTGCACGTGCTGAACGCCGCGTGGCAACACTGATGGGTGACAAAGTAGAACCAAGACGTCAATGGATTGAAAAGCATGTCGAGTTTTCTATGGAAGATAGCCAAAATATTTTAGAAAATGAAAACATGATGGTTGAGGAGGCGAAAGACATTTGAGTAATCCAGAACAACATATCCAAGACTTAGCGCTAGAAGAAGTTATGGGCGACCGTTTTGGTAGATATAGTAAATATATTATTCAAGAACGTGCGCTTCCAGATGTTCGTGACGGACTGAAACCAGTACAACGTCGTATTTTATTCGCAATGAATGTCGAAGGGAATACTGCTGAGAAAGGTTTCCGTAAATCTGCCAAAACAGTCGGAAACGTTATCGGTAACTACCATCCACATGGTGACTCTTCGGTTTACGAAGCAATGGTACGGATGAGTCAAGATTGGAAAGTACGTAACATGCTGATTGAAATGCATGGTAATAACGGTAGTGTCGACGGGGATCCGCCTGCAGCAATGCGTTATACAGAAGCGCGACTTTCTCCAATATCAGCAGAACTTTTACGCGATATTGAAAAAGAAACAGTCGATTTCATTCCTAACTTTGATGATACGTCTAGTGAGCCGACAGTTTTACCAGCACGTTTTCCTAACCTTTTAGTGAATGGTTCGACGGGTATTTCCGCTGGTTATGCAACAGATATTCCACCGCATAATTTAACAGAAATCATCGAAGCTGTTATTAAACGATTAGATAATCCACTTTGCACAACGGATGATATTATGAAAATTGTCAAAGGCCCAGATTTCCCTACAGGTGGGATTATTCAAGGGATTGATGGTATTCGAAAAGCTTATCAAACCGGAAAAGGACGCGTTGTCGTTCGTTCTAAAACAGAAATTGAAGATATTCGTGGCGGTAGAAAACAAATTACGATTCATGAAATTCCATATGAAGTAAATAAAGCTAATTTAGTTAAACGCATGGATGAACTGCGTATTGAGAAGAAAATTGAAGGGATTTCAGAAGTACGTGATGAAACTGACCGTACAGGACTTCGTATTGCTGTTGAACTTAAAAAAGACGCCAATGCTGAAGGTGTTCTGAACTACCTGTTTAAAAATACGGATTTACAAGTAAGCTATAATTTTAACATGGTTGCTATTAATAAAAAACGTCCGGAGCTAATGGGGATTATCCCAATGCTTGACGCTTATATTGAGCATCAAAAAGAGATTATTACAAAACGCTCTGAGTACGATATTCGTAAAGCACGTGCTCGCCAACATATTTTAGAAGGTTTAATCAAGGCATTATCTATTTTAGATGAAGTCATCAAATTAATTCGCGGTTCAAAAGACAAACGTGATGCGAAATTAAATCTCCAAACAAAATATGATTTTAGCGAAAAACAAGCTGAAGCGATTGTATCTTTACAACTATATCGTTTAACAAATACAGATATACACGAACTTCAAAGTGAGGCAAAATCTCTTGCTGAACAAATTAGTGTGCTAGAAAAAATTCTGGGTGATGAAGCTGAATTAATCGCAGTTTTAAAAGAAGAGCTAGTAGAAATTAAGAAAAAATATAAAACTGCCCGCCGTACAGAAGTGCAAGCTGAAATTACAGAAATCAAAATTGACACGGAAGTTCTTGTTGCAAATGAAGATGTGATTGTTTCTGTGACGAAAGAAGGCTATGTGAAACGTACGAGCCAACGTTCTTATGCAGCATCAAATGGTGCGGAACTAGCCATGAAAGAAGCAGACCATGCCATCTTTATCCAAAAAATGAATTCACTTGATTCGCTTCTGTTATTCACAAGCAAAGGGAATTTCATTTATCGACCAGTGCATGAACTTCCTGATATCCGTTGGAAAAACCTCGGTGATCACGTGAGTCACTTGGCCAGCGATTTATCAGCAGGAGAAGAAATCCGTTCTGCTATCGCAATCCAAGCCTTTTCAGAAGAAAAACGCTTTTTATTCGTTACTAAAAATGGCATGATCAAGCAGTCGGCTATTACGAATTATAAACCACAGCGCTATTCTAAATCGATGATGGCGATTAAACTAAAAGATGATGATGAGCTACTAAGTGTTTATCTAATTGATGGCACAGAAGATATTTTCTTAGCAACCAAAAATGGTTATGGTCTTCGCTATTCGATTACTGAAATTCCAGAATCTGGTGCAAGAACAGCTGGTGTAAAAGCGATTAACTTAAAACAAGAAGATATAGTTGTGGGTGGTGTAGTACTTATGCCGAACGAACAAAAACATATCCTTCTTGCCACACAGCGAGGCTCACTTAAACAAATGAAAGCCAGTGAATTCGAACCAATCTCAAGAGCAAAACGCGGCTTATTAATGTTACGCGAACTGAAAAGTAATCCGCATCGTTTCATTGGTTTAACGCTTGCTGATAATAACGATCATCTATTTATCGAAACAAATACAGACCAAATTGTCGAAATCGACGTTGCTAATCTACGAGTGACGGATCGCTATTCTAACGGATCCTTTGTATTAGATGAAACAATGGAAGGTGAGCCAACTTCTATATGGTTGGATATTCCAGAAATAAAAGATACAACAGATGTTAAAGATGAATAAAAAAAGAATTCTTGCATAGAAAATATGCAAGAATTCTTTTTTTTTGCTATAATGACTAAGAATAAAAGGAGGGTATATTGATGGCAGAAAGAATGAATGTAGAAAGTTTTAATTTAGACCACACCAAAGTAAAAGCGCCGTTTGTGAGGCTTGCTGGCACAAAAGTCGGCATGCATGGGGACGAAATTTATAAGTATGATGTGCGCTTTAAACAACCTAATAAAGAACATATGGAAATGCCAGCACTGCACTCTTTAGAGCATTTGATGGCTGAACTTGCACGAAACCATACAGATAAATTAGTAGATATTAGCCCAATGGGTTGCCAGACTGGTTTTTATGTATCATTTATCAATCACACTGATTATGATGACGTTTTAGAGATTTTAGCTACGACTTTAACGGATGTATTAGCAGCAGATGCAGTTCCAGCCTGTAATGAAGTTCAATGCGGCTGGGCAGCTAGTCATAGTTTGGAAGGGGCGAAAAAGCTGGCAGCAGAATTTTTAGCAAAACGAAACGAATGGAAAAATGTTTTCGAGGAATAAAGTGAAAAATTCTCTACAAATAATTTTAAAGAGGAACAACATCCTGGTGTAACCTAAAACAAATAAAGTCTAGCTTTGTAGTGGAGCGGTTATAGCCCTATTTCAACTAGTTTCTTGACCTGATTTTGCAAACGTGACTAAAAAACAAGTTGCCCCTAGCTAGGGGCAACTTGTTATTTTTTCATTACACTAGTTAACATTGCAACATATGCTTGAGCTCCAGTTTTGGTTAAATGAACACCATCAGGAGCAAAGTATTGTGACTGGCCACTTGAGCGTGAATACCAATCAACTACGGTCACATTTGGACGTGAATCTGCATTAGCAATACTCTTATTTACTTCATTTTGCCATCCTCTAGGAACTCTTGTATTTACAAGATAAATAGTCGCTTTGTCGAATTGATCTAATAGCGTATTTAGTTGTTCTTCCGTGAAAGGACCGTTTGTACCAAGTTCTAAGATTACTGCACTATTTTTGCTATTAAATTCCTTATAACCAGTTGCGGTATTTATAGCATCACGTAACTGTCGACCAACTAGACCATCAATTGTTACATTAGGAACAGCTTCTTTTAAGTATGGTTCGATATCAAGCATGACCGAATCACCAATTGCTACTGTTTGAGTAATCGTAGGGGGCGGAGTAGCAGCTTTATTTTCTTTATCTGCTTGCGCTGGATTGCTTGGAGTCGTAGCCTTTTTCGTTTCGGTTTCTTTCTTTTTCTTTGTATCTGTCGGTGATTTTTCTTTCGCTTCTGTATTTTTTTTGTTTTCTTTCTTAGTATCTTTATTAGAAGACGTAGTTTTAACTGATGTTTGTTGGTTTTCGGCGCTTGTATTGACTGAAAGAACATTTGTCATCCCAAGCGAAAAAACGGCTAAAACAGCGACAACCCCAGCAAGACTAAGCCATTTACCAATCGGTTTATTTTTCCAGACAAAATAATTTTTATCTTTAAAGCCTTTAAAATAATTAATAAAACCGTTTTTGCGAATAGGTGTTTCAATGAAGCGGAACGATAATTCGGCGATAATAACTGTTGCAGCAACTTGTAAGATAGCTCGCCAAATATTAGGTTGGGTGATTTCTAAAACAGGAGTAGTCAATGTAATAATTGGATAATGCCATAAATAAATACCATAGGAGCGTGTCCCAATCCATCTAAGCGGTTTAAAACTAAATATTTTGCTTAAATAAGAGGCTGGATGGGAAATAGTTGCAATCATGATAACACCAAGAATAGCAACGAACAACAACCCTCCACGATATAAAAATGGTTGGTACTCACTCACAAAAGCTGTAAATAATACAAAGAAAAGAATACTGATTGTTCCAGCGATATTAAGTGCTGCCTTACTTTTCTTCGGTACAACAGGACTAAGTCGATTAAAGGGCCAAACAAAAGCGAGCGCACAACCAGCTAGTAAATCAAATGCTCTTGTGTCTGTTCCGTAATAAACTCGACTTGGATCAGTTCCTGGGACATATAAAACAGTCATCAAAATTGCAGAAAGAAGACCTAAGCCTATGACGATTTTTAAAAGTAATTTAGGATTTTTAACCCACTTGAGGAATACGAGTAAAAACAAAGGCCAAACCATATAAAACTGTTCTTCTATAGCAAGAGACCATAAGTTTTTTAAGGGTGATGGAAGTCCAAATGAATCGAAATAAGATATATTATGGAAAATAAACCACCAATTACTTACATAAAAGAATGAAGCGATAGCGTCACCACGTAAGTTTTTTAAAATTTCAGGATGGAAAAATACGGAATAAATAACAACAACCACAATCATCACATAAACAGCTGGAATAAGTCTTCGAAAGCGTCTGAGCCAAAATTGCTTTAATTGAAGTGATTGATTTTTTTCCCATTGTGTTAACAATATATTTGTAATTAAATAACCAGATAAGACGAAAAATATGTCTACGCCGATAAATCCGCCTTTAGCCCAACTGAAGTTCAAATGGTAGGCGATAACAGCGATAACAGCGAGTGCTCGAAGTCCATCAATACTCGGAACATATTTTCTACTGTAGCGAGTAGTCCTTTTCAAATTAACATCTCCTATTTGTGATAAATATATGTGTAAACTTAGACAGAGATAGTAAAGCCATCTGTTTTTAGCTCCATACTATAATACCACACATAAATCAAGAAGTAATTTAAAAAGATGAAATAATATATGGTTTTTAAAAATTTGAGTATATTTACTTATTTTTGTTATAGTATTTATAAGTAAATAGTTTGGGGGGAACGATTTGACAGAGATTTATGCTCATAGAGGCAGTAGTGGCACATATCCAGAAAATACCTTATTAGCAATAAAAAAAGCGATAGAAGCTGGTGCAGATGGAGTGGAATTAGATGTACACGTTCTAAAATCCGGAGAATTAATTGTAATGCATGATGAACGTGTGGATAGAACGACTAACGGGACTGGATTTTTAAAAGATTACACTTTGTCTGAAGTGAAAAAATTATATACTGCTAAGCATTTTTTAAGAAAAGTTCGCGTGCCTACTTTAGAAGAAGTATTTAAATTAGTTAATCACACAGGAGTAAGTCTTAATATAGAATTAAAAACAGATGTCTTTGAATATGAGGGAATTGAGAAAAAAGTATTAGAACTAGCAAGTCAATTTCCGAATGTTAAGCGGATGTATTCTTCGTTTAATCCTAATACATTGATCCGTCTTAGAGGGTTAGATAGTGGAGCTAAATTAGCGCTTATCACACATGCTAATTTAGATAAAGTGCTTCCTTTACATAAAAAAATTCAGTTAGATGCAGTTCATCCATCAATGAAAGCTTGTGGAAATCCAATTCTCCAACAAATCCCAGCACGTTTTTGGACGGTTAATAAAGAAGCTGACATAGGCCATTTCTTAGATATTAATGCAAAAGGTATTATGACCGATTTTCCAGAAAAAGCTGTAATCATTAAAAACAATAAAACAAACCCCTGAGCAAAACGCTTTCATTCTAAAAGATTACAAGCTATAATCGAAGTAAGTTAATAATTAAATTGTCTGAGATTCGGAGAGACTGCAAAAGGCGAGCGCAATCGCCTTCATTTGCAGTCTCTTTTTTTGTTTTTTTATAACTTAAAGCGTTTCAGTTAGTTGGAATAGTGGAAAAGTAGCAAGAAGGCATAATTCAGACGGTAAACAATTTGAAGGGGGCAAACAAAATGGTACAATTGTTTTCAGCTTTTGATAGAGAAACCATTGAAAGAAATTTGCAAGAAGAAAAATTTGATTTAGTCATAGTTGGTGGTGGGATTACTGGAGCAGGAATCGCATTAGACGCCACCACTAGAGGTATGAACGTTGCACTAGTGGAGATGGGTGACTTCGCAAGTGGAACTTCAAGTCGCTCCACGAAATTAGTCCACGGTGGTTTACGTTACTTACAACAATTTGAAATTAAAGAAGTAGCAGACCTTGGTAAAGAACGTGCTATCGTTTATGAAAATGGTCCACACGTTACGACTCCAGAATGGATGATGTTGCCATTCCATAAAGGCGGAAATATGGGTAAAACGACAGCTTCTTTTGGTATTCGTCTATATGATTACTTAGCAGGTGTAAAAAAGAATGAACGACGCAAAATTTTAAGCGCCAAAGAAACATTAGCAAAAAACCCATTTGTTAAAAAAGATGGATTAAAAGGCTCTGGCTATTATGTAGAATACCGGACAGATGATGCTAGATTAACAATTGAAGTAATGAAAAAAGCTGTTGAACTTGGAGCAAATGCAATTAATTATACGAAAGCGGAACACTTTTTATATGATGATAAAAAACAAGTGGTTGGCGTTACAGTAACAGACCGACTAACTGGAAAAGCTTATGATATTAAAGGACATCGCGTAATTAATGCTGCTGGGCCATGGGTAGATAAAGTAAGAAAACTCGATTATGCTACAAACAATAAGCACCTCCGCTTAACAAAAGGTATCCATTTAGTTATTGATAAACAGAAATTCCCAATGGAACAAGCTGTTTATTTTGATACGCCAGATGGTCGGATGGTTTTTGCTATTCCTCGTGATAAAAAAGTGTATGTGGGTACAACAGACACAGTTTATGATGAAGCGGTGATTAATCCAAAAGCACTCGAATCTGACCATAATTATGTTATTAAAGCGATAAACTATATGTTCCCAGATGTGCATATTAGTGAAAAAGACATTGAATCAAGTTGGGCTGGTGTACGTCCGCTTATTTATGAAGAAGGAAAAGATCCTTCTGAAATTTCTCGAAAAGATGAAGTTTGGTTCTCAGAAAGTGGCTTAATCACAATGGCTGGTGGTAAATTAACAGGTTATCGCAAAATGGCTGAAAAATTACTAGACGATGTATCTAAAACCTTGTCTAAAGAAACTGGTAAAAAATATAAACCAGTACAAACAAAACATTTACCTATTTCCGGTGGAGACATTGGAGGTTCAGAACAGTTAGAAACATTCCTTTCAAAAAAAGCGAAAGAAGGAAATAATCGTTTCGGTTGGACATTAGAAGAAGGGCGCGAAATTGCTAAACGATTTGGTAGTAATATTGATCAACTGTTTACCTACGCCCAAGAACATAAAGAACAAAATGAGACTACCTTACCAAATAGCCTGTATGCTGAACTTCGCTATTCGATTCAACATGAAGCAGTAACAACACCCATTGATTTCTTATTACGTCGTACAGGTTACTTATTGTTTGATATGCCGTATTTACTCGAATGGAAAGATGCTGTTGTAGATGAAATGGCGAAACAATTCCACTGGAGTGATGATGTAAAACAAACATATATGGAAGAATTAAATATCCAAATTAATGATGCTAGAGAGCCAGCTGATTGGCATGATAGATAAAAGAATGAGAAAAAGAGCGCAATTCCTTCAGATTTGCGCTTTTTTTTATGAAAAAAATCATTTTCACTATTTTCAAGAAACCTTTTTCATGGTACATTGATTACAGGTGAAAAGGAGGTTTTTTTTTGAGTAAGATTCCTGTCATCGTCATTGTTGGTCCAACTGCTGTCGGCAAAACAAATTTAAGTGTTGCTTTTGCGAAGAATTTGGATGGAGAAATTATTAGTGGAGACTCTATGCAAGTATATCGCGGGTTAAATATTGGTACTGCAAAAATCACACCAGAAGAAATGGGTGGGATAAAGCATTATCTTATTGATGTAACTGACCCTGCAGTCCCTTTTACAGCTGCAAAATTCCAATCGGAAACAAGGGGCTTAATTGAATCCATACATAATAGAGGAAAACTTCCAATTATAGTTGGTGGAACAGGCCTATATATTCAGTCTGTTTTTTATGATTATGATTTTGGAAATGTAAGTGAAGATAAGGCTTACCGAGCAGAACTAGCTCAATTGGACAAAACGACTTTATGGCAAATGTTAGAACAACTTGATTCCAAAAGCGCAGAACTTATTCATGAAAATAATAAGAGGCGTATTATACGTGCTCTAGAAGTAATACATTTGACTGGAAAACCTTTTTCTGAATATCAAGTTCATCATGCGTTAAACGAAAGATACCAACCGCTTTTTTTAGGACTTGATTTAGACAGAGAGTTGCTTTATGAACGAATTAATAAACGTGTAGAGCAGATGTTTAAACAAGGACTCGTTGCAGAAGCAAGAAAATTATACGATGAGAATTTAGCCGATGTACCAGCCATAAGAGGTATAGGATATAAGGAACTATTTACTTATTTTGAAGGAAATAGTTCACTGGAAGAAGCAAAAGAATTAATCCAAAAAAACTCGCGTCATTTTGCCAAAAGACAGTTAACATGGTTTAGGAATAGAATGGATATTGACTGGATTCAAGCGGGCACTAGTACTACCGAAGCAGAAGCATTGAATAAAGCCCAAAGCTTTTTATCAGTTAAATAACACTTTTCTGTTTGGTAAGAAGAAATAAAGGGTATTTGAAATTAGCCAACCAATTGCACAATGGAACTTCATTGGGGTTTGGGAAATTTTTAGTATAAGATAGAGATTGGAGAGGGAAATTATGAAACAAGGTGGACAAGGGTTACAGGACTATTACTTAAATCAATTGCGTAAGGAGAAAATTCTTGCAACAGTATTTTTAACAAATGGTTTTCAGTTAAGAGGACGTGTTGTAAGTTTTGACAATTTTACCGTACTACTAGATGTCGAAGGAAAACAACAACTTGTATTTAAACACGCAATTTCAACTTTCTCTCCGCAGAAGAATGTCGCTTTAAATCCTGATGCGGAATAAGCACTTTACTTAAAAGACAGGAAACTCGCTTTTTTGCGATGTTTCATGTCTTTTTTTTATGCTAAAAATATGCTACGATTAGTCTTGTCTGAAAAAGGGAGATGTACTTGTGGAACGGGAGAAAATAATACTTGTAGGCGTCATATTGCCAAATAAAACTGAAGAAGCTTTTTGGAACTCCATGAGCGAACTACGTAGCCTTGCTAAAACAGCGAACGGAGAAGTAATGGATGAGCTGATTCAAAAATTAGAACGTGTCAGTCAGACGTCATTCATAGGTTCTGGTAAGCTAATGGAACTTTCAGAATTAGTGGATATGCACGAGGCGGATGTAGTTATTTTTAATAGTGAACTTAGTGCTACACAAGTTCGCAATATTTCTAAAATAGTGGATGCTCGAATTATTGACCGCACACAATTGATTTTAGATATTTTTGCGATGCGCGCTAAGTCTAAAGAAGGTAAGCTACAAGTCGCCTATGCGCAGTACAAATATTTACTACCTAGACTTAGTGGACAAGGTGCTTCACTTTCGAAATTAGGCGGAGGAATTGGTTCAAGAGGTCCAGGTGAGTCGAAACTAGAAATGGATAAACGTCATATTCGCGAAAAAATGCATGATATAAAAGCACAACTAACACACGTCGAACGACATCGCAAACGTATTATTGATAGAAGAAACACGCAATCCGTATTTCGTTTCGGTTTAATCGGTTATACCAATGCGGGAAAATCAACCATTTTCAATCGTCTAACAAATGAGACGACACTTGAAGAGGACAAATTATTTGCAACACTAGATCCAACCACAAGAAAAATACGATTTGAAGGTGGATTTCAAGCACTTTTAACGGATACGGTAGGCTTTATTCAAGACTTACCAACAACTTTAATCGCGGCATTTCGTTCTACTTTAGAAGAAACCGCTAATGTTGATGTTTTAATTCATGTAATAGATGCCTCTGACCCAGATTACCTTCAGCATGAAACGACTGTAATAAACTTGCTAGAAGAGCTTGAGATGAGTCATCTTCCATCATTAATTATCTATAATAAAATGGACAAAGCGCCATCTACATTCGTACCTGATCGTCCAGAGCACTTACTTATTTCTGCATTAGATCAAGGTGCTCCTAAAAAAATAAAACAACGAATGATTGAACTAATTGAGAAAAACTGGACTTTCTTTACAGAAGATTTATCAGAAGAAAAAGGTAAAGAATTAGCGCAAATGCAACAACAAGCTTGGATAACAAAGCTTGAATATATGGAAGAAAAAGCATGTTACCGAATCGAGGGTTATCGACCTAGAAAGGAAACTACTAATGACTGAAATTCAAACAATAAGAAAAAAAGTTGAACAACAAATTGCTCCATTACAAAACGAAACTGATGAAATTGCTGAATTTAACCAAGCAAAAGTGCTTGATGCTTTCCAAGAAAATAAAGTAAGTGATTTTCATTTTAATCCATCAACTGGTTACGGATATGATGACGAAGGGAGAGACACGTTAGAGCGCGTCTATGCGAGCGTATTTAGAACGGAAGCGGCTCTTGTGAGACCGCAAATTATTTCTGGCACGCATGCAATTTCTACTGTTTTGTTCGGAATCTTGCGCCCAGGAGATGAGTTGTTATATATAACTGGTGAACCATATGATACGTTAGAAGAAATCGTGGGTATTAGAAGCAAAGGGCAAGGTTCGCTTAAAGACTTTCAAATTGGCTACGATGCAGTACCGCTACTACCAAATGGCGAAATAGATTATCCAGCAATATCTAAAAAAATATCCGCTAATACAAAAATGATTGGTATTCAGCGTTCTAGAGGCTATGCAGATCGACCTTCTTTTACAATCGAGAAAATAAAAGAAATGGTTACTTTTGTAAAGAATATCAATCCTAATATCATTGTTTTTGTAGATAATTGTTACGGAGAATTTGTGGAACGAATAGAACCGACCGAAGTGGGCGCAGATATTATTGCAGGCTCGCTAATTAAAAATCCGGGTGGAGGTTTGGCGAAAACTGGTGGTTATATTGCTGGGAAAAATATCTTGGTCGATTTATGCGGCTACCGGTTGACGACTCCTGGGATAGGGAGAGAAGCAGGTGCATCTCTTTATAGCTTATTAGAAATGTATCAAGGATTCTTCTTGGCGCCGCATGTAACTGCTCAAGCAATTAAAGGTGCGCGTTTTACTGCTGCTATGTTAGCTGAATTCGGCGTAGAAGCAGATCCGCTATGGAATGCCAAAAGAACGGACTTGATTCAAAGTGTATCTTTCCACAGCAAAGATAAAATGATTGCTTTTGCTCAAGCAATCCAAGCAGCTTCCCCAGTTAATGCGCATGTATTGCCAATCGGCGCATATATGCCAGGCTACGAAGATGACGTGATAATGGCAGCAGGTACATTTATTCAAGGAGCCAGTCTAGAACTTACAGCGGACGGACCGATTAGAGAGCCTTATCAACTATACGTCCAAGGCGGTTTAACATACGAACACGTTAAAATTGCTGTAACTAGAGCAATAGAAAATTCTTTATAAAAAAGTAACATCCATTTTCAAAAAAAGTTTTTATTTTTTTACTACGGTAGTTTCTATCGTGGTTTTTTTGTTGTGGAATTGTTGACATGTATGGGTTTGTGGTATATGTTAGATAATCTTACATAAATTTGACAAAACATCTGACGTACATTATAATGCTACTATCATCAAAAAATAATTATGTTTTGAGGGGGAATTGTCGTGAGTGAAAAGGAAATCCGGAGATCAATGCCGCTGTTTCCAATTGGGCCTGTGATGAAGCTAACCGATCTCACCGCTAGACAAATTCGCTACTATGAAGACCAAGGATTAATCCATCCAGCACGCAATCAAGGAAATCACCGTTTGTATTCACTTCAAGACATTGATGTTTTGCTAGAGATAAAAGATTATTTGAATGATGGTCTGAATATTGCGGGAATTAAGAAAATGTATCAAATGCAGCAAAAAGAATCAAAAGAACCTTTGACAGATGATGATGTACGCAAAATACTTAGAAAAGAAATGCAACAAGCTGGTCGCTTTGTCAAGCAAGATGCGACAGGGAAACAACAATTACCAAGGTTTTAAAACGACAAGAAGAGGTATTTACTTTATTTAGAAGTTAATATAATTAGATTATTTAGGAGGAATTTAGATTATGGCAAAATATACAAAAGAAGACATTTTCCGCTTCGCAGATGAACAAAATGTAAAATTTATTCGTTTACAGTTCACGGATATTCTCGGGATAATTAAGAATGTGGAAATTCCTGTTAGCCAACTAAAGAAAGCACTAGATAACAAAATCATGTTTGACGGTTCCTCCATTGAAGGCTTTGTAAGAATTGAAGAGTCTGATATGTATTTATTCCCAGACTTAGATACTTGGGTTGTGTTCCCATGGACAGCTGAAAAAGGAAAAGTTGCAAGAATGATTTGTGATATTTATAATCCTGACATGACTCCATTTGCCGGAGACCCGCGCGCTAACTTAAAACGTGTACTTAAAGAAATGGAAGAACTAGGTTTCACAGAATTTAACTTAGGGCCTGAGCCAGAATTTTTCCTATTCAAGTTAGATGAAAATCGTCGTCCGACGCTTGAATTAAATGATAGTGGTGGTTATTTCGATTTAGCACCAACAGATTTAGGTGAAAACTGTCGACGTGATATCGTGCTTGAATTAGAAGAGATGGGCTTTGAAATCGAAGCTTCTCACCATGAAGTAGCTCCAGGTCAACACGAAATTGATTTTAAATATGAAGACGCCGTTACAGCGTGTGATAGTATCCAAACATTTAAATTAGTCGTAAAAACAATTGCTCGTAAACATGGTTTACACGCAACATTCATGCCGAAGCCACTCTTTGGTGTAAATGGTTCTGGAATGCATTTCAATATGTCGCTATTTAATGAAAAAGGAAATGCTTTCTTCGATGAAAGTGGCGAATTAGAATTGAGCCAAACAGCTTATCATTTCTTAGCAGGGATGTTGAAACATGCTCGTGGCTATACTGCTGTTACAAATCCAACAATTAACTCATTCAAACGATTGGTTCCAGGATATGAAGCACCATGTTACATTGCGTGGTCAGGTAAAAATCGTAGTCCGCTAGTACGTGTTCCAAGTTCTCGTGGATTAAGCACACGTCTGGAATTACGTAGCGTTGACCCATCTGCTAATCCGTATTTAGCAATGGCGGTATTACTTAAAGCTGGTTTATCTGGAATTAAAGACGAATTAACTCCTCCAGCACCGGTTGATCGTAACATTTACGGCATGAATGAAGAAGAACGTGAAGCAACTGGCATTTATGATTTACCAGAAAGCTTAGGTCATGCTCTAATTGAACTTGAAAAAGACGACATCATACGTGATGGTTTAGGTGAGCACATTTTCGAACACTTTATTGAAGCGAAAACGATTGAGTGTGATATGTTCCGCACAGCAGTTCACCCTTGGGAACGCGAACAATATCTTGAAATTTATTAATAGTTTGAAGCTCGTTTCTTAAAAACTGGAAACGAGCTTTTTTTATTTTAATAACGGATATCAAATATTTGATGTTTGGCAAATAGAGGCTTATATTTAAAATTGTGCTAATGAAAGGGAGTTTTCATTAGGGAAAGGGGAAGAAATGCAGATTACTCTAGCTATTTTAGTATTTGTTTTAACGCTTTTTTTCGTGATTTGGCAGCCAAGAAATTTATCAATTGGATGGTCAGCATGCGGCGGAGCGTTAATTGCATTATTACTTGGTGTTGTCACCTTATCAGATGTTGTAACTGTTACAGGGATAGTATGGAATGCCACACTCGCTTTTATTGCTATTATTATTATTTCCCTAATTTTAGATGAAATTGGTTTTTTTGAGTGGGCAGCATTACATATGGCAAGGCTATCAAAAGGAAATGGATTATGGATGTTTATTCTAATTTCTGTTTTGGGAGCTTTGGTTGCAGCGCTATTTGCAAATGACGGAGCGGCACTGATTTTGACTCCGATTGTTTTAGCGATGGTCCGAGCACTGAATTTTGATGAGAAAAAAGTATTTCCGTTTATTATCGCAAGTGGATTTATTGCAGATACGACATCTTTACCTCTTGTGGTTAGTAATTTAGTCAATATAGTTTCGGCTGATTTTTTTGGAATTAGTTTTTCGCAATACGCACTTATCATGTGGATTCCCACTGTTTTTTCTTTAGTTGCTAGCATCATTATTTTATATATCTATTTCCGAAAAGCATTACCTAGAAAGTATGATGCGAGAGCAATTCGAGAACCGGTTTCAGCGCTTAAAGATAAAAAGATGTTTCGCATTTCG
The DNA here is from genome assembly GCF_014229295.1 of Listeria farberi. NCBI lineage: Bacteria > Bacillati > Bacillota > Bacilli > Caryophanales > Listeriaceae > Listeria > Listeria farberi. The sequence goes on from NZ_JAARZL010000001.1 coordinate 1,076,273, forward strand.
TGGGGAATCCTTCTCATTCTTGTGGTAGGCTATTTTTTGAGTAGTTTTTTAGAGATACCAGTGTCATTTATTGCCTTACTAGTTGCTTTTATTTTTTTATTTGTTGGAGCAAAAAGTCACTCAGTTTCAACAAAAGCCATTTTAAAAGGAGCGCCTTGGAATATTGTATTTTTCTCCATTGGTATGTATGTAGTTGTGTATGGTTTGCAAAATGTTGGAATAACCAAACTGTTATCAGAAGCTATTATTTATGTTGCGGATTTTGGCTTATTTGCTGGGACAATTGGAATGGGTTTTATAGCTGCGATACTATCATCTGTCATGAATAATTTGCCTACTGTTATGATAAATGCACTTGCAATCGATCATACTTCATTTACTGGGGTGATGAAAGAGGCATTGGTTTATGCTAATGTTATAGGCTCAGATTTAGGTCCTAAAATAACGCCGATTGGCTCGCTCGCTACTTTACTTTGGTTACATGTGTTAGCACAGAAAGGTATCAAGATAAGTTGGGGCTCTTACTTCAAAATTGGCATTGTAATTACTATTCCTGTTTTGTTCATTACGCTCGTAGGATTGTACTTATCACTACTTATTTGGAACTGAAAAACCCCCGTACACTTTTAATTAAGCGTACGGGGGTTTTGTTATGCCTTATAAAGCACATGAGGTTTTAGTGGATCGCCATTTGCTAAAGCAGGATGTTCGAAATTAGCTACTTTTGTCAAATGGATTTTTTTCATAACTTGTTCGGAAGCTTTATTGCAGGTTGCGGTAAAGCTGTAAATTTCGTTGATAGCACTGATACCCTTAGCAAACGATAATGCACCTAATGCGGCTTCAGTAGCATATCCTTGGTTCCACGCACTACGCTTTAATCGCCAACCAATTTCGGTGCAAGGGGTAAATTCTGCTTTGAATGTCGCTTCATGAAACCCGGTAAATCCGATAAATTCACTAGTAGTTTTAACTTCGATGGCAAAAAGACCATATCCTAGGGAATTTAGTTCTTCTTGATTTCTATCAAGTAGTGCATTACTTTCTTTTTGAGTTAATGTGGCTGGGAAGAATTTCATTACTTTTTTATCTGCGTTCATTTGGCTAAAAGGAAGATAATCACTTACTAAATAATCTCTTGCGATAAGCCTTACTGTTTCAAAATAAATCATCTTAAAAACCACCTGTTTACCAAATAAAATTAGCGAATATCTCTATAAAGTCCGATTACTTTTCCAAGAATAGTAACGTTATTTAAAAGAATAGGTTCTAAAGCGTCGTTTTCGGGTTGTAGTCTGAAATGATTAGCTTCTTTATAGAAACGTTTGCATGTAGCTTCATTTTCATCCGTCATGGCTACGACGATTTCTCCATTGATTGCGGAACTTTGCTGTCTAACGATTACTTTATCGCCATCAAGAATTCCAGCATTTATCATGCTCTCACCGTCAATTTCTAACATGAATACATTCGTTTCGCCAGCTGCCATGTATTCTGGCAAGGGGAAATATTCATCGATGTTCTCAATTGCTGTGATAGGCATTCCGGCTGTTACCTTTCCTATGATAGGAATATTTACAACATTTGGTGTTTCTGCTTCGTCTTCTAAAGATAATATTTCAATCGCACGAGGCTTGGTTGGGTCACGTCTAATTAAGCCTTTACCTTCAAGGCGAGCAAGATGCCCATGAACTGTAGAGCTAGAAGCAAGGCCGACTGCTTCCCCAATTTCGCGTACAGAGGGTGGATAACCTTTTTCTTTTACTTCTGATTTAATAAATTCATATATATCTTGTTGGCGTTTAGATATTTTCATGGTTTCACCTCATTAAGTTAATGGTTATTTTATAAATCAAGTATAGCAAAAGAAAAACCAATATGCAAACAAAGGTTCGTTTTTTTATTGACATAAGCGAACGGTTGTTCTATAATATAGAAAAGCGAACATATATTCTTTTTTGGAGGGGTTTTTAATGACATTAAAATTAATTTGGGATAAATTTTATGTTTCTATTATATTTGTATTAACTTGTATAGTTTTAGGTATTATTTTAATGTGTACTGTTATTGGAAGTGGTAGTGAGTATTCAGAAGTGGATGTAAATGAAGGGGATTCCGTTTGGGCACTTGCTGACCAATATGCAGCGAAAAGCGACATGCCTAAAGCTGATTTTGTATCATGGGTCGAAAAAGAAAACAATCTAACCGATGGGCATGTGAAAGCTGGGGATTCCGTAGTTATACCAGTACACGAAACAAAGTTACAAAAAAGTGATAGCACTATTCAATTAGCAAACCAGTAGAAACGATTTTTATATCGTTTATGATATAATAAAGGAAGTAGTGATTATACTACTTCCTTATTTTATTATAATGCAGAAAAGGGTGAATTTTTTAATGCTAGAAAAAGCTAAAATAGATAGAATTAATGAGCTTTCTAAAAAGAAAAAAGCTGGAACACTAACGACCGAGGAAAAAAAGGAACAAGAAAAATTAAGAAAAGAATATATTAAATCATTTCGTACACATATGAAAGGTACAATTGAAAATACAACGATTATCGACCCTAAAGGAAATGATGTAACACCGCATAAAATAAAACAAATGAGAAAGAATAAGAAGTAATAGTTAGCACCAAATGAACATTTTCGCGCAAATGAACAAAAATACCAATCAATTAAGCAATTTAAAGCAATTATTAGTTGTATTAATTGCTCTTTAGGCTTATTATTAAAAGTAGTTAAAATTATATTGAAGAGAGAGGATGTTTCATTTGTTCGATAACACAGATAGTTTAGCAGTTAATACAATTCGTACATTATCAATGGATGCAATTCAAAAAGCAAATTCTGGTCACCCAGGTTTACCAATGGGAGCAGCGCCAATGGCCTATGCTCTTTGGTCTCGCGTATTAAACACAAACCCTAAAAATTCCCATTGGTTTAACCGGGATCGCTTTGTACTTTCTGCTGGACACGGCTCAATGCTTTTATATAGTTTATTACATTTAAGTGGTTTCAAATTAGAAATTGAAGACCTTAAAAATTTCCGTCAATGGGAAAGTAAAACTCCGGGTCATCCAGAATATCGTTATACTGACGGTGTAGATGCAACTACTGGTCCACTTGGTCAAGGTATTGCGATGGCTGTTGGTATGGCTATGGCAGAAAGACATTTAGAAGCAAAATATAATAAAGATGGTTTCCCAGTCGTGGATCACTATACTTATGCGCTATGCGGAGATGGAGATTTAATGGAAGGTGTTGCATCTGAGGCGGCTTCCTATGCAGGTCATCAACAACTTGGAAGACTAGTTGTTTTATATGATTCCAATGATATTTCTCTAGATGGTGATTTAGACAAATCATTCTCTGAAAATGTAAAACAACGCTTTGAAGCTTATGGCTGGGAGCACTTATTAGTTAAAGATGGTAATGATACAGCAGAAATTCTAGCTGCTATTGAAAAGGCAAAACAAAATACTTCACAACCTACAATGATTGAAGTGAAAACTGTTATTGGTTTTGGTGCTCCAAATGCAGGTACAAGTAAAGTTCACGGTGCTCCACTTGGTGATGAAGGTATTTTAGAAGCGAAAAAAGCATATGGCTGGAATTATGAAGAAAAATTCTTTGTTCCTGAAGAGGTTACTGCTCGCTTCAAAGAAACTATTGGCGAACGTGGCGAAAAAGCTGAAACTGCTTGGAATGAATTATTTGCTTCTTACAAAGCGAAATACCCTGAGCTTGCTGAGCAATTAGAAGATAGCTTAAATAACAAGTTACCAGCTGATTGGGATGCGGATCTTCCAGTTTATGACGATTCTAAAGCACTTGCTAGTCGTGCTTCAAGCGGAGAAGTTATTAATGCATTAGCTGGAAAAATTCCTACTATTTTTGGTGGCTCGGCTGACCTTGCTGGTTCTAATAATACAACAATCAAAACAGACGGTGAATTCACTAAAAAAACTCCTGCAGAACGAAATATCTGGTTTGGAGTTCGTGAATTTGCAATGGGTGCAGCGTTAAATGGTATGGCTCTCCACGGCGGACTACAAGTATACGGAGGTACATTCTTTGTATTCTCTGACTATGTACGTGCTGCGATTCGTTTATCTGCCATTCAACATTTACCAGTAACTTACGTAATGACACATGATAGTATTGCAGTAGGGGAAGATGGCCCAACACATGAGCCGATTGAACAACTTGCAAGTTTACGCGCTATGCCGGGTCTTTCTGTCATCCGTCCTGCTGATGGGAATGAAGTAGTAGAAGCTTGGAAACTAGCGATTACTTCTACAGATACTCCACATGTACTTGTCCTTACACGTCAAGGATTACCTACGTTACCAAATTCTGCTAAGTTATCTGCAGAAGGTGTAAAAAAAGGTGCTTATGTTATTTCACCGGCTAAAGCTGATGTACCAGAGGCGATTATTCTAGCAAGTGGTTCGGAAGTTAACTTAGCTGTTGAAGCTCAAAAAGAACTTCAAGCTCAAGGAAAAGATGTATCTGTTGTCAGTGTGCCATCATTTGACCTATTTGAACAACAATCAGCTGAATACAAAGAAAGTGTCTTACCAAATGCTGTTAGAAAACGTGTAGCAGTCGAGATGGGTGCTAGCTTTGGATGGGAACGCTATGTTGGTTTAGATGGTAAAGTAATAGGAATTGACAAGTTTGGTGCTTCTGCTCCAGGCGAAACAGTTATTAAGAATTACGGCTTTACTGTTGAAAACGTAGTTAATACAGTAAAATCACTTTAATTAAACAATCAGACCGTTGCTAGTTTTTCTAGAGCGGTCTGTTTTTTTATGCTTTTTTTAGATTGCGCCGTGGTACCATTAATGGTATAATTACGAGGTTGTTTGCAGCTTTTATTGATAAATTGATCTAGATGATAAGTTTTCTTGAAAAGTATTGTCTGTTTAATATAAATCAAGTACAATAAAAGAGGATTTTGTTTCAAGGAGGAGAAAAGAGACTATGTGGATTTACATTCTTGTCGGCATTATTTGTTTACTAGCTGGACTTGCGGGAGGATTCTTTATTGCAAGACGTTATATGATGAGCTATTTAAAAAACAATCCGCCAATTAACGAACAAATGTTACAAATGATGATGGCGCAAATGGGTCAAAAACCATCCCAAAAGAAAATCAATCAAATGATGAGCGCGATGAACAAACAGCAAGAAAAAGAAAAACCAAAAAAAGCAAAGAAATAATATTTTAACAAAGTAAAACCCTTCTATAAAACTAGAAGGGTTTTTTGATTACTTTTTAGTTGCTGAAATAATTAACATCATTGGGCGACGATATTCATCTTGCATTTCTGGTAAATTTTTAAGTTCTGGAGCTGGTTCTGGTTCGATAACACTTTTAAGATCAAAATTATTTTGAAGGAGCGTCTGGATATAAGTCGTAAGGGTGCGATGGTATTTTTTTACATCTTCACCAAGAAAATGAGTTGTTCGAATAGATTCGTTGAAATAGCGATCAACTGGCCAGTGTAACTTATTACCAGTTTCGTCAGTGTACCAATCTTGTCTGCCATCCGCAGTAAAAACTGGATGTTCGACAGAGAAAATAAACTCGCCACCTGTTTTTAAATTAGTATGGACTTTTTGACAAATGTCTTGAAAGGAACTGACGTAGTGAATAGCGAGTGAACTCATGATAACATCATATATTTCTGGTTCAATATCCATGTCTTCTATCGCTTTTTGTTGGTAACTAACTGCACTTGAAGTAGTTTTTTGTTTTGCTTCAGTTAACATGCGCGCAGATAAATCAATTCCAACTACTTTCTTTGCGCCATGGTCGGCTGCATAAATACAGTGCCAACCAAAACCACAGCCTAAATCAAGCACTGTCTTTTGATTAAAGTCTGGGAGAAGTTTTTTAAATTCATGCCATTCCCCGGCAGCAGCAAGGCCGTTTTTAGAACGTGGCATTTGACTATATTGTTCAAAAAATTCTTTGTCATCGTATTTATTTTCTTTCATTTTTAATTCCTCTTTTCCTCAATTAATCAGAAGCTTTACTAAATTCTTTATCTAAAAAGAGGTGAGCAAGGCCACTCACTTGTTTTAAGCGTAAGATTTCATTTGCATCCATTCCGATATTTTTCATAATCCAACTATCTGACATGCCGCTCTCTGCTAATTCGCCAACGATAGAAGACATAAGTTCTACATTATGAAATCCTCGAGCACGATTGTGGCGAATAGTAGAAGCAATTCGATTTACGGTATCTTTTTCTAAAATCACTACAGGTAGTAATTCATTTTCTCTTTCGCGGATTCGTTTAGAAGATTTCATGATAGTATAACGATGAAATCCATCAATTATTTCATATTTACCAGAGTTTTCCAAAGGATAGCAAACAATTGGTTGTGTAAACCCATCTTCCCAAATAGACTTTTCAAGAAGTTTTAGTTCGGTTGCTGGAACGGTATTTGGATTATAATTATTTGCTTGAAGTTTAGTGTAGTGAATAGGAGTGACGTTGTATACTGGACTTTGATATTTCATTATATCACCTCATAAAATATTATTATATTTTTCTAATGCATGTTTTCTTTTCTCTAATTCAAGCTTAGTCTGACCAAAACCCATATATTTGCAGGTATAATCATTTTTTAAAATAGCGATACACATTCTTTTATATGTAGGTACGCTAGCAAATTCTTTAATCTTCAAATCATCTGGGTATTCTTTAAAACGAACGACTTCCATAGGGTTTGTATATGTACGTTTGTTTTGAGGTTTTCCTAGGAAGTCAGCTTGTACATTTAAATTTTTTAATTCTTGTACAGTTTCTACTTTTAAAGCGCCACCTTTTTCGGTCCAATAATTGATGCTTGTTTTAAATTTTTTTAAATAACGTTCTCTTGTGTAGCTTGGTAAAGTTGTAAGTAAAAATTCTAAATAAGATTTCCAAGTATGATTTGGTGGTAAATTAATTTCTTTCCAAGCCATCGCAGAAGTTCCGCCGTAAATAGCTGTGAAATTGGCTCCGTTTACGCGACCGACTAATTTAGACCAAAGTGCAGGTTCAATTACACGGTATAACTTAAGACTTTCTGTTGCGGAATCATTAAAAGGGCTAGCGACTCGCATATCATTCAATGTTAATCCAGCATGGTAAAACAAATCATAAATTTTGTTGTATGACCAGTTGAATTTGGCATTAGCCGTCCAAATATCTTCTACTAGCCAATCATGAATCGGATAGGCATTATATATATTTTTAGAAATTTCAGTTGTCCAATTATAGTTTTTATACATGCGTTCTTTTTTATGAATTGCATTATAGCGATTAAGTGATTCTTGTTGTCGAATACCAATTAAAGCAATTGTTTTTTTAGCATTATTTTTAGTATGCAACCAGTGGATAATTTTTTTGTTGAATTCATAATCCCAAATTGTATGAAAATCAAAATCAAAAGGGGCATTGTCCTCATTTATGACAGCTGGATAATCAGGCATTTCTCTCACCCAAATAGCTTGTTTTGATTTTTCCCAAGGAATCCAGTGGTCGGTATACATCGAAACTGCTGATTGGGCGGCAATAGGGAGGCAACACCATAGCGGTTCAATAATGTCTAAGTTACTCGTTAACATCTCAGCTACAAAATCACTTGTGGCTGTGTATTGGCCTTCATAGTCCATATGATATACGTAAATTTTCTTTTGAATATTATTTTTTCTTATATAATCAATCATTAAATGAAGCATCACAGCACTATCTTTACCACCAGAAAATGACACAATGATGTTATCGAATTCGGAAAAAATTACTTCCATTCTTTCTTGGGAAGCATCAAAGACTGTTTTAGAAAGCATCCATAATCACCTCAAAAGAATTTTTTTGTGAGAGTTCTTTTTTAAATTCTTGTAACAAACTCGTTTTCTTAGATATGTTTGAATCAATCAATGTGTCTAGACCAACATTGCCACTTAAATCATGGTAGTAACAGTCTTCAGTTTGACCGGTACGGTATATTCGACGCTCTGATTGATCACGCTGGGAATAATCGAATGTTTTGTCAAAATAAATAATTTGATTATAATATTGTAAATTAAGTCCGTAAGAAGATTTTGCAAAGGTTGTGATTTTAATATTAGGAAATGCTTTAATTAGAGCTTCTTCGGATCGCTTATATTTACAAAAAATGATGGTGGTAGTTTCTTTACCCGCAATTAAAGATTCTACGATAGTGAATTTTTCTGAGGAGAGACAGTAACAATGTTGCATCACTTGGGACATCTCCAAAAAGTTAATATTAATTGTATAAGCAGCTGCTTTTTGGAGGTAATCATCTTTTATTTCATAATATTTTTCCAAAAGTTCGTTGTCAATACTGAAATCGTGACGAATATAATGCCAATTGACTTTTAATTCTAGCGAAGAAGAGAATATAAACGGAGCAATTAATTGATATAAATAATCTAAATTATGATATTTCTTAATAATGTCCATCGATTGCTGCTTATCTTTCGTTATTTGGGTAATAGTTACATATTCGCAAAATGTTTTTTTGAACTGGGAAAAACTTAAGTTCAATATTTTAGGGGAGAGAAATTCTAGTTGCGACCATAAATCTAAAATATTTTTGCTGAATGGAGTCCCATTCATAATTAGTCGATAGTTGGCTAACCTGGAAAGTTTAATAGCTCTTTGTGTGCGGAGTGCATGTTTATTTTTAATTTTTAAACTTTCATCCATAATAATATAACTATTAGAAGCGTTTTTTAATTTTTCTCTGTATTTCAGATATAAGTAATCAGAGTTGGAGAGGGATTCAATACCGACAATATCTTGTGGGAAATCATAACCCCATTTTTGAATTTCTGCAGCAAGATTTTCTTTTGTTTGAAAAGGAGTAATCCATAAGACGTAATCCGGGTTTGCTTCCTTGATTAGCTCACAGGCTATACGTGTTTTACCTGTGCCGGGTTTCATAAATAAAGCGCCGACATTATAATGTTTAAGTTTCTGTATTGCTTGTATTTGGTTGTCTAATAAGGTCATTTGCAATTATCACATCTTTTTCAATTTTTTTAGGGATATGTGTACGAATTTTTACAATACTATCATTTACTTTCTTTGTTTGAAAATATTGCATTATTTCTTCACTTTCTTGTTTAAATAGAAGCATCATTGTGGCTGCATCTATGCTTCTTTTTTCTATATGTTTCTTTAATGTAAAAATCCATGTATCTGGAAAATAAAAATAATTATAATCAGACGAAACAGAAAACACCATTTTTCGCGGTAATAAGAAAAAATAACCCGCATATTCACTATAAGAGGGCATTTCTATAATTGTTTGTTTTCCCCATTCTTCAATGCTTTCGCTATATGTATAAATTTTGTTCCATTTAACCATTAAAATCTAAAGCTCCTATGTGTTTTGTCATTATCGCTCATTTTTTAGCTATTTGTATGTTTATTTTATCACAAAAAAACGGTGATACGCTACAAAACCATCCTAATTGTGAAAAAATAAGATTTTGAATATTTTTCAAAGTACAAAACAAGTAATTTAGCTATTAAAAAAATAGACGTTTTGTGAAATTTAAAATGTTTTTTCACTTTTTAGTAGAAAACACTTTTGTAATAGCTAGCTTTTTAGTAGAATAGATAATGGTGGATGGAAAAGTTTTCTATCTATGAATAGAATATGAAATTGGAGGCTATTATGGATACCCCAGATTATAAACGAGTTGTATTAAAATTAAGCGGTGAAGCACTTGCGGGAAATGATGGCTTTGGAATTAATCCGAGCGTGGTCAATTTAATTTCTGCTCAAATCAAAGAAGTAGTAGAATTAGGAGTAGAGGTAGCAATCGTTGTTGGTGGCGGAAATATCTGGCGCGGGAAGCTTGGTAGTGAAATGGGGATGGACCGTGCGGCAGCAGACCAAATGGGCATGCTTGCAACTATTATGAATTCCTTATCTTTGCAAGATTCTCTTGAAAATATTGGCGTTGCAACACGTGTACAGACATCCATTGATATGCGTCAAATTGCTGAGCCGTATATCCGTCGTAAAGCGATTCGTCATCTTGAAAAAGGGCGTGTAGTTATTTTTGCAGGAGGAACTGGTAATCCGTACTTTTCCACTGATACTGCAGCGGCACTTAGAGCAGCTGAAATTGAAGCGGATGTCATTTTAATGGCGAAAAACAATGTCGATGGCGTTTACAATGCCGATCCAAAAGTAGATGAAAATGCGAAAAAATATGAAGAATTATCTTATCTCGATGTTATTAAAGATGGTTTGGAAGTAATGGATACAACAGCGTCATCTTTAAGTATGGACAATGATATTCCATTAATCGTCTTCTCGTTTACTGAACAAGGTAATAATATCAAGCGAGTTATTTTAGGCGAAAAAATCGGGACTACTGTCAGGGGGAAAAAATAATGAGTAAAGAAGTATTAACTAAATCTAAAGAAAAAATGGAAAAAGCAGAACAAGCTTTAACAAGACAATTAGGTACTATCCGTGCAGGTCGAGCAAACGCATCTTTACTTGATCGTTTAACAGTTGATTACTACGGAGCAGCAACACCTGTAAATCAAATGGCGTCTATCAGCGTCCCAGAAGCTAGAATGTTGCTTATCACACCTTATGATAAAACTATTTTAGGTGAAATAGAAAAAGCAATATTAAAATCAGATTTAGGATTAACACCTAATAATGATGGTTCTGTTCTACGTTTATCAATTCCACAATTAACTGAAGAGCGTCGTAAAGAGTTAGTTAAAGAAGTGAAAAAAGAAGCAGAAGAAGCCAAAGTTGCGGTTCGTAACATTCGCCGTGAAGCAAATGAAGAACTGAAAAAATTAGAAAAAAATGGTGATATCACAGAAGATGATTTACGCTCTTACGGTGAAGATGTTCAAAAATTAACTGATGAAAGCATCAAAAACATTGATAACATCACGAAAGACAAAGAAGCGGAAATCTTAGAAGTTTAATTGGTACTTTTCAAATAGTAACAAATAGGGTTAATAGCTTTTAAGTTGAAGTGACATTCCTAATTCTTTCCGTATGTGTTGGGTTAGGAATGTTTTTTAATGGGCAATTCCATCTCTCTCATGAAAATCTCATCTTTTCACATGGAATTTTTAGTACATTAATTGATTCTTTTTTGTTATTATAGGTATAGACATGCTCTAAGAAGTGTATCAATTGGAGGATTTATGATGTTTAAAAAGCTATTTCGACAAGATGAAAATATTTTAAATAGTGAACTTGCAGAAGATTTGCCAATCCCTCGTCACGTCGCCATTATAATGGACGGAAACGGGAGATGGGCCAAAAAACGTTTCTTACCGAGGATTGCAGGGCATAAAGAAGGTATGGATGTTGTTAAACGAGTTACAAGGTATGCAAATGCGATAGGCATTGATGTGCTTACACTCTATGCTTTTTCAACTGAAAACTGGAAACGACCTACAGATGAAGTGGATTTTTTAATGAAGCTACCTGTAGAATTTTTTGACTCTTTTGTTCCAGAGTTGATAGAAGAAAACGTTCGTGTTAATGTGATGGGGTATAGAGAAAATTTGCCAGAACACACAATGCGTGCAGTAGAAAAAGCAATTGCTGATACAGCTCATTGTACTGGGCTTACCCTAAACTTTGCACTAAATTACGGTGGACGTTCTGAAATTATTTCCGCTGCAAAAGAAGCAATGAGAGAACTCTTATTAGAAGGTAAATCAGCTGAAGATTTAACAGAAGAATTATTAAATAATCATTTAATGAGTCATGGTCTTGGGGATCCTGATTTATTAATTCGTACTAGCGGAGAACTGAGATTAAGTAATTTTATGTTATGGCAGCTAGCTTATAGTGAATTTTATTTTACAGAAACACATTGGCCTGATTTCTCAAAGGAAGATTTTTTGCAGGCGATTATTGAATATCAAAATCGGTCGCGTCGTTTTGGAGGGCTCTAGGGAGGAAAAAAGATTGAAAACGAGAATTATTACTGCTGTTGTTGCGCTTATATTTTTCATTCCATTTGTTGTTTACGGGGGGATGCCATTTGAATTATTAAGTATTTTACTTGCAACTATTGCTTTATATGAAGTACTTGTCATGACAAAGCAGCGTATTTTTTCAATGAATGGAATAATTACATTACTATTAATGTGGTTAGTTGTGGTCCCAGATAGATACTTGGATTTTTTAGATAAACTGCATATTACTGAAATGGAAGTTATTTTTATTTTAATGGCTCTTTTACTTGCTAATACGGTATTTTCTCGCAATAAATTCCATTTTGATCAAGTCGGAATCTGTATGGTTGCTGCTTTTTATACTGGATTTGGGTTCCATTACTTAGCGCTAACTCGGGAAGCTGGATTAATGTATGTACTTTTTGCATTATTTATTGTGTGGTCAACCGATACGGGGGCTTATTTTATTGGGAAAGCAATTGGTAAGCATAAATTAGCGCCAAATGTTAGTCCTAATAAAACGATAGAAGGTTTTATCGGTGGGATAGTTTGTGCACTTGTTATTGCTGGAGGTTTTTATTATTTTGCTGATTTACCAGGTAACATAATCCTTGTTTTAGCGCTTCTAGTGTTTTTATCTATTTTTGGTCAACTGGGAGATTTAGTAGAGTCAGCGTTGAAACGATTTTACGGCGTGAAAGATTCTGGAAAAATCCTACCTGGACATGGTGGTATTTTAGACAGATTTGATAGTTTGTTATTCGTATTACCTCTGCTACATATACTTCAAATTATTTAATTGGAGATGGGATAATGAAAAATATTATTTTACTTGGTGCAACTGGCTCTATTGGGACGCAAACACTCACAATTATTCGAGAAAATCCAGAAGAATTTCGACTTGTTGCTTTTAGTTTTGGACGTAATATTGAACGAGGACGGGCAATTATTCAAGAATTTAAACCAAAAATGGTAGCTGTTTGGCATACGAGAGACCGTGTGACACTAGAGGCTGAATTTCCTGATGTGAAGTTTTTTAATGGTTTAGACGGACTTAGAGAAGTAGCAACATACTTAGATGGGGACGTTCTATTAAATGCTGTTATGGGCAGTGTAGGGTTATTACCGACTCTAGATGCTATTGAAGCTGGTAAGGCGATTGCTATAGCCAACAAAGAGACACTTGTTACAGCTGGACATTTAGTTATAGAGGCTGCTAAAGAAAAAAATATCTCCTTATTACCTGTGGATAGTGAACATTCTGCTATTTTACAAGCATTAAACGGTGAAAATCGAGAAAAAATTAAGAAAATTATTCTAACTGCGAGTGGCGGAAGTTTCCGAGATAAAACACGAGAACAACTTAGGGAAGTTAGCGTAAAAGAAGCTTTAAAACATCCTAATTGGAACATGGGAAATAAATTAACAATTGATTCAGCTACGATGTTTAATAAAGGGTTAGAAGTAATGGAAGCGCACTGGCTCTTTGATGTGGATTATGATGATATTGAAGTAGTTATTCAGCGTGAAAGTATTGTTCATTCTATGGTTCAATTTGTAGATGGAAGTTTTATTGCGCAACTTGGCACACCGGATATGAGGATGCCTATTCAATACGCATTAACATATCCTAATAGGCTTTCTATTCCATACGAAAAAGAATTCCGGATTACTGATTTTTCAGCGCTTCATTTTGAAGAAGTGAATTATGAAAGGTTTCCGGCATTGAAACTCGCGTATAATGCTGGTAAAATAGGTGGAACAATGCCGACAGTTTTGAATGCGGCAAATGAAATTGCTGTCGCTGGCTTTTTAAATGGACAAGTCGCTTTTTATAATATCGAAGCACTTGTTGAAAATGCAATGAATCGTCATACAAGTATTTCTAATCCTGACTTGGATACTATTTTACAAGTTGATCAAGAAACACGTGCGTATGTAAAGACACTTTTATAGAGGTGAAGCTATTTTGACAACTATTATTGCTTTTATTTTCGTTTTCGGACTGATTGTATTTTTCCATGAGCTAGGTCACTTCTTGTTTGCAAAACGAGCTGGCATTATGGTCAAAGATTTTTCGATTGGCTTCGGACCGAAAATTTTTGCTTACCGAAAAAAAGAAACACAGTATACCATTCGCTTATTACCTATTGGTGGATATGTTAGAATGGCTGGAGAAGACGGGGAAGAAATTGAGCTGAAACCTGGTTACCGAGTTGGGCTTGAGTTAACTCCGGAAGAAACTGTTAGCAAAATTATTGTTAATGGTAAGGACCAATATGTCAATGCACAACCAATTGAAGTTTCTCTCTGTGATTTAGAGAAGGAACTTTTTATCGAAGGTTATGAAGACTATGATGACACGAAGAAAGTTCGGTATCAAGTAGAACGAAATGCACTTGTTATTGATGGTAAAATCGAAACAATGATTACGCCATATGACCGTTCTTTTAATGCGAAATCTTTAGGAAACAGAGCAATGACTATTTTTGCAGGCCCATTGTTTAACTTTATTTTAGCCATCTTAATTTTTACTGCACTTGCTTTTATTCAGGGCGGGGTTCCGAGTACCGATAATACACTTGGTAATGTTATGCCGGATGGGGCCGCTGCAGAAGCTGGTCTTAAAAAAGGAGACGAGGTTCTTTCTATTAATGGTAAAGAAACAAAGTCTTGGACAGATATTGTTCAAAGTGTTTCTGAAAATCCTGGGAAAACACTCGATTTCAAAATTGATCGCGATGGAAAAACACAAGATATTGATGTGAAACCGGCGACGCAAAAAGAAAATGGTAAAGATGTTGGGAAAATCGGAGTAGAAACACCGATGGACACTTCATTTACTGCTAAAATAACTAATGGCTTTACACAAACATGGAGTTGGATTGTTCAAATATTTACGATTCTTGGTAACATGTTTACTGGTGGATTTTCACTAGACATGCTGAATGGCCCAGTTGGTATTTATACGAGTACACAACAAGTCGTGCAATATGGCTTTATGACAGTATTAAACTGGACTGCTGTTTTAAGTATTAACCTAGGAATTGTTAACTTATTACCGCTTCCAGCACTTGATGGAGGACGTTTGATGTTCTTCTTATATGAACTCGTCCGCGGGAAACCAATCGATCCTAAAAAAGAAGGTATTATCCATTTTGCTGGATTTGCACTTTTGATGGTTCTCATGATACTTGTGACATGGAACGATATACAACGAGCATTTTTCTAAAAAGAGAAAGACTAATAAAGGGAAAAAGGGGTGTTTTAAATGCGTCAAACGATGACATTTATACCAACATTAAAAGAAGTTCCAGCTGATGCGGAAGTAAAGAGTCACCAATTACTTCTTCGCGCTGGTTTTATTAGACAAGTGGCGAGTGGGATTTACAGTTATTTACCACTTGCAACATTAACATTAAGAAAAATTGAAGCAATTGTCCGCGAAGAATTAGAAGCAATTGGCGCTGCAGAAATGCTTATGTCTGCGCTTCAACCTGCAGAACTATGGCATGAATCTGGTCGGTGGGCTGATTATGGTCCAGAACTAATGCGTCTAAAAGATCGTGCCGCTCGTGATTTTGTGCTTGGACCAACCCATGAAGAATTGATTACGTCACTTTTACGAGATGAAATTAAATCTTATAAACGTTTACCAATTACGTTATATCAAATCCAAACAAAATTCCGTGATGAAAAACGTCCTCGCTTTGGTCTATTACGCGGACGAGAATTTATTATGAAAGATGCGTATTCATTTCATGCGACAAGTGAAAGCTTAGATGAAACATTTGAGCTAATGCACCAAGCTTATTCTAATATCTTTAGTCGTTGCGGCCTTGAATTCCGTTCTGTTATTGCAGATTCTGGTTCAATTGGCGGAAATGAATCCAAAGAATTTATGGCATTATCTGATATTGGGGAAGATACCATTGCTTATAGCGATGCTTCTGATTATGCTGCAAATACAGAGATGGCACCAGTTTTATATATGGAGAAAAAATCGCATGAACTTGAGAAAGAACTTGAAAAAGTAGCAACAGAAAATCAAAAAACTATTGCTGATATTGTTGGATTTTTAGAAGTTCCTATTCAGAAAACAATGAAATCAATGCTTTATCAAGTAGATGATGAAGTGATTATGGTCTTAGTTCGTGGTGACCATGAAATAAATGATATTAAAATTAAAAATGCTTTAGATGCAACAAATGTCGAGTTAGTAGATCCAAATGTTGCAGTGGAATTACTAGGTGCTAATTTTGGCTCCTTAGGGCCGATTGGTGTTCCTGAAAAAATTCGCGTCTTTGCTGATAATGCAGTAAAAGATATTGTTAATGCTGTAGCTGGAGCAAATGAAGATGGGTATCATTATATTAATGTTAATCCAAATCGTGATTTTGAAGTTACTAGTTATTTTGACTTGCGTATGATTCAAGCAGGCGATTTGTCTCCTGATGGTCAAGGGGTTATCAAGTTTGCAGAAGGTATTGAAGTTGGTCATATTTTCAAACTTGGTACTAAATATAGTGAAGCTATGAATGCAACTATATTAGATGAAAACGGTCGTGCACAACCAATTATTATGGGGTGCTATGGTATTGGTTTATCTCGAATTTTATCTGCCATTGCGGAACAATCGAATGATGAAAATGGTCTTGTATGGGATAAGCAAATTAGCCCATTTGATTTACACTTAATTCCTGTTAATATGAAGAGTGAAGAGCAAGTTGCATTTGCAGAATCGTTATATAAATCACTACAAGATGCTGGATTTAGCGTATTAATAGATGACCGTGCTGAACGCGCTGGCGTTAAGTTTGCGGATGCTGATTTAATCGGTCTACCTATTCGTATTACTGTTGGTAAAAAAGCAGCAGAAGGTATTGTGGAAGTGAAAATTAGAAAAACGGGCGAAATGATCGAAGTTCGTCAAGATGAGCTACTAAATACGCTACCAATTCTTTTTGGAGATAAATAATTACGGATAAAGTTGTGCCAGATGAAACTCCACTCGTTCCTTTTAAAAACGGGTCATGAGGGACATCTGGCTTTTATAAATTTGGATAAAGGGGTGTTATTCGGAATGACTGCAAAAGAGGAAGAAAAACAAGAACGATTTCAGCTGTTAATGACACAAATTGGTTTACAAGATGTAACAGCCTACCAAGAATTTACGAAAGATGCTACAATCGAAAAACTTGTTGCTGATAAGAAAAATAAAACATGGCAATTTCATTTGCACGTACCACAAATTTTCCCAGCCGCACTCTTTCATATGATGGATATTGGAATGAAACGTACATTTAGCCAAATTGCAGAAACAGAAATGCAAATAGTTCCAGAAAATCAGACTATCAACGAAACGCTTATTCAAGATTATTGGAACTTAATTGTAGAGCCAATTGAAAAGCAATCGCCAATGATTGGAAAGCTTTTATTGGAGCAAAAACCTACATTTAAAGAGCCACATTTTATTGAAGTAGCTGTTCATAATGATATGGAAGAAACGACGATTCAACAACGATTCCAAGCAAAGATTCTCGAAAACTACGGAAAAGCAGGTTTTCCACGACTAGCAATGAAAATGCATATATTGGATCAATCAGAAACCGATGAATATAAAGCTTTTGCACAAGCAAAACAAGAAGAAGATCAGAAAAAAGCTGCCGAAGCGGTTCAAGTAATGCAAAAACGTCAGGCAGAAGGACAGAATGGCAGTGGAAATGCGGCGCCCCTTACTGGACCATTCCAGATTGGGTATAAAATCAAGGATGACGAGGAAATCAAACGTCTTGGTGATGTCTATGATGAAGAACGTCGTATTACTGTTCAAGGTCTCATCTTTGCTACAGAAATTCGCGAACTCCGAAGTGGACGCAGTTTATTGCAATTTAAAATTACCGATTATACTAGCTCGATGATTATAAAAATGTTTTCGCGTGATAATGAAGATGCAGCAATGTTCCAAAATTTAAAAAAAGGAATGTGGGTGAAAGTAAGAGGTAGTGTCCAAAATGATACTTTTGTGCGCGATTTAATAATGATGGCTCAAGATATCAACGAAATTGCAGGAGTGAAACGGCTTGATACTGCGGAAGAAAAACGTGCAGAACTTCATCTTCATTCACCAATGAGTCAAATGGATGCTACTTCGTCCGTGGATTCACTGTTCAAACAAGCAGCTGATTGGGGTCATAAAGCAATTGCTATCACGGATCATTCGGTTGCACAATCCTTCCCAGAAGCATACGGAGCAGGTCAAAAATATGGCTTAAAAGTTATCTTTGGTATTGAAGCAAATCTTATTGATGACGGTGTACCTATTGCTTATAACGATCAACATATTGCTTTACAAGATGCCACTTATTGTGTATTTGATGTTGAAACTACAGGCTTATCAGCTGTTTATGACACTATTATCGAACTTGCAGGCGTAAAAATGAAAAACGGCGAAATCATTGATAAATTTGAAGCATTCATTGATCCTGGTCATCCACTCTCTGCAACGACAATTAATCTAACTGGTATAACAGATGATATGGTCAAAGGATCTGATCCAATTGATGTTGTATTAAAACAATTCAAGGAATGGAGCGGCGATGACATCCTTGTTGCCCACAATGCTTCTTTTGATATGGGATTTATTAATACCGCCTATGAAAAAGTTGGTATTGAAAAAGCAAAGAATGCAGTTGTCGATACACTGGAGTTAGCTCGTTTTCTATACCCACACTTTAAGAATCATCGCTTAAATACGTTAACGAAAAAATTTAATATTATTCTTGAGCAACATCACCGAGCTGTATTTGATGCTGAAGCAACCGCATATTTAGCCTGGAAATTAATTAAAGATGCAAAAGAAATGCATGATATTGATTTTCATGATTCCTTAAATGACTATATGGGAGAAGGAGATGCGTACAAACGTGCTAGACCTTTCCATGCAACTATTTATGCACAAACGGACGTAGGACTGAAAAACCTTTTTAAATTAATCACTATGTCGAATATTAACTACTTCTACCGCGTACCGCGAATTCCTCGCTCTCAGTTGAAAAAAATGAGGGAAGGATTAATTATCGGTACAGCATGTAGTCAAGGTGAATTATTTGAAGCGATGATGCAAAAAGGAATGCAAGCTGCTGAAAAAGTAGCCGAATTTTACGACTTTATTGAGGTTCAGCCGAAACCAGTATATGCTCCGCTAATAGAACGTGAGCTTGTTCGTGATGAAAAAGCGTTAGAAGAAATATTGAAAAACATTGTCCGTGTTGGTGAAAAAACTGGGAAGCCTGTCGTTGCGACCGGGAATGTGCATTATAAAGATCCGGTTGATAAAATATACCGTAAAATTTTGATTCATTCTCAGGGTGGAGCTAATCCGCTTAATCGTGCGGAACTACCAGATGTTCATTTCCGCTCCACAGATGAAATGTTGAAAGAATTTGCCTTTCTTGGGGAAGAAAAAGCAAAAGAAATCGTTATAACAAATTCCAATTTAGTAGTAGACTGGATGGATGATTTAAAACCGATTAAAGATGAACTATACACACCAAAAATTGATGGTGCTGAAGATGAAGTTCGTAATATGAGTTACGGTATGGCCCACCAATTATATGGGGAAAAGTTGCCAGAAATTGTAGAAGCAAGATTAGAAAAAGAGCTGAAAAGTATTATTGGTCATGGTTTTGCGGTTATTTACCTTATTTCCCATAAACTCGTTAAAAAATCACTCGTAGATGGTTATTTAGTAGGTTCCCGGGGATCAGTTGGTTCTTCTTTTGTCGCTACAATGACAGAAATTACGGAGGTAAACCCACTTCCGCCACATTACCTTTGCCCGAATTGTAAGGACTCTGAGTTCTTTGATGATGGATCGGTTGGTTCTGGTTTTGATTTACCTGATAAAGATTGCCCACACTGCGGAACTCCTTATCAAAAAGAAGGTCAAGATATTCCTTTCGAAACATTCTTAGGATTTAAAGGAGATAAAGTACCCGATATAGATTTAAACTTCTCGGGAGATTACCAACCTGTAGCGCATGCCTACACAAAAGAAATTTTTGGGGAAGATTACGTTTTCCGTGCAGGTACTATTGGTACAGTTGCTGAAAAAACTGCATTTGGGTATGTTCGGAATTACGAACGTGATATGAATATGACCATCCGCGGGGCTGAGGTGGATCGCCTTGTTGCTGGATGTACTGGTGTTAAACGAACTACTGGGCAGCACCCAGGTGGTATTATCGTTATTCCTGATTATATGGATGTTTATGATTTTACTCCTGTTCAGTTCCCAGCAGATGCAACGGACTCGGAATGGAAAACAACCCATTTTGATTTCCACTCGATTCACGATAACGTGCTTAAACTCGATATACTTGGGCACGATGATCCGACCGCTATTCGGATGTTACAGGATTTAAGCGGAATTGATCCGAAAACCATTCCAACAGATGATCCAGATGTGATGAAGTTGTTTGGTTCTACGGAATCGCTTGGTGTTAAACCAACAGATATCGATTCAAAAACTGGGACGCTTGGAATTCCCGAATTTGGGACTCGTTTTGTACGACAAATGTTAGAACAAACAAAACCAACGACATTTTCTGAATTAGTACAAATCTCTGGTCTTTCTCATGGTACCGATGTTTGGCTTGGAAATGCGGAGGAATTAATTAAAAATAAAACATGCGAACTACCAGACGTAATTGGTTGTCGTGATGATATTATGGTATTTTTAATTTACCAAGGATTAGAAAGTTCGTTAGCCTTTAAAATTATGGAATCTGTCCGTAAAGGGAAAGGTTTAACCGAGGAAATGGAAGAAGCAATGGTAGCAAATAAAGTGCCGCTTTGGTACATTGAATCTTGTAAAAAAATCAAGTATATGTTCCCGAAAGCCCATGCTGCTGCTTACGTTTTAATGGCAGTTCGGATTGCTTATTTCAAAGTACATCATCCATTGTTCTTTTACGCGACTTATTTCACTGTTCGTGCGGATGACTTTGATTTAACATCGATGGTAAACGGAAAAGAAGCAGTAAAAGCTACTATGAAAGAAGTAAATGATAAAGGAATGGAAGCATCAACGAAAGAGAAAAATTTACTAACGGTTTTAGAAATTGCGAACGAAATGCTAGCTCGCGGTTTCCATTTCCAAAAAGTCGATTTGTATAAATCGTCTGCGGATGAGTTCATTATTGACGGAGACTCTCTTATTCCCCCATTTAATGCAATTCCAAGTCTTGGTACTAACGTAGCTAAACAAATAGTTGCTGCACGCGAAAATGGAGAATTTTTATCCAAAGAAGACTTACAACAGCGCGGCAAAGTATCAAAAACGATTATTCAGTACATGGATGATCAAGGATGCTTGGAAGGATTGCCTGATCAAAATCAGTTATCGTTATTCTAAAATATAGCAAAACTTGCTTGTAGTCACAATTTGTGATAAACTTATTTAAGAAATACTACGATAACTCAGCCAAGCGTGGGCCAATGCCCACGCTTTCGTTTTGCAAATCTGTCAAAGAGTCACCCGTGGCAGAAATAGGGGACGAATTAGCTGGAAAAGCGTATCTCTTAAGGAGGCTGAAATGAGTAAAGTACTAGAACAAGTAGAAGCAATTGTTGCGCCAATCACGGACGAACTTCAACTAGAACTTGTAGATATTGTCTTTGAAAAAGAAGGCCCAAATTGGTTTTTACGAATTTTTATTGACAAAGATGGTGGCGTAGATATTGATGAATGCGCCGCTGTAAGCGAAAAAGTTAGCGAAAAAATGGATGAATCTGATCCCATTACACAAAACTACTTTTTAGAAGTGTCTTCTCCTGGGGCTGAACGTCCACTGAAGAAAGAGCAAGATTTTGAAAATGCGGTAAGTAAATATGTTCACGTTACTTCATATGAACCAATTGATGGTCGTAAAATGTGGGAAGGAACACTTGTTAGTTATGATGGGGCAACACTCGTTATTACTATCACGGATAAAACACGCAAAATCACTTGTGAAATTCCTAAAGACAAAGTAGCTAAAGCAAGACTTGCAATTCAATTTTAAAAAGCAAAGAATAAGGAGCTGAATAAAAAATGAGCACAGAATTATTAGATGCTCTTCATGTGTTAGAACATGATAAAGGTATTTCAAGAGAGGTTTTAGTAGAAGCAATTGAAGCTGCTCTTACTTCTGCCTATAAACGAAACTTCAAAGATGCACAAAACGTACGCGTAGATTTAAATATGGAAAATGGTTCTATCCGTGTTTTAGCTAGAAAAGAAGCGGTAGAACAAGTATTTGATTCTCGTCTTGAAATCTCCATGGAAGAAGCGCATAAACTAAATCCAGTATACAAACCTGGTGATGTAGTAGAGCTCGAAGTAACGCCAAAAGATTTTGGGCGTATTGCAGCTCAAACAGCGAAACAAGTTGTAACCCAACGTGTTCGTGAAGCGGAACGCGGCATCATTTACGATGAGTTCATCGACCGCGAAGATGATATTATGACTGGTATTGTTGAACGTCAAGATTCTCGTTTTATCTATGTAAACCTTGGTAAAATCGAAGCCATTTTATCTCAAAACGAACAAATGCCAAACGAAACTTATCATGCACATGACCGCATTAAAGTGTATTTAACAAAAGTAGAAAAGACTACAAAAGGACCGCAAATCTTTGTATCTCGAACACACCCTGGACTACTTAAACGTCTTTTTGAGATGGAAGTGCCAGAAATCTATGATGGTATTGTAGAAATCAAATCCGTTGCACGTGAAGCTGGGGATCGTTCTAAAATCTCTGTTTACACAGCAAACGAAGAAGTAGATCCAGTTGGCGCATGTGTTGGGCCAAAAGGCGCGCGTGTTCAAACAATCGTCAATGAACTTAAAGGCGAAAAAATCGATATTGTAGAATGGTCAGAAGATCCTTTCACATTCGTAGCTAATGCACTTAGCCCATCCAAAGTGTTAGATGTTATTGTCAACGAAGCAGACCAAGCGACGACTGTCATCGTACCAGACTATCAGTTATCTCTTGCTATTGGTAAACGCGGTCAAAATGCCCGTTTAGCAGCAAAATTAACTGGTTGGAAGATTGATATTAAAAGTGAAACAGTTGCAACTGAACTAGGTATCTACCCACGTAATGGTGTAGAATCGCCTGCTTTAGAAGAAGCAGAAAGCGAAACTTTTGCTGAAGATGAAGAATAAAAAGGAGAATTATCATGCGTAATAAAAAAATCCCCCTTCGAAAATGTATTATTACCGGCGAACGCTTGCCAAAAGGCGAACTTCTTCGTATTGCGTATTCGAAAGACGGAGCGCTTACGATAGATCCTACAGGCAAAGCACCTGGACGCGGTTTCTACATTGTTAAAAGTGTAGAAGCGTGTGAAAAAGCGAAAAAGAAAAACGCTATTTTTCATCAACTAAAAATGCCAGAACAAGAGTCTTTTTATGATGAGCTGATTGCTTATATGAAGTCTCTCGAGGAACCTACGAATGGATAAAAAAGCACTTTCCTTATTAGGCCTCGCTAACAGAGCACGTAAAATTACTACTGGTGAAGAATTAGTACTAAAAGCAGTTAGAAATGGGAAAGCAAAAATGGTTCTCATTTCAGAAGATATATCAGAAAAAACCGAGAAAACAATCCGCAACAAGTGTGAATACTACAATGTTGTCGTGAAAAAAGCCGGTACCCGGGAAATGATAGGGGGTGCAATCGGCAAAGACACACGTGCAATAGTTGCAATACTTGATAAAGGATTTGCTATTAAATTAGCAGAATTACTCGGTTGAATCTTATACGGAGGTGTACGACATGAGTAAAGTTCGTGTATATGAATACGCAAAAGAACATCAAGTATCAAGTAAAAAAGTCATTGAAGCATTAAAAGGCTTAGGTATTGAAGTGGCTAATCATATGTCCACTATTAATGAAAATGCATTAAGACAATTAGATAATGCTATTGATGGCGCAAATAAAAAAGCCGAAGCACCAAAGAAAGAAGCTACTAGCAACGAAAATGGAAATAGTAAGGGGCCAAACAAACCAAATATGACAAATAGTAATGAAAAGTCGAATAAACCAAATAAACCAGCAGGACAAGCTAATAAACCAGCAACTGCGAACAAAAGCCAAGGTACTAAACCAGCGACAAATAAACCAGCAAATACAAGTAACCAAACACAATCAAGTGGTAACCAACAACAAGCTGGTGGACAGAAACGTAACAATAATAATAATCGTCCAGGCGGCAATTCAAACCGTCCAGGCGGTAACAATCGTCCGAATCGTGGCGGTAATTTCAACAATAAAGGCCGTAACACGAAGAAAAAAGGTAAACTAAACCACAGTACAGTACCGCCAACTCCGCCAAAACCAAAAGAGCTTCCTGAAAAAATCGTTTTCAGTGAATCTTTAACAGTAGCGGAATTAGCGAAAAAATTATACAGAGAACCATCTGAACTAATCAAAAAACTATTTATGCTTGGTGTTGTTGCAACAATTAACCAATCATTAGATAAAGATGCAATCGAATTAATTTGTGATGATTACGGCGTGCAAGTAGAAGAAGAAATCAAAGTTGATGTAACAGACTTAGATGTTTACTTTGAAAATGAACTAAATGAAGCTGTTGACGAGTCAAAACTTGTTGAACGCCCACCAGTTGTTACGATTATGGGTCACGTTGACCATGGTAAAACAACTTTACTAGATTCCCTTCGTAATACAAAAGTTACTTTAGGAGAAGCAGGTGGTATTACACAACATATTGGTGCTTACCAACTGGAAATTCACGATAAAAAAATTACTTTCTTAGATACTCCAGGACATGCTGCGTTTACAGCAATGCGTGCTCGTGGTGCGCAAATCACGGATATTACGATTTTAGTTGTTGCAGCTGATGATGGTGTTATGCCACAAACAATTGAAGCGATTAACCACGCGAAAGCTGCGGGAATGCCGATTATTGTTGCTGTTAATAAAATTGATAAACCACAAGCAAACCCAGACCGTGTAATGCAAGAATTAACTGAGTATGAATTAGTTCCAGAAGCTTGGGGCGGCGATACTATTTTCGCACCAATCTCAGCTAAATTTGGTGAAGGTCTTGAAAACTTGTTAGATATGATTTTACTTGTTTCTGAAGTAGAAGAATTAAAAGCAAATCCAGACCGTCGTGCCATCGGTTCCGTTATTGAAGCAGAACTTGATAAAGGTCGTGGCCCAGTTGCGACTTTACTAGTACAAGATGGAACGCTTAATATCGGGGATCCAATCGTTGTAGGGAATACTTTTGGTCGTGTTCGTGCCATGGTTAATGACCTAGGCCGCCGCGTGAAAAAAGTTGGACCTAGCACACCAGTTGAAATCACTGGATTAAATGATGTGCCACAAGCTGGCGATCGCTTTGTTGTTTTTGAAGATGAAAAAACAGCAAGAAACATCGGTGAAACCCGTGCAAGTCGTGCGTTAGTAGCACAACGCTCCGCAACAAATCGTGTAAGTTTAGATAACTTATTTGAACATATGAAAGCTGGCGAAAT
The DNA here is from genome assembly GCF_014229295.1 of Listeria farberi. Lineage (NCBI taxonomy): Bacteria > Bacillati > Bacillota > Bacilli > Caryophanales > Listeriaceae > Listeria > Listeria farberi. Next base: position 1,101,817 of record NZ_JAARZL010000001.1, read on the forward strand.
GAAAGAAGTTAACGTTATTATTAAAGCAGACGTTCAAGGTTCTGTAGAGGCTCTTGCTGCGTCACTTCGCAAAATTGACGTAGAAGGCGTTAACGTTAAAATTATTCATACTGCCGTTGGTGCGATTAATGAATCAGATATTACTTTAGCTGCAGCTTCTAATGCAATTATTATTGGATTTAATGTCCGTCCAACAGCGCAAGCTCGTGAAGCAGCAGAAAACGAAAGCGTAGATATTCGTTTACACCGTGTTATCTATAAAGCAATTGATGAAATTGAAGCAGCAATGAAAGGGATGCTTGACCCAGAATTCCAAGAAAAAATTATTGGTCAAGCCCAAGTTCGTCAAACAATCAATGTTTCTAAAGTGGGTACAATTGCCGGCTGTTACGTAACAGATGGTAAAATAACTCGTGATAGTGGCGTTCGTATTATCCGTGACGGAATCGTTGTTTTTGAAGGCGAAATTGCAACACTTAAACGCTTTAAAGATGATGCGAAAGAAGTAGCAAAAGGTTACGAATGTGGTATTACAGTTCAAAACTTTAACGATATTAAAGAAGATGATGTAATTGAAGCATACGTTATGGAAGAAATTGAAAGAAAATGATTCAATCAGTTATTAGTGAATTTTTCATGCAGGAACCACAAAACCTTAAAGAAAAACGCGCTATACTGCAACGAATTTTAACGAGAACAAAACAAAAATTCAATATCTCCATTGCTGAAACAGATTATCAGGATTTATGGCAGCGAGCTGAAATTAGCTTTGCTGTTGTATCCTCCTCGCATATCCAAGCGGAAAAAGAAGCCAGAGAAGTACTTGCTTTTCTTGATTCTTTTCCTGAGTGGGAGCGAGCTGAGACAGTTATGGAGAAGTTATAAAAGAGGTGAATACACTTGAACGTACGAGCAAATCGTGTCAGTGAGCAAATGAAAAAAGAATTGGGCGATATTTTAAATCGTAAAATCAAAGATCCTCGCTTAGGCTTTGTTACTGTAACAGGAGTAGATGTTACTGGTGATTTACAAGAAGCTAAGGTGTTCATTTCCATTCTTGGTACCGATAAGGAAAAAGAGAATACGTTACTCGCACTTGCGAAAGCGCATGGCTTTATCCGCTCTGAAATCGGTCGCCGTATTCGACTTCGTAAAGTTCCAGAAATGTCTTTTGAAATAGATAATTCCATCGCTTACGGAAATCGAATCGATGAATTACTTCGCGACTTAAATAACGATCAATAATAAATAAAAGTTTAAGGCAGTCCCTTTATCTTCTCAGTCAAACGGGATGTAAGTGGGAATTGCCTTAAACTTTTTTTCTTAGAAGGAGGAGCTTGATGAACGGAATTATCCCACTATGGAAAGAACGCGGGATGACAAGTCATGATTGCGTTTTTAAATTAAGAAAAATTTTACATACAAAAAAAGTTGGTCATACAGGTACACTTGATCCAGAAGTAGAAGGCGTGCTACCAATTTGTATTGGACGTGCGACAAAATTGGCTGAATATGTAACTGATGAAGGCAAAGTCTATGTAGCAGAAATAACACTAGGCAAATCGACTACAACAGAAGATTCCACTGGCGAAACTATTGCAACGAAAGACTTAGCCGAAATTTCAGCAGAAGAACTTCAAGCGACCCTTACAAAGCTAACCGGCAATATCACACAAATTCCACCAATGTATTCAGCCGTAAAGGTTAACGGCAAGAAGTTGTATGAATATGCAAGAGCTGGAATAGAGGTTGAAAGACCATCCAGACAAGTGGATATTTATTCATTAATCCGTTTAGATGGCGTCAGTCCGCTAAATCAAACTAATCCAACGTTTCAATTAGAAATTGCATGCGGAAAAGGAACCTATATCCGCACGCTTGCAGTCATGATTGGCGAATTACTAGGTTATCCAGCCCATATGTCCAAACTAGAACGGACCCGTAGCGGCTTTTTCAAAAAAGAAGATTGTCTAACCTTGGCGGAAATTGATGAAAAGATGCAAGCAAATGATACTGATTTTTTATATCCGCTTGAAAAAGGCATTGAATCAATGGCAAAATTAGAAATAAATGAAGAAATACACGCGAAAGTTTTAAACGGCGGATTATTACCAAAATCTTTATTCCAAACAGTCGAAAATGAACCTCGTGTCGCACTTATTTTTAAAGATAAATTAACAGCAATATACAAACCGCATCCAGAGAAAAAAGATTTCTTTAAACCAGAAAAAGTCATTGAGTTACATCAAGCATAGTTATTGCGACCGCAACTTGCTTATATTATGATATTAAAGGAATTCAAATTTAGAGGAGAAGTGGCAAAAAATGAAGACGATATACTTACATCATCCGATTACAACAGATGAGTGGACTGACGTAAAAAAAGTAATGGCGCTTGGCTTTTTCGATGGCGTTCATTTGGGACATCAAGCAGTCATTAAACAAGCAAAAAAGATTGCTGGACAAAAAGGACTTCAAACCGCAGTGTTAACTTTTGATCCGCATCCATCTGTCGTTTTAAGCAATATTCGCAAACAAGTAAAATATCTCACACCGCTTGAAGATAAAGCAGAAAAAATGGCTGAACTTGGCGTAGATATTATGTATGTAGTTCGCTTTACAACACAATTTTCCGAACTATCTCCGCAATCTTTTGTAAATAATTATTTAGTCGCTTTGCATGTAGAACATGTGGTAGCAGGGTTCGACTATTCTTATGGTAAAAAAGGTGAGGGTAAAATGACCGATTTGGCTAAATATGCTAATGGTCGCTTTGAAGTTACTATTATCGATAAACAAACTGCTGCAAGTGATAAAATAAGTTCGACAAACATTAGACGTGCCATCTTAGAAGGGGAACTAGAAGAAGCGAATCAATTACTAGGCTATCCTTATACAACGAAAGGAACTGTAATCCACGGGGACAAACGCGGTAGAACAATTGGTTTTCCAACAGCGAATATCCGTGTAAAAGAAGATTACTTGATTCCAAAGCTTGGTGTTTATGCAGTGAAATTCCGTGTGAACGGAGAAACTCACTTAGGTATGGCGAGCATTGGTTATAACATTACTTTTAAAGATGACCAAGCGTTATCTATTGAGGTTTATATTTTAGATTTCCACCGTGAAATATACGGCGAAGAAGCAGAAATTGAATGGTATCAATTTTTCCGTCCAGAGCTTAAATTCAACGGAGTAGAAGGTCTAATTGCTCAGCTAGAAAAAGACGAACAAGATACAAGAGCATTTTTTGCTAATTTAGAGGATTAAAAGACTATTTCTGCTTGCTTTTGGAGGCTAAATAGTGTATCTTTAAATCTGTACGAACAGAACCATTACTTGGCTTTTGCGACTCACCGACGCTTGGCTCAGTAATTGGGGATATTTTAGAAGGAGGTGGAAAGAAATGGCTTTAACTCAAGAACGCAAAAATGAAATTATTGCAGAGTACCGTGTCCATGATACAGATACTGGTTCACCAGAAGTACAAATCGCTGTATTAACTGCTGAAATCAATAGCTTAAATGAACACGTTCGCGTACACAAAAAAGACCATCACTCTTACCGTGGATTAATGAAAATGGTAGGTCACCGTCGTAACCTATTAACTTACCTACGTAAAAAAGATGTTCAACGTTACCGCGAACTTATCAAACGTTTAGGTTTACGTCGATAAAAACCAGACGAAAGCGGGATACCAAAAGTTCCCGCTTTTTTTTGAGTATTAACTATACTAAATTTTGGAAAACACGCCGAAGAAATGAAACTTTATCGCATGAATCCAAAAACGTGCTTCAAAAATCGCTATTTTTAGCAGGTTTTTGGATTCATGTGTGCTTTAGAAAATCTAAAGTGTGCGTGAACATTCTTATGCATGGTAAAGTTTCTGGTTCGTGTTTTTCCTAATCAAAGGAGATTAAAATATGTCTGAAAAACAAGTATTTTCAACAGAATGGGCGGGTAAGACATTATCTGTCGAAGTAGGTCAATTAGCAAAACAAGCAAGTGGAGCAGCCTTAATTCGTTACGGCGATACGGTCGTTTTAACAGCTGCAGTTGGTTCGAAAAAGCCACGTCCTGGCGACTTTTTCCCATTAACAGTTAACTATGAAGAAAAAATGTATTCCGTTGGTAAGGTTCCCGGTGGATTCTTAAAACGTGAAGGACGTCCAAGTGACCGTGCAACATTAACAGCGCGTCTAATTGACCGTCCAATTCGTCCATTATTTGCAGAAGGTTTCCGTAATGAAGTTCAAATTACATCTACTGTTTTCAGTGTGGATCAAGATTGTTCTCCAGAAATGGCAGCAATGCTTGGCTCTTCTGTTGCATTAGTTATTTCCGATATTCCATTTGAAGGGCCAATCGCTGGTGTGGATGTGGGTCGTATCGATGGAAAATACGTTATCAACCCAACTATCGAACAAGCAGAAAAAAGTGATATTAGCTTAACCGTTGCAGGAACTTATGATGCAATCAACATGGTAGAAGCTGGAGCAAAAGAAGTTTCAGAAGAAGCAATGCTTGAAGCAATTATGTTTGGTCATGAAGAAATTAAACGTCTTTGTGAATTCCAACAACAAATTATCGCCGCTGTTGGTAAAGAAAAACGCGAAATCGAACTTTTCGTAAGCGATCCTGAACTTGAAGCCGAAGTAAAAGCAGCAAGTGAAGGCAAAATGAAAGCAGCTATCAAAACAGAAGAGAAAAAAGCGCGTGAAGCTGCAATTGAAGAAGTAAAAGAAGAAATTTTAGAAAGCTATAAAGCAAAAGAATTAGAAAATGAAGCAGAAATTCTTGGTGAAGTAGCTCATATTCTTGAAATGATTGAAAAAGACGAAATGCGTCGTTTGATTTCTCAAGATAAAATCCGTCCAGATGGCCGTAAAGTAAATGAAATCCGTCCACTTTCTTCTGAAGTTGGCATGCTTCCACGTGTCCATGGTTCAGGTTTATTCACTCGTGGCCAAACACAAGCTCTAAGCGTATGTACATTAGCGCCGCTTCGTGAACACCAAATCATTGACGGTTTAGGCACAGAAGAATATAAACGATTCATGCACCATTATAATTTCCCGCAATTTAGTGTTGGGGAAACTGGCCCTCGTCGTGCGCCGGGGCGTCGTGAAATCGGTCATGGTGCGCTAGGTGAACGCGCATTACAATATGTTATTCCTTCCGAAGAGGAATTCCCGTACACAATCCGTCTAGTATCAGAAGTTCTTGAATCAAACGGTTCTAGTTCTCAAGCAAGTATTTGTGGTTCTACACTTGCAATGCTTGATGCTGGTGTTCCAATTAAAGCGCCAGTTGCTGGTATCGCAATGGGCCTTGTAAAACTTGGTGATGACTATACGATTCTTTCTGATATTCAAGGTATGGAAGATCACTTTGGTGATATGGACTTTAAAGTTGCTGGAACGAAAGATGGTATTACAGCACTTCAAATGGATATCAAAATTGATGGCTTAAGTCGTCAAATTTTAGACGAAGCATTAACACAAGCAAAAGAAGGGCGCTTGCATATTCTAGAACACTTAACAAGTACAATTAGCGAACCCCGTGAAGAACTTTCTGCGTATGCTCCAAAAATTATTACGCTTAATATTAAACCAGAAAAAATTAAAGATGTTATTGGACCTGGTGGAAAACAAATCAATGCAATCATTGAAGAAACAGGCGTAAAAATTGATATCGAACAAGATGGTACAGTTTACATCGCTTCACAAGATCAAGCAATGAACCGTAAAGCAATTGCTATCATCGAAGACATCGTTCGTGAAGTAGAAGTTGGAGAAGTTTACACTGGTAAAGTTCGTCGTATTGAAAAATTTGGCGCATTTGTTGAATTATTCAAAGGGACAGATGGTTTAGTTCATATTTCTGAATTAGCACATGAACGTGTTGGTAAAGTGGAAGACATCTTAAAGCTTGGTGATGAAGTAACGGTTAAAGTTATTGAAGTAGACCACCAAGGCCGCGTTAACTTATCACGTAAAGCATTGCTAGAGAAAAAAGAACAACCAGAAGGCGACAAAAAACCACAAGCAGAGAAAAAATTCTATCCTAAAACAAAAAAACCAGAATCTAAATAATACAAAAAAGCAAGTAGTTAAAAACTACTTGCTTTTTTGTGTTATCTTTTAGGTCGTGTTTTTAAATGTGTTCGAAGTGATTTTTGAATCGTTTTCCGGCGATCTCGTTCTTGCCTGGCTAAAGCGGGGCTGTTTTTTCGAGCATGATAAGCCATTTCACGTTGTAATTTCAGCCAATTTTCATAGTGTTGTACTGAAAGCGTTCCATCTGCTAATGCTTCTTGAACCGCGCAACCTGGCTCATTTGTATGGGAACAATCATGAAAACGGCAACCTTCACCTAGTTCTTCTACATCAGAAAAAGTAGTTTCTAGACCTGTTTGGTTCAATCCAATCCCAAATTCACGCATGCCAGGAGTATCAATAATAATCCAACCATTAGCAAGCAAATGCATTTCTCGGTGAGTCGTTGTATGTTTTCCTTTACTATCATCCTCGCGAATCCCTGAAGTTTTCATCAAATCCGCTCCTGCAAGACTATTAATAAAGGAAGATTTACCAACCCCCGATGATCCAAGTAAAACAAGGGTACTATTCGGCTTTAAATCAGTCTCTAAAGCTTCAAAACCGCGGTGTGATAAATTATCTACATAATAAGTGGGAACGCCATAAGCGACTGTTTCGAGCTCTTGTGTGAAGGGAGTGAGGTCATCAACTAAATCTGCTTTTGTTAGAATGATAATTGGTGTAGCACCACTATCCCAAGCAACCGTTAAATAACGTTCTAGCCTATTTAAATTAAAATCATGGTTCAAACTCATTACAATAAGCGCATAATCAAAGTTTGCGGCAATTAATTGTTCCTCTGATTCTTTATTCATTCGAGAAAAAATTGTTTTCCTCTGTAATACAGACAAAATTTGTTTCTGACTGCTTACTTCCACAAAATCACCGACAGCAGGCAGGTTAGAAGAGGACAATTCATAAAAATTCCCTCGTTTAAGAGTGGCTAAAAATTCCCCATTTTCTGTTATAACACGATAAAAATCTCTGAATATTGCTGTAACTCTTCCATACGAAGAAGTAGTAGCAATTTTTTGTTCTTCAAAAAAACTTGTAAAACCATATTTTTCAAGTATCAATTGTTTCGCTCCTTTGCAAAAAGGGAGCATTCTATTTGTAAAATACCCCCGTATTATTTATGAGGTTTTTCATTGTTACATTTTCCATATCTCATCATCCTTTCTTTCTTAAATAATAACATAAAAAAGGAAATAAGTTCTAGACTTATTTCCTTTTTTAACTAATTTTTATGTGTCAATATTTTTGCGATTGTTTCATAATTCATGTCACTTTTGAGCGTATAACTACCGTCACGAATGTATTTTTCATAATTGTTATCTCTTAAGTATTTATCAAACTCTGAAGCGCTTTTAATAATACCATTTGCTTGAAGTTCATCTCCAGCTTTAGAAGAAGGATCTCCTTTAGAAATCGTTAATTTATAACTTTTTACTTTTTTAGCTTCTTCTGCTTTCTTTTTAGCAGCTTCTTCCGCTTTTTTCTTGGCATCTGCTTCTGCTTGCTTATCCAATTCTTGTTGAGCTAATAATTTTTCATATTTGCTTTTCCATGTTTTTGAGTTTTCATCAGAACCAGTTTTTGTTGATGTGACTTTAGTTTCTTCTGCTTTGGTCTGAGTTGAAAAAAACTGATTATAAACCAGTAAGACAACGGCAGAAATTAAGAAACCTAATGCCAACATCCGTAAGTTTTTCTTCACAGATAGGCTCCTCCTTTAAAATTTAAATCAATGTTTTAAATATTCTTCAATGATTTTTTCTACTTCTTCTTTTGGTAGGGATGATTGTTCTGCAATTTCTGATGTTACTATTCCAGAAGTATAAAGGGTAATCACTTGTTTTTTCATTAATTCGCGAACTTTAGGACTTTCAGGAACTTGCTCCACCTCAACGATAGGGGCATCCATTTTCATTGCTTTTTCTAATTCAGAGACACGTTGTTTTAATTCAAAGTTTTCTTGCATCCACTGAGCAGCAACATCTTCTAGTTCTTTTTCTAATTGCTTATTATCACCTTTTTGTAAAAATGAAATGACAAACAGCGCAATAGCAGCAATTAATAAGATAATTATGACTGTGGTCATGGGTTTTATAAACACCTCTCTTCCATAAACTCTACTACTAGTTATAGCATAATTTAACATAAAACACCATCCGAAATAAGGTTTTGTAAAGAAATTAAAAAGAAAATGCATAGAGTCCTTGCAACAACTGTGTAAAAATGATATTATTATACAGGTTTAGTAAATAAATTCGTCAGTCAGAGTTGGAGGGAAAAATAATGCGCGTTAATATTACTTTAGAATGCACTGAATGCGGTGATCGTAATTATATCACTACTAAAAATAAGCGTGAAAATCCGGAACGTATTGAATTAAAAAAATATTGTCCAAGATTGCGCCGTGTAACTTTACACCGCGAAACTAAGTAAGCAGCAGGATCTCCATTCTGTTGCTTTTTTTATTATAAAAAAGGGGGAAGTCAAGATGGAAGACAAACACCTTATTCGAGAAAAAGTTTTGCGAAACTTAAATAGTATTGATAAATTTGAGCACCAGGAACGCTCGATTAAACTTGCAGAAAAATTATTTCTGTTACCAGAGTGGAACAAAGCAAAGACAATCGGAATTACACTAGCAAGACATCCTGAAATTGAAACTGAAACGATTATTCTCCAGGCTAAAAAAGAAGGAAAAACCGTTTTAATTCCAAAAACATTTTATCCTAGTAGAAAAATGGAATTTAAAAAAATGGATTCTAATCATCCGCTTATTAAAACAAAATTTGGTATTTTAGAACCTAATAAATTAGCAGAAACAGTCGAAAAAGAAGCAATAGAGTTGTTACTAGTTCCAGGGGTTGTTTTTAACAAAGCACATTATCGAATAGGTTTTGGCGGCGGATTCTATGATAGATTTTTAACTGATTTTAAAGGAGAAACAGTCTCTTTGTGTTTTTATGAGCAACAAATAGAATTCACTCCAGAACCCCATGATAAACCAGTTTCTATTCTGATTGAAGGATAAAGAAAAATAATTCTATAGAAAATAGGGTGGATTGTTTACAACGCCCCTATTTTTGCGTATAGTAGTAAATATAATTTGTAATGAAAGCAGGGAATTTTTTGAGCTTCCAAGAACAATATGTCTTCTGGCGCCTAACTAACTATTTCTTGGGTGTGGAAAAATACCGTTTAATCCATCTTCATGAGGAAAAACAAGAACTTTGGTTAGAAAATATCAGCCAGAAAAAAAGACCAGTTATCCGTATTCAAATGAAAGAATTAAGTTGGGTAAATGTAGTGGAACGTGATGTGACACATACATTACATGTAACTGAAAACCTTCGCAAGCAAATGGGACGCTTAAAATTGCCTCTTATTAATATTTATATAACTCCATTTGAGCCCATGGGTGATATTTCGCCTTTTTTTGGACAAACCATTACGTCACCAAACGAAAAAGTGAAATTAGAAAATATATTACTTGCAAACGAACAAATGCAGGAGCACCTAGAATTACTAATTAAAAAATTAGATATACCAGAAGAAACATTTATCCTTTCAAACGAAATAACAAAAGAGATGGTAGCAAAAGAACGCGAGCAAGTAATCACTTATATTACTGCTAAAGTTAATGAAGAACAAAAAGTAGCTAGAAATTCTAAGCCAATTGTCACATATTCGTTCATTGGGCTTATTGTTGCGGCATTCCTTTGGGTGACCTTACAAGGTGGTTCAACCGATACTTTTAACTTAATTAAATGGGGTGGAAAATTCAACCCTCTTATTTATGCTGGTGAATGGTGGCGCTTTATTTCGCCTATTTTTCTTCATAGTGGTCTAATCCACCTTGCATCAAACGCAGTAATGCTCTATATTGTTGGTGCATGGGCAGAGCGTATTTATGGTAAATGGCGATATATTCTTATACTACTTTTAGGTGGTATTTGTGGTAATATAGCGAGTTTTACGTTAAATATGAATTTATCTGTTGGAGCTAGCACGGCAGTTTTTGCTGTAATGGGTGCATTACTATATTTAGTTGTATTAAAGCCAAATCTTTATGCAAAAACAATTGGAACAAGCATTGCTTCCTTAGTAGCGATTAATTTATTAATAGATGTCTTTTCTACACAAATTGACATTGCTGGGCACATTGGAGGCTTAGTTGGCGGATTTTTACTTGCAGGAGCATTATCGCTTCCGAAACAATTTTTCCATTGGCGTAGACTTGCATATGGAGTTTCGCTTGTTGCAATAACTATTCTCTTTTTATATTTTGGTTTCCAAAAAGGAGAACAACCTTATGATCCCATGCCAGCCAATATAGCAGTTCAACAATATTTGCAAGATCATAACAAAAAAGAAGCTACAAAAATTATAGATAATTTAATCGAAAGCGGAAGTGCTGATGGCTATTCTTATACTTATGCATCGTCTATTGCTTTACAAAATAAGCAAATAGATAAAGCAGAAGATATGGCGAATGAAGCAATTAGTCTGGATAAAGATATCCCAGAAGCTCATTATTATTTATCTTTTTGTTATAGAATACAAGGTAATATAGAGGGCGCCCTTAAAGAAGCCGATACTGCTAAACAATTATCCAGTAATACGTTTTTTGATTCTTATTATGATGAGTTACAAAAAAGCAAAGAATAAGAGGTTTTTAATGTGAAAACAGTTTATGATGTTGCTCAATTACTACGAAAGCATGGCATAATTGTTTATTTAGGAAAGCGACAATATGATATCGAAATGATGGAATACGAAGTCACAGAACTTTTTAAGCATAATATTTTAGATAGAGAAGTTTTTGCTAGAGCTCGAAGTATATTGAAACAAGAATTAATCAAAGAACAACGAAAAAATAGTAGTTTAAATTAAATTGATTATAAGGAGAACAGCAGAATGAACAAAAAATTAATTGGTGTAGATCTAGGCGGGACAACTGCAAAATTAGCTATTTTAACAAAAGACGGTGACATTGAAGAAAAATGGACTATTGATACAAATATTGAGAATAAAGGTGCCCATATTGTGAAAGATATTGGTGATTCTATTAATCAAAAGTTAACTGATTTACAGCTAGATAATGACATTTTTTATGGTATCGGAATGGGAACTCCTGGAACAGTGAATTATGAAACAGGAACAGTTAAAGGTGCATATAATCTTGGCTGGGCAGAAGAACAAAACGTTAGCGAAGACTTGGAAAAAATTACTGGTTTAAAAATAGAATTAGATAATGATGCGAATGTTGCAGCATTAGGTGAACGCTGGAAAGGTGCTGGTGAAGGTGGTGCGAATGTTGTGTTCGTAACACTTGGAACAGGTGTCGGTGGCGGAATTTTTGCAGAGGGTAAGATTCTGCACGGAATTCGTGGCGCAGCAGGCGAAATTGGTCACGTGACAGTTGTCCCCGAGAATGGCTATGATTGTACTTGTGGTAAAAAAGGATGTTTAGAAACCGTAGCTTCTGCAACTGGTATTGTACGCGTAGCAAAAGATTTGGCAAAAGAATTCACTGGCGAATCATCGCTTAAGGAAGCTATCGACAAACAAGTTACTATTACTTCTAAGTTGATTTTTGAATTGGGTGCTGAAAATGATAAATTAGCTAATGAAACGATTGATAAAATTTCTTTCTACTTAGCCCTAGCACTTAGTCATATAGGTAATATGCTAAATCCCGAAAAAATTATTATTGGCGGGGGAGTTTCGGCTGCAGGAGATCAACTTTTAACACCTGTCAGAAATTATTTTGAAACTATGGTATTTCCAGCAGTTAAAGAATCTACTAAATTATCTATCGCGACAAAAGGGAATGACGCTGGGATAATAGGTGCTGCTTGGTTAGCATTACCAGTTGAAGATTAATACTTTTCATAAGCTACAATAACACTCCATTATTGTAGCTTATCTTACTTAAGATGATCTTTCTATCACGCATTGTTTTAGCTTCCTATGAAAAGGGTAAAATTTTAGCATAGAGAGATTGGAGGCCAGAGATGAAAAAATCAAATGCTTTTTTGCTAATTACCTTGTTAATGGGCTTGGTTTTTATCTCTTTTGGTTGCTCGGAGGAAAAAGAAACGCCAAAAAAGACTGCAAAAGAAGTTCAGGGTGTTCAAATTAAAACGAAAGAATTTCAACGTGTCGTTGGTTGGTTGTCAAAAGATGCTGTTTTGTTACAAACAAAAAAACATGGCACAACTTACTTTGAAGAATTAAATATTTATAATGAAAAAAAACGGGCTATCTTTAATACAAAAGAATCTATTTCAGAAGTCCAAATTAGTCCGGATTATCGAAACATATTGCTTTATTCTGCTGAATCAGATAAAAAAGCAACTATGCGAATCATTGCATTAAATGATGGTTCCATACTAGCGTCTAGAGATACTAAACCATTAACAACCACTTTTTATTGGAATAATGAATCGCCTGAAAAAATAATGTTTGTAACTTATAGTCCTCAGTGGAATTTTCATATTGAGAATTGGGATTACACGACTAATCAAGTTGATAATGTAGATGTAATATCTCCTTTTATTTCTTGGTATGGTGATAATTTGATTATTTCAAATAATAAAGATAAACCAGATGATGAATTAGGAAACTTATATTTACAAGATATTAGAGATAAAGCTACTAAAAGCTTAATTGTTGCTAATATAATGCAATTTGCTGTACATGATAATGTTTTACTTACGATTGAGAAATCTTCGAATGAAAAATTATTGTATGTTTTTAGGACAATAGGTTTTCAAAATTTTTTCTCTTATGAAGCAGCAAGAGAGTATGATGAATTAGGAACTTTTATCCCTTATTTTGATACAAATTTCGATAAAAATACTTTTTTAACCTTCGTGCCTTATAAAAGTCAAAAAATTAGCAGTGGCCCCCATGAATATAAATTAGTAAAAGTTGATCCAACAAACAAAAAGGAGACTACTGTATTAGAATTAACGGATAATCAACCTATTTTATCTTATGAAACGGGTGATTTAGTTCTCTATGGTTATTTGTTTGATAAGGTTATTGATACAAAAACAGGTAAAATGTATAATTTAATTAATACACCAACTAAAACTTTTTAATCAACGAATTCATGCTTATGGATTCGTTGTTTTTGTGAGCGTGTAACCATTTTCTAAAGTAATGTTGCAAGTAAAAGTAGATAAAGCTTCGTTAGTAGATTGACATCTTATTATTGAGTTACCATACTTTATGCTAAATTGGCTTGCTAGTTTCGAATCATTCTTTGCTACTAACAAAGCTAAATTCAATTCTGCAGATGCTAAATAATAGTTCTGAAGTTGTTTTTCATATTGAATTTGAGTTTTAAAAATTGAGGTACTGCCTGTAACAATTAAAATCGTAATAAAGGCTATGAAAAGTGTAAAGGGTAGCGTGAATCCATTGTGTTTCATTAAAACTCATTCACTTTCGTTAAAGGGAATTTTGAAGTATAAAACTTATTATTGGAAAACTCAACTTTTAAAGTAAGTTGAGTTTCCTCCTCCATAATTTGCCAATTAGTTACTTTGTACAGTAGAGGCTCATGTCCTTTACCATTTACTTGTCGTCGTAGCATATTATTGTATTTTGAATAAGTAACAAGGTTATCATTTATTTTGAAAGATAGTTTTTCCGGATTTACTTGCATATTTGTAGCTTTTTCTAGTTCTAAACGAGTTTGCATCAAAAATAACTGCCATTCACTCGTTTGATCAAGATTACTAAGCTCGATAGTTTTATGATAACATTCAAAAAATAAAGGAATAAGAGAACTAATACTTAAAACGATAATAATCGATAGTATAGTTTCCAGTAAGGTGAAGGCAGATGAGCTCTTTCTATAACGTACATTTTTCGGTTTTATTTTTTTTTGCACAAATTTGGACACCTCCTTGATAATAAAAACTTTTTACTTGTCCATCGTTAAAAAGAATTGGAACACTTCTATAACGTAATAGCTCACTATGCTCAAAGATTTGCTGATATAGTTGACTAGTTTCTTTCTGTTGATCAAGCTTTTGAAAAATAGTCATAGAAATAGGTAATAAAAAACTACAAACAAGGGAGAAAAGTAATAAAGAAACTATACTTTCTACTAACGAAAATCCATTAATCTTGTTCAATCCGAAAACGTCCTTTCCCAATTTGGAATACAAGCTTATAACTTCTATTTAAGCCTGAAAAATGAATTGTAGAAAAACGATTGATAGTTCCATCTAGGTGCGAAAAACGATAATTTTCAACTTTTGTGTGTTGTAAATTTAATGTATCACCAAATGGAATAGTGGTAACCGGTTGTTTGTTTGAACTTGCAAGGAATTGATTTTCAACAGGAATAAAGGAAATAATTGTATCTTGATTAGATGTTATTGCATTTATTTGGCTAAGATAAATAGCGGCTTTTATTTCTTCTAACAATTGTCTTTCTGCAAGTCCAGAGATAGTGGTTGAAATTGGATAAATAGTTAGAGTTATCATAGTTAAGCTAATGGATAAGACTAGTAACATTTCTAATAAGGTAAAGGCATTCTTTTTCATTTATTCTCAGAAACGTTGCCTGAACTATCTATCTTAATACTATTTCCGTTTGGGCAAGATTTTTGAGTTGATTTCAAATAACCACCATTAACTAAGTCACTTACTGAAGGAATCGAATTCTTATCTAATTGATATGATTGAACTTGTCCCTGAACCATCGAAATAAAAGCCTCACAACCTTTATTATTAATAGACTTACTCTGTGTGACGATGTTAGGAATGGTTAGAAGTAACAATACACTGACAACTAATAAAACAATAAGCATTTCTACTAAAGTAAACCCTCGATCATCTTTCCAATCTATTTTAATTTTATACATTAAAACTCCTCCTCTAAATTTGATTTACCATAGAAAACATTGGATACAAGATAGATAAATAAATAGATATGATTAAAATGCCGATAATTATAAAAATAATCGGTTGGATAAATGAAAATAATTTTTCTGTTTTTTGGAGTACTTTTTGATGGCATAGCTGATAATAGAATAAAAACTCTTCTGCTAAATTACCATTTTTCTCACCATGTAAGGCAATGTAATATAGTTCGTTTTCAAAAATAGGCATTTTTTCTAATGCATCTGTTAAAGGTAAGCCAGCTTCAAGTGAAGGAATAATATGTTTTGCTATAGAACGGAAGAAAGCAGGAGAATCCTCTTGAGCAAATAATTGTATAATATGTGTAATAGAAAGGCCGCTTTTTAATAGGTAACCTATTTCGCGTGAAAAATATTGAGAATAATGAATCTTTACAAACTGCTTAATATAAGGAATACGACAATAAAAACAGGCTTGTTCATATGCTGATTTTTTATTTTGTTTTCGAATAATAAAACCTACTAATAGAAAAAGAGAGAGCAAAATAGCACCTAATAGAATGGGGACTTTTTCAAGTAAAAAATAAGTGAAACTGGTTCCAAGAGATCCGTTACTAGCGAGTTGTGAAAATAAAAGTTCGAATTTGGGTAAAAGGAATATCCGAAGTAAGAAAAATACTACGATAACTGTTGCAAATAAAACGAGAGGATATTGAAATGTTTTCATTAAGGCGTTTTTTTCTTCGGCTTTTCTTTTCATATGAATGCCAGTTTCTCGGATTGTTTGAATAAAAAAACCATGATTACTAGCATAATGAAGCTGTGAGCAAATAAACTCTGGAAACTTACTTTGTTGAAGAGCAAAAGAAAAAGAATTGCCAATTGCAAGAGAAGCGATAATTTCTCTATATCTCTCGCTATGTTTAGGCGTTGTGATACTTAAATAACTAATTGCAGACTCAAGTGAAAAACCTTTTTCAAGTAAAATAGCAATTCTTATTAAAAATTCACCATCATCTTTCCAATTAATCCGGTGGAAAAAAGCCATAGATAACCCCTTTCTGATAAATTTCGTCTAATGTATATTGAGGTTTGTTTTGTTGATAATTTGAGTCAAAATAATTTCGTATATCATTTTTTGTAATCATTTCATAGATGGCTGTTCTTTTTCTTTTTAAATGGCTACAATATGGATGACATTTTGAACCACAATAGACACAATATAAATGAGATAATTTTTGGAAACTTATACCAAGCAAACATTGAGCTAATTCTTCTTTGCTAACACCAAACTCAAGTAATCTCAGTAAAACTCCATAACTATCGCCAGCATGAACTGTACTAAATACTAAATGACCTGTTAATGCAGCTCTTACTACTATTTTTGCTGTTTCTAAGTCGCGAATTTCTCCTACAATAAGGATATCGGGATCGTGACGCAGAATGGAACGAATGATAGGGGCATATGTGATGTCAGCTTTTTCGTTGATTTCCACTTGAAGAAAACCAGGGGAATAATGTTCAACAGGGTCTTCTATTGTAATTACTTGAAGTTCAGTTTGCTTTTCTATAGCTGACACTAAACTATACATTGAGCTTGATTTTCCGCTACCAGTACTACCTGAAAAAAGGAATAATCCAGTTTGGTTATTACATAAGTGCAAAATTTGTTTAGTTACCTTAGGAAATAGACAAGACTTTAAAAAAGGGATTGGATATTTATAGCGGAAAATGCGAATTACCATACTTTCATGAAAGTCTTTATTAGGCATAGTAGAAAGTCTTAGAGCTATTTTTTCGGATTTAATTTCTTTCTCATAGCTACCGGATTGAGGTTTGCGTTTCTCGCTTATATCTAGAGCAGCTTGAAATTTAAGAAATGATATTAACTTTTCTCCAGTATCATATGAAAGATAGAGAAGGGGTATCAGTGTCCCATTTACTCTCAGACGAAGCAAATAACGATATTTTAAAGGATGAATATGAATATCACTTGCATTGACTCGAAGCGCTTGAGATGTAATATGATCCATTAGTTTTTGTGGCATAATGACCTCCTTACAAGTTATATTCTACGGTATATTATAAAATTCCTTTGTAGAATTATTTTCACAAAAAACTAAAAAGTGATTTTCTTAGTTGGAAATAGTAGTATTTTAGAAAAAACATTAGTAAAAAATATTTTTAAGCTACCTTTAAGTATAGAAAAAACTTTTTTATTTTTATTAGATTTTCACAATCTTTGTGCGAAAGATAACAAACGTATAATTGGAAAGTGAAAATGAGATAAAGCCCTTACATTCCGAACGAATCTGTTGGATTAAGAATTTTTTAGGAATAAAACTAATTATTTGCCGAACAATACAACTCGTGATAAGCTATAGAAAAGGCAAATACATAATAGAATTAGCGGGTGAATGTAAACAGAGAGACTGCGAAAAGCAGCGCCGACGGGGAAAGCATATATTATGTGAAACTCTCAGGCAAAAGGATGTTTACGGGACGCAACTCTGGAGTCATTTTTATGTTACGACAGGGCTTATGAACTTTATAAGCCTTTTTGTTATGTGAAAAAGGAGGATATAATTATGACAGAGTTACTAAAAACACCGATTCACCCTTATTATGCAAAATATGGTGCAAAAACCATTGATTTTGGGGGATGGGATCTGCCAGTGCAATTTGCTGGGATAAAAACAGAACACGAGGCCGTGCGGACGGACGCAGGGTTATTTGATGTGTCTCACATGGGAGAGATTTTGGTGAAAGGGCCTGACAGTGCTTCTTATTTACAATATTTGTTATCAAATGATATTGAAAAAATAAAAGTTGGTAAAGCCCAATATAATATTATGTGCTATGAAACAGGGGGAACAGTGGACGATTTAGTGGTTTACAAAAAATCAGAAACAGAATACATACTTGTTGTGAACGCAGCAAACACAGATAAAGATTTTGAGTGGATGGTAAAAAATATACGCGGTGATGTCTCAGTTACTAATGTATCTTCGGAATATGCTCAATTAGCTCTGCAAGGGCCAAATGCTGAAAAAATTCTCTCTAAGCTAACAGATGTAGATTTAAGCTCCATCAGCTTCTTCGGATTTGTTTTGGATGCGAATATAGCTGGTGTGAAAACAATTATTTCAAGAAGTGGATATACTGGAGAAGATGGATTTGAGATTTATATGCCAAGCGCTGATGCAGGAAAAGTATTTGAAACAATTTTGGCGGAAGGTGTCGCTCCAATTGGTTTAGGTGCACGTGATACTTTGCGATTAGAAGCTGTACTTGCGCTTTATGGACAAGAATTGAGCAAAGATATTACTCCACTCGAAGCTGGCCTCAATTTTGCTGTTAAATTGAAAAAAGAAGCAAATTTTATAGGTAAAGAAGCTCTAATTAAACAAAAAGAAGCAGGATTGAAAAGAAAACTAGTTGGCATTGAATTAATCGAACGAGGTATTCCGCGTCACGATTATCCAGTATTTTTAAATGAGGAAGAAATCGGGGTAGTTACTTCTGGGACGCAATCACCAACACTTGGAACGAATATTGGTCTCGCTTTAATTGATACAGCTTACACAGAATTAGGTCAAGAAGTAGAAGTGGGCATAAGAAATAAAAAAGTAAAAGCAAAAATAGTACCAACACCATTTTATAAACGCGCGAAGTAAAAAGGAGGAAATAATATGGCGAAACATCGTTATTTACCAATGACGGAACAAGATGAAAAGGAAATGCTTGATGTAATAGGGGTTAAGTCAATTGATGACTTATTTCAAGATATTCCAGAAAAAATTAGATTTAAACGAGATTATGATTTAAAACCTGCAAAATCAGAACCTGCACTTTTACGTGAATTATCGAAACTCGCTTCTAAAAATGCCAATACAGCAGACTATGCCTCTTTCTTAGGAGCGGGGGTCTATAGTCATTACATTCCAACAGTTGTGGATCACGTTATTTCTCGTTCAGAATTTTATACAGCATATACGCCTTATCAGCCAGAAATTTCGCAGGGTGAATTGCAAGCAATCTTTGAATTCCAAACAATGATTGCAGAACTTACTGGAATGGATTTAGCGAACTCATCAATGTACGATGGGGGAACAGCTCTTGCGGAAGCGGCTATGCTAGCAAGCGGGCATACAAAACGAAAAAAAATTCTCATTTCTGGAGCAGTTCATCCAGAGAGCAGCAATGTTTTAAAAACATATGCAACTGGCCAACACATTGAAGTAGAAGTTATTCCAGAGCTAGATGGCAAAACAGACATCGAGGCACTAAAAAAAGCTCTTTCAGATGATATCGCAGGTTTTGTTGTACAATATCCAAATTTTTATGGTCAAGTGGAACCTTTGGCAGAACTTGAAAAATTAGTGCATGAAAATAATTCTTTATTACTTGTTTCAAGCAATCCGCTATCCCTTGGTTTGTTAACTCCACCAGGAGAATTTGGTGCAGATATTGTTGTAGGTGATTCACAAGTATTTGGTATTCCAGAATCATTTGGTGGACCGCATTGTGGATTCTTTGCAGTAACAAATAAATTAATGCGTAAAGTTCCTGGACGTTTAGTTGGGGAAACTGTGGATGAAAATGGGAAGCGTGGTTACGTATTGACATTACAAGCGCGCGAACAACATATTCGCCGTGACAAAGCGACTTCTAATATTTGCTCTAACCAAGCTTTGAATGCTTTAGCTTCTTCTGTCGCAATGGCTACACTTGGAAAAACAGGCCTTGTAGAAATGGCAAAACAAAATCTAGATAAATCTCATTATGCAAAACAAAAATTCCGCGAAAATGGCTTTGAAGTTCTATTTTCAGATGGCTTTTTCAATGAATTTGTAGTAAAGCTTTCGAAACCAATCAAAGAAGTGAACGAATCGCTTTTAGATGAGGGGATTATTGGTGGATATGACCTTGGTTTTTATGAAAAAAAATACGAAAATCATATGCTTGTAGCAGTGACAGAAATGCGTACAAAAGAGGAAATTGATGCCTTTGTGGCGAGCTTGGAGGGTGCAAAATGAATTTAGAAGAAACGATGCCATTAGTGTTTGAACGCTCTATTCCGGGTAGAATTGGCTTTAGTTTGCCAGAAAGCGATGTTCCAGAAACAAATGCCAGTAATTATTTTGATCAAGCATATATTCGTTCTGAACCAGCAGATTTGCCTGAACTGAGTGAGCTTGAAATCATGCGCCATTATACTAATTTATCCAATCATAACTTTGGTGTGGATTCTGGTTTTTATCCGCTTGGCTCTTGTACGATGAAATATAACCCCAAAATCAATGAAAAAGTTGCACGTTTTCCTGGTTTTGCTAATATCCATCCAAACCAGCCAGAAAGCTCTGTCCAAGGTGCACTAGAACTACTGTACGATTTACAAACAAGCTTAGTGGAAATTACAGGAATGGATGAAGTGACGTTACAACCAGCCGCTGGAGCACACGGTGAATGGACTGGATTAATGCTTATTCGTGCATTCCATGAAAAAAATGGTGATACAAAACGTACTAAAGTTATCATTCCTGACTCCGCACATGGGACAAACCCTGCATCAGCAGCGGTTGCAGGCTTTGATGTGGTAACAGTGAAATCAAATGAAAAAGGTCTTGTTGATGTAGCTGATTTGAAAAAAGTTGTTGGAGAAGATACAGCCGCGCTAATGCTCACAAACCCAAATACACTTGGTCTTTTTGAAAAAGATATTGTCGAAATGGCGGAAATTGTTCATGAAGCTGGTGGGAAGTTGTACTATGATGGTGCCAACTTAAATGCTATTATGGCGAAAGTTCGACCAGGAGACATGGGCTTTGATGTTGTTCATTTAAATTTACACAAAACATTTACTGGTCCTCACGGTGGTGGTGGCCCTGGTTCTGGTCCGATTGGCGTGAAAAAGGAATTAATACCATTCTTACCAACACCAGTCCTTACGAAAAAAGGAGATATTTACACATTTGATTACAATTATCCTGATTCTATTGGACGCGTGAAACCTTATTATGGTAACTTTGGTATTAATGTTCGAGCATATACGTATATTCGTACAATGGGACCAGACGGCTTGAAATTGGTGACAGAATATGCCGTTTTAAATGCTAACTATATGATGCGTAAACTGCAAGAAGCCTATGATTTACCATTTGACCAAGTATGTAAACACGAATTTGTTTTAAGTGGTAATAGACAGAAGAAACTTGGTGTAAGAACCGTTGATATTGCAAAACGGTTACTAGATCATAATTTCCATCCGCCAACTGTTTATTTCCCGTTAATTGTAGGCGAAGCAATCATGATTGAACCGACAGAAACAGAATCTAAAGAAACATTAGATTCTTTCATCGATACAATGTTGAAAATTGCTAAAGAAGCAGAAGAAAACCCTGAAATCGTTCAAGAAGCGCCGCATAGCACCTATGTAAAACGACTAGATGAAACACGGGCTGCTAGAAAACCGATTTTACGTTATCAAAAAGAAGTATAAAAAGAAGCCTTGCTGCGAAGTTTCGTAGCAAGGCTTCTTTTTCTTATTTAGACTTAGTTTTTCCTGTCCATTTACGATAGCCACCTTTAAGTTGATACACTTGTTTGTATCCACGTTTATAAAGCATAATTGCTGCACGGTTACTACGTTGTGCTGTTTGGCAATATAAGTAAACGGGTAAATCTTGGCGAATTTCTGTTGTACGGTTTTTCATTTGGGTAACTGGAATATTTCTAGCTCCAAGAATATGTCCAGCATCGAATTCATTTGGCTCGCGAACATCAATTAATTGTGCTTTACGATAACCTTTTTTAAATTCTTCTTCTGTTAAAACTTTTAGTGCTTTACGTCGCATTACAAACTGGTAAATTTCGTATCCTAAAAGAATAACCAGAATGATAATTGCTATAATCCAACTAATCAATTGTGTAAACCCCTTTCATCCTGAAAACTGCTTTTTTAAAGCATCCTTTTCTATTATAACTTATTTTTTGCCACCATCAATCACTTTGAAAGAAGATTTTCGTTTTTTCTTCATTTTTTTCTTCGGATCATGTAAATTTTTTGATTGTTTCACTGCTTTTTGGTAATTACTGTCTGTTTTTCTATTTGTGAAAAGCCGCAGTAGGAGGGTAAAAATAACCGTTCCAATTAAAACGGAAATAATTAAGACAAAAAATGATTGAAAGCCATCCATTAAAAGCCCAATACCAACAAGTGCAAGTAAAAAAATAACAATGAGGGGATACTTCTTCAAATTAATCCACTCCTATTCTAAAAGTTCCAGATTCTCCGGTTCAGCTGCATCTGCTGGTGCGCCTTCTTTTTCAACGCGTAGAAGTTCATTAAAGGATGCTATAGCAACCTCCACTTGATCATCAGACGGTTCTTTGGTTGTAAGTAGTTGTAGCCATAACCCTGGTACACCTAAATATTTAAGGATAGGGATATTTCGGCATTTATTAGTTAATTGAAGTACTTCAAATGCTACGCCAAGTACGACTGGAATAAGTAAAATTCGGTCGACCACACGGAGCCAAAGAGGATCAGTTGGTACTAACAAATAAATAAACATCCCAACAATAACCGTAAATAAAATAAAACTACTACCGCAACGATAATGAAGTCGTGATTGTTTTTGTACATTTTCAACTGTTAAAGGTAAATTTTCTTCATAGCAATTAATCACCTTATGCTCAGAACCATGATATTGAAAAACTCGTTTAATAATCGGAGTCTGAGAAACAGCGAAAATATAGGTTAATAGAAGAATTAATTTGAAAAAGCTTTCTAAAAATACTTGGGCAGTGTCGCCTGGAACAATTGGACGGAATAATTCCGCTAAGAACACAGGGATAAGCGTCATAACAAATTTAGCAAAAACAAAAGATAAAATACCGATGACGGCAACACCAAGCCACATTGCGACTTTTGATTCTTTCTTTTCAATTTTTTCTTCTTCCACTGGATTATTTGGATCTTCGTCGTACCGGTCAGTAGCGAACGCAAGGTGTTTGGAACCGATAGCGCTAGATTCAATTAATGCAACAATCCCTCTTAAAAAAGGGATTTTCTTCATACGCATAACCCAAACTGGACTATTTTTTTCTAAATAAAAATATTCTAATGAACCATCTATACGTCTAACTGCTGTTACGGTCTGTTTTCTGCCGCCAAACATAACACCTTCAACTACAGCTTGACCACCATAAGATGGTACGTTTTGTTTGCTCAAAGTTTTCACCAGCCTATTCATGTTTACTAATATGTTATTTTACGCTAAAAATAGTTTTTCGTATAGCGCTAAACGCCTAAAAAAAGTTATTTTTTCTAAATTGTGATAAAATAGTTTCGAACGCGTTTAATAAAGCGATTTTTGCACGCCTAAAATTTGATAAAAGTGGGGGAATAAAAATGTCTAAATTAACTAAAATTCAAGAAACACTGGGCAAGGAAAAGATAGAAGCAGTCCTTGTCACAAGTGAGTTTAATAGAAGGTATGTTTCGGGGTTCACTGGAACTAGTGGTGTGGCTTTAATTTTACCAGACAAGGCTTATTTTGTAACAGATTTTAGATATACAGAACAAGCAGCGAAACAAGCAGAAGGATATGAAATCATACAACATACTGGTCCGATTTTTGATGCAGTAGAAGATTTATTAATTAAAAACGACACAAAAACACTGCATTTTGAAGCGGATTATGTGACTGTATCCGAGTTTAAACAAATGGAGCACGTATTTAACCGTCAGTTAATCCCGCTTACGGGTTTCTTTGAAGAAATGCGTAAAGTGAAAACAGCAAGTGAACTTAAAGCAATACGCACAGCATGTGATATCGCTGACGCAGCTTTTGCACATATCATTCAATTTATTAAACCAGGCATGGCTGAAATCGAAGTATCTAATGAACTAGAATTCTTTATGAGACGTGCTGGAGCTACCTCATCATCGTTTGATACAATCGTTGCGTCCGGAGTTCGTTCGGCTTTACCACACGGCGTCGCTTCTGATAAAAAAATTGAAGTTGGCGATTTCGTCACAATGGATTACGGTTGTTATTATGATGGTTATTGTTCGGATATGACAAGAACAATCGCGGTCGGTGAACCTGCAGAAAAATTAAAAGAAATTTACCAAATCACTTTAGATGCTCAATTAAAAGTAATTGATAGCTTAAAACCGGGCATGACTGGGATTGAAGCAGATGCTATTGCACGTGATTATATTTCTTCCTTTGGATATGGTGATGCATTTGGACATTCTTTAGGACATGGAATTGGACTTGAAATTCACGAAGGACCAAATCTATCCTTTAAGAGCCCTCAAAAACTGGAAGTCGGACATGTTGTGACAGATGAACCAGGAATTTATTTACCAGGAATCGGTGGCGTTAGAATTGAAGATGATCTATTAATTACTGAAACAGGTAACGAGATTCTAATTCATTCACCAAAAGAATTGATTATTTTATAAAATTTCTTTGTAACTTTGTGTGTTTTATGGTTAAATAAGGAAGAATGAGCAGTTTTAATATGCTCCAAATAAAGATACTTTGCAAATTACAGGAGGAAAAACATGATTTCAGTAAATGACTTTAAAACAGGGTTAACAATAGAAGTAGATAACGGTATTTGGCGCGTGCTAGATTTCCAACATGTAAAACCTGGAAAAGGAGCAGCATTCGTTCGTTCCAAATTACGTAACCTTCGTACAGGAGCAATCCAAGAAAAAACATTCCGTGGTGGGGAAAAAGTAGCAAAAGCGCAAATCGACAATCGCAAAATGGCCTATTTGTACGCAGATGGCACAAATCATGTATTCATGGATAATGAGTCTTATGAACAAATTGAGCTTCCGGAAGACCAAATTGCTCATGAGCTTAAATTCTTAAAAGAAAATATGGAAATTAATATTATCATGTACCAAGGTGAAACAATCGGTATTGATTTACCCAACACAGTAGAATTAGTTGTTACTGCAACTGATCCTGGAATTAAAGGTGATACTTCTTCAGGCGGTTCTAAACCAGCCACTCTTGAAACTGGTCTTGTTGTACAAGTACCATTTTTCGTTAATGAAGGAGACAAACTAGTTATTAATACAACCGAAGCAGCGTATGTTTCTCGGGCGTAAGCAAGAATCGTTTACTACAGCTGGAGTTAATTCTTCAGCTGTTTTTCTATTCCTCAGCGCTTCCGGTACACCTTTTGAATAAAAAGTATGGTACAATAAGGACAATGCGTGATTCATGCAATTTTTTATTTTTAGTATTATTAAGGAGTGTAAAAGGTATGTTATCAATAGATGAAATTAAACAGCTAATTGAGCTGATTGACGAGTCAACCCTAGATGAATTTGAGTTAGAAACGAAAGATAGTAAGATTTTGCTTAAAAAGAATAAAACGGTTGTTGCAGCAGCTGTCCAAGAAGCTCCAATTGCTGCCACACAAACACCAGCTCAAGCAGCGCCGGTAGCTCAAGCAGTTGCTCCTCAAGCTGAGGCAAGTGCAGCGGAAGATGCGAGCTTAGAAGTAATTACATCTCCAATGGTCGGGACTTTTTATGCATCCGCTTCACCAGAAGATGCTAATTTTGTTAGCGTTGGGTCTAAAGTATCCGCGCAGTCCGTTGTATGTATTGTAGAGGCAATGAAATTATTCAACGAAATCACTGCTGATATCGACGGGGAAATCGCAGAAATTCTTGTTTCAAGTGGCGAATTAGTCGAATTTGGACAACCACTTTTCAAAGTTAGAAAAAAATAAGGGGTCGAAAAACATGATTAAAAAAGTACTGGTAGCGAACCGTGGTGAAATCGCTGTCCGTATCATTCGCGCTGCAAAAGAACTTGGAGTGGAGACAGTGGCGATTTATTCGGAAGCAGATAAAGAAGCGCTACATATTCAGCTGGCGGATGAAGCTTATTGTGTAGGTCCTGCGGCGACAAAAGATAGTTATTTAAATATGTCCAATATTATTAGCCTTGCTGTTTTAACGAACTGTGATGCTATTCATCCTGGCTATGGTTTCTTAGCCGAAAATGCAGATTTCGCTGAGTTATGCGAAGACTGTAATATTACGTTTATCGGGCCAAGCGCTTCCGCTATTTCGCAAATGGGGACAAAAGACGTTGCCCGCGAAACTATGCGTAAGGCTGGTGTTCCAATCGTTCCTGGTTCACAAGGAATCGTTGCTGATGTGGAAGATGGTAAAAAAATTGCTAAAAAAATCGGTTATCCTGTAATCATCAAAGCAACAGCAGGTGGTGGCGGTAAAGGTATTCGTGTAGCAGAAAATGAAGAGAAACTAATCTCTGGAATACAAACTACCCAACAAGAAGCAGAAGCAGCATTTGGAGATCCAGGTGTTTATCTTGAGAAATACATTCAAGATTTCCGTCATGTAGAAATTCAAGTGCTTGCTGATAACCATGGTAACGTGATTCATTTGGGAGAACGTGATTGTAGTATTCAACGTCGCTTGCAAAAGCTAATTGAAGAATCACCTTCACCTGCCATTGATGAAAAAACACGCCAAAAAATGGGTAAAGCGGCTGTCAAAGCTGCCAAAGCCGTGAATTATTCTGGCGCAGGTACCATTGAATTTATTTATGATCATCACGAAAATAATTTCTACTTTATGGAAATGAATACTCGTATCCAAGTAGAACACCCCGTAACGGAACTTGTTACCGGAGTTGATTTAGTTAAACAACAATTTTTAGTGGCTTCCGGGGAAGAACTACAAATTAAACAAGCAGATGTGAAATTAACAGGTTGGGCGATGGAGTGTCGGATTAACGCTGAAAATCCTGAGAAAAACTTTATGCCAGCTCCCGGAGAAATTAAATTTTACCTTCCTCCAGGTGGTTTAGGTGTTCGAATTGACTCGGCAGCGTATCCAAACTACAAAATTCCACCATTTTATGATTCAATGATTGCCAAAGTAATTTGTTATGCAGAAACACGTGAAGAAGTTATTCAAAAAATGAAACGAGCATTGTCCGAGTTTGCAATTGACGGCATTCCTTCGACAATTCCATTCCATTTACGTGTATTAGATAATGACGTATTTTTATCGGGCGACTTCAACACAAAATTCTTGGAGCAAAATGATGTAATGAATCTTTCTAAGGAGGGCTAAATAATGGCTTATACAAAAGATTTACGTAAACAAAATGATGCGCCGCTCGGCAAAATTGAGATTGCGCCTGAAGTAATTGGCGTAATTGCAGGTCTTGCTGCAAGTGAAATCGAAAATGTTGCTTACATGCAAGGCGGCTTTGCGACAGAAATGCGCGAGAAATTTAGTGGTGCTGTTAACTATCGTAAGGGCGTAAAAGTAGAACTAACTGAAGAAGGTATTCTAATCGAACTTTATTGTTCTGTTCTATTTGGAGCAATTATCCCACTTGTTGCTCAAAATATTCAAGATGTTGTTCGAGATACTATTTTTAATATGACAGGGTTGAATGTTCTTGAAATCAACGTGCATATCGTTGGCGTACAATTTGAAAAAACAGAAACACTTTCCTTCGATGATTTTGAACTATAAAATTCAAGGAACAAAAGGAGCAGCTTTAAAATGAAAAGAAGAGAGGCGCGCGAGAAAGCACTTCAGGCACTATTCCAAATAGAGCTAAACGAAATGTCGCTAGATCAAGCAATCAAAAACATCATGGAAGACGAGCAAGACGACTACATGGAAAATTTAGTAGAAGGTGTTATGGCCAATAAAGCTGAAATTGATGCTATCATTGAGCCTAACTTAGATAATTGGCGTATGGATCGCTTGAGTAAAGTTGATTTATCTTTACTGCGTTTAAGTGTATATGAAATTAAATATTTGGAAGATGTACCAAATAGAGTTAGTTTGAATGAATCTATCGAAATTGCAAAAATTTACAGCGATGAAAAATCAAGTAAATTTATTAATGGCGTACTTGCTAATATTGCACCTGAGGATAAATAAACTTGATTGAGTGCAGGAGAACTCTCTTGCACTCCCTTATTTCGTGATTTTTTAAGAATAATTACGTGGAAAGTATTTTTAAGGGGGCAATACTCATGGGAGAAATTATTGATGGCAAAAAATTAGCGAAAGAAATTCAAGAAAATGTATCAACAGAAGTAGCTGAATTAGTAAAACAAGGTAAGAAACCAGGTCTTGCTGTTGTGCTCGTGGGCGATAATCAAGCATCCCGTACATATGTAAGAAATAAACAAAAAAGAACAGAAGAAGCGGGTATGAAATCCGTTTTAATTGAGCTTCCAGAAAATGTAACAGAAGAAAAATTACTATCTGTTGTAGAAGAACTAAACGAAGATAATACCATTCACGGCATACTCGTGCAGTTACCACTACCAGAACACATTTCAGAAGAAAAAGTAATTGATACTATTAGCTATGATAAAGATGTGGACGGTTTCCACCCGGTAAATGTAGGCAATTTATTTATCGGAAAAGATTCTTTTGTTCCTTGTACACCAGCAGGAATTATTGAACTAATAAAATCGACCGGCACTCAAATAGAAGGTAAACGCGCTGTCGTTATTGGTAGAAGCAACATCGTAGGTAAACCAGTAGCACAATTATTGTTAAATGAAAACGCGACAGTAACCATTGCGCATAGCCGTACGAAAGATTTACCACAAGTGGCGAAAGAAGCAGATATTCTTGTTGTGGCAACAGGTTTAGCTAAATTTGTGAAAAAAGACTATATCAAGCCTGGTGCGATTGTTATTGATGTAGGTATGGATCGCGACGAAAATAATAAATTATGTGGCGATGTTGACTTTGATGACGTGGTAGAAGAAGCAGGATTTATTACACCAGTTCCAGGTGGCGTTGGTCCGATGACAATCACGATGCTACTTGCGAACACATTAAAAGCAGCAAAACGCATTTGGAAAATGAATTGATTAATTGGATGTGAAATGATGGAGCAAGATAAATATTTGACGGTGGCAGCAATAACCAAATATATTGAGAAAAAGTTTGAAGTGGATCCCTACATGAAGCAAGTTTTTGTGCGCGGTGAAATTTCTAACTTAAAACAACCAGCGAGTGGACACCTATATTTTACGGTAAAAGATGAATTTGCAATGCTTCGTTCTGTCATGTTTCAAAAAGCAGTTCAAAAAATTGGTTTTGTTCCTGAAGATGGTATGAATGTACTTATCACAGGTCGAATTGGTGTTTTTACAAAAGCTGGACGTTATCAGTTTTATGCAGAACACATGGAACCGGATGGTGTTGGAGCTCTATATGTTCAATTAGAGCAATTGAAATCACAATTAGAAAAGGAAGGACTTTTTGCGGAAACGCATAAAAAAGTGCTTCCTTCTTTCCCGTCTAAAGTCGCAGTTGTTACCTCAAAAACTGGTGCAGCTGTACGTGACATATTAACAACGATTCATCGGAGAATGCCTTCTGTGGAGGTGATTGTTTATCCGACAATAGTTCAAGGGGAGAAAGCAGCCCAAAAAATAGTCGAAAACATTGGCCGGATAAATCAGCGGAATGACATTGATGTTATGATTATTGGGCGTGGTGGAGGTTCTCTGGAAGAATTATGGGCATTTAATGAAGAGCCAGTTGTTCGTGCAGTGTATGATTCCGATGTGCCTGTAATTTCTGCAGTAGGTCATGAAACCGATTTTGCGCTAAGTGATTTTTCTGCGGATGTACGAGCTGCAACACCAACTGCCGCAGCTGAACTAGCTGTACCAGACTATCGTGATTTAGAAGAACGACTCGCAGAACGAAAATATCGTTTGCTAGCTGTCACAAGGCAATTACTAGAAAGAAAAGAGCGATTATTAGAGCAACTAAAACAACATTTAATCTTAAATGGTCCAAAACATCAATTAGAACAACAAATGGAACGTACAGATTATTTTGCTGAACGATTAAATAGTGCTTTTTCTAAGCAATTGTTTATTAAACAAACGACTTTCACCCGATTAAATGATCGCCTGCACTACTATCACCCGAACAAAGAAATTGAACTACAAAAAGAACAGATGACTTCACGACTTCAAGCATTAGATAAAGCGATGAAGCAGCTTTTAAAAGACAAACAACAATCTTTCTTCAGGCAAGTAGATGCGTTAGAACATTTAAGTCCTCTTTCTTTATTGAAACGAGGATTTGGTGTAACGTATAAAGAAAATATACTGGTCAAATCGGTACAGGAACTTGAAGTCGGCGATAACATTCAAGTGAAAATGCAAGGTGGACATATAGATGCACTCATTACCGCAAAGGAGGAAGATATAAGTGGCAACTAAAAAGAAAACTTTTGAAGAAGCAATTGCGGAATTAGAAACAATCGTAGAAGCGCTCGAAAATGGTAGTGCCTCACTCGAAGATTCTCTTGATATGTACCAAAAGGGAATCGAACTAACAAAATTATGCCAAGATAAATTACAATCAGCAGAAAAACGAATGGCAAAAGTAGTCACAGATGCAGGAGAAGAAATTCCTTTTGAAGCGGATGGTGAATAAATTTGCAAGATTTAAGTCTTTTTCTAGAAAAATATAAAAAAGTAATTGATGAGTCGCTTTTTATAGAAATAAGCGAGCGAAATATCGAGCCTAAATTAAAAGAATCTATGTTATATTCTGTTCAAGCAGGCGGAAAAAGGATTCGACCAATGCTGGTTTTCGCTACACTTCAAGCTTTAAAGGTAAATCCGCTTTTAGGTGTAAAAACAGCAACAGCATTAGAAATGATCCACACGTATAGCCTTATTCATGATGATTTACCAGCAATGGATAATGATGATTATCGTCGCGGCAAATGGACTAATCATAAAGTTTTTGGGGATGCAACTGCGATTTTGGCAGGAGATGCATTGCTAACACTTGCTTTTTCTATTTTAGCTAGAGATGAAAATTTATCTTTTGAAACACGAATTGCTCTGATTAATCAACTCAGTTTTAGTAGCGGTGCAGAAGGAATGGTTGGCGGTCAACTTGCAGATATGGAAGCGGAAAACAATCAAGTGACGTTAGAAGAGCTATCATCCATTCATGCACGAAAAACGGGTCAATTATTAATTTATGCTGTAACCGCCGCTGCAAAAATTGCAGGAGCTGATCCAGAACAAACGAAACGTTTACGAATTTTTGCAGAAAATATTGGGATTGGGTTTCAAATTAGCGACGATATTTTAGATGTAATTGGCGATGAAACTAAAATGGGCAAAAAGACAGGGGTAGATGCTTTTCTGAATAAAAGTACCTATCCCGGATTACTCACGCTTGATGGTGCCAAAAGGGCATTAAATGAGCATGTTACGATTGCAAAGTCAGCGCTTTCAGGGCATGATTTTGATGATGGAATTCTCTTGGAAATTGCTGATTTAATCGCACTTAGAGAATATTAATCTTAATTATCTAGTAATTTCAAAAAATTTTCACATATATAATTCAATTTGATTTGCTTTTCCTAAAATACCGTGTTATACTAATGTAAGATTATTTTTGTGGGTGAAAGATACGATTGTGAACAACTTTCCATCTCGTGCCGTTAAGCAAGAATAGTAAATAATTAGTGTGCATAACACACGAGGAGGAACATGAACATGGAACAAGGTACAGTAAAATGGTTTAACGCAGAAAAAGGATTTGGTTTTATCGAACGCGAAAACGGTGACGATGTATTCGTACATTTCAGCGCTATCCAAGGCGACGGATTCAAATCTTTAGACGAAGGTCAAGCAGTAACTTTCGACGTTGAAGAAGGCCAACGCGGACCTCAAGCAGCTAACGTTCAAAAAGCGTAATTCTATTTTTTGAATAAGAAAAAGCAAATCATTTCGGTGATTTGCTTTTTTATTTGCCAAAAATTATTTTGCGTTGTTTGGTTTAACGACAATTGTTTGCTATAATAAGAACAATTAATCAAGAAAAAAAGTCCTTGCGCGCATGAATGCGAGCGGTTCTTTGGAAAGTGAGTTGTTTTTATTTGGATCTTTTAAAAATAAAGGATCCTTCCTTTATGAAACAATTGGATATACAAGAATTAGAAGCACTTGCGGCGGATATTCGCGCTTTTTTAATTACTTCTACCTCCAAATCAGGTGGGCATATCGGTCCTAACCTTGGTGTGGTAGAACTAACAATTGCGTTGCATTATACTTTTAATAGTCCAAAAGATAAGTTTATTTGGGATGTTGGTCACCAGTCTTATGTGCACAAAATCCTAACTGGAAGGGCAAACCAATTTGATACTTTACGTGAGCATGGCGGCTTAGACGGATTTCCAAAACGAAAAGAATCTATTCATGACGTATTTGAAACGGGCCATAGTTCCACTTCTTTATCTGCAGCGGCAGGAATGGTTATTGCTAGAGATATTAAAAAAGAGGACTTTTATGTAATTCCAGTGATTGGCGATGGTGCGCTAACAGGTGGCATGGCTTTAGAGGCTTTAAATCATATTGGTGATATGGGTAAGGATATGATTGTTATCTTAAATGATAATGATATGTCCATCGCACCAAATGTAGGTGCACTCCACAACATTCTTGGGAAATTAAGAACCTCTAATAAATTTCAGCAAACCAAAACGAATTTAGATAAACTAATGAGAAAAATCCCTACTGCTGGTGAAAAATTGGCAGATACAGCCGAAAAAGCAAAAGATAGCATAAAACATTTACTTGTAGAAGGCACTTTTTTTGAAGAACTAGGTTTTATGTATCTGGGACCCATTGATGGACACAATTTAGAAGACATTATCATTAACTTGGAATTTGCCAAACGCACAAAAGGGCCTGTATTGCTTCATATCGTCACAAAAAAAGGTAAAGGATACCAGCCAGCTGAATTAGACTCTCGCGGCACCTGGCATGGTACAGGTCCCTATAAAGTTGAAACAGGTAGTTTTATTAAGCCGGTTAAGAAGACGTTATCATGGAGTTCAGTCATTAGCAATGAATTAATGCGATTAGCAGCAACGGACGAGCGTATTGTTGCGATAACGCCTGCAATGCCAGTTGGCTCAAAATTAGAAAAGTTTGCTAAAACATACCCAGAACGTTTTTTTGATGTTGGAATCGCTGAACAACATGCAACAACAATGGCTGGAGGTTTAGCGTCACAGGGAATGAAACCGTTCCTTGCGATATATTCTACCTTTTTACAAAGAGCTTATGACCAGCTAGTACATGATGTTTGTCGACAAAAATTGAATGTCGTAATTGGTATTGATCGAGCTGGACTCGTAGGAGCTGATGGCGAAACACATCAAGGCGTTTTTGATATTTCTTTTTTGAATAGTATCCCGAATATGATTATTTCGATGCCAAAAGATGAAATAGAAGCAAAGCAATTAATGGATACTGCTTTTGCGTATAACGATGGTCCATTTGCGATTCGTTATCCGCGCGGAAATGGACCAGGTGCATCTTTAGTTGAATCAACCAAACTTATACCAATTGGGCAGTGGGAAACGCTTATTCAACCCCTTGATGCTGTTATTTTAAGTTTTGGGCCGACCATTCAATTAGCCATTCAAGCCGCTCAAGAGTTAGAGGCAAAAGGATGTCATGTTGGAGTAATTAACGCGCGCTATATCAAACCGCTAGATGAGGTATTATTGCATCAGATTTTAAAGCAAAAAATTCCTATTTTGACAGTAGAAGAATCTTTATTAAAAGGTGGATTCGGTACGAGTGTGTTAGAATTTGTGGAGGCGAATAATTATACGGATGTTATTATACATCGAATTGGTTTACCGGATGAATTCATTCGTCATGGTTCTGTACCGTTAATATTGGAATCATATGGTATTTCTAAATCTGGAATAGTATTAAAAATAAATGAAATGCTCGCACAAAGCGAGAAATTAAGGGCGAAGAGACTATGACAATAAAAAAAGAACGTGCAGATATTCTGCTAGTAGAACAAGGCTTATTTGAAACGAGAGAGAAAGCGAAACGAGCTATTATGGCTGGGATTGTTTACCGGAAAGAGGAACGTGTGGACAAACCAGGAGAAAAAATCCCTGTTGATAGCGAACTTCAAGTAAAAGGAAAACAAATGCCATATGTAAGCCGTGGTGGTTTAAAACTAGAAAAAGCTTTACAAGTATTTGATTTTGATGTGAAAGACAAATTAATGCTTGATATTGGAGCTTCTACAGGCGGTTTCACAGACTGTGCTCTACAAAACGGGGCAAGGCATTCCTACGCGCTGGATGTTGGCTATAATCAGCTCGCATGGAAGCTTCGCAACGACGAACGTGTCACTGTGATGGAAAGAACTAATTTTCGCCATGTAACACCAGCTGACTTTGTAGAAGGCTTGGCTGATTTTGCAACTATTGATGTGTCTTTCATTTCACTTAAATTAATTTTGCCTGTACTTAGAAACGTGCTTGTAACTGGCGGTGATGTGATGACACTAATCAAACCACAATTTGAAGCGGGACGAGAGCAGGTCGGTAAAAAAGGAATTATTCGTGATCCAGCTGTACATGCATCAGTAGTTGAACATATTGTTCAATTTGCACTTGAGAATGGTTATGACTTAATGGGGCTAGATTTTTCCCCTATTACTGGTGGAGAAGGAAACATCGAATTTATTGCGCATCTTAAATGGACTGGCGGGGAAACTGGGATAAGCCATTTGGAACCAGATGCGATTGCAAAACTTATCGAAAAAGCGCATACTAAATTAGATAAATAATGTATACCGGAAAGCAGTGATGTTTTCCGGTTTTTGCGTTTACCATGCTCTTTTTGCCTGTTTTGCAATGTATTTCCTATGTATAAAGTATTAAAGAAACTTTTCTTGCATAAATTTGCACTAATTCCGTGACTTTATGCGTTTTTTCGGATAAGATGTAAGTAGAAAATTATCGTGAGGTGAAAAAGGAATGAATAAAGGTCATCGTCATATTATTATTCGAGAATTGATTACATCTAATGAGATTGACACGCAAGAAGATTTAGTAGAACTTCTATTAGAACGCGATGTTAAAGTCACCCAGGCAACTGTTTCCCGTGATATTAAAGAACTTCATCTTGTCAAAGTTCCAACACAAACAGGCGGCTACAAATATAGTCTACCTGCCGATAATAGTTTTAACCCACATCAAAAATTAAAACGCGCTTTGATTGATTGCTTTATTGGGATTGATAATGTGCAATTTATGATTATTTTAAAAGTAATGCCAGGAAATGGAAACTCGGTTGGTGCACTAATCGATAACTTGGACTGGCCAGAAAAAGCTGGAACTATTTGTGGAGATGACACATGTTTAATTATTTGTCGCTCGGAAGAAAATGCAAAAACATTAACAGATCGTTTTATAGATATGCTTTAAAAATGGTTGGAGGTGAAAGATTTTGCTTCAAGAAATGACAATTAAAAACTTTGCTATCATCGAATCGCTTTCTTTAACTTTTCAAGAAGGGATGACGGTACTAACTGGGGAGACCGGCGCTGGTAAATCAATTATTATTGATGCGCTTGGTCTTCTTGTTGGCGGACGCGGATCAGCTGATTTTATCCGTCACGGAGAGGAACGTCTAGAACTTCAAGGGCTTTTTGCGTTAGCAGAGGATAACCTTGCTTGTAGAAATGCTTTAATAGAGAATGGAATAGATGCTTCAGATGATATGGTCGTCCTAGAACGCAGCTTGTTTCGCTCAGGGAAAAATAGTTGCCGAATCAATGGGAAACTTGTCACTACTGTTCTATTACGCCAAATCGGTTCGAAGTTAATAGATATTCATAGTCAGCATGAGCACCAGGAA
Source organism: Listeria farberi (assembly GCF_014229295.1). Lineage (NCBI taxonomy): Bacteria > Bacillati > Bacillota > Bacilli > Caryophanales > Listeriaceae > Listeria > Listeria farberi. Next base: position 1,137,593 of record NZ_JAARZL010000001.1, read on the forward strand.
TTGATGAACGAGGAGTTTCATCTATCGTTACTTGATCGGTTTGCTTCAGACAAAATGAAGCCAGAACTAACGAAGTACCAAATTAATTTTAAAGAATATCAAACTATTGAGAAAGAATGGCAAAATTGGACAAAAAACGAGCGAGAATTAGCACAACGGCTTGATATGCTTCGTTTTCAACAACAAGAAATTGAAAATGCTAATTTGCAAGCTGGTGAAGAAGATCGTTTATTAGAACAAAAAAACATCTTGGCTAATTTTGAAAAACTTAACGAAAATTTACAAGGTGCTTATGCGGCAATTCAAGGCGAGCCGGGCGGGCTTGAATTTATCGGGGAAGCGATGCGTCAAATGGAGATAGCTGCAAGTATTCATACGGATTATAAAGCAGTCAGTGAGGCCATTTCTTCTAGTTACTATATGTTAGAAGATAGCATGAGCCAAATTAGACAATCGCTTGATCAACTCGAATTCCAGCCAGAAGAACTTAATCAAATTGAATCGCGTTTAAATGATTTAAACCAATTAAAACGCAAATATGGTAAAACAATTGAAGATATCATCCAATACGAACAAGAAATAAGCAGCGAGATGGAAAAACTAACAGATAGTGAATCGCATGTAGGTCATTTAGAGACAAAATTAGCTACACTCAAAAAAGAACTAACAAAACAAGCAACTGCACTCACTGATATCCGTAAAAAAGCGGCAATCACGTTAGAAAAACAAATTAAACAAGAATTAAATCAACTTTATATGGAGAAAGCCATTTTTAGTGTGCGTTTTGAAGCGAACAAAATGGAACTAACAGAATCAGGACAAGATAGTGTCGTTTTCTATATGTCGACCAACCCAGGAGAGCCCTTAAAACCATTAGCAAAAATTGCCTCTGGCGGAGAGTTATCTAGAATGATGTTAGCTTTAAAAACTATCTTCTCTAGACATCAAGGCATTACATCGATTATTTTCGATGAAGTAGATACGGGGGTAAGTGGTCGCGTCGGTCAAGCAATTGCAGAAAAAATTTATGCTGTTTCAGTCGGCTCGCAAGTACTATGTATCAGTCATTTGCCTCAAGTTGCAGCAATGGCAAATCACCATTACTATATTACGAAAAAAGTCCAAAACAAACGCACAACGACTTCTGTTACAGTGCTAAAAGGAGAAGAAAAAGTAGAAGAAATTAGCCGAATGATTGCTGGAATAGAAGTGACAGAACTAACAAAACAACATGCAAAAGAAATGATTGAACAAGCGGAAAAAGTAAAACAAACATATTAAAAAACGAAATTGCTTGCATATCGAATAGTTTTTGCTTAAAATGAATAAGGTAGAAATTATTACCTGGTCATAAAAACAACTACTAATTCGAAATGCGGCTTTTTTGTGTGATAAGGAGTTGTTTTTATGATAAAAAATAGATTTTTTTCAGAGGTAGCAGAAACAAGTTCATTTGTTTTTGCAGTAGCTGGCGCGGATGATGAAGTAGTATTAGAAACCATTCGTCTTGCATTAAAACAAAAACTAGGTAAATTTCTTTTATTTGGTAAGAAAGAAGACAAAACCTTAACGGCGAACGAAAGTGTTACGTGGATTCAAACGGATACAGCAGAAGCGGCAGCACAAGGCGCCATTTTAGCTGTGAAAAATAAAGAGGCAGACATTTTAGTAAAAGGGTTCATTCCAACTGCTACATTGATGCACCATGTATTAAAAAAAGAAAATGGCCTTCGTACGGACCAATTGTTGAGCCAAATTGCCATTTTTGATATTCCTGCTTATCACAAACCATTACTAATAACCGACTGCGCCATGAATGTAGCACCAAAAACAAAGGAAAAAATTGCTATCACAGAAAATGCTGTAGCAGTAGCTCATCAAATCGGTATCATTAATCCTAAAATTGCTCTACTTAGTGCCGTAGAAGAAGTTACAGCAAAAATGCCATCTACATTAGAAGCGCAGGAAGTTGTGCAGTATTTCGGAAATAAGATAGCTGTCACAGGTCCGTTAGCTCTTGATGTAGCTATTTCCAAAGAAGCGGCTCTCCATAAAGGAATAACGGATAGTTCAGCAGGCGAAGCAGACATTTTAATAGCGCCTAATATTGAAACTGGAAACGCACTTTACAAATCGTTAGTTTACTTTGCAGGAGCTAAAGTTGGCAGTGCAGTCGTTGGAGCGAAAGTACCTATTGTTATTTCTTCAAGAAATGATACACCTGAAAACAAATTAGCTTCATTCATACTGACTGTAAGACTAGTTAAGAAATGATGAAATAATGTGAATAGACGGACTTTAACAATCTGAATGCAAAGGCTTTTATTTGATTACAACCTACGTGTTACAATAGTCCATGGGAAAATGATAACCTACTGCATTTTTCACAATTAAATTTGGAGGAAAGCAAATGTCTTTTGATGTTTTAACCATAAATCCTGGTTCCACGTCTACCAAACTCGCTGTTTACCATGGCGATAAAGTACTTTTTGAAGAAACCGTCAGACACACATTGCAAGAACTAGCCGACTTTAATGATGTACAGGAACAATTTGATTTTAGGTGGCAAGTTCTACGTCGAGTGATTGATGCACATGGTTATGATGTAAAGAGATTACAAGCGGTAGTTGGAAGAGGTGGTTTACTTCGACCAGTTGCTGGCGGTACATATATGGTTACAGAGAAAATGATAGATGATTTAAAAGATAATAAATACGGAGAGCACGCCTCGAATCTAGGTGCAATGCTTGCGAAAAAAATAGCAGATGGACTTGCTATACCTAGTTTTATTGTGGATCCGGTTGTCGTGGATGAATTGCAGGAAATTGCAAGAATATCTGGAAATGCTTTTGTTACTAGGAAAAGTATTTTTCATGCATTAAATCATAAAGCGGCAGGTCGAAAAATTGCCAAAAAGCTAGGAAAAGAATATGAAAAAATGAATTTTGTTATTGCACATCTTGGTGGAGGAATTTCGGTCGCCGCTCATCGACAAGGAAAAGCAGTGGATGTGAATAATGCACTAGATGGGGATGGTCCTTTTAGTCCGGAACGTTCTGGTTCATTACCGATGAATGATTTTCTAGAAGCGTGTTTTAGCGGGAAATGGACAAAACGTGAGTTACATGAACTGATTGTTGGCCGTGGGGGAATGGTTTCATATTTAGGAACCAACAGCATGTTAGAAGTGGAAGCGAAAGTACAAGCAGGAGATGAGAAAGCTATCGAAGCTTTTGATGCTATGGCTTATCAAGTAAGCAAAGAAATTGGCGCATGTTCTGTTGTCTTACAAGGTAAAATTGACGCCATTATTTTAACTGGCGGACTTGCGAGAAGTGAACTTTTTACAAGTAAAATTATCGAGCAAACAAACTGGATAACTAGTGTAATTATAGAACCAGGAGAAGATGAATTAGAAGCGCTAAATAGTGGTGTGCAACGTGTACTTGCTGGTCTTGAGAAAGAAAAAGTGTATTAAAAAGGAGGAGATAATGTGGCAACAGAATATGATGTAGTTATTCTTGGTGGAGGAACAGGCGGATACGTCGCAGCAATCCAGGCAGCTAAGAATGGCCAAAAAGTAGCAGTAGTGGAAAAAGGAAAAGTTGGAGGAACTTGTCTTCATCGAGGCTGTATTCCAACAAAAGCATTATTACGGTCAGCCGAAGTTCTGCAAACGGTGAAAAAAGCAAGTGAATTTGGTGTTTCTGTAGAAGGAACTGCTGGAATCAACTTTTTAAAAGCACAAGAAAGAAAACAGCAAATAGTTGATCAATTAGAAAAAGGAATCCATCAATTATTTAAACAAGGAAAAATCGACTTGTTTGTTGGAACGGGAACGATTTTAGGACCATCTATCTTTTCACCAACAGCTGGAACGGTTTCAGTCGAATTTGAAGATGGTTCTGAAAATGAAATGTTAATTCCTAAAAATTTAATTATTGCAACGGGCTCTAAACCACGTACATTAAATGGCTTAAGCATTGATGAAGAAAATGTTTTATCATCTGATGGAGCTCTCAATCTGGAAACTTTACCAAAATCAATTATTATTGTTGGTGGTGGAGTTATTGGGATGGAATGGGCGTCAATGATGCATGATTTTGGTGTGGAAGTTACGGTACTTGAATATGCAGACCGAATTTTACCAACCGAAGATAAAGAAGTGTCCAAAGAATTAGCAAGACTTTATAAAAAGAAAAAATTAAACATGCATACATCTGCTGAAGTTCAAGCAGCTAGTTATAAAAAAACAGAGACTGGCGTAGAAATTAAAGCAATCATTAAGGGCGAAGAACAAACTTTCACAGCAGATAAAATTCTCGTTTCTGTCGGTCGTTCAGCTAATACAGAAAATATTGGTCTACAAAACACGGATATCGCGACCGAAAATGGCTTTATCCAAGTAAATGATTTTTATCAAACGAAAGAAAGTCATATCTACGCGATTGGTGACTGCATTCCAACGATTCAACTTGCGCACGTTGCAATGGAAGAAGGAACGATTGCAGCCAACCATATTGTCGGAAAAGCGACTGAAAAACTTGACTACGACCTAGTTCCCCGCTGTATCTATACTTCTACAGAAATCGCAAGTGTCGGTATCACAGAAGAACAAGCAAAAGAACGCGGTCATGAAGTGAAAAAAGGTAAATTTTTCTTTCGTGGTATCGGGAAAGCACTCGTTTACGGAGAATCAGATGGCTTCATTAAAATTATTGCAGATAAAAAGACAGAGGATATCTTAGGCGTAAGCATGATTGGCCCTCATGTAACAGACATGATTAGCGAAGCCGCTTTAGCACAAGTTTTAAATGCAACGCCGTGGGAAGTGGGCAACACCATTCACCCACACCCAACTTTATCAGAAAGTTTTAGAGAAGCTGCCCTTGCTGTGGATGGTAATGCAATTCATGGGTAATACAGCTTTAAAGGAGGAACAAAAATGACTTTAAAAGAAGCAGGATTAACAGAAGATAAATTAATTAAAATGTATGAAACAATGTTAATGGCAAGAAGACTAGACGAGCGTATGTGGTTGCTTAACCGTTCTGGCAAAATTCCTTTTACCATTTCTGGACAAGGACAAGAAACAGCACAAATTGGCGCAGCATTCGCCTTTGATTTAGATAAAGATTACGCATTACCTTATTACCGAGATTTAGCAGTGGTGTTAGCATTTGGGATGACAGCAAAAGATATTATGTTATCTGCGTTCGCTAAAGCGGAAGATCCAAATTCTGGTGGTCGTCAAATGCCAGCTCACTTTGGTCAAAAATCAAACCGCATCGTGACACAAAGTTCACCTGTAACTACCCAGTTCCCACACGCAGCAGGTATTGGTCTTGCGGCGAAAATGGCTGGCGATGACATTGCAATTTATGCTTCAACAGGTGAAGGATCTTCTAACCAAGGAGATTTCCATGAAGGAATCAACTTCGCATCTGTACATAAATTGCCAGTTGTTTTCGTTATTCACAATAACCAATATGCGATTTCTGTACCAGCATCAAAACAATATGCTGCAGAAAAACTATCGGACCGAGCAATCGGTTATGGTATTCCAGGTGAGCGTGTAGATGGCTCAAATATGGGAGAGGTATATGCTGCCTTTAAACGTGCGGCCGATCGAGCAAGAAATGGCGAAGGACCAACATTAATCGAAACGGTTTCTTACCGCTTCACACCACATTCCTCTGATGACGATGACAGTAGTTATCGTTCAAAAGAAGAAGTAGACGAAGCAAAAGGAAAAGATCCACTGAAAATTTTTCAAAGAGAATTACTTGAAGAAGGTTACTTAACAGAAGAAAAAATTGCTGAAATCGAAAAAAGTATTACTAAAGAAGTTAATGAAGCGACCGATTACGCGGAAAGTGCAGCATACGCTGAGCCAGAATCATCTTTACTTTATGTATACGATGAAGAAGCGAATAGCTGATTAGGAGGGAATTTGAATGCCAGTCATTTCATATATTGATGCAATAACAATGGCGCTTAAAGAAGAAATGGAGCGCGATGATAAAGTATTTATTTTAGGTGAAGATGTAGGAAAAAAAGGGGGCGTATTTAAAGCAACTGCTGGCCTATATGATGAGTTTGGTGAAGACCGAGTTCTTGATACACCACTTGCTGAATCTGCAATTGCCGGAGTCGGAATCGGAGCGGCGATGTATGGATACCGTCCAGTAGCAGAAATGCAGTTTGCTGACTTTATTATGCCGGCTGTTAACCAAATCATTTCAGAAGCTTCCAGAATTCGTTACCGTTCTAATAACGATTGGTCTTGCCCAATGGTTATTCGTGCACCTTTTGGCGGTGGGGTACACGGAGCACTTTATCATTCTCAATCAGTTGAAAAAGTGTTTTTTGGACAACCTGGTTTAAAAATTGTCGTACCATCTTCCCCGTATGATGCAAAAGGACTTTTAAAAGCAGCGATTCGCGACAATGATCCAGTTCTTTTCTTTGAACATAAACGTGCTTATCGTTTACTAAAAGGCGAAGTACCTGAAACGGATTATATTGTTCCCATTGGTGAAGCAAATGTTGTTCGTGAAGGTGACGATATTACAGTTATTACTTACGGACTTGCTGTTCAATTTGCCCAACAAGCTGCAGAACGTTTAGCAGCTGATGGTGTGGAAGCCCATATTCTTGATTTACGGACAATCTATCCATTAGACCAAGAAGCAATTATAGAAGCAACCAAAAAAACTGGCAAAGTACTTCTTGTAACAGAAGATAATAAGCAAGGAAGTATTATTAGTGAAGTAGCGGCAATTATTTCGGAACACTGTCTATTCGACTTAGACGCCCCGATTGCGAGACTCGCAGGACCAGATACACCAGCAATGCCTTTTGCGCCAACGATGGAAAAACACTTTATGATCAATCCAGATAAAGTTGCGGATGCAATGAAAGAATTAGCGGAATTTTAGACCCGTTTTAAATTAAAGGAGTGAAGACCCGTGGCAGTTGAAAAAATCACCATGCCCAAATTAGGGGAAAGTGTAACAGAAGGAACGATTAGTTCATGGTTAGTTAAACCTGGCGATACAGTCGAAAAATATGATGCTATCGCGGAAGTTTTAACAGATAAAGTAACAGCAGAAATCCCATCTTCTTTTAGCGGGACAATTAAAGAAATTTTGGCAGAAGAAGATGAAACGCTTGAAGTGGGCGAGATTATTTGTACAATTGAAACAGCAGATGCAGGAAATTCTGATCCTGCTGAAGAAGTAGAACAAACAGAAGCAAAAGCCCCAGAAAAACAAGAAACAAAACAAGTGAAATTAGCAGAAGCACCAGCTAGTGGGAGATTTTCACCCGCCGTACTGCGAATTGCTGGTGAAAACAATATTGATTTATCCACTGTAGAAGGCACAGGTAAGGGTGGCCGAATTACAAGAAAAGATTTACTTCAAGTCATTGAAAACGGACCAGTAGCTACTAAACCAGAGGAATCAACAAACAGAGCACAAGAAAAAGCACCAACTGCTGCACCTGTTCGTTCTGCAGCTGGCGATAAAGAAATCCCAATCAATGGCGTAAGAAAAGCCATTGCTAAACATATGAGCGTAAGTAAACAAGAAATTCCGCATGCTTGGATGATGGTGGAAGTAGATGCAACTGGCCTTGTTCGTTACCGTAATGCAGTTAAAGATAGCTTTAAAAAAGAAGAAGGTTATTCGTTAACCTATTTTGCCTTTTTCATTAAAGCCGTTGCGCAAGCCTTGAAAGAATTCCCGCAACTTAATAGCACGTGGGCAGGCGATAAAATTATCGAACATGCGAATATTAATATTTCGATAGCTATCGCAGCTGGCGATTTATTGTATGTTCCAGTTATTAAAAATGCAGACGAAAAATCCATTAAAGGCATTGCTCGCGAAATAAGTGAACTTGCTGGAAAAGCGCGTATTGGTAAACTAAGTCAAGTCGATATGGAAGGCGGTACTTTCACTGTAAATAGTACAGGTTCATTTGGCTCTGTTCAATCAATGGGCATTATTAATCATCCCCAAGCAGCAATTCTTCAAGTGGAATCGATTGTTAAACGTCCTGTCATTATTGACGACATGATTGCTGTACGAGATATGGTGAACCTATGTCTATCCATCGATCACCGTATTTTAGACGGCTTACTAGCTGGTAAATTCTTACAAGCAATTAAAGCCAATGTCGAAAAAATTTCTAAAGAAAATACAGCATTGTATTAAAAATGTTTTAATCTAGGTTTAGCGGGTATTGTTTAGTACATCTAGATCCATACCCCTAAACTCCCTAGATGTCTTGGGTAGTACTTTCGGGTGCTGCTCTTTTTTTGAGGAGAAAAATAAAAAAAGTCTGAACCGAATCGGCCCAGACGTCGGATATTTATAAAAACATTAATACCCCGGTTAAAACACTTGATAATACAATCGCGATTAACATTAAAATAACGACAACGCGAACTACTTTTTTATTAGTCATTGCGGAAGAAAACTCCTCTCATAAAGCATTTCAGATATATCCATCTTACTTATAATTACAGTAAATTTCAAGTGGTTTATTTATTTTTTAAGCAAATAGGAAGAATGTAGGTGAAAAAATGTTGATATCCAATGTAAAAAAATATTTTACTGAATTAATCCAAATTCCATCTGTTTCTGGAAATGAAACAGCCATTTTAACATATATAAAAAAACATCTAGCGAAATTAAACATCGAATATAGTTTGGATGAAAATTATGGTTTAATTGCGCGAATTCCTGCTACTAAAGAGAAATTCCCAACGCTTTTTTTCTGTAGTCATGTAGATACCCATCCGAATGCGATAGCACCAGTTTTTCAAGTGGAGCAGGATATATTTACGGCAGGGGAAGGCACTTCATTAGGTGCGGATGATAAAGCAGCAGTAGCAGCTATGTTAGCGGCTATTGATTATTTTTGTGTAGAACAAACGCCTCATGGGGAAATCGAATTTATTTTTACGGCGAAAGAAGAACTTGGCATGATTGGAATGCGATTATTTCCAGAAGAAAAAATTACAGCAGCATACGGTTACTGTTTAGATGCACCAGGTGAAGTCGGAAATTACCAACTTCAAGCAAATACATTAGTTGCATTAGAATTTACTATCTCAAGTTCTGATGCCGCTCAAATGTCGCCGATTTCTATAGCTAGAATGGCGTTACATGCCACACGACCAGGCAGAATTGACCGCGAAAACAAGTGGGAAATTCAGTCTTTTTCTGGTGGGATAAATGATGAAAATCAACAAGATGCTCAATTAGAAGTTCTTTTCACCTCAGCGGCAAGCTTTCGTAAAGCACTTTTACATATTCAACTCATTAGAGAACGGTTTGCGCAAACTTGTGAGAAATACGGTGCTCTCTTGTCGAATGATACAAAATTAATTTATGAAGGGTACCAAATTCGCTCCAAGCATCCGCTAATGAATATTTTTCAAAAAGCAGCTGGAAAACAATCATTACAAGTGAGGGAAATCTTTTTAGAGGGTGGGACAGATGCGAACGTGCTAAATGAAAAAGGCATTCCAACCATGCTCTTATCAGCAGGATATGAAAATGCACACTCAGAAAAAGAAACTATTTCCGTAAAACAGTTAGAAAAACTTACACAACTCATCATTGACTTAGCTGAATCCGCAAAAAATGAGAAAATTCTCTTCAGAAAACTAAATTAGTGAAAAAAAGTCAAATAATTCGGATTGATTCATTGTCCAAGAAGCAATTCTTTGATATAGTAAATGATGTTGATACTTTTATGTGTCATGTTGAAGTAAGACAGATTTTTCTGCCTTAATAAACCGGAAAGGAAGAAGTGCAAAATGGCAAAACAAGAAATTGGCGTTATAGGAATGGGCGTTATGGGTCGGAACTTGGCTCTAAACATTGAAAGCCGCGGTCATACAGTATCTATCTTTAACCGCTCGACTGAAAAAACGAAAGCAGTTATGGAAGAAAATGCGGACAAAAAATTAGTACCAACTTATAGTTTAGAGGAATTTGTCGAATCTCTTGAAGTGCCTCGCCGTATCCTTATTATGGTAAAAGCTGGCGATGCTACAGATATGATGATTGAAGCAGTTAAACCTTTCTTAAATGAAGGCGATATTTTAATTGATGGCGGTAATGCTTTCTTCAAAGATACGATTCGTCGTAACAAAGAACTTAGTGAAGAAGGATTTAACTTCATCGGAACTGGTGTATCAGGCGGAGAAGAGGGCGCGCTGAAAGGTCCTTCTATCATGCCAGGTGGTCAACGTAAGGCATATGACCTGGTAGCACCTATTTTACGTGAAATTGCTGCAGTAGCAGACGGGGAACCGTGTGTGACTTATATTGGTCCAGATGGTGCCGGACATTACGTTAAAATGGTGCATAATGGTATCGAATACGGCGATATGCAATTAATCGCAGAAGCTTACACTATTTTGAAAGAAATTGGCGGATTAAGCCATGATGAACTTGCTGACGTATTTGAAGAATGGAATAACGGGGAATTAGATAGCTATTTAATCGAAATCACTAAAAATATTCTAAAAGTAAAAGACGAAGAAACAGGCAAACCAATTGTCGACGTTATTCTTGATAAAGCTGGACAAAAAGGAACTGGTAAATGGACTAGCCAAAGCGCACTTGACTTAGGCGTTCCACTTTCCTTAATTACCGAATCTGTATTTGCTCGTTACATCTCTGCACTTAAAGATGAACGCGTTTATGCAAGTACTGTTTTATCTGGACCATCTAATTATCGTTTTGAAGGCGACAAGAAAGAATTTGTTGAGTCTGTTCGTCGCGCGCTTTACTTCAGCAAAATCGCATCTTATGCACAAGGTTTTGCACAAATGAGAGCAGCTAGCGAAGAAAACGATTGGGACTTACAATACGGCGAAATCGCGAAAATTTTCCGCGCTGGTTGTATTATCCGTGCTCGTTTCTTACAAAAAATTACTGATGCATATAACAAAGATAAAAACCTTAAAAACTTACTACTAGATCCCTATTTCAAAGATATTGCCCATAACTACCAAGGCGATCTACGTACAGTTGTTGCAGAAGCAGTCAAAGCTGGTATTCCAGTACCAACATTTACTGCAGCAATCAGCTATTATGATAGCTATCGTTCTGAAGTATTATCTGCAAATCTAATTCAAGCTCAACGCGACTACTTTGGCGCTCATACGTATGAAAGAGTTGACAAACCAGGTGTATTCCATACAGAATGGCCAGAAGTAGAAGATTGATGAAAGATAAGGCATCCACTTTAATGAGTGGGTGCCTTTTTTATGAGATTTGAATTAGTAAATCATGGTAAAGTGCTAAAAAATAGTGAAAATATCTATTTATGCGCTGTTATTAGTTGTTTTTGAGCTAAAGTTCGTTACAATAGTAATAGGAATGTAGTGTAATGACCGAAAGAGAGGGTTAGGCCAAATGAATAGAATATTAATCGTAGAAGATGAAAAGAACTTAGCGCGCTTTATTGAACTAGAACTTCAGCATGAAAACTATGAAACAGCGGTCGCTAATGATGGACGTGCTGGACTGGAACTCGCACTAAATGAAGAATGGGACGCTATTTTACTCGATCTAATGTTGCCACATTTAAATGGTGTAGAAGTTTGTCGTCGTGTACGTCAAGTGAAACAAACACCCATTATTATGATAACCGCACGTGACTCTGTGATTGATCGTGTATCTGGACTGGATCATGGAGCAGATGATTATATCGTTAAACCATTTGCGATTGAAGAATTACTTGCACGTCTGCGTTCGTTGTTACGCCGGGTAGAAAATGCAGAACAATCAGCTAAACAAACAACGCTACAATACCGCAACTTAATCGTTGAAAAAGAAAATCGGATTGTAAAACGCGATGAAGAAATTATTGATTTAACAAAACGCGAGTATGAACTACTACTTACTTTAATGGAAAATGTCAATATCGTTCTTACTCGAGAAGTATTACTCAACAAAGTATGGGGTTACGAAACGGAAGTAGAAACGAATGTAGTAGATGTGTATGTTCGTTACTTGCGAAATAAAATTGATCATCCTGACGAAGAAAGTTACATCCAAACAGTTCGCGGGACAGGGTATGTGATGCGTACATGACGACTAGCCCATTTTCCTTAAAAAGTCGTTCTTTGAAATTTAAATGGACTTTTGGAGCTAGTGCAGCAATTTTTCTAACCTTTTTCTTATTTTCCTATGCCATTTACCAAGGAATTGGGCAAATGTTGCTAAATGAAGAAGAACCAGAAGTAAAAGAACTGCTTCTAGCAACAACAAGTACATTAACGAATCAAGATCTGAGTGATAATGAGGAAATTAAATATTTATTCAATAATGATAAAACCGTTAACCGCAAACTCCAAGATCAAGTGATTAATTTATATGATAAAGATGGGCATTTTATTAATAAATATTATTTTTCAAGAAATCAAGATATTACTAGCATTGATTTTTCACAGTATTTTGTTAGCGGGACAGATAAGTTTATAATGAACAAACCAACAATCGATGGGCAGAAGATGATGACGGCGCAAATGCCGATTGTAGCAGATGATAATACGACTGTTATTGGCTATGCACAGGTGGTAAATCCGCTTACTTCTTATAATCGGATGATGGACCGGCTTTTAGTTACGATGATCTTACTTGGGGCAGTGGCGCTCTTTATTAGTGGGATGCTCGGCTACTTACTAGCACAAAATTTCTTAAACCCACTAACTCGTCTAGCTCGAACTATGAATGATATTCGTAAAAATGGTTTTCAAAAACGAATCGAAACGAAAACGAATTCCAGAGATGAAATTGGCGAATTGACCGTTGTTTTTAATGATATGATGACCCGAATCGAAACTAGTTTTGAACAGCAAAAGCAATTCGTTGAAGATGCTTCTCATGAACTTCGGACGCCAGTTCAAATCATGGAAGGGCACTTGAAATTACTAACTCGGTGGGGAAAAGATGACCCTGCGGTACTGGATGAATCGCTAAATGCTTCTTTAACGGAATTAGAACGTATGAAAAAATTAGTACAAGAAATGCTCGATTTATCAAGAGCAGAACAGATTTCGCAAACGAAAGAATTACAAATTACGGATGTAAATGCAACAGTAGAGCAAGTAAGGCGTAATTTTGAAGTGATGTATGAAAATTTCACTTTTAGTTTAAAAGAAGATGATACTGATTTACGAGCGCTTATTCAGCACAATCATTTAGAGCAGATTTTAATTATTATTATGGATAATGCCGTGAAATATTCAGGTGATGGAACGGAAGTGGATATGCATGTCTATAAAGAGCAAAAGCAAATCCATATTGATGTGCGTGATTACGGGGAAGGTATCTCACAGGAAGAGATTGATAAGATATTTAATCGTTTTTATCGTGTAGATAAAGCTAGAAGTCGCGAGAAAGGTGGTAATGGTCTCGGACTTGCGATTGCTAAACAATTAGTCGAGGGATATTTAGGAACGATTAATGCGGTTAGTGAACCAGATAAAGGTACAACGATTAAAATTACACTTCCTTACATTGAACCAAAATCCAAATAGAAAACCCGCAACCTTATGACGAGGTTGCGGGTTTTTTTTATTTTTCTTTCTTTTGTTCTTCCACGATTTGCTCGAATTCTTTTTCTTCTTGTTCCATTACTTTAATTTCTGGATGTTTATTCATATACAGTTTTTTCGTTAGTAATGTTTGGCCAGCTAAGAAGAGCCCGCCGACAGCCCAGTATAAAGCTAGAGCAGAAGGAGCTGTGAAGGAGACAAATAAAATCATAATAGGTGACATTAAGCCGATAATTTTCATTTGTTTCTTTTGTTCAGGTGAATAGCCAATCATCGAAACAAAATATTGTGCTAGGTAGACAAGCCCAGCGATTATCGCAAGAACCATATCAGGTGAACCTAAGTTAAACCACAAAAATGTATGGCTAGCGATTTCGGAAGAGCCGCGAATAGCATAATAAAACGCCATCAGAATCGGCATTTGAATAAGTAATGGCAAACAACCCATTTGCATTGGATTGATATTATACTTGGAATAAACAGCCATCATTTCTTTTTGGATATTTGCTTGTTCCTCTTTCGATGTAGCACGTTTTAAACGAGCTTGAATTTCATCAATTTCTGGTTTAGCAACAGCCATTTTGGATTGCATACCCATTTGCGCTTTAGCAGTACGTAAGTTTAGTGGCATAATTAGTGCGCGAATAAGTAAAGTTGTAATAATAATCGCGACTCCATAATTATCGCCTACAAACGATGCAACGAACATAATAAAGCTAGTAAATGGTTGAATAAGGTAGGTACTGAAAAAACCATCTGTATTTTGTGATGGATCCAAACTACAACCTGTAAGTAATAGTAAAGCACCAAGTAAAACGCTAATTAAAATAATATTTTTCTTTTTCAATGTTTCATTTTCCTCCTAAATAGTAAAATAATTATTTCATCTGTTGGAAAATGAAAAACTGTCTTCATCATCAGTAATAGCGCTACATTTCCGAGTTATAGCCAACCAATTAATAACAAAATTAGGTGAGGTTCTAACAAAACATGCTCGAAGTAAAGTCTTAACTGGCTTTAAGCAGGTAGCGTCAGCGGGTAGCACCATTTTCGGTTTTAATAACGTAATTGCTGACCAATAACTGAAAATCGTCAACATTAATAAAAACGTCACTGTGAGTGAAATGAATTCTGGTTCAAGTAAAATTTGCAAAATGGAAATCATGCCACGCAGTCGCTCCTTTCAATGTTTTAATACTCATTAACTATAATGCAAAAAGAGCGATAGCACAACTACTAATTTTGGGATTTTAGTAAACGATATCAAATGTTTTTCGTTCTTCTACAGGGGCGCCTTTGTATATATAAACATGTTCGATACGACAACCAGGTGAAGGGCCTTTCTTAATAGCATCAATGAATTTATTTAAGTTTTCTTCTTCCGCAATTGCATGGATTTCTACGGAACCATCCTCTAAATTTTTCACTGTTCCACTAATATCATATTTGTAAGCGACGTGTTTGGTTGTGTAACGAAATCCAACACCTTGCACAAATCCAGTTACTCTCAAAATCGCTGTATCTCTAGCCATGGCGAAACCAACTCCTTTTATTTTTCCTTACTACTAGTGTATCTTTTTTTGGTGTTACTTTCAAAAATTTGCATTCCAGTATTTCAGGAAAGCTTATGCTATAATAAGTGTATTATATTTACTGTTGGGAGTTTTTGATATGACAAAATGGAATGTCTATCTAACGAAAGGAGAATACGAGCCTTGGTGGTTTTTCGAAGAGTGGGAAACATCTA
Organism: Listeria farberi; assembly: GCF_014229295.1. Classification (NCBI taxonomy): domain Bacteria; kingdom Bacillati; phylum Bacillota; class Bacilli; order Caryophanales; family Listeriaceae; genus Listeria; species Listeria farberi. Next base: position 1,152,931 of record NZ_JAARZL010000001.1, read on the forward strand.
TTCAAGAGGAATTCTCTTTTTCGAGTAAAGAAGCAGCTTTTCTGAAGTACCAAGAACTAGCAGAAGCATTACTGCAAAATTATCCCAAACATCAAACAAAAAAAGATTGTTTGTTAGCAGCTTGGAATGAAGAAGAAGTAGAGTACTGCGAGGATTGTGAAGATGATATTCAAACATTTCATGGGCTGATTTTATTTTTTGAAGGAGAAGTATATCAGCCAACTCTAGAAGAAAAAGAAACGATTTTTAAACAAGTTTTAACGTTTGCTTGAGGTGAAAAGAAATTTGGAGGATTAATATATGCAGAAGAACGATGACTTATTAAGAGAACGTCGAAAAGATGAACACGTTGCTCTTGGGGTAAAACAAAATGAGCAATTAGCGCCGTCTAGTTTAGAGGATTTGCAACTGATTGGAACTTCTCTACCGCGCTATAACGTGAAAGATATTGATTTAAAAACTACTATTTTGGGGACCACAGTTCCATTCCCGTTCTATATTAATGCAATGACAGGAGGAAGTCGGCACACGAAAAAAATTAATGCCGAACTTGCCGAAATAGCGCGTGAAGTAGCTATTCCAATGGCCGTTGGTTCACAATCTGCAGCTTTAAAAAATAGTTCGCTAATAGATACATATAAAATTGTTAGAGAAACCAATCCAAACGGGGTGATTCTATCAAACATTAGTCCAGAAGTAGCCATTCAAGATGGACTTCGAGCAATCGATATGTTAGAGGCAAACGCTCTCCAAATTCATATTAATCCAGCACAAGAATTAGTTATGCAAGAGGGAGACCGGTCTTTCAGTCACTGGTTAACTAGAATAGAAGAGTATGTCAAACTCTCTCCAGTACCAGTTGTCGTAAAGGAAGTTGGTTTCGGAATGACACGAGAAACAGTAAAAACGCTTGCTGATATCGGCGTTCAAACAGTAGATCTGGCTGGAAAAGGTGGGACAAATTTTGCTAAAATTGAAAATGACCGCCGCCGAGATCAAGCTTATGACTTTTTGCTTGACTGGGGCGTTTCTACTGGACAAGCTTTACTAGACATGCAACACAGAGATGCTCCAAAAATCGCTTATTTAGCATCTGGCGGTATCAGAAATCCATTAGATATCGTGAAAGCATTAGCGCTCGGAGCAGATAGCGTTGGCATGGCTGGACAAGTAATTTATTCACTCAAAAAAGATGGCGTCTTAAAAACCATTGAAAAATTAGAATTCTGGAAAGAACAATTACGTGGTTTATTCGTGTTAGCAAATGCGAAAAATATTAGGGAGCTAAAAGAAACCTCTATAATCATAAGTGGAGAACTAGCTGAGTGGGGTAAATTACGAGGAATTGATATGGTTCAACTTGCAAATAGAAAATAAAAAACCAGCTGCTATTTATTTAGCAAAGCTGGTTTTTATGCTTATTGAACCATTTCTGGCGAAGTTTCACCAATTACTTGAAGGCGTTCAGTAAATTCTTCTTTAGATAAATCTTTCGTATAAAGATTTGCTGGGTGAACGCGGCACTCATGCGAACAACTGCGCAAATATTTTTCTTCATTTTCGACGGAAGCTAGGATTTGTTTATTACAATATGGATTTGCACAATTGATATAACGTTCGCAAGGTGTACCATCAAAGTAATCTTTTCCGACAATAGTAGGGTTTACTTGGTTAATCGGAACGGCGATTCTTTCATCAAAGACATACATTTGACCGTCCCAAAGCTCACCTTTTGTTTCTTCATTTTTACCATAAGTGGCAATCCCACCGTGAAGTTGACTCACATCATCAAATCCAGCTGTTTTCAACCAACCGGAAAATTTCTCGCAGCGAATGCCGCCAGTACAATAAGTGACAATTTTTTTGTCAGCAAGTTGCTCACGATTATCTTCAATCCAGCCTGGTAGTTCACGGAAGTTCTGAATGTCTGGACGAACTGCACCGCGGAAATGACCGATATCAAATTCATAATCATTCCGAGCATCTAAAATAACCGTATCCTCGTCTAGTAGTGCTTCACGAAATTCGGCAGGTTCTAAGTAATTCCCTGTAATTTCAAGTGGATTAACATCTTCTTCTAAACTTAAACTAACAATTTCAGCACGAGGTCTGACATGCATTTTTTTGAAAGCATGGGAATCAGCCGCGTCAATTTTAAATACCATATCAGCGAAGCGAGCGTCATTTGCCATATAATCCATATATTTGTTTGTTGCTTCTACTGTTCCCGAAACGGTGCCATTAATCCCTTCAGTAGCCACCAAAATTCGACCTTTTAACTCCATTTCTTTGCAAGCAGCAAGATGCTCTTTTGCAAAAGTCTCTGGATCATCAATCGTTGTGTATTTGTAATATAACAACACTTGATAGTCACTCATAATCTTATCACCCTTCAAAATGTATTTCATGTGTAAGAAAAATTCTCCACAAGTTTGCGCATTAATACTATACTATAGCAAATTAAGACTGGCAAGTAACCGAACCGCAAAATAAATACTTCTTATAGTTAACTATATGTACAAGTACAAAACAGCTATGGTATACTTATTAAATATGAAGCGAAAATTTTGTTAATGAAAACTATTCATGTTTTCATTGCCTAAAATAAAGAATGAAGTAAGGATTGGGCGTGAGCTATGTGCAAATAAATGAATCGTTTATGGAAGAACTAGCTTTAAAAAAAGTAAAACAAGAACGCAGAAAAAGATTGAAGTGGTTTGTTTATAAATTTCTAATGATTACCTTTGGGGCGATTTTAATGGGGGTAGGATTAGAACTTTTCCTTGTAAATAACCGAATTTTAGATGGTGGAGTCGTTGGTATTTCCATTATTATTTCTCAGTTAACACCGCTACCTTTAGGGGTTTTAACTTTTGTACTTAATATTCCATTTTTCATTATTGGTTACCGGAAAATCGGAAAAGTTTTTGCACTGTTTACTTTGTACGGAATTGCAGTTATGTCGATTGTCACGCTCGTCTTACATGATATGGATCCTGTGACAGATGATTTACTACTTGCGACTGTTTTTGGTGGAATGACGCTTGGACTTGGAGTAGGACTTGTTATTCGTAATGGCGGGGCGCTAGATGGCACAGAAATTATTTCTATTATCATCAACGGACGGACACCATTTTCAACAGGGCAAATTATTATGTTTATTAATATTGTTATTTTTATCGTTGCAGGAATTGTGTTCAACTGGGACCGAGCGATGTATTCATTAATTACATACTTTTTAGCGTATAAAGTAATTGATATTGTTATTCAAGGTGTAGATGAATCGAAAAGTGCTTTTATTATTAGTCGTTATTACGAGGAAATTGGCGCAGAAATTATGGAGCAGCTTGGAAAAGGTGTCACATACTTAGATGCAACTGGTGGCTATTCCGGTGATGTAAGAAAAGTAGTTTTCGTTATCGTCTCTAGATTTGAAGAAGTAAAAGTGAAAGCCATTCTGGATGAAATAGATCCAGAAGCCTTCTTAGCTGTTGGGGGAAGCATGTCAGAAGTCCGCGGCGGAAAACTGATGAACACGAAAACTCCGCACCTATAACAAAGCAGAAACCATATATCTCCTACTTGAGATATGTGGTTTTTTGACGAAAGGAAACATTTGTTTGTATAATAGGGCTAGAGTATGAGCGACAGAATGAATAGATATGCTATAATAAAACAAGCAAAAAAGGAATGGGTGGGACTTGAAATGGCGACACAAAAGAAAAAAACGACTGGGCGAAAGAAATCGTCCACACGTTCAAAAAAGAAAAAATCTGCTTCTTTTCGTTTAGAAATAACTGGCGCTATTTTGATAGCGATAGGAATAATCGGGATTTTACAATTAGGTTTTGTTGGCAGAGGTTTCTTTGCCTTAGCTGAACTGTTTGTTGGTCTTCTTAGTTATGTATTACTTTCTGGAATTGTTATTTTTGGCGGATACATGCTAATCAGAAGAAAGAGACCACAGCTTTTTAACAAACGGTTAGTAGGTGTCTATCTAATAGTTTTAGGATTTTTAACATATATACATATGTATTTCATCATCCATAATTTAGGTGCGAATGCGCCTATTGTTTCCAGTACATGGAAATTAGTGCTAGAAAATTTATTTAGACCAAATCAAGTAGGTTTTGTTGGTGCAGGAATGATTGGAGCTGTTATTACTTCGGCTACCTATTTCTTATTAGACCGACTGGGGACTAATATTATCGCCATTCTTTTAATTATTTATGGTTTTTCACTCGTATCAGGTATTTCTGTACGCCAATTTTTCTCAAAAATTACTGAATTTGTTCGCTACTTATTTTCAAAAGGAAAGGCTGCTACAGAAAAAAGTAAAGAAGTAAAAGCTAAACGAGACAAAAAGAAAGCGGAAAAATTAGTAGAAGTAGAAGCGGATGAAGTAATCGAGGTAAGTCAACCGATTGATCCTTCAAAAGAAGAAAAAACACCGCCAATTATTTCGAATTTTAGTTCTAAAGTAGAACAAGAAAAAGCTCCTCTAGAAGAAAAAACAGAGTCCCAAGTAAAAGAAAAAGATTTAGAAATGTTCCAACAAGAATCTTTTGAAAATGAAATATATCAATTACCGTCAGTGGATATTTTAGAACCTGCCAAAGTAACTGATCAAAGTAAAGAATACGACCAAATTAAAGTTAATGCGAAAAAATTAGAAGACACCTTTGAGAGTTTTGGAGTGAAAGCTAAAATCACTCAAGTGCATCTTGGACCAGCCGTTACGAAATATGAAGTCCAACCGTCTGTCGGAGTCAAAGTGAGTAAAATTGTTTCCTTAAGTGATGATATTGCACTTGCTTTAGCAGCGAAAGATATTCGAATTGAGGCGCCAATACCTGGTAAATCAGCAATTGGTATTGAAGTGGCAAACCAAAATGTAGCAATGGTTTCTTTACGGGAAGTATTAGAAAATAATCCGAAAAATAATCCAGATGAAAAATTACAAATTGCTCTAGGTAGGGATATTTCAGGTGAAGCGATGATGGCGAGCCTTGATAAAATGCCTCATTTACTTGTAGCCGGGGCAACTGGTAGTGGTAAATCTGTTTGTATTAATGGTATTATTACGAGCATTTTACTTCGAGCTAAACCGCATGAAGTTAAAATGATGATGATTGATCCAAAAATGGTTGAATTAAATGTTTATAATGGTATCCCGCATTTACTAGCACCAGTTGTTACTAATCCGAAAAAGGCAGCTCAAGCTTTACAAAAAGTAGTTGCTGAAATGGAGCGTCGTTATGATTTGTTTTCGCATACAGGCACACGAAATATGCAAGGCTATAATGATTACGTAAAAAAACATAATGAACTTAACGAAGAAAAACAACCGGAATTACCATTTATAGTTGTGATAGTAGATGAATTAGCAGACTTAATGATGGTTGCTTCTAACGATGTAGAAGATGCAATTACACGACTTGCACAAATGGCACGTGCCGCGGGAATTCATTTGATTATCGCGACTCAACGTCCATCTGTGGATGTAATTACTGGAGTCATTAAAGCGAATATCCCTTCTCGAATCGCATTTGCTGTATCGAGCTCGATAGATTCAAGAACAATTCTTGATATGGGCGGAGCGGAAAAACTACTAGGTCGCGGAGACATGTTGTTACTTCCAGTTGGCTCTAGTAAGCCAACTCGTATTCAAGGTGCCTTTTTGTCGGATAGAGAAGTGGAAGATGTGGTTAATTATGTTATCTCACAACAAAAAGCGCAGTACAACGAGGAAATGATTCCTGATGATATTCCTGACGTTGAAGGGGAAGTAACAGATGAGCTTTATCATGAAGCAGTCGAACTTGTTGTAGAAATGCAAACAGCTTCCGTTTCGATGTTACAACGAAAATTCCGAATTGGTTATAACCGGGCAGCAAGATTAATTGATGAAATGGAACAAAGAGGAGTAGTTGGACCCCATGAAGGTAGTAAACCACGACGAGTCAATGTGGAACTTCCTCCAGATATAGAATAAATAAAAAGAGGTTGCGATTTTGGTCGCAACCTCTTTTTTAAGAAAGTAAATCTCGTTTTTGAGCTTCAATTTCTTTTTTACTTGTAGCATATTTTCCTTGAGTACGGTCAAGTAATTCATCGAAGAAAGAAGGTAAGTTGCTTTTGCTAAGTTCAACGCCTTCAGCAGTAATCCCGCCTTTTGTAGCAACACGGTCGATTAAGCCGCTAAACGTATAATCTTCCTCCACTAAAAGTTTAGAAGTCCCAGCTAAAGCAAAATTAATCATTTGAAAAATTTCTGCATCTGACAAAGTTGACCTGCGAAGAGCTGCTTCCACGAATTGTTCGAAAATAGCCGCTATAATGCCAGGGGAGGAACTCGTTAAGTCACTCGCAATATCAATATTTTCCTCTCGAATTGTCATCACATGCCCCAAATTTTCAAAGGCGGATTCTAACCAAGTGCTGTTCGTTTCCGAAACAGTATCTGCGTGTGAAATTAAGGTAGTTCCAACACCAACTACTGTTGTGATTGAAGGTATTAATTTACTTACTTGTAAATTAGGAGAGATTTCCAAAATGTCAGAGGTACTAACTCCGGCCGCAATTGAAATCACATGTCGGTCTGCCGTTAATACAGCTTCACAATCTTTAATAAGGGGTAAAACGGCTAAAGGTAATTTACAAATAAAACTATGATCTGCTTTTGTAAAAACTTCAGCTTCATTGGCTGCTAATTCGGCTGTAGGATATTTATCATAAAATTGCTTGAAATGGTCGTTTGCAGAACTAGAGTAAAGGATGATTTCCTCTGGAGTACAAACTTTTGTTTCAATCAATTTAGTCGCGATTAACGTTGCCATACTCCCAAAACCGATAAAACCTATTTTTGTCATTTTCATCCCGCCTTTCTTCGTTAGCTTTTATTATGAAGGGAACAAAAAAGGATTGCAAATAAATTAGATTGTTTGCTTTTTCACGTTAACGCGCTTCTGCCTAAGGATAAGCTTGAAATCGAATGATTCCGACAGAATTAAATTTTCTGAATTCATTTGCATTAAAATTTTCTGAAGTTGGTTATTTATTTATTTTATTTTCCATGTTATATTAAGAACAGTTAGAGAAGACGTTAAATGTTTTTGTGCGTTTTCCGAAAAAGGGACCATACATAATTTTTTAATACGCGCCTGAATGTTTGTTTTGACAGAAAGCTCTGACTAACATTATATCTCTCGGGAGGGGTTTTAAGGTGAAAAAGCGTACATTTGCTTTAGCACTATCAATGATTATTGCTTCTGGCGTTATCCTAGGTGCTTGTGGTTCGAGCAGCGACGATAAAAAAAGTGGCGATGATAAGAGCAGTAAAGATTTTACAGTAGCTATGGTTACAGATACTGGTGGCGTTGATGACCGTTCGTTTAACCAATCAGCATGGGAAGGCTTACAAAAATTCGGTAAAGCTAACGACATGAAAAAAGGTACAGATGGTTATAACTATTTGCAATCAGCTTCTGAAGCAGACTACAAAACAAACTTAAACACTGCTGTTCGTAGCGACTATGATTTGATTTACGGAATTGGTTACAAACTGAAAGATGCAATTGAAGAAGTTTCTAAACAAAAACCTAAAAATCAATTCGCTATTGTTGATGACACAATTGATGACCGTGATAATGTAGTAAGTATTGGATTTAAAGATAATGATGGTTCTTACCTAGTTGGCGTTGTAGCTGGCTTAACAACAAAATCAAATAAAGTTGGATTTGTTGGCGGGGTAAAAGGAGCAGTTATCGACCGTTTTGAAGCTGGTTTCACTGCTGGTGTAAAAGCTGTTAATCCTGATGCAACAATCGATGTACAATATGCAAACGATTTCGCAAAAGCAGATAAAGGACAACAAATCGCTTCTTCCATGTATTCAAGCGGAGTTGATGTGATTTTCCATGCTGCCGGCGGAACTGGTAATGGTGTCTTTGCAGAAGCTAAAAACTTGAAGAAAAAAGATCCTAGCCGTGCTGTTTGGGTAATCGGTGTTGACCGTGACCAATGGGACGAAGGAAAAGTTACAGCAAATGATGGCAAAGATTACAATGTAACACTTACATCTGAAATCAAACGCGTTGATATCGCTGTAGATGACCTTGCAACTCGTACTAAAGCTGGAGATTTCCCTGGTGGAACTAAAATTGAATATGGTCTTGATAAAAATGCTGTAGGTCTTTCTGAGCATCAAGATAATATTTCTAAAGATGTTTTAGCTAAGGTAGAAGAATACAAACAAAAAATCGTTGATGGGGACATTAAAGTTCCAGAAAAACCTTGATTTTATAATTATAAAAACTGAGTAATATGAACGAAGTAAAACCTTTTATGAAAGTCGGTATTAATTGTACCGACTTTCATAAAAAAATAATTTGTAAGCGTTTTAATATGATAGGTAAACCCTTTTACTCAAAGAAAATAATCGGTATATTGGAATTTATGATTGCAATGAATGCCATTTAGAAATAAAATAAGGAGATGGCTTTTTTAATCGCTTAAAATATGAAGACAGAGTTTCGTACATAGTTGGTATAATAAATGTAGTTAGAAACATACCAAAGCGCTTGAGAAAAAGTCATTGAACAACAAACGGATAAAAAACTCGGAACCTTCTTTGGAAGGAAGTACGGGGAGAGGCGGCGTCCTTCGAGAGAATCGCGCGTGTGGCTGTTTTTCCAGTTTGAACTAGACGACAAGGGGAGTGAAGAAGTGGACTTTGTTATTGAAATGTTAGGAATCAGGAAGGAATTCTCTGGATTTGTAGCAAATGATAACATCACCTTACAGTTAAAGCAGGGCGAAATCCATGCTTTGTTAGGTGAGAATGGCGCAGGAAAATCTACGCTAATGAACGTCTTGTTTGGTCTATATGAACCAGATGGTGGAGAAATTCGTGTTCGCGGTACGAAAGAAAATATTAATAGCCCGAACAAAGCGAATGAGCTTGGAATCGGAATGGTCCATCAGCATTTCATGTTAGTGGATAAATTTACGGTTGCAGAAAACATTATCCTTGGTAAAGAGCCAAGCAAATTCGGCGTTATCGAAAAGAAAAAAGCAGTAGAAGAAATTAAAGAAATCTCTGACCGTTATGGTTTACGAGTTGATCCAAATGCTGTTGTCCGCGATATTTCTATCGGAATGCAACAACGTGTGGAAATCTTAAAAACACTGTATCGTGGTGCTGATATCTTGATTTTTGATGAACCAACAGCTGTTTTAACGCCCCAAGAAATTAAAGAATTGATTCAAATCATGCGTTCTCTTATTAAAGAAGGGAAATCAATTATTTTAATTACACATAAATTAAAAGAAATTATGGATGTTTGTGATCGGGTAACCGTTATCCGCCGTGGTAAAGGCATGGGTACAGTAAATGTCCCAGAAACAACTCCGCAAGATTTAGCTAATTTAATGGTTGGTCGTGAAGTCGTTTTTACAACAGAAAAAATCGCTGCAACTCCTGGGAAAGACGTTTTAGAAGTAAAAGATTTAGTTGTTAAAGAAAGCCGTGGTGTCGAAAGTGTCCGTGGACTTAATTTGACTGTTCGAGCAGGCGAGATTGTCGGAATTGCTGGGGTCGATGGTAATGGTCAAAGTGAACTCATTTCTGCAATTGCAGGTCTTTCTAAAGTAACAAGTGGAAGCATTCTTCTAAATGGTGAACACATTGAGAATAAAAAGCCACGTAAAATTACAGAAGCTGGTTTAGGACATATTCCAGAAGATCGTCATAAACATGGTTTAGTACTTGAGATGTCACTTGGAGAAAATATTGCTTTACAAACGTACTATAAGAAACCTATTTCTAGTAAAGGGTTCTTAAATCATAAAGCAATGTATGACTTTGCACGTGAGTTAATTGAAGAATACGATGTTCGTGCAAGTAGCGAATACGTAGCAGCAAAATCACTTTCTGGTGGTAACCAACAAAAAGCGATTATTGCAAGGGAGATACACCGTAATCCAGATTTCTTAATTGCGGCTCAACCAACACGTGGACTAGATGTTGGTGCAATTGAATTCATTCATAGACGCTTGATTGAACAACGAGATAATGGAAAAGCTGTCTTACTTATGTCGTTTGAATTAGATGAAATTATGAATGTTAGTGACCGTATTGCGGTTATTTACGAAGGGAAAATCGTTGCTATTGTTGATCCGAAAGAAACAACGGAGCAAGAACTTGGTCTGATGATGGCTGGTTCATCCAAACAGGAAGCGGAAATGGGGGAGAAAGAGCATGTCTAAACGACTACAAGCATTAGTTATCCCAGTTACTGCCGTTATTCTTGGACTTATCTGCGGTGCGATTATCATGCTTATTTTTGGATATGACCCAATTGCTGGTTACTCAGCGCTTATAGAAGGTGTCGTTGGAGAAAATTTCTATATTGGTGAAACAATCCGCCAAGCTACACCTTACATTTTAGTTGGTCTATCTGTTGCAGTTGCCTTTAAAGCTGGACTTTTCAACATTGGTGCAGAAGGTCAAATGCTTATGGGGTGGTTAGGCTCTATCATCATCGCTGTAAACTTTGATGGTTTAACAAAATGGATTCATTTGCCACTTGCGATTATTACTGGTATGGTTTTTGGAGCACTTTGGGCATTCATTCCAGGTATTTTAAAAGCAACTTTACGTGTAAATGAAGTTATTGTAACAATTATGCTTAATTACACAGCACTGTATATTTTCAACTATGTCGTACAAAATTTACTTACAGACGGTTTAGATAAAACACAAGAAATTCATGCGTCTGCGTCTTTACAATCTGAATTATTGCAATCAATGACAGATTATTCGTCACTACATTGGGGGATTTTAATTGCCCTTGGTTTTGCACTTATTATTTGGTTAATGTTAAATAAAACTACTTTTGGTTATGAAATCGAAGCAGTTGGTTTTAACGAAAATGCATCGCAATATGCCGGTATGAGTGTAAAGAAAACAATTGTTTTTTCTATGGTTATTGCCGGAGCGCTCGCTGGTCTAGGTGGCGTAATGGAAGGCCTCGGAACATATGGAACGGCTTATGTCTTAACTTCTTCTCCTGGGATTGGTTTTGACGGTATTGCCGTTGCATTACTCGGAGGAAGTTCTCCAATTGGGATTGTCTTCTCTGCTATCTTGTTTGGCGCTCTAAAAGTCGGAGCACTAAACATGCCAGCAGTTGCGGGCGTTCCAAACGAATTAGTCAATGTAATTATCGCTCTGATTATCTTCTTTGTGGCATCCAGCTACATTATCCGCTGGGCGATGGCAAAATTTAAGAAGGGGGCGAAAGCAGAATGACAGCCATTTTAGCGACAATTGTTTCTAGTACACTGCTTATGGCAGGCCCACTAATTTTTACTGCTCTCGGGGGCGTTTATTCAGAACGAGGCGGTGTGGTTAATATTGGACTAGAAGGTATGATGGTTATGGGAGCATTCTCTGCTATCGTCTTTAACCTTACTTTCCAAGATACTTTCGGCAATTTAACTCCTTGGATTTCACTTATTGCGGCGATGCTTGTTGGGGGATTATTTTCACTTGTTCATGCCGTTGCAACAATTAACTTTCGCGCTGACCACGTAATCAGTGGTGTAGCGATTAACTTTTTAGCAACTGGTCTATCTTTATTCCTTGTAAAAGTAATTTATGATAAAGGCCAAACTGACCAAATTAAATATTACTTTGGTAAACCGGATATTCCTGTTTTAAGTGATATTCCAGTTATTGGTGATATTTTCTTTAAAAACATTCCGGTGATGAGTTATGTGGCGATTCTGTTTGCAATCGCATCTTGGTTTATCATTTATAAAACCCGCTTTGGTCTTCGTCTTCGATCTGTAGGGGAACATCCTCTTGCAGCTGACACAATGGGAATTAAAGTACGCTGGATGAGATACCAAGGCGTTATCATCTCTGGTATTCTTGGTGGTCTAGGTGGCGCGGTTTATGCCCAATCCTTTACGCTTGATTTCGGACATGCAACTATTTCCGGTCAAGGTTATATGGCTCTTGCAGCAATGATCTTTGGTAAATGGAATCCACTTGGAGCAATGGGAGCAGCAATTTTCTTTGGTTTTGCGCAATGTTTGGCAATTACTGGGGGCTCACTACCATTTTTCAAAGATATTCCAGACGTTTACTTACAAATTGCGCCTTATGTATTAACAATCCTTGCACTTGTTGGCTTTATCGGTAAATCCGAAGCTCCAAAAGCAGATGGCGTTAACTACATTAAAGGAAAATAAAATATTAGCACAGCCTAGATATTATTCTAGGCTGTTTTTTTATGCTAGAAAATTGTGTGTGGCAATAACTTAGGATACAATAGGAAAGTGAGATCATTGCTTGAAAGGAGCATTATAATGACAGACAAAATATTTCAAGAAAAAGTTGGCCCGGTTGCACTAACAATCGTTCCCACCCAAAAATATAAATCTAATAAAATTGTTTTTAAATTTCGCGCTCCATTAGAAAGAAAAACAGTCACAAAAAGATCATTATTATCCATTTTGCTAGAAACAAACAGTAAAAAATATCCAACGCAAACGGCTTTCAGAAAGCAGTTAGCCAACTTATATGGCGCAAATTTCTATACTACGACAGCCAAAAAAGGAAACGAACATGTTTTAACTGTCGTTTTTGATATGATAGATGGCCAATATGTCTCTGATGGACAAAATATTTTAAAAGATGCATTTGCTTTTATCGAACAAGCTCTATTTCAGCCAAATGCAACAAATGGCGCTTTTGATGAAGAAATAGTTGCCCGTGAAAAAGAGAATCTAAAAAGTAGCTTAGAAGGAATTTATGATGATAAAATTCGTTTTGCTTCTAAAAGACTAGTTGAAGAAATGTTCCGAGACGATGAATTTCGCTACGGGGCGGCAGGGGTTTTAGAAGATGTTGATGCGATTACAGCAAAAGATTTATATGAATATTATTTGAAATTTATCAAAGAAGATGTCATTGAAATTTTTATTTGCGGCGATGTTACAAAAGAAGAAGTTATGCCGCTTATCGAAAAAATGGCTTTTTCACCGCATCCAGAACGAAAAGGTGTTTTCTATACAAAAGAGGCACCAAAAGAAACTCGTGTCATCCATGAAAAACAAGCAATTAACCAAGGTAAACTAGTGCTTGGTTATCAAACAGAAACATTATTTGGAGATGATGATTTTGTTTCTCTTCAACTCGCTAATGGACTTTTAGGTGGGTTTGCAAATTCCAAAATCTTTATCAATGTTCGCGAAAAAGCAAGTCTAGCCTATTATGCTTCCAGTCGAATTGATTCTTTCAAAGGCTATATGATAATTTCAGCTGGAATTGATGAAGTGAATTATAAACAAGCTTTAACCATTATTGAAGAGCAAATTGTCGCAATGAAACAAGGCGATTTCACAGAAGATGAATTAAATCAAACGAAAGAAATGCTCATTAATCAATTGCTTGAAACGAATGACCAAGCACAAGGTTTAATTGAACTTGCTTATAATAACGTTTTACGCGAAGCAAACTTAGACCTAGAAAATTGGATTACAAAAATTAAACAAGCCACAAAACAAGAAGTAGTTGCTGCTATTAATAAAATCAAGCCAGATACAATATATTTCTTGAGTAAGGGAGGAGAAGAACTTCATGGAAAAAATCACATTTGAACAAGTAAAAGAAGCTGTATTTCATGAAAAAATGTCTAATGGTTTACAAGTCTACCTTCTTCCAAAACAAGGATTTAGTAAGACATATGCTGTTTTTACAACTAACTACGGTGCAATTGACAATAATTTTGTTCCAATTGGCGAAACTGAATTCACTAAAGTACCCGATGGTATAGCTCATTTTTTAGAGCACAAAATGTTCGAAAAAGAAGACGGCGATGTATTTTTTAAATTCGGTGAAAAAGGTGCTTTTACGAATGCCTTCACTTCATTTACAAAAACTGCCTATCTTTTCTCAAGTACATCTCGTGTAGAAGAAAATTTAGAAACATTAATCGATTTCGTGCAAGAACCATATTTTACAGAAGAAACAGTTGAAAAAGAAAAAGGAATTATCGGTCAAGAAATCAGAATGTATGATGATGATCCAGATTTTCGCGCTTACTTTGGTGTAATTGAAAATATGTATCACAACCATCCAGTAAAAATTGATATTGCCGGAACTGTTGAATCAATTGCAGAAATTAATAAAGACCTGCTGTACCTTTGCTATAATACTTTTTATCATCCAAGCAATATGGTGCTGTTTGTTGTTGGTAATCTAGAGCCGGAAGAAATGATGAACCAAATTCGTGCAAATCAAGCGAAAAAAGATTTCAAAGAGGCTGCTCCAATCAAACGCCATTTTCCAGATGAACCAAAAACTGTTGCTTTAAAAGAACGTAAAATTCATTTTCCAGTACAAATTGCTAAAAATATGGTAGGTATCAAGGAAGATATCGGGTCTTTAGAAGGACGAGCTGCTATTAAACAAGAGATTATTGGTGATGTAGCGCTTGAAATGCTTTTTGGTACTACCTCTGATACTTATTTGGAATTATACAACGAAGGAATCATTGATGATAGTTTTGGTTATGATTATACACTGCAAGACAGTTTTTCCTTTGTCCTTGTTGGTGGGGATGCAAAAGACCCAGACATGCAAACAACTAAAATCATTGAAGCTATTCAAAGAGCAGCTAAAAACGGCTTAAATGAAGCGGATTTGGCATTAGTAAAACGTAAACGTATTGGACAATTTTTACGCTCGCTTAATTCACCAGAGTTTATTGCCAACCAATTTAGTCAATATGTAATGAAATCTGCTTCTTTATTTGATATTTTACCTTTAATGGAAACAGTTACATTAGAAGAAGTAAATAATTTCGTGAAAAACCTAGACATCGAAGAGCGTACTACTAGTTTCCAATTGCTTCCAGAAAAATAGATGTTCTATGTCTTTTTTTACTTTTTTAGTATAAAAAATAGCATAAATTCCAGAGTCATGCTATCATAAAAGAAATAGACTGGAAAGGGTTGCCTTTTTTTGGATAAAGATATAAAATATGCTTTTATTACTGGCGCTAGCGGAGAAATAGGTCAAGCGATTTGTATATCACTTGCAAAAGCTGGCTGGAACTTGTATCTTCATTATCATCAAAATAAACAAGCTGTGGAGAATTTATTACCACTACTACAAGCTGAAAAAATAGATGTATTTCTTATTCAAGCTGATTTCGATGATGCGTCAAGTTTGGCAGAAATGGAAAAGCAAGTTTTTCAAGTAGATGCATTTATCCATGCAGCGGGGCATTCTCACTATGCTTTATTCCAGGACACAACAGATATAGAAACTACAAAATTATGGAATGTGCACATGTTTATGCCAATGCGTTTAATTCGCATCTTCATTCCAAAGCTAATGAAAAGCAGTCAAGGAAGGATTGTTTTCATCAGTTCTATATGGGGAGAAGTCGGAGCATCAATGGAAGTAGTTTATTCCACTGTAAAAGGGGCTCAAATCGCCTTTTGCCGTGCGCTAAGTCAAGAATTAGGGCCTTCTGGAATAACTGTTAATGCAGTGACACCAGGAGCGGTAGAAACGAAAATGATGGACCAATTTTCAGCGGATGAAAAAGAAGTACTTCGTGAGGAAATTCCCTTGAAACGCTTTGCAAAACCTGAAGAAATTGCAGAAACTGTAGAATTTTTAATAAGCAAAAAAGCAAGCTATATCACTGGAGAAGTTTTGCGCTTAAATGGCGGTTGGCTTATGTAATTTTAGTAAAAAGTGGAAAATTGAAATAATGGTAGGTGTTTAATTTTGACAGAACTCGGTGATAAACTGAAACAAGCTAGACGTGAAAAAGGACTCAGTTTAGACGACTTGCAACAAATAACGAAAATTCAAAAACGTTATTTAATTGCGATAGAAGAAGGAAACTATGCTGTAATGCCTGGAAAATTTTATGCAAGGGCATTTATTAAACAATATGCAGAAGCAGTTGGACTAGATAGTGCAACACTTTTTGATGAGTTTGAAAGCGAGGTTCCTGAAACACCGCAACAAGAAGTAGTAAATAATGAGCCAACTCGTGTACAAAGTAAAAGAAATCCTATGCCTGCCCAATCGGTCGGCAATCAGGCTAACTCTCGTAATCGTTTCTTTGATATTTTACCAAAAATTCTTATTGCTTTATTTATTGTTTTTATTCTTTTCATTATTTGGTTTTTCTTGCTTAATAAACAAGATACTTCCTCTGAGAAAGTAAAAACTGATACAAGCAATCCGACTGTAAAAGTTGAAGATTCAACAAAAAATAAAGACACAAGCAAAGACACGGAGAAAAAAGATACTACAACTGATGAAAAAAAAGCAACAGATACAACTAAAAAAACAGACGACACGGCGAAAGAAGTGGAAGTAACTAAAGGTGAAACATCTGGAAACGAAACTAGTTATACAGTAAAAAACACGGATAAAATGACACTTTCCCTTAGCGCAACTGGTGATTCTTGGATTGGTGTATCGGATGCAAATGGAAGCACTATTCAAAACGTAACGCTATCCACGTCCAACCCTACTGCTGAAATTGATTTAGGCGATAACAAAACAGTTTCAATTGTTATTGGAAATTCACCTGTTACGACAGTTAAAATTAATGGTAAAGCGTTAGAACTTGCTCCAACGCTAGTTAAACAAGTGTTAACTATTAATTTAGAAGCAAGTGATACTACTAGTAACTCAGATGCAGAATAATTTGTTTTATATGGCGAAATCTACTCATTAGGTTTCGCCAACATTTTTATCATTACATACTATTTAAATGTAAAAAGGGGAGAAAAAGATGAATTTACCAAATAAATTAACGGTTATCCGTATTTTTATGATACCAATTTTTGTCATTCTATGTGTTGTGCCATTTGACTGGGGAAGTGTCTCCTGGCTTGATTCGACCATTCCGGTTACAAGTTTAGTAGCCACTATTATTTTCATCGTAGCTGCCCTTACAGATTGGTTCGATGGATATCTAGCACGTAAATATAATTTAATTACAAACTTCGGTAAATTTGCAGATCCGATGGCAGATAAACTACTTGTAGCAGCTGCATTTATTATTCTTGTAGAAATGCATATTGCCCCATCTTGGGTGGTTATTTTAATCATCAGTCGCGAACTTGCTGTAACAGGTCTGCGTCTACTTCTTGTGGAAGGTGGCGAAGTTTTAGCAGCTGGTCAACTTGGGAAAATTAAAACATTCACACAAATGATTGCAATTCCACTTATGTTATTAAATAATTTCCCATTTGCTTGGACAGGTATCCGCGTCGACTTAATTTTCTTATATGTATGTGCATTTTTTGCAGTATGGTCTGGAATAGACTATTTCTACAAAAATCGTGGAGTATTTAAAGGCTCTATGTAAATAAGAAAGCATACCTTCTTTAAGATACTGATAAAGCCGATTACTGGCGTAGACCATATAGTATGAACAATATACGAACCTTACTGAGAAAATATACACCATACAAAGAACCAAGTATTTCAACTTTTGAAATACTTGGTTCTTTATTTGGTTGGTAAATGTTGAGTGCAATTAAGCTATTTTTTAAATGAGTTAAAATATTCAACTAGATAATCAATATATATTTCTATCAATTCATTATCATTTTTAGTGGGGTATTTATTTTGAATATTGGAGGATATGATAATATTTGTGGCTTGCGGATAATAATTTCTACCATACCATAATGAGATGTTTTTTAGATTAAATATTTTATTATCAATACTATATAATGCCAAAATATAACCATTAATAAAATCTGAAACATTTGAAAAAACATTATAATTGCTAAGATACATACCAGGTCTCTCTTTTATTGAATCTAAAAAAATAAGGGTGGCGTCTATATGATTTTTAGTATCCATGACTTCCTCCTAAATGATCTAATAAAATAACTATAAAAATTTGAATTATTTATTATTTTCTATAGATATTATATTACCGTTTTCGACTTCATTTGGTTCTCTAGGGAATATCGTACATCATTATAAAACATTACGTTTGTACAAAAATAGATAATCGTTCTCCTTCAATATGATTAAGTTTTCATAAATTAATAGTAGCATAGTATTATATATTGGCATATGTATTTGTTTAATACCCCATCGCAAACTGCTTGACTTTGTGCTAGCTCTAAGTGGTAGAATGAAGGTAAGAAAAACTTGTTATATGGGCGTTTCAGCTTCTCGTACGTAGCTGATTCATTTATTTATCCGCATATTAGAAGTACTATATTGTTGGCTTTATTAAGCCACAAGTTTGATATGAAAAAAGAGGTACTCGAATTGTGTGCTTTTTTTCTACACAAAAAATCGAATTGGAGATGAATTAAGATGGCAAGCGCGGAAATTATTGCAGTAGGAACAGAACTATTACTAGGACAAATCGTGAACTCTAATGCTGCTTTTATTTCAGAAGAGTTAGCAGCTAACGGGATTTATGTCTACCATCACACTGTTGTTGGTGACAACCCTAAACGTTTAAAAGATGTGATAGAAATTGCTGAAAAACGCAGTGATATTCTCATTTTCACGGGTGGATTAGGTCCTACAGAAGACGATATTACGAAACAAATTTTAGCAGAACATCTACAGAAAAACTTAGTAGAAGATGCGTTTCATATGAACAAAATCACGGATTATTTTGCTTCAAGAAATAGAACAATGACTGAAAATAATAAATTGCAGGCTGTAATTATTGAAGGATCCACTGTATTAAATAATGATTATGGTTTCGCTGCAGGAATGTTCTTAAAAGAAAATAAGCATACATATATCTTACTTCCAGGTCCACCTTCAGAAATGAAACCGATGTTTTCGAGTTACGCTGAACCTTTACTCGCAAATGATAGTGCTGAAAAAAATATTTTAGAGTCTAAAATAATGCGCTTTTTCGGTATTGGAGAATCGCAACTAGCAGCAGATTTAAACGATATGATTTTAGCTCAAGTAAATCCTACTATTGCTACGTATGCAGGTGATAATGAAGTAGTTGTGCGGATTACAGCTACTGCAAAGACTAAAGAGGAAGCAAGTGCCCTTGTGAATGAAACGGAACAAGAAATTTTACGCAGAGACGGGGCTTTTTTATACGGTTATGGCGAAGTTTCTTTACCAGAATTAGTAACAGCGATGCTGCTTGAAAAAAATATTACTATTTCCGCTGCTGAAAGTTTTACAGCTGGATTATTCCAAGCAGAAATTGCCCGTTTTCCTGGTATTTCTAAAATTTTTAAAGGTGGTATGGTTACATACAGCGAAGAGACAAAACAATCTATTCTTGAAGTCTCACCTCAAATAATAAAAGAAAACGGAGTCGTAAGTGCAGAATGTGCAAAAGAAATGGCGAATAATGTCAGTAGACTTTGTAACACTGATATAGGTATTAGTTTTACCGGTGTTGCAGGCCCAGATAGCTTAGAAGACCATCCGGCTGGAACTATTTGGATTGGTTTACATGTAGCTGGTTTTGAAACAGAAGCTTATCAGTTTGTTTATGGTAGAGATCGAAACCACAACCGTCGCCGTGCTGTAAAACAAGGCTTTCAATTGATTAAGCAATTTTTAGATACAAATAGATAGTTTTCCTTTATAGAAAATAAAAAAAGTAGCGTTAAAATATATAAATAAGCGATAAAAAAGTATTAGACGAACGCTTAGAATCCCGTTATAATGAGGAAGAAAGCAGCCGGTGCTTACACAAAATAAAAAATACGAATAAACGTTCGCTTTTTGCTTGCTTCTTGCTTTGAAATGCGTTATAGTAATTCTAGGAAAACATTCTGACTGTTTTTAAGAGAGAAGAAGCAAAAAAACAGCTATTAGAATATTATGAAGGAGGCAACAACGTGAATGATCGTCAAGCGGCATTAGACCAAGCATTAAAACAAATTGAAAAACAATTTGGTAAAGGTTCCATTATGAAATTAGGGGAACATTCAGACCAAAATATATCTACTATTTCTAGTGGCTCATTAGCATTAGATATTGCTTTAGGAGTTGGCGGGTATCCGCGGGGTCGTATTATTGAAGTGTACGGACCTGAGAGTTCTGGTAAAACAACTGTTGCACTACATGCGATTGCAGAAGTCCAAGCGCAAGGTGGAACAGCAGCATTTATTGACGCTGAGCATGCTTTAGATCCTGCTTATGCAAAGAATCTAGGAGTTAACATTGATGAACTATTATTATCACAACCAGATACAGGAGAACAAGCTTTAGAAATCGCTGAAGCACTAGTTAGAAGTGGCGCTGTTGATATGTTGGTTATTGACTCTGTTGCAGCTCTTGTACCACGCGCTGAAATTGAAGGCGAAATGGGAGATGCTCACGTTGGGTTACAAGCACGTTTAATGTCCCAAGCTTTAAGAAAACTTTCAGGTGTTATTAATAAATCGAAAACGATTGCAATCTTCATCAACCAAATTCGTGAAAAAGTTGGTGTTATGTTTGGTAATCCTGAAATCACTCCTGGTGGTCGTGCCCTTAAATTCTATTCTACAGTTCGTTTAGAAGTAAGACGTGCTGAACAATTGAAACAAGGTACTGATGTAATGGGTAACAAAACAAAAATAAAAGTTGTAAAAAATAAAGTAGCGCCGCCGTTCCGTATCGCTGAAGTGGATATTATGTACGGAGAAGGTATTTCACGTGAAGGTGAACTTGTTGATATGGCTGCTGAAGTTGATGTGATCAACAAGAGTGGTTCTTGGTATTCTTATAAAGAAGAACGTATCGGACAAGGCCGTGAAAATGCGAAACAATATCTAAAAGAACACACAGACATCCGAGACGAAATCTCTAAACGCGTTCGCGAAGAATACGAAATTGATGGAACTAACAAAGAGCCTTTAGACGAAAACGAAGAGACACTAAGTTTACTTGATGATGAATAATAACTAGCTAATACGTGATAGGGAATTTACTTCCTATCACGTATTTTTTACTATTTTAAAAAAACTCAGGAAAATAAGCTGTCATTTCATTCCTTTTCTTGACATTGTATGCTTTGACCTATAAAATTAAGTTGTATATTTTATATTGCTGGGAGACAAGGGGGAAGTTTTTTCCTTTGAAAATCGGCTTCAACTGAATGGGGAGATTAACACTCGGTTGTTGATGAAAAATACACTTGTGCCAGAATTTTGGCCACCGACATAACAATAACGAAAATTGAATAGCAAAGGAGGTGTAAGGATGACAATCGCAATCACGATCATCTCCAGTTTGCTTTTCTTAATCGTCGGTCTAGTTGTTGGTTCTCTAATTTTTAAATCTAGTACAGAGAAAAAACTGGCTGCTGCAAGGGGGACTGCTGAATTAATTGTAGAAGATGCAAAGAAAGAAGCAGAAACTACAAAAAAAGAAGCATTGCTTGAAGCGAAGGAAGAGAATCATAGGTTACGTACTGAAATCGAAAATGAACTTCGTGGGCGAAGAACAGAGACACAGAAAGCAGAAAATCGCTTATTGCAAAGGGAGGAAAACCTCGACCGTAAAGATACTTCTTTAAGTAAACGAGAAGCTACACTTGAAAGAAAAGAGGAGAGTATCAGTAAACGTCAACAACAAATTGAAGAGAAAGAAAGCAAACTAGCTGAGATGATTCAAGCGGAGCAGACAGAACTTGAAAGAATTTCTGCGCTCAGCAAAGAGGAAGCGAAATCTATCATCCTTAACCAGGTAGAAGAGGAATTAACACATGATACAGCAATCATGGTCAAAGAATCAGAAAACCGGGCCAAGGAAGAGTCGGATAAAAAAGCAAAGAATATTCTCTCATTAGCTATCCAGCGTTGTGCAGCTGATCATGTGGCAGAAACAACGGTATCTGTTGTTACCTTACCAAATGATGAGATGAAAGGACGGATTATCGGCCGCGAAGGACGTAATATCCGTACGCTAGAAACGCTAACAGGGATTGATTTGATAATTGATGATACCCCGGAAGCAGTAATACTTTCCGGATTTGATCCAATTCGACGTGAAATCGCTAGAATCGCCTTAGAAAAACTTGTTCAAGATGGAAGAATCCATCCAGCTCGAATTGAAGAAATGGTGGACAAAGCCCGTAAAGAGGTGGACGAACACATTCGTGAAGTCGGGGAACAAGCTACATTTGAAGTTGGAATTCATTCCATCCATCCTGATTTGATAAAAATTCTTGGCCGCTTGCGTTACCGTACTAGTTATGGACAAAACGTTCTTAACCACTCACTCGAAGTTTCGAAACTTGCTGGAATTCTAGCAGGAGAACTAGGTGAAGATGTTACGCTTGCTAAACGGGCCGGACTACTTCATGATATTGGAAAAGCAATTGACCATGAAATTGAAGGAAGTCACGTTGAAATCGGCGTAGAACTTGCTACTAAATACAAAGAAAATGATGTGGTAATCAATAGTATTGCTTCCCATCATGGCGATACAGAAGCTACTTCTGTTATCGCAGTATTGGTTGCAGCAGCAGATGCTCTTTCTGCTGCAAGACCAGGAGCTCGTAGTGAAACGCTTGAAAATTACATCCGTCGTCTAGAAAAATTAGAAGAAATTTCTGAGTCTTACGATGGTGTAGAAAAATCTTATGCTATTCAAGCAGGGCGTGAAGTACGCATCATCGTTGAACCAGATACAATTGATGATCTTTCTTCCTACCGACTTGCTCGTGACATAAGAAAACGAATTGAAGAGGAATTAGATTATCCTGGTCATATCAAAGTGACCGTCATTCGTGAAACAAGAGCAGTTGAATATGCTAAATAATAGTTAAAGGATACATCGCAAATTTATTTTGCGATGTATCTTTTTTAATCGGTTGCCTAGCTTGATCAAGAACGGTATAATCAAAGGATAGATGAAAAAAGGGAGGCGGATTTTTTGAGTGAGTGGAAAATTTTGCCGATGCTAAAAGAACATTATTCTGGTGTTGCTCGAGTGCATCAAGAAGGTATAGAGACCGGAAACGCTACTTTTCAAGAAAAGACGCTATCTTTTGAAGCTTGGGATGAGAAGTACTTAAAAACTTGCCGCTTAGTTGTTTTAATGGAGGGTCAAGTGATTGGTTGGGCGGCATTGTTGCCATTTTCAAGTATGCATGCTTATCGCGGGGTAGCTGAGTTAAGCATTTATATAGCAAAAAGTGCTCGTGGAAAAGGCATCGGAAAGGCACTAATGCAAGCAATTATTCAAACAAGTGAAGAAAACGGCTTCTGGACTTTGCAATCTTTAATTTTTCCGGAAAATGAAGCAAGTATTACACTTCATCATACATACGGCTTCCAAACTTTATGCATCCACGAAAAACTAGGTGAAATGAATGGTGTTTTTCGAGATGTCGCATTATTAGAACGTAGAAGTAATAGAAACGGAGAATAACGAAATGAAATTATTATTTATTGGTGACGTTGTTGGCTCAATCGGTCGCGACGTCATTACAGAATATTTACCACAATTAAAGAAAAAATATAAACCTACTATCACGATTATAAATGGAGAAAATGCTGCAAGTGGAAGAGGAATCACAGAAAAGATTTACAAGGATTTTCTGGAACTTGGTGCAAATGCCGTAACTCTAGGTAATCATACATGGGATAATCGTGATATTTTTGAATTTATTGATGATGCTAAATATCTCGTTCGCCCAGCAAACTTCCCAGATGATACAACACCTGGAACAGGAATGGTTTTTGTAAAAAGTAATCAACATGAAATAGCCGTTATCAACATGCAAGGCCGAACTTTTTTAGCAGATTTAGACGATCCGTTCCGCAAAATGGACGCATTAATAGAAGAAGCAAAGAAACGAACAAATATAATTTTTGTCGATTTTCATGCGGAAACTACTAGCGAAAAAGAAGCAATGGGTTGGTATTTAGATGGGCGGGTTACTGCGGTAGTTGGTACACACACACATGTACAAACTTCTGATAACCGCATTCTTCCAGAAGGTACAGCATATTTAACCGATACAGGTATGACAGGACCATATGACGCTATTCTTGGAATGGAAAAAGAAGCTGTTATTCGTCGTTTTAAAACAGCCTTGCCAACAAGATTTGAAGTCCCTAAAACAGGTCGAGCAGTCTTATCTGGCTGTCTAATCACTTTAGACGAAACAACCGGAAAAGCACAAAAAATTGACCGAATTCTCATCAATGAAGACCACCCATTTTCCTTTGATTAAGAATGGAGATGTAATTGTGACAGTTTCAAAAGACGAAATTATGAAAAAAGCAACCGAACTTCGTGATGCGCTGCAACAAACGGAAGAAGTATCGTTCTACCGTCTAGCCGAAGAAAGAATCAATGCGAATTCCAAAGTAGCAGCAAAGGTTTCTAAAATAAAGCTACTTCAAAAAGAAGCAGTAAACTTAGAGCATTATCAAAAACTCGAAGCGATGAAACAAACCGAGAATCAAATTGATAATGTTCGCGCAGATATAGATTCGCTTCCGATTGTAACAGAATTCAGACGCGCTCAAGAAGACGCTAACGATCTTTTACAATCTATTACAACGGAGATAACTACAAAAGTAACAACGGAGCTTGAAAAAGAAAATTAACCATTGAAAACTGCCAAACTACTGGTAGTTTTTTTCTTTTGAGGTCGCGGGAAAATGAAACTTTATGATATAATGAGAGGATGAAAATGAAGTAAGGGATGATGAGATAATGACAGAATATACACCGATGATTAAGCAGTACTTGGAAATCAAAGATAAATATCAAGATGCTTTCTTATTTTTCCGTTTAGGAGATTTTTATGAAATGTTTTTTGAGGATGCCTTGAATGCTTCTCAAATTTTAGAAATTACATTAACTGGCCGTGAAGGTGGAACAAAAGAGAAAATCCCTATGTGCGGAGTTCCTTATCATTCAGCGAGCGGCTACATTGATACGTTAATTGAAAAAGGATATAAAGTAGCTATTTGTGAGCAAGTGGAAGATCCTAAAACAACGAAAGGCATGGTAAAACGAGAAGTAGTACAGTTAATTTCTCCTGGAACTGTCATGGATGAACGAGGCTTAAAGGCGAAAGAAAATAACTATATCGCGTCACTTTACTGTTATGAAGGAAAGGAATACGGTTTTGCTTACTCTGATCTATCTACTGGCGAATTAAAATCAACGGTAATTGAAGCTAGTGAAGACCGCTTAATTAATGAGTTAACAACCCTTTCAACCAGAGAGTTAATTGTTTCTGAATCAGAAAAAGAAGTTCTTTCTGATGTGATGAAAGAACAACTTGGGCTAACTTTTTCTGTTCATGAAGAAGATACAATCCCAGCGGAAAACGAAAAATTAGTTACGCGCCATATGTCGTTATCAGAAAAGCGAGCTATAGGTAAATTACTTCATTACTTAAAAGAAACCCAAAAGCGGGATTTAGGTCACCTGCAACAAGCTGTACATTATGAAACTAGTAACTATATGAAAATGGATTACTACTCGAAACGTAATTTAGAATTAGCAGAATCCATTCGAGGTAAAGGACGCCAAGGAACGCTACTGTGGCTATTAGATAACACCCAAACGGCTATGGGTGGGAGAATGCTAAAACAATGGATTGATCGTCCTTTAATTGACCGTAAGCAAATTATCGAACGTCAAAATGATGTCAGTGAATTAATGGCCCACTTTTTTGAACGTCTTGAATTAGTAGAAAACCTAAAAAACGTTTATGACTTAGAACGCCTTGCTGGCCGAGTTGCTTATGGGAATGTAAATGCGCGTGATTTAATTCAACTACGTAATTCGTTATACCAAATACCTCGTATCCGAGCGACTTTATTATCAATGCATAGTAAGAGTTTAACAGAACTTGCTAACCAATTAGATCCCTGTGAAGAGCTAACAGAAAAATTAGAAGAAGCAATAGTCGACGCAGCACCAATTTCCATTCGCGAAGGTGGGATTATAAAAGACGGTTACAATAGCCAACTTGATACTTATCGTGATGCTAGCCGTAACGGAAAAACATGGATTGCAGAATTAGAGCGTAAAGAGCGCGAATTAACTGGCATCAAAACGATGAAGGTAGGCTTTAATCGCGTATTTGGCTACTATATTGAAGTTACCCGAGCGAATACACATCTGCTCCCAGAAGGCCGTTATGAACGCAAACAAACACTGGCCAATGCAGAACGTTATATTACCCCTGAGCTAAAAGAAAAAGAAAAACTCATTTTAGATGCAGAAGAAAAAAGTATGGAATTAGAATATCAACTATTTACAGAAGTACGCGAAATGGTAAAAGACTACATAGAACGCCTCCAAAAATTAGCGAAGTCTGTAAGTGAAATCGATTGTTTGCAAAGTTTTGCAGATATTAGTGAGAAAAACCATTTCATTCGCCCTACCTTAAGTGAAGATGGTTCCCTGCATGTTAAACAAGGTCGCCATCCTGTTGTAGAAAAAGTAATGGGTGCGCAAAGCTATGTCGCTAATGATTGTGATTTAGATCGAAATAGAGAAATTTTGCTTATAACTGGTCCCAATATGTCGGGTAAAAGTACGTATATGCGTCAAGTTGCTTTAACAGCTATATGTGCCCAAGTTGGATGCTTTGTTCCTGCCGAAGAAGCAACTCTGCCAATTTTTGACCAAATTTTCACTAGAATAGGGGCAGCGGACGATTTAATAGCTGGTCAAAGTACCTTTATGGTAGAAATGCTAGAAGCTAGAAACGCTATTGTCCATGCGACAAAAGATAGTTTGATTTTATTTGATGAAATCGGTCGTGGAACTGCTACTTATGATGGGATGGCGCTTGCTCAGGCAATTATCGAGTATATTCACGAAAACGTTCATGCTAAAACACTATTCTCTACTCATTACCATGAATTAACAGATCTTGAGAAAGAATTAAGTGGGTTACAAAACATTCATGTGAGTGCTGTTGAAGAAAATGGAAAAGTGGTATTCCTTCATAAAATTAAAGAAGGACCAGCAGATAAAAGTTATGGTATTCATGTTGCTGAGTTAGCAGAACTACCTAAATCCTTGATTGAACGAGCAAGTTGCATTTTAGAACAATTAGAAAGTAACGATAAAAAAATAATAATTACGAACGATAAACAACCAGAAGAAATTCATGAAGAAGTGCAACTATCAATGTTCCCGGTAGAACCGGAGAAAAAAGGATCTTCTAAAGAAACAAAATTATTAAAAGAAATTGCCGCAATGAATATTATGCAGATGACGCCAATGGATGCGATGAACAAATTATACGAACTCCAAAGTAAAATTCATTAAACAGAAAAGGCGGGATTTAAATGGCTAAACATATAGTAGAATTAACCGATGCTTTATCCAATAAAATAGCTGCCGGAGAAGTAGTAGAACGACCTGCTTCTGTTGTTAAAGAATTGGTCGAAAATGCGATTGATGCAGGGAGCACAGTAATCGATATTTTGGTGGAAGAAGCGGGATTAAATAAGATTACCATTATTGATAACGGCAGTGGTATTGAAGAAGAAGATGTTGCAACAGCTTTTTTACGTCATGCTACGAGTAAAATTAAAAACGAAGCGGATTTATTTCGTGTTCACACTTTAGGTTTTCGCGGAGAAGCTCTTCCTAGTATTGCGTCCGTATCTCACTTAACTTTAGAAACTTCTACAGGTGAAACAAAAGGAACTACTATCTCCCTTGAAGGCGGAAAAATCATCGAACAAAAAAGCGGTCATGCCAGAAAAGGCACGCAAATCGAAGTATCGCAATTGTTCTTTAATACTCCAGCAAGGTTAAAATATTTAAAAAGCTTACCAACTGAACTTGGAAATATAACCGATATTTTAAATCGTCTTGCTTTAGCCCATCCAGATATTAGTTTCCGGTTTTCGCACAACGGGAAACCTTTGCTCCAAACAAATGGAAATGGTGATTTACGTCAAGTAATCGCAGCTATTTATGGTGTGTCTATCGCTAGAAAATCGATTCCAGTCAAGGCAGAGTCGCTTGATTTTAAAATTTCAGGTTATGCTGTGCTTCCTGAAGTAAACCGTTCCAACCGTAATTACATTTCAACGATTATTAATGGCCGTTTTATCAAAAACTTCGCGCTAGTAAAAGCAATACAAGAAGGATATCATACACTTTTACCAATTGGCCGTTTTCCAATAATCGTTCTGCAAATCGAAATGGACCCAATTATTGTAGATGTCAATGTTCATCCAGCAAAACTTGAGGTACGATTAAGTAAAGAAAAAGAACTTGGCCAGCTTATTAGTCAGATGATTAAAGACGCATTTCATCAGTTGCAATTAATTCCAGATGGAGAAGTTTCGAAAAAACAAAAAGAACAGCAAAAATCCGAACAAATTCAGATGTCATTTGAAGAAAACAGACAGCCAAAAGAACCGCCAACACTTTTTTCAAAACCAAATATTCCTGAATACGTAGCATCTGATGAAAATGTACCAAAAGAAGATGACTTTATTTTAGAAACGATGCCTACTTATAATCCGGAAACACAACCTGAGCAAGTAGAAAATCAAAAAGAACGCATTCCGAAAATGTATCCAATCGGACAAATGCATGCGACGTATATTTTCGCTCAAAATGAAAATGGTCTATATATTATCGATCAACATGCCGCGCAAGAACGGATTAAATATGAATTCTATCGTGAAAAAATTGGAGAAGTAAGTCGAGAATTGCAAGAATTACTCGTGCCTATCGTGTTAGAATTTCCATCAGACGAATATGTTCGACTTGAAGAACAAAAAGTGAAATTAGAAGAAGTTGGTGTTTTTCTTGAAAACTTCGGACAAAATAGCTTTATTATTCGCGCACATCCCACATGGTTTCCAAAAGACCAAGAAGAGGAAATGCTTCGCGAAATTATCGATGAAGCCTTATCAGCACCAAGTATAAGTATTCATAAATTAAGAGAAGATACCGCAATTATGATGAGTTGTAAAAAATCAATAAAAGCTAATCACTATTTAACTATGCAAGATATGGAAGCCCTTCTTGACACACTTAGAGAAGCGAGCGATCCATTCACTTGTCCTCATGGTCGCCCAGTTATTATTCAATATTCAACTTACGAACTCGAAAAAATGTTTAAACGTGTCATGTAAAAGAGGAGGAATACAATTGGAGTTACCATTTTCTGGTCAATCAATTATCCCAGCTGCACATAATCAAAAAGACATGGAAAAGATACTAGAGCTTGATTTGACTTATATGGTGATGCTCGAGACTCATGTTGCTCAGCTTAAAGCTTTAGTAAAATTTGCACAAGCTGGCGGGAAAAAAGTTTTGCTACACGCTGATTTAGTCAATGGTTTAAAAAATGATGACTATGCAATTGATTTCTTATGTAAAGAAATTTGCCCAGATGGTATTATTTCTACAAGAGGAAATGCTATTATGAAAGCAAAACAACATAAAATGCTTGCCATTCAGCGATTATTTATGATAGATTCTAGCGCTTATAATAAAGGCGTGGCTCTAATTCAAAAAGTACAGCCTGATTGCATTGAACTTTTGCCTGGGGTCATTCCAGAACAAGTCAAAAAAATGACCCAAAAGCTACACATTCCGGTTATTGCTGGGGGATTAATTGAGACAACGAAGCAAGTGGATGAAGTAATTGCTAGTGGTGCAATTGCTGTTACAACATCTAATAAACATTTATGGTAAAAAAATAGCTAAGTCGCCGTTTTAATAGCGACTTAGCTATTTTCATGAAAAACAATGAAAACGCTATATAAATGGTTAAGGTATTGGCGTGCAATAGATTAAGCGTTTTCTAACTGTTTTATATAAAGAGCTAAAACTAAATCTGTACCATAACAGAACTCGGTATTTGAAGTAATACAGTAAAAATAAAGAATTAAAATCAAAATAAAATTAGAATAATGATAAAGTGGCTAATCCGCATTATAAAAGGAGTTTTGGCGATTTTGAAAGGGGATGACACAAAAAATTCATAAAAAAGTTTGAAAAATATTGCACAAAACTGTAGCATTTTTTGGAGAATATGTTATGATAACAGTGTAGATTATTTGTAAATTAGTTTGCTCAAAAAAGCACGCTCGAGATTGAACAATAAATGGAGGTTATATGATGACTGAACAATGGTATGAATTCGCAGGTGGTAACTGGCAACAAGAAGTAGATGTACGTGACTTTATCTTAAAAAACTATCGCTTATATGACGGTGACGACACATTCTTAGTTGGCCCAACCGAAGCAACTACAAAACTTTGGGATCAAGTAATGGACCTAACTAAAAAAGAACGTGAAAACGGTGGCGTACTGGATATGGATACCAAAATCGTTTCTACTATCACTTCACATGACCCAGGGTATTTAAACAAAGACTTAGAAAAAGTTGTTGGTGTTCAAACGGATGTACCTTTCAAACGCGCTTTACAACCATTTGGTGGAATCCGTATGGCAGAAGTTGCAGCTGAATCTTATGGTTTTAAAGTGGATGAGGAAATTAGCCATATTTTTTCTGAATACCGCAAAACGCATAACCAAGGTGTATTCGATGCTTACACAGCAGAAATGCGTGCGGCTCGTAAATCAGGCGTAATCACTGGTCTTCCAGATGCTTATGGTCGTGGACGTATTATTGGTGACTACCGTCGTGTTGCACTTTACGGAGTTGACTTCTTAATTAATCAAAAGAAACAAGATTTAAATAACACAGGTTTACGTACTATGAGTGATGATGTTATTCGTCAACGTGAAGAACTTAACGAACAAATCCGTGCTCTAGGTGAATTAAAAGTACTAGGCGAAAAACATGGTTTCGATCTTGGGCGTCCAGCTAAAACTGCTCAAGAAGCATTCCAATGGTTATACCTTGGTTACTTAGCAGCAATTAAAGAACAAAATGGTGCTGCAATGAGCTTAGGACGTACATCTACATTCCTTGATATTTATGTAGAACGTGATTTACGCAATGGCCTAATTACAGAAGAAGAAGCACAAGAAATTGTTGACCACTTCATCATGAAATTACGTCTTGTAAAATTTGCTCGTACACCAGATTACAATGAATTATTCTCTGGAGATCCAACTTGGGTTACTGAATCCATTGGTGGTATTACAGAAGAAGGCGTTCCACTTGTAACGAAAAACTCCTTCCGTTTCTTACACACATTAGATAACTTAGGACCTGCTCCAGAACCAAACTTAACTGTACTTTGGTCCACTCATTTGCCATCAGGATTTAAGAAATTCTGTGCAAAAATGTCTATCAAAACATCTGCTATTCAATATGAAAATGACGATGTTATGCGCCCTAAATGGGGAGATGACTATGCAATCGCATGTTGTGTATCCGCAATGCGTGTAGGTAAACAAATGCAATTCTTTGGTGCTCGTGCCAACCTTGCTAAAACTCTTCTTTATGCAATCAATGGTGGTGTCGATGAAAAATCTAAAGCACAAGTTGGACCTGCTTATCGTCCAGTGGAAGGCGACGTATTAGATTACAAAGAAGTAATGGAAAAATATGATGCAATGATGGAATGGATTGCAGAACTTTACCTTAACACACTAAATGTTATTCATTATATGCATGATAAATATGCTTACGAACGTATTGAAATGGCTTTACATGATACAGAAGTATTACGTACAATGGCAACTGGTATTGCTGGACTTTCCGTTGCAGCTGACTCCTTATCTGCTATTAAATATGCTACTGTTCGTCCAATTCGTGATGAAGACGGTATCGTGGTTGATTATGAAATCGAAGGCGAATATCCTAAATACGGAAACAATGATGACCGTGTAGATGAGATTGCAGTTGAACTTCTAAAAACATTTATGACAAAAGTTAGAAAACATAAAACTTACCGTGATGCAGTACACACAACTTCTGTTCTTACAATCACGTCCAACGTGGTTTATGGTAAGAAAACTGGTAACACACCAGACGGACGTCGCGCAGGCGAACCATTTGCACCAGGTGCGAATCCAATGCATGGCCGCGATACTAAAGGTGCTTTAGCTTCTCTATCTTCTGTAGCTAAACTTCCTTACGAATATGGTCAAGATGGTATTTCTAACACATTCTCTATCGTACCTAAAGCTTTAGGTCGCGAAGATGAATCACAAATCAATAACTTAGTTGCAATGCTGGATGGTTATTCCACAAAAATGGGACATCACTTAAACATCAATGTATTCAATCGTGATACATTACTTGATGCGATGGATCATCCAGAAGAATACCCTCAACTAACTATCCGTGTTTCTGGATATGCCGTTAACTTTATCAAACTAACTCGTGAACAACAATTAGACGTTATTCACCGTACAATGCACGAATCCATGTAATAATTAGGCGAGAACGCTTCGACAAGGATTGCTCACCAGTAGCAATCCTTGTTATTTAGGAAAGGAAGAGGAGAATTATGACAGAGGTTTTAGGAAGAGTTCATTCAGTAGAAACAATGGGAACAGTAGACGGTCCAGGTATCCGCTTTATTGTTTTTATGCAGGGGTGTTTACTTCGTTGTCAATTTTGTCATAATCCTGATACTTGGAAAATTGGTACAGGCACAGAACGCTCAGCCCAAGATGTATTTAACGAAGCGATTAAGTATAAAGAGTTTTGGGATGCATCAGGTGGTGGTGTTACAGTTAGTGGCGGTGAACCATTACTTCAAGTAGATTTCCTAATCGAGTTTTTCACGTTATGTAAAGCAGCAGGAGTGCATACAACTATCGACTCTTGTGGTGGCTGTTTCACTCGTGATCCGGAGTTTATCGAGAAATTGGATCGTTTGATGGAAGTAACAGATTTGATTTTACTTGATATTAAACAAATCAATCCAGAAAAACATTTAAAACTAACTACGAAATCCAACGCACCAATTATCGATTTTGCTCACTATTTACGAGATAAAGAGCAACCAATTTGGATTAGACACGTGCTAATTCCAACTAAAACAGATGATCCAGAAGATTTAACAAAGCTACACGAATTTATTCAAACTCTTCCAAATGTAAAACAAGTGGATGTACTTCCATACCATACGATGGGCGTTTACAAGTGGAAAGAAATGGGCATTCGTTACCCATTAGAAGGCATCGAAGCTCCAGAAGAAGAAGTGGTAGCGATGGCTAATAAAATCTTAGAAACTGGTAGTTATAAATAGTAAAAACCGGCGAATACTAAGTTCGCCGGTTTTTTATAATATTTTATACATTTCTTCGCACCAATTTAATTCGGTTTGAATTAAATCTAATCGTCTTGCATAGACCTGATAAGACATGTTTTTTAGCTTGTCTTGTTTGGTTTTTAAATCAAATAAATTAACGAAATGATCTAGTGTTTCTTCAATTAAACCTAATTGTTCTTTTAAATAGCTTTCTCGTTCTTCAATAAGTCCTTTGGTTCTGGCATTATTTAACCAATCGAGTTGCACTTTTGTTGTAAATTCATCCCTTGTAACAGGAATTTTAAGTGGCGTTTCGGACCATTCGAGCAGAGAGTCTAAGCCGGATTGTGTGATGGTATAAACTTTTTTATCAGGCTTTTTATCTTGAGAATGCTTATGAACAACTAAAAAACCAGCCTTTTCTAATTTAGATAAAGAAGGATAAATTTGGCTGTGATGCGTATTTTGCATAATCCGAAGCCGGTTTGCTAGTTCATAACCGCTAGAGGCTTCACGAGCAATCATTTGCAATAAAGTATATTCTAAGACATTTGGTATCATACAGTAGCACCTCTAAAATTCTATTTAACCTTATTGTAAGCGATAAACATCAATAAGTAAAATATTTATATATGTAATAAATTATATATGTAAATATTGACATTGGTATTTATCAAGCGTAATATAATAGTTGAGTTTTATTTTGGAAAGGGAAGTGTAGTTGTATTATGATGACAGACAAGGAAATGAACACGGGGAAATGGATAACAGCAGCAGCTAGTTTGCTTGCTTTTATGGGGATTGGGGTTGTGGATCCACTTTTACCTTCTATTGCAGAAAGTATTGGCGCATCCCATTCACAAGTTGAAATGTTATTCACTGCTTATATTTTTACAATGGCGATTATGATGATTCCAATCGGTATTGTCGCAGGTAAATTGGGTGACAAAAAATTAATCGTTATCGGACTATTTATCGTAACTATTTTTGCATTATTATGTGGTTTATCAGATACAATTGGCGCTTTATCTATTTTTCGTGCTGGCTGGGGTTTTGGTAATTCAATGTTCATGGCTACAGCGATGACAATGTTAATTGCTTTATCAGAGACGCCAGGACATGCGATTGGGATTTATGAAGCTTCTATGGGTCTTGGAATGGCATTTGGACCTTTATTAGGAGGGATTTTAGGAAATGTTTCGTGGCGCTATCCATTCTTTGCTACAGCTTGCTTAATTTTTATCGCATTTTTACTGATTTTATTCAAAGTAAAAGAACCGAAGAAAGTTGTTCAAGCACCTACTGAAAAAAATGAAGTGGCTATAAAACAGATGTTACATTTGTTTAAATATCGCCCGTTTCTACAAATCGCATTTAGTGGCATGTTTTATTATTATTGCTTCTTCACTATTTTAGCTTATTCACCACTCGTTCTTGGTTTATCAGCGATTCAAATAGGTTTTGTATTTTTTGCTTGGGGACTATGCTTAGCTCTTGGTTCTGCAAAAGTTTCTCATGCATTAGAATTTCGTTTTAATAGTAAACAAATATTAAAGGGATCGTTACTTGCGTGTGCTGTTATCTTAGCATTACTCGGATTTATTGATAATACAGCCATTGATATTGGTTTAATAGTTATTTCCGGCTTAATCTTAGGTATAAATAACGCCTTGTTTACAACAACTGTGATGGAGCACTCGCCGTATGCAAGAAGTGTCACTAGTGGGGCATATAACTTTGTACGTTGGTTAGGAGCAGCATTTGCACCACTTTGTTCCGGCTTACTTAGCGAAGCATTTGGTATGAAAATGCCATTTATTGTAGCCAGTGTCATTTGTTTAGCTGGTATGGGACTACTTTTTATTAAATTAAAACCGGCACATTTTGCACTTCAACAATCTACTTCAATAAAAAGTGAATAAAAATGAAAGACTGAGCAATTTTGTTCAGTCTTTTTTTATGCTAGTTATTAATTATTTAACGTTTATCATTAAATAATTATTGACATACTATCGCTCTGTTATGTATAATCGAGAAAAAAGGGGGAGATTTACATGAAACTAAAACGATTGCAAAAAATGAGTTATTTTCTACATATTACCCTTAAGATTCTGTCTGTAGGCGCGATTCTGGTAGCCGCTTTAGCTATTGTGATGAAGTTGCTTAATAGTAATAATATCAGTATAAATAAGATGGAATTAAACACTATTTTAAATTTTAATACTGAATATTTTGCAGGTAATGACATTTCCCAATATATTCAAACGGAAGAGTGGCTCACAGTTGGTATTTCAGTTCTTTCGGCTATTTTAATCGCTTGGATGCTATGGATTGCTAGTACCATTTTTCAAGATTTAGCAGTTGAATTTACACCTTTTGCTGATGTTGAAATCAAAAGGTTACATAGAATTGCACAATTAATGCTCGTTTATGCGTTAGGTCCGCAAATTGTATACTCAGTTTTGCATACAATTTTAATCCCAGGTTATAGTATTCATTTAGGACTAGACATGGCATTTTTCTTTGCAATTATTTTTTATTGTTTGACTGAAATATTTCGTTATGGTGCAGCTTTGCAAAAAGAATCTGACGAAACTTTATGAATGGAGCGAAAAACGATGGCAATTGTATTGAGGCTAGATCGTATAATGGCTGACCGTAAAATATCTTTAAACCAGCTGTCCGAAGAAGTCGGAATTGCTAATGTTAACTTATCTAAAATCAAGACTGGCAAAGTAAGTGCGATACGATTTTCCACGTTAAATGAAATCTGTAAAGCATTAAATTGCCAGCCTGGTGATATATTAGAGTATGTGGCTGATGATACGCCTGAAAATAAACTAAAAAGCGGAGGATGAACAACTATGAAGCATAACAATCAACTAGAAGCCGTGTTGGTAAACAAGAACAAAGTATTAGTAATCGGTCCAAATGGCGCTGGAAAATCAACTTTCGCAGCAAAAATTGGCGAAAAATATGACTTTGAAGTATGTCATCTTGATAAGATTTTTTGGCAAGAAAATTGGAATCATATATCTGAATTGGAATTCGAAAAGAAAGTAAATGAAATAATGAGTTCAAAAAAGCCGTATATCATCGATGGAGACTATTTTTTTAACCTTAGTAAAAGACTGGAAGACACTGACTTAGTTATTTGGATTAAAATTCCGTTATTAGTATGTGTAGCAAATATAATCAAAAGACGCTTTAAATACATGTTTAGTACGCGTCCTGATATAACTGCAGGTTGCGACGAAAAGTTAAGTTTTTCATTTTTAATTTATGCTTTGCAGTATAATAAGCGTTCTGGTAAACAAACGAAAGAATTATTAGCAAATGTATATCAAAAAGCAGTATTTGTGATAGATAGTTATCATAAACTGAGAAAATATTGATTATAAACTAGAATTAATGGATGAATCAGCACGTATTGCTTGTTTGCAATAATTGGCATTACTTCCTATAATATATATTATGTAAACTAGAAAATAAGATATCTATGGAATCAAGAAAGAACTTTTGCCCTCTCTTGATTAATAGACACAGTTAATGTTTTCATTCCCTTATTCTATATTTTTTAGAGAGATATTTATTATATAAAAACCAATTGAATAATGTACCTAACAACAAAAGTATCCCTACAACCCATATAAATTTTTGATTTATATAAATATAAGCAACATATAGGCCAACAATAATTAGAATAAGAATTCCGAAAAACACAGTAATAATAATTTTTTTCATTTTATGCATCTCCTTTACTAATAAATGCGACTTTTCTACGCTATTATATATACTTGTTTTGAATTTCTCTCCAACATATTTTCTTACAATTAAAACTTGCCATTTCATCTCCCATATTCCAGTGAAAATTACCGTTTTCGTAGCAAATATTGGCTTCATGGATTTCTGATGATGCGTTTAAATCGTTATGTATGCAAAAATGAGTAACGCCTTCTAAATAAAATTCTAGAGTTGCTAATATATCTGTTTGTCTTTGAATAAAGAGTTTAACTACTGGATTCGTTCCTATCACCATTGATAAGTCGCTTTCTGTTACATATGTACTACTTAAGTATGTTAAACCAGTAATGCAACTATCATGGAAATAATTTAATAAGTCC
Source organism: Listeria farberi (assembly GCF_014229295.1). Taxonomy (NCBI): domain Bacteria; kingdom Bacillati; phylum Bacillota; class Bacilli; order Caryophanales; family Listeriaceae; genus Listeria; species Listeria farberi. The sequence goes on from NZ_JAARZL010000001.1 coordinate 1,190,241, forward strand.
ATTAATTTTACCAAATCGTTTCATTTTTTATTTGTTTCCATTCCATTAAGCTAATTCTCCTTTATGTATAATCTATTTTCATTATACCATCGTTCTTTTAAACAAAAAAACCTTAATCACAACTATGATTAAGGTTAATTTATTCTTATTTCGCTATTTTTCTTGATATAATGATATATGCTGCTCCGCCAACTAACAAACTAAATCCGATAAATACTAGTAAATGATTGTTTGTATCGCCCGTTTTTGGTAGTTTTATAATGCTAGATGGTTTGAAAGGTTTTTCTGTTGGTGTATCACTCATATGCGTTATGCTTTGATTAGTAGTTTTTATTGCATTATCAGTAATTTGAGGAACAATTAAATCTGTAGAATCTTCTTTACTTGAAATCTCTTTTGTTGGAGATTCAGAAGAATCAGTTGAAGCAATAACTTTACTATCCTTACTATAAACATAAGCTACTTCTTGTGTTTGATTTGTGAATAGTCCAGCATGATTAACTGGTGTTTTAGTTAACGTGTAGCCTTCAAATGTTTTTGTTTCTGTTTCAAAAGCTGCACCAAGCTCGCCTGTTAAAACGATTGGTTCGGCAAGTTGATTTCCTTCAGTGTCTTTATAGGTTACTGTAAGAGCTTTTGCGACTTCAACAGGCGTTGTTATTTTTTTATATTTGAAAATAACAGATTGTGGTTCGTCTCTGAATGTGCCTGCTTGGTTTGTTGGCATTTCGCTGAGTTCATAGCCATCGATTTCTTTAGCCACAGCTTGAAAAGAAGCACCATTTTTGCCTGAAAATGTTTCTGTTGGGGCAATTTCTTCGTTTGTCGCTTCATCTACATACGTGACGGATACTTTTTCGCCTTCTGGAATACTTTTTTCATAGATGTAATTTACTTGTGTAGATTCGGTATTTGATGTGTACTTGCCAGTAGCATTGCTTGGAGTTTCTTTTACTTGATATCCCTCCATTGTTTTTGGGGATGTTGTATAATTTTCACCAAGTTTTCCGGACAAAACGTCTGATGTTGCTAATGTTTCATTCGATTCATCAAGGTAGTTCACTTGTACTTTTGCTTTTTCGATTGGTGTAAAAGGACCAGCTAAATCGTATGAATTTTGTCCTGGATATGCGACTGGGTCAAGAACGGTACCTGTAATAGTAAAATAATTAAGCGTGTCTCCTGCTTCAAGTGTTTTAGGTAATTTGAGCCGAAAATTAACGTCATTTTCAACGGTATAGTCAGTGATATAATATTGCTTATTGTTAAAAAGGACATAGGCTGCGTTACCTGGATAGTGCATTGGTACTTCTTGCTGTAGTTTTCCAGTAATGTAGTCATCTCCAATATAAAGTTGATCTACTTGAGGCTCGGGTAATTTAAGCATTAGTGGTGCAGCTTTTGCAGAAAATGGTTGAAATGTGATACTAATAATTGAACTAAGAATTAGTAACGCAAATAAAATTTTTTTTAAATGTTTCATAGGACCTCCTGCTTGTTGGAATAACTATATTCTAGCACCAAAGCCAAGCAGATACGTCAATCTGTAAAAAAGTTCACACAATCAACTTAAGTTTTGTTCACAAAAAAGACAAAAACCAAATCATAAAAAAGCTAAAATCAGTTGTTGATTGATTTTAGCTTTTTATGAATATTAAATGATACTACTTATACTCTTTCAATAATAATTGCAATACCGATACCGCCACCAATACATAAGGAAGCTACACCTGTATGTTTATTTTCGTGTTTTAACTCATTTAACAATGAAACAACAATGCGAGCTCCTGAAGCACCGATTGGATGGCCTAACGCTATTGCTCCACCATAAATATTAAGTTTCTCTTCAGGTATTTTTAAATCTCTTGCAACTGCAACTGATTGAGATGCAAAAGCTTCATTTAAATGGAATAAATCAATATCAGCTATTGAGTAGCCAGCTTTTTCTAGCGCTTCATTAACTGCATAGTACGGGGCATAACCCATATAAGCTGGATCAACCCCGACTTCTGAAGTTACTTTAATTGTTGCTAAATAAGGGATGTTTTCTGCCACAGCTTTTTCTTTGGACATTAAAATGATTGCAGAAGCCCCGTCATTGATACCAGAAGCATTGCCTGCAGTAACAGTTCCACCTTCTTGAAAAGCACTCTTAAGCGTAGCAAGTTTTTCTAAAGTAGAGTTAGCGCGAATTGTTTCATCAGCTTCGAAAAATGAACCATCTGGAAGTTGAACAGGAACTATTTCCTCTTCAAAAAGGTTTTTTTCTTGCGCACGAGCAGCTTTCATTTGCGAATTATGGGCAAACTTATCTTGCTCTTCTCTTGAAACGGAATATTTATCTGCCACATTTTCTGCAGTAATTCCCATATGGTGTTCCCCGTAAACATCTGTAAGTCCGTCAACAAGCATGCTATTTTTTAAATCTTTCGGGTTAATTTCTTCACCAGCTAGTTCCGGGTTAAGTAGTAACGGCGCTTGGGACATATTTTCGGTCCCTCCTACTGCTACAATCTCAGCCTCTCCTAGTTGAATTGCTTGTCTACCAAGCATAATAGCTTTTAAACCAGAGCCACAAACTTCATTAATTGTCACACCTGGTACTTTATAAGGAATCCCGGCTTTAATAGCGACTTGTCTAGCTACATTTTGACCGAGGCCTGCTTGTAAAACATTACCAAAAATAACTTGATCCACACGTTCTGGAGCAATGTTAGCTCTTTTTAAAACACCTTGTAGAGCGGTAGCGCCAAGGTCTACTGCATTAACATCTTTCAAACTACCACCAAATTTTCCAATTGGTGTTCGAACGGCATCTATTATAACTACTTCTTTCATAGCAATCTCCTTTAAATGTAATCTATCCGTATTATATCATGAAACTTGCTAAAAACTCACTAGATTAAGCCCAATGTATTGTATTTTGTGCATTTTTCCACTAAAATTGAAGTACTTACAAATAAAATATAAAGGACTTGAGACGAACATATGAAAATTGGAATTGATAAAATAGGTTTTTATACTCCTGCGTTTTATGTTGATATGACTGAACTTGCTGAAGCTAGAAACATTGATCCAAATAAATTTACTATTGGAATTGGCCAAGATAAAATGGCTTTTGCCCCTATCACCCAAGATTCTGTCACAATGGGTGCAAATGCGGCTTTACAAATTTTAGATGAAAAAGATTTAGAAAAAATTGATTTGGTTATTTTAGCAACTGAATCTGGAATTGATGAGTCAAAAGCTGGTGCGGTTTATATTCACCGTTTACTAGGAATTCAACCTTTCTCTCGTGCTATTGAGATTAAAGAAGCTTGTTACGGTGCCACTGCGGGCATTAATCTAGCGAAAGATTATGTTGCAAAACATCCTGATAGTAAAGTACTTGTGATTGGCTCTGATATTGCACGTTATGGCCTTGAAACTGGTGGAGAAGCAACACAAGGTGCTGGAGCAGTTGCAATGGTTATTTCAGCTAATCCGCGCTGTATTACGCTCTTAGATGATAACATATTCTATACAGAAGATATTATGGATTTCTGGCGTCCTGTGTATTCTGAATACGCTTGTGTAGAAGGTAAATATTCGACAGAACAATATATTCACTTTTTCCAAACGATTTGGAATAAATATTCAGAGAAATTTGGTAAGAAACTAGATGATTTTGCGGCCATTTGTTTTCATTTACCATACACAAAAATGGGCAAAAAGGCATTAGATACAATTATTGAAACGGCTCCAAGTGATGTACAAGAAAGATTATTAGAGAATTATCGTTTAAGTACACTATACAGCCGTAATATTGGTAATATTTATACTGGTTCGTTATATTTAAGCTTTATCTCCTTGCTGGAAAATCAAGCGAATCTACAAGCAGATGATAAAATTGGCTTCTTTAGTTACGGATCTGGAGCTGTTGGAGAGTTTTTCCATGGGGAGCTTCAACCAGACTATAAAAAATATATTCATAAAGAAGCGCACGCTGAATTACTAGCTAACCGTACGAAGCTATCTATTCCAGACTATGAAACTAAATTCAAAGAACAATTACCAAAAGATGGTACTACTCTTAAAATTGATCCTGCTAGCGATCCAGCGGCAATTATTTTAACAGGAATTCAAGATCATAAACGTCAATATATAAAAAAATAACTATCAAAAAACCGACTAGGCTCATTTAGCTAGTCGGTTTTACTTTGAATCGTTTAAATTTTCTTGGGGACAAAAAACGGATAAGAATGTATCCTAGCATAATACCACTAACATTTAAGAATACATCTCCAGTATCAAAGAACCCCACATGCATTATATACTGCATCCCTTCTACTGCGAAAATCAACATTCCTGCTGATAGTAATGCAGTAAAAAATCCTAATTTCTTTAATAAAAAACCAATTGGAACAAAAGCGAGTACATTTCCTACAATAATAACACGTAAATTCCCTGCCAAGAATGTGTCAATAAAACCAAAAGTATCACTCGAAAATCCTTGAGTATCGGAAGCTTTTCCGAATAGTAAGCAAACAAGAATACTGAAATAGATTAAATAGCAAAATACAAGTAATGCTTTATTTATTTTCCAGTTTACTAATTGAACTGCGACAAAATAAAGTAAAATCGCCGTTATGCTAACCGTAATGTAGCCCATATGGCTTACTGTTGCCATTACGTGCTTTAAATAAAAATAAAGCCATCCTTGGAACCAGGAAAAATACATAGTTACTGCGACAATTAAAGAAATGATTGGTAAAACAAGAATTATGAAGTATTTTTTCATCCTGGTGTCCTCCTTTTCAAATCGTACATCTAGCTTAACACTTGAAAATAAGGACTTTCTTAAAAGGATTTAAAGATTTTCTAAGTTTTTCTCTTTTACAAATAAAAATAAAATGCCACCAACAAGGAAAAGAACAATTAAGCTAGCTACCCCGTACTGTGTTTTCCCGGTTATTTGTGTGATTACACCCATCAGTGCCGGCCCCATAATTGCTGAAAATTTACCAAAAATATTATAAAAACCGTAAAATTCATTAGAACGTTTTTTAGGAATAATTTTCCCGAAAAATGATCTGCTTAACGCTTGAATACCACCTTGCGAAGTTCCAACTAACATCGCTAAAATCCAAAAATCAAGCGCTGTTTTCATGAATACCGCGTAAATACAAATGATAATATAAACAAAAATTGCAGTAAAAATAAGCGGTTTGGCACTAAAACGTTTAGCTAAGTAGCCGTATAACAATGTAAACGGAAAGGCCACGAGTTGCGTCATTAAGAGAATTAAAATCAATGTCGTTTGCGAAATTCCTAAGTCAATTCCGTAAGAAGTCGCCATCCGGAAAATCGTATCCACCCCATCTATGTAGAAGAAATAGGCAATTAAAAAGATAACAATATTTTTATGTTCACTAATATGACTTACTGTATGAAATAACCTTTTAAAACTTGTTGTGACTGGTTTTTTCACTGCAGGAATATAATGGATTTGATGCACATTTTTCCACATAGGAATCGTGAAAAATAGCCACCAAAGCGCCGTCATAACAAAACCAATATTGACAAGTGCGACATCGCTAATCGGCAATATACCAGTCGCTTGGAAAATAATAAAGATAATAAAAGGGATACAACTTCCTAAATAACCATACGCATATCCGGCAGATGACACTTTATCCATTCGATTATTCGTTGTTACATCAATTAAAAATGCATCATAAAAAATATTTGCCCCCGAAAAACCGATTAATGATAACACATAAAATCCAAGTAACAAAAGCCAAGCATCAGTAGGAATAAAAATAAGTAAGAAAGTAAAAGCAATCCCTATTGCTGTAAAAATGCCGAAAAACCGTTTCTTAAAAAATTGATAATCAGCTATCGTACCAAGTATTGGTGCAAGTAATGAGATAAGTAAAGTACCAATCGAATTTGCATAACCCCAGTAAGCAGTTGAAGTCGTATCAGCAATTCCTGCATTGGCTGCCACCCCTTTAAAATAAATCGGCAAAATGGCAGTTGTAATCATAATAGAATAGGCAGAATTCGCCCAATCTTGAAAAATCCAGCTTTTTTCCTCTTTTGTGTATGCCAAATGTATTTCCCCTCTTTTCTATTCGAATAGCGCTTCTATTACAGTACCAGCAGTATTTGGAAATTGTAAGCCTAAAATTCGGGCAAATGTTGGAGCTTCATCAACTAAATGTGCACTGGCAATTTTTTCGCCTTTTTTAATGCCAGGTCCGTTAAAAATAATTGTTGTTTTATAATCCGGTTTACTTGGAGAATAGCCGTGAACCGCCTTGTAATAACCTGGTTTTCCAAGCGTCTCCTCAGTCACTTTTTCGTAAAGTGGACCATCTATGTCATCCATAAAGTAGTAACCACTCTTCCCCTCTACCATAAAAGTAGCCTGGCTGTCAGCGCCTCGACGTGTTAATTCCTTCGTTGACAAAATTTCTTCTATTTCGTTGATGCTTTGTAGTAAAAACTCGATTTCTTGGTTATGTTTTTCATTTTTCGTATAAATATAACAAGAACCATCACAGCTTTTGGCATATACTTTCCAGTCTGTAATCTTGCCATCTACCACTGTTAGCCAGCCTTTTTCAGCAAAGAGAACATTTAAGCGGATTGCGTGCGTTACATTTATTTGATAATGATCACCTAAAATAGCGAAAACTGTATTTTCATAAATACCAGCATCTTTCGTGGCTTGAATAATTTCAGCTAAACGGTTGTCATGTCTTTTTAAAGCAGCTTTTGCTTCTGTTGAATGAACTCCGTGGGCATGGCGCATGCTATCCATATCTACTAAATGTGTTAAAAGTAAGGTCGGTTTTTTTGTTTTTATTGTATCTACAACACTTGCTGTCAAAAATATATCAAGCTCTGGTTGATTTATCCCTTTTCGTAAATGTCCAAATTTCCGGTCCATATCGATTAAAAATAAAGATGAACTAGCATGAAGCGACACCATCATTTGCGTTAACCAAAAGCGATTTGGGAAAATTTCAGCAATATTATAATCAATATTACTTTTTGCTGCAACTGGCCATAAAAATGCTGCGGTTGTCATTCCTTTTTCTTTTGCTAAATCATATAAAGTAGGAACTTGAATCGCTTTTTTATACCAAAACCAATCTGGAGAATCTTTCTCGGGTTGAATTTTTGTGTTATTAATAATACCGTGAGTTGTCGGATAATGACCAGTAATAATACTCGTATGTGCTGGATATGTAAGTGATGGATAAATCGTTTCTACTTCTTGAATATGTGTCCCTGTCTGAATTAATTCTCGTAAAACTGGTAACTCAGACGTATCCTTTAAATCAAGTGCTCCTAGCGCATCTAATGAAATCACAAAAAGATGTTGTTCCATTATGCTTTCCCCCTTTAAAAAACAGGGGTTTTCCAGCTAATCTGGAAGAACCCCCGTGTGAATTACGTATGACTGATTGTATCTTTTGGTTGGTTAATTTCTTCTTGATTTGTGACACCTAGGACATCCAAGAAGAACATTACAACTGGAATACCAACAATTAATCCCCAAATTCCAAAGAAATGCTCTCCGAAAATAAGAATAATGAAAGTATAAAAAACTGGTAAATTTGTTTTTGCCGACATAAGTTTTGGATTAAGTACATAAGATTCAAGTGCATGAATAATAATAACTACTATTAAAATGTAGAAAATATATTCTATGCCCCCAATAGAATATCCAATAATGGTTAAAGGAACAAGGGAAATGATTACTCCTGCTACAGGAATCAAGCCTAGTAAGAAAACCATAATTGATAGCGTCATTAGCTGCGGGAAACCTAAAATCCATAGCGCAATCGTCGTGAGAATAGCATTAACAAGAGCGATGATAAATTGAGCTTCAATTACTTTCCCAAAAGTAGCTACAAACTTGGAACCAAAGAATTTTACTTCTTCGTAAATAAACCCTATTTTACTGGTGGAAAATTGATTAGTAAATGAAATCAAATGATCTTTTCCTAATGAGAAAAACAAACTTAGCATCAGTGCGATAAATACATTCATCAACACTGTCCCAACGTTGGTCAAATAAGTTAGAATCATTGAAACGCCTTGTTCTGTGTATTTCATAATATCAAATTGATTTGCTAAACTAACAATGTAGTTAATAAAATCATTATTACTATCTGTTTTTAAGAAGCTATTACCAAATTTCACTAATTGATTTATTTGATCTGCTAAAACAGGGATATACTTCACGAAAACAAATACGATAACACCAGCAATTAAAACATAAAGCAACAATACAATAATTTGTCGATATATTGAAATTCGTCTTAAAATAAAATTTTCTAGACGAGTGATAAGATATGAAAAAATAAATGTTAATAAAATAATATTCATTTGGCTTCTGAGTAAATAAAGTACGAAAGCAATTAGAAGAAATACGCCAACACGTCGTACGCTTCGATTCTGTAAAAATAAACTAAACTCTTTCAAAAATGTATGACCTCCTACTTAAATATAACTATTTGTCTTCACCAATAATTTTAACTTCTGTTTCTAATTCTACATCAAATTTTTCACGTACAGTTTGTTGTACATGAGCAATTAAATTCATATAATCAGTAGCTGTCGCACCACCAATATTGACAATAAAACCAGCATGTTTTAGGGAAACTTGGGCGCCACCAATAATATGGCCTTGTAAGCCACTATCTTGAATTAGTTTGCCAGCAAAATGGCCTGGTGGACGTTTAAATACACTTCCGCAAGATGGATATTCTAAAGGTTGTTTTGACTCTCTTAAAGCAGTAAGTTCGTCCATTTTTGTTTGGATAATATTTCTGTCTCCTAATTCAAGTGCAAAGGTTGCGTCTAATACAATATAGTTTTTTTCAGCAATCGTACTAAAACGATAAGCTGCTTTTAGCTCAGAACGCTTTAATTTTTTTAATTCCCCCGACTGTGTTAAAACAGTTGCCGCTTCAAGAACATCGCTAATTTCGCCTCCATAAGCACCTGCATTCATATGTAATGCGCCGCCAATTGATCCAGGGATGCCACAAGCGAATTCAAGTCCACTCAAACTTTCGTCTAATGCAAATTTTGCTGTATCAATTAACTTAGCCCCACTCATCGCGATAATTTGTGTATTTTTTCTTTCAATGGATTGAAGTAAGTCTAAGTGCAGAACTACTCCACGAATACCACCGTCTTTTATAATTAAATTAGAGCCATTACCAAGAATGGTAAGCGGTAATTTGTTTTGATGACAATAAGTAACGATTTCCTGAGTTTCTTCTATTGTTTTTGGCAAAACAAAAATATCCGCATTTCCACCTGTTTTCGTATACGTATATTTAGATAAGGGTTCATTTAATTTAATAGCTATATGAGGAAATTGTGCTTGCAAGTTGTTCATTATTTATTTCAAACCTTTCATTGATGTAATTTAGAAAATTCACTTCCTTTATTTTATCATGGAACCTAACTTTTACAAAGAAATCCATAGTTTTTTATTAAAATAGGAATATATAGTAATAATTTAGGGTAATTGGATGATATGTTCTTGAGAATTAAAATCAGAAATGATATGATATAGAACATATATTCGATTAAATAAAGAAAGGGATGAAAAAATGATTCGTTTTGATAATGTATCCAAAAAGTACAGCGATGATAAGACAGCAGTGAATAATGTTACTTTGGACATAAAAGATGGCGAGTTCTTTGTTTTCATCGGACCTAGTGGTTGCGGGAAAACAACAACATTAAAAATGATTAATCGCTTGATTCCACTTACAACTGGAACCATTTATATTAATGAAAAGCGCATTAGTGATTACGATATTCATGAACTCCGCTGGGATATTGGCTATGTTTTACAGCAAATAGCACTGTTTCCTCACATGACAATTGAAGAAAATATCGCTATTGTTCCAGAGTTAAAGAAATGGAGTAAAGAAAAAATCCATGATCGAATTACCGAATTACTTGATAGTGTGGGTTTAGATGCAGAAAGCTATCGCCATCGTAAGCCTGCTGAATTATCTGGCGGAGAGCAGCAGCGTGTTGGTGTTGTTCGCGCACTTGCAGCCGATCCAGGAATTATTTTAATGGATGAGCCTTTTAGCGCGCTTGATCCTATTTCACGCCAACGTCTACAACAAGACATTTCCACACTTCAAAAGAAAATCAAGAAAACAATCGTATTTGTTACCCATGATATGCAAGAAGCTCTGGCACTTGGAGACCGGATTTGTGTAATGCAAGATGGCGAAATCGTCCAAGTCGCTACTCCACAAGAAATTGTAAAAAATCCTGAAAATGATTTTGTTAAAGATTTCTTAGCTTCTGGGCACGCGTTCAATACACCGATTTTAGAAGCAAGTTTTACAGTAAATGATTTAATAGAGGCTGATTTGTTTTACGCATATCAAGCTAGTGACGGGACGATGGGAATTTCCTCGAACGAACCAGTTGAAAATCTAGTTCGCCGCATTGCTGAAGAACAATCGGTTCCAGTTAACAATGAAACCGGTCAGTTTATCGGTACGATTACTAATAAACATGTGATGCAATTTTTAGCGCGTCATCTTGAAAGTTCGGGTGAGCTTGTATGAATACATTGTTAGATACATTTGCTGTCCGTAAAGATGAACTATTCACGGCCTTAGTACAACACATTCAAATTTCGTTCGTATCCCTTTTTATTGCTGTACTCATTGCTTTGCCCCTAGGTATCTACTTAACTAGACATAAACGACTTGCTGAACCAATTATTCAAGTAGCTGCTATTTTTCAAACAATACCTTCCCTTGCTCTACTTGGGTTATTAATTCCACTTGTCGGTATTGGGATAGTTCCAGCAATTATTGCGCTTGTAATCTACGCCCTGTTGCCTATTTTAAGGAATACATATACTGGGATAAAAGAAGTTGACCCAGCCCTTGTCGAAGCTTCACGCGCAATGGGAATGAACAAATGGAAAAGATTATATAAAGTACAACTACCTCTTGCAATGCCTGTAATTATGGCTGGTATACGTACAGCTATGGTATTAATTATCGGTACGGCGACCCTTGCTGCATTAATTGGTGCTGGTGGTCTGGGGGACTTGATTTTACTTGGTATTGATCGTAACGATAATAGTTTAATTCTGCTTGGTGCAATTCCAGCAGCATTACTCGCAATCTTGTTTGATTTTCTACTACGCTTTCTGGAAAAAGCCTCTTTTAAGAGTACGATTATTACGATTTCAGCAGGAATTTTACTCACTGCCGCAATCATCGTCGTTCCTTATTTTGCTTCCGATAAAAAAGAAATTACAATCGCTGGTAAACTAGGCGCAGAACCAGAAATTTTAATTAATATGTACAAATTAGTTATTGAAGATGAGACAGATTTAAAAGTTAATGTGAAACCTAATATGGGTAAAACAAGCTTTGTATTTAATGCTTTAAAATCAGGTGATATTGATATTTATCCTGAATTTACAGGTACCGTATTAGAAACTTTCTTAAAAGAAAACGCAAAAACGCATGATCCAGAAAAAGTTTATACGCAAGCACGTGATGGTTTAGCAAAAGATTTTGATATGACATACTTAAAACCAATGGAATACAATAACACTTATGCGCTTGCTGTTTCACCTGAATTTGCTAAAGCAAACAAATTAGAGAAAATATCTGATTTAAATCCAGTGGTTGATCAAGTTAAAGCTGGATTTACTCTAGAGTTTAAAGATCGTTCAGATGGTTATAAAGGAATTCAAGATAAATATGGACTTACTTTCCAAAACTTAAAAACAATGGAACCAAAACTTCGCTATAATGCGATTAAATCTGGTGATATTAACCTGTTAGATGCTTATTCAACTGATAGTGAACTTGCACAGTACAAGCTAAAAGTGCTAGAAGATGATGAACAACTCTTCCCTCCTTATCAAGGTGCACCTCTTATGCTGAAGAAAACATTAGATAAATATCCCGAACTAAAAAAACCACTAGATAAACTTGCAGGAAAAATTACAGATGATGAAATGCGTAAAATGAACTATGAAGTGAACGTAAATGGTAAATCGGCTTATACGGTTGCTAAAGAGTATCTTCAAGATCAAGGAATTATTAAATAAGAAAAAGCTAAGTGGTTTTTACGCCACTTAGCTTTTTCTTATTGTCTGATTAAGTTTTTCACTTTATTAATATTAGGTTTATAGAAACGACAATGTGTCTCGAACTCTTTATTAAACTCAGCTGCACGCTGGGTTAAAGATTGCTCATGATCAAGCATTAAACCTTCTTCAAGAAGCGGTCTAAGAGAAATTATTTGATCAAATACAAGTCCAGCATTTGTGTCACTTAGAACAGATACTATTTTTCCTAATGCTTTTTGTTTTTCAGTTGGTAGTTCTTTTTGATGGAGATGGAACCATTTTGCCAATTGTTTCCGATTCTTTCGCGTTGCTTCTAAGAAAATAGTTTGCGCATAGGCAGCTTTAGTAAACGCAATGGAAAGATTTTCGGCTGATTCCCAATCTTCTTCTAAAATTTCACCTTGCATTTTAATTTTTTGGTTGAGTAAAGTAATATCTTCTTGATAAACGTCCAATTTGCGTTGTTGTTGTTTATAAACTTCCATCGCTAAATTAAGTTCATCAATCGTTGGCTGCATTGGTCCACCAAAAATAGTATTATCATTTAAAATTAATTGTGTTTGTTCTATCTTTTCAGCAATAATGCTATCGCGTTCTTTAATTACATGAGCTCGTTTACCCAAGTATTCAAAATAGAAATTATACTTTTGAATGCGATTAACTACTGCTTCTGCTTGTTTTACTGTTGCTGGTTCTTCTTGTGAGTTTAGAACTGTTACACCAGCTACTTTGTTTAATTTTGTATAAATAATGATTGTAAAAACTTCGCCGTCCAGTTTAATTGTGTACGGTAGTTTATGTTGCTGTTCTAAAAGCCTTTTATGTTGTTTTAATAGTTTATCCGTCATTGTTAATCAACACCTTTACTACGCCATTAGTATTATATAATTCAATTATATAGTATAAAGATGAAAATTTCGAGGGAAAGAAATGAGAAAATTATTTTTAATTGTTTACATAATATAATTATTGTCTTCTACCCTGCTTTATAATGATGTTAAAGTATAAAATAGCAAATAGATATTTAAAACAGCGATGAAAATAGCAACAGTCCAAGAAATAATTTTTAACCATGTGGGGTTAACGAATTCGCCCATCTTTTGTTTATCACTTGTAAACATAACTAATGGTATTACAGCAAATGATAATTGCATAGATAGAATAACTTGACTAAAAATTAGTAGTTCATTGATACCATTTGCCCCGTAGAGAGCCGTAATAATAACAGCTGGGACGATAGCTAGTACACGCGTTAATAAACGACGCACCACTGGTTTTAAACGGATATTTAGAAAACCTTCCATAACGATTTGGCCAGCTAAAGTTCCTGTTAAAGTGGAATTTTGGCCAGAAGCAAGTAAAGCTACTGCAAAAACAGTGCTGGCGATACTGCTTCCAAGAGTTGGATTAAGTAATTTGTATGCATCTTCAATACCCGCGACATTATGTTGTCCTGTAGTATAGAAAGCTGCTGCTGCCAAAATTAAAATTGAGGCATTAATTAATAAAGCAATTGTTAAGGAAAATGTTGAATCAATGAAGGAAAAACGAATTGCTTCTTTCTTTCCTTCTTTTGTTCGCGCATATTGTCTTGTTTGAACGATAGATGAATGTAAGTATAAATTATGTGGCATAACAGTCGCTCCAAGAATACCAAGTGCGATATAAAGCATAGCTGGATTTGTAACGATTTCTGATTGTGGAATAAAACCTTTGGCGATTGCTTGCATGTCTGGATGTGACATCACCATTTCCGCCCCAAAACATACAAGAATCGTAACCATTAATGTAATAACAATAACTTCTATGTAGCGGAAGCCCTTATGTTGTAAAAATAATACAAGAAAAATATCTAATGCTGTAATACAAACGCCCCAGATTAATGGAATTCCAAATAGTAAATTAAGCGCAATCGCACTACCAATAACTTCTGCTATATCTGTTGCAATAATCGCTAATTCAGCCAAAATCCAAAGTACAAATCCAAATGGTTTAGAAAAGTGATCGCTTGAAGCTTGGGCTAAATCACGCCCTGTTACGATACCTAATTTTGATGCAAGTGATTGCAATAAGACGGCTAAAATGTTGGAAATTAAAATAACAGATAATAACGTGTAACCAAATTCTGAGCCTCCAGCAATGGAAGTTGCCCAGTTTCCAGGGTCGACATAGCCAACTGCAATAAGAGCACCTGGTCCCATAAATGCAAATAGTTTTCGGAAGAATTTAGCGTTTTTTGGAATTGCTACTGAATTATTTACTTCGCTTAAGCTGGGAGCATTCTGTGCTTTTCTCCAGCTTTGTTTTGTACGTTCTGTTTTTTCCTTTTTCATGCTCCCTGACCTTCTTTCGTTTATGGTAAAAAGTTTACTACGGGAAACATTCTTTGTCAAATGAAAAACACAACCTTTTACATAACTAATAGGTTGTGTTTTTCGATTGTTCTTATAGGACTTCGGTCAGTGGTTTTCTTTTGTTCTTTACTGGATTTAAAGTGCGTTCAACCCATCCTAAAAGTACATCGGCTAGTATGGCCATGACTGCTGTTGGAATGGCACCTGCTAAAATAATGGCGGTTCCGTTAGTTGCATTGGTTCCACGGACAATAATATCACCGAGACCACCTGCTCCAACAAATGTCCCAATGGCTGCAACGCCAATCGCGATAACAAGGGCATTTCGAATTCCTGCCATAATAACAGATAATGCAAGTGGCATTTCGATGAGGCGTAGTACCTGCCATTTTGTCATTCCCATTGCTTTGCCAGATTCTAAAAGCGCTCCATCAACGTTTCTAATGCCTGTGTAGGTATTTTTTAGAATTGGAAGTAAAGAGTATAGGAATAAAGATAAAACGACTGTATTCGTCCCTAAGCCCATAATTAGCATAAGTACAGCTAACATTGCAAGTGCCGGGATAGTTTGAATGATATTGGCAATTTGGATAACCCAACCAGCTAAGCGTTTTTTTCTTGCAATATATACTCCAAGTGGTATCGCTATGATTGCGGCAAAGATAACTCCGTACGCACTCATTAAGAAATGCCGCCAGAACTCTTCCATGACATAACTTCCATTTGTTTGGTAATAATCAATTAATTGTTTTAATGTGTCCATCTTTTGGCACCTCCTTAGTTTTTACCTTCAAAGTAATTATTTTTTTGCAAGAACTCCTGCGCTACGATGGATGGTTCTTTTAGCTTACCATCTGCTTCATAATTTAGTTTTTGCATCTCTTCTGTAGAAATTTTACCTTTTAATTTATTGATAGTAGTTTTTAATTCTGGATGTTTCTTTAAAATTTCATCTGTTGCTAGGGCAGAAGCATCGTATGGTGGGAAGAATTTTTTATCATCTTTTAGTAATTTTAAGTTATATGTTGGGATACGGCCGTCTGTTGAATAACCAAGTGCCACATCCATTTGGTTGTTTTTAAGTGCGGTATAAATTAAGCCGATTTGCATTGGGAAAATTTTCTTGAATTCGATGTCATAAGCTTTTGAAAATGCTTTATAACCGTCACCTTCACGTTCCATCCAAGAATTATCGACCCCAGCAGTAAGCTCATTTTCTACTTTACGCATGTCGCTAACTGTAGTTAAGTTGTATTTTTTGGCAGTATCTTGGCGTACCATAAACACATACGTATTAGCAAAACCATAAGAATCAAACCATGTTTGGTGAAAACGCTCTTCAAATCCTTTTTTTACAGCTGCTAAGGCTTTTTCCGGATCTTTTATAGCTTCTTCACCTAGTGGACCAACTAAATCTGTACCGGTGTATCTAGTAGCAGTAATATCCACATCTCCATTTAACATCGCTTGGTGTTGAACGATAGTTGATCCGAGGTTGTTGACAATTTCTACTTTTAAGCCAGTATCATGTTCAATTAATTCTTTTAAAATATTTGAAACAATTTGAGATTCGGTTGTAGCCATTGCGCCGATACGGATAGTATCTTTAGAACTTCCTCCAAGTCCTGGTAAGGAGCAGCTAGATAAGAAAAGAGAACTCGTTAGTAGTAAAACGCTGAATAACGCGATAAATTTTTTCTTCATGTTATTCTCCCCCTTCCCGAGCTTCACGGATGGCTTTTGGAGTTAGGCGATATTCTAATTTTCCAAGCGCGAATTCTACTACAAGAGCTAAAATAGTTACTGGGATTGCTCCGCCGAGAATTAAATCTGGACGATATAAGTTTAAGCCATTAAAAATAAAGTCTCCAAGTCCCCCAGCTCCAATATATGAAGCAAGTGTAGCCCAAGCGATAACGTATACAGCTGATAAACGAATACCAGCCATAATTACTGATATAGAGTTAGGGATTTCGACATTAATGATTAATTGCCAATTTGTCATTCCCATACCACGACCAGATTCGATTAAATTTTTATCGACTCCTCGAACTCCAATAAAAGTATTACGCAGGATCGGTAACAATGCGTAAATAAACAGTGCGATAATCGCTGGTAATGTACCAACTCCAAGAAACGGAATAATGAACGCCAAAATGGCAAGTGACGGAACGGTTTGGAGAACACTAACTATACCAATCACAAAGTTCGCTACTTTTGGAGAACGTGTGAGTAAAATCCCTGTTGGTACCGCAACCGCAATACCTAAAATAACAGCAGATAGAGAGATAAATAAATGTTGCCATGTTTGAACAAGCAAGTTATGGCCATTTTCTTGAAAAAATGTAACAATTGCGTCCATAGCTTATCCCTCCTGCTTCATTTCTGGTTCTGTCGTTTGGGTATCCGCCTGTTCCTCCTGATTTTCTGCCACATCAGCTACAGTGCCCCAAATGGAGTCGTAAACGATATCAACTAAGCTGGCACGAGTAACAATTCCGACGAGGCGTTTATCTTTATCTACTACAGGGATATATTTATAACCGCGTTTTAGGATTCGTTGCACTGTATCACGAAGTAAAGTATCTTCATAGACATAAAAAACATTTTTCTCAATAATATCCATTACCGAGGTTGCTGTACGACGATTTAAATCAATTTGCTCTACATCAATAAAGCCTTTTAATACATTACCTTCATCAACAACAAGTAACGTATCTACACGTTTTTCCTTCATGACAGTAATCGCAGCTTGTAGTGACTTATCTGCTGTAATAGAAACTGGATTCGTGTTCATAATTTGTGCTACTTGGGTGACATCGGGTTTTGCTTCAATTAAGCGGTCTTTACCAATAAAATCTTCTACAAATGAATTTGCTGGGTTACGTAAAATTTCATCTGGTGTATCAAACTGAACGATTTCGCCAGCTTTCATAATAACAATACGGTCTGCTAGTTTAATCGCTTCATCCATATCATGGGTAACGAAAATAATAGTTTTTCCGAGTTCTTTTTGCAAATTTTTGAATTCTTCTTGGAGAGAATCACGAGTAATCGGATCTAGTGCTCCAAAAGGTTCATCCATCAAAATTAAGTTTTGTTCTGCTGCAAGCGCTCGCAAAACACCGATACGTTGTTGCTGTCCACCACTTAATTCATAAGGATAACGATCTAAAAATTCTTCTGGTAAATCAACTAATTTAATTAATTCTTTCGCCCGCTCTTGTTTTTTCTCTTCGGACCATTTAAGTAATTTTGGTACAAGGACGATATTCTCTCTAATCGTCATATGTGGCATCAAGCCAATTTGCTGAATAACATAACCAATAGAACGTCTTAGTTTGACGGGATCTTCCGCCATGATGTCTTTATCATTTATAAATATTTTGCCTTCTGTAGGTTCAATAAGCCGGTTAATCATCTTCATCGTTGTCGTTTTTCCACAACCACTTGGACCGATAAAACAAACAAATTCTCCTTTATCGATGTTAAGTGTTAGATCATTAACAGCTTTTTTGCCCCCTTTATAAGTCTTCGTTACGTGTTCGAATTTTAACACGCTTACACACCTCCATTTTTTCTTTACCACTACCAAAAAAATTGGCAATCGGTAACTAATTTCCCTAACTAGTACGGATTTAAACTTTTTAAATACAAAAAAACAGCTTTAAAATAGTGTAGCATTCAAACGGAAGTTACTAAACAAGATGATTTCGTACTTGTGGCACGTTAAGAACATCGCTGCTAAACTTTTGGTCGTAAAAATGAGCACTCAGATAAGCTGTAAGACAGTATTTATTCTATTATAACATACTAAAAAGCCCTATTAGATTTACTAACAGGGCTTTCCTTTATTTAGGTAAGAATAATTTTGGCGTTGTTTTGAGTAGTATTGAAATAATTATCCCACAAACAACAACAGTACCGAGGCAGCTAGCTCCGTTCATCACTGCTGAAAATAACTGTGCTCCCCAACCTTGAAAAGCATAAGCGCCCCAAAATAAAACTCCAGCTACATAATGCCAAAAATATCTAGCCACACCACCAATAATCATGGTACCCCACGCCCATTGAATAGCTTTTTTCAGTTGGTTAGCAGCTAAATTACTTCGAACTTGTTTACTAAATACGCCACTGAAAGCAATAAAACTGAAGGCTAGGATATATTCTATAATTGCTTGAGATGGCATTAAAATATAAGCTTTCCCTGTTAAAAAATGTAGTAACCCCCATAAAAGTCCGGCAAATCCAGCCGCCCAAAAACCGCGACGAATTGCAATAACGTACATTGGAATCATTCCTAGTGAAATCGAAAAACTGGAACCAATGTCTAGCGGGATAAAGCTTAGTACCATTGCAACTGCTGCAAAGATAGCACATTCAAGTAAAATGATTAATCGTTTGTTTTGCATAAAAAATAAACTCCCCTCTTCTTTTTGGTCAAAAACGTACCCCAGAAGAAAGCAGTTTCTATTGTTAGAAATGCAATCGCCACAATCCCTACGCTCGTATTAACGAACAGGTTCAAAGGGTCAGAATCCAAAAACACGCGGATTCAATCTCAGCTAAGAAGCCCCCCCTGTGGTAACGTCTATGAAATTATCGTACAACAATCATTATAGCATGAGATGTTTTTTTGTAAAGAATTATTTATCTTCCTTAATCATTTGCAGAGAATCTTACAGTATTTTGTGCTTTCTTCGGCAGTTTGTCAAAAATCAGCTGGTAACTATTTTTGATTAAAGCAAATTCTGTTTCCGCTTCGACATCATATTTTTCATTAATCACAAGTGTAATCCAATGCTTTTTATTTAAGTGATAACCGGGTTTTATACTCATATATTCATCGCGCAATAAATCAATTCTCTCAGGCTGGCATTTAACACTGACATATAATTCCCCGTGATACATATGTATGAGCGCAAATATTTTACCACCAAGTGTTAAAGCGTGCATTTTAGAATCAAACGGGAATGTTTCTTTTGCACCTTGCAAGCTAAGGCAAAGCGCAACTTTTTTATGTAAAGTTTGCTGATAATCCATTTAGCTTCCCTCCTTATTTTTACATTATAACATTTATTTATGGGTGTATGCTTTCTTTGCTGCACTAACCATGTTAAAATAGAAGTAATTGTGCTTTTTCTGATTTCAAGAAGAAGTAACTTAGTATTGGAGGAAGAAAATGTTAACTGTAAATAATGTTGGCTTACGCTACGGCGATAAAAAGCTATTTGAAGATGTTTCGATTAAATTTTTACCAGGTAACTGTTATGGTCTTATTGGAGCAAACGGTGCTGGTAAATCAACGTTCCTAAAAGTGCTTTCTGGCGAGCTTGATTCTCAAAGTGGTAATGTGCATATTGGTTCAGGTGAGCGTCTAGCTGTCCTTCGCCAAGATCATTTCCAGTATGATGATGAACTGGTCCTTAACACTGTCATAATGGGACATGAACGTTTATACAAAATTATGGACGAAAAAAATGCCATTTACATGAAAGAAGATTTTAGTGATGAAGATGGTATCCGTGCTGCTGAACTTGAAGGCGAATTTGCTGAATTAGATGGCTGGGAAGCAGAATCTGATGCCGCTGTTTTATTAAACGGCTTAGGTATCCCTACTGATTTACACGGAAAACTAATGAAAGATTTAACTGGTGGAGAAAAAGTGAAAGTGCTTCTTGCGCAAGCTTTATTCGGTAAACCAGATATCTTACTTCTGGATGAGCCTACCAATCACCTTGATATTCGTGCGATTCACTGGTTGGAAGAATTTTTAATTAACTTTGATAATACGGTTATTGTTGTATCCCATGACCGTCACTTCTTAAATAAAGTATGTACGCACATTGCGGATCTTGATTTCAGCAAAATTAAATTATATGTCGGAAACTATGATTTCTGGTATGAATCAAGCCAATTAGCTCAAACAATGATGGGCGATCGTAACAAGAAAAAAGAAGAAAAAATGAAAGAATTACAAGACTTCATTGCTCGTTTCAGTGCGAATGCATCGAAATCCAAACAAGCTACAAGTCGTAAAAAAATGCTCGAAAAAATCACGCTGGAAGATATTCAACCTTCTAGCCGTCGTTACCCTTTCATTCAGTTCAAACCGGACCGTGAAGTTGGGAACGACCTTCTAACTGTAACAAACTTGTCTAAAACAATTGATGGCGTGAAGATTCTTGATAATCTTTCCTTCTCTATCAATCGTAATGACAAAGTTGCTTTAGTTGGCGATGATGAAGTTGCCAAAACAGTTCTTTTCCAAATCCTTGCTGGTGAAATGGAACCTGATGAAGGTAGCTATAAATGGGGTATTACAACAAGCCAAAGCTATTTCCCTAAAGATAACTCAGAGTTCTTTGAGGAAAACGACATGAGTCTTGTAGAGTGGTTACGTCAGTTCTCTCCTGAAGATGATAGTGAAGCATTCTTACGCGGCTTCCTTGGGCGTATGCTATTCAGTGGCGATGAAGTACTGAAAAAAGTACGCGTCTTATCTGGTGGAGAAAAAGTTCGTTGTATGTTATCCAAAATGATGCTTTCAGGTTCAAATGTTCTTTTACTTGATGAACCTACTAACCACTTGGACTTAGAATCAATCACTGCATTAAATAATGGTCTTGAGGCGTTCAAAGGCGCTATGATCTTTGCATCGCATGACCATCAATTACTACAAACTATCGCAACTCGTATTATTAATTTATCAAAAGATCAATTTTATAATAAAGAAATTTCTTATGATGAATATTTAAAAGAAGTTATGAATGTAGCTGAATAAGTAAAAAAACAATATCCCATCTCCGGGATATTGTTTTTTTATTTAAGTTCGATTTTACCTGTTTCTGTTGTAATTGGTGTCGAAGAATCTTTTAAATAGCTTAGGAAACTATAAGAAATCCAAGTAATATCAGAAACTTTGTCTAATTTTTCTACTGGAAAAACGATTGTTCCTTTAACCGTTTTACCAGGTTCGATTTCGGTGGTTTCAAAATCAGATAGAACAGCGTCTCCTCCATTTATATCCATCTTATTTGCTTCAAGTTGGCCTTGGTTCGGATAGGTTTCAAGAGTTTTGGCTGCATTGTTGGTTATTTCTAATTGTAATGTGATACTGCCAGGAACTGACTTGCCTTCTACTGTTGAATAGGTTTCTTTCTTTTCGACCGTGACAGAGGTGATTTTTTTCTTAATATTATCTGCGGAATCTTCATAGTTTATTTGATAAGTTTTTGTTTCTTCTGCAGTAGCTTGGCTTGTACCTTTAGAAGAATAATTGAACACATCATTTTGAACTTGTTGATAGTGTGAAAAGCTAACAATAATGCCAATAATTGAACCAACCAATAATAACATTCCAGCGCTTGTTAAAATTGCACCGATTTTTCGCTTGGCTGGGAAAAATAAAACAACAATACCGCTGATAAAAATTAAGAATGCACATATTCCGGCAATAATCCAAATTTCCATCTAATTTACTCCTTTTATGCGAATTTCTCCCTCACTATAACATATTTAAGCTCTAGTTCAAAGCAGTTAAATCACTTGCAGGTGATGGATATGCAAATATGACAGACTGTAAATCAGCCAAAGTTAAGTTAGCTTTCATTAGGATAGCAACATAATTTATCATATAATCGGCCTCTTCACTAAGGAAGTGAGCGCCCTTAATTTGACCAGTTTTGCGGTCTTCTATGATTTTTGCGAGAGCGATTTTTTCATTCGTTCTTCTGTACGTATACCATTTTGTTGTATCATGGTTTTTAATTTGATATTTTTCTGGATTGGCAGTTGCTTCTTCCATACTTATGCCAATGCTTGCAAGTTTTGGACTAGTGAAAACAACGCTTGGTATTGCAGGATAATCGATTTTTTCGTTGCCACCTAAAATGTTTTTTGCTACTAATGCCGCTTCCATACTAACAACTGGTGTTAACGGAGCGCCTTTTGTAGCTGCTACATCACCACATGCATAAATATGTGCGTGGTTAGTTGTTTGTAGTTTCTCGTTTACTGTAATGCCTTTTTTTGTATAGTCTATGTTTGCCTTTTCTAGAGCTAAATGGGCGATATTGGGGGTTCTTCCTGTTGCTCCGATAATTAAGTCGGTTTCCAAGGAAAAGCTATTTTTACCTTCGATATGAAGTTTTTCACTATTTTTAGTAATTTTAGTAATATCTGTATCAAAATGGAAATGAATGCCTTCTTCTTTTAGTGTAGCAACTAAGGCGGCTACAAAATCGGGATCGAATTTCTTTAATGGTTCGCTATTATGATGAATTATATGCACATCTCTCCCTGCCGCCAGCGCGATTGATGCAAATTCAAAAGAAATATAACCACCGCCGATAAAAACAACCGAATCTGGAAGTTTTTCAAGTGATAAGAAATCATCACTCGTTTGAATGTGTTCTTGCCCTTCTACTTTAAGTGTATTTGGTGTTGCACCAGTTGCAATCACTATTTTTTTAGCATTTAGTATATCATTACCAACTTGCAAAGTATTTTCATTTTGAAAACTTGCTGGTCCAAAAAACGTTTCAATCCCAGCTTCTTGAAAACTTTCCAAGCGACTTTCAGGCACATCTTCTACAAAGGTTTCTTTGAATGCCATTAAATCTGTCCAGCTAATTGTTGCTGCTTCTTTAATACCTTTACCACGTAATCTTGTGGAAAGATTTCTTGCTTCTGCTGCTCCAACTAACACTTTTTTGGGATCACAACCTCTAAGGACACATGTACCGCCCCAACTACGCTCTTCCACAATCGCTACTTTTAGACCGGCTGCCTGCGCTTCAAAAGCCACAGTTGTTCCACTAGCACCACTTCCGATTATAACTACATCATATGTAAATTCTGTCATTTGAATCACTCCTTCCTAGCTTATTTTCCCCTCTATTTTACTTTTAAACGAAAAAAACTGCCGCACATTCAAGTGCAGCAGTTCCTACTAAACTTCCATAATGATTGGTAAAATCATTGGACGTCGTTTTGTTTGCTCAAATAGATAGCGATTTAATTGATCGCGAATATCTTGTTTTAATTTAGCCCATTCAAAGCCAGTTTCTTGTAGGTTTTTTTCGACGATTTTTGTTACGACTTTGGATGATTCTTCAATTAAATGCTCAGATTCACGAACATAGATAAAGCCACGGGAAATGATTTCTGGTCCGGAAGTAATTGTTTTAGTTTTACGATTAAGCGTAACAACTACGATGAAAATACCGTCTTCAGAAAGCAACTTACGGTCTCTTAGTACGATGTTTCCAACGTCTCCCACACCTAAACCATCAATCAATGTATTCCCAGAATAGACGCGGTTTCCAGCAGTCATTTTATCATTTTTATATTCTAAAATTTCACCTTTACCAACAATAAATACTTCTGATTTTGCCATACCAACTTCATGAGCTAATTTCGCATGACTAATTAACATCCGGTATTCTCCGTGAACAGGAACAAAATATCTTGGTTTTAACAAATTAAGCATTAATTTCAAATCTTCTTGGCTTGCATGGCCTGAGATAAAAAGATTATTGCTCATCGTTAATACTTTTGCTCCAGCTTTATAGAGCATATCCATTGTCTTCGCCATCATCGTTTCAAGTGATGGTGACGGAGTTGTTGTAATATAAACAGTATCTCCTGGTTTAATATTAAATTGAGGGTGATTACCTTTAGTCATTAGTTGTAATGATTGAATTGGTTCACCTAAATTTCCTGTTTCAATAATAGTGATTTCTTCATCATTATATTTTTTTATTTCTTTTAAGGGCACGATTAAGTCTTCTTCAATCACAATTTTACCTAAACTGCCCGCTATTTCAAATACACGTTCTAATTCTTTACCAACGATAGCAACTTTACGCTTTGTGGCAACGGATGCTTCAAGTACTTGTTGCAAACGAATTAAATTAGAAGCTACGCAAGCAACAATAATTCTACCATCTGCCATTCTAAAAGCATGTCTGATTTCTTCTTCTATTAAACTATCGCTTGATGTAGTACCAGGATGCTCTGCTTCTGAACTATCTGAAAGTAAAGCAAGCACTCCTTTTTCACCAAATTCAGCAATATGACTTAAATCTGAAGCATATCCATCTTTTGCTGATTGATCAAACTTAAAGTCACCAGTATAAATAATAGATCCTTCGCTTGTTTCAAGCACAATCCCAACGGAATCAGGAATTGTATGCGTTGTGCGGAAGAAAGACACATCAATTTTAGAAAAAGATAAAGTTGTTTCTTCATTTACGACATGGAAATTTTTAAAGCGTAGTTTACGATGTTCTTTAAGCGCTGATTTTGCGAGTGCAATGGTTAACTCAGTACCGTAAACAGGTGCTTTGATTTTTTGAAGTAAGTATGGCAGCGCACCAATTGCATCTTCATGACCATGAGTTAGGAAAATAGCTTTTACTCTGTCTTTATTTTCTTCTAAATATTTAAAGTCAGGGATAACAATATCAATTCCTAGTAATTCGTTTTCTGGGAACATTAATCCCGCATCTAATATAAAGATATCTTCGTCTATTTCTACTACATATAAATTTTTGCCACTTTCATCGACGCCGCCGAGTGGAATGATTTTTATGTTTTTCGCTTTTTTTATTGTCAAAGCGTAGACCTCCTTTGAACTATTTAGAAAGTCCTTCTAATATAGCTTGTAATTTCGTTCCTTGTTCAGCATTCAAATCTACAAGTGGTAATCTTACAGGTCCAACGCTAATACCTTGTTGATTTAATAAATATTTGGTTGGGGCTGGGTTTGGAACAGAGAAAAGACCGTTCATTAATGGTAATAACGAGCGATGTATACTTGCTGCTTTTTTTACGTCCCCACTTTCAAACGCTTGAATCATTTCTTGCATGTCATTTCCTATCACATGGCTTGCAACAGAAATGACACCATTTCCTCCCACTGCCAAAATAGGCAATGTTAAGCTGTCATCTCCACTGTATACGAGGAAATCATCAGAAGTTTCAGCAATGATTTTACTTATATTATCTAAGTTGCCACTGGATTCTTTAACACCAATGATATTTGGTAATTTTGCGAGCTGAATAATTGTTTCAGGTTCGATATTAACAACACTACGTCCTGGAATATTATAAATAACTACTGGTAAATCAGAAGCTTCCGCAACAGCAACAAAATGAGCGTATAAGCCATCTTGATTTGGTTTGTTATAATACGGTGCAACGACTAAAACTGCATCAATGCCACCTAATTCTGCTACTTCTTTCGTAAAAGCAATTGTTTCTGCGGTGTTGTTAGAACCTGTGCCGGCAATTAATTTCGCACGTCCTGCGTTTGTTTCCACTACTTGGCGGAATAATTTCATTTTTTCATCATGCGATAAAGTTGGAGATTCACCAGTTGTACCAGCGATTACTAAACCATCTGATCCATTATCTATTAAGTGATTCACGAGATGATGAATTCTTTTTTTGCATACTTTATCTTTTTCTGGGTGAATTGGCGTGACCATTGCTGTAATTACTTTCCCTAAATCCATCTTTCATTTCCTCCTTACTTAATTTCCAAACAAAATACGTCATGAAGAGCGTTAACTGCCGAAATTAAGTCTTCTTCTCTTACTAATACCCAAATAGTGGTATGACTATCCGCTGATTGTAAAATTGGTATGTTTTTTTCGGATAACGCTCCTACGATTTTTGCTGTAACACCAGGAACTCCGGTTATTCCAGCACCAACGATAGAAACTTTTGCACAGTCTTCACGAACCGTTGTTTGTAAGTTTGCTTCTTCTAAAAGTTGTTTGACGACGCGACGTTTTTCTTCTGGGACTGTAAAAATGACAGAATCAGTTGATATATTAATAAAATCTAGGCTAATGCCAGCATCTGCTAATATTTTGAAAGTTTGCTGTTGTGCTTTTACAGTATCGGTTTTTACAAAAATTTGCGTTAAATTTGTAACGTGTGCAACTCCTGTTACCATTCGTTCTTTTACATCGAAATGACCGGAATCATCCGCTAAAGATGTGACAAGAGTTCCTGTGCTTTCTAAGTAAGTAGAACGGATACGCATCGGTACTTTGGCAGTCATTGCAATTTCCACTGCACGTGGATGAATGACTTTTGCTCCTTGATATGCCATATTACTTACCTCATTATAACTGACACGTGGAAGCGAACGGGCATGTTCGACAATACGAGGATCTGCTGTCATCATACCATCTACATCAGTGAAAATATCAATATAGTCCGCTTGTAAAGATACCCCAAGAGCTGCGGCAGAAGTATCACTGCCACCGCGACCAAGTGTTGTTATATCACCATTTTCAGTTATTCCTTGGAAACCAGCAACAACAGCTACATCAAGTGTTTCAAGCGCTTTTTTTAGGCGATTTGTATCGACTTCGGTGATTTTTGCATTTAAGTGATTATTAGATGTAATAATACCCGCTTGACCACCTGAAAATGCTTCTGCTTTAATGTCTGCCTCTTTTAACATATTAGTAAAGACAGAAGCTGATATAGTTTCACCAACAGACAGCAACGTATCTTGCTCTCTAGCAGTTAGTTTAGTATCTTTTGCTCCTATTAGTTCTAATAGTGTGTCAGTTGCATAAGGATCGCCGTAACGGCCAATTGCTGACACAACTACTACAACTTTATAGCCGTCTTTAAGGGCATTTTTAATATGGTTAAAAGCCATTAGACGAATTTTTTCATTTTGGACGGATGTACCGCCGAATTTTTGTACGATGATTTTCATTACTTACACCTCTAAATAATCGCTAGTTTGACTAAGCTTTCAGCAATTTGAATCGAATTCCATGCAGCGCCTTTAAGTAGGTTGTCGGATACAATCCACATATGGAAGCCTTTAGAATCATCGATGTCCGCGCGAACGCGACCAACAAACACTTCCTTTTTACCAGCAGCTTGAATAGCTTGCGGGTAAATTTGATTTGCAGGATCATCTTCAAGTACGACACCAGGAGCTGTTTTAAGTACATTTTGAATATCTTTTGCACTTACCCTTTCTTCTTCTATTTCCACGTAAACACTTTCTGAATGTCCACTAACAACTGGAATTCGAACGCATGTAGCAGAAACTTTAATAGTATCGTCTTCCATGATTTTTTTTGTTTCATTGATCATTTTCATTTCTTCATATGTATAATCATTGTCTGTGAAAACGTCAATTTGTGGTAAGGCATTGAATGCGATTGGATAATGCTTTTTATCGCCTTTAACGGGCATGATTTCTGGCGTGAATTCTTTGTTATCTAAAAACGCTCTGCTACCGTCTTTTAGTTCTTTAATAGCACTTACTCCAGAGCCAGAAACAGCTTGATAAGTAGAAACAATAATTCGATTTAAACCATAAGCTTCTCGAATCGGTTCGAGTGCTGCTACCATTTGAATTGTAGAGCAGTTAGGGTTAGCAATAATACCTTTATGGGCGAATAGCGCTTTTTCATTTACTTCTGGAACAACCAGCGGCACTTCAGGATCCATGCGATATGCACTAGTATTATCAATAACAATAGCTCCACGTTTTACAGCTTCTTTTGCAAGTGCTTTAGATACAGAACCTCCAGCACTAAATAAAGCAATATCTACTCCTTCAAAACTCTCAGGTGTAGCTTCTTGAATAGTCACTTCTTCCCCGCGGAAGGATAATTTTTTTCCAGCAGAACGAATAGAAGACAAGAACGAAACTTGCTTTATCTTAAAAGTCGCCGCCTCTTCTAGTAATTCAATCATTTGGGTACCAACTGCACCGGTAGCACCTACAACTGCGACATGATAGCTTTTTGTCATAGTTTACAATTCCTCCTTCAATTTAATCCTCGTACCTCTGCTTTAAAACAGAAATCTGGTTAATTTTACACTTACTTTATCATACCATAAACAAAGCCATTTCGCAGTTTTTTATCTATATTAGACACCATTTTTTTAATTGTTTGTCAGTTTGGATTATAAAAAACCACTTTCGCAAGAATGAAAGTGGTTTTTAGATTAATTTTCGGTTTGTTCAGATTGTGCTTTTGCAGCTGCTTCTTTATTGTTAATTGGTTGTTCAACTTTAGAAGCATCTTTATTAGACTCAGCACGTTCTTTTTTTAGTTCAAAATATTTATCAAATACTTCTTTAGAAATCTTCATATTTGTTTTTTGGTCTGTGCCGTATGGACGGTAAATCCAAGGTACTACAACGGAAATCGCTATTTCTGGTTTTTTAACTGGTGCGTATCCAACAAACGTTGTATTCCAGACACTGGCCATTTTGTTACCTTCTTTTGGTCCATCATAGAAAGCATCAGCTGTTCCTGTTTTACCAGCAACATCATAATCACTGGAAGTAAAGACTGTTCTTGCTGTACCAGTTGATCCATGAGTTACTTCATAAAAACCTTCTTGGACTGTTTTGATATCATTGTCTGAAACGCCGATTTTATTCAAAACTTTTGGTTCATTTGCCGTTGCGAGAGTTCCAACAGAATCACCATTTGTACTAGGATTGCGGATTTCTTTTACCATACTTGGTGCAATTCTAGAACCTCCATTTGCGATCGTTGAAACATATTGCGCCATTTGAAGCGGTGTATAAGAATCATATTGACCAATGGCGAAATCGAGAATTTTACCAATTGTTTGGTCGTCCCCTTTGTAGCCAACTTGTTCTCCAGGAAGGTCAATACCTGTTTTAACACCTAAACCAAATTGATTGTAATAATAACGCATATCATCAAATGTACTTAATGGAGCTCTTAGTGGACCATTTGGAACATACTTAGCGCCACCCATTTTCATTGCTACTTGATACATGTAGGAGTTAGAGGAGATTTCTAACGCGCCAACTGGATCAAGTGGCCGGTTGCCAGCGCCAGTTCTATTGAACCAAGAACTTTTCGGTTTTGTTCCTTTTAAGGCAATTGGTTGGTCGGTGAATACTGTTTTATTTGTAATTGCACCGTCCATTATGCCACCTAGAATAGTGGAACCTTTGACTGCGGAACCCATTGCATAAGCAGTGGTGAATGTCCCTAAGGAGTAGTCATCAAACTCTCCTTTGTCATTTAATTTTTGACCAGCAAGTGCGAGAACTTCTCCAGAATATGGATCCATTGCAACTACAAATGCACGATCAAATAAGTCAGAACCAGCATATTGTTTACCTTGTTTAATATTTTTACGTAAAATATCTTCTACAGCTTTCTGGAATTCTACATCTACAGAAAGAACTAAGTCTTTTCCTTTTGAACCTTCATATTTACTTACGGTCTCGATAATATTTCCTTTAGAATCAAGTACGCTTTCTGATTGGGATTTTGACCCAGCTAGAACACTTTCGTATTGAGCTTCTAAATAACTCTTACCGACACGGTCATTGCGACTATATCCTTGAGATAAGTAATACTCAGCTTTGTCTTTTGGTAACCCTTCTTTTGCTGTCGAAACAGAGCCTAAAATAGAACGTAACGTTTCATCATAAGTGTAATAACGATTCCAGTCTGTAGTTGTATCAACACCTGGTAAGCTATCCATATTTTCACTAACACGAGCAATTTCTTCATCCGTTACATCCTTATTCTTAATAACGGACTCAGTCATTGCGTAGCCTGTCGTCATTTTTTTATAGATGGTTGCTACTTTTAAATCTTCTGTTGTTAGGCTAGCTATATCATCTTTTGTTACTTTTTCTACTTGGATTTTATAGGCCTTAGAAGACTCAAGTGCTTGTTCTTTTGCAGATAGACGATTTAAAGACTCGGTTTGATGTGTCAAAATCCAATAATCTTTTAAATCGCGCTCGGTTAGTTTTTCTGGTTCAACTGTAATTAATTTTTGTAATGTTTGAGCTACGTGAAGTGTTTCTGAAGTTTCTGTTTGTTGGCTCCTGGTGTAGGTAATCGATTTGACTGCTGAATTACCCACTAACAAATTGTAATTTCGGTCATAAATACTGCCACGCGGAACATTCTTAGAAACGGTCACATTATCTGTTTCTTCTAATTGACGTTTGTACGTATCTCCTTGCACAATTTGCACAATACCAAGTCGTAAAATTAACACGGAAAATAATATAAAAATTATAAAGAATAGAATATTTAAACGTAATGGAATGATGGCGCGTTTTTTCTTAGTGGAATCTCTTTTCTTTTTTCTAAAATTTAGTTTCACGCAAAGTTACCTCACTTTTCAATAATACCTTTCCCTATTGTAGCTGAAAAAGCATCATTTTTCCACTGTAAGTTCATTAGAAATTCATTAGAAATAAAAAAAGACCCACCGAAGTGAGCCTTTCTATTATTATTTAGCTGCGTCAAAGCGTTTGTTAGCTTCATCCCAGTTAACAACATTCCAAAATGTGTCGATATATTCAGGACGACGGTTCTGGAATTTAAGGTAATAAGCATGTTCCCAAACATCTAAGCCTAGTACAGGAGTTTTTCCTTCGCTTAGTGGAGAATCTTGGTTTGCAGTAGAAACGATTTCTAATTTACCGTTATTAACTACTAACCAAGCCCAGCCAGAACCAAAACGTGCTGCAGCTGCTGCGTTGAATTTTTCTTTGAACTCATCAAATGTGCCGAATTCGCTTTCGATAGCAGATTTTAACTCACCAGTTGGAGTACCGCCACCATTTGGGCTAAGAATAGACCAGAATAAAGTATGGTTAGCATGACCACCACCGTGGTTACGTACAGCGCCGCGAATATCTTCAGGAACACTATCTAAGTTAGCAACTAATTCTTCCACTGGTTTACTTGCAAGTTCAGGGTGACCTGAAACCGCTTCGTTTAGTTTTGTTACATAAGTATTGTGGTGCTTTGTATAATGAAGTTCCATTGTTTCTTTATCAAAATTCGGCTCCAAAGCATCATAAGTATAAGGTAATTTAGGTAATTCGTAAGTCATTAAAAATTCCTCCTTGTATTGTTTTTATTTTACGTGAAAAGAAATTACTTATAAGGCGAAAGATACACATCCTATTTCTATAGAACTAGTTAACGCCATAAATAACGTTTTTCTTTACACCATTTAGCCTACCACGACCTAGAAATGCTTGCAATTTTTCTGCTCAGTGATGTTTCAATATTGATTTTGCATTCATTTCAAGCTATGATTAAGTTTAGGTGGAAAAATTACGCTCTTTTGCACATACATGTATCTTTTTCCCGGAAAATGAAAAGTTAAACCATTAGGTGAGGTGTTGAAAAAAGAATGAATATTTTTAAACGCTTCTGGAAGAGTTTGTATTCCCCTGCGGATATTGCTTCGTTTCGAAATGATAAGATCAGAAAAAGTATCGTCTACATTATTGTTTTATCATTTGTTACTTTCCTTCCATTAGCATATTTTACAAACGTTACGACAAAAAATGCGCTGAAAGTCGGCGAAGAAACCATGACAAATGAAATTCCTGCTTTTAAAGTAACTGACGGGAAATTAGTCTTAACAGATGACACTGTCAAAAATATACCAATCTCTATTGACCAAGATGAATTACATATTTATTTTGATGCCTCTGGAACTTTAGATAAAGATGATGTGGATAATAAAATTTCTTCTTATGATAGCGCTGTAGCTTTTTTGTCAGATAGTATTTATATAACTGCTGCTGGTGTTTCTCAATCTGTAAGTTATGAAACTGCTGGAATTAGTAATAAAGCTGATTTAGTTGATTTGTATTCTTCTATTGAATCTCTAGCGAAATACTTTATTCCTATTGCCTTACTTGTCCTATTCTTCTTTACGCTTGGATCGATTTTCTTCCGAGTAGCTCTTTATGCGTTATTTGGATTTATTCTTTCTGGTTTTGGTCGCACGGGTATTGCTTTCCGTCAAAACTGGATGATAGCTTCTTACAGTATTACATTAGCAGCTGTTTTCACGTTGGTTATGGAGGCTTTACAAGTGATTGTTCCTTTTGGAATGGAAATCAATATGGTTGTAAGTATGATCTTTGTATTCCTTGCAATCCGCTCGATTCCACCAAGCGAACCAACTATTTTAGAAAAATAATAACTTAACCACTTGCGCTTTTTGCAGGTGGTTTTTTTGTGCATTATTCAGGTGATTTCCTATTAGAAAAGTGGTATGATTAGAAAATTAAAACTAAAATTTGAACGAGCACACATATCGTGGAAATGCGTCTTAGGTTCGTGTGAGAGATTTGACCTTTTAGTAAAAAAATATATAACTTTTAGCCTAACATTAAGGCTCCTAGTTTTAATTTAATGGGGGGAGTTTTTTTGGAAAAAGAAATCGAACTTAGTTTTTATGATGGTGTGAAGGCTTGTTTGCCAACTGTACTAGGTTATGCCGGTATTGGTATAGCTGCTGGTGTTGTTGGAAGAGCTTCTCACTTAAGCGTCTTAGAAGTAACTTTACTCGCAATTATCGTCTATGCTGGAGCTGCTCAGTTTATTATTTCAGGATTATTATTATTACAAAGTCCTATGTCAGCCATTATTTTTACTACTTTTTTAATTAATTCACGGCATTTTTTGATGAGTATGGCAGAAGCTCCTCATTTTAAAAAGTATTCCCTTTTGAATAACATTGGGATTGGAGCGCTTCTCACGGATGAAACATTTGGCGTTTCAATGAATCAAATTGGCAATAAAAAACCAGTTAGCGCAAAATGGATGCACGGGATTAATGTAACTGCCTATATAGCTTGGATAGCAGCTTGTATCTTAGGTTCTTTCATTGGGAATTGGTTACCAAATCCAGAACAGTTTGGTCTTGATTTTGCGTTATCGGCAATGTTTATTGGTTTGCTTTATTTACAAGTGGTTAGCGATAAAAGTAAAAAAATCGCGACAAGTTTAGTTATTATGTTAATGGTTGCGATTTTATTAATCGTGTTTATGCGTTTTATGACACCAGAATTAGCCATTTTAGCAGCTACATTACTTGGTTGTTTGATTGGAGTGATAATTGAAAAATGGCAATAAGTAATTATACGTTGCTAGTTATTTTAGGTTGTGGTTTAGTGACATTTATTCCACGTGTCTTACCTTTTATCTTTGTTCGAAAGCTGCAACTCCCCAGTGTTGTGATTCGCTATTTATCTTATGTACCTTTATGCATACTGACTGCTCTTTTCGTTCAAAGTCTTCTCATTACAAACGAAAGGAGTTTTCCTAGCATTAATATTGAAAACCTACTTGCCACCTTACCAACTATCATTACAGCTATTTTAACGAAAAATTTAATGTGGATTGTTGTTGTAGGAATTATATCAATGGCTGTTATTCGTTTGATCATATAGAAAAGCCCTTTACTGGAGTGTGTTTTTGACGGGAATCAAAACCAGTAAAGGGCTTTTTTATTGGTGGAACCGAAGTAACTTAATTAGATGTGGATGTTGAACTAGAAGATGACGTGCTTGTATAGTCAGCAAATGCATCTTTTAAATCACTATCTTTAATATCAATATTAGCTGCTTTTAATTCTTTTTTAAGGGCAGCTGTCATATTTTCAGAAGTTAATTGAGATTTTATATAGGCTGCTTTTACGTTTGCTTTTTCTTTTGCGTAAGTGCCTTTTTCTGTTTTCTTCACTAATTGAATCAAGTGGTATCCGTAAGTTGATTTAACAATACCACTTACATCATCTTTATTTTTAAGTGCGTAGGCTGCTTTTTCAAATGTTTCATCCATTTCTCCAGGGCCAAACGGATCCAAAAGCCCACCATTTGTGCTAGTTGCAGTATCTGTTGAGTACTCTTTAGCTAAGTCAGCGAATTTCTCACCATTTTTCAATTTAGTTTGAATTTCTTTGGCTGTTGCTTCATCATCTACTAAAATATGACGCACAGTGATGTCTGGCTCCCATGTTTTGTAGTATGTTTTTAGTTTACTTTCACTTACATTCATATTTCCTTCTGTTGCTTTTTGAACTAGAAGGTTATACTCTAAGTTTTCTTTGAAAGAAGTTTTTGTTAAATTATTGGACGATAAGGTCGATTCAAATGAGTCACCATACTGTTCTTCGTATTTTTTATATTCTGCACTTACTTCTTTTTCAGTAACAGTGTATTTATCTTCTAAGATTTTTTTGAAAGTAAGTTGTTGCACGACCTCATTACCGTAAGTCGTTTTCATCGCTTCATATAACTCGTCTTGTGTGACATTTCCTGCATCTGTTTTTACTACAGCACTACTTCCGCACCCAGCGAGTAAAAGTAGTGTTGCTGCTACGAGGGAAATCATCACTTTTTTTAATTTTATCAAACTGTTCCTCTCCTTCATCTTTCGGCTACTTATTACTTTAACGATAAAAAGTGTCGAGAATAAGAAACAAATATGAAATAACTATGAACATTATCTCCAAAATAAAAAAAGGTCCTGAATGGGGACCTTTTTTTCTATTAAGAGGCTTGTAAACATTCTGGACATTCACCGTAAACCTCAAATTTATGACCGTCAATTTGGTAACCAGGTAAAGCTTCAGTTAAAAAATCCATTGGACACATCATAATTTCTTTTGTTTTGCCACATTTCATGCAAATAAAGTGATGATGGTGATGCTCGTGTGTACAAGCCAGACGGAAATTTCGTTCCCCAGAAAGATCTGTTTCTTCAAAAATACCTATCTCAACAAATAAAGAGAGATTACGGTAAATTGTATCGAAACTAATTCCTGGAAAATCGTCTTTCATATTTTCTAACACATCTTTGGCTGTTAAATATTTATTTTTACGAGCTAGTAAGTTAATTAGAAATTCACGTTTATCTGTATGTTTATAGCCTTTTTCCTTCATCTTCATGAGTGCTTCAGTTGCTGTAAGTCCCATTTTCCTCACCTCGTTTTGAAATTAATATTTTTTGACGTATTTTTTGATATAAAATGGTGATGATTAAAAGTAAAACAGAAATAATGACGATTGCCCCACCTGGAGCTAAATTTAAATAATAGGCTGTAAATAAACCACCAATAACCGCAATTTCACCAAATAAAATTGAAAGTAAGATAGTTTGTTTAAATCCTTTGGCAATCCGAATCGCTGCTGCAACTGGCAAAGTCATTAACGATGATACAAGTAAAATACCAACGATTCGCATGGAAGACGCAATAACAAGCGCGACTAAAACCATAAAAATAATATCGAATACTTTAGCTTTCAAGCCGGAAACTTTTGCATATTCTTCATCAAATGATAACAAAAATAGCTCTTTGTATAATGATAATATAACGATAAATACGATGATTGCTGTAACAACAATCGTAATCATATCAGTCCGACTCACGGCACTTACACTACCAAATAAATAACTAAATAAATCAGTATTAAATCCATTGGCTAAAGAAATAAAAATAACAGAAAAACCCATACCAGCCGACATAATAATCGGAATGGCTAGTTCTTCAAAATGTTTATAAACGGTGCGTAATTTCTCCATTAATAAAGAGCCCACTACGGAAAAACCAAAACCAAGATATAACGGATTAAGTGCTGCTAGTGGCAAATAAGTTTTACTTAAGAATAAACTAACTGCAATCCCACCCAATGTCACATGACTGAGTGCATCTGCCATTAACGAAAGCTTTCTTACAACGATAAAACTTCCGAGCAGTGGAGCGATAACACCAATAACAATACCAACGATAAATGTATTACGAATAAAATCATACTGGAGAAGCGTCGCAATCAAGACAAGCATCCTCCCTTCTACGTTGTTCTGCTAATATTTCAAGTTCGCGGTCGGCCAAATAATGTTGGTATTCATGGGCTGAACCGTCAAAAATAATTCGTTTATTAATACTAATAACATGATTAACATACGTATTCACTGCAACTAAATCATGCGTTACAAGTAAAAGCGTCATTTCTTCTGTCCGGTTTAATTCTGCTAAAAGCTCATAAAATGCTTTTACATTTTCTACATCGATTCCAACAGTCGGCTCGTCTAAAATTAAAAGCTCTGGTCTACTAACTAATGCACGCGCGATAAAAACACGTTGTTGTTGACCACCGGAAAGTTCGCCAATATTGCGATGTAGATAATCAGTCATTTCAACTCGTTTTAAAGCATAATCAATAGCTTCTTTATCTTGATTATTCAAGGTTTTAAATAAGCCTTTTTTCTTTGTTAAACCACTTGCAACGACTTCTTTCACAGTAGCAGGAAAAGCGGAATTAAAAGCATTGGATTTTTGAGAAACAAAGCCAATTTTGACCCAATCTTTAAAATCTGCTTGTTTTTCTCCAAATAAAGCTATACTTCCTTGTTGTTTTTTGAGTACGCCAAGGATTAATTTTAACATGGTTGATTTACCTGAGCCGTTAGGGCCGATTAAACCAGTAAAACTGCCTTTTTCCACTTGAAAATGAATGTTTTCTAAGGCATGTTCTTTGTCATAATGGTAACTAACATTATTTACTTCTATGATTTTGTTCATTCATGTTTCTCCTTTGACAGCATTTGCTAGCCGCTTTTACTAGTATATAAAAGATTGGTTAAAATGTAAATCGTAATTACTTCGAATTAAAAAATAGCCAAAAAAACCTGGAAAGCAGTGAGCATTCCCAGGTTCGTATAATTATTTAGCAAAAGTGTCAGTTAAGATTGGAACAACTTGTTTTTTACGAGATACGACACCTTTAAGTGGTGCTTGATTTTCTACAAATTTAACGCCGTATGCTTCTTCTACAACGGCTGTCTTGGAACCAATAGCAATTCCAACCGAGTCATTAGTAAGAATATTTGTGATGACAAATAAGTATAAATCAAGTCCTTTATCCACAATGTTTTGTGTCATAAGTGCTTCAACTTCCGTGCGACGGCTAAGTACATCATTTACATCAACTACATTGATTTGAGCGATTTCTACTTTGTTGCCGTTCATGTTGAATTCTTTCGCATCAAGTAATAGTTCAGCAACTGTTTTTTTGCTAACATCTGCTCCAGCTTTTAGCATTTCCATACCGTATGCTTGAATATCAACGTCTGCAATGAGAGCTAATTTTTGAGCAGCCACTTTATCTTCTTCTGTGCATGTTGGTGATTGGAATAAAAGTGTGTCAGAAATAATTGCGGAAAGCATTAAACCTGCGACAGTTTTACTTACTTCTACTTCATTTTCACGGAACATTTTTAGAAGGATTGTAGTAGTACATCCAACCGGCTCAGCGCGGTAGTATAGTGGATCAGATGTTTCGAAATTAGCGATGCGGTGATGATCAACGACTGCAACTACTGTTACATCATCAATATCATCCACGCTTTGTTGGCGCTCATTATGGTCAACAAGCGCGACTTCAGAAACTTCATTTGCAACAGTTTGAACTAGGCGAGGTGCTGTTACTTGGAAATAATCAAGAACAAAAGCTGTTTCACTATTAAGCTCTCCTAAACGAACCGCTTCAATATCTGCTCCTTGTGTTTTTTTTAATTCTGCGTAACTAATGGCAGAACAAATCGTATCTGTATCTGGATTTTTATGACCGAATACAAGTGTTTTTGTCATTATTTTCGTCTCCTTTTAGCTGTTTTGAATTTTATTTAATAAATCTGGGTCAAATTCGCCATTTTTTAACATGGCGATTTCCCATTTGTATGGGGCTTTTTTCGATGCTTTATCTTCACCAACATAAGGCGTTTCAAGTATTTTTGGAACGTTCGATAGTTGCGGATGATGCACAATATAATGAAGCGCATCAAAGCCGATATGGCCAAAACCAATATTAGCATGGCGGTCTTTATGTGCGCCTCGCTCGTTTTTACTATCATTGATATGTAACACTTTTAAGCGGTCAATACCGATAATTTTATCAAATTCATTTAACACTCCGTCAAAATCATTGACAATATCGTAACCAGCATCGTGTGTATGACATGTATCGAAAGTAACTGATAATAATTCATTGTGTGTCACACCGTCAATAATTTGTGCTAGTTCTTCAAAAGTGCGGCCACATTCAGAACCTTTTCCAGCCATTGTTTCTAAAGCGATTTGTACATCTTGATCATGTATTAAAGCTTCGTTAAGCCCTTGGATAATTTGTTTAATTCCTTTGTCCGCACCTTCACCGACATGCGCGCCGGGATGAAGTACGATTTGTTTTGCACCAAGCGCACGCGTACGTTCGATTTCAGATTGTAAGAAATTAACGCCTAATTCAAATGTTTCTGGCTTAACTGAGTTACCAATATTGATAATATAAGGCGCATGGACAACGATGTCAGCCATATCGTGAGCTTTCATGTGTTCTAAGCCTGCTTCAATATTTAACTCTTCAATTGGCTTTCTACGCGTATTTTGCGGAGCACCAGTATAAATCATAAACGTATTTGAGCCGTAAGAAGCTGCCTCTTCACTTGCGCCAAGAAGCATTTTCTTCCCACTCATTGATACATGAGAACCTAGTCTTAACATAAATTCATTCCTCACTTATCGTTTTTTCCGTCTTTCACGACGTTTGATTTCGTTCATTTTATAGTTGATTTTCTTTTTATAGTTTGGCTTACCTTTTTGTTTCGCTTTTTTACGCATACCAATTTCACGTGGATCAGCTGTTTCGCGTTTAGCTTCACGTTTGGCACGGCGATTGCGGTCTTCTAGTGTAACGAATTCTTTATTTTTCCAATCTACGTGTTTAAACTCGATACCCATTTTTTCAAGTTGATTTAGGCGATCTTCGTCTGATGGTTCAAATAAAGTAAGTGCAATACCTGAATGTCCTGCACGTCCAGTCCGACCAGTACGGTGAATATAAAAATCGAGATCATCTGGTAGTTCGTAGTTTACAACATGACTAATTCCTTGAATATCAATACCGCGAGCAGCTAAATCTGTCGCAACAACATATTGATAATCTAAGTTTTCGATTTGTTTCATCGTCCGTTTACGTTCACGAGGGTTTACATCACCATGGATTTTCGCTACTTTTAGCCCACGTTCGATTAAACCGTTTGCTACCTCATCAGCTGTTGTTTTTGTATTAGTAAAAACAATCGCTAAATACGGCTGTGAACCAACCAAAACATTTTTAAGTAAATCAAGTTTATTACGGCTACGAGTCGCCATAATACGATGTTCCACTGTTTTTGAAGCAGCAACTTTTGGTTGAATATGCTCATAACGCGGATTTTCCATATATTTGCTTAAAAATGGTTTTAATTTTTGCGGAATTGTCGCGGAAAAAACAAGCATTTGTAAGTTAGCAGGCATTTTTCCAGCAATATGGTCGACATCGTTTAAGAAGCCCATATCAAGCGTCATATCTGCTTCATCAATAACTAATGTTTTAGCAGTATGAACAAATAAAGCTTGTTCGCGAATTAAGTCATTAATACGACCAGGTGTTCCAACAATAATTTGTGGTTGTTTTTTCAGTTTATCAATTGCACGTTGTTTATCCGTACCACCAATAACGAGTTGAACAGCGATTTCTTTTTCACTAAATTTCGTTACTTTGCGAATTTCATTATAAATTTGAGTAGCAAGCTCACGACTTGGTGCCGTAATAACCGCTTGTACTGCATCTTTTTCAGGATTCACATTGTTAATAATTGGCAAAATAAAAGTATGGGTTTTCCCAGTACCTGTTTGAGATTGTCCAATGATACTTTCCCCTTTTAAAATGCCTGGGATTAGCTTCTGCTGTACTTCTGTTGGCTCATAGAATCCTAATTTATCTATTGCAAGCCCAATAAAAGGTTGAAAGCCAAATTGGTCAAACCTTGATTTCTTCGTCATAAAATATTTCCACTCCGTTCTATACCTAGTAGCCATTATAGCACATATTAGGTCATTCGTGCGCGCGATAAGACAACTTTGTCAAAACAATCAAATCGATTAAACTAATTACAGAATTTTTTAAAGAAATAACGCAAAAAAAAACGACTAATTCCTTTTTGGGAAATTAGTCGTTTTTAATTAACAAAATTGGAAAGGATCCGTATTGACCTCTGAAACAATAAATTCTGCCTCATAATCTAAAATTTTTGCTTGCTCTTCCATTTTGTTTTTCAAGTAGCCTTTCATTACTTTTTCAATATTGTGTCCAGCATCAATAGTCGGTAAATTAATAGCTTGTAAATCATGAGCTGTATGATAATAAACATCTCCTGTAATGAAAACATCGGCACCTGTAGCTTTTGCTTGGTGAATAAATTTATTTCCATCCCCACCAATAATGGCTACCTTTTGGACGCTAGCTTTTAAATCTCCTATAAAACGAACATTATCAATTGCAAAAGCTGTTTTTAACTTATCAATAAAGGAAACCATACTAATTTTCTTAGGTAAAGTTCCAACACGACCAAGTCCTTCTTTGTAAGTCTGTGTTTCAAGTGTATAAACATCAATTGCTGGTTCCTCATATGGATGAGCAATTTTCACAGCTTTTGTGATTGTTTCAGTTAAATATTGAGGGAAAATAGCTTCTATTTTAACTTCAGGGATAGAAGTTAAAGTTTCTTTTTCGCCGATAGTTGGATTTGCGTCAGTGCCTGGTTTGAATGAACCGATTCCAGTTGTATGGAAAGTACATTCTGTATAATTTGTCCCTATTTGTCCTGCTCCGTTATTTACAAGTGCTAAACGGACAGATTCGAGTTCGTTTTCTGGAACATAAACAGCAATTTTGCAATAAGGTTCTGTGTAAGTTTCCTCA
The DNA here is from genome assembly GCF_014229295.1 of Listeria farberi. Classification (NCBI taxonomy): domain Bacteria; kingdom Bacillati; phylum Bacillota; class Bacilli; order Caryophanales; family Listeriaceae; genus Listeria; species Listeria farberi. The sequence continues at coordinate 1,231,354 of NZ_JAARZL010000001.1, forward strand.
ATCATCGTAGTATCTTGCAAATGGAGTAAATCTGCTAAAATATCATTCACTCCGCCTTGAGCAATATCTAAATTGGTATGAGCAGCAAAAACAGTAATATCGTGCTTAATAAGTTTTTTTATCATTTTCCCTTGGTTTGTTGTTGTATCAATGTGTTGTGTTGGACGATATAAGAACGGATGGTGTGCGATTATTAAATCCACTCTTTTTTCAATTGCTTCATCCACTACTTCTTCTAATACGTCTAATGTAAACATAACTTTCCTTACTTTTTTGGATAAATCTCCTACTTGAAGGCCGATTGGGTCGCCTTCCATTGCTAATTTTTTAGGAGCAATTTTTTCCATTATAGCGGTATATTCATAACCATTTGCGACTTTCATTTTAGCACATCCTCTACTAGTGAGATTTTATGTTCTAATTCGTGAATTTTTGCTTGATTTTCATCTGATATTGGTTGGTTGCTGGAGATAGTTTGAATAATGTTTTGCCATGTATTAGCTTCATGGCGCCATTTGCTCTTAAAAACAGCTGATTGTTCTTTTAATAGACAAGGACCGAAAAAGATTTCTTGTTTTGTCCAAGTAACTTCTTTTTGAGAAGGTTCAAGAACAATGATTTCATATATTTTATTGTCTTCACGCAAAATAGCCTCTGAAGAAATTAACCAATTATTTTTTTCGGACCATTCTCTAAGTTGCCACGCTGCAATATTTGGCTGCAATATCATTTTGCTTACATCAGCAAGTTTTTCAGCGCCTTCCTCTAAAATTGTACGAATTAATGTACCGCCCATTCCAGCAATAACAATTGTATCAATTTTGTCATCTTTTTCAATAACTTCTAAACCATTTCCTTTTCTTACATCAATTTGATCAGTTAAGCCAGAGGTCCGTACTTGTTTTTGCGCAGACTTAAAAGGTCCATCGACAACTTCACCAGCGACTGCGAAAGAGGCAGTTTTATTTTTTATTGCAAAACATGGCAAATACGCATGATCACTACCAATGTCAGCAATTCGTTCGTTTGTTTTTATGTAAGAAGCTACCTTTTCGAGTCGCTTCGATAGTTGTTCCTCGTTCATTTGATTCCCTGCTTTCCTTTTCATTAAAAAGGCAGGAGAACGTTTTGTCCTCCTGCCCGGTTCGTGCAATTATTCCAGGAAGTCTTTTAATTGTTTGCTGCGGCTCGGATGACGTAATTTACGTAAAGCTTTTGCTTCGATTTGACGAATCCGTTCACGAGTTACACCAAACACACGACCAACTTCTTCTAAAGTGCGCGTACGACCATCGTCTAGACCAAAACGTAAGCGAAGTACATTTTCTTCCCGGTCTGTTAATGTATCAAGCACATCTTCAAGTTGTTCTTTTAGTAATTCATAAGCTGCATGATCGGACGGTGAAGTCGCATCTTGGTCTTCGATAAAATCACCAAGGTGTGAATCGTCTTCTTCGCCGATTGGTGTTTCAAGTGAAACTGGTTCTTGAGCGATTTTTAGAATTTCCCGAACTTTTTCAGTTGGTAAGTCCATTTCTTCTCCAATTTCTTCTGGTGAAGGATCACGCCCTAAATCTTGTAATAAGGAGCGTTGCACACGAATTAGTTTGTTAATTGTTTCGACCATGTGAACAGGAATACGGATGGTTCTTGCTTGGTCCGCAATCGCACGGGTTATTGCTTGACGAATCCACCATGTTGCATAGGTACTGAATTTAAATCCTTTGTTAAAGTCGAATTTTTCAACGGCTTTCATTAGTCCCATGTTGCCTTCTTGAATTAAATCCAGGAATAACATACCTCGACCGACATAACGTTTTGCAATACTTACTACAAGTCGTAAGTTGGCTTCTGCAAGACGTCCTTTCGCTTCAATATCACCAGCTTCAATGCGTTTCGCTAAAGCAATTTCTTCATCGGCAGTAAGTAAGTCTACGCGACCAATTTCTTTTAGATACATGCGCACAGGGTCATTAATTTTAACACCTGGTGGCACACTCATATCTGTTAAATCAAAGGATTCGGTTTCTTCTTTTACAAGTTCTGTTTCATCTGGATCCTCGTCGTCTGCATCGTCAGAAACTTCAATGCCCGCTTCACCGACATGTTCTAAATACTCATCCATTTGATCGGAATCTAAAGTAAATGGAGCTAATCTGGCAGCGATTTTTGCATAAGTTAAAATCCCCTTTTTCTTACCTTCTTCTATCAGGGCTTCTTTTACTTGCTCAACATTTAGTTCAGCAACTGGTTTTGTGTTTTGTGTTTTATCACTCATAACTGCCTGTATTCCTCCTTCCAAAATGCCGCTAACCTTATTAAAAGGCTTCTCTTAGGTAATAATACCATCATTTAGCGGTTTTAAAACGTTATTAATCCAATTGGCCGCTGTTTAACTTACGGTTAAGCTGGACGATTTCAAGCATCACGCGAACTTCATTTTCTTTGTCGTTTTCGCGAATCAAAGCCGCTAGTTGTTGCTCAAGTTCTTTCTTTGTTTGTTCTAATTTAAAACGTTTGAGGCTTTTAATGTAGTCTTCAAACTGTGTTTTACCTTGTTCATCTGGACTAATAATCATCTCAAGGCTACTGATAAGTCCTTTCATTGTAGGGTCAGAAATACTATCCATGAATTTCGTTGGATCCGCATCATTACCCTCTGCAAAGTATCCGATTAGATAGGTATAAAGCGCTTTGTAGTTATCATGGTAAAACGTAGTGTCGCCAAGAAGTTGCTTAATTAAAAGAAAATTATCTCGGCTCTCCATCATAGCTTTCATGAGTTGCTGCTCTGAAATCGTATGCGCAGATAACTTTTGTATTGGCTGCTCAAAGGAAAAGAGCATTTCTGAATCTTCTTGCGGAATCATCCCCATAAAAGAATCATCTATCAGCGGTTCATTATAGCTTTGATTTTGTCGCTCTTTTTGTGTATTTTTCAGCGATTGTTGCAATTGTTGTTTTAATGTTTCTATAGTTAATTCAAATTCATCTGCTAGTTGTTTTAAGTATAATTCTCGTTCAACAGCTTGATCAAGCTTAGCAATTTCACGTAAACAGTCATCGATATAAGCGATTTGATCTGTCTCATTTTGCAAATTGCGTTCTTTGCGTAAATAGTTGATTTTAAAAGCTGTCCAAGTCATTCGTTGCTGTTTGTAGATTTCTTTGAATTTATCTGCACCACTTGCTCTAATGAAGTCATCTGGATCTTTTCCTGCTGGGAGTTGTAACACAAAAACATCTAAACGATTTCGTTCAACTAGAAGTGTACCGGCTTTATAGGCTGCTTCAATTCCTGCTCGGTCACCATCATAACAAATAATCGCCCGATTAGTAAGCCGTTTGATTAAATCGGCATGCTCTTCTGTTAGGCTTGTTCCCATTGAAGCAACAGTATTTTGAACGCCGGCTTCTTCTGCAGAAATTACATCCATAAAGCCTTCCATAAGCGTGATTTCTTCTTGCTTTCTAATAGCCTGCCTTGCCTCTGAAAAATGAAATAAAGTTCTTCTTTTATTAAAAATAGGTGTTTCAGGACTATTTAAATATTTCGGGCCATCTTCTCGGTCAAATAAACGGCCAGAAAAAGCAATAATTTGACCGCGATCATTCGTAATTGGAAACATAATTCTATTACGAAACCGGTCAACCATTTGCCCATCATCACGTTCAGATAAAAGCCCAGCCATTCCAGCTAGTTGCAAATCCATCCCTCTTTTTTCTAGGAAAGAAGTGATGGTTGCGTGATGGTTTGGTGCAAATCCAATTTGAAAGGATGTCATCATTTGTTCAGACATACCTCGCTCCTTTAAGTACGTGAGAGCAGCTGCCCCTTCTTCTGTTTCCATCAAAATATAATGGTAAAGCTTGGCTGTAATCTGATGCATTTCAACCATTCTAGCAGTTTCAGAAGTTTCTCTCGGCAAACTACTTGTATCACGCTCTTCTGGAAGTTCAATATCGACGTCTAAATGACTCATATCCGCGACTTTTTTGACCGATTCCACAAATGTGAGCCCATCATGTTCCATTAGAAATGAAAAGACATTTCCTCCCTTACCGCAACCAAAACAATGGAAAATTTGTTTTTCTGGTGATACAGAGAAGGAAGGCGTTTTTTCACCGTGGAATGGACATAAGCCAGAATAGTTACGACCTTGTTTTTTTAATTGGACATAATTACCAATAATATCTACTATATCCGCTTGATTCCGGACTTGATCGATTACTTCTTCAGGAATCCGCGCCATCTTGACAGTCAACTCCTATTTACTTATTTTTGAAAAATGTAGTCATCCGGTCTTTGAAAAGCACACGATCTTGATCGGTCATTGCTTTAGGACCTTTGCTATATTTGCCTTGTTGCCTTTCCTTGGCATGTCTATAGCGAATATCTAACATTAATGACATTTCTTCTTCTCGGTAAAGTTCGCCCCGATTCGAAAAGACATATGTGCCTTTTGCAAGTAGAATACTAGCAAGGCCAATATCTTGCGTTATGATAATATCACCTTTATTTGCTAAATTCATCATTCGCATATCCGCTGATTCTTTTCCAGTATCCACAAAAATCCAATTCTCTCCATTTGTATTGATAGAGTAATGGTTAAAAGAAGCCACAAAAATAACGTCTAACTGAAATTGCTCTGCGACTTGCTTTATTTCTGCTTTTACTGGACAAGCATCGGCATCAACTAAAATTTTTGGCACATATTCCATCCTCTCTTAAAATCTATGAAGACATGTTAAAAAACGAGTTTTTAACCCGTTTTTTTTATATTATTCGTAGATTCAGCTTTTTTACATGCGAATTTAGATTATACGAGAAGTAACTAACTTTTACAAGTAGTTTTTCCCGTATAATATATATATTCGCCATAAAAAGCAAAAGTCCTTCTTATAATTCTAAATTTTCATCAACAATTTCACCAATGTGGATTAAAATCTCGTTTGCAGTCTCTTCAATGGCTTTATTAGTCACATCTAACACGAAACAATTTAATTTACTAGCTAGTTTAGTAAAAATCGCTAATTCCTCATCAATTCGTTGATTACTTGCATAAGTACCAGCGCCAGGTAAACCAATCGAAATTAAACGCTCTTGTCTAATTTTCGTTAATTTTTGTTTACTAATTTTTAGACCAATTATTTTTTTAGGGTCAATTTCAAAAAGTTCATCTGGGATTTGTGCTTCTGGAACGATTGGGATATTGACAATTTTTAATCCTTTAAGTGCCAGATATTGTGATAATGGAGTTTTTGAGGTTCTGGAAATACCAATTAATACATAATCCGCTTGCAAAATGCCTCTTGGATTACGACCATCATCATTCTCTACAGCAAATTCGATTGCTGCTACTTTATTGAAATAAGCTTCATCCATCGAACGAACTCGGCCAGGTTCAGAAAGTGGTTTAATTTTGTAAGTTTCTTCTAACTGATTTAAAAGCGGACCAAATAAGTCAATAATCGGTACGCCGAAAGCTTGAGCTGTTTTATTTAGCTCTTCTCGAACACTCTCTAGTACAATCGTATGCACGATTATTCCATTATTTACGGCCACTAAGTCAACAATCTCTTCAATCATGTGAGAAGAGTCAACATGGTGAAAACGATGAATAAACTTCGGTGTTTGACCAAATTGACTAAGTGCTGCTCTTGTCACGAGTTCGGCCGTTTCTCCTGTTGAATCCGAAACCACGTATACGGCTGGTTGAGTCATACATACTTCCTCCTCTTTGCTCAAATTTTACTTTTATTTTACATTAATTTCATCCATTTGAGCAAATTCTTTAATAAAGCTGGCAAGTTCGAATAGAAGTGCTAGACGATTATTTTTTAATTCATCATTATCGGTCATAACTAACGTATTATCGAAATAAGCATCAATTGTTGTACGTAAATCCGCAAAAGCTTTGAGTCTGTCAACAATTTTTAAACCAGCAAAATCAAATTTCAGTTTTTCTAACTTATTGAAAAGTGCTTGTTCGTATTCATTTTCAAACAAGTTTGGATCTACTTCTACACCATCTTCATATTTTTTAGAAATATTAACTACTCTTGTTAAAGCTTCGATGGTTGGGCGGAACCACTCTGCGTCCGCATGCTTATTCAATATTTGAGCACGATCAATCAATTGAGGGATCATATTAGGATCGCCGCCGATCACAGCATCAATAATATCATGGCGAATATGATGGCCTTGTAAAATAACACGTAAACGATTTTTCAAGAAAGTCTGCACTTCTTTTATTACATCTGAACTTGGTAATTCTGTAGCTCCTTCTGCACGTTCCATATCCACAATACGAGAAACCACTTCAAGCATTGGAATGTCCCAACCATTTGCTTGGATAATACGCACCGCCCCAAAAGCACTACGGCGTAAACCAAATGGATCAGCAGAACCTGTTGGTGCAATATTTACACAGAAAAAGCCAATTAATGTTTCTAATTTATCTGCAATAGCAATAAGTGAACCTAAGTCCGTTTGTGGTAAATCGCCTTCTGCAGAAGTTGGTAAATAATGTTCACGAATAGCAGTTGCAATCGCTGGTTTTTCACCTTGTAATAACGCGTATTTTTCACCCATTAAACCTTGTAATTCAGGAAATTCACCAACTATGTTTGTCACTAAATCAAACTTATAGATATTGGTTAAGCGGATGATATCTTGTTTATCTTCTTCTTGCCAATCCAGATAGTCAGCAAGCATTAATGCTACTTTTTGAACACGTTTCATTTTTTCTGTTAGTGTGCCCAATTTTTCGTGGAAAACAATATTTTGGAGTTTAGCCACTGCTTCGTCAATCGTCATTTTTAAATCTTCTTGATAGAAGAAATCCGCATCAGACAAACGAGCGCGCAACACTTTTTCGTTTCCTCGGGCTACTGTGTCAAGGTTTTCATGATTCCCATTACGTACTGTAACAAAATGAGGTAAGAGCTCGTCTTCTTGGCTAAATACAGGGAAATAACGTTGATGTTCTTTCATTGTGGTGATTAACACTTCTTCCGGTAGCTCTAAATATTCTTTTTCAAAATTACCAGATAAAACCGTTGGGTATTCGACGAGGTTGGTTACTTCCTCTAACAAGTCATCGTCCTCTTTAATTTGCCAATTTTCCATAGATTCTATTTCGCGTAATTGTTCGACGATGGCTTGTTTACGTTCTTTAGCATTAACGACTACAAATTGTTCTAGTAATGCATTTGGATAGTCACTAGGTTTTTTAATTGTAGCTGTCTTTCCTAAGAAACGGTGACCACGAGATGTGTTGCTCGTTTCAACTCCAGTAATCTCAAAAGGAATGATTTCTTCACCGAACATAGCAATCAACCATTTAATCGGGCGAATGTATCGTAAATCATTACTGCCCCAGTGCATACTTACAGGGAAAGTCATGCTAGTTACTACTTTTTCTAAGCTTGGTAGTAAGTTGCTTGTTTTTTCACCGATTACTTCTTTTTTAATATAGATATATTCAACGCCTTTAATATCTCGGAAAGTAAGATCAGCTGGGTCTACTTTTTGGCTTTTTGCAAAACCTAGTGCAGCTTTTGACCAGTTGCCATCTTCGTCTAATGCAATTTTTTTCGCCGGACCTTTTGCTTCTTCTACACGGTTTGCTTGTTCTTCTGCCATTTTTTCAACAAGAACAGTTAAGCGTCTTGGTGTCGAATAGGTTTTAATTTCGCCAAATTCGATTTTATTTTCCATTAGCCAGTCCGTTACACGTTTTTCCAATTGTAAAACAGAGCTAGTCACATATTGTGCTGGCATTTCTTCTAAACCAATTTCTAATAAAAAGTCTTTACTCATGACGTTTTCCTCCCTCTTCTTTGACTAATGGGAAGCCAAGTTTTTCTCGTGATTCATAAAAAGTTTTGGCGATTCGTCTGGCTAGATTTCTAATTCGACCAATATACTGCGCACGTTCGGTAACCGAAACTACCCCACGAGCATCTAGAAGGTTAAAGGTATGCGAACATTTTAATACATAGTCATACGCTGGGAAAACTAATCCTTCCTGCATTTGACGAGCTGCTTCTCTTTCATATGTGTCAAAAAGAGTTAACAACATATCTGTATTAGAAGTTTCAAAGGCGTAAGTGGAGTTTTCGTATTCTGCTTGAAAGAAAATATCACGGTAACTAATGCCTTCTGTCCATTCTAAATCAAATACATTTTCTTTATCTTGAATATAACTTGCTAAACGTTCCACACCATAAGTAATTTCGGATGTAACTGGGAAGCATTCCAAACCACCTACTTGTTGGAAATAAGTGAATTGAGTAATTTCCATTCCATCTAACCACACTTCCCATCCAAGGCCTGCGCATCCTAAAGAAGGATTTTCCCAATTATCTTCTACAAAACGGATATCATGTTCTAATGGATTGATACCTAATTTTTCTAAAGAACCTAAGTAAAGCTCTTGAATATTGTCAGGAGAAGGCTTCATCACTACTTGAAATTGGTGATGTTGGAATAATCTGTTTGGATTTTCTCCGTAACGACCATCTGCTGGACGACGCGACGGCTCTACGTAACCTGCTTTCCATGGTTCTGGACCAATTGCTTTTAAGAAAGTATAAGGGCTCATTGTGCCAGCACCTTTTTCCACATCATACGATTGCAACATAATACAACCTTGTTCGGACCAATAATCTTGTAATGTTCTAATCATTGTTTGTAAATTCATTGCTTCCACCTCCAAAGATAATTCAGCCAATATAAAAACTCTCGTCCCTATATGCTGATTTAAAGCATATAGGGACGAGAGTTAGCTCGCGGTTCCACCCTATTTGGAATTGAAATAATTCCCACCTTGATTTCGCTGTACTCCAGAACGCCTTCACAAAAAGTTAGATATCCGGCTCTCACCACACCCGAACTCGCTAAAAATAGAGCTTTTTGTTACTATTTTCCTTCAATGTACCTATTAGTTGATATATTACAAGATACTGTATTTTTGTAAAAAAGTCAATCGTCACTATCTTTTTTTAACATATTTTCCCATTTATCCATATCGCGCAAAAATTTCCTACTTTTTAAATATAATCCAGAATATTCATCGTAGTAAGTGTCAATAGCTTTTTGTAACCATTCTTTTGTTTCTTGTTTTACATCAATATTGCCTAATCGATCTAATTGGAATATAAAAAATAGCCGCAAAAGTTTTACTACGTTTTCCGGTAAATGCATCCGGTAATGGTCTTTATCAAAGCAGCGATGGCAAATAATTCCGTTGCTCCTTGTTGAAAAATCAAAATGTCCTGTTGTCTCTCCGCAAATAGCACATTTATCCATCATTGGGTAAAGTCCTAAAACAGGTAGCATTTTCATTTCGTAAATTTGTGTTAGAATTTGTGGATCATATCCTTCATCAATATCACGTAAAACTTGAAAAGTTAGCTCATATAGATATGGATTGGGTTGACGTTCTTCTGTTGCCTTATCCAATAACTCACATACATATGTGGCATAAGCCGTCATAAAAATGTCTTGTTGGATGGAAGAAAAATTTTCGATAACTTCTCCTTGTTGAAGTGTCCCAAGCCCATTCCCTCCAAAAAAAGTGAAGTAACCATTTGTAAATAATTGTGTAACAGCTGCTAATCTACTTTTGGTTTTCTTTGCACCCCGAGCAACCACACCAATTTTTCCAAATTCTCGCGTATACATGCGGACTATTTTATCTGATTCACGATAACTCGTCTGCCGTATCACGATTCCTTCGCATTTCTCCATGTGGCACCCTCCTTTTTGATTCTTTTTATTATAACATTTTCTAATGGATTATGTCTTTTTATATTTTTTGCTATCTTTCCACGACTTGCTATTGTAAAATAGAGAAAAAGGCAGGAAAGAAAGGATTTTTAATTCTATGGGTATGTTACTTATATTGTTAATCAGCTTATTTATACTCACATTCATAGGTGTAGTTGTAGGAATTATTTTGCTAATTGTTAGAAAAGAAAGATGGGCTGGTATTATTGTTACTGGATTATCATTTGGGATTGGATTTTACGTATTGTTAGCAGGGTTAAACGTAACAACTGTTAGCTTACTTCAAGGCTTTAATAACCCATTTTCTTTTTATAGTAATAGTGGAACAGATGTTTATTCTAATGACTATGCAGAAAACTACGATGAAGATTTTTATAATGATTATACGGATGTAGATTATGGCGAGTCCGTTGTTTTAGAAAATGATAGTACTATAACTGTTTATAAACCTGAAGTGTCTCAAAAGAAAGATGGTTACGATGTTTATCAAGTAAAAGTAAAATATGAAAACACAGGGGTAGATCCTACACCATTTTATTCGGAGAACATCTCTCTTTACGATGATGCAGCGGAAGACTATGGCCAACAAATTACAGAAGATGGTTTCTCTGGAGATGTTCAGCCAGGCGAAACAAAAGAATTAACGCTTTACTATGAAGTATATAATTTTGGTCCTTATAGTATAGAGTATGACAATTACAGTTGGACTGAATAAAAAGCATCTAGTATACACAATTAAATTGTGTGTACTAGATGCTTTTTATTAATATTCTTCGCGATCAAAACCATAATCATGTAAATAATGCTCTTTATCTCGCCAATTTTTTTGAACTTTCACCCAGATTTCTAGAAACACTTTAGAACCGAGCAAACTTTCAATTTCTTTTCTAGCACGCATTCCTATTTGCTTCAGCATTTGGCCTTGTTTACCAATAATAATCCCTTTTTGGGTGCTTCTTTCCACGATAATAGTTGCATTAATGGTTAATTTCTCCGTTTTAGGATTTTTTTCAATTCCTTCAATAACTACAGCAACAGAATGCGGTACTTCTTCACGTGTTAATTGCAAAACTTGCTCACGAATCAATTCAGAAATAATAAAACGTTCTGGATGATCTGTAATTTGATCTTTTGGATAATACATAGGACCAATTTCAAGGTTATTATTTGTTTGTTCTAATAGATTAGGCACATTATTTCCTTCAAGCGCGGAAATTGGAATTATTTCTTCAAAATCCATAAGTTCTCGGTACTGTTCAATAAGTTTGATTAAATCCTCAGGGGAAATTAAGTCGATTTTATTAATTAGAAGAAACACAGGGGTTTGAACATTTTTAAGTTTTTCAATGATAAATTCATCCCCGCGACCAAAACCAGTGGATGCATCGATAACAAAATAAATCAAATCAACTTCTTGAAAAGTGTTTAATGCAATCTTTACCATAAAGTCGCCTAATTTATGTTTGGGTTTATGTATTCCTGGTGTATCGATAAAAATAATTTGTGATTCGTCTGTTGTATACACGCCTTGCACTTTATTTCTAGTTGTTTGCGCTTTATCACTCATAATAGCAATTTTTTGGCCAATAATATGATTTAATAAAGTTGATTTCCCAACATTCGGTCGCCCAACTATAGCGACAAATCCTGATTTAAATGGTTCACTCATAACATATCCTCCGATGTGAATGCGCCTGGTAAAAGATCTTTCACTGTTACCGTCGCTGTTTTTCCTGTTAAGTTTGTTAAAATTACTGGCATATCTGGCGCACAAAATTCACTAATTACTTGTCTACATGCCCCGCAAGGCGATACTGGTCCATCTGTATCTGCTACTACAACTAATTGTTTAAAATCTCTTTTCCCTTCTGATACAGCTTTGAAAATCGCTGTCCGTTCAGCACAATTTGTTAAGCCGAAAGAAGCATTTTCGATGTTACAACCTAATACGACTTCATCATCTTTCGTTACAAGAGCTGCTCCAACTGGAAATTTCGAGTAAGGAACATACGCAAACTCTCTTGCTTGTTTTGCCAGTGAGATAAAATTATTTTCTTTCATTTACCAAGTCACAATCCCTTCTTTTTATAAAAACATCTGACAAAAGTATGGTATAAATATAATTAGTCCGATAAAACTCGCTACAATAGCTGCGAGTAAAACTGCACCAGCAGCAACATCTTTTGCTTTTTTCGCTTCATCAATGTATTGCTCTGTTGCTACATCCACGGCTCTTTCAATCGCTGTATTAACCATTTCTAATGTTAATACACCAAAAATAGATAGAATTAATAAAATCCATTCAGATCTAGTCACATGAAAGAAAAAGCCACAAATAACTACCGCAAGTGCCGCAAATGTATGAAACCTCATATTTCGTTCTTCTAAAAAAGCAGTTTTTAGCCCGGTAAAAGCGTGCTGAAAGGACTCTGCATAGTTTTTACTACGTTTATACTTTCTATCTTTCGAGTCCATAAGCATCCAACACTTCTTTTTGTAAGCCAAACATTATTTTTTCCTCGTCAGGCTCCATATGATCATAACCAAGCAAATGCAGTAATCCGTGAACTGCTAGAAAACCTAATTCTCTTGCTTTCGTATGTCCGTAATCTTTTGCTTGTTCTTCTGCTTTTTCAGTAGAAATGATAATATCCCCGAGCATTCGTGGAGTCTCGCCCTCTAAATCTCCCCACTCAATTTCTGTTTCGCCATCGCCCATTTCCTCGAGAGCAAAGGAAATAACATCTGTTGCTTGATCTTTATTACGATATTCTCGATTTATTTCTCTAATGCCTTCATTTGTTGTAAAAGTTAGGGAGAGTTCTGTGCCTTCCTCAATTTTTAAATAACTTGCTGCAAATTGTAAAATGTTTTCAACCAGTTGTTTATCTTCATCCGGTAATTTATTTGTTTCATCCAACAAGTCTATTTCTAAGACCGTCATTTTATGTCCTCCTATTTCAATCTTTGTCATCAGGATATTGAATTCGTTGATGATATATTCCGTTCAATGTGGCAATTAAAGTGTCGCGAATGATTTTAATTTCTTTGATGGTAATATCGCATTCAGTAAATTGCCCATCTAGGAAACGATCTTTAATAATTCCGTCGATAATTTCTGTTATTTTGGCCATTGTGGGTTCTGAGGAAGATCGAACAGCCGCTTCCACACTATCAGAAATATTGATTATCGCAATTTCTCTTGTTTGCGGTTTTGGTCCACTGTAACGGAAATCTGCTTCTTTTACATCCGGGTTTGTTTCCTTAGCTTTATAATAAAAGTATTTAAGCAACGTTGTCCCGTGATGTTGTAAAGCAATATCAATAATCGGTTGAGGCATATGATTTTCTTTTAATATTTCCGCCCCATCTTTAGTGTGCGAAAGAATTATATCACGACTTTGCTCTGGTGTCAGCCTATCATGCGGATTAATTCCTTGAAGTTGATTCTCCACAAAATAGGGCGGGCGTAATGTTTTACCAATATCGTGATAAAAACAACCCACGCGAACAAGTAAGCTATTTGCTCCAATTTTATCTGCACATGCTTCAGCTAAGTTTGCAACCATCATACTATGATGATAAGTTCCTGGAGCTTTCATTAGTATTTTTTTGAGTAGAGGATGATTCGGATTGGCTAGCTCTACTAATCTGCTCGTAGTTAGTAATCCAAAAATAGTTTCAAAGAGTGGAATAACTCCAACCCCAAGAATAAATGCACCAAATCCCCCTAAAAAGGCATAACCAATTGCCATCAAAGTAGACACTTGAAGTAGCGTACTATTATTAACTAACAATAAAATAAAGACATATGCCATATTGATTAGACCAACCATAAAGCCTGAAAACATGATGGCAGAACGTCTACTATAATCCCGTAAAGCAACTATACTCGTAATACCACTTAATAAGATAAAAATCGTAATTCCACTAGTTGAATCATTTTGAAACGCAAATAAGCTAGTTACAGCAATATATAGAACACTTAAAAAAGCATATTTCTCATTAAGTAAGATTTTAAGTATCATCGGCGCAAATGCTGCTGGGAATAAAAAGGCGATATTAGATATATTTTGATTTTCTAAAAATAAAATAATCAGTAGCATGAATAAAGAAACGACATATACAGACGAAAAAATAAGCATCGTTTGCATCTTTTTTGTTTTTGAAGTAGTTTGTTTTTTCGTATATAGGAATAAAATAGCTGCAAGTGCAATAATAAAAATGGCAAAGCCAGCATATTGTTTGACTGGCATTTTTTGATCTAATAAATGCAACATATTTAATTGCCGATACGTTTCCCGGTCTACAATTTGCCCTTCTTGTACAATTACTTGACCTTGTAGAATTTTTACAGGAACAACAGACTGAGCTGCTTCTTTACGCCGTTCATCAGTTTGTTCTTCATTATAAATTTCATTTGGGACAATCGCGTATGAGACAAGTACTTTTGATACGTTTTTATAATAAGAAGATATGGCGGACAATTCGATGTCATCACGTGCCCTTATTTTGGCGGCATTAAGATTTTCATCACGAATTTTATTTTCCATTGTTTTGGCTACTTCAGTGGTAATAACGTCTTCCATTACATTAAAATCTTTGCTATCAGCCTCAATTAAAGTAGTGAAAACTTCATCTGATATATTCGAAGTGATTTTTTCGGATACATTACTTGATAATTTGCTTTTCAAGTTTTTTAATTTAGTTTCTGTTGTAGTTGGTGCTGGGGCTGGTTCTTTATCTTTTGCTGCTTTTTCTTTATTTTTCTTATCGTTTTCTTCTGCTTCAGAATTCACTTCAATTACATAAGCGAAAAGACTTTGAATTAATGCTACTCGATTTTGTCCTGTTTCACGGTTGTAAACATACACATCTTCTACAGCATTACTTGCCTTAGTCCGTTCTTCTTTTGTTTTCTCCGTATCTTCAACAGTCTGTGGTGATCGAATCGTTTTTTCAGCTACTTGAAATAGCTTTACATTATACGATTCCGGCTTTGTCATTTGGCAGACAAGCAAGTAAGCTACGACAGCAAAACAAATAAGGAGAAGTGGGAAAAGGTATTTTTTTCCACTTTCGATGTACCAATCTCTCCATTTCTTGGCTAGCTTCACATCTTTGTCTCCTTTCTAATTTTGTTTCCCTTCATATGCTTTAATAATTTCAGCTACTAAAGGATGTCTGACTACATCATGGTGTTCAAAGTAAACAAAACCAATATCTTTGACGTCTTTTAATACTTGTTCTGCATTAACAAGGCCACTCGTTGCACCTTTTGGTAAATCAATTTGTGTCATATCACCATTTACAATCATTTTAGAATCATAGCCCAGACGTGTTAAAAACATTTTCATTTGGGCAATAGTAGTATTTTGAGCTTCATCCAAGATAACAAAAGCATGATCAAGGGTACGTCCCCTCATATAAGCGAGGGGGGCTATCTCAATAACACCACGGTCCATTAATCTTGTTGTATGCTCTGTTCCAAAAATATCATATAGCGCGTCATACACGGGGCGTAAATAAGGATCCACTTTTTCTTTTAGGTCTCCTGGTAAAAAACCTAAGCTTTCGCCTGCTTCAACGGCCGGCCTAGTTAAAATAATTTTGCTAACTTTACCTTTTTTCCAAGCGTCTACTGCCATTACGACCGCAAGATAGGTTTTCCCTGTTCCTGCTGGGCCAACACCAAAAACAATATCATGTTTTTTTATCATTTGAATATAAGTTCTTTGTCCAAATGTCTTAGGTCGGATAGGCGTTCCTTTGGCATTTTTAGTGATTTCTTCTTCAAAAAGTGTGTGGAAATATATGAGTGTCCCATTTCTTTGCATTTTTACAGCTTGAGCTATATCTCGGCCATCAATATGGATGCCTCGCTTAACTGTTAAGATTAGTTCATTTAAAACAGCAATAGTATGCTGGACAGCTTCTTCTTCTCCTGTGATAGAGAGTTCTTCTCCACGAGTAATAATTTTTACTTGAAGCAATTCTTCTACAAGTTCGATATTCTTATTATTATTGCCGAATAAATCTTGAATATTTGTGTCTTCGGATAATTCGACTACTTCATTAAATTCATTTAGCATTGGCTAACCCCTTCACCTGTTATAAGTGCTTTAATTAGTTATATTATACACGAAATTTCCTTGCTTGAAAAACGAAGCGATAAGAAGCTTTAATTTCTACTTGAAGTATGTATAAAAAAACAGGATTTCCTTCATAAAATATGAAGAAATCCTGTTTTTAATGTTTTCAAAACTAGTTTGAATTAGTTTATGAAAGATATTTTTTTACGAATTGGTTAACGGCACCACCATCAGCTTTGCCTTTTACTTTAGGCATAATAGCGGACATTACTTTGCCGAAATCAGCTTTACTAGATGCGCCAACTTCTTCGATAGTTGCTTTCACAATATTCTCAAGCTCTTCAGGAGTCAATTGTTTTGGCGCGTAGTCCTCCACAATGACAATCTCGGAACGGACTTTATCAGAAAGGTCGCTACGTCCAGCTTTATCAAACTCTGCAAGAGAATCTCTGCGTTGTTTGAGTTCGCGGGAAATCACGGTTACTTCATCATCCGGAGTAAGATCTTTCACACCTTGGTGAATTGCTTCGTTTTGTAAAGCTGCTTTTAACATACGAATAACGGAAAGTTTTTCTTTCTCTTTATCGCGCATCGCTTGTTTCATATCTTCATTTAACTTGTCAAGCAGTGTCAACGAAATCATCGCCTTTTAATTAGAATTTGCGTTTTCTTGCTGCTTCGGATTTTTTCTTACGTTTTACGCTTGGTTTTTCATAAAATTCGCGCTTTCTGGATTCTTGCAAAGTTCCACTTTTGGAAACAGTACGTTTAAAGCGACGAAGAGCATCTTCAAGCGATTCGTTTTTACGAACTACTGTTTTTGACATCTCTCTTTCCCTCCCTCCGGCACTTACATGCACTCACTTAAATCCTTCATTTAAGTTCCAGAATAGGACATAACGGAAAATAAATTATGAATTATTCTGAAGTAATGCAGATAAGCATTCACTCATTAAAAATTATATACGAAACATCGGGCATCGTCAACATGAAATCGTTAACTTTCGGATAAAACTTTGAAATGTTAGCTTTTTTTATTTTTGTAAAGGTCAAAATAGAATGAAGCTGCGGATAAAACATAGAGCGGAGCAGTTTCTGTTCTTAAAATTCTCGGGCCGAGTCCTGCGAGTTTTGCATTTACTTCTTGAAGTTGCATTAGCTCTTTTTCGCTAATGCCTCCCTCAGGTCCAAAAATACATAAAACAGACTGTCCTGGCTTCATGATTTGGAATAAGCCTACAAGCGCGCTGTCCTCGCCTTCTCTGGCACTCTCTTCATATGCTGCGATAACAAAGTCATAATGAACGTGGTCAAACATTAACTCTTTGAAACTAGCTGCATAATGAACTTCTGGAATGATTGTCCGGTGCGATTGTTCAGCAGCTTCTTGCGCAATTTTTTGAAGTCGCTCGATTTTTTTGATGACTTTCTTGTCATCCCATTTCACCACAGATCGTTCTGCTTTATAAGGAATAAATTTGTGTGCGCCTAGTTCTGTACTTTTTTGAATGATGAGTTCTAGTTTGTCACCTTTTGGTAGACCACTTGCGATGGTAATTTCTATAGGCAATTCGGTATCTTCTTCTAGCCATTTCACTAAATTTAAAAATACTTCATCATCGTTTATAGCTTTAATAGCGGCAATACATGTTTTTTTGCTAGGAAAAACAATGAAAACTTGGTCGGATTCTTTCATTCGCATAACACGAGTAATATGATGAAAGTTTTCTCCAGTAATGGATAGTGGATCGTTATCATTCTCTAGCTCATTTGTTACAAAATAACGTTGCATTTATTCCACTCCTCGTTTGGAAATAATCGCAACCCAGTCCCCTTGTTGCTCGATTTTTTCAATAACAAGCCCAGCCTTTTTAAGTGCTTCCTCGACTACTTTCGCTTTGTCTTCAATAATCCCGGAAGCAATGAAAATTCCACCCGGTTTAAGCGTCGCATAAACATCCTCAGGGAAAAGTAAAATAACTTCTGCTAAAATGTTCGCAACAACAATATCCACGTTTTGTTTATTAATATCTTGAAGTAAGTTATTTTGTTTTACAGTAATAATATGGTCTGTTTTATTTAATTTAATATTTTCTTCTGCTGCACGAGTGGCGATTTCATCAAGGTCAGTTGCTAAAATAGATTTTGCGCCTAATTTAGCACTGGCAATACTTAAGACCCCTGAACCAGTCCCAACATCAATTACTTCATCTCCTGGTTGTAAATAATCGCTCAGTGCACGTATACATAGTTGCGTTGTCGGATGTGTACCAGTCCCAAAAGCCATCCCTGGGTCTAACTCAATGATTATTTCGTTAGCGGACGGTGTATACGATTCCCAACTCGGTACAATTGTAATTCGGTCAGTAATTTGAACTGGATGATAATATTTCTTCCACGCAGTAGCCCACTCCTCGTCATCTACATCATTAACAACAAATTGAAACTTACCAAGCGGAATATCAAAAGTAGTGAGGTTTTTCAATGTTTGTTCGATTTCTGGAATTTGCTTTACAAATTCTGTTGTCTTTAAAAAGTAAGCTTTAATGATAACACCGTCTTCTGGATAATCTTCTCGTCTAAGTGCATAAATTTCACCGAATTTATCTTCTCGTTCCCGTAAAAAATCAGCAATATCTTCAATTGACACTCCTGCTGCACCAAATTCTGTCAAAACATTAGCTACTGGCTCTACAGCTTCATTTGTTGTATGGACTTCTACTTCTGACCATTCCATTTTTCAACACTCCTTTAGTATGTAGAAAAGGTCGATGGTTGCTTCTCACACAACTATCGACCTCTACGTTCATCAATCGCCTTTAAAAGCTCGTTTCATTTTGTCAAAAAATCCGGATGTTTGTTCATCTACTTTGTCTCCTGTAGTTGAAGCAAATTCTCGTAAGATTTCTTTTTGTTTATCATCAAGTTTTTTCGGAACAATTACTTTGACGATTACATGTTGGTCGCCTGTTCCATTTCCTCGTAGATGAGGCACACCTTTACCTCGTAAGCGGAAAGTGGTTCCTGTTTGAGTACCACTAGGGATTTTCAAGCGAACTTTACCGTGTACAGTTGGTACATCAATTTCGTCGCCTAATGTAGCTTGGACGAAAGTAATGGGAACTTCTACATAAATATCGTCTGCTTCACGTTCAAAAAACTCATCTGGAATAACAACAAACACGACATATAAATCGCCATTAGGTCCGCCATTTATACCCGCTTCCCCTTCACCAGATACACGCATTTGTTGTCCGTCGTTCACACCAGCTGGAACTTTCACTTTGATTTTTTTCGTTTTAGTTACACGGCCTTTACCGTGACAAGTTGGGCATTTTTCTTTGATTTCTTTACCAGTACCATTACAGTATTGACATGTCCGCTTGTTAACTACACGACCAAATGGGGTATTTTGTTCCACGTTAATGGAACCTTTACCACCACAATGGCTACATTTTTCAGGTGTTGTCCCAGGTTTTGCGCCGGAACCGTGACATGTATCACAGTTTTCTTCACGAGGAATTTCGATTTCTGCATCCTTACCGAAAATAGCTTCTTTGAATTTAAGGCGCATTGTATATTGTAAATCGCTACCTTGTCTTGGGGCATTTGGATCTTGTTGACGTCCACCGCCACCAAAGAATGTGTCAAAGATATCTTCAAATCCAGAGAATCCTCCTCCGCCAAAGCCGCCACCTGCACCACCTCCGCCGAAGCCTTGGTTTGGATCTACGTGTCCATATTGATCATATTGCGCACGTTTTTGTGGATCACTTAATGCTTCATAAGCCTCTGATATTTCTTTGAATTTTTCATCAGCGCCTGCTTCTTTATTTATGTCCGGATGATACTGTTTGGACAGTTTCCGGTAAGCTTTTTTTATTTCGTCCGCTGAGGCGCTTTTGGAAACACCAAGCACTTCATAGTAATCTCGTTTTGCCATCCGCCATCACTCCTGTCCATGATATATTTTTATAGTCCTAACGTATTGTAACATTTGAAAGAGATGTTGTAAAAACTTTATTTCAGATAAAAAGCCAAAGCCACAGTAGACTTTGACTCATTATCCTTACCTTTAAAAAAGATTATTTGCTTTCTTTGTCGTCGTCATTTACTTCTTCAAATTCAGCGTCTACTACGTCATCATTTTGAGGAGCTTCTTGACCTTCTGCGCCACCAGCTGCTTGTTGTTCTGCTGCAGCTTGTTCATATAATTTAACAGATAGGTTTTGAACGATTTCGTTTAAGCTTTCTGTTTTTTCTTTAATTGCATCAAAATCTTCACCTTTAAGCGCTTCTTGTAGTTCATCGCGAGCCGCTTCTGCTTTTTTCACTTCTTCTTCGTCTACTTTGCCTTCTAATTCTTTCAATGTTTTATCTACAGTGAATACTAATTGATCTGCATTGTTGCGAAGTTCAGCGTTTTCTTTGTTCTTTTTATCTTCTTCAGCATTAGCCTCAGCATCTTGAACCATTTTTTCAATTTCTTCGTCTGTTAAACCTGAAGAAGATTTAATAACGATATTTTGTTCTTTACCAGTTCCAAGATCTTTTGCACGAACTGTTACGATACCATTTTTATCGATATCAAAGGATACTTCGATTTGAGGAATTCCACGTGGAGCTGCTGGAATGTCTGCTAATTGGAAACGACCTAATGTTTTATTATCTTTTGCCATTGGGCGTTCACCTTGAAGAACATGAATATCTACGGCTGGTTGGTTATCAGCTGCTGTAGAGAAAGTTTGTGATTTAGATGTTGGGATAGTTGTATTACGTTCGATAAGCGTAGTCATAACGCCACCCATTGTTTCAATACCAAGGGATAATGGAGTTACGTCAAGTAGTACAACGTCTTTTACATCACCAGTGATTACGCCACCTTGAATTGCAGCACCCATTGCTACAACTTCATCTGGGTTTACACCTTTATGAGGTTCTTTGCCTAATTCTTTTTTAATTGTTTCTTGAACTGCAGGAATACGAGTAGATCCACCAACTAAAATTACTTGGTCAATATCACTTGCAGAAAGGTTCGCATCTTTTAATGCTTGACGAGTTGGCGCAATAGTACGTTCAACTAAGTCATGTGTTAGTTCATCAAATTTAGCACGAGTAAGGGTTACTTCTAAGTGAAGTGGACCAGCTTCTCCAGCTGTGATAAATGGTAAGGAGATTTGTGTGCTTGTTACGCCAGAAAGATCTTTTTTCGCTTTTTCAGCTGCATCTTTCAAACGTTGAAGCGCCATTTTATCCTGACTTAAGTCAATACCATTGTCTTTTTTGAATTCTGCTACTAGATAGTCGATGATTTTTTTATCGAAGTCATCTCCACCTAATTCGTTGTCACCTGCAGTAGAATGTACTTCGAATACGCCGTCACCTAATTCAAGGATAGACACGTCAAAAGTACCACCACCAAGGTCAAATACTAGGATTGTTTGGTCTGTTTCTGTTTTATCCATACCATAAGCAAGAGCTGCTGCTGTTGGTTCGTTAATAATACGTTCTACTTCAAGACCAGCGATTTTACCAGCATCTTTTGTTGCTTGACGTTGTGCATCGTTGAAGTAAGCTGGAACTGTAATAACAGCTTTATCTACAGTTTCACCAAGGTAGTCTTCTGCATAACTTTTTAGGTATTGCAAAATGATTGCACTGATTTCTTGTGGTGAGTAGTCTTTTCCTTCGATTGTTTCTTTATAGTTAGTACCCATGTGGCGTTTAATAGAACTAATTGTATTTGGGTTTGTAATAGCAGCACGTTTCGCTACTTCACCAACTTGGCGTTCGCCATTTTTGAAACCAACTACAGAAGGTGTTGTACGTGCGCCTTCTGGGTTAGGGATAATTTTAGCTTCTCCGCCTTCTAATACTGCTACTGCAGAGTTTGTTGTTCCTAAGTCAATTCCGATAATTTTGCTCATTGTTATTTCCTCCTGTTATTCAGTAATTATTTTTTATTGATTCACTTTTACCATAGATGGGCGAATAACCCGGTCTTTTAATTTATAACCTTTTTGAAGTTCAGCAGTGATTTCATTGCTACCTGCATTTTCATCACTATCCTGCATAACGGCTTGATGAAAGTTCGGGTCAAATTGTTCGCCGACAGCCGGAATTACCTCAATACCTTCTTTTTCAAAAGCAACAAGAATTTGGTTGTATACCATTTCCATTCCTTTTAGAATTTGTTTCACTTCTTCTTGATCAGAAGTCGTTGCAAGAGCTTTTTCAAAACTATCTAGTGCAGGAAGTAAATCTTGCGCTAGGCTTTGTGAACGGTACTTTTGGCTAGCATCGCGGTCTGCAATATGTCTTTTTTTGACATTTTCAAAATCCGCTTGCATGCGAAGATAACGATTTTCCACTTCATCTAGTTTGTTTTCAAGCTCTAAAATTTTGGCTTGTTCTTCTGTTAAAGTTTCTTCTGTCGCTTCTTCTTCCACTGTTTCTTCTGATTCATCTAAACTATTTAATTCTTCTTGTTCGATTTCCTCAGCTAGTTTTTCTTTTTTGTTCTTTTTCTCAGACACTGTAGCCACCTCCTGAAAAAACTTATGCTTTTTCAGCCTTCCTAATTTTGGTTATCACGATAAAGTTTGGTTAACACATCGGTTAAATCTCGACTCATTACATCAACTAAGCCCATCATTCTGCTATATTCCATTCTTGTTGGACCTAGGAGCACAATACCACCAACACGTTCGCCAGCAATATTGTATGTTGCTGTAATGATACTACAATCTTCCATTAGACTATTATTGTTTTCACGGCCAATTTTAACTTGTAGGCCATCGGGAATATCCCTAAACAATTCATATACATCTTGTTCTTCTTCCATCAAATGGAGCATCTCACGGACTTTATTAATATCATGAAATTCTGGTTGATTTAAGATATTCGTTTTTCCGCCAAAATACACTTTTTGCTGGCTGGCCTGGGCAAAAGAATCAGAAAAGACATGCATAAAGCTTTCATAGTTTCTAACATGCTTTCCAAGTAGTTCTTTTACTTCCATTGGTATTTGTACTTTTAAATCATCCAGTGAAAGCCCAACTAACCGTTCGTTTAAGATGTTGACCATTCGCTCAATATCAGAAAGCGTTGTGCCCTCGGGTATCGTCACAAGATGGTTATCAACATGCCCTTGATCGGTAATTAAAATGAGCATTGCTTGAAAATTATTTATTGGTACAAATCTAAAGCCGCTTAAATGATTTTTCGTTGCTTCAGGACCAAGTAAGATGGAAGTGTAATTGGTTAGATCGGATAACATTAATGCTGAATTTTGAATAAGTCCTTCCATTTCATAATAATTCTCTGAAAAGAAAGAACGAATCATTTGTCTGTCAAATTTATCTAGCTTTTTAGGCTGGAGTAAATAATCGACATAGAAGCGATAACCTTTCTCTGATGGAACTCGTCCCGATGAAGAATGCGTCTTTTCAATAAAGCCATATTCCTCAAGGACGCCCATTTCGTTACGGATTGTCGCAGAACTATAAGGCAAACCTTTTTCTTTCAGCAAATTTTTTGATCCAACCGGCTGAATAGTCCAAGTGAAATGATCGATGATGGCACGGAAAATCAAAAGTTGTCTTTCTGTTAACATAGCAATCACCTCTTTTAGCACTCAATAACGTCAAGTGCTAAATACAAGTATAAATTTACCAAACAATTCCCCCTTAGTCAACCGAAAACACTCGATTTCAGACTAAAGTAGGATTGTTTGGTCAAAAAAGGTCAAATGATGCGCTTTTAGAGAAATTCTTGAAAAACATTATTCCCTAAAAATCTTCCGCTTCTTGTAAGTGCCACATTTTCTTTGTTATTTTCAAGCCAGCCTTTTGCGGTAGTTTTTTGAATAGCATGGGCAAAAGTCGTATCTAAATCTTGACCGAATTTTTGCTTGAAGTGAATTTTATTAACTCCATCTATTTTTCTAAGACCTAAAAACATTTCTTCTTCCATTTTCTCTTTTAGTGAAAGTTCTTTTTGTTGGAATGTGGGAAGTTTATTTTCTTGTAATGGTTCCATATATTTTTTTATTGGACCGAAATTGCTATAACGGGTGTTGCCGACATATCCGTGTGCCCCGGCGCCAAACCCGTAATAATGCTCATTGCTCCAGTAAGTAATATTGTGTTTACTTTGAAAACCTTCTTTCGCGAAATTACTAATCTCATATTGTTTACGACCGTGTTTTTCCATTTCTATTAGTAATAAATCATACATATTTGCTTCGGCATCTTGGCCTGGAAGAAATAGTTTTCCTTTTTGCATAAGGTTGTAAAAAATCGTTTTTGGTTCAATAATTAGCGAGTATGCTGAATAGTGAGGTAAGTCTAAATCAAGTGCTTGTTTTAAAGTGTCTTTAAAGTCAGCCTCGGTTTGACCTGGCAAGCTAAAAATCAAATCAATACTTACGTTTTCAAAACCAACTTTGCGCATGTTTTCAACAGACTGGTATACATCTTTCACGGTATGAATGCGACCAATTTTTTTGAGAAGCTCGTTATTGAAACTTTGAACACCCATACTAATACGATTAACACCATGATCTTGCATTGCTTGTAATTTAGATAAGGAGAGGTCTCCTGGATTTGCTTCAAAGGAAAACTCTATTTCGTTCTTGAGTGGTAATATTTCTTGGATAGCTGTGCAAAGTCTTGCAATTTGCGCTTCATTTAAGGTTGTAGGTGTTCCGCCGCCCACAAAAACCGTGTCAACAGGCGCGATAGGACCTTTTGCAGCAGTCATTTCCATTTCTTTTATTAGTAAATCTACGTATTCATCGACTGGTTGCCCTTCTAAGAATACTTTATTAAAATCACAGTAATAGCAAATGTGTTCACAAAACGGGATATGGATATATATCGCTGAACTCTCATTACTCGATTGGTTCATGTTTTTCAATTTTATCAATTCCTTGTACTTAAATTTGCTTCGTTATCCACAAGTCAGTTTAACATATTTTTTAGTGCTTATGTGGAGGTTTCGCTTTTAACATAAAAAATTGTGCTATGAACATATTCGCTCTTAGCACAATCTTTATTATTTCGATTCATCCATTTTCAAGATAGCCATGAAAGCTTCTTGCGGAACTTCAACTGAACCAATTTGTTTCATTCGTTTTTTACCTTCTTTTTGTTTCTCTAGAAGTTTTCTTTTACGTGATACGTCCCCGCCATAACACTTAGCAAGCACGTTTTTACGTAGCGCTTTAATAGTAGAACGAGAAACGATTTTCGTTGCAATTGCGGCTTGAATTGGTACTTCAAATTGTTGTCTTGGTATGAGTTCTTTTAGTTTCTCCACAATGATTTTCCCACGCTCATAAGCAAAATCACGGTGGACAATAAAGCTAAGTGCATCAACTTTTTCTGCATTTAAAAGAATATCCATTTTCACAAGTTTAGATGCTTTATAGCCAATTAATTCATAATCAAAGGACGCGTAACCTTTTGTAGATGATTTTAATTGGTCGAAGAAGTCGTATACTATTTCAGATAGTGGAATTTCGTACACAATACTAACGCGAATATCATCTAAGTACTCCATTGTAATGAAGTTTCCCCGTTTGTTTTGTGCCAGTTCCATGACAGCTCCAACATAATCATTAGGAACCATGACTGTTGCTTTTACGTACGGCTCTTCCACGCTCTCGATGACACCAGGTTCTGGCATTTCAGCGGGGTTGTCGACAACAATATTGGATCCGTCTGTCAAGTTTACATGGTAAATAACACTTGGAGCTGTAGTAATTAAATCGATATTAAATTCGCGCTCGATTCTTTCTTGTATGATTTCCATGTGTAGTAAACCTAAAAATCCGCAACGGAAACCAAAACCTAATGCTTGAGAGGTTTCAGCTTCAAATTGTAAAGCAGAATCATTAAGCTCTAATTTTTCAAGTGCGTCACGCAAATCGTTATATTTAGAAGAATCAATTGGATAAAGTCCGCAATAAACCATGGGGTTTAATTTGCGGTAGCCATCCAGCGCTTCTTCAGCAGGATTGTTCGCAAGTGTGATTGTATCACCCACCCGAGTATCTCCAACATTTTTGATTGCAGCTGTTAAGTAACCAACGTCACCCACAAGGAGCTCGTCCTGTGGTGTTGCTTTTGGAGAAAAAACACCTACTTCTGTAACTTCAAACTCTTTGCCGTTTGACATCATTTTAATTCTATCACCAGCTTTTACAACTCCGTCTACGATACGAATGTTAGCAATAACGCCACGGTAAGCATCAAAAACAGAGTCGAAAATAAGCGCTTTTAGTGGTTTGTTTACATCACCAGAAGGCTCTGGAACTTTTTCGACGATTTGTTCAAGAATGTCTTCAATACCGATACCAGATTTTGCAGAAGCAAGTACAGCGTCTGATGCATCCAATCCAATAACATCTTCAATTTCGTCCCTAACCCTTTCTGGGTCTGCCGCTGGTAAATCAATTTTATTAATAACAGGTAAAATTTCTAAATCATTATCTAGAGCTAAATAAACGTTTGCCAGTGTTTGCGCTTCGATACCTTGTGCAGCATCTACTACTAAAATAGCACCTTCACATGCGGCTAAACTTCTAGATACTTCATAAGTGAAATCGACGTGTCCAGGTGTATCAATCAAATGAAAGATATACGTTTCTCCGTCTTTTGCTTTATATTTTAATTGTACAGCATTTAATTTTATGGTTATCCCGCGTTCACGTTCTAAATCCATCGAATCTAGTAGCTGATTTTTCATTTCACGATGCGTCAAAGCACCTGTTTGTTCTAAAATCCGATCAGCGAGTGTAGATTTACCATGATCTATGTGCGCGATAATCGAAAAATTTCTAATTTTCTTTTGTCTTGCATTCATTTCTTCTTTGTTCATTTCCCCAGCTCCTGATTAGAACTCATCGCATAAATCCGATGGCAAGCTATCCTTGATTATATCAGTAGAACGCTTAACATTCAATGACTACTTTAGTAATTACGAATAAATTTAAAATAAAATAGAAAGTATTATTGCAATATGGCTGTGATTTCGGTATAATAGCATTTGTTCTGATATAATTTAAAAAGGTATGTTATATGAAATAAATACTACCTCATTAGTTTGGACGGAGGTGAATGGAATGCCAAATATTAAATCTGCAATTAAACGTGTAAAAACTGCTGAAACTCGTAACAACCGTAATGCATCTCAACGTTCTGCAATGCGTACTGCTATCAAAAAATTTGATGAAGCAGCTGCAAACAACGCGGACAACGCGAAAGATCTTTACGTAGAAGCATCGAAAAAATTAGATAGCGCTGTGAGCAAAGGATTGATTCACAAAAACAATGCTGCTCGCAACAAATCTCGCTTAGCTGCTAAATTAGCTAAATAATACCGAAGCCGGTATAAAACATCACACCTTGTGTGGTGTTTTTTGTTTTTTAAAATAGCTTTGCCATTAATGACAAAGCTATTTTTCATACTCTTTTTTGCTGGTTATCTTGTAATTCGAATAAGAACCATTCAAGTTTCTGATCTTTATCACCAAAGCCTGTTTTCATTTCCAAGTCTATTTCGGCTAATCGTTTAAGTGCTTGATTTAATTGTAATTCCGAGAAAGTCTTCGCTTGTTTTGACGCTAATTTAACACGGAATGGATGCACTTTTAATTTAGTCGCAGCTTGCTGTTGGGAGTATCCTTGTTGTTCTAATATTTTTAATTGATTCAACAATCTAAACTGACTAGAGATTAAGGCAAGTATCTTGATAGGCTCTTCTTTTTGTTTTAATAAGTCATAATAAATCCGAAGTGCCCCGCTGATATCCATTGCAATCATCTTATCAAGTAATAAAAAGATATTTTGTTCAAGTGAGCGTACAACTAAAGATTCTACATCTTGAATTGTAATTTCTTTTGTCTCAAAACAATATAGCATTAATTTTTGCAACTCATTCATGGCAGTGGTTAATTGACCACTAGTTAATTCTATCAGTCGAGTTATGGCTACTTGTGACATTTGTATGTTACTTTCGCTTAATTTTGCTTCAATCCACTTTTTCAATTCATTCTCGTTAGGCCGTTTAGCTTCTATGACAGTTGCTGTCTTTTTGAGTAACTTAGTAAGCTTTTTACGTTCGTCTAACTTTTCCACACGTGCCACAAAACATAGAACAGAATAATCTACTGGTTCTTTAAGATAAGCCTCTAATTTTGCAGTATCATGTTCCACTTTGTTTTTACTTTTTTCTGTCGTTAAAAAGAGGGGATTATTTGCCATGACTAAGCGCTTATCACCAAAAAACGGCATGCTTTCTGCTTCTTGAACAACAGCTTCAATGGGCATTTCTTCTAAGTCTAAATTAGCATAGTTAAACTCTACTTCTTCTCCTTCTAAAATGTTATCTATTAATAATTGTTTTGTTTCATTAATAATATAATCTTCTGTCCCAATAATTAAATATAATGGAGTTATTTTTTTGGATCGTATCTGTTTCCATTCTGGCAGCATCCGTTTCGCCTCGCTTCACTCTTATTTCTCTTTCTATGGTAAAACATGAAATAAGAGATAGCAAGTTTTATTTCAAAGTCGCTTTAAAGCCTTTTCCAAATGTATAAATTATCTCCCCTTCTAAATCCGTTCGTAAAATTGTCACTCCTGCTGTTTCTAGCGTACCAATAGTTTCTGCATGCGGATGTCCAAAACGGTTTTTTAATCCACATGAAATAACTGCAAAAGATGGGTTCACTTTTTGAATAAATTCTTTAGAGCTTGAGGTCTTGCTACCGTGATGCCCTACTTTCAAAATATCCGCTTTGATTGGTTGATTTAGAATTTTATTTTCCCCATTCTCCTCTAAATCACCAGTAAAAAGCCACACTTTATCATCTAAAATCGCTTTTAAAACTATAGAGTCATCGTTGCCTCCTTCACCAGATTTAGCTGGATATAAGCATTCAAATGTATTTTTACCGCTCCGCCACTTAGCTCCAGCTAAAATAATCGTTTTCTTTATGTTTGGCATAGTAGCAAGAGCTTCTTTCATAATGGGTTTATTTTCGGCTCCTTTAGCGAAAATGAGTTCTTTAATAGTCATATTTTTCTGTAAATCATCAAGTCCCTCCATATGATCTGCATCACTATGTGTAATAATTACTTTATCTAAGCTACTAATTCCTTTTGATTTCAAAACCGGAGCAAGTGTGCTTCCGCCAATTGTAAATGGTTTTCTTTTCTTAGCCCATTCTTCTTTTTTAAATGGAAGTTGACCTCCAGTATCTATTAAATAATCTCCTTGATTATATGGAAGTTGAATTAAGATACTGTCTCCTTGTCCTACATCAATAAAGCTAACTTTTCCACTAAAATTAAAACTAGACAAATAACATAATAAACAAAAACAAATAAACATCCCTAATGGAAACTTTTTCTTTTGCCATTGATAGAAGAATATTAGGATTGTTAAAATTATTAAAACACAAATAACGGGACTTGGTCTTCCAGTAACAATGGTTTGATGCGGTATTTTTGCAAAAATATAGGTTAACTTTTCTACTAATTGTATTAAAAACGTAAGCACTGCTTCAGGGAAACGGATTATTTCTGTTGGGAAAATGGATAATACAAAAACAGCCAGACAACCAGGTAAAATGAGAATTGTAAAAATGGGAACATAAATTAAATTTAAAAAAATCCCCACCCACGAAAATGAATAAAAATGATACATCATAACAACGGACGACATGATAGTGGAGACAAAAGAAATAGCCAGTGACTTAGTAAACGCATTCTGTTGCCTTGTTAATATTTGTCGTGACGATAAAATAATACCAAACGACACTACATAAGAAAGCTGAAATCCCACTTCATTGATAACATAGGGTTGCAAGACGAAAAAGAGAATAAAAGATAAGCAAATAGCAGAAAAAGAACTCCATTTAGTAGCATATTTTTCTGATAACAACAGTAGTGCTGTCATCGAAGCAGCACGTATGACTGGTGGATTTGCCCCTGTTAGGATTACGTAAAAGGGTAAAAAAACAAGTAAACAAAAGACAGCTCGCTCACGCGTGATGCCAAATTTCAGCAATAGAAAGTAGATGGCTCCTATTAGTAAATTAACGTGTAGCCCTGAAATAGCTAGTAAGTGAACAACTCCCATTTGCTGATAAACTTCATACATTTCGGGCGAAAAGCCATTTTTTTCTCCAGTAATTAATGCAAGAAAATAAGGAGATAGTATTGGAGAAATATTTTCAGTTAAATGAGAGATTGTTTTTAAACGTATATTTTGAATTCGCATTAGAATAGATGGTGAAAATTGATCTGAAATAGAGAGGGAGCTTGCTCGAAGTATATAGTGTATATTTTTGCGTCTAAGATAAGCTTTGTAATTAAATTGATGTTGGTTACGATTGGTTTGAGGCTGTTCTAAAACAGCAGAAACGGAAATAATTTGTCCGTACTGGATTTTTTTTAATTTTTGCTGCTCTTCTTCTGTTGTAATTTTATAACTCAATTGAAACTTTTCTTTTTCACAACGCAAGATCGCTTGAAAACTATCGCCATCGATTTTCAAATCATTAACCACTTGACAATTACCACTAAACTCAGTTGCTGTATAGGAAGATGTATTGGATTTTTCTACCAAAAATAAAAAACAATATGTTAGAAGATAGACGAGGATAAAGAGAAGGATAATTTTGGATTTTTTAATAAAAGCGATGAAACTGAGCAAACAAATACATATGGGAACGAAAGAGCCTGCAAAAGTCGCACAAACAATAGCTAAAACAATAATAGCCAAATATCGCTCGATAACGTTCCCTCCCGATTTAGTTTAATTTCTCTGAGATGTTTTGATAAAGTTGCTCTGCTTTTTCTGGTTCGATATTTACTTCCACTGCGGCTTCTGTTACTAAAGTATGCAGTTTTTCCCCGTTCCAATTGTTTATTTGAAGAACAGATTCATCAAACTCCACTTTTTGTAATTCGACGCCGGCAATGTTAAATAGTTCTAGAGCGTATGGATGATTTTTGTAGTCTTTAGCAAAATACACTTTCTTTATTCCTGCTTGAATAATAGATTTCGTACAAGCCAGACAAGGGAAATGTGTTACATATAACTCTGCTTTATCTGTTGTGGCACCAAATTTTGCACATTGTAAAATCGCATTCATTTCTGCATGTATAGTTCGGATACAATGACCGTCTACAACATAACATCCATGTTCTGCACAATGATCACCACCAGCGATGGATCCATTATATCCGCCCGCAATAATACGTTTATCTCGAACTATTGTCGCACCTACCATTAATCGTGTACACGTGCTCCTTGAAGATATTAGATGACTTTGCGCCATAAAAAACTGATCCCATGCGATCCTTTGCACATTAAAAACTCCCTTATGATTTGATAAATATTAGTATAGGTGTTTAGAAGGAAGTTCGTCAACCACTTTTATTAATTAACATCCAAATATTCTTTTAATTTTTCTACTGTTTTTTCGCCAATACCCGAAACGTTTTTTAAATCTTCTATGGTTTGAAATAATCCTTCTTTTTCTCGGTACTCCATTATCGCTGTTGCCTTTGATTCTCCAATTCCTGGAACTTGTTGCAAATCTGCCTTCGTTGCACTATTAATGTTAATTTTCTGAGACACACCAGTTGTTTCTTCAATATTAGATTCTTGTAATGCTGGGCCTTCTTCTCCTTTTTTGTACACATAAATACTCATCTCATCTTTTAATTTTTCAGCTAAGTTTAATTTACTACTATCAGCTTCTTCTGTAAGCCCGCCTGCGATTTTTACTACATCTTGTACTCTGGCGTCAAAAGGTAATTTATACACACCAGGTGTCTGTATGGCTCCTTTAATATCAACATAGACGTAATTCGATAATTTCACTTCTTCCTTCTCTGGCTTTTCTTCTTTGGTTGCTGTTGGTTTCGCAGTAACTGCATCTGTTTTACCATCAGGTATCCAAATATAAACTAAACCAGCACAAAGAATAGCAATCCCTATTAAGATATAATTCTTGTATTTTTTCATTAATTCTACCATCCATATCACCGTCCTTAATATACTATTCGCCATACTAGAACAAATTCCTTTTTGATAACTTAAAGCAAAAACGGCATAAAAAAAGAAAGTAATAGTAAAAAATTACTTTCTTGCTACGAAAAAGATTCTTTCGCTCGTATCATTGGGTTTTTCATGACTAAAATCGGCATAAATATCAATTTTCGTAAAACCATATTTTTTTAATATATTTTCATAAGTAGCGATTGGATAGGTTCGTTCTTTATGCAGTTCGTCCACACGATTATACGTATCATCTTCACCTAAAATATAGAAGGTAAGTTCATGTTCGACAGAATGCGGATGTTCGCCAGGAAATGAATTCCAAATCGTTGAAATCTCTTCATCACTATCTCCGTAAGAATAATCTTTAAACCCTGGGTCCATTTTAAAGACTGAATGTACATCAAATAAAAATAAGCCATCTGTTTTTAAATGTTCTGAGACTGCTTGAATAGTAGCTTCAAGCGCTTGTTCTGTTTCCAAATAATTAAGTGAATCACAGAAACATGTGACAACATCAAACGTTTGATTTAATGCTAATTTTGACATATCTTGTTCTAAAATCGGCAAATTGATTTCAGCAGCCGCTACTTTTTCTCTAGCAACTGCCACCATTTCTTTAGACAAATCTACACCAGTAACTTGATGACTGGAAAAACTTAATCGTAGCGCAAATTCAGCTGTTCCACAAGCCAAATCAAGTATTTTTTTAGGAGTATCTCCAATGAAATTAGCCGTAAATTCTAGCCATTCATCGTAAAGTTCGGAATCCATTAATCTATCATAGAAACCTGGAAAATGTTCGTAACTCATAGTAATTTCTCCTTAAAAAAACAGACGAGAATTTCCCGCCTGTTCTGTTTTTTATTATGAAATAAACGCCGCGGAAACGTCCACTAGTGGCGCATCTCCCCACAGTTTTTCTAAGTTATAGTAAGAACGTTCTTCTTTATGGAACACATGGATAATGACATCACCTAAGTCAATTAAAATCCATTGTGCTGCATCAAAACCTTCTAAACGTTTCACATCTACTTGATTTTCTAAAGCTTTTTCTTTAATTTCACGAGCAATTGCTTGCACTTGTTTGTCCGAATTACCATGACAGATTACAAAATAATCCGCAAAACTTGATAACCCCTTCATATCTAGTGCTAAAATATCCTCTGCTCTTTTATCATCTGCTGCCTTAGCGGTCAGCATTAATGTATCATAACTGTTCAAATTATTAATAGTCTCCTTCCAAGTTTAAATTAACAAAATAATTATATGCATCCAGAGTATCTGGAAAAACCAATTGTTGTTTTTTGATTAAATGCGTAATCGTATTCGATAAAGCGAATAACATTGCTTCGTCAAGTGATTTAAGTGCTAATCTACGCGCCTTATACACACCGGGAAATGTTCTTCCTTGTTCAGTGTAGTCTGCTAGATAAATAAGTTTATCGAAATCAGACATCGTAGCGCTTCCTGTCGTATGCAGACGAATCGCTTCTAATATTTCTGTATCCGTAATACCAAATTCTTTTTCTGCTAGATAGGCACCAACCGGAGCGTGCCATAGTGAACGATGAAACGCAAGTAAACGTGGATCATAACCCTCGTCCTCAATGATTTTTCTCGCTTTATCATCATCATAGTACTTGGCATAATCATGTAGTAATGCTGTAATTCTAGCCTTTTCTACATCCATATGGTAATGTTCTGCAAGTTCTACTGCTGCTTTTTCTACGCCTAAAGTGTGTTTAAATCGAGCATTCGGCATAGCTGCTTCTACTTTTTTTAGCACTTCATTTCTTTCCATAAAGTTGATGCTCCTTTATATATGACCATACTTTTTCTGGTAGAAAGGCACCTGCATTCTCAATATCATTCCTAATTTCTGTGGAAGAAATTGTCGTTTCCGGCATATTGATTTTAACGATATCATACGGAACTTCAGTTTGATAAAGTGGACGATTAATTCCAACGAATGTCACCATTTTTACCAAGTCATCTATATGATACCACTTTGGCAAATATTCTACCATGTCCCCGCCGATAATAAAATAAAAATCTGTGTCCGGCTGTTCGCTAATCATATCACGCATTGTATCATACGTATAGGATTTTCCAGTACGCATGAGTTCACGTGTATCAATTTCAAAGGAATCAATGCCTTCTATCATCAATTGAAGCATTTCTACACGCTCATCACTTGAAGCCATACCACTGATATGTTTATGCGGCGGAATTTTGTTAGGTAGAAAAAGAATTTTCTCTAGCCCGAGTTGCTGCTTGGCTTCTTCTGCCATGCGGAGGTGTGCTAAATGTGGCGGATCAAAAGTTCCACCTAAGATACCGACTTTATGTTTCATCGCAGGTTTCCTCCAGATTTATGGCAATTTAATTTGTTGCTTATTTATTGAAGTTTTGTAGAGAATGATCGTTCTACCAATAACTTGAACAATATCTGCGCCTGAGCGAGCGCTGATTTTTTCTGCAACCGTTTGTTTATCTTCTTCGCAATTTTGCAAAATAGAGATTTTAATTAGTTCTCTTGCTTCTAAAGCTTCTTTCACGTGGATAATTAAGTTTGGTGATACGCTACCTTTTCCTACTTGAAAGATAGGTTGGATATTATGCGCTTCTTTTCTTAAAAAACGTTTTTGTGTAGCTGTTAACATTAGTTTCCTCCTAATTGTTCGAGTACTGCTTCTTTCATCAGTGATCGCTCTGGCTTAATGCCAGTCCATATTTCAAAGGCAAGTGCCCCTTGATTAACAAACATTGGTAAGCCATTTTGGGTAATGGCACCATTTTTCTTTGCTTCTTTTAAAAAAGCAGTTTCCGCTGGATTATAAATAATATCAGAACAAATCGTCCCTCGCTTTACATTTGCCAACGAAATTGGGCTTTTATTTTTAGAAGCTTCTAAACCGATAGAAGTTGTTTGAATGATAATTGTAAAATCAGCCAGTTGTTTTTCTGCTTCTTCTAGTGTTAAAGCTTGATGATTATTATCTTTCGTCATTTCAATCGCTTTTTCCGCTGTTCGATTGGCAACGGTTATTTTAGCATCTGTATGCGTTGTAAGTGCTAGATAAATCGCCTTACTTGCACCGCCTGCACCAGTGATTAAAATAGAATCTTCTTTTGTAATTGAGCGGATTTCTTCTAATCCTTCTAAGTAGCCTTTACCATCTGTATTAAATCCGTACCACTTGTTTTCTTTTTTCAGCACCGTATTCACTGCGCCAGAAGCTACTGCAAGATCCTCTAGTTCGTCTAAAAATGGTAAAATACGCTCTTTAAATGGCGTGGTAATATTAAAGCCGCGCACACCAGAATCCATTAGTTTTTTGATTTCTGTTTCAAAAGTGTCTTCTTCTATTAAAACAGAATTATACTCCGCATTCATTCCAAGTTCTTGGAAAATCCGATTTTGCATAGCTGGGGATAACGAGTGACGAATAGGATTTCCGATAACAACATATTTTTCCAAATGATAGGCCTCCTTAGTTTTAAACGAGTGATGTTCGGATAGTTGCACTCACGCCTTCTGGAACCCAAGCAGTTACTTTCGCGCCGCCTTCTGGAATTGTAACCCAGCCAAGTCCGGAAAAGACAATATCTGCTTTATCTTTAATTGTGAACGAATACGGTACTAGCTTCGGAAGTGCCTCTATTCCTTCTTCTGTAGGCGGTTGAAGTACTAATCCTGCTTGGTTCTCATATAATGCATCCGCTTTTTCTAATTTCGTCCGGTGAATCGGTAAATTATTAGATACGTAGACTACTAATGATTTGCGACCACCTGAAACATAATCTAAGCGAGCAAGCGCCCCTAAAAATAGGGTTTGTTCTTCGTTTAATTGGAAGACGGCTGGTTTGACTTCTTTTTTAGGTGTAATAGCTTTTAGTGTCGTCGTATCAATAAAATGTGCCATTTGATGATGATTAATAATTCCTGGTGTGTCAACAAGTACATTGCCATCTGCTAATGGAATTTCAATTTTATCCAGTGTTGTTCCTGGAAATTGCGATGTTGTAATTACATTGTTTTCTCCAGACGCTTGTTTGATAATACGATTGATAAGTGTTGATTTACCAACATTCGTACAACCTACAACATAAACATCTTGTCCATTTCGTAATTCTTCTATTTTCTCTAAAAGCGTATCAAAACCGTGACCTTTTTCAGCACTAACTAATACCACATCTGTTGCCGCCAATCCCTGTTCTTTGGCACGTGTTCTCATCCAGCGTGTTAATTTATCGCGTTTTAATGATTTTGGTAATACATCTTCTTTATTACCGACAAGTAATACCGGATTGCTTCCTGCAAAACGAGGAAGCCCAGGCAACCAACTACCATCAAAATCAAAAATATCCACCACATAGACAATCAAAGCTTGCTTCGAACTAATTTGATTTAAAATACGTAAAAAATCGTCGTCTGTTAGCGCCACATCTTGAATCTCATTGTAATGCTTTAGACGAAAACATCTTTTACAAATAACTTGTTCATTATTCAAGGATGATTTTGGCGCATAGCCGATTTTATCAGGATCTTCTGTTTGAATAATCGCTCCACAACCAATACATCTAATTTCTTCTGTCAAAGTGATTCCTCCCACTTAATTTGGTTTTTCTTTGCTAATCGCTTTAAAATAACGCTTTCCATCATTCGATTTAATTTTGTCGCCATACCATCTGTCTGTTTCACAGGACGAACAAAAATAGTTGTTAATTTTTGACGATTCCCACCGAATATATCTGTCATAATTTGATCACCAATCATCACAGTTTCTTCTGGTGTTGCATTCATTTCTTTTAGTGCCCAGCGGAAATTAGCACCTAAGGGTTTTTTTGCCCGCGCTAAATAAGGGACATCAATCGCTTTTGCCACACGAGCAACTCGTTCTTCATTATTGTTAGAAAAAATCATAACTTTGATTCCTTCTTCTTTCAATATAGTAAACCAGTTGATAACTTCATCCGTTGCATCTAGTTGATCCCAAGCAAGCAGCGTATTGTCAAGATCTGTCAAAATAGTAGTCTTTCCCATTTTACGCAGCTGCTCTGCTGTTATTCCAAATGGAGTATTCAACATTTTATCTGGTGAGAATTGCTTTAACACGTATTGGCACCTCATTCTTTTATTTAGTACAGTCTATTCTATCATACATTCAATTAGACTAATAATCTATAAATTTTACCATCTTTCTGCTTATTTTACAAAAAAACCTTAGAAAAATGCTATAATATGAAAGGATATGATTTTTTTAAGGAGGTACACTAATGTCAAAAGATTATGCATTAACTTGGGATTTAGAAAACATATATGTAGGCGGTAGTGGTTCAGAAGAATTACAGCAAACACTGCAAGAGGTAAAAGCTGATTTGGATAGCTTTGTTATGAATGTATCTGAATGGGAAGTTCCCGAAAATGTCGAAGCTTCAGTAGAATTTCTACTATTAGTTAATCAAAATGCAGACATCTCAAAAATTTTATTAACTGCTGGTTCTTTTTTAGAATGTCTAGCTTCAGCAGATGTGAATGATACTCGTGCAAACGAACTTTCTGCGTTAATTTATCAATATGTTGCTACTCTTTCGACGGCAGAAGATGAATGGCATGACAAATTTGCTCAAATATCTGACCGTGTTTGGGATGAACTAATGAAGCAAAATGGTTTATCACAAATTAGTTTTATTTTAAGTGAAGCACGTACCAACCGTCGTAAAAAAGGCAGTAAAGAACAAGAAGCAGCGATTAATTCTTTATCCGTAGATGGTTATCGAGGTTGGTCTGACCACTATGATACTATCGTTGGTAAACTCCGTATGCACATTACAATTGATGGAGAAGAAAAAGATGTTTCTGCCGGTCAAGCGCTAAACTTGTTAAATCATCCTGATCGCGCTGTACGTCAAGCAGTTTTCAAAGAATATACGCGCGTTTGGCAAGAAGAATCTCGTTTATTTAGCGATACACTAAATCATTTGTCAGGCTTCCGCTTAGCTACATATGATATTCGTAACTGGGAAAATATCCTAGATGAGCCACTAGCAATTAATCGTTTAGATGAACAAACATTAAAATCTATGTGGAATGTTATCCAAACGAACAAGCCTACTTTTGTTCGATTCTTAGATAGAAAAGCTAAATTACTTGGTCTTGAAAAATTAAGTTTTTACGATGTTGAAGCTCCTCTTGTATTTTCAAGTGAGCCTAAGAAATATACGTATCAAGAAGGCGCCGAATTTATCATCGAACAATTTAATAAATTCAGCCCAAAAATGGCAAACTTCGCGAAGTCCGCTTTTGAAAAAGGATGGATTGAAGCTGAAGATCGTGATAATAAACGTCCAGGTGGCTTTTGTACGGATTTCCCGGTCGAAAAAGAAAGCCGGATTTTCATGACATATGACGGAGCTCCTGGTACTGTGGCAACTCTTGCACATGAACTCGGACACGCCTTCCACTCCCACGTTATTCGGGAAGAGCCATTTGAAAACACTGATTACGCAATGAATGTGGCGGAAACTGCTTCTACTTTTGCTGAAATGATTATTGCCGATGCTTCTGTAAAAGACGCGAAAACAAAAGAAGAAAAAATCACCCTACTTGAAGACAAAATTGGTCGTAGTATTGCTTTCTTTATGAATATTCATGCTAGATTTATTTTTGAATGTAGTTTCTATGAGGCACGTAAACAAGGTGTAGTTTCAGTTGATAGACTTAACTCCCTAATGGAGGAAGCGCAACGTGAAGCTTACTTGGATGCTTTAGATGAATATCATCCGCAATTTTGGGCTTCTAAATTACATTTTTATATTGCTGACGTACCATTTTATAATTTCCCATATACTTTTGGTTACTTATTCTCACTTGGTATTTATCATAAAGCACAAGCTGAGGGTGCAGGCTATGAAGATAAATATATTGCTCTTCTAAAAGATACGGGTTCTATGACTACAGAGCAACTTGCTGAAAAACATCTTGGAGTCGACTTGCGTAAAGCTGATTTCTGGGAAGAAGCAGTTGCCCTTGCAGCTAAAGATGTAGAAGATTTCCTTACTTTAACAGAAGAATATGTAAAATAAAAAAATCCAGGAGAATCTTTCTCCTGGATTTTTTATATCGTTTTTAATAATTCAATGATACAAGTAGCTGATTGTTTTGCAGCTAGATGAATAAACTCATCAAAAGACATTGTCGCTTCTTGATTGGCTAAATCCGATATAGCTCGGATAATGAGAAATGGAATATCAAATTGATAAGCTACTTGTGCAATGGCAGCAGCTTCCATTTCTACAGCTTTCACATCTGGGAAAAATGTTTGAATAATTTCATGTTGATCTGGACGCATAATAAATGAATCATTTGTAATTACAAGACCATATACTGCTTTATTTTCACTATCTGCAAAATAATCACGATAAATTGTCTCCGCTTTTTTCAAAAGAACAGCATCACCTTGATAAAAAGCTGGCATTCGGGGAACTTGGCCATATGTATAACCAAATTCAGTAACATCAACATCACCATATGCTAAGCGATCAGATATAATGACATCACCAATTGCTAAACCCTCACCTATGCCTCCAGCTGAACCTGTATTAATAATAATTTCTGGTTTAAAACGGTCTGCTAGAAGTGTGGTACCAAGGGCAGCATTAACTTTTCCTATGCCTGATTCTAAAAGCACCACTTCTTTACCGGCAATTTCGCCAATATAAAATTTTGCTCCGCCAATAATAACTTCTTCTATACTGGGCATGGTGTTTTTTAAAAGTTCTACTTCTTCTTCCATTGCTCCAATAATGCCTATTTTCATTATGTAACCTCCAAAAAAGCACAGTCGTTAACAACTAACTTCTGTGCTTTTATCTTTTGTCGTTTGTTTTTAGCTCTTCTACTTTTGTTGGTTGCCATCCTTCACCATCTACCCATGTAATATAAACACGGTAAGCTTTATCAGGATTTTCTTTTGTGGAAAGTGTTCCAATTGCTTGAGTAGCAGGGTCAGACCCTTGCTCTACAAACCAAAGAGATGTATTTGAGATTGGAATATCTGTCGCTGCTGAAAAAGCTTTACGTTTTTCTTGCCAGTCTACACTTGTAGAGCTGTAAGAATTCACATGATTGCCAGTTTGCTCAGTTCCAATTGGTTTCCAGTCTTTTGTAATAACTTTTGCCACATTAGGATCATCACTTTTAGTCGTTTCTGTTGATTTTTCATCCGAAGAAGTCGATTTTTTTTCGGAAGTTTTATTTGATTTAGCGGCATCTTCTTTTTTTGTATTGGAAGATGCCGTTTTGTTATCTTGCTGAGTTGGATCGCTTTCAGTTTTAAACAGAACAAAATATAGACTACCAATGATAAGTAAGCTTACCACGATAATTAAAAGATTTAAAACTAAATTCGTTTTTTTTCGTTTTGTATTTTGTTTTGAGCGAGATCCCTCGACTAGGTTTTGTTTAATGCGACGGTTATTTGATTGTCGATTATCTGCCATTTGCTTTCACCACCTTATAAGTAACCGCTGTATAAAAACAGATAAAATTAAGATGCAGTGATTTTTTCGATCTTAACACTCATGTCGCCAGCAGGGGTTTGGATAGTTACTTCTTCCCCTTCTTTATGACCAAGTAAACCTTTAGCAATTGGAGAATCGTTAGAAATCTTACCTTCAAAAGGATCTGCTTCTGCGCTTCCTACAATCGTGTATGTTTCTTCTTCTCCGTCTGGTAATTCAATAAATGTAACGGTGTTTCCAAGTGTTACTAAACCATTATGAGCTTCTGCTGCATCAATAATTTGAGCATTACGAATCATATTTTCAATAGTAGTGATACGACCTTCAACAAAAGCTTGTTCGTCTTTTGCGGAATCATACTCGGAGTTCTCAGATAAATCACCAAAGCTACGGGCAATTTTAATCCGTTCTACTACTTCTTTCCGTTTTACTGTCTTAAGTTCTTGTAATTCATTTTCTAATTTTGCTTTCCCATCTAGGGTCATTGGAAATACTTTTTCTGTCGCCAATCGTTTTCGCTCCTTTTGTTTGTTCATTATTGTATAGAAAAGCACGGAGATATCGCTCCGCACCTTCATAAAAAATATTACTACTCGTGAGAAAGATTAACATGTCACGCTTGAAATAGCAAGCAATTGTCTCTCTTTTTACTAGAAAAATTTTACCTTAAATTAATCTGTTTGACAAGTGTTACCTGTTACTTATACATGTTTTTGCAAGATTGATTCAATTTTAGTTGTCATCAAATCAATCGCCACATGATTTTCCCCGCCTTCTGGAATAATTATATCAGCAAACTTTTTTGTTGGTTCAATAAATTCGTTATGCATTGGTTTTACTACAGAAAGATACTGATCGATAACAGAATCCATTGTTCGACCTCGTTCTTTCATATCTCTTAATAGCCTGCGAATAAAACGAATATCGTCATCTGTGTCAACATATACTTTAATATCCATCAAGTCACGTAATCGCTTATCTTCTAAAATTAAAATACCTTCTAAAATAATTACTTCTCGTGGTTCTTGAATTTCTACTTCTTGCTTACGTGTATATTTTTCATAATCATAAATTGGTTTTTCAATTGTTTCATAACGACGTAGCGCTGCTATATGGGAAATAAGTAAGTCCGTATCAAAAGCTAACGGATGATCGTAGTTTACTTTTAAACGTTCTTCAAAACTAATATCTGCTTGATCATGATAATAGACATCTTGCGCAATCATTAAAATAGAGTGTCCACTAAAATGATCACAAATTGCTTTAGTTACACTGGTTTTACCTGAACCTGAACCACCAGTTACACCAACTACGATTGGTTTTTTTGTCATGATATGCCTCCAGTTTTCTTTCTTTTTGAGATAGATAAACCATCTCCGAGTGGAATAGTTGTAGTATCAAAATCAGGATGCGTCACTAAGAAATCATTAAAATGGCGCATTTTGCGAGCAACTCGAAGTTTACGCTGTTTTTCTGGTGACATATCAAGTGCAAGTCCTTTGAAAAGAACATTATCACTATAAATCACCCCATCTGGAGCAAGGGAATCTGTATAAATATGGAAAAACTTTTCATATTGCGCTTTGGCAGCATCAATAAATATGGCATCAAATGGACCATACTTTAAAATTTCTTCTGATCCTTCAATGGCATCCGTAAGCAAGACTTTTATTCTGTCAGAAGCCCCGTAACGCTGTATATTATGTATAGCTTCTTTATATCGTTCTTCATCACGTTCGACAGTGATAATTTCAGTTCCTGGAAGTTTATCTGCCATTTTTAAAGCAGAATATCCGATTGCTG
The DNA here is from genome assembly GCF_014229295.1 of Listeria farberi. Taxonomy (NCBI): domain Bacteria; kingdom Bacillati; phylum Bacillota; class Bacilli; order Caryophanales; family Listeriaceae; genus Listeria; species Listeria farberi. The sequence continues at coordinate 1,273,654 of NZ_JAARZL010000001.1, forward strand.
TTCCAAGTTCTAAAATACGCTTTGGTTTTTGAATATCTAAAATTTGTAATAAACAATGTAACGAATCCGGCTCCATAATTGGTACTTCATGTTTCTTTGCATATATTTCTAATTCTTCAAAAAAAGGCGCGCTCTTCGGAATATGTTTTAATAAATAATCATGAATTATATCATTCACTGCTAAATCCCCTCATTTTAACAAACAAAGCACCTGTCAAAAGCATGCAAAACATGTTTCTGACAAGTGGTTCATTTTAATTATTTTTCGTAATATGCTCTTCTTTTAGTTTGTTGTGCTCTTCTAATGTTTTAGAGAAATAAACTTTACCAGTTTTCGTATTCGCTAAAAAGTATAGATAATCGCTTTTTTCTGGATAAAGAGCTGCTTCCATAGATGTATCACCGCTATTAGAAATTGGACCTGGTGGCAATCCATTGTTTTTGTATGTGTTATACGGCGACTCTACTTCTAAATCTTTATAAGTTGTCTTGCTTTTATGTTCACCAAGCGCATATAGAACAGTAGGATCGGTTTGTAAACGCATATTTTTTGCTAAACGATTATAAAAAACACTAGCAATCATTTTGCGATCCACATCAGCAGTTGCTTCTTTTTCAATGATGGAAGACATTGTTAGGAATTTATGCACGGACATTTTTTGTTTAGTTAGTTCGTCGCGGTACTTAGCAATATTAACATCTGTTGCTTTGACCATCTCTGTAATAATTTGTTCAGCAGATACATCTGTTCCTTTAAAAGTATACGTAGCTGGATACAAATAACCCTCTAATGGATGTTTAATGGCCTTATTTAACACATCATTGGTTACTGTCTCTGGATATGCTTTTATCATGGAAGCAACAAATTCAGGATCGTCCATTGTTTTAAGTACATCTGCTTTTTTTAGTTTCGGTTGATAAGCAACAATTCTATCAGCAATTTGGTCTAACGTGTATCCTTCTGGAATGATTAGTTTTGCAGGTACTACAGTTTTACCTTCTTGCATTTTTTTTACGATTTGATCTGTGTTCATCGCTGGACTGAATTCATAGTTCCCAGCTTTTAAATTCGTATCATTATTATATTTTACATAAAAAGAGAAAATAGAAGCGTTATTAATGACTTTTTTATCTTCTAAAATAGTAGATATATCTGAAATACTAGATCCTGCTGGAATTTCAACAGCGATCTTCTCTTTGCTTGCTTCATCTCTTGGTTCTAATTGCGACTTCACATAATAATATCCTGCAAAAGTTGCGATTACTAAAATTAGAATAATAACAGAAATAATAATTGTAATTTTCTTACCTTTTGTATTCTTCATTATAGACCTCATTTCATTGAAAACAATTCCTATCTATTATACCGATTATCTAAAAAAAATGCTATTCAATAAGGAAAATTTTCTTAAAAAGTGACGTTTTTATGTTTTTTCGGTATAATAAACAGCGTGATTAAACGAACAAGACAGAATCGGTCAAGGACTTGCTTCTGCCAATTAAATAAAGATTGAAGGAGTCTTTTGGATGTTACATACGTTAATACAAAGTTTGCAAGATTTTACGATGTGGTTAGTAGACTCACTTGGTCACTGGGGAATTTTCCTCGGAATGCTCATCGAAAGTGTCTGCATTCCGCTTCCAAGTGAAGTTATCATGCTGTTTGGCGGATTTATGGCGGAAGCTGGGAAACTGAATTTTTGGCTCGTTGTATTTGCTGGTATCGCTGGTAACTTAGTCGGTTCACTGATTGCTTACTACATTGGTAAATTCGGCGGTAGAGCTTTAGTATTGAAATTCGGAAAGTACATATTCTTAAATGTGAAGCACTTGGATAAAGCCGAACTTTGGTTTGGTCGTTACGGAGCTAGAGCTGTATTTTTCGGTCGTGTTTTGCCAGTTATCCGAACATTTATCTCTTTACCGGCTGGAATTGCCAAAATGAATGTCTGGAAATTTGTTATATATACGATTTTAGGTTGCATTCCGTGGAATATTTTTCTGACATGGCTTGGTTATTCATTAGGTTCCAATTGGAGCGTTGTGGAAAAATATACGCGACCAATTAGCTATTTAATGTTAGCTTTAGTTATTGCCATCGTTGTCTACCTTGCTTACAAAGTATGGAATAAACGAGCTAGAAACGCAAAATAAAAGCATGTCTTGACAGTTTTTGTCAGGACATGCTTTTTAAAATATTACTCTTCGTCTTCGTCAGCAAGGAAAGTTGCAAGGATTTCTTCAATCATATCCCATTCTTCATCTGTTTCAACAGGTTTAAGTTGACCTTGTTTACCTTCTTCATCTTGGATATAACTAGACGCAAGAATTTCAATTTCTTCGTCTTCCCCTTTACCAGCTGGGAAATATAATACGTAAGATTTGTCAAAGTCTTCGGAATCAAAGTCAAAAAGAATTTCGTAAGCTTCTTCTTTTCCTTCTTCATTTGTAATCCAAATAATATTTTCTTCTTCATGATTATGGTTATGTTCTTCTGCCATTAAATTCACCTCAAATTAATTAGTAGTGTCCAAATAGGACTGTAAAATCATTACTGCAGCTAACTTATCAATTACTTCTTTTCGTTTTTTACGCGAAACGTCTGCTTCAATCAAAGTTCTTTCCGCGGCAGAAGTGGTCAAACGTTCATCCCAAAGTACAACAGGGAGTCCGATTCTTGACTCAAGTACTTCAGCATATATTTTGGAACTTTCAGCACGAGGTCCGATGGTATTATTCATATTCTTCGGTAGCCCAACAACGACTTTTTCAACTTCGTATTCGAGCACGAGCTCTTTTACTCTGTCATAGCCAAATTGTTTTCTGCTCTCGTCAATCTGAATGGTTTCAACACCTTGTGCGGTCCAACCAAGTGGATCACTTATCGCTACGCCGACTGTTTTCGAGCCGACATCTAAACCCATTATTCTCATTTCTCACCAATTTCGTTATTTTTCAGATACGCTTTAACAAGTTCCTCGATAATTTCATCTCGTTCTAAACGGCGTATCATGCTCCGGGCATCCTTGTGACGAGGTATATAGGCAGGGTCACCTGAGAGTAGATAGCCAACGATTTGATTTACGGGATTATAGCCTTTTTCTTCAAGAGCAACGTAGACTTGTTTCATTAATTTTTTTACATCTTCTTCAATTGAGTCATCGCCGAAGTTGTAAAACATTGTTTGATCTTTTGAATCCATAATCGAAGCACCTCATTCCTTCATGTATCTCTATTCATTTTACACCATGTGAACGGAAATAACAAAGAAAAATGAAGTGCTTTAACGAATTTTATGCTTGTTGTTCTCTCACCCATGTAGAAACATAATCAAGAGCTGTTCCTAGTTCAGCTGGATTTTTACCGCCAGCTTGCGCCATATCAGGACGTCCACCACCATTTCCGCCGCATCGTGTCGCAACTTCTTTTAAAAGTTTACCAGCGTGATAGCCAGCTTTGATTGCATCTTCTGAAACTGCAGAAATCAAGTTTACTTTATCACCTTGAACAGCGCCTAAAACAAGAACACCACCAATTTTTTTATCTTTCCAGTTATCAACAAACTGACGTAATTGGTTCATATCTTTCGCATTTACTTGTTTTGCAATCACTTTAACACCACCGATTTCTTCTGGTGATTCAAAAATATCAGCGCTTGCAGCACTTGCTAATTTGCTTAATAATGATTCGTTCTCGCGTCTCACTTCGCGCAAGTCAGCCTGTAATTGTTCTACTTTTTGTGGTGTTTCTTTAGTTGTTGTTTTTAGTAGACTCGCTGCCTGTTTTAATGTATTTTCTTGTTCCGTTACAAAGCGATATGCTTCTTTGCCAGTAACAGCTTCGATACGTCTAGTTCCTGCTCCGATACCTGTTTCGGATACGATTTTAAATAGACCAATATCGGCTGTATTTCGGACATGGACACCGCCACATAGTTCAATGCTATATTTGCCTACTTGTACAACTCGTACAATATCACCGTATTTTTCGCCGAATAGTGCCATAGCGCCAAGTTCTTTTGCTTCCGCTATTGGCATTTCTTCAATTACGACATTGATTTGTTCCCAGATTTTTTCATTGACAATTTCTTCCATTTTTGTTAATTCTTCTTCTGTAATTTGACCAAAATGAGAGAAGTCAAATCGTAAACGATCTGGTGAAACGAGTGAACCTGCTTGGTTAACATGTTCGCCCAATGTATCTTTAAGTGCACGATGTAAAAGATGTGTTGCTGTATGGTTTTTGATTGTTTCACGGCGTTTCACTGTGTCAACAGTCAGTTTCACTGTGTCACCTGTTTTTAAAACACCTTCTTTTACAGAAATACGGTGTAAATTTTGTTTGTTTGGTGCTTTTTGAACATCTTCTACATAAGCAAGCCCAGTTTCGCTTTCAATAGTTCCCTTGTCCGCAACTTGTCCGCCGCTTTCTGCATAAAATGGCGTTTCTTTGAAAATAACTTGCGCTTCATTTCCAGCAGCTATTTCGTCAACAAGGGTGTCATTTTGAATTAAATACAAGATTTCCGAAACGTGCTCTGTTGAGTTGTAGCCAACAAATGCACTTTTTTCGGTTAAATTAGCAAGCAGTTCACCTTGCACTTGCATAGATTTTACATCAGCACGAGCAGAGCGAGCACGGTCACGTTGTTCTTTCATTTCTGCTTCAAATCCCGCATGGTCAACTTTTAAGCCGTGATCTTCTGCGTATTCTTCTGTTAATTCAACTGGGAAACCGAATGTATCGTATAATTTAAAAATATCTGCGCCTTTAATCACTTGTTCGTTCGTTTCTTTCGCCGATTTTAGTATTGTTTCCAAAATTGCTAGACCTTCGTTTAATGTTTCGTGGAAGCGTTCTTCTTCTGTGCGAATCACTTTTTGGATAAAGTCTGTTTGGTTTTCTACTTCTGAATAGAAACTATTCATGATTTTCCCAACTACGGGTACTAATTTGTACATGAATGGTTCATTGATTGTTAGGACTTTTGCATATCGAACAGCACGACGAAGTAAACGACGTAAAATATATCCACGTCCTTCATTGGACGGTAATGCACCATCGCCAATTGCAAATGCTACGGTACGAATATGGTCAGCGATTACTTTAAATGCCACATCATTTTCTTGTGAATGGCCATATTTCACGCCAGCAATTTGTTCTACTTCACGAATAATCGGCATAAATAAATCCGTTTCAAAGTTGGTTGGCGCGTCTTGAATGATGGAAACCATACGTTCAAGCCCCATCCCGGTATCGATGTTTTGTTTAGGAAGTGGTGTATAGGTTCCATCCGGATTATGGTTAAACTGAGAAAATACAAGGTTCCAAATTTCTAAGTAACGTTCATTTTCGCCACCAGGATATAGTTCTGGGTCACTTTCGTCATCTCCGAAAGCAGGTCCGCGGTCGTAAAAGATTTCACTATCTGGGCCACTTGGTCCAATACCGATATCCCAGAAATTATCTTCAATTTCCACGATATGATCATCACTTAAACCGATTTTTTCGCGCCATAAAGTCTTTGCTTCTTCGTCTTCAGGATAAACAGTTACATATAATTTATCAGGATCAAAGCCAATCCATTTAGGACTTGTTAGAAATTCCCAAGCAAAAAGAATTGCGCCTTCTTTAAAGTAATCACCAATCGAAAAGTTTCCTAGCATTTCAAAAAATGTATGATGACGAGCTGTTTTACCTACGTTTTCAATATCATTTGTACGAATTGATTTTTGTGCATTAGCCATTCTTGGATTATCCGGAATAACCGAACCATCAAAGTATTTTTTCATGGTTGCCACACCACTATTAATCCAAAGAATCGTCGGATCGTTATTTGGTACAAGTGGAGCACTAGGTTCGATAGTATGCCCTTTTTCTTTAAAGAAATCCAAAAATAACTGTCTTACTTCTGCGCTTGATAATTGTTTCATCTTTTATTTCCTCCTTTTGGTTTTTACAACAAAAAAAGCCTATATGATTGCTCACAGGGACGATTTTAGTGAAATCGCGGTACCACCCTGTTTGCAATGATATAGACTTTGTATCATTACCTCTTCAGTTATCTGTTAACGTGGATAAGACGGATCATCTAATAGGAGAGCAACTTCGGGACAAGCGTGGTTTTCCTTTCAGCCAAGGGAAAACTCTCTAATCACGTGGAAACCAAAATCATATTCCTATCATGTATCAATATTTATTCAACAATAAACTAAATTATAAAGAACGGATGGCTAAATGTCAACTGTTTATTAGACTGTTCGTTGATTGTTTCTTTTCAACAAAGCTTCCGTTTTTAAGTGTTAGTTTTATATCTGACACTTTGGCAATCTCGGGGTCATGCGTCACCATGATAACGCATTTACCTTCTTTATGCGCTAAATCTTGGAATAAGGTAACTACCTCTTTACTTGTTCGTTCATCTAAGTTTCCTGTAGGTTCATCTGCAACGATTAATTCCGTTTCACAACATAATGCCCGTGCGATTGAAACCCTTTGCTGCTGTCCACCACTTAAAGTCAGCACTTTTTGGCGCGCCATTTTCTCCGTAATGCCCACTTTTTCTAGCATGCTAAGTGCAAAAGCTTTTTTATCTGGCTGATTAACATGGGTAATCTCCATTGCCGTTGTAACGTTTTGAAGAGCGGTCATATACGTCAATAGATTATAACTTTGGAATACAATGGATACATATCTATTTCTAAATTGTTGTAAGCCAATGCTTTTAAGTGAGCTGCCTTTATAGTAGATATCGCCTTCTTTTTGCGTATCCAGTCCTCCCGCAAGAGATAAGAAGGTTGTTTTTCCTGAGCCTGAACTTCCGACTACTGTGTAAAAAACACCAGCTTCAAAATCATAATTTATATCACTTAAAATCGATTCATCTTTTGTTTTATACCAATAAGAGATATTTTCAAACGTCAATACTTTGGTCATATCGTCACCTACTCCTGTTTAGTTAGAATTGTTTTTGGATTCATACGAAGAACGAGTGCAGCTGGTAAAAGAACAGAGATAAAGGCAATTCCTATGCCAATCCCTCCCATTTTCAGCATATCTTCTAACGTAACTTGAATGTCTAACTCTTTGATTTGTTCCGTATTTTTCGTCAAGTTACTCACACTCTCTCCAAATCCACCTGGACCGCCTTGGCCACCACCGCCACCAGGACCACGGTTTTCTGTTGAACTTGTGGTTTCTGTAGTAGATGAATTCTGTTGTGCCAGTAATTGATTACCTGCTAATTGTGCTACATAATGACTACTTGCAGCGGCTAATCCAAAGGAAACAAGTGCTACAATCAAAATTTCAACAAAGAATTGCGCAATTAATTTACCACGCTTCTCGCCTATTGCTAGAAGTACACCCATTTCATATTTACGATCACGCACTTGCATCATTACGAGTAAACCTAAGATTAAAGCTCCTGCAATGCTGACAATATAAACCACATTTTTAGAGAAAGATGCCACGCTGTTGATTGGTCCAATCATCTGTTGATAAAGTGTATCATTGGCATCAAGTTTAAATGTATCCCAATCAATACTATCAACTTTTTTTGCTTCTTTTTCAAAAGCAGCAATATTAGCTGCATCATCCATTGTATAAACGGCGGAATCAACCGTGTTTTTATAATCAGAACCTTTAATTGTATTTGCTACTGTATAAGGAACATATACCTTGTTATAAGGATTTAGGAAAGAGAAATTTTGTGCCATATCACTTCCAGAATCCGTTGTTTTATAAATACCAACAATTTTTAATGTTACTTTTGTATTACCATCACTTGATGTAACAGTGAAAGAATCGCCAACTTTCCAATCATTTTCTTCTGCTAAATTTTCTTCTACCATAGCTACATTTTTATCTTTGTCAGCAGAAGTAATTGCTACACCACTTGTTAATTCACTAGTTCCAGCTTCAAAATCAGTACTAGTTGCAGAGTCAAGTAATCCACTAATGCTTAAATCCGCATCTACCATTTGCGGTCCACCTTGGCCGCCTCCTGGTCCTTGTGTTTCAGTTGTAGTGGATGATTCATCACTTGAAGAAGATGTATCACCGGAAGACTCAATCGGATCAAATCCGGATGCTAAAGCTTGTGTACTGGAATAGTAATTGTAACTTGCTACATGATTTAATCCCGCCAAATCATTAGCATCACTGACATCTATCGGACTGCTTTGAAATTGTGGTTTAGATTCAGTAGAGCTACTATCGCTACTTGAAGCCTCGTCTCGCATTGTCTGCATTTGTTTTTCTCGGTCGACGGTTAACGTCACTGTGCCGCCTAGCTGTTCTCTTGCCAATTCGCTTGCTTTATCTGCAGCAGATTGAATAGTAAAGCCTGATAAAATAAGTACACAAACAACTGTAAAAATAATTAATTGTAAAACAGATCTGCCTTTTCTTGCTTTCATGCTGAGCCATGCTCTCTTAAAAAAATTCATGTATTTTCCTCCATTTCCGTTTCTACTCCACTAAGATTACTGGGCAGTTATGAAGAAACTATGAACAAACTATGATGCATATTTTAAACTTTCGCGAAAAAAATAATTTGGCTTGATTATTGGATCTAATTAGTCTAGTTTTAATGTAAGAGGAGTGAATACAAAATATGAAACTACTTATGATAGAAGATAACGTTAGTGTTTGTGAAATGATAGAAATGTTTTTTATGAAAGAAGAAATTGATGCCACGTTTGTTCATGATGGAAAACTTGGTTATGAAACATTTTTTAAGGATGATTTTGATATTGCAATTATTGATTTAATGTTACCAAATATGGACGGAATGACAATTTGCCGTAAAATTCGTGAAGTTAGTGATGTTCCAATTATTATTTTAACGGCAAAAGAATCAGAGTCAGACCAAGTACTTGGTCTCGAAATGGGTGCAGATGATTACGTAACTAAACCATTCAGCCCACTTACATTAATGGCTCGTATCAAAGCAGTTACTCGTCGAAAAAATAATCATTCGACCACTGAAAACGATGAAGATATTTTGGAGACAACTTATTTTAAAATTAGTAAACGCACCCGGGAAATTTTTTATCAAGGCGAGCTGCTTGATGCTTTGACTCCGAAAGAATTTGATTTACTTTACTTTCTAATGCAACATCCTCGTCAAGTTTTTTCAAGGGAACAGTTACTTGAGCAAGTCTGGGGTTATCAATTTTACGGAGATGAGCGTACAGTAGACGTTCATATCAAACGTTTACGCCAAAAAATCGCAACAGACACGAAGCCGTTTTTACACACTGTTTGGGGTGTAGGCTACAAATTTGATGAAACGGAATGAAGCGAATGAAATTTAAATATGCCTACCAACTTTTTTTCACACAATTTATCATTTTACTGATTGCTTGTATTATGATTGGTGTGCTTGTTTCTCACTCACTGAAAGACTATTTTTATCAAAGCCAAGTCGATGATTTAACTAGTTATGGTGAAACAATTTCGATGGACATTCGCCACTCACCGCAAGATGCGACAATTCAGGTTCTTAATACGTATCAGCGCATTTTAGATGTTAAAAAGATCCATTACACCATCAAGAATGCAGATGACGAAACAATTTACCCTGCTCAGCTCAATCAGCCATTACCAAAAGATTTTTCGATTTCAAAAGATGATAAGAAAAAACTAAAAAGTGGTGAAACAGTTAGTAAAAAAATCGACAATCGTTTTAATCGTGAAATGACCATTGTTTATGTGCCAATTATGGACGGCGATAAATTTGTTGGATCCATCGTCTTGAATTCTCCAATTAGCGGAACTGAACAAGTGATTGGAACAATAAATCGTTATATGTTCTATACTATTTTATTATCGATTACGATTGCACTTATTTTGAGTGCTATTCTGTCCAAACTACAAGTCAATCGGATTAATAAATTGCGTTCAGCGACAAAAGATGTAATCCAAGGCAATTATAAGGCACGACTAAAAGAGAATAATTTTGATGAGATTGGCGCACTTGCCATTGATTTCAACAAAATGACACAAACACTGGAAACCTCTCAAGAAGAAATTGAACGACAAGAAAAACGCCGTCGTCAGTTTATCGCAGATGTTTCCCATGAAATGCGTACCCCACTCACAACAATCAGCGGCTTAACAGAGGGACTAGTAAATGATATCATTCCAAAAAGCGAAACAGATCGCTGTATTGCTTTAATAGATACAGAAGCAAAACGGTTAACCAAATTAGTTAATGAAAACCTGGATTACGAAAAAATACGTAGTAATAAAATCAAACTACAAAAAACGCGTTTTAATGGTTATGAATTTTTAGAGTTAATTAAAGAACAACTAGATTATGTTGCTAATGAAAAAGGTAACGCGATTACAGTAAATATTGATAAAGATATGTTTATTTACGCTGATTATGATCGTTTAACTCAAGTATTTATTAATATTGTTAAAAATAGTGTCCAGTTTACTAAAAATGGTAAGATTACCTTAACGGGTACCCAAGATTATAAGGAATCTGTATTAACTATTACGGATACTGGTATCGGCATGAATACAGAAGAATTAGAACAAATTTGGGAACGATTTTATAAAGCAGATATGTCTCGGACGAATACAGCTTTCGGTGAATCAGGAATTGGACTTTCAATTGTGAAGCAGTTAATTGAATACCACGATGGAACAATTAGCGCTTCGAGTGAGCCAAATAAAGGCACGACATTTACGATTCGTTTACCATTTTTCCAAGATAATGAGCAATAAAAAAACACCCACTTGCGAGTGGGTGTTTTTCATCCTGCCATAAATTGTTCTGGAGTAATCCCTTCCATCCCAATCATCGGATCAATCTCCATAATATTTTCGGTAGTTAATATTCGTTTATTCGTCATTTGTTCGAGCATTACATCTTCACTCATTAAGCGTTCCGATAGCGTCGTATTCCGCTTATTTTCATCTACACGCTCTACTCCCATACGGAAAGCTTCTTCTTCTCCGCAAAGGATAAGGAATTGTTTGCTTCTGGTAACGCCAGTATACAATAAATCTCTACGTAACATCCGGTAGTAACTACGCACAATTGGCATAATAACTATCGGAAACTCACTTCCCTGTGCTTTATGAATCGAACAACAATAAGCATGGGTCAATTGATTAAATTCTTGCCGATAATAAGAAACCTCTGTTTGATCAAATTGAACGACAATTAAATCTTGTTTCTCTGTATTTTCTTTGGCGTAAATTATCGATACGATTTCGCCAATATCACCATTAAATACATTCTTTTCAGGTTGATTAATTAATTGCAATACTTTGTCGTGAACTCGATACTTAATTTCACCAAATTGCACTTCTTTTCGACGACCAGTGTCATTTGGATTAAAGATTTCTTGTAGTTTTTTATTTAATATATCAATCCCTGCTGGACCGCGATACATTGGAGCCAATACTTGAATATCTTTTGCGCGAAAACCTTTATTTTTAGCATTTTTCACTACTTGTTCCACAACATCGCCAATTTGATTTACTGTACAGTGGAAAAATGACCGATCGGCACTATTTTTCGCAAAATCAGCTGGAAGCATTCCTTCTTTGATATAATGAGCCATTTCAATGATTGAGGAACCATCTTTTTGCCGATAAATATCTGAAAGCGCGACAGTTGGAATTTGTTCTGACTTTAGAATATCTTTTAATACTTGACCTGGTCCAACAGAAGGGAGCTGGTCTTGGTCACCAACGAGTACTACTTGCATATGAGCAGGTAAAGCGCGGAACAATTGGTTCGCAAGCCAAATATCCACCATTGACATTTCATCCACAATTAACAATCGCCCATCGATTAATCGCTCTGCGTCGTCATCCATCTGTTCTTGTCCATTCATTCCAAGTAAGCGGTGAATTGTCATTGCTGGAAGCCCAGTGGATTCAGACATCCGTTTAGCTGCACGCCCTGTTGGAGCTGCGAGTAATACTGGAAAAGTCGCACCATCTTTATAGGCATGCGGATCAAGACTAACTCCATTTAACTCGGCATACAATTCTACAATTCCTTTAATAACAGTTGTTTTCCCTGTTCCCGGCCCTCCTGTAAGGACGAGCATTGGTGACATTAATGCTTGTTCTAATGCCGCGCGTTGAGAATCCCCGTAATGTACGCCAATACGTTCTTCTAGTTCCCCAAGTGCTAATAAAAATTCAGATTTTGGAAATTGTTCTTGATACTCTGTTTGTTTTAACATTCGCTTTACATGGTAAGCAAAACCGCTTTCTGAATAATAAAGTGACGGCATATAGACACGCGTATTTTCTGTAATTATTTTTTGTTCTTCTGCAAGCTTTTCTATTTGTTGCAGTAAAATAGCCTGGTCAATCCTAATGCCTTCACTTTCTTCTAGTAGGTAAGTCACTTCCCCGAGCAAAACCTCTTGTTCCATATAGACATGACCTTGCTGCATACAAACAGAATCTAACATAAATAAAATTCCTGCTCTAAGTCGTTCTGGATGGTTTCCGCCAAGTCCAAGCTTACGCCCAAGCTCATCGGCACGCTGGAAACCAATTCCTTTAACATCTTCAATTAATTTATAAGGATTATTTTCTAGCACTTCGATTGCATTTTGTTTATATACCTGAAAAATTTTCATAGATAATTGTGGACCAAAGCCATATTCATTTAAACCAACCATCACATGCTCTAGACCTTGATTTTCTCTAAGGGAAGCAAGCAAGCTTTCCGCTGTTCCAGAAGGTAGCTTAGGAACAGTATTTAACAAACTTGGATCAGATAGTATTTTCGTAATCGCGTCATCGCCAATTGTATCGACAATGTTTTCCGCCGTTACTTTACCAATCCCCTTAAAAAGTTCCCCTGAAAGATAGTTAATCAATCCAGCGCGAGATTGAGGCATTTCTTTTCGAAATCGGTCCGCTTTAAATTGCTGACCAAATTTAGCATGTTCCTGCATTTTCCCGTAAAACGTATATACTTCTTGTTCATGAAGTGCTGGAAAAAAACCAGTTACAATAATATCCTTTTCATCCCAATTCGCATTCGTCTCTTTTACTAGAATTCTTACCACAGAAAAGAGGTTTTCGGCATTATAAAAAATGGTAGACAACATCGTCCCCTTCATGAAAAGTTCATCTGGGGTATCATTAAATAACGCGAGAGATTCTTGTTCAGCCATCTTAAACCGCCTCCTTTCTATAGTTTATTCCGCTTCGTTTTCTAAATCTTGAATAGCATTTAAAGCATTCTCAGCAAGTTCATGCGATGTTCCAGTTGCTAGCGCTCGTTCAAAGTAATTTTTTGCAAGTACGATGTCGCCTTGCCATGCCAGATAAGCAGCTCCGATATTATAAAGTGCATCTGGATCTTCTTGTTTAATAAGAAGTACTCTTTCAAGCATATTAATCGCATCTTCGTAAAACCCGCTACGAGCAAGAACGATACCATATTGAAATAACGCTTCACTATCTTCTGGATTTAATTCGACACTTCTAAGTAAATAAGGCATAGCTAGCGTTAACTCTTCCATTTGAACAAAACTCATTCCTAACATAAAGAATAAATCGCCGTTCTCCATTCCTTGTTTTGTTGCATTTTGGAAGCTATCCGCTGCTTCTTGAAAACGTTCTAACTCGTAATATAAATTTCCTAGGCTATAATAAGCCGCCGGAACTGTGTCATCTAGTTCAAGAGCTCTTTTGAAAAATAATTCTGCACGTTCAAAATCATCCATTGATAGTAAAACATTACCAAAATTAATATAACCAACTGGATCACTAGGATGTTCTTCAATTACTTCCGTAAATAGTTTAACTGCTTCTTCTAAATTTCCCTCTTGCATCTGTTTGATTCCTAATTGATTTTTATCCATTTTAAATTCTCCTCTATTTTTCTTGGTTTTTTACAGACGTATTTAACCATGCTACTAGCGCTTTTGAAATTTGATCAGTTTGTTCCGCCTCACTAATAGTAGCCTTCCCGTCACCATGCTGAGCTCCGTATGACCCGAATTGCGCATGATTTCCACCTTCAATAGACACAAATGTAGTATCTTTAGGCAAGTATTTTTTATTTTTATCATAAGCATCTTTATTTAAAACATCATCTTTTGTCCCAGTTATGGAAAGCGCTGGGAAAGAGGCTTTTTTCAGCGAACCTTTTTTATCAGGATAACTCGCTAAGAAAAACACGCCTTCGATTTCACTCTCGTTTTCATGGGCAAATCGGGAAGACATAACGCCTCCAAGCGAATGACCGCCAATGACAAACTTTTCATCAGGTGCTTCATCAATAATATCAGCCGCACGATTTTTGCCAAATACAGCTAAATTAAGAGGCATCTCAGCAATGTATGTTTTATAACCGCTCGAAGCTAGTTTATTCGCAAGTGGCGCATAGCTCAGTGCATCCACAAAGGCTCCTGGATACAAAATAACGCTAATTCCTGCATCCGACTTTCGCGGAGTAAAAACAAGTATATCATTTTCCTCAAGCACATCCACCGTTTTTGTTGAGTTTGCAGCTTCTTCTGCTACATTTGATGGTTCAGAATTAAAATAAAAATACCCCCAAATAAGAAGACAAAATATAGCTATTGCACTCCCAAAAATCGCTAACTTTTTCATAAAGGACCTCTTTTCCTTGTTTCGCTTAATATTTTACCATAAAAATGCTTTAAAATAACTCATTTGCACAGGAAAAAACCGGAGTCTCGTAGAAAACAAGATTCTCCGGTTCTAATTTTAACCAACATAGTCTAGCTTTGCACCATTTTTCCAAACAGTATCAATAGTTCCTCCGCCTAAGCAAATCTCACCATCATAGAAAACAACTGCTTGACCAGGAGTAATTGCACGCACTGGATCTGCAAAAACTATTTCTGCTGTACCATTTTCACGCATGTGTACAGTTACTTTTGTATCTGTTTGGCGGTAACGGAATTTTGCTGTGCATTCAAATGTTTTTGGTTTTTCTGAATTGGTAGTAAAGGAAATATCTGTTGCAATTAAGGAATCTGAGTACAAGGAATCATGATGGAAACCTTGTTCTACAAATAAAACATTATCTTTTAAATCTTTACCAACAACAAACCAAGGTTCACCGTCTCCACCAATACCTAAACCATGACGTTGCCCAATAGTATAATACATTAAGCCATCATGTTTGCCCAGTACTTCTCCATCCAATGTTCTCATGTCACCAGGTTGTGCCGGAAGATATTCACTTAAAAATTGCTTAAAGTTTCTTTCACCGATAAAACAAATCCCTGTACTATCTTTTTTGTTAGCAGTAGCAAGTCCGGCTTTTGTTGCAATCTCACGTACTTCTGTTTTTTCCATGCCACCAAGAGGAAACATGACTTTTTTCAGTTGATCTTGCGAAAGTTGATTTAAAAAATAAGTTTGATCTTTATTATTATCGACTCCACGAAGCAATTCGATTTCGTCGCCTACTTTTTTCACTTGTGCGTAGTGTCCCGTTGCTACATAATCTGCCCCAAGACTTTCTGCATGTTCCAAAAATGCTTTGAATTTAATTTCTTTGTTACACATGACGTCTGGGTTAGGTGTACGCCCAAGTTTATATTCGTCTAAGAAATAGGTAAATACTTTATCCCAATATTCTTTTTCAAAGTTTACTGCATAATATGGGATGCCGATTTGGTTAGCCACTCGAATGACATCATCATAGTCTTCCGTCGCTGTACAAACACCAAATTCATCTGTATCGTCCCAATTTTTCATGAAAATACCAATAACATCATAACCTTGTTCTTTTAATATATAAGCAGTGACTGATGAATCTACTCCGCCTGACATGCCGACAACTACACGAATGTCACTATTATTTGTACTCAAAGTTCGCTCCTCACCTTCTTAAATTTTCATTAAACGCGTCACGACTTCACTAACTTTCGTAGCCGCTATCTCTATTTCTTCCAAATGATTTCCTAGCCCGAAGCTAATTCGAACTGTTTCTTGAATTGCCGGATGATTTTCTCCAAAAAGAGCTACTAAAACATGAGAAGGATCAACAGTTCCCGCTGTACATGCTGAACCACTAGAAACAGCAATGCCTTCCATGTCTAAATTCATCAGTAATTGCTCAATAGAAACTCCTGGGAAACGCACGCTAAAAACATGTGGTAATGTGTTCGCTTCTAAACCGTTCACTTCAAAATCTAAGCCTGCTGCACGCCAAATTTCCGCCATGCGCTTTTTAAAGGAAACATATTCCTCATTTTTAAGTTCACGTTCATTTGTCATAATAGTAGAAGCTGCACTAAGACCACAGATACCTGCTAAGTTTTCAGTCCCAGCACGACGTTTTCGTTCTTGTTCCCCTCCGTGCATTTGATATGCAAGACGTGTACCATTTTTGACGTATAAAAAGCCTACACCGCGTGGTCCATTTATTTTATGAGAAGAAGTAGTTAATAAATCTACTCCAAGTTCTGTTACATTTATATTTAATAGCCCGTAAGCTTGTACTGCATCTGTATGAAAAACGGCTTGGTGGTCAAGAAGTACAGCACCAATCTCTGCAATCGGCTGAATAGTACCAATTTCATTATTACCATACATAATAGAAACAAGAATTGTATCAGGGCGTAAAGCTTTTTGCACGCTCTCACTAGACACTATCCCATGCTCATCTACTGGTAAATAAGTGACTTCAAAACCTTGTGTTTCAAGATATTCACATGTTTTTAAAACAGCATGATGTTCAATCTGTGAGGTGATAATATGTTTTCCGTTTTCTTTATGTGCTAAAGCAGTTCCAATAAGAGCCAAGTTATCGCCTTCTGTACCGCCACTAGTAAAAATAATCTCTTTTTCTTCAGCTTGAATACTTTGGGCAATAGTATGACGTGCTTCATCAAGTGCTTTTCTTGCCTCTCGACCAGCATAATGAATACTAGATGGATTGCCGTACGTATTAGTAATTGCGCCAAGCATCGTTTGGATAACTTCTGGATGAATCGGACTTGTCGCTGCATGGTCTAAGTAAATTCTGTTTTCCATTTTTTATCGCGTCCTTTTTTTAGTGACGAATTCCTTTTCGCCGTTAATCGTTTCTTATTGTAACAGCAATACTCTTGTAAAGTAAAGAGGAATAACTCCTATTTACATACAAAAAAAGAAACCCCAATCGTACCGTTTAGGATTCCCTTCCTTTGAACCCGCTCTCAATTAAAGCAGGTGGGTGCTCTGTCTAACGGTTTGCACTTCCTCGTGTGAAGGCATGTGCGCCGCGCCGGAACTCCAAGCTCCCTAGGTATAAAAAATTGTTCGGTTCAAAAATATCAGGAACTATATCGAATACATTAGGGTTTCTTTTCTTAACTTAGAATACCATATGAAAGACGAAATTTCAATGTTAGCGACTTTTCAGTTTGGTATTTTTTTATTCTTTTTTTGCTTTATTTTCATTAATTTTTTGGTACACACCAGCAATTGTTTGCTCGAATTTAGAAGTGAATTTCGGGTCATAATATAATTTATTTTTGAGCCGATCGGGTAAATATTGTTGATCCACCCATGCATTATCGTAATTATGCGGATACTTGTAATCAATTGCTCGACCAAGTTTTTTAGCCCCCGAATAATGACCATCACGTAAATGATCGGGTACTTCGCCGCTATTTCCCTGGCGAATATCAGCTAATGCTGCGTCAATTGCCATAATAGCAGAATTTGACTTCGGTGAAAGACAGAGTTCAATAACAGCATTTGCAAGCGGAATTCGTGCCTCAGGAAATCCTACTTTTTCTGCTGTTTGAATTGCAGCAAGTGTATGCGCTCCAGCTTGTGGATTTGCAAGACCAATGTCCTCATAAGCCATAACAAGCATTCTCCTGCTAATACTCACTAAATCCCCCGCTTCAATCAAACGTCCCATATAATGAAGCGCTGCATTAACATCACTACCACGAACTGATTTTTGAAAAGCACTTAAAACATCGTAATGAGCATCGCCGTCTTTATCATGTGCAAGACTTTTCTTTTGCAAACACTCTTCCGCCACATCAAGCGTAATATGAATAATCCCGTCCTCATTTGGTTCAGAAGAAATAACAGCAAGCTCCAGCGCATTAAGAGCACTACGTACATCACCATTACTCGCTGTGGCAAAATGTTTTTTCGCAAATTCATCTATTTCCACTTCATAGTTTCCGAGTCCACGTTCTTTATCACGAAGAGCCCGGTCCATTGTTATCATAATATCTTCTACCGTTAAAGGTTTTAACTCAAAAATTTGTGTCCTACTTCGAATTGCAGGATTGATTGCGATATAAGGATTACTTGTCGTTGCACCAATTAAAATAATCGCACCACTTTCAAGCAAAGGAAGTAAAAAATCCTGTTTCGCTTTATCTAAACGATGTACTTCATCCAATAGAAGAATAACAGTACCACTCATTTTCGCCTCGGCTGCTACTACTTCCATATCTTTTTTATTATTTGTTACAGCATTTAACGTACGAAACGCATATTTGGTGCTACCAGCAATCGCACTTGCAATCGAGGTTTTTCCAATTCCAGGCGGTCCATATAATATCATAGAAGATAATTGTTTTGCTTTGACCATCCGATAAATAATTTTATCTTTACCGACTAAGTGCGTTTGTCCCACGATTTCATCTAGCGCTTTCGGGCGCATCCGGTAAGCTAAGGGTTGAATTGCCATATAACCGCTCCTTCTTATTTGCTTGCTTTCTATTATACCATAAGAACACCTGTACGTTCACTCACTTGTTTTCTTTGCCTTCTGACAGTAATTCCGATATAATAGATGCGATATAAGTGTTTTTTGAAATTACTGGAGGTTATATAAAAATGAAAATTACAACAAAGGGCCGTTATGGCTTAACAATAACACTTGAACTTGCGAAAAGGATTGGTGATGGGCCAATCTCTCTTCGCAGTATTGCGCAAGATAAAAATTTATCCGAGCATTATTTAGAACAATTAATCGGACCGCTACGTAATGCAGGAATCGTCAAAAGCATCCGCGGTGCACACGGTGGATATGTATTAAATGGCGATCCTGAAAAAATTACTGCCGGTGACATTATCCGCACACTGGAAGGGCCTATTGTACTCGTTGAAAGTATGGATGATGAAGAAGCTGCCCAGAGAGAACTTTGGACTCGAATGCGTAATGCTGTCCGCGATGTGCTAGATCAAACTACTCTTGCTGACTTACTAAAACATTCTACTGATTCTGAACTAACTGATGGTTATATGTTTTATATTTAATGGAAAAAGCCTATTTTTTAATAGGCTTTTTATCTACCATTTTTGCGGAAACTAACCTATTTATTTATCTGATTATTCTGAAATAAATCTAAAAAAGACCCAATTGAAAACGCTGTATGTTAGATAATCTAACCAAATTTATTGAATTGATAAAATATTCTTGCCTTTATTTGAATATAGTGTATTATAAACGCATAAATAAAATATTATATGTTAGTTTATCTAACAAAAAGGAGAGTTGAGTATGGAATCAGTATTTATGTTCTTTTGTACCTTATTGGTTTGGTTGATGACACCAGGGATTGCATTATTTTATGGCGGTATGGTTCGCCGCAAAAACGTGTTAAGTACAGCAATGTATAGTTTTAGTTCGATGGCAATTATTTCTATTCTTTGGGTGATTGTTGGCTACTCGTTAGCTTTTGCACCCGGAAATGGCTTTATCGGCAGTTTCGACTGGACTTTCCTTCATGATGTTGGCTTTGCGGCAAATGACACTTACTCAGATGCAATTCCGCACATTTTGTTTATGATGTTCCAAATGACTTTTGCTATTTTGACTGTTGCCATCATTTCTGGGGCATTTGCAGAACGAATGAATTTCTCCGCCTACTTGATTTTCATTATCCTATGGTCTTTACTTGTTTATTCCCCTGTCGCTCACTGGGTTTGGGGTGATGGTGGTTGGTTACGTAACCTTGGCGCACTTGATTTCGCCGGCGGGAATGTGGTCCATATTAGTTCCGGTGTAACAGGATTAATACTTGCAATTATGATTGGACGAAGGAAAGAAGCCGACTCTGCTTCCCCTCATAATTTACCACTTGCACTTATTGGCGGTATTCTAGTTTGGTTTGGTTGGTATGGATTTAATGTTGGTAGCGCCCTTACAATTGATAATGTAGCTATGATAGCTTTTGTAAATACGAATACGGCAGCTGCTGCAGGTATTATCGGCTGGGGAATGGTAGAATGGTTGACTAATAAAAAGCCAACTATGCTAGGGACCATTTCCGGAGCAATTGCTGGGTTAGTATCTATTACTCCTGCTGCTGGATTCGTTACCGTTCCAAGTTCACTTATCATCGGTTTCCTCGGCGGGGCTCTATGCTTCTGGGCTGTGTTCTGGTTGAAAGGCAAAGTAAAATATGACGATGCACTTGATGCGTTCGGTCTTCACGGAATCGGAGGTATTTGGGGTGGTATTGCAACCGGACTTTTTGCCACAACAAAAGTAAATGAAGCTGGAGCAAATGGGTTATTTTACGGAAATGCTTCTCTAGTAGTGAAACAATTAATTGCAATCGGCTCAACGGTTGCATATGTAGCTGTAGTAACAGCTATAATCGTCGTAATTATCAAACTATTTTTACCAATTCGTGTAAATGAAGAACAAGAATACAAAGGACTTGATTTGACGCTGCATGGTGAAAAAGCATATCAAGAATAAAGGAGGCAACAATATGTCTGGATTAACAAAAATCGAAATCATTACTCGCCCAAACCGCTTTAATTTATTTCAAAAAGAACTTGCAAAAATCGGAGTAAGCGGACTAACTGTCACAAAAGCACTTGGTACAGGCTTAGAAAAAGGATTTATCGAACTTTATCGTGGTACAAAAAAAGAAAGCAATATTCATGAACGAATGAAAATTGAAATCGTTGTTTCCACGGTGCCTGTTGATGATGTACTTCGAGTCGTTAAAGAAACACTGCGAACTGGGGAGCCAGGTGATGGAAAAGTATTTATTTACCCACTTGCCGAGGTCATTAAAATCAGCACTGGCGAAACTGGAATCGACGCATTACAAGATAAACCATCAAAATGAATAGTTAAAATGGTGAATTAATTAAAAATGGGGCCTCTATTCTAAAAAATCAATGAGAAATGGCGTTTACCCCTTCCGCTTCTTAGCTTTTACACTTATAATGAAAAAGGAAGAACGTTTAGAACAGATAAGGAGGCGCGAAATTCCCTATGCGTAAAATCCCCATTTTCACCCTTCTAGCAGCCATACTACTTTTTGGCGGTTATTACCTCTATCAACATGCTTCGTCAAAAGTAGATGTTACATTTAACTTTGTGGTGGACCAAAAAGATAAAAATAATACCGTCACCGGCAAAATTGATGGTGCTGGAAACAAATCAATTACTTTACCGCTTTCTAAGGAAAGCTGGGATACAGTAGAAAAAGGGAATCGCTACAATGTGGAAGCCACTTTTTATAATAAAAAGAAAATCAGCTCCAGTGAAGCGAAGGAACTTGATGGCCCATTTTGGTCCAATGATTCCAATCAAGGAATATTAGTTAATAAAGTGCACGTCGAAAGTATTCAAGAATTAAGTGATGATTTTTAAAAAAAGAAGCTGAGCGCGGACACTCAGCTTCTTTTTTAGTTAGTTTCTTTTTTTACTGTTTCTAGTTTTAGTTCTGCTAACTGTGCTACACTAACTTCACCTGGTGCATTTGTTAGTGGATCTACTGCACTTCCTGTTTTAGGGAACGCGATAGTATCACGCAAGTTGTTACGACCTGCCAAGATCATAACAATACGATCTAAGCCAAGTGCGATACCTCCATGAGGTGGCGTACCATACTCTAATGCATCCATCAGGAAACCAAATTGTTCTTTTGCTGATTCATCCGTGAAACCAAGCGCGCGGAACATCGATTCTTGTACTTCTTTTTTATAAATACGAAGCGAACCACCGCCAATTTCATATCCATTTAATACGATATCATATGCTTCTGCCATTACTTTGGAAGAATCTGTTTCAAGAAGTGGAATATCTTCTTCTTTTGGTAAAGTGAATGGATGGTGCGCCGATACATAACGCCCTGCTTCTTCGTCATACTCAAAGAGCGGCCAATCTGTTACCCAAAGGAAAGCAAGTTCATCTTCATTAATTAAATCTAAGTCTTTCCCTAACTTATTACGAAGCGCTCCAAGCGATGCTGCAACTATATCCGCTTTATCTGCTGCAAATAGCAATAAATCACCATCTTCAGCTTGAAGTGCTGCTTGTAGTTCTGCTGCTTTATCTTCCGGGAAGAATTTAGCAATTGGTCCTTTTAATTCACCAGCTTCAACTTTTAGCCAGGCTAGCCCTTTTGCACCGTAATTAGCAACAAAAACGCCTAATGCATCTAAATCTTTACGAGAGAAATTAGTTGCAGCAGCTTTTGCATTAATCGCTTTTACTTCGCCACCGTTTTCAATAGCTGATTGGAATACTTTAAAATCGACATCTTTTACGACTTCTGAAACGTTTTGTAATTCTAAGCCGAAACGAATATCTGGTTTATCGCTACCAAAACGATCCATTGCTTCTTTATAAGTCATGCGTGGGAATGGTTTTTCAATCGTAATGTTTTTCGCTTCTTTAACAACATCCACTAGCATATCTTCTGTAATCGCTTGAATCTCTTCTTTTGTTAAAAAGCTTGTTTCTAAATCGATTTGTGTGAATTCTGGTTGACGGTCACCGCGCAAGTCTTCATCTCGGAAACAACGTACAATTTGATAATATTTATCAAAACCGGCAGTCATTAATAACTGTTTCAAAATTTGCGGAGATTGTGGTAGTGCATAGAAATTACCTGGGTATACACGACTTGGTACTAGATAATCACGCGCTCCTTCTGGCGTGCTTTTCGTTAAATAAGGTGTTTCAATATCAAAGAAACCAAGTGCATCTAGTTTGTTTCGGAAAGTTCTTGTTACTGTATGGCGCATTTTGAAAATATTATTCATTTCTGGGCGACGCAAGTCTAAGTAGCGATATTTTAGGCGAAGTTCATCAGAAACATTCACGCCGTCTTCAATGTAAAATGGTGGTGTTTTAGAGGTATTTAAAATAGTAATTTCTTCTGCTAAAACTTCTACTTTACCTGTTGCTAACTTATCATTAATCGCTTTTTCCCCGCGAGCATGAACTTTCCCTTTGATAGTAACAACAAATTCATTTCTAACGCTATCTGCAATTTCCAATGCTTCTTTTGAAAATTCAGGATTGAAAACCACTTGGACAATTCCTTCTCGGTCGCGCAAATCAATGAAAATAAGTCCACCTAAGTCGCGACGTTTTTGCACCCAACCATGAAGGATAACACTTTGACCAATATGTGTTTCATTTAATTCACCGCAGTAACTTGTACGTTTTTCCATTTTATTTCTCCTCCTTGGTGTTTGTTAGTTTTTCGATAATAGTTGTTTCCGAAACGGCTTCTTGTTCGCCTGTTTCCATATTTTTTAATTGATAATTACCTGTTTGTAACTCTTCTTCACCTAGAATTACGGTATATATTGCTTTCTTTCTATTAGCATCTTTTAATTGTGCTTTTAATTTTCGTTTTAAATAATCTTTTTCTGCACTAATTCCATTTTGTCTTAATTTATTTACAAGTGTCACTGCTTTTAATTCAGCTTCTGGCTGTGCAGTAATTACATATACTTCTAACGGTTTTGTTTCTGGAATATTGATTTCGGCTTTTTCTAAGGCAAGTAAAATTCGTTCTACGCCAATTCCAAAACCAATCCCTGGTGTATCAGGTCCACCGAATTCTTTGACTAAACCGTGATACCTACCACCACCGCAAAGTGTTGTTTTCGCTCCAAATCCTTCTTCCACACTCATAATTTCAAACGTTGTATGATTATAATAATCTAAACCACGAACCATTGTTGGATCAATTTCAAACGGAATTTCTAATGCAGTTAGATATTTTTTAACATTTTCAAAATATGCAACTGATTCTTCGTTTAAAAAATCCAAAATAGATGGTGCTGTTTGAATAAGCGGATTATCATGATCTTTTTTACAATCTAAGATGCGAAGTGGATTTTTGTGTAATCGTACCTGACATTCTGCACAAAATTCATCAATATGTGGTTCAAAATGCGCAACTAGTGCTTCTCGGTGTTTTAAACGACTTTCTTTGTCACCAAGGCTATTAATGACTAGTTTAATATTAGTTAAACCAATTTTCCTGAAGAACTCCATTGCAAGCGAGATAACTTCTACATCAATGGAAGGATCGTCACTACCAAGTGCTTCGATTCCCATTTGAGTAAATTGGCGTTGTCTTCCGCCTTGTGGGCGTTCATAACGGAACATTGGCTCATTGTAGTACATTTTAATCGGTTGGCTAACTTCGCCGTATAATTTATGTTCAACAAAAGCACGAACGACGGAAGCAGTCCCCTCTGGTCTTAAAGTAAGGCTTCTACCACCTTTATCTTCAAAAGTATACATTTCTTTAGATACGATATCTGTTGAATCGCCCACGCCTCGTTCAAATAACTCCGTATGTTCAAAAACAGGCGTCCTAATTTCTTCGTATTGATAATTTTCACAAACTTTTTTAAATACCGATTCTAAAAAATGCCATTTACTAACTTCTTCTGGCAAAATATCTCGTGTCCCTCTTGGTAATTGCAAATCCATCACCATACCCCTCCTTAAAAATATAAAGAAAAACCCCCGTCACTTGTTATAAAAACAAGGGACGAGAGTTTATTTACACCCGTGGTACCACCCTAATTAGAACTATTAATAAGTCCTCACTTAAGTCAGTTAACGCCTGAATACGTTCTTGTTTACTGTTTTCAACAAGAAACCTCGAGAGTGTCTTTTCGGAAAATGTGACTATCTTTATCCTTTCAGCCAAATGGGATAAATTCTCTGTATAGCATGGATTTTCTTACTTTTCTCTGTCGCTAGTTTTAAAT
The DNA here is from genome assembly GCF_014229295.1 of Listeria farberi. Lineage (NCBI taxonomy): Bacteria > Bacillati > Bacillota > Bacilli > Caryophanales > Listeriaceae > Listeria > Listeria farberi. The sequence continues at coordinate 1,298,638 of NZ_JAARZL010000001.1, forward strand.
ATGAATTATTCTAAGATTACTAAAAACACACTGAAAAGTCAACATTTTGTCAGTTTTTTTATAAATACTCACTTTCTAGTTCCATGAAAGCGCATTTTATGGTAACATTTTACTGTCAGATAAAAGTTTATGAGTATATGGGTGGTGTTAGCTTTAAATGAAGAATAAATTCATTTTTATCACCGTTGTCTCCATTTTATTGATTGCAGCAGGTATTTTTACAACCATTGCAATGGCGAATGCAAATTCCGTCATCGTAAAAGCAGAAGTCTTAAATGTCCGCAGCGGTCCTGGTTTAGCTTATGATGTAACAAGCCAAGCCAGAAAAAATGAAGTACTCCGGGTAGTTGGTGAAGAAAATCAATGGTACAAAGTTCAATTAGATAACGGAAATAGTGGTTGGGTTGCGAGCTGGCTAGTAGAAAATACAGATGTCAGCGCTGCAAGTAATAGTGTCGCTATTGTCTCCTCTGATGGTGGACTAAATGTACGTGAAAAGCCTAGTACTTCAAGTACATCACTTGGATTACTAAATAATGGTGATCAAGTAACTGTAACAAGCCAACAAAATGGCTGGGCGCAAATTCAGTATAACGGTAAAAGTGCATGGGTTAGTTCTCAGTACTTAACTATACGCGAATCTGTAACTAAAGTAGATGAAAGTGAACTTCAAACCGTAACGATTCGAGATGACTCCACAAACATAAGAAATAAACCAGGACGAGATGGAGCCGTTATTGAAAAAGCCAATTCTGGCCAAGGTTTTGCTATTCAAGGGGTTCAAGGTGATTGGTATAAAATCCGCACCACAAGTGGCGAAGAAGGTTATGTGGCTAACTGGGTAGTAGATGTGTCCGACAAAGGTCAAACTTCCAGCCCACGAAGTAAAACAACTAAATTATCCGAAGCAACTATTGTTATTGACCCCGGTCATGGTGGCAATGATCCAGGAGCAAAAGGCGCAAATGGTACAGTAGAAAAAGAAATGACTTTAAAAACAGCCAAAAAACTAAAAGAAAAATTAGAATCAAGAGGCGCTAAAGTAATTTTAACTAGAAACAGTGATAAATATGTTTCCTTAAAATCTCGGACTAATATAGCAGCAAAAAATAACGCAGACGTTTTTATTAGTCTTCATTTTGATAGTTTAGAAGATAGTAGCAAAGGTGTTAGCGGTCAAACTACTTATTATTATGATAATAGTGATAAATCGCTCGCTGAAAGTATTAATACTACGCTTGGAAATAATCTTCCTACTACTAACCGCGGCTCAAGAGTTGGCGATTATTATGTAGTAAGAGAAAATTCTCAACCAGCTGTCCTTCTAGAACTTGGTTACTTAAGCTCTGCAAAAGACGAAAGAAACATTAATTCAGCATCTTATAGAAGCCAAATTGCTGATTCAGTAACTGATGGATTATCTAATTACTTTTCTAACTAAAAAAGCAATCATTCCAGTGATGAAATATCACTAGAATGATCGCTTTTTTTATTTTCGCATTTCTTCAGAGTCTAGCATAATAGTAACTGGGCCATTATTGACAATTTTCACGTCCATAAATGCACCAAACACACCAGTTTCAACTATAAATCCTGCATCGGAAAGTTTGTTATTAAATAAGTTGTACAACCCTTCCGCCTTTTCTCCAGGAGCAGATTTTGTAAAGCTTGGGCGTTTGCCTCTACTAACATCCGCATATAAGGTGAATTGTGAAACGCTGAGAATTGCGCCACCACGTTCGGCTAAAGAAATATTCATTTTCTCTGATTCATCTTCAAAAACTCGTAACCCAATAATTTTTTTCGCCATGTATTCTACTGTTTCTTCATTATCAGTATGAGTAAACCCAACTAATAGACATAGACCTCCAGCAATTTCACTAATAATTTCCCCTTCCACACTGACGGAAGCTTCATAACATCTTTGTAGTAGCACACGCACTTCTTTTCCACTCCTTTAATTCATTAATCTTCTAACTGTATAAACATCTGGAATTTGTTTTATCTTATCCACAACTCGCTGTAAATGATTAATATTATGAATTTGTAGTGTGACAACGAGGGTTGCCATTTTATTATTGTCTACTTTGGCATTGACTCCATTAATATTGGACGTCAAGCTGTTAATAACTTGAAGAATATCATTTAGCAAGCCGTTACGATTATAACCGTAAATTTCAATATCAACATTATAATCATTTTTTGCTTGCGAATCTGTATCTTCCCAGTCTACTTCAATTAAACGTTCTGGTTCAATCGCTTGAACGTTCGGGCAGTCTTGACGGTGGATGGAAATACCACGACCTTTTGTAATATAACCTACAATATCATCACCAGGTACTGGATTACAGCATCTAGAAAGACGAATTAATAAGTTTCCTACCCCTTGAACTACAACACCAGCATTATGTTTAATCTTCAGCTTCTCATTATTAGCATCTGAATTAGACGGTTTATTCTCTGCTTGTGTTAATAGTTTTTCCGTTTCAGCTTCAAGTTCTCGCTCTTTCCGCAGTTTTTCTGTTAAACGATTAGCAACTTGCAAAGCAGTTATGCCATTATAACCAACCGCTGCAAAAAGATCATCTTCATGAGAAAAGTTCAACTTATCAGCTAACTTGCGAAGATTTTCAGTGACCATAATTTTTTTCGGTTCAAACCCAAGTTGTCTAATTTCTTTTTCAACTAAATCTCGGCCTTTTTCAACGTTTTCTTCTTTTGCTTGTCGTTTGAAAAATTGCTTGATTTTATTGCGAGCTTGCGATGTTTGGACTAATTTTAACCAGTCGCGGCTTGGTCCGTAGGAATGTTTAGACGTTAAAATATCAATAATATCGCCTGTTTTTAATTTATAATCTAATGTAACAATTTTTCCGTTTATTTTTGCACCAATCGTTTTGTTTCCGATTTCGGTATGGACGCGGTAAGCAAAATCAAGTGGAACAGAGCCATTTGGTAACTCATATACATCCCCTTTTGGTGTGAAAACATAAACAACATCAGAAAATAAATCGAGTTTTAAGCTTTCCATGAACTCTTCAGCGTTATCCGATTCGTTTTGATATTCTAAAATTTCGCGGAACCAAGTAAGCTTGTTATCAAAAGAAGTTTTTGAATTAACAACTTTTCCTTCTTTATATGCCCAGTGAGCAGCGACACCGTATTCAGCGATTTGGTGCATTTCATGGGTCCTGATTTGCACTTCAAGCGGTTCGCCTTGAGGTCCAATTACTGTCGTATGAATGGATTGATACATATTAGATTTAGGCATTGCAATATAGTCTTTAAAACGGCCTGGCATTGGTTTCCAGCGCGTATGAATAATCCCAAGCACAGCATAACAATCTTTAATACTACTAACAACAATACGGACCGCAAGCAAATCATAAATTTCATTAAATTGCTTATTTTGCTCCGACATTTTTCGGTAAATAGAATAGATATGCTTTGGCCTTCCAGAGATATCAGCTTGAATGTTTAATTCGTCTAAATTTTCATTTACCCCGTCTATAACATCATGTAAATAGCGCTCTCTGGCATCTCTTTTTTGTTTCATTAAATGAACAATGCGGTAATATTGTTGTGGATTTAAGTAACGTAACGCGGTATCTTCTAATTCCCATTTAACTCGTGAAATCCCTAAACGATGCGCCAGTGGAGCAAATATTTCTAAGGTTTCATTCGCAATTCTTCGTTGCTTCTCAACTGGTAGATGTTTTAAAGTACGCATATTGTGTAATCGATCGGCAAGCTTTATTAAAATGACTCGAATATCTTGCGCCATTGCAATAAACATTTTTCGGTGATTTTCAGCTTGTTGCTCTTCATGCGATTTATATTTAATTTTACCTAATTTTGTAACGCCATCCACTAGCATGGCAACTTCTTCCCCAAAAACTTCTTCTAAGTCAGCTAGTGTAACGGGAGTATCTTCTACGACATCATGTAAAAATCCTGAAGCAACAGTCGATGGATCCATTTTCAGCTCTACTAAAATGCCAGCAACTTGAATTGGATGAATAATATACGGCTCACCTGATTTACGAAATTGTTCTTTATGAGAATCGCGCGCAAATTCATACGCATTTTTCACAAGCGCAAGATGTTCCTGATTCATATAATGAGAAGCCATATCAATGACTTGCTCAGCTGTCAGATTTTGTTCTTTCGCCATTTACATTCACCCTCTTATTTCTATGTCATCTATATCCAACTTAAAAACACCCAATAACTGAGTGTTCTTAAAAAAGATTCTTGTATTACATTATAGCATGTCACTTGTTTGTTTATAAAGTACTTTTCCTTGTTTTTCCACATTTTCTAGTGGTTTAAAGATTTTTTATGAAAAAACTACTCCTAAAATATCAGGAGTAGTTTGTTTTTTATAATTTCATCAAAATTAAACGATCGTAACCATTTAATTTTTTATGTCCTTCAAGTTCTTTTAGTTCGATTAGGAAAGCACAACCAGCAACAATACCACCTAATTCTTCTACTAGTTTGATGGTAGCTTCAATAGTTCCACCAGTTGCTAATAAATCATCTGTAATTAAAACGCGTTGACCAGGTTTAATGGCATCGCTATGCATGGATAATTTATTAGTACCATATTCTAAATCATACTCCATTTCAATCGTTTCACGTGGAAGTTTACCTGGTTTACGGACTGGAGCAAATCCAATTCCTAGCGCATAAGCAACAGGACAGCCAATAATAAAGCCACGTGCTTCTGGACCAACAATTATATCGATTTTTAATTCTTTTGCGTACTCCACAATTTTATCCGTAGCAAAACGATATGCTTCTCCGTCATTCATAAGTGGCGTAATGTCTTTAAAAACAATCCCTTTTTTCGGCCAATCGTTCACAATCGCTACGTAATCTTGTAAATCTTTAATTTCCATTTTCTAGTTCCTCCGCATTCGGGTAAATTGATGTTTCCATCATTGATTTTATCCAACTATGAAGCTCAGTATAATTGGAGTATAACAGTTTTTTTCTAGTAGTTATTTCTTCTACTTTTTGTTGATAAACTAAGGATTCGTCCAAATTACGTTTTTCAACAACTTGGTTAATAATAATCTGACCACTATCCATTTTAGCAAATTCTAAATCAAAAAACACCTTTGACATGAAATCTATTTGTTCTTTGTTCCAGCCAAACTTTTGTATAAGCCTTGGGGTATATTTTTCGATTGGAAATGGTTGGAATTTTTTTATTAAACTATATAGCTCAGCAAATGCTCCCCGGTCAGGTATTGCTGGGATTTGATTACCTTCAGAAGCATCAAAATGAACAAAGATTCGCTCTGGTTTTGTTTCGCGCACAATTTCTTCTATTAACTCTACTTTCGCCGGCATATCAGCAAAAACTAATTCCTCAGTTTGAAAATCTGCTGTAAAACCTTTCGTTTCATCGACCAATATATATTTTTGTTCTGCGAGAGTTGTAACCGTTCTTTCTTCAAAACAAACAAAAAGTCGCTGCGCATTTTGTTCTTGTAAAATTCTAGACCATTCGGCTTTATTTCGCACATCAAAAAGCTGCCAGTGCGGTATGTGAATATCTATCATGCGAAGTTGTGACTTTTTAATATTATTCCATTCATTGATGGAAAGCTCCCCGACAACATCTACTGCTGCATGAGGAGATATTTTCTCTACTAAATCGCCAACACCAAAGCCAATAGCATCTAAACTTGCATCACTATCTTCATTTGTAAGCATCGTTTTTAGATGGGTTTTATCTGCCCCAATTCTTTTGGTTCCTTTTAAATTCATCTTTTCTAATAGGAAAATTGGTTTTGGATTATCCATTCCAAAAGGTGCTAATTTCTCTACTTGTGCTATAAAAGAAACAGAGATATCAGCAAGATTTATTTTTTCTTCTATTTTTAAAGCAGGTCGAAAATCTTCATCAGATAGGTGATTAGCATCCTCTTGTAACTTGTTTTCAAGTTCAGCTAAGTTTTCTGCTGGTAAAGTAAGCCCTGCTGCCATTGGATGACCACCAAAAGCAGTCATTAATACTCTATGTTTATCTAGCGCTTTGTACAAGTGAAAAGCCTCTACACTGCGCCCAGAACCTTTTGCTATACCTGTTACAGGATCAATTCCAAGTACAATAGCAGGTCGAGAATAAATACTAACTAATTTGGAAGCTACAATTCCTAATATACCAGTATTCCAACCTTCTCCGGAGACGACTATAACATTTCCAAGAGATTCTTTTGCCTCAATTGCAGCTATCGCTAATTTCGTCACATCTACAACAACTTGTTTACGTTCTTTATTTGCATCATCTATTTCTTCAGCTAGAAATAATGCCTCTTCTTCGTCTTCTGTTAAAAGTAAATCAGCGGCAGGATCAGCTGGGCCAAGACGACCGACAGCATTAAGTCGCGGCGCAAGTCCAAAACCGATCGTTTCTTCTGTAGCTTCTTCTAATTTCAAACTTGCTTTTTTTGCTAGTACCGCAAGACCTAAGTTAGCATTCTCACGTAATTGACGTAAGCCTAATTGAACTAAAAAGCGATTTTCATCCGTTAACGAAACTAAATCCGCCACTGTTCCAACTGCGACCAAATCAAGTAGTTCTTTTGGTTCCTCGCCAAGAAGAGCATGAGATAATTTATAAGCAACGCCGACTCCAGCGAGCTCCTCAAATGGATACGCAGATTTAGGATGTTTTGGATGAATAACTGCAATAGCTTCTGGCATAACTTCACGTGGTTCATGGTGATCCGTTACAATGACATCTAGCCCGATTTCCTTCGCATGCGTCATAACTTCTAGTGCAGCAATCCCATTATCCACCGTGATAATTAAATCGACGCCTTGACTTTTCGCCATATTAAATGCATCAATATTCGGCCCATATCCTTCTGTAAAACGATTTGGAATATAAAATTCGGCATTTGCTCCCAAATGTCGTAGTGTCTTCATTAAAACAGCAATACTTGTCACTCCATCAGCATCATAATCTCCGTAGACTAAAATCTGTTCATTTGAGTCAATTGCTTGTTTAATCCGAGCAACAGCTAGATCCATTTCAGCAAATAAAAATGGGTCGTAACTTTCATATTTCTCTGGGTGGAAAAATTTATCGAATTGTCCTTGCGTTGTAATTTTTCTTTTCCAAAGTAATTTTGCAAGTGGAAGCGAGATTTTTAATTGTTCGGCTAGTTGGCTAGCTCTCTCGTCGCTTGCTTCCTCGATATTCCATACGTATTTTGAATGAATCACTTTACCCCACCTCTCAACCTTCCTATTATATCTAAAATTGCTAGAAAAACCAAGAGGAATCTTCCAAACAAAAACGCTAACTAAGTAAGTTAGCGTCTTCTTTATTATTTAATTGGCTCTACTGTATTTTCAGTATCGCGTTTTTCTACATTAGATGAATGTGTTTTCATCGATTTTGCAGCTGCTAATTGACGTTCTAGCTCTGTTTTTTCAGCAGTTAATTGTTTTACTTTTTTCTTCATGCCACGTGATTTGGCAATGTTTAAGAAAAAGATAATTAAACAACCAACTAGTACAGAACCTATAATAATTAAAATTAACGGCCACTCAGCTTGAGCAAATAAAAAGTTAACCTCTACTGGGTCTACATTAATAACTGCAAATATCGCAATAATAAGTGCTAAAATAATCCCCACAATTACTTGCCATTGAACTTTGTTTTCTTTCATTCTCTCTCCTCCTTGTAACAATTATCTTATTATTTACCCGTTTCACGTCTATTAAAAACAGCCGAATTTCAATTTATGAAATCCGGCTATTCTTTTTAAACTACAGGTTGTCCATTATTACGTGGTTTTTTCTTTTTGACTGTGCTAATCGGTCCTTTTTTACGTAATTGTCTTGCTTTAAATACGTACCATAATTGCATTGCCATAAAGATGGAGGAGAATACACTGGAAACAAGTCCAACTAGTAAAGCGATGGAGAAGTTAAGAATAGATTCACTACCAAATAATACGAGTGCAAGCACAGTAAAGATAACGGTTAGGATTGTATTAATAGAACGAGTGAAGGTTTGTCGCAACGCTTTGTTAACTGCATCTGCAATTTCTTCTTTCGTCTTAAATCGTTGCATCTTCATGCTAATATCCCGTATCCGGTCGGCGGTGACTATCGTATCATTTATGGAATAACCGATAACCGTCAGAACCGCGGCGATAAAGGTTAAATCAACCTCCAGCCTTGTTACACTAAAGAAGATAAAGATGATAAATGCGTCGAATAGTAAGGACAGAATCGCCGCAATACCCATATAAAATTCAAACCGGACTGCAATATACAGTACAATCAGCACAGAAGCCACACCGAGTGCCCAGAAGCCGTTTTTGGCAAGTTCTTTCCCAACAGTTGGTGAAACGGTACTAATGCTTGGTTCGTGCTTATATTTGTCATTAAAGTAATTTTTAAATTTGGCTACGTCATTTTGGGATAATGTTCCTTTATAAGAAACAACGGCTGTTTTAGACCCTGAACCTTGGAAAACAATATCATCCGATGGCATATCAATCGCATCTAAATCTTTCTTAATTTGCGTTTCTGTCAGTGTTTGATTAGCAGTTACTTCCGCTCGTGTCCCACTGGCAAAGTCAATACCTAAGTTCAATCTAAATATGGAGAGAATAACGATACCGACAATGACAATTGCTGCAAAAATGGATAAGAACAGACGATGATGTTTTACAAAGTCAAAACGGTCAAAGTGTGTTTTTAAGCTAAAGCTATTAATGCCTTCATGTAAGTTATGGATATCTTTTCGTTTAACCGCAAAGAAACCTGGTTTGTTATTAAGCCAATTACTTTTCACGAGTAATCCTAATAAGAATCTTGATCCCCATACAGCTGTCAAGAAGCTGACTAAAATACTAATAATCAATACTGTAGCAAAACCTTTAATGGAACTTGTTCCAAAGTAGAAGAGCACGGCAGCAACGATAAGTGTCGTCAAGTTACCGTCTAAAATCGCACGAAATGCTTCTTTACCACCGACCTCAAAAGCAGCTTTCGTCGATCTACCAACCTTAATCTCTTCTTTTATTCGCTCGTAGGTTATTACGTTCGCGTCAACAGCCATACCTATCCCCAGAATCAAACCTGCAATCCCTGGTAAAGTAAGTGTTGCGTTAAGCAGACTTAATATTAATAGTACTAAATAAGTGTATGCAACTAGTGTGATAGAAGCAATAACACCTGGTAAACGGTAAACAGCCATCATGAAAATAAAGATAGCGATAACACCAATAATTCCAGCTAAAATTGTTTCTTGTAATGCATCTTGACCAAACTGCGCACCAACAGAGGTAGAGTAAACTTCAGTCATTTTCACAGGAAGTGCACCAGAGTTAAGCAATTCAGCTAAATCTTTTGCTTCTTCTGTTGTGAAACTCCCAGAAATTTCTACTTTATCTGTATCTAATACGCTACTTACATTTGGTGCAGATAAGTAAGCTGGATTTTTCTTTTCACGTTCTGTTTTGTATTTTTGTCCTTCTTTCCAGTCTAACCAAATAACTAATTGATTGTCAGGTGCTTCTGCTAGAATAGTTTTTGTTACGCTAGCAAATTTATCTGCGCTTTTTAGTTTTAAAGTAACAATTGGATTATTGCTCGAATCAAAAGCTTGTTTAGCACCGCCTGCAACTAAGTCACTACCATTCATCATCATTTTGTCATTAGCATCTCTAAATGATAATTGGGCAGTAGTTGATAACATTTTTCGTGCTTCTGCTTGGTCAGTTACCCCAGCAAGTTGAACACGAATGCGGTTATTTCCTTCGATTTGAATACTTGGTTCTGCAACACCTAATGAATTGACCCGTTTATCAAGTGAAGTCACTGTATCTGTTAATGTTTGCTTAGAAACAGTTCCTTTACCATTAGCTGGAGACACTTCATATAGAACTTCAAATCCCCCTTGAAGATCTAAGCCAAGATTAATATTTTGCATAACCATTTTTGCGGTACCAAATACAGCACCAAAAATAATTGCAACTACTAGAAAGAAAATAACTATCTTACTCTTTTTTACCATTTCTGTTTCGTTCCTCCCTCATCTAAACCATAACAAATCCCAGTCTAACAACAAATACTTCTATCTTATGTACGAAAAGCAAGCATTTGCTAACAGGCTGTTAATCTTCCACATTTGGTTGAAGCATGCTATCTGCTTGAGAAACATGGTTATTAGATTCTTGTTCAGCTGTTGTCATAATAAACTGCATTAATTGTCCAATTTTCATTTGCATGACATCATTTATTCGTTCATGCAATGCTGGGGCTGGGTTATTCTTCCACTTTTCCTCTGTTAAAAAAGCCCAAATGTGACTAGCCTTGATTTCTCGGTAGCCTAGAATATGAAAATCTTCCACTTTAATTAAAATTGCCGGTTCTAAATCCTCATACCAAGCCGAAAATGTATCCGTCATCAAGTCATCCCCTTTCTTAAACAATAAGCATATTCCCATTTTATCTAAAAAAAGCTTAAATGGAAAGTATAAGCTCTATTTTTTGTGTTTAAAAAATGCCACTCCACCGTTTAAAGGGAAATGGCATTTTTATTTCAAGTATTATTTGTTGTCTTCTACTACTTCAGTGTCATCAGAAGTTGTTTCTGCTACAACTGGATTAGAAACTGTATTACCTTTTTCAAGTACAGTTCTTACTGCATTACGGTCAAAAGTTAATTTGCTGTTTCCGCATTTTAAAATGACTGTGCCATCTTCAATTGCTTCTACAACACCGTGAAGTCCACCAATAGTAATAATTTTATCACCTTTAGCTAAACTGCTTTGCATATTTTGTACTTCTTTTTGACGTTTTTGCTGAGGTCTGATTAGTAAGAAATAGAACAAAACAATCATCAAGATAATTGGTATAAATGTTACAATACCGCCACCCATATTTTCCAACTCCTTTCGATACTTTATATATATTTAGAAATTTTTTGCATCAGGACGATTGAATCCATATTGCTCAAAAAATTCTTCCCTAAAATCAGCAAGTCGATCTTCCATAATAGCGGAACGAACCTGCTTCATTAAGTTTAACAGAAAATGAAGATTATGATAAGTTGTAAGTCTAATTCCAAATGTTTCTTCACAACGAATCAAGTGTCTAATGTATGCACGCGAGTAATTTTTACATGTATAACAATCACAATTTTCATCAATTGGACGGAAATCATGGGTAAACTTAGCATTTTTAATGACTAAGCGACCACTAGATGTCATACAAGTACCGTTTCGTGCAATACGTGTGGGAAGAACACAGTCAAACATGTCCACTCCTCGAATTACGCCATCAATTAATGAGTCAGGCGAACCTACGCCCATTAGATAACGTGGTTTATTAGCTGGTAATAGTGGTGTAGTGTGTTCCAAAACTCGGTTCATGACATCTTTTGGTTCACCAACAGACAATCCACCAATGGAGTATCCAGGGAAGTCTAGAGATACTAAATCTTTAGCACTTTGAGCTCGTAAGTCTTCGTAAGCTCCACCTTGAACGATACCAAACAAACCTTGGTCTTCTGGTCTAAGGTGCGCTTTTAAGCCACGTTCAGCCCAGCGTGATGTTCTTTCTACTGATTTTTTCATATATTCATGAGACGCTGGGTACGGGGGACATTCATCAAAACTCATCATAATATCCGATCCAAGCGCATTTTGAATTTGGATTGCTTTTTCTGGTGATAAGAAAAGTTTGTCTCCGTTTAAATGGTTACGGAAATGAACGCCCTCTTCTTTAATATCACGCATTTTACTCAAACTAAACACCTGAAAACCGCCTGAATCCGTTAAGATTGGTTGATCCCAGTTCATAAACTTATGTAGCCCGCCCGCTTCTCGAATAAGTTCTTCTCCGGGACGTAACCATAAATGATAGGTGTTACTTAAAATAATACCTGCGCCCATCGCTTTTAATTCTTCGGGCGACATTGTTTTTACCGTTGCAAGTGTACCAACTGGCATAAACATTGGTGTATCAAATGTGCCGTGTGGTGTATGAATTTTACCGAGACGAGCACCTGTTTGTTTATCTGTTTTAATTAGTTCATAACGAATGGCAGACATGTGTTACCTCTTTCTAATTTACTCTATTCACTAGCATAACGAAAATTACTAATGAAAACAAGCTTTTCTGTTAATTTTTTCGTAATTTAATGAATAAACATTGCATCGCCAAAACTAAAGAAGCGATATTGCTCTTCTACAGCATGATTATAGGCTGCTAAAATTTTTGTGCGGTCTGATAAAGCAGACACGAGCATAATTAATGTCGATTTTGGTAAATGGAAATTAGTAATTAACGCATCTACTGCCTGGAATTTATATCCTGGAGAAATGAAAATATCTGTCCAACCTGATTCTGCAATTAGTTTACCACCATGACGACTCGCAATCGTTTCTAAAGTACGAATAGAGGTTGTTCCGACTGCTACTACTTTTCCGCCAGCTGATTTGATTTTATTAATCCGATCAGCAGATTCTTCTGTTAAACGATAAAATTCAGAATGCATTTTATGGTTTTGAGTATCTTCCACATCTACTGGACGGAACGTACCAAGACCAACGTGCAGAGTTACAAATATTATTTCTACACCTTTGGCACTAATTTGTGCTAATAACTCTTCGGTAAAATGCAGGCCGGCAGTTGGCGCTGCTGCAGAACCATTTTCTTTCGCGTAAACTGTTTGATAACGATCTTGATCTGCAAGTTGCTCTTTAATATATGGAGGCAGGGGCATTTCACCAAGTTGCTCCAATACTTCATAAAAAATACCTTCATAAGAAAATTCAAGAATTCGGCCACCGTGCTCAAGTTCTTCTAAACAAGTAGCTTTTAAAGCCCCATCCCCAAATGTAATAGTAGCGCCTTTACGAATTCTTTTTGCAGGTTTTACTAAAGTTTCCCAAGCATTGCCTTCTTTTTGTTTTAAAAGTAATACTTCAATATGAGCGCCAGTTTCATCTTTAATCCCATGAAGCCTAGCTGGGAGAACACGCGTATCGTTTAATACTAGTGCATCTCCTTTATTTAAATAGCTAATTATATCAGTAAAATGTTGATCTTTTATCTCACCTGACTCTTTATCAAGTACCATTAGTCGGCTTGAAGTCCGGTCAAGTAATGGGGTTTGCGCAATTAATTCTTCTGGTAAATCAAAATCGAAATCTTCTACTTTCATTCTTTATACCTCTTTTTCATAACTTATTCCTAAATGGTTGTATGCTGTTTCCGTCGCAATTCGTCCTCGCGGGGTTCTTTGTAGAAAACCGATTTGTAGTAAATAGGGTTCTTGCATATCTTCAATGGTTTCTCGCTCTTCGCCAATGCTTGCTGCGATTGTATCTAAACCAACAGGGCCACCTCTAAATGATTGAATAATCGTATGAAGTAGCTTTTGGTCAATCGTATCAAGTCCTCTTGGGTCCACTTGAAGTAGTGTCAGCGCTTCTTTAGCTAATTTTTCAGTAACTGTACCGTTTCCTCTAACTTGCGCAAAGTCACGAACACGCTTCAATAGACGATTAGCAATCCTCGGGGTTCCCCTAGATCGTCTTGCAATTTCACGTGCACCGAGGTCATCGATTTTCGTATCCAATATCCCAGACGTTCTAAGGACAATTTCGGTTAATTGCTCTTCCGTGTAAAATTCCAAATGGTCAATCACACCAAAGCGGTCTCTAAGTGGTGCCGATAAAAGTCCCGCCCGAGTCGTTGCTCCAATCAGTGTAAATGGTGGCAAATCTAAGCGAACAGAACGCGCGGTAGGTCCTGTTCCAATAACAATATCCAAACAATAATCTTCCATTGCTGGATATAAAATTTCTTCAATCGCTCTAGATAAACGGTGGATTTCATCAATAAATAAAACGTCACCTGGTTCTAAACTTGTCAAAATAGTCGCCAAGTCACCTGGGCGTTCAATCGCAGGTCCGCTCGTTGTCTTAATTTCGCTCCCCATTTCAGAAGCAATAACCATCGCAAGCGTTGTTTTACCGAGTCCAGGAGGTCCGTATAAAAGCACATGATCTAGCGCTTCATTTCGGAGCGTGGCAGCTTCAATAAAGACAGTTAAGTTATTCTTTACTTTATCTTGCCCAATATATTGTGAAAGGGTTTGTGGCCGCAAACTAGTTTCAAAAGATACTTCTTCTGCGTCTACCGTTTCACTTGAAATAATTCGTTCATCCATGCCACAAGCTCCTCTCTATTTTGTCATTAATTGCAGTGCTAGTTTGATATATGCATCACTTGTTAAATCAGCTTCTTTAGCCAATTTTGGTATTACTTTTTTAAGTTCACGCGTACTGTAACCAAGGGCTTCTAAAGCTAATACGGCCTCTTCCAATTGCGGGGAAAGCCCAGCAACCATATCGTTTTCTGGAGCAACATAAACTATTTCACTCGCGACAACATCAGCCAGCTTTCCTTTTAAATCGAGAATAATTTGTCGAGCTGTTTTTTTACCGACACTCGGAAATTTGGTTAAATAAACATCGTCCTCAGATTCAATAGCAGAAATTAATGGAACGACATCGCCTGAAGCGATAATAGCTAACGCGCTTTTTGGTCCAATACCAGAAACACTCAATAATTTTTTGAACAGAAAACGTTCTTCTGTTGACTGAAAACCAAACAAAGAAATGTTATCTTCCCTCACATGTTGATACAAAAAGACTTGGGTTTCTGTACCTTCTAATCGTTGAAAGGAAAACGGGTTTCCTGTAATTATTTGATAGCCAATTTGTCCTGTTTCGACAACAATATATTCTGGTGTAATCGTAGTAACTGTTCCTTTTATGTAATCGTACAATTTATTCGTCCTCTCTTCGTTTCACGTCATACATTATATGATAGCATAAAAAGGAACATCTGTACTAGTTTTAGTTCATAAAAGGAAATCGTTTTTAGTTTACATAATAATATTATCGCCTTCTTAAATAGAATTTATATTTTCCTTGATTACTGAAGCGGAATGGTCAAATGCTTGTTGTTCTTGTTCGTTTAATTTTAAGGAAATAATTTCTTTTACGCCATTTTGGCTTAAAACTGCCGGAACACCGATTGCTAAACCAGTTTGACCATATTCGCCGTCAAGAACACAAGAAACAGTTAGAGCACGTTGACTGCCACTGAAAATATGGCGGCAAATCTCTACAATAGTTCCAGCAATCCCATATTCAGTGCAGCCTTTTTGATGATATATCTCAAAGCCAGTATCACGGGCAGTTTCACCAATTAATTTTAAATCAAGGAATTCTCCGAGTTTTTCCATACTATACTCATTTACTGGTTTACCGTATATAGAGGAATGTGACCAGACAGGAAACTGTGAATCTCCATGTTCACCTAAAATAAATGCATCGATACTTTGAGCAGCAATATCTAATTTCTCCGCTAATAAACGGCGTAATCTTGTTGTATCAAGCCAAACTCCAGTTCCAAGCACCTGTTCCCTTGGTAGTCCAGATAATTTCCAAACTTGATACGTAATAATGTCACAAGGATTCGTGGCAATTAAGAAAATACCATTAAACCCGCCTTTCATCATTTCAGGGACAATACTTGCCACTATTCTTGATGTGCTTCTTAGCTCGTCTAAACGTGTTTGCCCTTCTTTTAATGGTCCCGCTGTCACCGTAATTACAGCTATATCGACATCTCTGCAATCACTTGCTTCACGAACTGAAATATCCATTTGGCCGGACATAAATGCTGCTGCATCTGCCAAGTCCTTCCGATTTCCTTCCACACGTTCTTTATTTAAATCGACAAGGATTAACTCCTCTACAAATTTTTGATTAACAAATGCGTGAGCCGCAGCGGACCCTACATTACCTGCCCCAATTATCATAACTTTACGTGGTTTCATTTTTATTTCCTCCTCTTGATTCATATAAAACACCCCATTCAGATTGCACAAAAGGGGTGTTTTGACTTAATTTATCTCAGCGTTTGTGTAAACTTCTTGTACATCATCGTCATCTTCTAATGCTTCCATCATTTTATCAAATTGAGTTTGGTTATTTTCCGCAATTTCGTTGTATACAGTTGGAAACATCGAAAGTTCTGCTGTAGCAAAAGTATAACCAGCTTGTTGTAAAGCATCTTTGACATCAGAAAACGCTCCAGGTTCAGTGAACACTTCAAAGACATCATCACTCACTTCTACATCATCTGCTCCAGCTTCAATCGCTTCTAGCATAAACTCCTCTTCATCAACGGTTAAGCCTTCCCTTAGAATAACTAAGTAGCCTTTACGATCAAACATGTAGCTGACACTTCCCGTTTCTCCGAGGCTACCACCGTTTTTATTGAAAGCTACACGGACATTTGTACTTGTGCGATTTTTATTATCTGTAAGTGCATGGACAAGCACTGCAATTCCACCTGGTGCATACCCTTCATACGTTACTTCATCATAATTTTCGCCGCTAGTATTTCCAGCAGCTTTATCTATAGCACGTTTGATATTATCATTCGGCATATTGACTGCTTTTGCTTTATCCATTACTAATCGAAGTGACGGGTTCAGATTTGGATCAGGGCCTTTTTTTGCTGCAACGAAAATTTCTCTTGCTAACTTTTGAAATACTTTAGAACGCTTGGAATCTTGTGCATTTTTTCGACCTTGAATATTGTTCCATTTTGAATGTCCTGCCATCTGTTTCACTCCTTTTAGTTTTAGTAAAGCTTTTCTCCTACAAATTTTAACGTAAAAAATGAGGATTCGCAATAAAAAAGTTACCGCAAAAAATTGCGATAACTCTTTATCTAGGTCGTTTGTAAGCGGTGAACGTGATAAGTGCCAAGTTTATTTGCCGTTCCACCTAAAAGTGTAATTTCATCAAGTGCATTTGTAACGAGTGTTTCTTTACCTTCTGAAAGTACATCTATCAAAAAGAAATATTCTCCTAATGAGGTTTTAAGCGGTCTTGACTCAATTTTACTTAAGTCAATGTCACGCCAAGCAAATGTAGATAATACTTTATGTAACGCACCTGGCATATTATTAGGTAAAATGACCGAAATAGAAGTCTTTTCTTCTTCTTTAGGTAATAAAATGGAAACTGGCTTGCGACTTAAAACAAAGAATCTTGTTTGATTTAATTCCAAGTCTTGTGCATTTTCTTGAACGATTTCAAGTCCATACTCACTAGCTGCCATACGAGGAGCAATTGCTGCTACAAGTTCAGTTGGGTTATTACTGACCCATTTTGCCGCATACGCAGTCGAAGGTGTTACTTCACGCTCTACCCCGTAAAGTTCAGCTTGAAGAAAAGTATGGCACTGGGCAAGGGCTTGCGGATGAGACATTACTTTTTGCACAGATTTCCACGATGTTTTATGTGCTGGATGAACCATTAAATGTTGTGCAATAGGTAAAACAATCTCCGCCACTACAGGGACACTTGAAAAATGAAACAAATAGTCTAGCGTAATATTGACGCTTCCTTCAATCGTATTTTCAATTGGAACAACCGCCACGTCCACATCTTCTTTTTCGATTGCCATGATACAATCAGGAATCGTGCTTTTAGCAACCATCTCTTCTTTTGGAAAAGCTTTCGTTGCTGCTGCATGAGTAAAAGATGCTGCTGGGCCTAAATAAGCAATTTTCATTTTCAACTCTCCTTTTTATTGTAGCTAGGAAAAAAGCGTGCGCCAAAAGATTGGCACAGCACTTTGTTTAATCCATAAATTCAAATTCATAATCAAGTAAGCGAACGATATCGCCATCTTTGGCACCACGTTTTCTAAGTACCTCATCAACACCCATTGCACGAAGTTGACGCGCAAAACGGCTAATAGAAGCATCACGTTCGAAGTTAGTCATCGTGAATAAGCGTTCAATTTTTGCACCGCTAAGTACGAATGTACCATCTGGTTCTCTAGAAATCTCGAAGTCAGGCTCCTCAGCAACATATTTGTAAAGAACTGTATCTTCGTCTTCCTGTTCCAAAATTTCATTAAGTGGAAATTCTGGTGTTGTTTCTAATTTATCTGCAATTGCAAGAAGTAATTCACGTAGACCCGTTTTTGTTACTGCGGAAATCGGAAATACCGGAATATCTTCAGCGATTTTAGTTTTAAACTCTTTTAAATTTTCTTCCGCGTCTGGCATATCCATTTTGTTCGCTACGATAATCTGTGGACGCTCCATTAAGCGCAAGTTGTACTGTTCTAGTTCATTATTAATAGCCATGTAATCTTCATAAGGTACGCGCCCTTCTGAACCAGACATATCAATGACATGCACAATAACACGTGTTCTTTCGATATGACGTAAGAATTGATGACCTAAACCGACACCTTGGCTAGCCCCCTCAATTAATCCTGGTAAATCCGCCATAACAAAACTACGTCCATCTCCTGCATCAACCATGCCTAAATTAGGCACAATCGTCGTGAAATGATAAGCAGCGATTTTTGGTCTTGCTGCAGATACAACAGATAATAAGGTAGATTTACCAACACTTGGGAAACCAACTAAACCAACATCTGCTAATACTTTAAGTTCTAATTGTACATTTCGTTCTTGCCCTGGCTCTCCGTTTTCAGAAAGTTCTGGAGCTGGATTTGCTGGTGTCGCAAAACGTTTGTTACCACGTCCACCACGTCCAGCTTTTGCAATAACCGCACGTTGACCATGTGCCACTAAATCAGCGATAATCTCTCCAGTATCAATATCTTTCACAATTGTGCCTTGTGGGACTTTGACAACTAAATCTTCTGCACCGCGTCCATGCATACTTTTACTCATGCCGTGTTCGCCGTGCTCTGCTTTAAAGATTCGTTTAAAGCGAAAATCTACTAGTGTACGCAAACCTTCATCTACTACGAATACAACGTCTGCTCCTTTACCGCCGTCACCGCCAGCAGGACCACCGTTTGGCACAAATTTTTCGCGACGGAATGCCACCATGCCGTCCCCGCCGTTACCTGCTTTTACATATATTTTAACCTGATCTACAAACATAATTTTTATATTCTCCCGTTCCTTAAAAGTCTTATCTTTCATTATAACGAACAAACTATACATCTGTCACTATATTTATTTCTATTTCCAGATATTTATTTCTCCCCCATAATAAAAATGCGCCAAATGATTTTATACATTTGACGCATCTTTTAACCATTATTTGAAAGCTTGTGCTGCTTTGACTGCTTTATGCCAACCCTCATATAAGTCTTCTCTTTGGTCTTCTTTCATTTCTACTTCAAAACGTTTGTCTAGTTTCCAATGTTTTTTAATTTCATTTTTATCTTTCCAAACGCCTACTGCAAGTCCTGCTAAGAAAGCTGCTCCAAGAACAGTCGTTTCTTTGTTTTCTGGACGTTCTACAGGAACACCTAGAATATCGGATTGGAATTGCATTAAGAAGTTATTAGCAGAAGCCCCGCCATCCACACGTAACGTTTTTAAGCTAATACCGGAATCTTGTTCCATTGCATATAGTACATCGCGAGTTTGATAAGCAAGAGATTCCAATGTCGCACGGATAAATTGTTCTTTTTCGGTACCGCGAGTTAATCCAAAGACAGCACCACGAACGTCGGAATCCCAGTAAGGTGCACCTAAACCAACAAATGCGGGTACAACATATACACCATCACTTGATTCAATCCGGCTCGCATAGTTTTCAGAATCACTTGATTGACGAACCATACGTAAGCCATCTCGTAACCACTGAATAGCAGAACCAGCAACGAAAATACTACCTTCTAATGCGTATTCCACTTTGCCATCAATACCCCAAGCAAGAGTAGTTAATAAACCATTTTCAGAACGAACTGCTTTTTCCCCAGTATTCATGAGTAAGAAACAACCAGTTCCGTACGTATTTTTAGCCATTCCTTTTTCAAAACAGCCTTGACCGAATAACGCTGCTTGTTGGTCACCAGCAATACCAGCAACAGGAACTTCTTCACCAAAGAAGTGATAAGGCACTGTGTCCGCATATACTTCAGAAGATGGACGAACTTCTGGTAACATTGCTTTCGGGATATTAAGCATTTTTAGAAGCTCATCATCCCACTCTAAATCATAAATATTATAAAGAAGTGTACGAGAAGCATTGGAATAGTCAGTAATATGCGCACGACCACCAGTTAATTTCCAAACTAACCAAGTATCAATTGTTCCGAAAAGAAGTTCTCCTTTTTCAGCACGTTCTTGTGCACCATCTACATGGTCAAGAATCCAGCGTGCTTTCGTACCTGCAAAATACGGATCAATCAAAAGGCCAGTTTTTGATCTGATCGTATCTTCATAACCATCTTTACGAAGTTGCTTACAAATATCTTCAGTTTGACGAGATTGCCAAACAATTGCATTATAAATTGGATTTCCGCTTTCTTTATCCCAAATAACAGTAGTTTCACGTTGGTTTGTAATACCAATCCCAGCTATTTCTTTAGAAGAAATATTTGTTTTAAGTAAAACGCCTGCAATGACAGCTAAAATCGAAGCCCAGATTTCATTGGCACTATGTTCAACCCAACCTGGCTTAGGAAAAATTTGATCAAACTCTTCTTGCGCAACGCCAATTACTTCTCCTTCTTCGTCAATAATCATCGCTCTTGAACTTGTTGTTCCTTGATCCAGTGCTAAAATATATTTCTTTTCCATGTAAAATTCCTCCTCTAGTTTTAAGTACAACGAAAGCCCGAAGACCTTCGCTTGGAGCTAGTTATCATTCTAGCTTATGCTAAGTCTTTTTTCTTGTCGAGTTGCATCGTTAAAATAAGAATTAAAACAAATAATACTGCGAACACCCAGAACCACATTCCTAGTTCGCCGTTAATAATGGCATTATACCCTAAAGCACCTAATGCACCACCCATAATTGGTCCAATAACCGGAACCCATGAGTATCCCCAATCTGAACTACCTTTACCAGAAATCGGCCAAACAAAATGCGCAATTCTTGGTCCAAGGTCACGTGCTGGGTTGATTGCATAACCAGTAGTACCACCAAGAGACATCCCGATAGCTACGATTAACGCACCAACAACAAGTGGATTTAATCCATCTGAAAATGAATTTGCACCTAATGATAGTAATCCAAACACTAGCATAAATGTACCTAATGCTTCACCAAAAAAGTTAGATGTAAAATGACGAATAGCTGGTGCCGTTGCAAAAACACCTAATTTTGTTGGTTTGTCTTCTGTTTGTTTCCAGTGTGGATAGTAATGTAACCATATTAGCGTTGCCCCGATAAACGCTCCGATAAACTGAGCAAGAATATATGGCAATACGTAATTCCATGGGAAAGCACCTGCAAGCGCCATACCAATAGTTACAGCAGGATTAAGATGGGCCATGCTCATATAACCTGAGACATATACACCCATTGTAACCCCTAGCCCCCAAGCTAAAGTAATAACGACCCAGCCGCCATTCTCTGCTTTGGATCTTTTCAGTGAAACGCCAGCTACTACACCAGCACCTAAAATAATTAGGATGGCAGTACCAATAACTTCACCTAGAAATTGTGTTGCTAAACTTGTGTCAATCATCTTTTCCAACTCCTTCTTCTTGCTTTTTTGTAGCACCGGAATTTTAACACTTACTAGTCCCCTTACATTCCGATTATCAATTAACTTCAAAAAAAGAATGACAATCAAAACGCAGGCACACTAGTACCCTTGCATCGTTTCGATTGTCATCTTTTCTCCTGACATGTTAATTAACTTGAGTCTATTTAATCATATCAAGAAAACGCTGTCAATCAAACGACTTGTCCTGTTTTTCACAATGTCTCTTTATCTGCCTCTTTACTTTTACCCCAATTCAAGAGAGTTATAACCCATTTTAAAAGAAATTAATTCACAAAGAAGAAAACACAAAAAAACCGCCACAAGTGACGGTTTTTAAAATTGTATTTAAGCTTCTTGTACTTCAGGATAAACGCTAACTTTTTTCTTGTCGCGTCCCATACGTTCGAAACGTACAACGCCATCAGTTTTAGCGAATAATGTATCATCGCCACCACGACCAACGTTAGTTCCTGGATAGATTTTAGTACCACGTTGACGGTAAAGGATAGATCCACCAGTAACAAATTGTCCGTCCGCACGTTTTGCACCTAAACGTTTTGATTCAGAGTCACGTCCGTTAGAAGTCGAACCGCCACCCTTTTTGTGCGCAAAATGTTGAATATCAAATTTTAACATGAAATTCCACCTCCTATTTGGAGTTAATTTTTATATGATCAGGATAGCTGTACGCTAATGATCTTAGTTGATTTTCCATCCCTGTAAGCAAGATTTGCACCACGTCATCCTCGACATAATCAGTAGGTACAGAATAGTAAAGGTAACCCTCCGACTCTTCTATTACAGGCTCAAAATCACGTACTTCTGAAATAGCATTCACCATCCCAAAAGCAATAGACGAAGCTCCTGCACATACCAAATCACTACCATGTTCGGCAAAATCGGCGTGTCCACTCATTGTAAAAGAAATTATTTGGTTATTTTCTCGCATAACATCGACTTGAATCATTGTTTTCGTCCTTTCAAATTAAGCATTGATTGCATCAATAGTTAATTTTGTGTAAGGTTGACGATGACCTTGTTTTTTGTGGTAGTTCTTTTTCGGTTTATATTTATAAACTGTCAATTTCTTCGCACGGCCTTGTTTTTCAACTTTAGCTGTTACAGTTGCTCCGTCCACGAATGGAACGCCAACTTTAGTGGAATCTCCGCCTACGAATAGAACTTTGTCAAAAGTAACAACATCACCAACTTCACCTGCTAATTTCTCAACATAGATTTCTTGGCCTGCTTCTACTTTGATTTGTTTCCCACCTGTTTCAATAATTGCGTACATACTTGCACCTCCTCATATACTAAGACTCGCCATTACAGGGGATTTACACAAGGTAAATACTTAACCCAGCTCTGTGCGGTTGTAGCTTGGTGCGCTACAAACATAACAGTAAAATGATAGCATAGAGAAGCTGTCTATGTCAATCACTTGTTAATTTTAATTTTCAACGCGAGCAATTTGATAAAAAGGAACTCGTTCGTCTGCCACTTCCCAATCAATTGGAGCATTATTAAAGGTATTCAAATCTAAGAACGCATCTAACACATCCTCTGTGGTGATGACTTGGATGCTACTTGGATCCCCTTCGATAATCCCACTTAATTCTCGTTCAAGTTGAAAAGCAAGTGTATCTTTTGAAGCAACATGCCCTGTACCGTAACAAACTGGACAATGAATTGTCGTAACCTCTAAAAAGGATTGTTGTTTCTTTCGTCTCGTTAATTGTAGGAGCCCTGACTGCGACAATGCCGCAATTTGTGTCGTAATGTACTCTTTCCGGCTTTGTCTTTCTATCGCTTCCTGAAGCTTCTCTTGACCTGCTTCTGACATACCGCCAATAAAATCAACAAGAATCATGCCACTCATGTTACGTAGACGAATTTGTCTAAAGATTTCAGGAACCGCTTTTATATTAACTGCTTCTACTGTTTTTTCTTTATCGGTTGTACCTTTAAAACGACTAGAATTCACATCTACTACCCACATAGCTTCTGTTTTTTCGATAAAAAGAGAAGAACCATTTGAAAGGTGAACAACTGGTCTACTAAGGCGATCCATTTGTTGCTTAATGCCAAAGTCAGCAAACAAATCCCCGCTTTTCTTTAAAATAACCTCTTGATCAGTAAAGCTAGATTCTAGAATCTTCGCAAATTCAAAATCATCAGTAACAATTTCAGTTGGCAAATAGCGCTCGATAAATTGTTTCGTGCTCAAGAAAATGCCTGAAGCAGCAGATAAAAGTAAGCCAGGTTTCTTTCTTGTCGCAGCTTCTTTAAGTAATGTTTGATATTTTTCTCTGGCTTGATTTAACGCTACTTCTAATTGCTCTTTTGTTGCATTTTCTGCATTGGAGCGTATAATAGTTGCTTCATTTTCTACTAAAAGCAAATCCATTATTTTTTTCAGAGGTTCTTTATTCGCAATTCTTTTTGAAATGGAAATGTATTCTTTCCCGTGCAAATAAATCAACAAATCTCCTGAAAATTCAAGTACTGCTGATAAAAGAGGGAGTTTTGTGGCACTACCTTCTCGAACAATTTGTACGGGTATTTTTGCCCCTTGCGTTTTTTCATAATTTGCTGGAATATCTTTTAAATGTATAAAACCTTTATTTTGATTACCTAAATCAACGAAAGCTGTGTCCATTTTTTGGTCTATTTTCTGAATAAATCCATAAAAAATATCACCTACTTGGATTTTATTAGATGGGCGAATAATTTCTACATCAATTAACACGTCGTCTTCTAGTACTGCTACTCGTTTTTCTACCTGAGCTGCATTTACTACTAGTTTTTTCATCCAATCACCTTTTTTATAAAGACCCTTCATCCAAAAGATAAAGGGTCAAATTTTTATTTTCCGCCAAAAAGTTGTTTTAGCCGTGTGAAAAATCCTGGTTTTTTTGCTTCAATTGACATTAATGGGATAGATTCACCAAGAATGCGTCGTGCGATATTTCGGTATCCTTGAGAAGCACGATTGTTCGGTAACATTGCAACCGGATCCCCGCTATTAGATGAACGGATAACTTCATCATCATCAATAATAATACCAAGCAATTCAATAGATAAATGTGTAGTGATTTCATCAATATCCATCACATCCCCATTTACCATCATTTGTGTACGAATACGATTAATAATAAGTTTCGGTGGCTCAATATCTTCTTTTTCAAGCAGTCCAATAATTCTATCTGCATCACGAACAGCTGAAATCTCTGGCGTAGTCACAACAATCGCTTTATCAGCTCCAGCAACCGCATTTTTATATCCTGTTTCAATTCCTGCTGGACAATCAATTAAAATATAATCATAATCTGGACGAAGTTGATTAATTAAATCTATCATTTGTTCTCCCGAAACAGCATTTTTATCCGTAGTCTGTGCTGCTGGAAGTAAGAAAAGTAAATCATCAAAACGCTTATCTTTAATCATAGCTTGATGGATTTTGCAACGTCCTTCTACAACATCTACTAAATCATAAATAATCCGATTTTCAAGGCCTAAAACAACATCTAAATTACGAAGACCGATATCCATATCAATCAAGCACACTTTCTTACCTTGAAGAGCAAGTGCCGTTCCTAAGTTAGCAGTTGAAGTAGTTTTTCCTACTCCGCCTTTCCCAGAAGTAATGACTATAGCTTCTCCCATGTTTAACGCCCTCCTTGAAAATTAGAAATTTCCGGTCTAATTTTTCTTATCTTATGTATTTCATCAATCACTATTTCACCCGCGTCATTTACATATGCAGAAAACAAATCTGTAGCTGCAACTTCTTTATAATCTTCACTATCAAAACCGTACGTTTTTCCAGCTATTCTAACTTGGGATGGATAAAGAAATTTCCCGGCTACAATAGCATTTTCGTTACCTTCAAAACCAGCATGAATTATCCCCTTAATATTTCCAAGAACAAATACATTTCCATTCGAACGAATTTGTCCACCAGGGTTCACATCACCAATTAACAAAAAGTCTCCTGGAACTTGAACTACTTGTCCAGAACGAATA
This sequence comes from Listeria farberi, assembly GCF_014229295.1. Taxonomy (NCBI): domain Bacteria; kingdom Bacillati; phylum Bacillota; class Bacilli; order Caryophanales; family Listeriaceae; genus Listeria; species Listeria farberi. Next base: position 1,324,240 of record NZ_JAARZL010000001.1, read on the forward strand.
ATCGTTGCCATAGAAAAAATCTGATCATTTTCTTTCCATTTCTTAGCTTCATCCTTAGACATAACATTACTATAAAATGCGCTAATCTTCATTTGACTATTGTTATGGATAATAGTTGAAATTTCACGTTCTTCTTCCTCTGAAAATAGTCGATTCCCGATTTGAACTTGTACCTCTAATTTTTCACCAGAGTACGGGTTTTGTTTTTGATCTGCTAGTAATTGCGATAATTCTTGTTGTAACTCCGATATACTTGCCTTATCACTAAGAAAAATACTGATGCCATTTTTTGTGCCTTTAATTTGAACATTCTTCTTCATATACCATTTCACCCCGCAACATTTATACTCTAGCCTTTAGTATACACTAACTCAAATTAAATGATAATAAAAAAATACTTTTTCTGAAAAAAACAGCTTGAAATCGCAAACTGTGGGTGTACTCCACAGTCATACTTTTACAAGTAATAGCGAATTCAAACTGATAAAATTACTATAGTTATTCTGATTTAACCAAACGATCAAGGAACAATCGGAACGGGAAAAAGATAACTAAAAAGAATGCCAGATTAAACAAAATCGTTGTCCAAAGACGTTGATCAATAAATACTGGAATAGTCATTGTGGTTGAACCAATTAAATAATAAAACGCATATACCAGACTCTCAGTAAGGATAACATTAAATACAGTGATTAAACCTACCAAGAAGATATTATTCTGTAAAACTTTCATAAATTTATCAGTAATATAAACTGTAAATGGAAAGATTGCAAAATAAATCCCCATGACACCTGTATAATAAATATCAAACAATAACCCTAATATAAAAGCATACACTAAAGTAGTATTACGTTTATAAAAGCAAGTCATTATTGTTAACATTACGAGTAAAAAGTGGGGAATAAATAGATGCTTATCATTGAAAAGACCATTACCAAACTGGAGGCTAAAGACGCCTTCTAAAATAAATGTTCCGACCATAATTGCAGGAAGCGCAATATTTTTCTTTACATTCATGGTTAATTGCCTCCAGTCGTATCCGAACTGGATGTATCATCTGCTGTTGTTCCTGCTTCAGCTGAACGTTTTAGAACGGTAACATGATTAAGATCATACATATCAGCTCCCGGCTTAATAAACGCGGTTTGAGATAATCCCATTTTATCCGTTTCTACTTTTTCAATAGTACCAATAAAAATACCTGCAGGGAATTTTCCGCCAAGTCCAGAAGTAACAACTTTTTGACCTTTTTTAAACTTCATATCATAAGGTAATTGTTTTAATTCAAGCAACTTCGTATCACTGTCATATCCATTAATAATTCCAAATGCATTTTCATCCCCCTGCACTTTAGCAGAAACACGATTTTTAACATCTGATGAAGTTAACAATTCCACAGTAGCAGATTTTGCTCCAGTTGTTGTCACCCTTCCAATAAGACCACTTGGTGTAGTTACAGCCATGTCAGGTTTTACTCCATCACTTGAACCCTTGTCAATCTCTACTTGATCGTTCCAATTAGTAGGATTCCTAGAAATAACAGAAGCATTAAGTGGATCAAAGTCTCGAATACTATCAGTAATATCTAGACTTTCTTTCAAATCTTTATTTTCTTTTTTTAAGTCTGCAACTTCACTTTCAAGTTGTGCCAATTCTTCTAAACGTTCTTTCAGATGTTGGTTTTCAGTGTATGTGTTTTTTAAGTCTGCAACTCCACCAAATACACCTGAGACAAATGAAGTAGGCTTAGCTACAATATTCTCGCCAAATCCAACAACATCTTTCACAAATTGTTCTGGCCACGAAGCATTTTCACGATCACGCAAAGAAAAACCAACTAGCGCGACAAGAACAATAATGGATATTAACAAGATAATCAAACGTTTATTAAGAAAAAATTGTGGCATAACGACACCTCATCTCGTTAGTACTCTTTTTTCATTTTTTTGCAGCGAATTCATCTTGTTATATGACTTAAATGAGTGTGTCCATTTAGCTCATTTTTTTGCGTTTATACATGTCCATATTTTCTAAAGCTTTACCAGTGCCAATTGCAACACAATCAAGTGGTTCTTCAGCAATGATAACGGGCATTTTGGTTTCTTCAGAAATTACTGTATCTAGATTACGAAGAAGCGCACCACCACCTGTTAATACAATTCCTTTATCCATAATATCAGCAGATAATTCTGGCGGCGTATTTTCAAGAGTTCCTTTTACAGCATCAATTATTGCTGCAACTGTATCAGAAAGTGCTTCACTAATCTCTTCCGGAGTAACTTCAATTGTTTTTGGAAGTCCAGTTACTAAATCACGACCACGAATACTAAATGGAGACAGGTCTAATCCTTTTGGATCAGCTGAACCGATTTCCATTTTGATTGCTTCTGCAGTACGATCACCGATTAATAAATTATATTTTTTGCGAATATAATTAATAATAACTTCGTCCAAATCGTCACCAGCAGTTCTTACAGAGCGGCTTGTTACGATACCGCCTAGAGAAATTACAGCAACTTCTGTCGTACCTCCACCGATATCAACTACCATACTACCAGTTGGCTCTCCTACAGGAAGACCAGCACCGATAGCTGCAGCAAAAGGTTCTTCAATAGTAAAGGCGTCTTTAGCCCCTGCTTGACGAGTCGCATCAATTACAGCACGTTTTTCTACACCTGTAATACCTGATGGTACACATATCATTACACGTGGTTTGCTTGCATTAACACTTTTCCCAGCTTTTTGTATGTAATATTTCATCATTGCTGCTGTTGTGTCATAGTCAGCAATAACGCCGTCTTTCATTGGTCGAATAGCAACAATATTTCCTGGCGTTCTACCAATCATATTTTTTGCATCACTTCCAACTGCAACTATTTCTTGTGTGTCTTTTTTCATTGCCACAACGGAAGGTTCACGAAGGACAATACCTTTTCCCTTCATGTAGACAAGCGTGTTCGCTGTTCCTAAGTCAATTCCAATATCTTTATTACCAAATCCAAACATCTGTATTCTCCTTTTCCTTCGTAATATTCTACAGGATACATTAAGTTTCCTAATTCGTCCATTAAATTAATGTTACCTTATCCCTTTTATGTCAATGTTTCTGTATAGACACATAAACAACCATCTTATTATAACATAAGTAAGAGTATCAGACATTAATTTTTCATGAGAAGGAAAAAATTTTAACTTTTCTTTAGAAATATATTTTTGCTTTTTTAATTTTAATGAAATTAAACTTTTAAAAGCATTATTATTATTTTAAAAATTCCATAATACAAAGAAAAACTGGGATAATAAACATCCCTATAACTATTGAAAATACAATAATATTATCTTTATATACTTTCCATCGATTTAGCATGATAAGTCACCTTTTGCTTTTTAATTGATACTCACCTTAACACATGAAAATATATGTTGTCTGTAGATAAGTTGTGAACACTTTTAAGATTTAAAAATATCCCTTTTCTTTTAAACTAATGTATTTATTTTTTCCAATAATAATATGGTCTAAAAGTGTTATTCCAACAATATTTCCTGCTTCTGCTAAACGTTTAGTAACGAGTAAATCTTCGCTTGAAGGAGCAGGGTCACCAGATGGATGGTTATGAAAACACATTATAGAAGCTGCTGATTTTCTCAGTGCTAGTCTGAAAACTTCTCTGGGATGAACAATAGAAGCATTCAGACTACCAACAAAGATGGTCTGTCTGAAAATTACTTGATTTTTAGTGTTTAAAAAAACACAGTGAAAATGTTCTTGAAAAAGGAAAGCTAACTCAGGCATTACTAATTTCACTGCATCTTCTGGACATCTAATGACAATTTCTTTTTGTTCCGTAACTAAGCTAATGCGTTTCCCTAGTTCTACCGCTGCCATAATTTTTGATGCTTTAGCAATTCCGATTCCATTAACTAATTGGAATTCTTCAATAGAAGCGTACTGCATTTCAGCTATATGTTTAAATTTCATCATAATTCGGTTAGCAATCGTTAAAACCGACTCATTTTTCGTTCCTGTTTCAATAATCAATGCCACTAATTCTGAAGTTGATAGCGCTTCTATTCCATAATTTTGTAGCTTTTCTCGTGGTTTTTCATTTTCTGAGATTTCATTCACTAGCATAAAGCTAAACCCTCATTTCATTAAAATACTAACTAAAATATAAGATGCAAAAATGTAAGGCACAAAAGGCACTTGTTTATTTTTCTCCACTTTTTTTAAAACTAACGCAATTAAAAGGATAGTAGCGCCCAGTATAATGGAGAGAAAAAAGATACTATATCCTATTTCAAAACCTAAAAAAGAACTTAATATGATAAGTATTTTAATATCTCCTAATCCAATTCCTTTTCGAAATAAAATAAAAAACACCAAATAAAAACAGCTACTTATAACGCTAGAGTAAACTAAAGATATAATTGATTGCTGAAAGAAAAAATAACATACTAACAACACTGAAAAAAAGAAAATCATTACCGAATTAGGTACATGCATATATAAAATATCTGTCACGAAGAAAAAAACGAGAAAATAATACATAATACTTCCTATAAAAAAGTGATAAGAAAAAGAAAATTGGTAATGTAGAAGAACGAAATAAATCGGTGTTATTAATTCTAATAAAAAGTAGTTTATTGGAATAGAAGTTTTGCAACATTTAGATTTTCCTTTTAGAAGGATAAATGAATAAATTGGTATGATTTGAGAGAAAGACAACTCCGTTTGGCAATAATTACATTTTGAAAAACGAAATAGAAATGATTTTTTTATTGGAAAGCATTCCCCTGCAACTTGGATAAAAGAAACAAAAATAGAACTATAGATTACTAGTAAAAAGTAAATCATCCGCCACCTCCTAGTTGTTACAAATAGAATAGCAAAGAAGATTTATTTTTGCACATAGGTAAAATAGTATTTTCACTGAATCGACTAACTAAAAAACACCTATTTTCCCTTAGTAGAAAATAGGTGTTTTTAATTACTTTTAGCATACGAAAATACTATTTTAGTAGTTTGCGCTTTTTTATTTTTCTAAGTATACTCACTTTATTCCAAAAATTAGTTGTGCGATGTAAGTAAATATTTACGGACTTCAGAAATGAAATAAAGAGAGCCTGTGACGAAAAACTTAGTATCATTTTTGATTTCTTTTATATCATCTAGCGCTTGCTTCCAGTTTGGATTAGTAGAAATACCTTCTATAAGTCCCATTTGTATGACTTCGTTAGCACTCATTGCTCGTGGATAATCAAAAGTTGTCAATAAAATTTCAGTATCAGGAATTGTCTTTAAAAGAGCTATCATTTCTTGATATTTTTTATCTCCGAGTATGCTGATTATTATTTTTTTATGCCCAGGGTATGTTTTGATTGAATCGGCAAAAGTTTTTACACCTTCAGGATTATGTGCTCCGTCCAGCATAATAAATGGCTTCACATCAATCAATTCCATTCTTCCGGGCCAAAAAGCTTCTTTTAATCCCTGTTTAATTGCTGATTGATTAATTTCATAGGATGAAAATGTGTTGAGATATAGTAGTACTTTTATTGCAACTGCTGCATTATTTAACTGATGTATTCCTAATAAGCCAATAGTTATGTTCGTTATTTCGTCTCCATGTGATGTTCTGAATATGATTTCATCGTCTCTATTTTGCATGAAGAAATCTTTGTTTAACCATGCGACATTGGAATTGTTTTTAACAGCATTATTTATTATTACTTCTTGTGCTTCTTTTTGAACTACTCCAGAAATAACAGGTATGCCTGGTTTTATAATCCCTGCTTTTTCGCCAGCTATTTGTTCTATGCTATTTCCTAAAAACTCCATATGATCCATCCCAATGGTTGTAATTACAGAGATTAAAGGCGTTAAAACATTTGTGGAGTCTAGTCTTCCACCAAGCCCAACTTCAATGATACCAATATCGATTGGCTCATACTCTGCAAAACATAAGAACATCATTGCTGTAATAATTTCAAATTCAGATGGCGGACCGTATACAGTTTTTTCAAGTTCTTCCGCTATAGGTTTTATTCTATTTGCTAAATCTAAAATCATTTGATCACTAACAGGAATACCGTTTACACTAATTCGTTCATTAAAAGTTTCAATATAAGGAGAAGTAAACGTTCCTGTTTTATATCCCGCTTCTTCTAAGCTACTTCTAATAAATGTAAGAGTAGAACCTTTCCCATTAGTACCAGCTATATGTACCCACTTATTAGCCTTTTCCGGATGGTTAAGCTTTTCCATTATATATTCCATTCGAGCTAATCCGGGTTTTATTCCTAAACGAAGTGTTCCATGAATCCAATCCAAAGCTTCCTGATACGTTTTGAATGCCATTATTTTACCACCTTAAAAAATGACCTTACCACACGATTTTATGATAAGGTCAAATCATTTTATTAAACTTCTTTCAACGTTTCAATCCTTTCAAGAACTGAAGCTTTTTTCTCTAGATAATCTTTTTCTTTTAAACGTTCCTCTGCTACAACATTTTCAGGAGCTTTACTAATGAAACGTTCGTTATTTAATTTGCCTTGAACTCTAGCTACTTCTTTATTCCATTTTTCCAGTTCTTTTTCAAGGCGAGCGATTTCTATGTCTAAATCAATTAATGCCTCTAATGGAATAAATATCTCAGCACCAGATACAACAGCTGTCATTGCTGTCTTAGAAGGCTCGATATCAAATGCAATAGTAACATTTTCTGGATTACAAAAACGTTCTATATAAGAAATGTTTTGTTCTAAAATCTCTTTATAAGTTTCATCTTTCGGCTTTATTTCAAGCACGATTGGTTTACTAAGAGGCGTATTCACTTCTGCACGGATATTTCGTACAGCGCGAATTACTTCAACCAATGTCCGCATTGCAGTAGATGCTTTTGAGTCCATTTGTTTCTCATCAACTTCAGGCCACTTGGAAATCGTGATAGATTCACCTTCATGAGGCAAGTTTTGCCAAATTTCTTCTGTTACAAATGGCATGAAAGGATGTAGCAAGCGCATCGTGGTATTTAAAGTATATGCAAGCACTGATCTTGTAGTTTGTTTAGCAACTTCATCTTCCCCGTATAATGGAATTTTAGCAATTTCAATATACCAATCACAGAAATCATCCCAAATAAAGTTATACAAAGTTCGGCCAACTTCACCAAATTCATATTTTTCACCTAGAGAAGTAACTGCTTGAATGGTTTCATTTAGTCTTGTTAAAATCCACTTATCACTAACTTCAGTCACGTTAGATAAGTCGATTTCATCATATTTCATACCATCAAGATTCATTAATACAAATCGTGATGCATTCCAAATTTTATTAATGAAATTCCAAGTAGACTCTACTTTTTCAAAACTAAATTTCAAATCTTGACCAGGTGAGGAACCAGTGGCAAGTGTGTAGCGTAATGAATCGGCTCCATACTTATCAATAACTTCAATTGGATCTACCCCATTGCCAAGTGATTTAGACATCTTGCGCCCTTCTGAATCACGTACCAAACCATGAATTAAAGTATCTTTAAAAGGTCTTTCTCCTGTAAATTCAACAGATTGGAAAATCATTCTTGATACCCAAAAAAAGATGATGTCGTAACCAGTTACTAAAGTATTAGTTGGGAAGAAATGTTTGTAATCAGGGTTTTCAGTGTCAGGCCAGCCCATAGTAGAAAATGGCCATAAAGCAGAACTAAACCAAGTATCGAGAACATCTTCATCTTGCTCCCATTGATCTAGGTTTTCAGGCTCTTTCTCACCAACGTAGATTTCACCAGTTTCTTTGTGATACCAAGCAGGGATTCTATGCCCCCACCATAATTGGCGAGAAATACACCAATCGTGGATATTATCCATCCAAGTTTCATATGTTTTTTCAAATCTAGCAGGTACAAAATTTACTTTGTCTTCTGTTTTTTGAAGTGCTAATGCTTCAGCTGCAAGTGGTTCCATTTTAACGAACCATTGCAATGAAAGGTAAGGTTCTACTACAGCACCTGTTCTTTCAGAATGTCCTACTGAATGAAGATGAGGTTCTTGTTTTATAAATAAGCCTAAATCTTTAAAGTCTTGAATAATAGCTTTTCTTGCAACAAAACGATCTAAACCATTATATTTACCAGCATTTTCATTCATTGTTCCATCTTCATGCATTACAATTATCCTTGGTAAATCATGACGATTACCCACTTCAAAGTCGTTTGGATCATGCGCAGGTGTGATTTTCACAGCTCCTGAACCAAATTCTCTTTCTACGTATTCATCTGCAACAATAGGAATTTCTCTGTTTAAAATAGGCAACATAATTGTTTTACCGATTAAGTGTTGGTATCTTTCATCTTTTGGATGTACAGCAACTGCAGTATCTCCAGGAATTGTTTCTGGTCTGGTTGTTGCAACTTCTAAGTATCCTGATCCATCCGTAAGTGGATATTTTAGATGATAAAAACTTCCTTCTATATCTTTATGAATAACTTCAATATCTGATAAAGCTGTTTTTGCTTCTGGATCCCAGTTTATAATATACTGTCCACGGTAAATAAGCCCTTTATTGTATAGCGTAACAAATACTTTTTTTACTGCATCAGATAAGCCGGCATCTAAAGTAAAACGTTCTCTGGAATAATCTAAACCTAGACCTAATTTTTCCCACTGTTCTCGGATAAAATCAGCATATTCTTCTTTCCATTCCCATGTTTTATCAACAAATTTTTCTCGCCCTAAATCATAACGAGAAATATTTTCTTCTTTTAATTTAGCTTCTACTTTTGCTTGTGTAGCTATACCAGCATGGTCCATTCCTGGTAAATAAAGTGTATCAAAGCCTTGCATTCTTTTCATACGAGTAATTATATCTTGTAATGTTGTATCCCAAGCATGCCCCAGATGAAGTTTTCCAGTCACATTTGGTGGTGGGATTACAATGCTATAAGGCTTTTTATCAGTATTACCTTCTGCTTTAAAAAACTCTTTTTCTAACCACCATTTATATTTCCCGGCCTCTACATTACTAGGCTCGTATTTGGTAGGCATATTTATTTCGTTTTGTTCTGTCATAACGATTCCTCCTTTTTAAGCAAAATAAAAAACTCTTCTCATCCTAATAAAAGGACGAAAAGAGTATTATTCGCGGTACCACCTTTTTACCTACAACAAGAAATGTAGGCACTTCATTGTGTTAACGATAGACGAGATCTACCGGTTATTCCCTACTATTATTTCAGGAAAACTGCTCCAAGGCTACCTTCAGACATTATTTTTAAAAGCTTGCACCAACCGCTTTCTCTCTTAGAAAAATAAATGACCTACTTTTCCTCTTCATTGCATTTAGTTCTATATACTAAAAATAATTTTAACAAATGTTTGTAGATTCGTCAATTAGCCGCGAAGCATTTTACAGGTAACGTCAAAAGCTTCTAAAGTCGCATCAATTTCTTTTTCAGTATGCATTGTAGAAATAAAAACGCCTTCAAACTGAGATGGTGGTAGAAAAATACCTTGCGCTAACATTTCGCGGTAGTAGTTTCTGAAAAATTCTAAATCACTTGTTTTAGCCGTATCAAAGTTAGTGACTTTTTGATCAGTGAAGAAAAAGCCGAACATTGAGCCTGCTTTGTTTATGGATAGTGGTACTTCATGTCTAACCGAAATTTCGGTCAAGCCTTCTTCCATTCGCTTAATAAGGGAACGGAACACATCATAATGTTGTGGTGTTAATTGTCGAACCGTCTCAAATCCAGCATTCATTGCTAACGGATTACCGGATAAAGTCCCAGCTTGATAAATAGAACCAGCAGGCGCAATTTGTTCCATGATTTCTTTTTTACCACCATAAGCACCAACAGGTAGTCCACCGCCAATTACTTTTCCTAAGCAAGTAATATCAGGGGTTACAACATAGTACCCTTGGGCAGAATAATAGTCCACGCGGAATCCTGTCATAACCTCATCAAAAATCAGTAGCGCGCCGTACTGGGTTGTCAGTTCTCGTAAACCCTCTAAGAAACCATCAATTGGAGGGACAACACCCATGTTTCCAGCGACTGGCTCTACGATAACAGCTGCTATTTCTTCACCAAATTTTTCAAAAGCTAGTTTGGCGCCTTCTACATCATTGTATGGAACAGTAATTGTATCAGCAGCAAGACCTTTTGTAACTCCAGGTGAGTCAGGTAACCCCAACGTCGCTACGCCAGAGCCGGCTTTGATTAATAAAGAATCTCCATGACCATGGTAGCTGCCTTCAAATTTCAAGATTTTTTCTCTTTTGGTATATCCACGAGCCAAACGAATAGCGCTCATTGTTGCTTCTGTTCCCGACGAAACCATACGCACTATTTCTATTGATGGAACACGCTCAATTACAAGTTTTGCTAGTTCTGTCTCAATTTCAGTTGGTGTACCAAAGCTAGTTCCTTTCATAGCTGCATCTGTAATCGCATTAACAACAGAAGGATTCGCATGTCCTAAAATAAGTGGCCCCCATGATAAAACGTAATCAATATATTTGTTTCCATCGACGTCAGTGATATAGGCGCCATCCCCATGGTCCATAAAAACTGGTGAAGCATCGACTGAATTAAAGGCGCGTACTGGACTGTTTACGCCACCAGGTAAAACTTTTTTTGCTTCTTTAAATGCTTTTTCAGATTTTATATAGTTTTGCAAAATTCCCGCCTCCTATTTGTTTAAGTATGTTGCTACATCTTTTGCAAAGTAAGTAATAATTAATGTCGCTCCAGCTCGTTTCATACTTGTCAGCATTTCTAAAACAATTCGCTCTTCATCAATCCAACCATTTTGAGCTGCTGCTTTTACCATTGCATATTCACCACTAACGTTATAGGCTACAATAGGTAAATTTGTTTGATTCTTTACATCTCGCATTATATCAAGGTACGAAAGAGATGGCTTGACTATTAGAAAGTCTGCTCCTTCTTGCTCATCCGATTGCGCCTCCCGTAGAGCTTCTTCGCGATTCGCTGGATCCATTTGATAGGATTTTCTATCTCCAAATTGCGGTGCACTCCCAGCAGCATCGCGGAAAGGCCCATAAAATGCAGAAGCGTATTTTACTGCGTAAGACATAATTGGTATATCGTAGAATCCAGCGTCATCAAGACCTTCTCTGATTACTTGAACAAACCCATCCATCATGTTTGAAGGTGCAATGATGTCCGCACCCGCAGAGGCTTGACTGACAGCTGTTTGTTTCAGTAATTCTAGTGATTCATCGTTTAGAATTTGACCATTTTCAATTACACCACAATGTCCATGATCTGTAAATTCGCATAAACATGTATCTGCTACCACTATTATTTCAGGAAATTTATTTTTTATTAGCCTTGTTGCTTTTTGGATAATGCCATGGTCATGATAAGCTTGTGTACCAACAGCATCTTTTTCAGCAGGTATACCAAATAAAATAACAGCTTTAATTCCAAGGCTCGCAACAGTGTTCATTTCCGCTTCTAATTCATGTAAAGGAAATTGAAAAACGCCTGGCATGGAAACTACTTCTGTTTTTGGTTCTGTACCATCTTTGACAAAAATCGGATAGATTAAATCATTTGTATGTAAAACTGTTTCCCTCACTAAATCACGCATTGTTTTTGTTTTTCTTAAACGACGATGTCTATCAAATTGATTGTTCATTTAAATTCCTCCTGTATTATCAAATCAGCTAAGTGCTTCATGGTGAAGGTTTTTGGTTGGTATGTAACTTCCCAACCATCTGCTAAAATTGCCTCGGTAGTTATATTACCGATTGATGCGATGCGCCAGTTTTCATTTTTAATAGAAAATTGTTTCGCGATCGTATAAAAGTTTTTCCAAGCAGAAGGGCTAGCGAAAATAATTATTCGTTTTTCATCTAGTTTCAATTGTTCGATTAATATTGTTTGAGAATTTTCTGGGAAGCTTGTTTCATATAGTTCAATCGGAAAAACTAGGTGTCCATTTTGTATCAGTGTATCTTCTATTATCGTTCTACTTAAGTTGCTTTGTGGAAGTAAAATACTTGTTTGGCTAGTATTTTCACCTAACCACTCGGACAAAAATACTTCTGATTGGTAAACGGACGGAACAAAATTAGGCTTATATCCATATTCTGCTAACTTTTCTTTTGTTTTCTCGCCAATAACTGCTATTTTGTAATTCAATTTACTAAATTGTTCATTGAAAAAATATTCTACTGCATTTGCACTCGTTAAAAAAAGCCAATTTGCCGTTTGTTGCTCTAGGCTCAGATTGATTTTTTTAGGATGCGTTTCAATTAGTGGAATTGATTCAACGTCGAAACCATTTTGCGAAAAATAATTTTGCCATAGTTTTTTTTTGCTCGCTTCTCTTGTTAAAACAATTTTTTTAATCATATGTTTCTCAGTTCTTTGATAATGGTGTCTGCACCTTCACTTAGCAATTCTTCAGCTACTTGATTGCCAATTTCAGCTGGGCTCACACCAGTTCGTTCAGATTCAAGAATAATTGAACCGTCTGCGTTACCAACCAAACCTTTAAAGTGAACTGAATCGTCCGTTTTTGTCGCAAATCCAGCAATTGGGATTTCGCAGCCGCCATTTAGTTTTTTCAAGAAAACGCGCTCTGCTTCTACACAGATTCCCGTTTCTTCATGGTGAATAGAAGCTAACATATCGCAAATTTGAAGATCAGTTTCTCTACATTCGATAGCAAGAGCCCCTTGCCCTACAGCAGGTAAACATAATTCAGGAGATATATCTTCTAGTTTTAAACTCGTATTTTCAAGCCAGCCCATTCGTGCAAGTCCAGCTTTTGCTAAAATGATTGCATCAAAGTTTTCAGCATGTAATTTTTGAAGCCGAGTATCAATATTGCCGCGAATTGGCTTAATGACAAAATCAGGACGATGTTTTAAGAGTTGTGCCGCGCGACGTAGACTACTTGTGCCTATTACTGCGCCTTTTGGTAATTCACCTAGTGTGCTTACCTCATTAAAAACAAAACAATCTAATGGGGATTCACGTTTTGGAATTGCTCCAATGACTAGTCCGTCTTTCAACCTTGAAGGCACATCTTTCATACTATGTACCGCGAAATCTATTACTTCATCGCTCAAAGCTTGCTCAACTTCAGAAACAAATAGACCTTTTCCACCTACTTTACTCAAAGTAACATCTAAAATACGGTCGCCTTTTGTAACAATTTCTTTTATTTCAAAATCGATTTCAGGATAGTTTTTTTTGAGTTTGTTAATTACCCAGTTAGACTGTGTTAAAGCTAATTTACTACGTCGCGAACCAACAATTATTTTCCGTTTCATCCGTTAACTCCTCGTTTCGGCTTGTTCTTTTTCTATTACATTGACATCTGTTTCTGTTAAACCAAATATACGTTTAAAATGTTCAATACTTGTATCTGCATCTTCTTCCACAGACATTTCTTTTAATTCTGAGATAGGTCGTTTTAGCATTTGGTTAATGATGCTTTTCATATGTTTTCCGATTTGAATATATTCCCGTTCTGTTAACCCTGGAAGTTTATTTTCTAAGCTAGTCATAGTAACTTCTTGCATATCTAGCGCTTTTTCACGCAAAGCTCGAATGACAGGAACGACACCAAGTTGTTTTTCCCATTCAAAAAAGCCTCGAACTTCTGTATCAATCGAATCTTCAAGCCCTTGAACGATTCTTTGACGTTCTAAAGAGTTAGCACTTACCACTCCAGCTAAATCGTCAATATCATACAAATGGAAATTGGGAATATATGAACAATCATGTTCAACGTTTCTTGGTAAGCCGATGTCAATTACAAGCATAGAGCTCGCTTTTTGTTCCATCAATTCTTGCATAGCTAGTTGTTTAATAATCGGCTCTTCGGCACTTGTTGAGACGAGTACAATATCTGCTCCTAACAAATGGTCCGACATATTTTCATATGCACCAACTTTTGCTTGAAATTGATTCGCTAATATTTCTGCATTAGATTTTGTACGATTGATGATGGTAATATCTGCAATGCCACTTCCAGCAAGGTTTTGTAAAGCAAGTTCACTCATTTCCCCTGCTCCAATTAGGACGATTTTTTTGTTATCTAATGAGCCATATAGTTTTTTTGCAACTTCTACAGCTGCATAACTAACCGAAACGGCATTTTCGTTAATTTTCGTATGATGATGTACTTTTTTTGCAAAAGTAACTACTTCCCGGAAAAGTCTGTTTAAAAGTGTTCCTGTTGTGCCCGTTTGCTTGGCGATTTCGAATGCATGTTTTACTTGTCCGAGAATTTGCGTTTCGCCGAGTACAAGTGAATCGAGCCCCGCAGTTACTTTATATAAGTGATTAACAGCCAATACTTCTTCATGAAAAAACAAATAAGGCTCGATTTTATCCATATCCATTTGAAACCAATTGGCCATAAAGCGTTTTAAGTAATATCTGCCTGTATGTAATTGATCGACAACTGCCACAATTTCCGTTCGATTGCATGTCGATATAATAACATTTTCGAGGATGCTTTTTTCCTGCAGTAATGTTACTAAGGCCATTTCTTCTTCCGTTTCTTTAAAAACTAATTTTTCGCGGATGTCGATTGGTGCTGTATGATGATTCAGCCCCATGGTGAGAATAAACATTCGATAATCCTCCTAAAATTAAATTGAACTCTAATACATTCTACCACTTTTCGATGTGGACACCAAATAGTCCGTTTATGTATTTAGACGGAAAAAAGAGCTGGATTTTTCATTCCAACTCCTTCTATTATTCCATTCCTTCTTTGATAAACTGCCATGCTTCGTCTTTTCCCATCTTTGTTTCAGAAGAAAATAAGACAAATTTGTCGTCCGAATCAAAATCTAGTGTTTCGCGCACAATTTTAGCATTTTTTTGCCATTTGCTACGTGGGATTTTGTCGGCTTTTGTTGCTACGACGATAACCGGAATATCATAATACTTTAGAAATTCATACATCATTCGGTCATCTTCTGTAGGTTTATGGCGTAAATCAACAATTTGAATAACACCACGAAGTTGCTCGCGAGAAGTGATATACGTTTCTATCATAACACCCCATTTTTCTCGTTCGGTTTTCGACACTTTAGCAAAACCGTAGCCTGGTACATCAACAAAGAAAAGTGCTTCTTCAATTTTATAAAAATTTAGCGTTTGTGTTTTTCCTGGTTTTTGTGAAATTCTTGCCATACTTTTACGGCGAATCATCGTATTAATAAACGATGACTTTCCGACGTTAGATCGACCTGCAAGTGCATATTCTGGAAAATCTGTTTCAGGGTATTGTTCTGGTCGAACAGCGCTTATTACTAGTTCTACATTATTTACATCCATAATTGTCCATCCTGTTCTATTCATTATCTTTTACTAGTATAACGGAAAAAGAGGAAAAAAGCACCATGAAAAAATACTGCCCCATTTGAGACAGTATTTTTCAGATTAGTATTTACTTACTTCTGCTACTACTTGTGCAATGAAGGCGTCTAAGTCCATTGTTTCAGAATCCTTAGAGCCGTAGCGACGAACGTTTACAGAACCAGCTTCTACTTCTTGATCCCCGAGCACTAATGCGTACGGGATTTTTTTAGTTTGTGCTTCGCGAATTTTATATCCTAGTTTTTCGTTACGGTCATCTACTTCCGCTCGAAGTCCAGCACGTTGTAATTTATCTTGGACTCCTTTTGCATAATCCAAATGAGCGTCGGCATTAACTGGGATAAGTTCCATTTGTACTGGAGCTAACCAAGTTGGGAAAGCGCCTTTATATTCTTCAATTAGGTAAGCAACAAAGCGTTCCATTGTAGATACAACTCCGCGGTGAATAACTACTGGGCGATGTTTTTCACCATCTTCGCCGATGTAAGTTAAATCAAAGCGTTCTGGAAGTAAGAAGTCAAGTTGTACAGTGGAAAGTGTTTCTTCTTTGCCAATGGCAGTTTTTACTTGAACATCTAGTTTTGGACCGTAAAATGCAGCTTCTCCTTCTGCTTCAAAGTAATCCATCTCCATTTCGTCCATGGCGGATTTAAGCATGGCTTGGGCTTTTTCCCACATTGCATCATCGTCAAAATATTTTTCTGTATTTTTCGGATCACGGTAGCTTAAACGGAAGGAATAATCTGTAATATCAAAGTCTTTATACACTTCTAAAATCAGTTCCACAACGCGCTTGAATTCGTCTTTAATTTGATCTGGGCGAACAAAAACATGTGCATCGTTTAGAGTCATGCCACGAACACGTTGTAATCCTGAAAGTGCCCCGCTCATTTCATAACGGTGCATCATACCAAGCTCTGCTATACGGATTGGCAGTTCACGATAACTGTGGATATCATTTTTATAAATCATCATGTGGTGTGGACAGTTCATTGGACGTAAAACAAGTTCTTCATTATCCATTTTCATAGTTGGAAACATATCTTCATGGTAGTGATCCCAGTGCCCACTTGTTTTGTAAAGTTCCACGTTTGCCATAATTGGAGTATAAACGTGATTGTAACCTAGACGTTCTTCTTTATCCACGATATAACGCTCGATAACACGGCGAATAGTCGCACCTTTTGGTAACCAAAGCGGTAATCCTTGTCCAACTTCGATACTATTTGTAAATAAATCTAATTCTTTCCCTAATTTACGATGATCTCGCTCTTTTGCTTCTTTTTGCATTTGGATAAATTCTTTTAAGCCATTTTTATCGAAGAAAGCTGTACCGTAAATACGTTGCAGCATCTTGTTGTTGCTGTCTCCTCGCCAGTAAGCACCAGCTACACTTAATAGTTTAAATACTTGAATTTTACCAGTAGAAGGAACATGAACACCGCGACAAAGGTCGAAAAATTCACCTTGTGTATAAATTGTCACTGTTTCATCTTCTGGGATTGCCTCAATAAGTTCTAATTTATATTGATCACCAATTGCTTTAAAACGTTTAATTGCTTCTTCGCGAGAAACAACTTCGCGCTCAATTGGAACATTTTCACGCACGATTTTTTGCATTTCTTTTTCGATTTCAACTAAAGATTCATCACTAATAACAGCTTCTGTATCAATATCATAGTAGAAACCAGATTCAATCGCTGGACCAACTCCAAATTTCACATCTGGATAAAGTCGTTTTAGCGCTTGAGCCATTAGATGAGCTGTACTGTGGCGCAAAATACCAAGTGCATCTTCATGGTCTGGAGTAACGATTTCAATTGCGCCATCTTCATGGATTGGCGTTACTAAATCAAGTAATTCCCCGTTTAATTTACCTGCGAGTGCTTTCTTTTTTAGACCTGGGCTGATGGAAGCCGCGATGTCAGCTGTTGACACGCCTGGCTCAAATTCTTTTACAGCACCGTCTGGAAATGTGATTTTCATACTAATCTCTCCTTTTCTTTTTTTAAATTATGGTTAGGAGGGCAAAATAAAAAACCCATCCCTCCTACTTTCAAGGGACGAGTTTATGCTCGTGGTTCCACCCAAGATTCAGAAATAGCTAAAACTAACTACTTCACTCTTGTCGCCTGTAACGGAGCGATCCGTCTATTATTACTAGTAAAAAAACGTTCCTAATAGAAGTTCCAAGGTGGTCCAAATTTAAGTTCCAATAGAAGGTTCCCAGCTAGCCCTTCCTCTCTATAATTTTCCGTTAAATTGGTTGTCCTTTTCATCACTTTGTTTTATATTACTTCACATTATAAGCCCGATAAGATATATTTGCAAGTACTTTTTAGAAGCGGCGATTTTTACCTTCTAAGTTAACCTCTTTCGATAAATAGCGCACCCGTTCCATGATTCGGCGAGCTTTTAGTTTTTCTTCGGTACCGTTTTGAGCAAACATTAAATGATTCTCAAGTTGATCCATATTGTAATTAGACGAGAAAAACGTAGGTAATTCTTCTTGCATCCGAAATTGTAAAATCGCACCCAACACTTCATCACGTGTCCACGCTGTCATTGATTCTGCTCCAATATCATCAAGCATTAATACTTCGGTTTCTTTCGCAAATTGGATTTTTTCGCCAACAGTATTATCCGAAATAGACTGTTTCACTTCGCGCATGAACTCGGGTAAATAAACAAGTGTCGTTGAAATACCTTTTAAAGCAAGTTCTTTCGCAAGAGCGCCTAACAAATATGATTTTCCAGTCCCAAAGCTACCATGAATAAATAATCCCTTCACACGCTTCCCACTTTTCGGAGGATAATTATTTAAAAATTGATAAGCTTCAACAAGTGCTAATTGACGTGATTCTTCATCCGTATAAAAGTCCGCTAAATTCGCATCCACTACTTGTTTTGGCATATAAAGAGAACGAATTCTCCGCTCAACTGCACGGCGTTTATCTTCTTCTATTTTCTCTTTCGTCGGATAGTAGGTGACAGTGATGAATTCCCCATTAAGGACCAGTTTTGGCGCATAGCCGGGCATTAAAGTTTCTTCCTGTTCAGTGAATTTTTTGTGTTGTGTCATGAATTCATATAAATTGGACAAGTTTTGATTAACTAATTGCTCGGTAACCTCTTCTTTGTGCTCTTTGAAAAAATCTTGAATTGGTTGATAATGGAGAACTTGTTGTTTTAAACTTTGGTATTCTTTTTCAAAGTCGCGTCCTTCAAAAAGCTGTCCTAATGTTCTTTCGATGTTATCCATCTTCTTCACCTACCTTTTATTTAGTCGTTCTTTAATTTCGCGAACTTGATCTTCGAGTGTTTGTTTTTCTTTGTCTGTCATTTTATTTTCCGCTGGAGCAACTTGTTCCTTATCAAACCAATCCGGCAAAATTTCTTTCCGAGTTATTTTTTGATAATTTCGGTTGTAATTATTCGTTTTTGGTGTGGCTGGTTCTTCTTGAAGTCGTTTATATTTCTCGTGCTCTTGCCACGCGAGATCCATTGCTTCTTTTGCTGTTTTTACATTTTTTCGTTTCCAGTGAGCCGCAATTGTCATCATGTAATTCTTGGAAAGCTTCCGGTCAAGCCGCAGTAAAACATACTCGATTAGCACATTCATTACAGGCACCGGTAAATTTTGCTGATTCATAACTTCTTCCACGACGCGCAAATCGGTTTCAGCAGGAACCGCACCATCTGAAATATCTACCAATAGTTGAAAGGGGGTAATGCTCTCTAAATATACTTGTAGCGCTTCTTCATCATTTAACGTTTCTTCTGGTTCTTTATTTACAATAGTTTCCTGCTTCATTTTTAATTTTGGTGGAGCACCATTTTCAATAGTATAGCCCTCGCGAACGATTTTACGTAAATAAACGATGTCAACCTCTCCATTTGCATCAAGTGCTCGGTACAAATAACTCGGCATGTCTTTTTCAGAAACTTGATAAATCCCATTTAATTTTAAAATGGTTTGGCGCACTTCTTTGGTTATTTTTTCTCTAGAAATCATCCCGGGTGAAAGCAAGGATAAAAATAAATTAAAGTCAAAACTCGCATCATCAAATTCAATTTCTTTTGGCGCGACCTTGTCTGCTAGCTTTTGGCTAGTTTCCGTCGTAACAGCACTACTACCGCCTTTAAATGGTTCAAAAACATCTTGAAATGAACGAGTGATTTCGCTGTATGTATCTGTGTCAAATGCCTCGTCCGCAAAAAAACGACGCAAACGTTGAAACTGTGCATTGCCAATTTTGCTATATAAGTAAATATTTAATAGACCATCTGAAAAAAACTTTTCTGGTGATAACGGTGGCAGAATTTCGTAAATATAAAAGCGTTGATCGTTTTCGGTCTTCACATAACTCTTTAAAAGACCCAAGCCTTCTAATTTTAGCCGTGCCTCGAATAAAGCTTTCATACTAATATCAAGCATATTTAAAAGTTGGACGTGCGAATGCGCTTCTGACCACAGTCTGTTTTCTTCGACTTCTGTAAACAGTGTTTGGTACAAAGCTAAACATTCCGCCCCCATTAGCGGTTGATATAACATCGTAATAATTTTTCTGTCGGCACCGGTCAAGATTCCACTTGCTTTCACTTGATAGCTGTCTACCGCTTGAAGCTCCATCCAAAATTCCGTCAATTTACTCACCTATCTTTATTTTTTTCCATTAAATCTTTTAGTTCTTCTACAAAAACGCTAATATCTTTAAATTGGCGATAAACCGAAGCAAAGCGCACATATGCTACTTCATCGAGATTCGCTAATTTATTCATTACTTTCTCACCAATTAAATCAGAAGCAATTTCGCTGTCACCAATGTTTCTTAGTTCACGCTCTACTTCATTCACAATTTCTTCAATCTGTTCCGCACTTACTGGTCGTTTTTCGCAGGCTCTTATTAAGCCGCGTCTCACTTTTTCACGAGCAAATTCTTCTCTTGCCCCGTCTTTTTTCACAACTATTAAAGGACTCTCTTCTACCTTCTCAAAAGTAGTAAAACGAAATCCACATTTTTCACATTCACGCCGTCTCCGAATGGAATTGCCATCATCTGCCGGTCTTGAGTCTACAACACGTGTACCATTATATTGACAAGTAGGACATCTCACAAAAAATCACTCCTATCTCTAACTTTCTCTATCTGTTTATTTGTATGCCTCATTATACCATGTGAAAGTAAGGGTGGCTATTTGTTCTTTACAAAACGTTCGATAATTGTATGAACTTGTTTTTGTGTCTTTTCAAGCGATTCATTATTATCAATGACAAAATCGGCTTTTTTGGCCTTTTCATCAATTCCCATTTGGCTATCAATCCTTGCTAAAGCTTCTTCTTTTGTTAAATTATTTCGCTCCATCAGACGTTTCAACTCTGTTTCCGGCGTGGTCCAAACAACGATAATTTGATCTACCAACGATTCTAAATGACTTTCAAATAATAACGGAATATCGAAAAAGACAATCTCCTCGCCTGCTTTAAAAAAATGTTCTCGCGCTTCTAACATGTAGTCTTTCACACGAGGATGCGTAATTTCATTTAACTTTTCACGCTTTTCTTTATCTTTAAAAATAATTTCTCCTATTTTGGCTCTGTTCAAAGTGCCGTCTGCAAGTAAAATTTCTTTCCCAAAATAGGCAATGATTTCTTTCAGTCCTTCTGTGCCTGGTTCAACTACTTTTCTAGCAGCAATGTCTGCATCAACTAACGGTATTCCAGCTTGCTGAATCAGGTTACTCACCGTAGATTTTCCTGTAGCTACACTTCCCGTTAATCCAATTGTTTTCCCCATGATTTCAGCTCGCTTTCTATTTTTGGCAATTCGGGCAAAAATGGGTCCCTCGTCCATTTAATTTGATTTTTTCAATCGGTGTTCCACAAATAACACACGGCTCACCCGTTTTACCATATACTTTTAATTTATCTTGATATTGTCCAAGTTTTCCTTGTGAATTCACATAAGTTCTGACAGTTGATCCCCCAAGAGCGACAGCTTCTTTCATAATGCTTTTTGTCGCTTCAAAAATACGCTTGATTTCTTTGTCAGAAAGTAAGTTGGCAGCTCTCTCCGGTCGCACCTTTGCTTCAAAACAAATTTCATCCGCATAAATATTTCCGACTCCAGCTACTAACTTTTGATCGAGTAAAGCCGTTTTGATAGCGCGGCTTGTTTTTTTCACGCCAGTCGCAAAATCCGTTAATGTAAATGATGGAGTTAGTGGTTCTGGACCGAGTTTTTTTATTGAGCGTGTCTCTCCTTCGCCGTATTTATTGGTGACTTCCATCGTGCCAAATTTCCGTACATCTAAAAAACGCAATTCTGTGTGATCTTCAAAATGAAAAATAATATGAGTATGCTTGCTGACTTCCTCGTTTTCGTTCATTAAACGAAATTTACCTTCCATTCGTAAATGAGATAAAATCGTACAGTTTGTTAAATCGAATAATAAGAATTTACCGCGACGGCGCACTGCTTCTATTTCTTGCCCGACAAGCATATGCACAAACTCATCGGGTGGGGTTGCTACAATCATTTTGGGAACACGGACAATCACTTGATCTATTTTTTTACCTGGGACTAATTCTTGTAATGTTGCGCGGACATTTTCTACTTCCGGCATTTCTGGCATATATAAACTCCCCGTTTCTCTATTTATTTCGCGTCATACCAAGTGTCGCCAAATGCGCTATCAACTTTAAGTGGCACAGAAAGTTCTACCGCATTTTCCATTACATCAGGTACAATCTCTTCTAATTTTGCAATTTCGACTTCAGGCGCTTCAAAGATAAGCTCATCGTGCACTTGAAGTAACAATTTTGCTTCTAAATTCTCAGATTTTAAGCGTTCATTCATGAGTATCATTGCTTTTTTAATAATATCCGCGGCGCTACCTTGAATAGGTGTATTCATTGCTGTTCTTTCAGCAAATCCCCGCACATTGAAATTACGGCTAACGATTTCTGGAATATAACGACGACGATGTAAAATGGTCTCTACATAGCCTTTTTCTTTTGCAAAACGAACGATATCTTGCATATATTCTTTCACAGCTGGGTAACTCACAAAATAACGATCAATAAAGTCTTTTGCTTCTTTTCTCGTAATACCAAGGTTTTGAGAAAGCCCATAATCACTAATACCGTATACAATTCCAAAGTTTACTGCTTTGGCTTGACGACGCATTAACGAATCTACTTCATCTTGCTCGACATGAAACACATCCATTGCTGTTTTTGTATGAATATCATAGTCGTGTTTAAATGCATAAATTAAATTCTCATCTTCAGAAATATGTGCTAAAACTCGCAACTCAACTTGAGAATAATCGGCCGAAAACATTTTCCAACCAGGTTTACTTGGTACGAAAACTTGTCTGATTTTACGACCTTCTTCTAAACGAATTGGGATATTTTGTAAGTTCGGATCAACTGAACTTAAACGTCCTGTTTGCGTTAAAGTTTGGTTGAAACGTGTATGGACTTTATGTGTGTCTTTGTCTGTCACCTTAAGTAGTCCTTCGATGTAGGTGGACTGAATTTTACCAAGTTGACGATATAATAAAATTTCATCAATAATTGCATGTTTACCTGATAAGCTTTCCAGTACATCCGCGGCTGTCGAATATCCTGTTTTTGTTTTCTTGACTGGAGGGAGTTCCAACTTTTCAAATAAAATCACACCTAGTTGTTTTGGTGAATTGATGTTGAATTTTTCACCAGCTAGTGAATGAATAGACTCTTCTAAGGTTTTCAGTCTGCCAGCTAGTTCAACTTTCATATTTTCAAGACGAGCTGTGTCTACGCTAACACCTTGCATTTCCATCTCTGCTAAAACAAAAGTTAATGGTAACTCGAGGTCGTCCATTAAAGCTAATTGTTCATTTTTCTCTAAATCATCTACCAATCTCTTTTCTAAACCAGCAATCGCTACTGCTTTTCTAGCAAGATGAGCTGCAACAATACTCTCTTCCGGTGTGCTTCGTTTAGCACCTTTTCCATAAATCGTCTCATCTGTCTCTACTTCAGTGTAGTCATGCCTCACTGCTACACTTGTAAAATCATCAATGGAATCAGATGGGTTTAATAAATAAGAGGCTAACATAATATCAAATGTGATGCCCGAAATAGCAAAACCAATACGATTCATCGCCACCATAGTTTTCTTCGCATCATACACTACTTTTGTTTGTTCACTTTCTACCCATTTGCGGAATGCCTCACTACTTTCAGCTGTTTCTTTTGTAAAGAAATATGTTCCTTGACTGGAATGAACTGTCAGCCCGATGAAGTTTGCTGTATGGTAATTATCATTTTCTAGCTCCACATAAAGCGCGGTTTTCCCACCAAAGTGTTGTTCTTTTAATTCCGTTACGATTTCAAAAGACAATTCTTTTAGTTCTTTCGATTCCTCAGGCGTATCACCTTCGATATTTTTCAAAAGTGTTGTAAAATTCATTTCTTTTAATAAAGGGATAACTTTTTCCGTTTGAAAGCCTTCATATTTCGTGCTTTCCACCGTGCATTCAATCGGTGAATCCACATTGATTGTAGCTAACTCTTTACTTAAAATAGCTAATTCTTTATTTTCCAGCACTTTTTCTTTTAGTTTTTTTCCAGAAATTTCTTCGGCATGTTCTAACACGCTTTCCACGGATCCACCAAATTCATGTAACAGTTTTAAGGCTGTTTTTTCACCGACACCTGGAATTCCAGGGATATTATCGGATGAATCACCCATTAAGCCTTTCATATCAATAATTTGTTCAGGAGTTAGATTGTATTTTTCTTTTAGTGTTTCTGGTGTGTTGGTTTCCATATCGGCTATACCTTTTTTAGTAATATAAACCGTTGTTTTTTCAGAAGCTAATTGCGTTAAATCGCGGTCTCCGGTAATGATAGCAACTTCCATTCCATCTGCTTCCGCTTTTTTTGTCAACGTTCCGATAATATCATCTGCCTCATAATTAGCAAGTTCATATTGCGGAATATCATACGCCGTTAAAAGTTCTCGGATGAATGGAAATTGTTCAGATAACTCACTCGGGGTTTTTTGACGTCCACCTTTATAACCTTTAAATGTTGTGTGTCTAAAAGTTGTTTTACCAGCATCAAATGCAACGAGCACATGGCTGGGTTTTTCTTTTTCGAGTACATTCATCAACATCATCGCAAATCCATACACCGCATTTGTGTAAACACCTTTATCGTTATTTAAAAGCGGTAACGCATAAAAAGCGCGATTCGCGATACTATTTCCATCAATTAATACTAATTTATTCACAGGGATATCCTCCTCGATATAATCATTCACTTGTGTCTATTTTACCATAGGAACATAAAAACAAACCACTTATCCGAATGGGATTAAATGGTTTGTTTTAAAAACGTACTTTTATGATTAAATGTACAATTACAGACTAGTTTTAGAGTTTAAAGATGAAGTATTTTAGAAGTTTTTTATTAATTCATCCGCAAATTCCGAACATTTAACTTCTGTCGCCCCGTCCATTAATCGAGCAAAATCATAGGTTACCGTTTTCGCAGCAATGGTTTTTTCCATTGACTGATTAATTAAGGCTGCTGCTTCACCCCAACCAAT
The DNA here is from genome assembly GCF_014229295.1 of Listeria farberi. NCBI lineage: Bacteria > Bacillati > Bacillota > Bacilli > Caryophanales > Listeriaceae > Listeria > Listeria farberi. The sequence continues at coordinate 1,349,222 of NZ_JAARZL010000001.1, forward strand.
ATGTTCAAGAAGAAGTGTCCCAGATAAGATCACCGATGAAGGATTTACTTTATCAAGACCAGCATATTTCGGAGCAGTACCATGTGTTGCTTCAAAAATCGCATGGCCTGTTAAGTAATTAATGTTCGCTCCTGGAGCAATACCAATTCCACCTACTTGAGCAGCAAGTGCATCAGAAATATAATCTCCATTTAAATTCATCGTAGCCACAACATCGAATTCAGCTGGACGAGTTAAGATTTGTTGTAAGAATATATCTGCAATGGAATCTTTCACTAAAATTTTCCCAGCAGCAAGCGCTTCTCTTTGTTTCGCATCAGCAGCTTCTGTTCCTTCTGCTTCTTTAATACGATTATACTCATTCCAAGTAAATACTTTATCGCCGTATTCGCGTTCACATAACTCATAGCCCCAGTTTTTGAAAGCTCCTTCTGTGAATTTCATGATATTCCCTTTGTGTACGAGCGTTAATGATTTACGACCTTCTTTAATTGCATATTCAATCGCGGAACGAACTAAGCGCTCTGTTCCTTCTTTGGAAATTGGCTTAATGCCAATACCAGAAGTTTCCGGGAAACGGATTTTATCAACGCCAAATTCAGATTTTAAGAAGGCTATTAGTTTTTTTGATTCTTCGCTACCTTCTTTAAATTCAATGCCTGCATAAATATCTTCTGTATTCTCACGGAAAATGACCATATCTGTATCTTCAGGACGTTTTACAGGTGATGGTACGCCTTTGAAATAACGAACTGGACGTAAACATACATATAAATCTAGTTCTTGACGTAAAGCAACATTTAATGACCGAATACCTCCACCAATCGGAGTTGTAAGTGGTCCTTTAATAGCAATCAAATATTCGTCAATTGTATCTAAAGTCTCTTGTGGTAACCATTCACCCGTTTGCTTAAATGCTTTTTCACCAGCTAATACTTCTTTCCAAGCGATTTCTTTTTCACCATTGTAAGCTTTTTTTACTGCGGCATCTAAAACGCGTTTCGCAGCTGCCCAGATGTCTGGGCCAGTTCCGTCCCCTTCAATAAAAGGAATGACTGGATTGTTTGGTGTTTTTAGCACACCATTTTCTACTTGAATTTTTTGACTCATAAAGTTTGTTCCTCCTCCATTAAATTCGTTCTTCTACAGGTAAATAACTTCTATTTTCAGGTCCAACGTAGATAGCACGGGGACGAATAAGACGATTATCACGATATTGTTCAAAAATGTGCGCTAACCAACCGGAAACACGACTCACGGAAAATACTAATGTAAATAAATCCCGGTCAATACCAAGCGCATGATAAACGGAGGCAGAATAAAAATCGACATTCGGTTTTAAATGTTTTAATTCCCAAACTGATTCTTCTACTTGTAGCGAAATATCAAACCACTTCTCTTCGCCTTTTTCGGCAGTTAACTTTCTGGACATTTCACGCAAATGTTGCGCACGCGGATCCCCGCCTCGGTAAACACGATGACCAAAGCCCATGATTTTTTGTTTAGTATCGATTTTTTCTTGGATATAATTACGTACATCGCCAGCTTGATCAATCTCTTCTAGCATATCAAATACACGTTCATTAGCGCCGCCGTGAAGTGGACCTTTTAGCGCACCAATCGCAGCAGTTACGCCGGAATAAACATCCGAAAGCGTTGCCACACAAACCCTCGCTGTAAAAGTAGACGCATTAAACTCATGGTCAGCATGCAGTACAAGTGCTTTATTCATCGCTTCTACCGATAATTCATCTGCTTCTTCTCCTGTAATCATATAAAGAAAATTTGCTGCCATATTTAAATCTTCTCTTGGCGGAATCGGATCAAGCCCGCGACGAATTCTTGAAAAAGCAGCAACTATGGTTGGCATTTTTGCTTGAAGACGCAAGCCTTTGCGGTAAACTGCTTCCCCATCATCTAATTCAGCTTCTGTATCAAATACACCGAGCATGGAAACTGTTGTTCTTAAAACGCTCATTGGATGCAATTTTTGATGATTCTGCATTCTTAAACTTGTAATAATGGTTTCAGATACTGCCATATTTTCTTGAATTTCTAATTTAAATTTTTTAAATTCTTCTTTATTAGGTAAGCGTAAATGCCATAATAAGTAAATCACTTCTTCAAAAGAAGCATTATTTTCCATCAAATCATCTATACCGTAACCAACATAAGTTAACATATCATCAATGATAGAACTAATGGAAGTCTCAGCCACATATACATTTTCCAACCCTTTAGATAACGTCATTTCGTTTCCTCCTTTTATCCTTTTTTACGTATGTATTTATTTTATGAATGCAACTAACTGCATTGCCATATACGCAATACCAGCTGCAATTACCGGTCCAGCAGCAATCCCTCTGAAAAGCACTACTGCCAAAATGGTGCCAAATACAAGTGAAACAGTTACTTGTGGATCAACGGCCATATAGCCTACACCCTTTTTCGCTAAAATAGAAACAGCAATCCCTGCCCCGAGACCAATCCAGCCAGCTGCCGATTTAAAAGAGTCAATTAAATCTTTAAAGCCGATTTGACCTGTCGCAATTGGAATTAAGATGGCAACAGTAATAATCGTGACGCCCCAATTAATTCCTTTGGCTTGAATCATTTCCATTACTTTGCCATCAACATGAAATAACTTCAATAGAATAACGACAGCTACGGCAATAATAAGCGAATTATTTTTTGCTATAAGTCCGAGAAGTAAAAAAAGAAGTAAAAATAACATACTTTCCGTAAACATATTAAGTCACCTTTCAATATCACGCATCTAGGAAGCGAGATAACAATTATTATATCATAAACATACCTTATAGTAATACTAAAATGCCATAAGGAAAATGAATTACCCTTTTTTCAATGAAACCTCTATAGAAAGTTTTTCCCATAGAGGTTTTCATTACATATCAAAATAATAATATTGCGTATGTTTCTTTTGATTTCCAAGCCATTTTGTTAATTTAGGTTTTAATAATTTGCGGGAAAACGGAATAAAAATGAGTAGCCCAAGTATGGTTGTTATAACACCTGGAATAATTAATAAAAAACCAGCGATAAAAAAACACAGACTATCCAATAAATACGGGGCTACGGTCCGTCCATCTCGTAAATTTCGGAAAAGATTGCCTCCAAGACGTTTGAAAATAAAAATACCAAAAGCACTTGAAGCTATTTGAATAAAAAGAAGTGGCCAAAAGCCAATTACTTGGAATAACCAAACGTACATAATTAACTCAATTAAGCCATATAAAGCCCAATAAAGAATAAATTTTCTCATAAAATCAACTCCAATACTTACTCTCTATTATAACCTATTTTGGCGTAATCGAAAAACAATACAGGCGTGCGCATAAAAAAAGCGTCCCGCATGCGGGACGCTTTTAAAAAGTTAACTATTAATGTGTGGCTGTTTTGCCGTTATACACAACGCCTTGACGAGAATCAACAGTGATGATTTCACCGTCTTTTACAAGGGATGTTGCATCTTTAGCGCCAACGATGACAGGAATGCCAAGGTTGATTCCTACAACTGCTGCGTGGCTAGTCAAGCCGCCCTCTTCCACAACAACTGCTGCACTTTTCTCGAATGCAGGTAGCATTTCTTTATCCGTTGTTTTAACGATTAAGATTCCGCCTTCTTCTGCTTTTTCAAGTGCTTCTGCATTGGATTTAGCAACGATTGCTTTACCGATAACAGATTTGCTGCCAATACCTTGGCCTTTAACAACTTTTTCACCAATTAACTGGATTTTCATAACGTTTGTTGTTCCGCTTTCTGTAACTGGAACACCAGCAGTAATGATGATTAAATCGCCTTGTTTCGCTACGCCTGAAGCAAGAGATTCTTTTACTGCAAGGTCGAACATTTCGTCAGTATTGCTAACAGGAGTAGCTAGACGAGGATATACACCCCAAGAAAGAGCTAATCCACGGTATACATGTTCGTTGAATGTTACAGCAACGATATGAGATTTTGGACGGTATTTAGAAATCATACGAGCTGTGTGACCACTTTGAGTCGCAGCAACGATAGTTTGTACATTTAGGTTTTTCGCAGTATGGCCAACTGCTTGACCGATAGCTTCTGTCATATCCGTATTTTCGTGAAGTTTAAGTGCAAATTTATCTTGAGCAACTAGTACTTCTTCTGTACGAACAGCGATTTTCGCCATCATTTTAACTGCTTCTACTGGATAATCCCCAGCAGCTGTTTCACCGGATAACATAATTGCATCAGTTCCATCAAAAATCGCATTGGCTACGTCACTTGCTTCAGCGCGAGTTGGACGTGGGTTGCGTTGCATGGAATCAAGCATTTGTGTTGCAGTAATAACAGGTTTACCAAGTTTATTACATTTTCTGATAAGTTCTTTTTGTACAATCGGAACTTCTTCAGCTGGAATTTCAACACCAAGGTCACCACGAGCAACCATTAGACCTTGAGATACTTGTAAGATTTCGTCAATATTGTCAACGCCTTCTTGGTTTTCGATTTTAGGAATGATTTGTACGTGAGTTGCATTGTGCTCTTCTAAAATTTTAGTAATTTCAAGAACATCTGTAGCACGACGTACAAAAGATGCAGCGATAAAGTCAATACCTTGTTCTAAACCAAAGCGGATATCAGCAGCATCTTTTTCTGTGATTCCTGGTAGGTTGATAGAAACGTTAGGTACGTTAACACCTTTTTTATTTTTAAGTACACCTGGGTTAAGTACTTTAGTAACTAGTTCGCGATTAGCTTCGTCTTTTTCGATTACTTCAAGGCCGATTAAGCCGTCATCAAGTAAAATGGAAGAACCAATTTCTACGTCATCATAAAGTTCGCCGTAAGTTACGGAGAATTTTTCTTTTGTTCCTTCAACAGGAGTCATAGAAACACGTACAACATCACCTGTTTGGAATTCTAATTTTCCGCCGACCATGTCGTTTGTACGGATTTCTGGACCTTTTGTATCAAGTAAGATAGCCACTTGTTTACCAGTTTTTTTCGATGCTTCACGGATATTTACAATACGCGCACCGTGCTCTTCAAAGTCTCCGTGAGAGAAATTAAGACGTGCTACGTTCATTCCTGCTTCGATCAACTGAACTAAAGTGTCAACTGATTCACTTGCAGGACCAATTGTACAAACAATTTTCGTTTTTTTCATGTTATTACTCCTCCTAGAACTTAGCTATTCATTCGTATTTATTATAAACATATATTACCTATTTTACCAGTCACAACCTTGCAAAACAAGTAAGTTTGTGAATAAGAGCGCAAATTGTGAAGCATGGTAACGATAACAAGAAAACGTTTTCCGGATTGCTACAGCACGCTTAATTAACAATTGACTTCTCTTTTTTCTCAAAGTCTATTTTTTATACGTTACTAAAATTTTTCACAAAGAAAGGCTACCATGCTTTGTCATGGCAGCCAGCTCTTCAGCCGTTTTAAATCGACAAAATAGATGCAAGATCAAATAATTTTTGATCAAGAGTGTGTTTTTCTTTCAAAATCTCACTAATGTCATTTTCGACAATTCTATTTTCACGGATTCCAACAGCTAATCCTCCGCGGTTTTCTAACAATAATTCTACTGAACGTGCACCGAGACGACTTGCAAGTACACGGTCAAATGCAGTCGGGCTACCACCACGTTGAACGTGTCCAAGAACAGTTACACGTGCATGATAATCGCCATATTCAGCTAATTGTTTAGCGAATTCGTTACCGGACATTACACCTTCAGCAACGACGATAATACTGTGTTTTTTACCACGTTCGCGACCTTTGTTCAAACGATCCACGACATCATCCATATTAAAGCTTTCTTCTGGAACGATGATAGCTTCAGCGCCACCAGCAAGACCAGACCAAAGAGCGATATCACCAGCATCACGACCCATAACTTCAATAATGAAAGTACGTTCATGACTAGTAGCTGTATCACGGATTTTATCAAGTGCATCAAGAACAGTGTTTAAAGCTGTATCAAAACCAATAGTAAAATCAGTTCCAGAAATATCATTATCAATAGTTCCTGGGATACCAATAGTTGGGAAACCACGTTTTGTAAGTGCTTCCGCTCCGTGGTAAGAACCATCTCCACCGATTACAACTAAACCATCGATTTGATGTTTTTTCAATTGTTCAATTCCTTTAAGTTGTCCTTCTTCTGTAGCAAATTCAGGATATCTTGCGGAATAAAGGAATGTACCTCCGCGGTGAAGTAAATCACCAACAGAACCTAATTCTAATTTACGAATATCGCCATTGACTAGCCCTAAAAAGCCATAGTTAATACCGTAAACTTCGAGTCCTTCATAGATTGCTTTCCGTACAACAGCACGAGTGGCTGCATTCATTCCTGGAGCGTCTCCTCCACTTGTTAAAATTGCAATTCGTTTCATTTTACTTACCACCTCAGACAATGATATTGTTTTTCATCACATGTGTTTATTCTACATGAAAAAAGGTCAAATGAAAAGCTCCAACAAAGCACTTTTTTAAAGCGTAACCGCTTGCATATGCGCTTTCTTATATCGGTCTATTCCGATTTGACCAAAAAACGGCTTTATAGCTTATATAAATATAATTGGTCTATACTTGTGAACGAATAAACTTTCTTTCCCCATTTGGCATATACCAAAGAAGCGAATTTCCATATTTTAGGAAATCCGCTTCTTTCTTTATTTATAAAGTCTCATATACGCCGATTTTCTTGAATTTTTCATAACGTTGTTCCATTAATTGTTCCTCAGAAAATGCCATTAGAGCATGTAAAGACTTCGTGATAGTTTTGTTAATTTCTTCGGCTTGTGCTGTTAAATCTCGGTGTGCACCGCCTTTTACTTCTGGAATGATTCCATCTGTAATGCCAAGTTCAAATAAATCACCAGCTGTAATCCGCATAGATTCGGCTGCTTTTTTTGCTTGACTAGCATCTTTCCATAAAATGGCTGCAGCTCCTTCTGGTGAAATAACAGAGAAAACCGCATTTTCAAGCATGAAAATTTGATTTCCAACACCAAGAGCAAGTGCACCACCACTTCCACCTTCACCGATAACAATAGAAATAATCGGTACTTTCATATCGCTCATTTCATAAAGATTTCTAGCAATTGCTTCACTTTGGCCCCGTTCTTCTGCAGCTCGACCAGGATAAGCGCCTTTTGTATCGATGAAACAAATAATTGGTCGACCAAATTTATCTGCTTGTTTCATCAAACGTAGTGCCTTACGGAAACCTTCAGGATGAGGCATACCAAAATTACGGTGCAGATTATCTTTTGTATCTTTACCACGTTGGTGTCCAATAACTGTCACAGGAATACCTTTGAAAGTGGCGATACCACCAACAATTGCAGCATCGTCACCAAATGCACGATCCCCGTGAAGTTCCATAAAGTCTTCAAATAAAAGCGAAATATAATCAAGTGTAGTAGGTCTGTCCGGATGGCGAGCTACTTGAAATTTATCCCAAGCAGTCATATTGCTATAGATGCTGGATTCTAACTTAGTTAAGCGTTTTTCTAGCTTTTCAATTTCATTAGTCAAATCAACATCAGAAGTCTCATTATATTCCTTTAAGTCAGCGATTTTACTTTTTAATTCTAAAATTGGCTTCTCAAATTCCATTTCATTCGCCATCAGATTCACCTCCAACTTCAGGTGTTTTCACATGGATTTTTAAAATAAAGCTTAATTTATTTTGTAAATCAAGTCGTGAAATACAGTCATCTAATTGTCCATGCTTTAATAAGAATTCCGCTGTTTGGAAGTCTTCTGGTAATTCTTCACGAACAGTTTGCTCAATCACTCGGCGACCAGCAAAACCGATAAGTGCGCCGGGTTCCGCAAAATTATAATCTCCAAGTGATGCAAAACTAGCAGAAACGCCACCAGTAGTCGGATGCGTCATTACCGTAATGACAAGTCCACCGTGATTACTAAATCGTTTAAATGCGGCGGAAGTTTTCGCCATTTGCATAAGTGAAAGCATTCCCTCTTGCATACGAGCACCACCAGAAGCAGTGAAAATTACAAATGGTTTACTTGATTTATCAGCTTCCTCTACTGCACGAAGAATTTTTTCGCCGACAACGGAACCCATACTCGCCATTCTAAAGCGTGAGTCCATAACAGCAATCACAAGCGGATTACCATCAATCGTAGCATGACCAGTAACAATCGCTTCATTCAAACCACTCTTCTGCTTATCTTTCTCAATTCGATCCATATAATTTTCAAAACCAAGTGGATTCGCAGTCGTTAAATTAGCATCAATCTCTTCAAAAGAGCCTGCATCAACTAACATATCAATTCTAGCTGTAGCACCAATTGGATGGTGAAAACCACAATAATTACATACCATAAGATTCTTTTGCAATTCTTTGGTATACATTATTTTTTTGCATTCTGGACATTTTGTCATAATACCTTCTGGAACATCTGCTTTTGTCCCATCAGAAGGAATTGTGGCATATTTTCTCTTTTTTGGTTTTGTAAACAAGTCTCCTAGCAAGGATAACCCTCCCCATTTACGCTTTCTATTGTGGTTATTAACGATTCTTAATGTTGTAAAAATAAAAAATGAATAAAGACATGAAACATAAATCCATCGCATTTTTCCACAAGAAGACAAAATGCCAGTCTATCCGAATTACAACTGGACAGACTGCGCAATATTGTTTTCCACGTTAAACTATAACATACTTTCTATAAATATAGAAAGTCTAAGATTACTTAAACACTACATTCTCTTTACCAAGCAACTTCAACAGTGCTTCTTGCAGCTCATTTGATGGTGTAACTTGAATATTTTTAAGTTCCGTTGTTTGCTTGGTTATTGCTTGGTGAATAATAACTTTGCTATCTCCTTTATGTCGCGCTAAAATCGGTTTTATTTGCTCCATTTGCAGTGGTTCCGTAACCTTTAGAAATAGCCTTACTGGAGCTTTCATTTCTTTTAAATCTGAAGCTTCATTGATAATTAATTGAAGTTCTCCATTCCTCGTATCTGCTTTCACTTTAAGAAAAAGAATTTCTCCTTTTTGAGCAAAATTGGCGTATTTTCGGTAGCTTTCAGGAAACATCACAGCACTTAGTTCTTTCGATTCATCACTAATCGTCAAAAAGCACATCGTTTCCCCTTTTTTAGTTCGAATAGACTTCACTTCATGAACATAGGCTGCAACTTGATAGATTTTTCCAGAAACAACACTCGCTAACTTTGTAATAGCAAGGTTTTGTAATTTGTTTTGATAATATGATACTGGATGTGCCGAAACGTATTGACCCGTATATAATTTTTCTTTTTCTAATTTTTCGTCAATCGAAATTGGCGCGGTTTTCCGGTAACGAGGTTTCATTTTTTTCAAAAACTCATCATCTTCTGCAAAAAGATTCATACCTTTTGAATCTTCTCCGAGTAATGAAATGTATTGCAGTACTGCATCTATTGTTGCTAATATAGTTGCCCGGTCTTCACCAAATTCATCAAAACAACCAGAAAAAACAAGCGCTTCTAAAACCGTTTCTGAGAGCATTTTGTGAGGCATTCTTTCACAAAAGTCAAAGAAGTCTTTAAATGGTGCTTTCTTCCGTTCATTGATGATTTCTAAAATAAATTTTGTTGGTACTTTTCGAATAACCCGGAAACTATAACGGATTGAGGTCTCGTTTTCCATTTGGAAGTAATAATTACTATGATTAATACTTGGTGCTAACATGTTGATACCGTAGTTCTTTGCTTCTGTAATATATTGGGAAATTTTATCATCGTTTCCAAAAACAGAACTAAGAAGCGACGACATAAATGCCGCTGGAAAATGTGCTTTTAAATAGGCTAATTGAAAAGCGATCTTTGAGTAAGCAGCTGCATGACTCCGGTTAAACCCATAATTCGCGAATTGGACAATCATGTCGTAAACTTGATTAGCACTACTCTCTAAATACCCTTTATTTTTAGCTCCTTCAACAAAATGAAGTCTTTGCTCGTTTAAAACATCCGCTTTTTTCTTGCTGACAGCTCGTCTTAATAAATCTGCTTCTCCTAGTGAAAAACCAGCCATCTGATTAGCTACTTGAATAATTTGTTCTTGATAGACGATAACGCCATAAGTCACTTCTAAAATAGGCGCTAAATCTGGATGTGGATATTGAATTTTTTCTTTTCCATGCTTTCTAGCAATAAACGTATCAATTTGTTCCATTGGTCCTGGGCGGTAAAGTGCATCCACAGCCACAACATCTTCAAAAGAAGTCGGCTTTAATTTTCGGAGCACTCGGCGAATCCCGTCTGACTCAAATTGGAATACGCCTGTCGTATCGCCTGTTTGAAACAGTTTTAATGTTTTTTTATCTTCTAAAGAAATATCTGCTAAAGTTAGCGGCGTTTCTCGAGTATAATTAATTGATTTTAAAACACGATCAAGTAAACTCAGATTTCTGAGCCCAAGAAAGTCCATTTTAAGTAAGCCGATTTTTTCTAATTCCCCCATAGCAAACTGGGTCAATCTAGCATCTCCGCTACCTAATTGAAGCGCAACTTGTTCAACGAGGGGCTTATCGCTAATAACAATCCCGGCAGCATGCGTCGAAATATGGCGCGGTAAACCTTCGAGTTGGCAAGCTACTTCCCATATCATTTCGTTTTCTTTGGAGCTTTTAATATGATTTTCCAGTCGTGGACTTTCTTGGAAGGCTTTTTGTAAGGTGATGCCTAATTGACTTGGAATTAACTTCGACCATTCTGATAATAGGACCGAATTTAAACCAAAGCTTCTCGCAGTATCACGAATCGCCGCTTTAGCAGCTAAGGTCCCGAATGTACCAATTTGGGCAACGTGCGCCTCTCCGTATTTAGATACGACATAAGAAATTACTTCATCCCTGCGATTATCTGGAAAATCTAAATCAATATCAGGCATTGTTATTCTTTCTGGGTTTAAAAATCGTTCAAATAGCAAGTTATAACGAATTGGATCGACATCGGTAATTCTAAGCGCATAGGAAACAAGCGACCCTGCCGCAGACCCCCTACCTGGTCCAGTTAAAATTCCTGCTTCTCGAGAATAACGGATAACATCCCAAACAATTAAGAAATAATCTGCAAACCCCATCTCTGTAATAACGTTTAGCTCATAATCTAAACGTTCGCGATATTCTTTTGCTAATAAATCCCGTTCTTTCAAGCCAGCATAAGCCGTTTGCCTTAAAACATCTGAGGCATTTTGTTCTTGGTTTAACGGAAATCTTGGCAATAAATGCTGATCTAAGGCGATTTCAACGTGACAACGTTCGGCTAATTTCTCTGTTTCGAGACATGCCTGTTTTTCGAAATCAGTCTGCCAGTCACGCTCCATTTCAGCCTGTGAAGTAAAATAATTGGGACCAGCGAGTGGCAGCGTCTCCCAATCTACTGTACGATTATCACGGATTGCAGTCAAAACTTCTTTAGCCTGAGCATCTTTTGGCTCCATATATTGGACATCTTTCGTTGCAACAACAGGAGCCTTTTCTTCTGCTGAAAAAGCTTCTATTTTGGCAAAAAGGCGTGGGTTTTCTTTTTGGGCTGATAAATAAACGGATTCTTTGCCAAAAATACTGACTAAGTTCTCGTAAACTTCTAGTGCCCCCCCATGATTTTCTTCCATAAGAAGACGCTCTACTTCTCCCTTGGCGCCGGGTGAAATAGCAATTAAATGACTGCTATACGCACGCAACCAACTCTGTGGCAATTCGGGACCTTCTTCCCGTGTTTGAATGGCACTTGCGATTTTTAATAACTCATGATATCCAGCGGTTGATTCCGCAATTAATATCAACTCATATGAATTAATTGGATTTAAGTAACCTTGTATTGTCACCGTCATCCCGATAATTGGTTTTATATCCGCCGCTAAACACTTTTGATAAAATTCAACTACTCCGTAAAGTACATTTTTATCCGTAATTGCTAAGGCTGGATAATGGTATTCTTTTGCTTTAGCGATTAGCTTATCGATTGATGCTGTACTAGAAAGCAAATCATAAGCACTCGCAACTTGTAAATGAACAAACCCCACTATCCTCTCTCCTTTCAAAACTCTCTTTTTCCATTATATCGGTTAAGCTAAAAAAAAGAAAGTGTGTTCGTGTTTTTATATAAAAATAAAGCCAGCTAGTTAAACTGGCTTTATTTCTTGTTTATTTAGCCGCACAGATGCGTGCAAGTTTTGCTGTCATTTCTTTTATTTCTTCTTCATTATGAAGGGTCGCGCCAGAAGCGAGTGGGTGTCCGCCTCCACCGTATTCTTTCGCTAGCTCATTAATAACTGGTCCTTTTGAACGTAACCGCGCTCTGAAAACCGGGCCTTCTTGAATGAACATAATCCACGCCTTAATTCCTTCCACATTTTCGATGCAAGATACAAGTGCGGAAGCGTCGCGCGGATCTACTTCAAACTCGTTTAAAAGCGTATCACTTAAATAAACGGTTGCAGCGCCATTTTCATCCATAACAAAGTTTTGCAAAATATACCCTGAAAGCTTCACTGTATTTTTTGGTAGCTCATATAATTCACGGTAAAGCGCCGGACGATCAAATGGAAATGTTACTAAATACGAGGATAGAAGTAAAGTTTCTTCTGTTGTACTTGGATACAAGAACCGTCCAGTATCACCAACAATTCCAGCATAGAGGAGTCTTGCAGCTGTTTCATTTAGAATTAACTCTTCTGAAAATGATTCCCAAAAAGCAGCAATCATTTCGCTACAAGAAGAAGCAGTCGTATCAACCCAAAGTAAATCACCATAAGCATCATCATTTGGATGGTGGTCAATTTTGATTAGTGCTTTACCGAGGTTAAACCGCCCGTCTGAAATCCGCTCTTGGTTTGCGGTGTCACACACAATTACAAGCGCATCTTTATATACTTCATCGGCTATTTCATCTACTGCACCTAAAAATTGGAGCGACACTTCATCATTACCAACCGAGTAAACTTTTTTCTCTGGAAAACTAGCTCGGATAATTTCTGCAAGTCCCATTTGCGAACCGTATGCATCTGGGTCAGGACGTACATGCCTATGCAAAATAATCGTTTCATATTGTTTTATTTGTTGTAAAATCTCACTTTTCATTGTTTCGCCTCTATTTCTTTTTAACGTTCCATCATTTGACAAGCGACAATAGCTTTTCCGGTCAAAATCCCTTCTAAATAAAGCTCTACATCTAACTTCCCGGCTTTACGCCCCATTTCCAAAATTCGCGGCTTAATGACAATCGTCGCGTCCATTTGAACAGGTTTTAGAAAATACATTGTTACATTTTCAATCGCTACATTCCGTTTCTTCATAGAAAATAGTTTTTGCTGTACGACTTCGCAGACCACTTGGGTAAATACACCGTACGATAATGTTCCAAGCGAATTAGTCATTTGGGGGCTTACTTTAAATTCGTAATCTGCCTCTTCGCCAGTATCTGCTTTTTCGGAAAGCTGATTCGCAATCGTATCATCAATTGTTTCGCCGACTTGCGGTTGTTTTTGAATCATTTGCATAGATTTTAGAATATCCTGTCTGCTAACGATACCAATTAAAGTTAAGTCATCTTTAACGACCGGAATTACTTCGATACTCTCCCAAATCATCATGTGTGCCACCGAGGCTACGCTCATTTTCGGTCCAACGGTTAACGGATTTTTTGTCATTACTCGTTCAATCGAAATACTTGGATTTTTTTCTAGAATATCCTTACTCGTAACCATCCCAGTTAGTCTCATCGCCCGGTTAACAACAGGGAAACGGCTGTGGCCTGTTGCCTCTTCCATTTTATGCCAATCTTCCACTTTATCAGACGTAGATAAAAATGCAGTTGTTTCTAGTGGTGTCAAAATATCCTCAACAAATACTACTTCTTTTTTAATTAATTGGTCATAAATCGCGCGGTTAATCATCGTTGCAACCGTAAACGTATCATACGAAGTCGATAAAATAGGCAATTCTTTCTCATCCGCCAACTGTTTTACTTCGTCGTCCGTATCAAATCCACCAGTAATCAGTACCGCCGCGCCACGTTTCAAAGCAAGTTCATGAGCGCTCACCCGATTTCCGACAATTAATAAGTTCCCAGCGTCGGTATAGCGTTCCATCGCTTCCACCGTCATCGCACCAATAACAAACTTATTAAGCGATTTGTAAAGCCCAGCACGACCGCCTAACACTTGCCCATCAATCATGTTCACAATCTCAGCAAAAGTTAATTTTTCGATACTATCCTTTTGTTTTCGTTCAATTCGAAGTGTCCCCACTCGTTTAATGGTGGAAACAAACCCGATTATTTCTGCGTCTTTAATAGCCCGATAAGCGGTACCCTCACTTACAGATAAGTTTTTTGCGATTTTTCGCACAGAAATTTTTTCTCCAACTGCAAGATTTTCAATGTATTTTAAAATCTGTTCATGTTTTGTGGCCACGACTCGTTCACCCATTCCTATTTTGTTAGATTTCGATACCTTCCCCAATTTCAAGTACTTTGCCAGTTATCCCCTTATCAAGCGATGCAACAAATTTGTGCGGATCTTGCGCAATCAAAGGAAATGTATTGTAATGCATTGGAACAACTAATTTCGCTTGTAAAAATCGTGCTGCAATCGCCGCATCTTCCGGTCCCATTGTAAAATTATCCCCAATTGGCAAAAAAGCAACATCTAACGGGGTTAATTCACCAATTAATTTCATATCAGAAAATAAACCAGTGTCCCCTGCAAAATAAATATTTTTATCTTCTATCGTAAATACAATTCCGGTTGGGAAACCAAGGTTAACAATGCGACCATCTCGAACTGTCTGTGATCCGTGAAAAGCTTGCGTTAACTTTATTTGCCCAAAACTAAACTGTCTTTTCCCACCAATATGCATTGCCGCAATATTCTCAAGACCATCTTCTACAGCTAAAAATGCAGCTAAATCTGCATTACAAATGACTGTTGCTCCAGAATTCTTAGCAATTTCAACTGTATCACCGACATGATCATCATGCCCATGCGACAGAACAATAAAATCTGGCATTTGCTCTTCTGCTTTTAAATCACACTTTTCATTCCCAGAAATAAATGGATCAACTAAAATAGTTGTATTTCCAGTAATTATTTTAATACAAGATTGACCATGAAATGAAATCTTCATAGTAAAAACTTCCTTCCTGATTAATTATTTTACGTGTATTATTGTACCACTATTTATTATAAACTAATATATAACACCTCGTAAACTAGGAGGCGTTTATTAGCAAAATATTTCCTCCACATGTTATCATGAAATAGAAATCAATTGGAAAGAAGGTACAATTATGGAAAAAAATATCGATATCTTACAAAACTGGTTAAAAGACCAAGGTGCCGAGGTGGCATTTTTAACAGATCCAGAGAACATCGCCTATTTCTCAGGTTATCATAGTGAGCCACATGAGCGTGTACTTGGCTTAGCTGTCTTCCCAGATAACGAACCTTTTCTATTTACGCCGGCTCTTGAAGTAGAAGATGTTCGTGGCGGCGACTGGACACACCCTGCGTATGGATATAACGATACCGAGAACCCTTTCACAATCATTGCAGACGAAATCAGAAAACGTATAGCAAATCCAAGTAAATTTGCTATTGAGAAAAAACATATGAGCGTAGATCGCTACGAACAATTAGGTGGTTTATTCGCCGACAGCTCTTTCATTCCGATTGAACACAAAATCGAGCAAATTCGTCTTATAAAAACAGAAGCCGAACTAAAAATATTAAAAGAAGCAGCTTTATTAGCAGATTATGCGGTACAAGTTGGCGTAGACGAAATCGCAGAAGGCAAAACCGAAGCAGAAATTGTGGCAAAAATCGAATATGAAATGAAGAAAAAAGGCGTAACCGCAATGTCTTTCGATACAATGGTGCTTACTGGTAAAAACGGTGCCCTGCCACACGGTACTCCTGGCGAAACTAAAATCCAAAAAGGCGATTTAGTTTTATTTGATTTAGGGGTTGTCCATAAAGGCTATTGCTCTGACATTACACGTACAGTAGCTTTCGGTGACATTTCCGATGAACAGAAAAAAATTTACGATACTGTTTTAGAAGCACAACTAGCTGCTGTTGAAAAAGTAAAAGCTGGTATAAAAGCAAGTGATATCGATTTAACTGCTAGGAATATTATTCGTGAAGCTGGATATGGCGATTATTTCCCCCATCGCCTCGGTCATGGATTAGGTGCTAGTGTTCACGAATTCCCTTCCATCACAGAAACAAATAAAATGGAATTGCAGGAAAATATGGTATTTACGATTGAACCAGGTATTTATGTTCCTGGAGTGGCTGGCGTTCGTATTGAAGATGATTTAGTAGTTACAAAAGACGGTGTTCAAGTGCTAACCGAGTTTCCAAAAACGTTACAAGTTATCAAATAAAAAAAGCAAACTTCCGTGCGGAAGTTTGCTTTTTATTAAATTAATTCTGCACTATTTGTATAAGGTAAATCCAAAGAATCAGAAACAGCTTTATACGTAATATGCCCTTGATACGTATTTAAACCACGAAGCAAGTATGGATCTTTTTTTATAGCTTCTTCTAATCCATCATTCGCAAGTTTTAATCCAAATGGTAAGGTAGCATTTGTTAACGCTAAGGTAGATGTCCGCGGAACAGCTCCTGGCATATTAGCAACTGCATAATGAAGAACTCCATATTTTTCATATGTTGGATTATCATGTGTAGAAACATGATCGGTAGTTTCAAAAATCCCGCCCTGATCAATTGCAATATCCACAAGAACTGAACCAGGAATCATTTGTTTAATAACATGCTCCTTAACTAATTTTGGTGCTTTTGCTCCTTTGATTAATACAGCTCCTATGACTAAATCGGCCTTTTTAACAGCCATTTCGATGTTAAAATCATTTGACATTAAAGTTTGTACTTGATTCCCAAAAATGTCATCTAATTCGCGAAGTCGTTTCAAATTCATATCCAGTATTGTAACATTAGCGCCAAGTCCTACAGCAATTTTTGCTGCATTTGTTCCAGCAATTCCGCCACCGATAATAACTACTTCACTTTTCTCGACACCAGGTACACCACCAAGCAATACACCCATACCACCATTTGTTCTTTGTAAAAATTGTGCACCAATCTGAGCTGCCATTCTTCCTGCAACCTCACTCATTGGAGAAAGTAGTGGAAGTGTATGATCAGCGAGTTCTACTGTTTCATAAGCTACACTATTTACTTTACTTTGTAATAAAGCTTCGGCAAGCTTTGGTTCATTCGCTAAATGTAAATATGTGAAAAGTAATAAACCTTCTTTAAAATATTGGTATTCTGAAGCAATTGGTTCTTTTACTTTTACAACCATGTCTACATCCCAAGCCTCTTTAGCTGTTTCGACAATTTTTGCTCCCGCTTGCACAAAATCAGCGTCTTGATAATTAGAGCCAATCCCCGCATCTTTTTCCACATAAACAGTGTGTCCTGCATTTACATAAGAAAAAACACTTGCCGGGGTCATTGCCACCCTATTCTCATTATTTTTTATTTCTCTTGGTACGCCGACTAACATCTAAATCACTCTCCTCGATATAGGTATAATAGACTATAAAAGATTTTCTACACCCCCATGCTAACACAATATACCTAAATTGTAAAAAATTAACTAACGGAAATTCAAACAAAAGATTTAGCAAAATTAGACGAAATATTTACCTCATAATAATTTATTTTTCATTTTATGGTTCTTTTGGAAAAAAAGGGGTAAAATATAAGTATAGTAGATACATATATTTTGATTGGAGGAATTATTATGTTACAACAATATGAAAGAGTTTTAGTAGCAGTTGATGGATCTAAAGAAGCAGAAAGAGCTTTCCAAAAAGCAATTCAAGTGGCTAACCGTAATGATGCGGCGCTTGGTCTTGTACATGTTATTGATACACGTGCGTTCTCGTCCGTAGCCAATTATGATACAAGCATGGCGGACAAAGCTACTGAATATGCAGACGAATTACTTAGTGGCTATAAAGAAGATGCTTTAAAAGGCGGTGTAACAAAAGTAGAAAGCTATATTGAATACGGTTCACCAAAAACAGCCATTACAAAAGAAGCAGCAAAAGCATTCCAAGCAGATTTAATTATGTGTGGTGCTACTGGCCTAAACGCTGTAGAACGTTTGTTAATTGGTAGTGTATCAGAATATATTATTCGCCACTCCCCTTGTGATGTCCTTGTAGTTCGTAATGATGTGCCTGATTATAAAGATGAGAAATAATAATAGAAAAAGGCTAGCTCTTTAAAAAGAGCTAGCCTTTTTTATCGTTTTTAGCGATTGTTTTTAATTGTCTCTACATCACGAGCAATCATTAATTCTTCGTTTGTAGGAATGATGATTACTTTTACCGGAGAATGTGGGTAGTTAAGGAATCTTTCTTCTCCGCGCACTTGGTTAAGTGCTGGATCCCAGTATACGCCCATGAATTCAAGCCCACGAAGTACTTTTTCACGAATGTATGAACTATTTTCACCGATACCAGCTGTGAAGATAATTGCGTCTACGCCGTTCATTCGAGCTGCATAAGAACCAATGTATTTATGAATACGGTCAACGAAAACTTGAAGTGCAAGTTCTGCACGGTCGTTTCCTTTTGCAGCTTCATCTTCTAAATCACGAAGGTCGCTTGAAATACCAGAAACACCAAGCATACCAGATTCTTTATTTAATACATCAAGCACTTGTTCAGCAGTTTTGCCAGTTTTTTCCATAATAAAAGGAATAAGCGCTGGGTCAATGTTACCAGAACGAGTTCCCATAGAAACACCTGCTAGTGGAGTGAATCCCATGGAAGTATCCATTGATTTTCCGCCTTCAATTGCAGCAATACTAGCACCATTTCCAAGGTGACATGTTAGTAAACGTAACTCTTCTACAGGACGACCTAGAAGTTCTGCAGCGCGTTCGGATACATATTTGTGACTTGTACCATGGAAACCGTATTTACGGATGCCATAATCTTCATAGTAGCTGTAAGGCAAGCTGTAAAGGTAACTTGCTGGAGGCATTGTTTGGTGGAACGCTGTATCGAAAACAGCCACTGAAACAACGTCAGGTAAAATTTTACGGAAAGCTTTAATTCCAGTAACGTTTGCTGGATTATGAAGTGGCGCAAGTTCAGATAGAGCTTCAATATCTTTAATTACTTGGTCATCAATATAAACGGATTCAGGGAATCTTTCTCCACCGTGAACGACACGGTGACCAATTCCAGTAATTTCATCGTAAGAACCGATAACTTTGTGATTAATTAATTTTTCAAGTAGCATTTGAACAGCAATTTCATGATCAGGAATATCAATAATTTCTTTGATTTTTTCTCCGTCTACAGTAATTGTGAAAATAGAATCTTTCAAGCCAATTCTTTCTACAATACCTGCTGTAATAACACGTTCAGATGGCATATCATATAATTGGAATTTCAGTGAAGAACTTCCGGCGTTAATTGCAATCGTTTTTTCCATTTTGTTTTTGTCAATTCCTTCCATTATTGTTTCCCTTGAACCAGTTCTCTATTTCAGCTAAAATCGGTGCAGTTACGCTCGGATCTGTTAGTGAAGAGAGATTGGCCAGTAAAACTTCTTTTGGCGGCTTTACATTTACGTCCGCTTTTCGTAAAATCAAGATGCTTTTTCGTGCTTGTTCAGACTTAAACAGTGTTTCAGGCAATTTAATAATTCCCTCAATATGACCGTTTTTCTTGATAAACTTGTCCACCTTAGCAAAGTCACTAGTCCCAAACATTGCGTCAGGTACCAAGAAGAACAAATATCCTCCTGGCTTTGTGTAGCGCATTCCTTGTTCAATAAATAAGAAATGTGCAAATGAATGCCCTTCTTCACGGCAAAGTTCAAATGTTTTTGCATTTTCATCATCTGGATAATACCCCACAGGCAAATCACTCATTACAACATCTACAGGATCTACTAACAAATTAGCCAGACCATCTTGATGAAGTAACGTCATTTTTTGTCGCTGTAAATCCGCGCCTACTAATGCAAGTGAAATAAGCAAATCATCTACATCCACACCACTCGCATGAACGTCTACATCGCCTTTTAGTTCTAGTTGGTTTATCACGGTAGTTAAAAGGTTCGCTGTTCCACAGGCTGGATCCAAAATAGAAATATTTTTCTTTTTTTGAATCACTTTTTCAAGTAAATAAGCCATAATAAAACCAATGGAATCTGGTGTCATTTGGTGATTGACTTGAATACCATGTTTCATGCCTTTTAGTAGTGCTAATTGAAGACCTTTGCGTATTTCTTCATTTGAAAAATTCTCAAGTTCGATACTTTCGTAAGACTCTTGTAATTTCAATTGTTTTTCAGAAGACAACTCTTCTTTTTGTAAAACTTCTTTTTGAAACAGGTTTTCTCCTGTTTCATAAACCGCTTCCAAATAGCTTATTTCAAGTTCATTTTGCAAGATAATAGCTGTATTATCAAGCACTTGAAACAATTCTTGCGTTGCTTCATTTGCCAAAAGTAACACCTCGAATTTCCATCATTACTAACACCACCAAATATTATACAGTATTTCTAAAGAATGTGAAAGGATTTTCTGTAGTAAAAGATGAAATTCCAATTGGAAATAGTTAATTATAATTAGTACAGTTTATTTTTTGTAGTAATACAGAAAAAACTTCTTACTCATAAAATTTCTACTTAATAATCACTATTTTCTATAACATATATTTATTGGTCTTCCTCTATTATAAAGGGTGTGTATCCATTTATTTTATTTTTTTCAGAAAATTTTCTTTCCCTTAAGAATAAGTGCCAATTTTTTTCACGTAGAAGCGCACTATTTGTCCAATAATAATTTTCAACTTTGGTACGCTGGGAGTTATAAACACCTTTATGGCAATTTTTTCGTAAGAATTGATTTATTAAATTTACTACCCTTCTCTCATTTTCAGATGGATCAGAAAGAAAGAGAGTTGCTCCTAAAGCATATTGATCCTCATCACCAAGCCTTATACTTACAAAGCCTCTCTTATCATCTCGATTCACTTCACTTTGATATTTCCCTAATATTTTTAGCTGTACATCCTGATTACCTACTAATATTGAATGCATTTTAGTAAGATGCATTTCACTAATGTCATCGATTCCTATATACTGATGCTTATAATCTTTAGAAAAAAATACTCCTAAATTCTCATTATTTAAGAAAGTGGATAATAATATGTTTAAATCTTCCAAAACCATAAAAACTTTTTTATCCATATAAATACCTTGCCTTCCCATCTATTATCACTACCAATAAAACTATCTTAGCATAAAAATAAAAAACGTAATAGGTCAGTATTTCTTGACCCATTACGTTTTACAGATAATTTATGCTTTTTTCGCAGCTTCAATTGCCGCTCCATAATTCGGATGATCGCTGCCTTCTGAAACTACTTCGGTGTAGACAATTTCTCCTGCTGCATTTACAACGAAAACAGAACGCGCTAGTAAGCGAAGTTCTTTCATAACGACACCGTATGCTTCCCCGAAAGAAAGATCGCGGTGGTCAGATAAAGTAATTGCATTTGGCAAACCTTCTGCTGCACACCATTTCTTTTGAGCAAATGGTAAATCGACGGAGATAGTTAAGACAACCGTATTATCTAAATTGCTTGCTTCTTCATTAAATTTACGTGTTTGTGTGGAACAAACACTTGTATCAATGGAAGGAACAACGCTGATAAGTCTCACTTTACCGTCATAATCGTGCAAGGTTACTTCTTCTAAATCTCTATTAACCACTGTGAAGTTTGGCGCTTTATCGCCTGCTTTTCTTTCGGTACCTACGAGTGTAACTGGATTATGTTTAAATGTTACTTGAGTCATTTTTCTTCCTCCTTTAATGGACGCTTCTATTCCATTTTAAAGAAGAAGTGAACTATAAGCTATTTTTTTGCTCCATTTGCCCACTTTTCATCTAATTCTAAATAACCTATGTGGACAACAGAGGTAGATTCAAAGAAATCTGCAATTCCTTGTTTATTTGGCGTAAAAGCACAAACAACGTATAAAGGCCAAATTGTTTTTAATACAAAACGCATCGCACCTTCTCGGAATAATACGGTTAACCAAGTTAATTTTTTCCCATCTAATTTGACTACACGAAGTCCGAACAGCATTTTTCCTATTGTTTGTCCAAAAAACTTAGTTAGTAAAATAAAGTAAACTAGGAAAATAATCGTGGTCATCCCCCAATAAAATGTGAAAAAACCGTCATCCATTTCTATCCCAGAAACACGGAAAATCGGGTTAACGATAATTCCCTTCAAAGCCGCAATGACAACTAAATCAGCTAAATAAGCTAAAAATCGGATCCAAAATCCAGCAAAATACTGTTTAGGAATAGCTTCTTCTTTCGGAATAGGTGGTTCATAATGATAGACTTGGCGTTTACTTTCAAAAGCAGCATTTTCATTAGCCATTTGCGCCTCTCCTCTCACATTATTCTCCATATAAATACATCATTCTTGGCGCTTTGAGTGTGCCAGTTAATTTAATTAGTTGAGAAATATCCGCATTTTGACCGGAGATTTTTTGTGCTGCTACAGAGAACAGTGAACTAAAGTCTTCCGGTGCATCATATTGGATGACTGTTGCATCCGATAGTCCTTTTTCTTTTTTCAAAGCTTCTAAAGCATCTTCTTGATAGCCAAACTCATCAATTAAGCCATTTTCTTTTGCTTGGCGACCATCATATATGCGGCCGTCTGCAATTTTGCGCACTTCTTCTACAGACATTCCACGACCTTTTGCAACGACATTAACGAACTCATTGTAAGAATCATCAATCATTGACTGCATAATTTTCTTCTCATCTTCTGTCATTGGTCTGGTGCCGCTCATAATATCTTTATATTCGCCACTTTTAATGGTATTATCCGAAACACCTAGTTTTTTCATTAATTCGCTATAATCATACCCTTGCATAATAACGCCAAGCGAACCAGTCAATGTTTCTTTGCTTGCAAAAATTTTGTCAGCTGGTGCGGAAATATAATATCCTCCTGATGCTGCCATACTCCCCATGGAAACATAAAACGGTATATTACGTTCTTTTTGAATTTGTAAAATTTTGTCACGAATTTGTGCGGATTCCATGACGCCGCCACCTGGTGAATTTACATACAAAAGTACACCTTGAATATAATCATCGTTTCTCACTTGTTCTAATTGTTGCATGAAAAATGAATGGTCGTAGCCTGCTCCACTAAATAAAGAACCAGAATCTCCCGTATCTTGAATTGTACCATCTACAGATAATACAGCAATTGTATCGGCTCCACCTTCTTCAATTACCGTTTCTGTGAGTTCATCCATATCTGCGAATAAACTTTCGATAAATGTCGGGTTACTCTCTTCCATTGAAGCAATTTGACTTGATGTAAATTTTGCTAACGCACTAACTATCAAAAGTGCGAAAACAATTCCTAGTGCAATCCATCTTTTAGCGTTCATTTATTTCTCCCCTTTTTCTATTTAGATAATGTAATAATACCAGTCTCTTTTATTTTGTACAATCTTTCTCTTAAATTGTGTCCCTTTTCACTTTTTTAAAGATGAAGAAAGAAATTGCTCTTAAGTCATGTTATAATAAGTTTGTTGATTAAAATTGGATTCTGGAGGGACAACTAACATGGCAAAAACTATTTTTTATTTTTCCTATCGAAAAACAGAAGAATTACATGCAAAAGCAAAAGAATTAAAGAAAATTACGACGGATTATGGATATGAATTGACAGATGACTATCAAAAAGCAAACGTTATTATCAGTATTGGTGGCGATGGTGCTTTTCTTAAATCTGTAAGAGAAACCGGCTTCCGTCAAGATTGTTTATATGCAGGGATTGCACTAACAGAGCAATTAGGTCAATACTGTGACTTCCATATTAATCAATTGGATGAAATCATCAAGGCAGCCATTGAAGATCGTTGGTTAGTACGTCGTTACCCCACTATTTATGGAACAGTAAATAATACCAAAGCATTTTATGTCTTAAATGAATTTAATATTCGTTCTTCCATTATTAGAACACTTACGATGGATCTTTATATTAATGATTCTCACTTCGAAACTTTCCGCGGTGATGGAATGGTTATTTCTACACCAACAGGAAGTACCGCTTATAATAAATCAGTGAACGGTTCTATCGTGGACCCACTTCTTCCATCTATGCAAGTAAGTGAACTCGCTTCTATTAACAATAACAAATTCCGCACACTCGGTTCTTCTTTCATTCTTAGTCCAAAACGCAAATTACGGATTGAGATTGCATCTGAAGAA
This sequence comes from Listeria farberi, assembly GCF_014229295.1. NCBI lineage: Bacteria > Bacillati > Bacillota > Bacilli > Caryophanales > Listeriaceae > Listeria > Listeria farberi. The sequence goes on from NZ_JAARZL010000001.1 coordinate 1,373,574, forward strand.
GGAAATAATGAATTCCCAATGATTGGAATGGATAGCGAAGCACTTAGTATCCAACATGTTCATGAGGTTAACTTAGAAGTAGGCGATCGCTTTATCAATATTATTAAACTGCCTAAAAATTCCTTCTGGGATAAAGTGAAACGTAATTTCCTATAAAAAACTGGGCATCAAATAAATGAATAAAAAAAGCAATATGTTTTGGAGTTTTTCCAATTTATATTGCTTTTTTTATTTAGTAGTAATTGTTTTATCTTACGTTACTTTATAATTGTATTTTAACAAATCTAATAACTCCTGAAAAGTTACTTTTTTATCCGGATACTCTTCGTCAAGAATATAATAGGAAATTATTACTTGCTGTGTTTCAAATTCAAAATTCAATTGTGTCAGGTTAAAGGTCATTTTCGCTTCCCTTTCAGATTTTAAATTTGCAACAATCTTATAAGCTAAATTTTTGGATAAATTATCACTACTTAAAAAAACGAGTATTACTTTGTCCCTTCCCAGTTCTGCGCTCTCCATTATAGAATTGTGAAAAAATTCCTTTTTCAAATATATTCCACCTACTTTCTAATAATAAAAAGGTTGATTTTATACGATTATTCGTCTGCAAATATTCTTAAAATGAGGTATAACATTATAATTTCGTAAGGTACACCTTCAATGAAAAATCCTGGCTTGTATATTCGTCAATATAAGAGCAGTCATTATGATAAGCTGTTTGCAAAAATTCCTTAATGATACAATCATAATTATCCACAAAAGTAGTTTTACAACCGAATGGCAATGCTATATCATAATTAGATATAACATTAAACCTAATTTGACTAGCTTGAGCATCAAACCATAAATAAAAGAGGATGGTTTTAGACAGTTTTAACTTTTGAACTTGTTCATTTCGATTTGAGATAACTCGTTTAATGAATATAAGCAAATCCTCTAAAGTTATCCCTTCTACTACTTTTACGTTTATAGAAATACACCACATATTGTTGTCTATTTCTTTCTGTCGTTCTGATTTATTTTTTCCAATAAAAATTGGGTCAGATACAATTTCTTCAAGTTCCTGTAAAAATTCTTTTTTGTCCATGCTGACCCCTTCCTAATATAAAATCGCTTCACTTAATGTTTTACACAAACAATACAGCATAGTGATATTAGTAACAATAGGACTTTCACTTTTCCTATTATACATGATTACAAACAAATTAGTTAGGAGAATTATATTAGAAACTAGGGATTTCAAACATTTCTCTCACCTTGTCTACTCCATTAATTATTTTGCTTCCAAAATCGCTGCTAGTAATGCTTTTTGTGCGTGCAGCCGATTTCCTGCTTGTTGATAAATAACCGAGTGAGCCCCATCAATAATCTCTGCTGTCACTTCTTCTTCTCGGTGTGCTGGTAAACAATGTAAGAAATGATAATCTGGCTTAGCAACACTAACTAACTCTCTGTTCACTTGATATTTTCCCCCAAAATCAGCTAAACGTTTTACATTCTCTTCTTCCTGCCCCATGCTTGTCCAAACATCTGTATAAATAAAATCCGCATCTGCTGCAGCAAGCATTGGATCTTCGGTTATGAAAATCTTCGCGCCACTTTTTTCTGCTAATTCTTTCGCAGTATGGAGAATCGCTTCGTCAACCTCATATCCTTTTGGCATTGCTAGTCGTATATCTAGCCCAACCATTGCGCTTGCTAAAACAAGAGAGTGACATACATTATTTCCATCACCAATATAGGCTAATTTGACACCTTCAAATTGATCTTTCCATTCATAAATAGTCATTAAATCTGCTAACGCCTGGCATGGATGATGTAAATCGGTTAAACCATTAATAATAGGAATCGCTGCATGGTACGCCAATTCTTCTACTTTTTCATGGCTAAAAGTCCGAATCATAATTGCATCGATATACTCTGACATTACATGCGCTGTGTCCTTAATTGGCTCACCCCGACCGATTTGAAGTTCCTTAGAACTCATTACAATCGCCTGACCACCTAATTGCAAAATACCCGCTTCAAAAGACACCCGCGTTCTAGTAGAAGGTTTATCAAAAATCATTCCTAAAATTTTTCCACTTAAAATATGACTATAATGGGCTGGATTAGTTTTCATCGCAACAGCTAGCTTAATAATATCGGTCAACTCTTCTTTATTCCACTCAAGCAAATCTAACATATCTTTTCCTGTCGTACTGCTTTTAACGTACATCGTCATCTCACTCACTTCCAATCAATTGTTTTTCCAAAACGCTTTTTAATATACTAATTACTTGATCTATTTCTGCATAGCTTACAGTTAAAGGTGGTAAAATTCGTAATATATTGGGTCCGGCTGTTAGTATTAATAAACCTTTATTACGTAATTCTGTAACAACTGGCTCCGCGATACTATCCAGTTCTATGCCAATGAGAAAACCTTCACCGCGAATTTCTACAACATTTTCTAACTGCTCGAAATGTTCTTCTAATAAATTCCTAAAATAAGCTGCTTTTGCGTTCACTTCTTCTAAAAATCCTGGTTGCTTCATTGATAATAAAATTTCTTTCGCAGCTGCGAGGGCTAGTTTATTTCCGCCAAAAGTAGAACCATGACTTCCTGGTCCAAAAGCACTGCTTAAGTATTCTTTTCCGACCATTGCTCCAATTGGCAAACCGTTACCAAGCCCTTTTGCTAAAGTAAAAATATCTGGATCTAAGTACGTCTGCTGAAAACCAAAAAGGGTTCCAGTTCGGCCAAGTCCTGTTTGGACTTCATCAATAATAAGTAATACGCCTGCTTTTTTACAAAGTCTTTGAACTTCCATTAGCCAGGCTGCATTTCCTGGAATGACGCCGCCTTCACCTTGGATTACCTCTAACATGACAGCCGCTGTATTCTCGTCAAGCTCAGTTTTGAAAGACTCTATATCGTTATAGGGAACGTATGTAAAGCCAGGAACAAGACTTCCAAAACCTTGATGGATTTTAGCTTGTCCGGTAGCTGACATCGAACCGAAAGTACGACCATGAAAAGATTTTTCAAACGTTATTATTTTTTCTTTGCCTGTATATTTTCTCGCTAATTTAAGAGCAGCTTCATTAGCTTCTGTCCCGCTATTGCAAAAAAATACTAGTTTATCTGTCCCGTTAGTAATTAATTCCGCCACGCTATCTTGCAGTGCACATTCATATAAATTCGAAGTATGCCAAATATTTGCTAATTGGGATTGAATCGCTTCCGTAACATTCTCCGGGCAATGACCTAAGTTGCAAACTGCAATCCCGCTAGTAAAATCAAGATACGTTTTACCTGTTGCGTCTTTGACAATTGTACCGTTACCTTTAACTATATCAACTGGGAATCTTTCATAGGTTGGAAAAACATGTTTCATCTAATCGCCACCTTATTTTTAATTTTCGTTCCAGCATTTTCAAGTGAATCTGTAATAATTACTTGACCAACACCATTTTCAGCAGCAAAAGCAGCACTTGCTAATTTTGGAATCATTCCGCCTTTTATTATGTCGGTAGTTTGTAATTTGTTTATTTCATCCGTAGCTATTTCGTCGATAATTTTTGCTCCATTTTTCACGCCTGGGACATCTGTTAGTAAGTAAAGCGCTTCAGCATTTAGCGCACTTGCTACTTCACAAGCCGCTGTATCAGCATTGACATTTAGCCAGTCATGCGCGCTATTGATACCAAGCGGTGCAATCACAGTGATAATATTTTCAGCAAGTAATTGTTCAATTAAAGCTGTTTTCACTTTAGTAATTTTCCCAACAAAACCAAGGTCTGAATCATTAATTTGATCTGCTTCTAACAAACCAGTGTCGCCAGCGTTTAATCCAATAACAGAAATATTTCTTTTTTGAAAAGCTGTAGTGATGGCTGGTTGGACTTGGCCAATTAAAACCATTTTTGTGACTTCAAGCGCTTGTTTATTAGTAACGCGTAGGCCTTTTTTCGTCTCAACAGGAATATCAAGTGCTTTCATCATCTTCGTTATATAATGACCGCCGCCGTGAACTAGTACGATTTTCTTTTTCTCTGCTTGCCATTTGATAATTTGCTGGAAGAAATGGTCTGTCAAATTATCACTTGCAACGCCGCCTAATTTTACTACTATTGTATTTTTCAATTCTATTCACTCCTTAGGTCCGGTAACATGCATTGATTTTGACGTATTCATAACTTAAGTCGCATCCCCACGCTGTTCCTGACTCAAGACCGATATGAAGATCGACTTCAATAACGATATGTTCTTCTTCTAAATAGGCATCTAATGCTTGTTGATTAAAAATTGTTTGGCTACTATGATTTAGTATTTCCATGCCACCAATTTTAATAGTAATGTTATCTGGTGCAAAACGACCACCTGAATAACCAATTGCACAAATAATACGTCCCCAGTTACCATCCCCACCAAATGCTGCTGTTTTCACGAGACTAGAAGAAACGATTTTTTTAGCTATCATTCTGGCATCTTCTGTTTTAGTCGCGCCTTTTACTTGAACCTCAATTAATTTAGTCGCGCCCTCACCGTCTCGAGCAATACTTTTAGCAAGGTGCTCTGTTACGGCTTGAAACATAGCTGCAAATTTGTCAAAATCAGCTGTTCCTTCTTGAATCAGCGGGTTTTCTGCGCATCCATTTGCCATAACAACGACCATATCATTAGTAGAAGTATCGCCATCAACCGTTATTTGATTGAAAGTTTTGTCTACTTTTATTTTTAGTAATTTTTGCAATAATTTAGCTGGAATGTTTGCATCTGTTGTAATAAAAGCGAGCATGGTAGCCATATTAGGGTGAATCATTCCTGAACCTTTTGCTACCCCTGACATCGTCACTATTTTACCACCTATTTTTGTTTGAAAACTGATTTGTTTTTGAAACGTATCCGTCGTTAAAATTGCTTCTTCAAAGTCAGCGGCATTTCCCGTTTGTTTGTCTAACATATCAATTCCAGCCATTATTTTATTCATTGGGAGCATCTCGCCAATAACCCCCGTCGAAGCAACTGCTACAGAATCTAGCGGGATTTCTAGTTTTTCTGACGTTTTAGCTCGCATTGCAAGTGCATCTAACATCCCTTGATTCCCTGTACACGCATTAGCATTTCCGCTATTTACGATAATTGCTTGTAACTTCGCGTTATTTTTAAAAGAATCTTTCGTTACAAAAATTGGTGCAGCTTGCATTTGGTTCATCGTGTAGACTGCCGCAGAATTTGCCGGAACTTCTGAATAAATCCAGCCAATATCATTTCGTTTTCTTTTAAGCCCAGCATGTTTTCCATCAGCATAAAAACCTTTTGGTGAAGCGATATTTCCTTTAATAAGTTCCATATTATTTTCTCCCTTCACGGATACACCGGAATAAATCCCAATCCATCACTTTCAGCAAAATTCGCCATTATATTTAAATTTTGAACGGCTTGACCAGCGGCTCCTTTGACTAAATTATCAATCACGGAAACAATGGTGATTACATTCGTTTTTTCATTATAAGCTAAGCCAATATCACAGTAATTAGAAGCTGTTACTTGTTTTATAGTTGGATAAAAATTCGCCTCTTGAATTCGGACAAATGGAGCATGTTCGTAGGTAGATTCGTATAATTGATGTAATTCTTGCTCGGTAATTGGTTTTTTTGGTTTAACGTAGATAGTTGTGAAGATGCCTCGTGTGATGGGAATTAATGAAGTGGAAAATTGAATGGCTGGGATACTCACGTCCCATTTTGTTAGTTGTTGCATGATTTCTGGAATATGTTGATGAGAATTCATTTTATAAAGTGTCATGTTTTCATTCGTTTCTGTGAAATGAGTGCTTGTTGATGGCACTTTTCCAGCACCGGAAAGACCTGATTTGGCATCTACAATAATGGAGGTGGGATCAATTAGCTGTTTTTTCACGAGTGGAGCTAACCCTAACAAAGTCGCCGTTGCGTAACATCCTGGATTAGCAATAAAAGTCGCAAGTTTATTGTCGCGAAATTCTGCTAAACCATATTCCGCTTTAGCTAAGTAATCCTCAGGTGCCGCTTTTTTCCCGTACCATTTCTCGTAAATTTGGTTATCTTTTAGCCGAAAGTCTCCGGATAAATCAATGACATTAAGCCCGGCATCAATGTACGGTAAGGCCACATCTTTCGCAATTCCCGATGGCGTAGCAATAAAAACCGTTTCGCTTTTTTCGATGATTTCTGCTGGATTTATCTTCTCTAAGGGGCTAGCTTCTAAACCTTTTAAATGCGGATAAAAGTTTGCCAATGTTTCTGATTGTGCGGAAAAACTATGTAACGTCGCTATGTCGACCGAAGAATGTTGGTGCAACAAGCGGATTAGCTCAAGCCCTCCGTATCCTGTCGCCCCAATAATAGAAACTTTCATCCTAACCCCTCCCGTTAATTGTTAAATGATACTTTTCATTATAATGATGTATATTTATAATGTCAAATGGTTTTTTATTAATATTCAAAACTATTTTATGCATTTTTAGTTATTTTTTTATGTATATAATATACAAAAAACCGTTTATCCTAAAAAGGATAAACGGTTTATCTTAAAATAAGTCAGCAAACTCATCTTTCACTTGCGCAGTTTCAGTTACATTCACAAAAATGGTTTCGATGTTGTCTAATGCTTTCGCAATTAACGAATCAAAATCTGTGAAGCTTTCGTAATGCTCGATTTTATCAAGTTTTGGTTTTGTTTTTGGAGAAGGCGGCGTGAAAATCGTACAGCAATCTTCAAATGGTTGCACAGATAAATTATACGTATCGATTTTTTGTGCGATTTGAATAATTTCATTTTTATCCATGGAAACAACTGGGCGAATAATCGGTGTAGCTGTTACAGCGTTAATTGCTAGCATACTTTCGAGTGTTTGGCTGGCAACTTGACCTAAACTTTCACCATTAACAATTGCTAAACCATTTCTCTTACGGCGAATTTCATCTGTAATTCGAAGCATCATTCGGCGTGTAACAGTCATAATCACGCTCTCAGGAATTTGTTGTTTGATTACTTCTTGAATTTCTGTAAATGGAACGATATGCATTTGAACTTGTCCGCTATACTTAGCCAGTTTTCCTGCTAAATCGATTGCTTTTTGTTTAGCTTGTTCGCTCGTATATGGCGGGCTGTGAAAATGAACTGCTTCAATCTCCACGCCGCGTTTTTGTGCTAAATAACCAGCAACTGGACTGTCGATACCTCCAGAAAGCATTAGCATCGCGCGACCAGAAGATCCGACTGGAAGACCAGCTGCTCCAAGAATCGTGCGACATGATAAAAACACGCCTTCTTTACGAACATCAATCGTTAGTTTTACATCCGGATTTTTTACATTGACAGTCAGGTCCTCGATATTTTGTAATACATGTGCGCCAATTTCCTGATTGATTTCATTGGAGTCCAGAGGGAACTCACGATGACTACGTCTAGCCGCTACTTTAAAAGTACCATTTTTTTCGTGCACATCTTGGACTAATGCAAGCGCGGCAGTTTTTACTTCTTCTAAATCTAAATTAACGCGAACCGCTGGACTAAACGATTGAATTCCGAAAATCGGTTTTAAACGTTCTTCTGCCAGCTGATAATCTGCCCCATTTAAAATAATATACATCCGGTCGCGTTCCCCGTGAATACGGACTTCCGGTAAATCTTTCATTGCGCGCTTCACATTTTGTGCCAATCTAGTCACAAACTGTTTTCTGTTTTTTCCTTTAGTAGATAATTCTCCGTATCTAATTAACATACGATCAAATTCCAATTTATTTCACCACTTTATTTAGATTTTCAATAATTTCTTGCAACTTTTGAATAAAAATTTTCGCTTCCGATAAACGGTTTTCATAAGATAAGCTTACTCTTACCGCGCCAGTGGCTTCTTCGTCTGTCACACCCATGGCTTTTAACGTACTACTTGCTAATTTTTGTTTAGATGAGCAAGCGCTTGTTGTTGAGATGTAAATATCTTCTTTTTCTAATGCATGAACTAGAATTTCTCCCCGGTGACCTTTTGCCGAGAAACAAACAATATGTGGTGCCGCTATGTTTTTCTTAGTATGCACTGTCATATCGGGCATTAGAGCAATCTCTGTTAATAAATAATCACGGATTTCGATTAGTTCTACTCTCTTTGATTCATTTTCTAGTGTTAATCTTAATGCCTTGGCAAGCGCCACAACACCCGCTAAATTTTCTGTTCCACTACGGTAGCCCATTTCCTGACCGCCACCAATAATTTCCGGATGTAAATGAACTTTTTTCCGTTTTACAAGTGCTCCTGTACCGCGTAAAGCATGAAATTTATGGCCTGAAAAAGTTAGTAAATCAATCGCATGTTTATTTATTACGAGCGGAATTTTTCCAACACCTTGTACAAAATCGACATGAAAGAAAGTATTTGCACGAGTAGTAAGCAATTTGCCAATTTCTTGGAGTGGTTGAATACTCCCTACTTCATTATTCACACCCATAATAGATACTAAAATGGTTTCATCTGTAAGTGCTGCTTTTAATTCATCTAACTGGATAACGCCATTTTTATCAACTTTTAAATACGTCACTTTAAAGCCATTTTCCTCAAGCTCTTCCATTACTAAGCGTACAGAAGGATGTTCAATACTGGAAGTAATAATATGATTTCCGCGGTTTTTGTAGTTGTAGGCAATACCTTTAATTGCTAAGTTATTTCCTTCTGTCCCACCAGATGTAAAGATAATTTCTTCTGGAAAAACCCCTAACATTGTTGCGATTTGCTTTCTGGATGCGTCTAGTAATTCTTTAGACTTTGCACCAAAACGATGAAGTGAAGATGGATTAGCGAAGTAATTACTTGCTACTTTCGTATATGTTTCAAGCACGGCATCATTTGGTTTAGTTGTCGCGCTATTATCGAAATAAATCATAAAAAATAGACTCTCCTCCCAAATATTCCACTCTTCATTTTATCATAATTCCAACACATTCCAACTACTAATTTAGAAAAAACAAGGATTTCTATTATTACAATAGAAATCCTTGTTTTTTAAACTTTATTCAATATCATCCACGCTTACTTTTGATTCATAAGCTTTTTCTACTTTTTTAAATGCACCTGTTTCTACTTTTTCGAGTGCAGTTACAGCAATTTCAAGTGCTTTTTTATATTGGTAATCGTTATAAAAATGATTCTCTGCTTGAACTAGTTCATCTGCCAATTCTTTATTGCGTAAACGGTAGCGATTCGCGTATTGGATGACATGTTCAACTAAGCGCACATTTTCCATCATTTCTTCTGCTTTTTCCGTTAAATGTGTTAAATCTTCTTCCGCAATTCGCCAATCTTGACTAACTGCTTTCATATTTAGTGGCTTTTCTTCTAAACGTTTTTCAAGCGCATCAATGGATTCTCCCATGTGTGCTCGAAGTGATAAATACTCCTCTGGAAGTCCTGGCAAACGTTCTCGTTCCATTTTACGATCAAGTGTAATAATTGCACGTCTCATTCGTTCCGCGTCATCGCGAGCTTCTAATTCATCTTTACGGAGCGAACGTAATTCCTCAGCAAATTTATCTTGTTCAGAACTAATGGAAAGTAGAGCCACATCTATTTCTTTTAGTGTATCTTGTGCTGCAGAATAAGCAATTTCTCCGCTAGCAATCAATGCTGTCAACTGCTCGAAGTTTTCTTTAGCTTCACTTAATTTGGCGCTTGTCTTAAGGTAAATAGCTAAATCATCTTCCGCCACATGATATGTTTGTTTTACTTCCGTGATTTGTTCAGCAAGTGCATCAGAAACAGTATTTTGTCGTTGTAATTTATCAGAAGTAGGACTGTGATTTTCTTTTACAAAATGCCGTGCTTCTGCTTCGTGTTCAAGTGTATCGTAAAACAATTCGATTTCATTATGTAATTCTTCAATTCCTTCTTCAGCCTCATCTAAATCAAGATTGATTACATTTTGTTTCATTTTATCAATTTGCGTTTTCATGCGAGAAATTTCTTTATCTAACTCCATTTGAGCTAAATAATAACCTTTTCGAACCATTTCTTCATAGCCAGCGCGAAGTTTATTCATTTCTTCTGGCAAAATGGTATCTGTTTCATGCAATAAAGACGGAATTCGTTCCATTTGGGCTTCAATTACTTGCATTTCTTTTTGAACTACTATAACAATTTCGCGCGCTTCTAAATGATCACCTTGGTCAGTTAATGAATCATAGCTATTTAAGCTTTCTGACAGTTCACTTAGTTTTGCCTCGATATATGGTAACGTTTCTCCAAGTTTGAATCCTCTTGTCAAAACTTCACGTCGCAGCTCCGCAAATTTTTCTTTTGTTGCACGACTTTCTTTGGCATTTTTTTCTTCACTAATAAGTAGTTCTTTTAGTCCGCCAAGAATTTGGTCCATTTGCTTTTCAATTACAACAAGCATTTGCTCAATATCATTTTCAGCATGTGTCGCAGAACGGAATTTGTAACGGTCTGTGTTCATTTCTGCTTCTAATAAAACTTCTTCTAAATCAGGAAATAATCTTGTTTCAATTTCATCCCAGGACGAACGCCATGATTCAAAAAGCGCTTCTGTCTGACCTGTTAGTTTTAATTTTTTCACTTTTGAAAGTTCATCAATAACCGGCCGCTCTCTGAGTTTAATCTTTTTCTCTTCTAACTCGTTTATTCTTTGGTAATGTTTTCTTTTTAATATGTAGCCTGCACCAATGACTGCAATAACTACGATAATAAAGCCGATTAACATGTAGTACATCCAAAATCCTCCCATCAACGTTAACTTGTGAAAGAAAAACAGCCACCATCGTGCTGCTCATACATCTTTTCAATTATGTACATCTTTCCATATGTAGTATATTTTATTCCTCATTTTCAGTTCATTATACACATCTTTTATTTTACCACGATTTGCCTAGAATTACTTGCGTTTAGCGAAAAAAATTTTGAAGCAAGTAAAACCTACCCTTCCTCAAAACAAATTTTCCTAAATGCCTTGTCGTTCATGCTATACTAAAGACATTATTTGAAAAGAAATGTGGGGTTAAAATATGATTGAAATTAAAAAAATGACCGGAACAAAAGAAGAGAATTACGAGCTTGCCTTAAAACAAGTACAAGCAATGATTGCTGGCGAACCAAATCTAATTGCAAATCTAAGTAATGTTTCTTCTATATTAAATCAAGCACTTTCCGATATTAACTGGGTTGGGTTTTATTTACTTGAAAAAGAAACAAATCAATTAGTACTTGGCCCCTTCCAAGGTTTGCCTGCATGCATTCGCATTCCACTAGGTAAAGGTGTGTGCGGTTCTGCCGCCTTTGACCAAAAAACGTATATAGTAGAAAATGTGCATGATTTTCCTGGACATATCGCGTGTGACGCTGCCTCTAATTCAGAAATCGTTTTACCCATTGTAAAAAATAATCGGTTGCTTGGCGTGCTTGATATTGACAGTCCCCTCTTTAATCGTTTTGATGAAGTGGACCAGTTGTGGCTAGAAAAAATCCGTGATACAATCGTTCAAGAAATCAATTGACAAGCTACTAGTAACTATACTATACTGGAAGATGTGTAAAATGCAGCTTGAGTAAAATGAATGAGTGTGTTGTTTACCCCCAGATGTAATTCTGTGGTATATCGCGTAACCGGCGGCTGCTATGGTGATGGTATATGAAGGTAAACTGCCCTGATTTGGTTTTACGTCACGTTTGTTTTATACCAAAAACAAATAAAAGGAGGAGTCTCTTATGGCTCGTTATACAGGCCCAAGCTGGAAAGTTTCCCGTCGTTTAGGAATTTCACTTTCTGGAACAGGTAAAGAATTAGAGCGTCGTCCGTATGCTCCAGGTCAACACGGCCCAACTCAACGTAAAAAAATCTCAGAATATGGTTTGCAACAAGCTGAAAAGCAAAAATTGCGTCATATGTATGGATTAACTGAACGTCAATTCAAAAACACGTTCAACAAAGCTGGTAAATTACAAGGTAAACATGGTGAGAACTTCATGATCTTACTAGAACAACGCCTTGATAACATCGTTTACCGTCTTGGTCTTGCTCGCACTCGTCGTGCAGCTCGCCAACTCGTAAATCATGGCCACATCACTGTAGATGGCAAACGCGTAGATATCCCTTCTTACCAAGTATCTGTTGGTCAAGTGATTTCTGTTCGTGAAAAATCTGCTAAAAACTCTGCAATCGCTGAAAGCTTAGAAGTTTCAAGTTTCGTGCCTGAATACGTAACTTTCGATGCAGAAACTCTAACTGGTTCTCTTAACCGTTTACCAGAACGTTCTGAACTTGCTGCTGAAATCAACGAAGCATTTATCGTAGAATTCTACAGCCGTTAATTAGAACTAAAAACCTTACACTTCATGACTTCGGTTGTGTTTGTAAGGTTTTTTTATGTACAAAAAAGCACTCATTCTAAAATGAGTGCTTCTCTTCTTATTTATAAGAAACTAAGAAGTATTTTTTCTTGCCGCGTCTTACAATTGTAAATTTATTTTCAATCCGGTCACTTGCATCAATTACTTTTTCTACGTTTTGCTGACGTTCACCGTTAATGTAGATTGCTCCGTTAGTCACATCTTCACGCGCTTGACGTTTGGAAGGCTCAATCCCAAGTGATACTAACCAATCTACTAAGTTCGCTTCCGTGTCTTCCGCCACAAATGTTGGAACGTCTTTGAAACCTTGTTCAATTTCATCCGCAGTTAGAGCTGTTACATCTCCACTGAATAATGCTTTTGAAATTTTAAGCGCTTGTTCTAACGCTTCTTCACTATGCACAAATTTAGTCATTTCAGCAGCTAGCGTTTTTTGTGCAGCTCGTAAATGTGGTTCTTCTTCCACTTGTTTCGCTAACTCATCAATTTCAACTTCAGTCAAGAATGTAAAGTACTTCAAGTATTTCACTACATCGCGATCATCCGTATTAATCCAAAATTGGTAAAATTCGTATGGCGTTGTTTTTTCCGGATTTAACCAAATCGCGCCACCTTCTGATTTCCCAAATTTCGTTCCATCAGCTTTTGTTAAAAGTGGAATTGTTAGGCCGAAAGCTTTGGCATTTTCACCTTGTTTTTTGCGAATTAAGTCTAGTCCAGCGGTAATATTCCCCCACTGGTCACTACCACCGATTTGCAAACGACAATCATTAAATTCATATAAGTGATTAAAGTCCATCGCTTGTAAAATTTGGTAAGCGAACTCCGTGAATGAAATCCCTACTTCCAAACGACTAGCAACGATATCTTTTGAAAGCATCGTATTCACGTTGAATTCTTTTCCATAGTCACGCAAGAAATCAAGGATACTCACATCTTTCGTCCAGTCATAGTTGTTCACCATGCTCGCAGCCGAATCACCCTCAAAGTCAAAAATCTTTCCAAGTTGGACACGTAAGCTCTCGACGTTTTTACTAATTTGATCCATTGATTGCAACTGACGCTCTTCTTTTTTCCCACTTGGATCACCAATTGTTCCTGTCGCTCCACCAACCAAGATAATCGGACGGTGCCCAGCGTTTTGGAAACGGCGTAAAATCATAAATGGAATTAAATGACCAATATGCATCGAATCTCCAGATGGATCAATCCCGCAGTATAAAGAAATTTGCTTTTCGTCAACCCATTTACGTAAACCTTCTTCATCTGTTTGTTGGTAAATAGCTCCGCGCCACTCTAATTCATCAATAATATTCATTTTCATCATTCTCCTTTTATTTTTGGACATAAAAAACGCCCCTCCGCCAAAAACTTTAGCGAAGGGACGTATTAATTAACGTGGTACCACCCTACTTTTAGGAAAAAATCCTACTTCAAAAAATAACGGCTAAACACCGGCCGCGCCATTATCCTACGCAGCGTGACTCCGGGATGTAATTCGTCTACTTACCTCTACTAGTTTTCACCAACCACTAGCTCTCTAGGAATAAGAATAAGCAACTACTTCGTCCGTTCATAGTCATTTTCATTATGAAAAGTATACATACATTTATAACATACCGCTAAAAATGCTGTCAACTTATTTTTTTTCTTTTGTAGTTCCACGAAGTTTTTCACTATGTGGAAGGATAACTGTCTTTTCGTCTACTTCTTCATTCGTCATTAGTTTTGTTAATAAACGCATCGCTACTGCACCAATATCGTATAAAGGTTGTACGATTGTAGAAAGTTGCGGACGTGACATTAATGTTAATTTTGTATTGTTACTTGTCATGACTTCTAATTCTCCAGGAACTTTAACGCCCGCATCTAAAGCCGCATTTAAAATTCCGATTGCTAGCTCGTCATCCGCAACAACAACAGCATTTGGTTTCTTAGATAATGCACTTAATTCTTCCCAAACTTTTACACCAGCATTGTAATTATATTTTGCTTCAATAATGTAGTCTTCTTGGTAAGTAATACCAGCTTCTTCTAGCGCTTCTTTATAACCAGCCAATTTCATTTCACGGTTTACAGGCTCATTTAAGGAACCACTAACAAAAGCGATTTGCTTATGTCCATTATCTACAAAACGTTTCACTGCTTCTTTTGTCGCTTCTTTGTAATCGATATTAACAGAAGCTAATTTATTTTCCATATCTACCGCTCCAGCTAAAACTACTGGTGCAGGAGAACGGTCAAATTCTTCTTGTAATTGTTCAGAAATTCGTTCCCCCATATAAATAATACCATCTACTTGTTTACCAAGCAGTGTATTTAGTACTTGAAGTTCTTTATCCTCATTTTCGTCCGAATTACTAAGGATAATATTGTATTTATACATTGTCGCAATATCTTCAATTCCGCGCGCAAGCTCTGCATAAAAAACGTTAGAAATATCAGGAATAATTACACCGACAGTCGTTGTACGTTTACTTGCAAGACCTCTAGCTACTGCATTAGGACGATAACCTAATTGATTAATAACATCCAATACTTTCTTTCTTGTTACTGGTTTAACATTCGGATTGCCGTTAACTACCCGAGATACCGTCGCCATAGAAACATTCGCTTCACGAGCAACATCATAAATTGTTACATTCATCCCTATTCACTCTCCATATTCATTATTTTAATGGCTCTATATACCATTGTAAACGGAAACAAACTTGCCTTCCCTTAATAATACGATAACTTTTTTCGATATGCAATTGTTTTTACTCTTTATTTTCATTTATTTTCATACCGAAATGGCATTGAATGTTAGTATTAAATACCAATTATGCATTATTAATTTTAACCAAAATAAAAAACCCTGGCGTACCAAGGTTTTTCAATATTATTTTATTTTATGAGGAACTAAATTACTAGCTAAGATTGCATTCCAAAATTCCTCAAATTCAGGAATATCCATTTGTTGCGCAGAATCCGATAATGCAACAGCTGGATCTGGGTGAACTTCCGCCATTACACCATCAGCCTCGATAGCTAGAGCAGCTTTCGCACATGGAAGTAAAAGATCTTTTCTACCAGTAGAATGGGTTACATCAACCATAACTGGTAAATGTGTTTCTTTTTTCAAAATTGGAACAGCAGAAATATCAAGTGTGTTTCTTGTCGCTTTTTCATATGTGCGAATACCACGTTCACATAAAATGATTTTGCCATTTCCTTGTGACATAATATATTCTGCAGCACCGATAAATTCTTCAATAGTAGCAGATAAACCACGTTTTAGTAAGATTGGTTTGTCCACACGGCCAGCTGCTTTTAGTAATTCGAAGTTTTGCATGTTTCTTGCACCAATTTGAATAACATCAACATAGTCAAGTGCCACTTCGATATCAGCTGGAGTGACGATTTCACTAATAACAGCCAAACCATACTCATCTGATACACGTTTTAAAATTTTCAGTCCTTCTAAACCTAATCCTTGGAAGTCATATGGGCTAGTACGAGGTTTAAATGCGCCACCACGAATAAGTTTTAGGCCTTTTGCTTTAATAGATTCAGCAACCGCAGCAACTTGTTCGTAAGATTCTACGGAACAAGGCCCAAAAACAAATACGGGCTCACCGTTTCCGATTGGTAATCCTTTAACTGTAACAATCGTATCTTCTTTTTTATTTTTTCTAGAAACAAGTAACGCTTTAGAATGATCCTCTTCTTGAAGCTCTAATCCCGCTTTAAAAATTTCTTTAAATAATTTTTGAACCGTGCTATCTTCAAAAGGTCCTTTATTTGCTGCAAGAATCGTATTAAGCATTTCTCTTTCACGTAATGGATCAAAACGAAGAGAACCTTGTGTTCCTTTGATTTTACCGATTTCTTGTACTAAATTGGCACGTTTACTAATTAATTCAAGCAAATCAATATTTAATTGATCCACCTCTGTTCTAAGTTCCTCTAAATTTGTATTAACCATTTTACTTCCACCCTTCTAAAAATCTGCTCCAAGATTATTTCTCATTATAGAGGAAAACAGATAATTTGTCACGAATCCACTTTTATACTTAATCGCTTTTAAGCATTAAAGTAAATAATGTAAAATTAATGTTAACATGTTTTAAAAGAAATTACAAGCGGATATTGCTTTTTTTGTATAAAAAAACAGCCTCGTAAGGCTGTTTTTTAACTCAGTTTTATTTTACTTCTTTTTTCACATCAGAAGCAATTTTTTTTGCTTCATCTTTACCGTCATCTAGTGATTTTTTTGCTTCTTTTGTTGCTTTATCTGCAGCTTTTTCTACATCGCTTGCAGCATCTTTCGCTTCACTTTTTACAGCATCTGCCGCTTTTTTAGCAGCTTCTTGGTTTTCTTCTTTATTTTGTGAAACAACTTCTTTCACGGCTTTACTTTGTTTAGAAACTGTATCAGCTAATTTGCCTGATTTGTCTTTCACAACATCCACAAATCCGCCAGCGGAATCAACTAATTTATCTTTTGTTCCTTTTGCTACACCACTAATTTCGATACCTTTTTCATAAGCAACATCTTTCCATTGGTTGCCTTTTTCTTTAATTGTATCTACTTGTGTATTTAAATCTTCACGTAGTTCCTTACCTGATTTAGGTGCAAATAGAAGTGCTGCGGCTGAACCAACGATTGCACCAATTAAACCACCGATTAGAAAATCTTTTGTATTAATACCTTCTTTTTCTGCCATGTTAAATCCCTCCAAATTATATTAGAAATTAGATTGCTCTCGAGCTTCTTTTGCGGCTTCTTTCGCTGCTTTATTCGCTTTCATCTTTTCTCTAAAAGAAAGAATTGAATTGCTAATTGAGACAGCTTGAGAAATTTTTGCTTCATTTTGTTCTACTTTGTTAGTTGCGAGTGTTGCTAATTCGCGAACAGATTGACTTAATCCTAGTAAAGAAGTTCCAATATCACCAACTGCATCAAAAACTGGATCAACTTTCGCAACTTTGCCATTTACATCTTCTAGAAGTGTATTGGTCTTATCAAGCAATTTTTGTGACTCGCCTGTAATCCCTTGTACTTCTATGGTTATTTTTTCTAACGATTTAGCTACCTCATCCATTGTTTGGGAAGTTGATTTTAATGTTTTTCCCAAATAGATGGCAATAACTAAAAGCGCAATTGCGGCAATGAGTGCTGCAATATACAAAATTACTATCATCTATCCACACCTCCATATTCTTTTTTCTATACCCTGAGTATTCCCCTCTAAAACTTTCTTCTCTAATGAATCTATGTACAAAATGTAAAAAAGAAAAGGTATTAGCTTCATTTTAGCAAGTAACTGCTGAAAAATAAACTAATATGAAAGAAACCTGCTAATTTGTTACAGAAGGTTGCTTTTGGTGTAATTTGGAGTAAAATGGATACAGGCTGCTTTTTGCCTATTTTTAATTAAAACTAGGGAGGTTACAATATGAGAGATGCAAGAATCGAAAAATTAGCGCATAATTTGATTAACTATTCCGTCAAACTTGGTGCTGGAGAAAAAGTGTTAATTGAAAACTTCGGAGTGCAAAAAGAACTAGTGATGGCTTTAGTGGAAGAAGCGTATAAAGTTGGCGGTTTTCCATTCGTTTCATTAAAAGAACCACAAATCGACCGCGCAATGATGCTCGGTGCAGATAGTGCACAATATGCAAAAATTGCTGAATTCGAAGGCAATGTTATGAAAGAAATGGATGCCTACATAGGGTTACGCGCTGGTGAAAACATCAATGAATCCTCTGATGTTCCAGCAGATAAATTAAAAATCCAAGGCGAGACTGTTGGTAAAATGCATTCAGATATTCGCGTAAAACAAACTAAATGGGTTGTACTTCGCTACCCAAGCTCCTCCATGGCACAACTTGCAAAAATGAGTACAGTTGGTTTTGAAGATTTCTATTTTGATGTATGTAATCTAGATTACGGTAAAATGAGCACTGCAATGGACGGCTTAGTAGATCTTATGAATAAAACAGATAAAGTTCACTTAGTTGGACCAGGAACAGATTTAACATTTAGTATTAAAGGTATTCCAGCAATTAAATGTGCTGGCGAAATGAACATTCCAGATGGCGAAGTATTTACTGCTCCAGTTCGCGATTCTATCAATGGAACGCTTACTTATAACACTCCTTCACCGTACCAAGGCTTTACATTTGAAAACGTCTCTTTCACTTTTAAAGATGGAAAAATTGTCAAAGCGACTGCAAATGATACGGATCGTCTTAATAAAGTTTTAGATACTGATGAAGGCGCTCGTTATGTTGGAGAATTTGCTATCGGTGTCAATCCGTTTATTCATGAACCAATGCAAGATATTCTTTTTGACGAAAAAATTGAAGGAAGTTTTCATTTTACTCCCGGGCAATGCTATGATGAAGCGTTTAATGGCAATCAATCAGCTATTCATTGGGATTTAGTAAATATTCAGCGCGCTGATTATGGCGGCGGCGAAATTTATTTTGATGATGTGCTTATTCGTAAAGATGGCATTTTCGTAC
Source organism: Listeria farberi (assembly GCF_014229295.1). NCBI lineage: Bacteria > Bacillati > Bacillota > Bacilli > Caryophanales > Listeriaceae > Listeria > Listeria farberi. Next base: position 1,392,476 of record NZ_JAARZL010000001.1, read on the forward strand.
TTCCAGAATTAACTCCTCTTAATCCAGAAAACTTAGTATAAGAAAAGTGCTTAGGAGTAAATCCTAAGCACTTTTTATTTTAAACAATTGTTTTTTCACCAGGTTGCCAGTTTATCGGGCAAAGTCCACCAGTTTGCAAGGCTTGAAGTACTCTCAACACTTCATCGACTTCACGTCCAATATTATTATGGTGCACCACTTCGTACTGGATTTCACCTTTTGGATTAATAATAAAAAGCCCACGTAATGCCACACCTTCTTCTTCAATTAGAACCCCGTAATCACTAGCTACTTGATGATTTGTATCAGCAGCAAGCGGATAGGTTAATTTCCCAATTCCGCCTTCTTTAATTGGTGTATTCGTCCAAGCAAGATGCGAATGAATCGTATCTGTTGAAACACCAATTATCCGCGCATTTAATGCATCAAATTCATCTGACCGAGCGGAAATTGCAACGATTTCTGTCGGACAAACAAATGTAAAGTCCATTGGATAGAAAAAGAGAACTGTCCATTTATCGTCTTCTATATTTTTCTCTAGACTAACTTTTCCGAAAGTCTGATTTGGCATAACAGCTTCCATTTCAAATCTTGGAGCTTGGGTGCCTACTAAACGTTCTGCCACTTTTATCCCTCCATTAATCTATGTAGTTGTATTTTGTCTCACATGGTATATTTTAATACACCTAAGAAATACTGTAAAGCTTTATTTATACTAATTACAAACAAGCAAAAAGCATGCCAAATAAATGACATGCTTTATTCAAAGTTAATTAATCGCACTTTTTTTTAGAACTTCATTAGTTATATTTTCATTATCAAGAACTTTTTCATAGGCAGCTTGGAATTTTTGAACATCTCCTGCTCCCATAAACAAAATAACAGCTTCTGAGTACTGTAATAATTCTTCTGTGTGTTCTTCTTTAATAATGTGATTTCCTTTGGTTTTATGCGCTAAATCAGCAATAGTTAAATTACCGGTTTTTTCGCGCGCAGAGCCAAAAATGTCACAAAGATAAACTTCATCTGCTAAATTCAAGCTATCCGCAAAACCTTGTAAGAAGGTGCGCGTTCTTGTAAATGTATGCGGCTGAAATACAGCGACGATTTTTTTACTTGGATATTTTTGTCTAGCAGCATTAACAGTCGCACGAATTTCTGAAGGATGGTGCGCATAGTCATCTACTAAAACTTGATTTCCTTTTTCAGTAATGCTAAATCTTCTTTTTACGCCTTCGAAAGTTTTTAATTCTTTTTTTACTTCGTCAACTGGTAATCCTTCATAGTCACAAAGCGCAATAACACTTAAAGCATTTAAAACATTATGGTCCCCATAAGCAGGAATTTCAAATGAAGCTAAAAACTCATCACGATGATAGACATCAAATTTAGTTCCAGTAGTTTCTTTATTAACATTCTTAGCTTGAAATTCATTTTCAGAACCAAAGCCAAAATAAACAATCGGTATGTCTAATGATAATTTGCGTAGTTCAACATCGTCTCCTAAGGCAAAGACTGCTTTTTTCACTTGTTTACCAAGCGTTTCAAATGCATTAAATACATCATCTACACTCTTGAAATAGTCTGGATGATCCCAGTCAATGTTTGTCATAATTGCATAAGTTGGTTTGTAAGCTAAGAAATGGCGTTGATACTCACAAGCTTCTAATGCAAAATATTTAGCATCTTTTGTGCCGCTACCAGTTCCATCGCCAATCAAATAAGAAGTGGGACGAATTGCACCGACTACATGAGAAAGAAGACCAGTTGTCGATGTTTTACCATGAGAACCAGTTATTGCAATACTTGTATAGCCATCTATTAATTGACCTAAAAATTTATGATATCGAATCACGGGAAGATTAAGCTCATTAGCACGCTTAATTTCTTCATGTGTATCTGGAAAAGCATTACCAGCAATAATTGTTAGGCCTTCTTTTATATTATCTGCTGAAAACGTCATAATTGGTATTTGCTTTTCTTCTAATGCCTTCTGTGTGAAAAAATATTTGTCTACATCGCTACCTTGCACTTGAAAACCTTTATCATGCAGGATTTGAGCAAGTGCACTCATCCCCGACCCTTTTATTCCAACAAAATGATAGATAGTCATTATTTGAACCCCCATTAATTTATCTTGAAGAGGGTGCCTAAAAAAAACATGTTAACTGTTAAGCACCAAGTCTTAACTTTGAAAACAGTATAAAGTCTCCGTTTTCTAGACATCATCTTACGTTCCAATTGTGTTTTTTGTTTGATTTCATAGTTGAGTCAATAATTCACCAGCTTATTATATCACTTTCCATGTAATTAGAAAAATCTTTCAGCGAATATAAGCGAAATTACTCATGAAAAGAGAAGTAATTTGTAAAACTAATTAAGTAACGTGTTATTTTAGTACTATAAAATTAAGTTTCTTTGTTTCTAAGTTTAGCTAATTGATCTTTTGTGATAATAACGTCGCGTGGCTTTGATCCATTAATTCCTGAAACTATTTGATGATTTTCAAGAGATTCCATTAATCTAGCCGCTCGGTTGTAACCAATCCTGAAATGTCTTTGTAGTAATGAAGTAGATGCAGCATTTTGACTTAAAACAAAGTCACAGGCCTCTTCAAATAATTCATCAGTGTTTTCTTTAACTGATTCTTTTACAAGTAATTCTTGTTCTTCAAAGATGTAGTCAGCTTCACCTTGACTTCGAACATGAGCTACAACTGCATCGATTTCTTCATCACTAACAAAAGTACCTTGCAGGCGTACTGGTTTACTTGCACCACTTGGTAAGAAAAGCATATCTCCTTTTCCAAGAAGTTTTTCAGCACCACTTGCATCAAGGATAGTTCTAGAATCGATTTGCGAAGACACAGAGAAAGAAACACGTGTCGGGATGTTAGCTTTAATAAGACCGGTAATTACGTCTACAGATGGTCTCTGCGTCGCTACAATCATATGGATACCACATGCCCGAGCTTTTTGTGCAATACGGCTAATAGATTCTTCTACATCATTCGGTGCAACCATCATTAAATCAGCCAATTCATCAATAACAATTAAAATATAAGGTAATTTTTCCCCAGTATGGTCGGGATGACTTGCATATTCATTATATTTTTCCATGTTTCTAACTCCGGTATGACTAAAGAGTTGATAGCGACGCTCCATTTCTTCGACAGCCCATTTAAGTGCAACAGTTGCTGCTTTTGCATCTGTAATTACTGGGCTCACAAGATGTGGAATACGATTATACGGAGCTAGTTCGACCATTTTCGGATCAATTAAAAGCAACTTCAATTGGTCAGGAGTCGCTTTATAGAGCAAACTCACAAGTAGTGAGTTGATACAAACACTTTTACCTGACCCTGTAGCCCCGGCAATTAAGCCATGAGGCATTTTTTGAAGGTCAGTAATAATCGGGGTCCCTGAAATGTCAAGACCAAGTGCGGCTGTTAACGGCGACTTAGATGATTGAAACGCTTCTGTATTCATTAACTCAGAAAGCATCACTGGGCGACTCGTTTGATTTGGAATCTCAATACCAACCGTGCTCTTACCAGGTATTGGCGCTTCTATTCGTATATCTTTTGCAGCTAAGTTTAGCTTAATATCGTCTGTTAAATTGGTGATTTTACTTACTTTGACCCCTTTTTCTGGTTGGACTTCAAATCTAGTTACAGCAGGACCTTGTGTTCTATTAACAACACTCGCATGAACATTGAAATTTGCTAATGTTTCATCTAGCATTTCTTGTTGCATTTGTAACCAAGAATCATCTTCTCGTTTCGATACGGGCGGATGCAGAAGTCTAAATGACGGAAATTGGTAATTGTTTGGATATTCTGGTGCTACTTGTTTTTCTTGTGTTGTGGTAGTAGGCTGAATATTTTCACTAATTACTTCTTTCTCTTGGATAACTTCAGCTATTGGTTCTTTTTGAAGTGCTTGTTTATCTTTTTTTACCATCATAACGTTAAATGGGATTCTGCTTTTCAACATTTGTTCTTGTCTACTTGCTTCAACTTGTTTTTTTGGTTTAGGTATTTGTGTCGCTTCTTCTTGAATAAGTGTCACACGTTTTGGAGCTGTTTCAACTGGAGTAGTTTCATTACTAGCCAAAATTGGTTCCTCTACTACTTCTTCAATCCCAACTTCTTCTGGGTAAGTATCTTCTATTTGTCTTTCAATTTCTGTATCAAAAGCAATTGTTTCTGCTTCTGCTAACTCTGGTAAGTCTACTGGAGGAATAGTTAAATCTTCTTGAATTTCTGCAATTTCATCTGGTTCAGACACCGCAAACTCATATTTACTCGGTCTTTTATTAAATGCATAAACAGGAGACGGAACATCTGTCGCGGCAAAAGGGCGTTTTCTTGTCTCTTCTTTTACAACAGGCTTTTCGCTCGTTTGATGCAAAGTTCTAGTTGGTTGTTGCTCTGTTTGAAATGGTTGGCTGACTGGCTTATCAGGTATTAGTGGAAAACGAAATTCGCCTTTTGGATATTGATATACCATTTGTGCTTTTACTTGCCGTTTCACTGGCTGCAGTTGTTTTTGCTTTGGTACTACACTTTTTGGTGCAGGTCTTACGTTTCTTATATTTCGTTCTTTTGTTTTAATTGCTGTAACTTTTGATTTCGGTTCTACTTCAGGAGCATATGTTACTTTCTTTTCTACTTTCTTAGTAGGCGTATTTTCATATGTATCTACTTCTTCATCCATATCGCCAAAGAAAAAATCTTTAAACCATCCCATTCATTATCACCCTAAATTTAATTTTCTTGTTTGATTTTAACAGACAAAATCAAAATAATCTATGACAAAATTGTGAATTCGCTATTTTTCGAGCCATATTCGTTATAATACCTTGATACAACTAGGTTTAAACCCGATATAAGTTTTTGTTATCCCTTGAAAATTATCTTTATTTTGTACGATTTATGTATATTTTGTATACAATAAAAGGCGTATTGTTCTACAATTTACTTATTTTCACAAAGTGGCGGATTTAGCAAGCAAAAAAAGCGCCCGATATAGCATCGGGCGCTTAAAAAAATCAATTATTTAAAAATTTACCGGAAATTCTTCTCCCGGAGTAGCGGAATCTTCTAAAACAAGGATACCTTTTTCAGTTGGCGCATTAGGAATTGCTAATTCACGCGCGGCACATACCATACCAAAAGAATCTTCGCCTCGCAAATTAGATGGTTTAATAATTAAACCACTAGGCATTACTGCTCCGATTTTCGCAACGACTACTTTTTGTCCAGCTTCGATATTCGGGGCGCCACAAACAATTTGCAACACTTCCCCACCTACATTAATCTGGCATACATTTAATTTATCCGCATTCGGGTGTTTTTCTTTCGACTCCACATATCCAACCACAAATTTTGGAGTTAAATCAGCTACGATTTCAGGTTCAAATCCCGCTTTTTCGATAACTTGGTTCATTAACGCAACAAGTTCTTCCGTTAAATCTACTTTGCCATTTGCAGTAATATCAAAGTATTTGGAGCTGTTAAAAATATTGAAACCAGCTACTTCTTTTGTTTCGCGGTCAAAAATTCGCGCTACATCACCACGGCGCTCCCACTCACGATTTTCAAATGTTACTTCGCCTGTTTCAATTAGTAGAGTGTCCCCTACCCCTTTTTCATTATAAAATGCATTTACTATCACGTTTTCTACTCCTTTAATCTGTTTTTTGCCATTATAAATATCGGTTCAAGTTTACCATTATTATATACAAATGGCAAAGAGGTAATCGGCACAAGACCATCTGCGAAAAAGTCCATCGTCATGTGAGCCAAAACGTCATAGCCGGTATTATCTTTAATAGCACCAATAATTAAAACATCTTGATGCGGCACAGCAAGCACCATTTCTCCAGTTAGCTTTTCGCGCATTTGCTGAAGAAAATCAACATTTAGCAAACGACTCGCATCATAGCCGTCATTTGTACGCACGAAATAAAAATCATTTCCATTAACCGAATCTTTTTTTAGCGGAATTTCCAGTTTTCTTAGATTATCGAAGGCTGCTTTTCTGACCTCTTCATGGGATAATCCTTCTTTTTCCAGCATATTTTTTTCGATGAAACGGTAGGATTTTCCTAAATCAAGTGCATAGAAAATTTTCGTTTCGGCGGTATGTTCATCTGTTAATAGCGCCTCTCCCGCTTTGGTGGTATTCGGAAAAGAAGTCGCTCTAACAACAGGGAAAATATTCGCTGTATTGTTTTTAAGTTCAATATTTCCGGATGCAGCCAGAAAACCTTCTTCGACATAGTAAATAATCTTTTCAATCGCAGCTTCACCATCGTTTTCATAATTTGCGATGATTTGCGGGATAGCCAAAGTTACTTTTTTGCCATTTTGAGTAACCGAAAGCGTGTCACTATCTCGATCGTAAGCAAACTGCCGGTTAGGTTTATCCAGCTCCTTCTCTAGTCGTTCTTTCATTTTTAATGTGGTCATTTTTGCCATAGGCGCCTCCCCTTCCATAAAAAGCAGTCACTTTTTATATTGCAGCTAGAAAATCATTAATTTCTTCTTTCGTTTTTCTATCTTTACTAACAAAACGCCCTACTTCTTCACCATCTTCAAAAGCAAGGAAACTAGGGATTCCAAAAATAGCTAAATCAGCACATAAATCAATAAATTCATCTCGATCTACATGATAAAAAACGAAATCCTCGTTTTCAGCTTCAATTTCTGGCATTACAGGTTCAATATATTTACAATCGCCGCACCAATCTGCGCTAAACATAAAAACAGATTTGCCTCCCGCTTTTATCTCATTAAATTGTTCTACTGTTTCTAAGTTTTTCATTTTTTGTTCGCTCCTTCTTCTTTCATACTAGTTAAATCCTAACGCCTTAGCTAACTTTCGTCCAGAATAACGCTCATGAAAAAAGTCCGGCTCTGTTATAAGAGCCAAACTTTTCACCGGACTTTAGATTGCGTTTTTTTCTTTTCTATATAATAATTAAAATAACCAACGATTAACGTCATCACTCCCGCAATTAGGGTGGTAATAATCCAGCCAATTTCAGCATCGCGAAGGTAAGGTATCCCTGTAGCGTAACCTACTAAGAACACTAGACTTGCTACCAAAAGTAGAAATCCAACCAAAAATACTGGTCTTTTGATTATTTTACGCATTGTTTTTAATGGTTTCAAAAGTTGTTTTATCCAGACCGCGGATAAGCGTTGTAATCATTTCTTTCGCCGCCGCATAGTCATCCACGTGTAAAATCGAGTTAGATGAGTGAATATATCTAGCCGGAACACCAATTACCGCACTCGGAATACCACTAAGTGACGTGTGCACTTTTCCAGCATCCGTTCCACCAGGCGAAACAAAATATTGATATGGAATTTTATTTGTTTCCGCAGTATCAAGTAAAAATTCACGCATACCACGGTGCATAATCATTGTCCGGTCAAAAATACGTAATAAGAAACCTTGGCCAATTTGACCGAATTGCGATTTATTCCCAGTTGTATCATTGGCAGGACTAGCATCTAGCGCAAAAAACAAATCTGGTTGAACCATATTGGCACTAACACCTGCACCGCGAAGTCCAACTTCTTCTTGCACATTTGCACCAGCAAAAAGCGTATTCGGTAAAGATTCCCCTTTTAATTCTTTCATAAGCTCAATTGCAAGACCGACACCATAACGGTTATCCCACGCTTTAGCTAAAATTTTCTTTGGATTCGCAAGTGGAGTGAATTCAGCTACAGGAACAATAAATTGCCCTGGTTTAATACCGATTTTTTCCGCATCCGCTTTATCATCCGCACCAATATCAATAAGTAAGTTTTTCGGGTCAGTCGGTTTGCTACGTTCCGCTTCTGATAACAAATGCGGAGGAACAGAAGCCACAACCCCAATTACAGGACCACTTGGCGCCATAATTTGCACACGTTGCGCTTGTAAAACTTGCGGATTCCAACCACCAATTGTTTGGAAACGAATCAAACCATTTTCTGTAATTTGTGTTACCATAAAGCCAACTTCATCCATATGGGCCGCAACTAATACGCGCGGACCATCAGCGGCTCCGTGTCGCACACCAAAAATGCCACCTAAGCCATCTTGGATAATTTCATCGGAAACCGGTTCAAGTTCTTTTCGCATAAACGCACGAATTCTATGTTCATCACCTGAAGTACCTTGAAGTTCCGTTAATTCTTTAAACATTGCTAACGTTTCTTTTTCCATTAATAATCATCTCTTTCCGTCTGAAATCTCTTTTATTATAGCAAATAAAATATGTTTCCGCTCGCCTTACTTCTCCCTTTTATCGAAAGCGCGTTCAAAAATCCTTTTATAATCAAAAATTTGTAGTATAATGGTTAAAAGAGATGTTCAAAAACGTCTTTAAATAGAATAGACAACACTAGGGAGGAAAAGCGATGAACTGGAAAGCTTTCATTGCCGGCGTTGGAGCAGGAGCAGCAGCTGGACACCTTGTTTATCATTATTTACTTAGCGATAAAACAATTTCAGGAGACGTCATCTTAGAAAATGTAAAAAATGCATTCAAACAAGAAGGACCTATTGAAGGTTCTTGGATTCAACTAAAAAAGCAACACTACAAAAAATTCGCTATTGATACATTCGTATACCACGGTGGTATCACTTGCATTCGTGAAGGCGAGAAAAAACAATTCGAATTTATCGCAGACGCTAACACAGGAACAATCATTGATGTGTATTTAGCCTAAAAATTAAAACGACTACCCAAGTGGGTAGTCGTTTTTTTAACGAATAAAACTGTCAATTTTCTTTTTAATAACAGCTTCGTCCACCACGCCTTGCTCAATCAGTTCTTTCATTTGTTCTGTATAAATCACTTTTGCAGCTGCATCCATTGCTTTTTTAACGGCTGCTATTTGTTGCATAATTGTTTCTAAATCACGATCTTCCTCTGTCATATTTTTGATTGAACGCACATGACCTTCAATCTTCGCGAACCTTGTTACTAGCGCTTTCTTTTGTTCGTTTTTCATATATACCCCCTTATAGTATAACGGAAAACAACCCCCTCCCCAGGTTATGTTTTCGGCTTTGAATAAAGCTTTATAAGTTATATAATAACACAAAATAAAAATACCCTCAAAAAAAGAAGCGGAATTCCACTTCTTAATTTCGATTTTCTATTTTTAGTTCCGCGTCAGTTTCCCCATTTGCACCAATTCTAACTGCTCGAAATCTAGCATCATGATACGATAAAAACCAATAATTTTTCCCAAAAATTTGCTCGAAAATATCTTGTTTTGCCGCGATGGATGTCATAGGATAATCATCATATGCCGTTACCCATAAAATATTTTGGTGAGCAAATGTCGGAAAAATATCTGCCATATGAATCGCTCGTTCTCCGTTTGATTCAAACCAAACAACCGAATGTCCAGCACTATGTCCTCCAGTGTGGGCCATTTTAATTGCATCATTAAAATGCTTTTCTTTTGTAAATGTGCGGACTTGCCCTTTTATTGCTTGCCAGTTTTCTTGCCAATAAGTTGCTTTTGAACGAATATTCGGGTGTTGCATTTCGTCCCATTCAATTTCAGAAGTCCAAATCTCCGCATTTGGGAAAATAGAATAATAACCCTCTTCTGAACAACCTGTCAAACCTAGAACGTGATCAAAATGTAAATGTGTCATTAAACAGTAGTCTATATCCTCAGGGGCAATATTTATTTTTGCTAAATCTTCTAATACAAAAGACTCTTCGGTTACCCCATAATTACGCTTTTGTTTTTCAGTTAATCGCCCGTTCCCTAACCCGCTATCAATTAGATAATTTTTCCCTAAATACTGAAAAAACATCGGATCAGTTACATTGGCTACTTGATTTTTTTCGTTTGCCGGATATTTTTTCTCCCATAAAGGTTTTGGGACAACTCCAAACATTGCTCCGCCATCAAAATGAGTATAGCCTCCACGCAACCAATAAACTTTTATTTCTCCAATTTGAATGGAATCCATTTTTAACGCCTCCAATTAAAAATAAAAACCAGATGCAGCAAATGCACCTGGTTTATCCTAGTTAATTTCTATCAAATTTTGCTTCAAGACGATAGATTGGGAATCCTTTAGCTGAAAATTTTTCTTCGTATTCAGTTTTTATATTCCCCTCGTAATCGCTATTATGCAAATCAAGTGATACAAAAGTTAGTAACATATTATATTCAGAAAAAGCCACTAACGAATATTCGAACAAGCTACGATTATCCGTTTTGAAATGAATCTCCCCTGCTTTTGGTAATAATCGCTCATAAATGGTTAAAAAGTTTGGATTCGTTAGTCTACGTTTTGTGTGCCGTTTTTTGGGCCACGGATCAGAGAAATTTAAATAAATTTGTGCTATTTCTCCTTTTTCAAAAGATTCTTCCAGCATTTTGGCATCTCTTGCTACAAGTCGCAAATTAGGTACTTCTGCTTCAATTGCTTTATCAAGTGCAGAAACTAGGACGCTTTCAATCATTTCAATGCCGATATAGTTAATTTCAGGATTTGCTTTTGCCATCCCGCTAATAAACTGGCCTTTACCAGAACCAATTTCAATATGGATAGGATTATTATTGCCAAATACTTCGTGCCAGCTTCCCTTGAAATCTTCTGGGTTTTTAATATAGATCGCTGGAAATTCTTCTAATCGATCTTTTGCCCATGGTTTATGTTTTACACGCATCTTTCTTTACACCTCATCATCTTCTATTGCATTTTGAAAAATTTGTTTTGCTCGTTCGCATGCTTCTTCAGAGTGGTTAGTAGTAAGTTGCATGACCGTTTGGCAAAGTGTATACCATTTTAATTTACGATGTAATTCGTTAGTTAATGTCGTTCCATAGTTAGAAAGCCAATCTTCCCAATCTTTACGCGGGATATATTGGTATAATATCATTCCTAAATCGTTTGCAGCATCAGCAAGCATTGCACCGTCCCAATCAACAAGAAATAATTCATTTTCTTCCGATATAATCCAATTATTATGGTTTACATCCCCGTGACAAACAACATAATCCACATTCTCAACAGCTATAATATTTTGTTCTAAATACTCAATCGCTGTTTGCATTGCTTTCGCAGCTTCATTTTTTACTTCAACTTCTGCTTTTAAACGAGCAAGTAATTGGTGAGCAGAAAAATAACAGTTTTCGATTTTCCCGAGCATATGACGCAAGTTTTCCGAGTGGTGAATTTTCGCCAAGAGTTTTGCTACTCTTGGACCAATCATTTCCTCCCGAGTTAAAATATGACAATTTACCCATTTTTGCGCAGTGATAACATCTCCGTTTTCTACTCTCCTTGTCCAGACGAGCTTTGGAACAATGTTCTCTACTGAAAGCGCCGCTAAAAAAGGCGAAGAATTTCTTTTTAAAAAGAATTTTTCGTCTTCATGTGTTGCAACAAATGCTTGACCAGTTTCTCCACCGGCCGGCGCTATGTCATATTCTCTCCCAAAAAAATTATCTTTCATTTACATGCACACCTTTTATTAGCTCTTTGCAACTTCATTATCCCCTGTTTATTTCACTTCCGAACAAATTGGTAACTATTCATGATTTTACTTCTCTTAAGCGCTCTCGTCAAGTCAACATATGTTCGTTCTGCGTATTTTTTTATATAGCGGACTATTTTGCATGAAAAAAGCGCATTCTCATTAAAATGGAATGCGCTTTTTATTAATTTTTTACTTCTTCTGTTTTAGTGACAATTGGATCCATTGCACTTCTATTTTTTTGAATAAATAAAGCTAAAATACAAGCTACTACAGAAAGAATTCCTGCGACTAAAAAGGCTGTTTCAATTCCGTGAATAAGCACATGATTAGCAACTTCTGCTTTTGTTTTTCCTATTACATCTGCTGGGCCTAGTTTATCTGCAAAACTTGCAGCACTTTTTGACATTACAGTAATAAGTGCCGCTGTACCAATCGAGCCAGCTACTTGTCTCATCGTATTAAACATCGCCGAACCATGAGATGCTAGTTTTAGTGGTAGCGAATTGAGTGCAGCTGTTTGAAGTGGCATCATTACCATCGCCATACCTGCTGAACGAATAGTTTGAATGATAATAATAAAAGTTAAAGTTGTTGATTCATCTAAATTTGTAAACATAAACGTTGAACCTGCCATAATAACTAATCCTACTAAAGATAAATACTTCGCTCCAAACCGGTCAAACATAACTCCAGTCACCGGCGAAAGTATAGCGGTAACAAGCGCACCAGGTAAAAGAACTAAACCAGATTCAAGCGGTGAAAATCCTCGAACAGTTTGTAAGAAAATCGGTAGTAACAACATACCGCCAAAAAGTCCCATCACAACAAAGAAACTAATTGCTGTTGTAAGTGCAAATGTTGGATATTTAAATACTTTAAAATTAAGAAGTGGCGCTTTGTTGCTTGATTGATAACGGATAAAGATACCTAATACCACTAAACCAAGAATAATAAATCCGGCTACTTTCCAAGTTAACCAGTCGTGATCTCCGGCGTTACTAAATCCAAGTAATAAACTACCGAACCCAACAGTTGACATAATTACTCCGAGTATATCGAGTTTCGGGAAAGTTCTTTTACCGACATTTTTAAGTAAGAAGATTGCTACTACAATATCAAGTATTGCAAATGGAATAATAATAAAGAATAAATTACGCCAATCATATTGCTGAACAATCCAACCTGAGAGTGTCGGACCAATTGCTGGGGCAAAGTTCATAGCTAGACCAATTAAGCCCATTGCTCGTCCTCTTCGTTCCATCGGGAATAAGTTTAATACAACCACAGTCAGAAGCGGCATGACAATACCAGCGCCAATTGCTTGTACCATACGACCAGCTATAAGCATTGTGTAATCAGTTGCAAATCCACCAATCGCAGTACCAATTGCAAAAGTAATCATCGCAAATAAGTAAAGTTGACGAGTCGTAAACCTTTCAATTAAAAAGGCTGTCATCGGAATCATAACACCATTTACTAACATAAAACCAGTCGATAACCATTGTCCTTGACTGGCGGTAATTCCAAAATCTTTCATAATACTTGGTAGAGCGACATTCATCAACGTTTGGTTGAGAATCGTAACAAAGGCGCCCATCAGCATAACAATTAAAATTCCGTTACGCTTCACTGATGTACTTGCTGCTTTCATATTCAATTTCTTGCACCTTCCCTTTCTAAAATTGTAATTATCTCTTGATGTATATCTAACATTTCTTTTAACCTATCTTCGCCAATTTCCAGAATAGGTTCTAAGCGGTTAAAAAACACATGATAGGTTTCTGCAGCTTTCGTCGCTCCTTTTTCAGTTAATTCCAAACTAAGCGCACGACGGTTGCTTTCATTTCTTGTTCTTTTTAAAAATCCAGCTTTTACTAATCGATCAACAATGCCAGACACAGTACTTTTCCCCAGTTTCATGCGTTCTGCCAGTTCACCAAGTGTCAAATCCGACTCTTTTTGTAGTTCTCTAATTGCAAGTAATTGTGTTGTAGTGATTTCACGATTAGCAGCCTCTTCTGCTAACACATGATGCGTTTTTCGTTGCACTTCACGAAAAGAGAAAATTACCTCTTTTACTAATTTCTCGTCCATTAACTTCCCTCCGTATCGTTCGCCTCCAAATATTTCGCATACGAACTATTAGCCTTTTGAATTATACACCTTCAAAAAAATTTGTCAATTGCTTTAAAGCGTAAGTTTTAGTTTGAAAGCGGAGCCAAATAAGAAGCTTCAACGACTTAAAAAAGTTATATAATTTTTTACATAGGTAACTAAATCTAAAAAAACCTCCCTAAAAAAGGAAGGTTTTAGTTTATTATTTTGCAAATTCTAATTCGCCACACGCACGAGTAATTTCTTCTACAAAATATTGATGAAGTTGCGCGGTAATTGGTCCACGTTTTCCGTCAGCTACTTGAATTCCGTCAATATGCGTAATAGGTGTAATTTCAATAGTTGTACTTGAAATGAACACTTCATCCGCTTCACGAAGATCTGTTAAAGTGAAATCAGCTTCTTTAACAGGAATACCATTCTTTTTCGCAACATCGATGATAACTTGACGAGTAATACCATTTAAAATTAAGTTATCTGCCGCATGGGTCCATAGAACTCCATCTTTAATAATAGAAACGTTAGAAGCAGAACATTCCGTAACTTGTTCCCCGCGGTGCAGGATAGCTTCCAAAGCATTTTGTTGGTGTGCTTTATTTTTTGCTAGAATATTTCCTAGTAGATTTAAGCTCTTAATATCGCAGCGTAACCAGCGTACATCTTCTTCTGTAATCGCTGTTCCACCTTCAATGAATTGACGCTCATTTCTCGGTACTTCACGAGCGGCTGCTGTTAATACACCTTCTAATGGGAAATCATCAGGCATTACATGATTACGTGGATTTTGAACACCACGAGTCACTTGTAAATAGACATTCCCTGTATGAATGTTATTTTCAACAACTAATTTTTCTAATAACTCACGTAATGCTTCTTTGGAATAAGGAATAACTAAGTCAATTTTTGCTGCACTAGCATATAAGCGATCAATGTGTTCATTATAAGTAAAGAATTTTCCATTATATAGACGAACTACTTCATATACGCCATCACCAAACTGATATCCGCGATCTTCGATGTCAACTGTGGCATCTTCTCTTTCCACTAAATGGTTATTTACTAATACTTTCATCTTGAGTCTCTCCTTGCATAGTTAATTTTTGGAACTATCTAAAAACTTAATGAAACAAAGAAACTGCCGCAAAACTAAGCCTTGCAGCAGTTAATTTTTTCAATTATACCTCTTACTTTGCTAATTTGTAAAGCGCTTCTGCATAAATTGCAGTAGCTTTTAATAAATCATCAAAATAACTGAATTCATCTTTTTGGTGCATCGTGTCTTCACGGCCTGGGAATAGTGCTCCGAACGCAACACCAGTCTCCATATGACGTGCATAAGTTCCGCCACCAATCGCGAGCAAGGTAGCTTCTTCCCCTGTTTGTTTTGTATACACTTCTTGTAGAGTTTGAATAAGTGGATGATCCTTTGGTACGAAAAGCGGTTTGGAATCATCGTAATGTGTATACTGCGCGTTGTACTCATAGACAACTGTTTGCATTTTATTTTTAAGTTTATCCATGCTAGCAGTAACTGGGTAACGGAAATTAAGACCGTATTTACCACCTTCTGCAACATCATAACGGATAACGCCAACGTTCATTGTTAGTTCGCCGCTTTCTTCGTCTTCATAGCTAATACCTAATTTAACTGCGCGGGAATCGCCGAATAGATAGTCACGACCAAATGTTACGAAATCATTTGCCGCACCAGTCAGCTTGAATTTACCAAGGAAAGCTACTAAATGAAGACCAGCATTTACTCCGTTATTCGGTTCCATCGCATGCGCAGATTTACCGACAATATTAATTTTAATGGATTTGCCGTTTTCTTCTAATGTTCCTTCTACTGGATGGTTTGCTAGGAAGTTTTTGAATGCACTTGCTACTTTATCAAAGTCTTTTACGTCTTCTAAAATAGCTGTCGCATGATCAGGAACCATATTGTAACGCTCGCCTGATTCAACGCTAAGTAAACGGAAAGCCGCTTCCCCGCTTGCTTCACCATCTTTAAAAGATACATCTAGTTCTGAGATACCTTTTTCTGCGTGAATGATTGGGAATTCTGCATCAGGAACAAAACCAAGTGTTGGTTGTTCTTCTGTTTCAAAATAACGTTCCACACAGCTCATACCGCTTTCTTCATCAGAACCAACAATGATTCTAACACGGCGAGAAAGTGGTAAACCTAGCTCTTTAATGATTTTCAGTGCATAGTAACCTGCGATTGTTGGGCCTTTATCGTCCGCAACCCCACGAGCGTATAATTTGCCGTCGCGTAAAGTTGGTTCGAATGGTCCGTTCGTCCAACCATCACCAACTGGTACTACATCGACATGCCCTAAAACGCCAACTAGTTCTTCTCCTTGGCCATATTCAAGGTGTCCTGCTACGTTTGCAACTTCTTTCGCTGTGAAGCCGTCTTTTTTACCAAGTTCAATCATATAGTCGAGCGCGCGTTTCACGTCTGGTCCAAACGGCGCATCCTCTGTTTTTTTACTGTCATCGCGAACACTCGGAATGCGAAGAAGCCCTTTTAAATCTTCTAAGAAATCATCTTTGCGTGATTCCACTTCTTTTTGCCAATTAATTTCTGTCATAATTGTTATTCCCTCCTTCAAACTTATCTTCTCTATTGTAAACTGTTTTTACGTAGCTTGGAAGCCGGAACTCCCTATTTTCTCATAAAACCTTTAATTGCTTCAAAATCCCAGCGTTCCATGCGTGCAGAAAAAACGATATCCATTATGTTTAAACTTTCTTTTTCTAGTGGTAAAAAGCGATATTCTTCGTGTTCATCGGATAATTCGATTTCTCCTCCTTCTGGCATTTCCACTAAATAAATAACACCGGTAATTTGGAAGTCCTTATGAAAAAATTCCCATGTATCATATAAAATAAATGGCTGTACTTGTAATTTAGTTTCCTCATAAACTTCTCTAAAAAGAGCTTCCCCATGTGTTTCACCGTAATTCATTCGGCCTCCAGGAAGTTCAAAAACTTCTCCTTCTACCCCTTTTTTCTTTAATGCTAAAAATTTCCCGTCTTTTACGATAACTGCTTTCACTGCAGGATATATAGGTTTCATTTTACAAAAGCCTCCTTATCATTTAAGATAAACATGATTTATCTGTTCTTTATTTTACCCGGTTGAGTAGATAAAAGCCAGTGTCATAAGGAGGTTTTACAAAAATGAAAAAAATAACACCAAAAGCAATGTGCGCTTGGATTCCTAAACGCGAAGATGAAACACATAAGGGTGATTACGGGCGTGTTTTAATCGTCGCTGGAAATAAACAATTTGGTGGCGCTGCTATTATGGCGGCTGAAGCTTGTGTCAAAAGTGGTGCTGGTTTAACAACCGTGGCCTCCGATAGTGTTAACCGTCCTGCTCTTCAAACAAGAATACCTGAATGCATGTTTATTGATTATGAAAATATCTCGAGTCTCAGCGAACAAATCAGCCAATTTGATACGATATTAATTGGTCCTGGGCTTGGACTTGATGCCTATGCGGAAGAAATTTTTCGTTTAGTTTTAGAAAAATCAACCGAACAGCAACAAGTAATTATTGATGGTGATGGGATTACTATTTATGCAAAAGGAGAAAATCCCCATCCTGCCGCGAAACTAACTTTTACGCCTCATGCTGGAGAATGGGAAAGGCTTAAAGTATTAGCGCCAGATGCCGTAACACCAACTGATGTAGCGCTTGCTATTGACGCAACAATCGTACTTAAAGGTCATCGTACGAAAGTGTATTCCGGTGAGTTCGCTTGGCAAAACATGTATGGAACGCCAGCGATGGCGACTGGCGGTATGGGGGATACGCTTGCGGGCACAATTTGTGGATTAATGGCTCAAACCGAAAAGCCAATTACCGGCACACTAGCCGCAGTCTTCCTTCACAGCTATATCGGCGAAATTTTAGCAAAAAAACGCTATGTGGTACTTCCAACCGAAATCGCCGAAGAATTACCAACTTACTTGAAAATTTTTAGTGAAACAGATGAACATGCTTAATAAAAAATCCTCCCTTTTTAAAAGAGAGGATTTTTTCTATGCTTTTTTAAATCTACTCGCCCATAATGCTAATTTTTCATTCCAAATGAAGTAACATCCGATTCCGCTGAAAAGCGCTGCATTACCAATTAAGAACCCTGCAACCACATCACTTGGAAAATGAACCCCTAAGTAAACACGCGAATACATGATGAAAATAACAAGACCTAACGCTAGAATACCAATTGTAAATCGAAGCCATCTGCGGCTCACGTATAGAATTAACAAGAAAGCAAGCATTCCATAAAATACTGTTGAACCAGTTGAATGTCCACTTGGAAAACTAAATCCACCTTGTTCGATTAATTTATAGGTAGGCCTTGGACGTTGGACGATATTTTTAATAATCGAAGGAATGAGTGCTCCACCAATTAAAACAATACCGCCAAACCAAATCGCCATATCCACTTTTCGCATAAATACAAATATAACGATAAGGATTGCCGTTAAAATACAAATGGTAGCTACCCCACCAATATCCGTTAGATAAGAAATCAAGGTAGTTTTAGCATCCGTAATACCCACACGGATAACACTATTCCAATAATAGTCAAAACGTTGAATCCACTTTGCACCGGTCATAACGCCTGTCATAAAGAAAATAAATCCAAGGAGACCGATACCGCTAATAATAAATGGTGTTTTTTTCATATAATCCTCCTAGCGAATTCTTAATTTTTCACGCAGTCTCGTTCCACGTGGCCCAAATAATTTATCGGATAAGTGGAGTTTAAATGCCATGTAACCATAGAAAATTGCACCTACCCCGCCGCAAACGATTGTAATCATTAATGCAGGAATTTTCCGGTCTGTTGTTACAAAGTTAGACATCATAATATAAAGTGCAATAACTACAAGTCCCATTAAAGCCGTCATCCCAAAGAAAAGTACCGTTCGCCGTAAAATAACTTTGAACGAAAAACGAACATATTTCTTAATAATAAGCAGCATGAAAATACAAGATACCGCATAGCCAATTCCGGTTGCAATAATGGATCCCTTTGCCTCAAATAACATAATGAGCGGCATTTGAAGAACTGATTTAGCCAGTAAACCGAGTAATAAACCAAGTACGGTAAATCGTTGTTCATCAATCCCTTGAAGGACTGCAGCAGATACGCTAAATAAGGAGAATAAAATAGCGATTGGCGCAAAAAGTTGTAGTAATGCTGTACCATTATCACTAGGTGAGAAAAACACCGTAAATAGTGGTCTGGCTAGCATCGCAATTCCAAAACAAGCAGGTATTGTTAAAAATAACAAAATTTGAAAAACATCATTAAGTTGACGTTTCACTTGTGCATATTCTTTTCTTACATAAGCACCTGTAACAAGTGGAACAAGCGCCATCGAAAATGCAATTGCTAGTGTACCAGGTATCATAATTAATTTTTGTACATCAAAGTTAATAATTGCCACATAAGAATTCACTAGTTCTGGAGAAATACCTATATATTCTAATACTCGTCCTAGTGTAAACTGGTCAATCAATTGATAAAGCGATGTAGCTGAACCAACAATAATAAAAGGAATGGCCGAAAGAATAATATCTTTATAAAGTGTTGGGATAGAAATTTTCACTGTCCCTCTATCTTCTAAAAGCATTCGATCAAGTCCAGGTTTTCGTTTATAAAAATACCAAAGCAGTAAAAGCAGACTTGCAAAAGCGCCGACAAAAGCGGAAAAAGTAGCGATACTAATAGCTGTTACCACATTCCCATCAAGTACATACATGACAATAAAAGTCCCGGCAAGTAAAAACATAATCCGAACAACTTGTTCTAATACTTGGGATACAGCAGAAGGCCCCATCGAATTATATCCTTGGAAAAAGCCTCGAAGTAAACTCATTACTGGAATAATTAGTAAGGCAAAACTAACGGCACGAATAACTTGAATGCCATCTGCTAAACTATAGCCGCCCTCTAGTTGTTGCATACGAGCAAGCGTTGGAGCAAGTCCATACATTGCTAGGAAACAGACAATGCCGGAGAAAATCATTAAATATACCCCGGTTTTAAATAAACGTCTACCTACAGCATATTCTTCCATCGCATTATACTTTGCTATATATTTAGCAACAGCCAGCGGAATCCCAGCAGTTGCAATGCTTAAGAATAATTGATACGGCACATAACCGAAATTATATAGAAGCGCTGGTTCATCTCCTCCAATAATTGCATAAAACGGAATCACATACAATATTCCGAGCACTTTAGAAATTAATGTCCCTAGCGTCAGAATAAATGTTCCTCTGAGCAGTTTTGAACCCATCGTCTAACTTCCTTTACATTAAATTATACATCCTTGTTTACTTTACCATTAACTCTTTTAAAAAAAAAGAACAAACCCAAATAAATATCGGCTTGTTCTTTACAAAAAGTTTAAATTAAATGAAGTTTTTTGCGAATTTTATACATCCGGTCACCTAGAATATAGTTTAGTAGCCCTGCTTTTGCAGCTAAAAAGGCATAAATGTAAACCCCTGTTCCAGCTGATATAAAAACAATAACTAATGCAGTTAATCTTGCATGCGGATTTAAGAATAATGCAAGCCCATGATAAATGAGCCAAACACTAACTAACATCACAAAACTTATTCCAAGAATTAACACTAGGCGTCTAATAATATACTTAAATGAATAATGAGCATATTTTTTAATAATAAAAATGGTGAAAAGTACGGAAACGATGTAGCCAAGTCCCGTCGCAAGAGCGCCACCTTTTGCACCAAGAAGTAATATTAGTGGCATTTGTAGCACTGATTTTGTTAGTAACCCGAGAAGTAAACTAAGTACCGTATAACGTTGTTCGTCAATACCTTGCAGAATCGCAGCTGTAACACTAAATAAGGAGAAAAAAATTGCAAATGGCGCGAAAAAACTAAGCAACATAGATCCATCAGCATTATAACCATAAAATATCGTATAGAGTGGATCAGCTAAGAGCGCTATCCCTAAACAAGCCGGCACGATTAAAAATAGTAATACTTGAAAAACAGCAGTTAGATGACGGTGTACTTCGCGAATATGTCCTTTATGAAAAGAAGCAGCCACAAGTGGAACGAGTGTCATCGAAAACGCCAACGCCAATGTCCCCGGAATCATAATGATTTTTTGGACAGAAAAGTTGAAAATTGAAAGTAAATCTTCCGCTGCTTTTCCAGGCATACCATCGTATGTTAAAACACGCGCAAAGGTGAATAAATCAATTTGTTGATATAATGACATCGCCATTCCTACTATAATGAAAGGCACGGCAGAGATAGAAATTTCTTTTAATAAATGTAACGTCGACACTTGTAATTTATTTTCACTGCCAGCAATCATTTTTTGAATACCTGATTTACGTTTTCGGTAATACCAAAGTAAACAAATTAAACTGAAAAAAGCTCCAACAAAAGCCGCAAAAGTTGCTAAGCTCATCGCTGTTACAAGGCTTCCACCAATAAGATGAAGCACAATATACGTACTTGCAAGTAGGAAAACAATTCTTGCTACTTGTTCAATTACTTGTGATACAGCAGAAGGTCCCATTGAATGAAATCCTTGGAAATAACCGCGGAGTAAGCTCATTACAGGAATAATCAGTAACGCAAAACTCACTGCACGAATAACCGTTGTAATATCTTCAATACTCGTTCCGCCACTAACCTCTTGCATCCCAGCGAGTAGCGGTGCAAAAATATACATAATTAAAAAACTAACAATCCCGGTAAATATCATCAAATACGTACTAGACCTATACAATCTTTGACTTAAAGCATATTCATTTAACGAATTATATTTAGAAATGTACTTAGCAACTGCTAATGGAACTCCAGCAGTCGCGATATTTAAGAAAATTTGGTAAGGAACATACCCATATTGATAGAGAATAGTTGCCTCTTCCCCGCCAGCAATCCAGTAAAATGGAATGACATACAAAATCCCTAAAATTTTGGATAATAATGTCCCAGCAGTAAGTACGGCCGTTCCTCGCATTAATTTTGAACTCATAATTTCCATTACCTCAATTGATTTTTTCTTTTAAGTCTGTCTTTAGGTGGATTATGTAAAAATCATTCTTACATTACTACTTTTAACGCATTCTTCTAAGATTTAAAATACAAGTTACACTAAGAGCAAGTAGTACTGCTGGTAAAACAAGCGAAACAAAGTTCACACCACTATTAATCATTGATAAAACGACACCAAGAATGGTAAACGCACCATATAAATAAAAAACAAGCGGAGTAATTATAATGCCTTTTCTAAGTTTGTTATAAGAAAGAAATAACATTATCGTAAATGCGATACAAATAACCGCCATAATCGTTGTCGTCATAATCGTATTTTGAACGACAGCGGTTGCATTTGCATTTGCAAGTACTTCTTTTCTTTGTTGTAGTGCAAAAAGCCCCACAATAGAAACTGTACTTAAAACGGCTTGAATAGTAGATACAATCGCTATTCCAAGTGTTACATTTTTTGTATTATTGAGCATTCTTGCATGCTCTGGTTTTACCTCAACAGACATCCTTACAACTCCTCTTTAACATTCTATACACCAGACTTTACCATATTTAAAGAGAAATTGTAAGTAGTAATTAGTTTTCGATTGGAACTTCCGCTGCATTTTGTAAAAATGCACCTAATTCACTCGTTTCCCCATCATGCAACATTTGTACGACCTTACTTCCAATAATCACGCCATCACAAACACGCGCAAATTTTTCGACATGTTCAATAGAAGAAACTCCAAAACCTGCAAGAACAGGAACAGGACTAATACTTTTTAAGTAAGCTAAGTGACTATCAATATGGGTATCAAATTCATTTCTCACACCAGTAGTTCCGTTAACTGTTACTGCATAAATAAACCCTTCTGCCTGTTTCGCAATTTCTTCGAGGCGCTCTTTCGGACTTGTCAATGAAACAAGCGGAATAAGTGCGATATCTGTCCCTTGAAGTTCTGGCGTAATCAGTGTTTGGTGCTCATAAGGTAAATCAGGAATAATAAGCCCTTTCACCGGCGTTTTCTGCACCAATTCAACAAATTTCGGGATACCTAAATGAAAAATCGGATTAATATAACTCATAATAATTAGCGGAATTTGCACTTTACTCCTAGCCAATTTATTTAAAATGGCTTCTAAACTCACTTGCTCCTTTAAAGCACGTAACCCAGCAAGTTGAATAATCGGACCGTCGGCAACCGGATCAGAAAAAGGAATACCAATTTCAATCGCGCTCACACCCGAGCCTTCTAGAAATAATAACTGTTCTTCTAAATTATCTAGACCACTATCTCCTCCCATAATATAAGTAACAACAGCAGCATGCTCTTTTTTTGCGAGT
Source organism: Listeria farberi (assembly GCF_014229295.1). Taxonomy (NCBI): domain Bacteria; kingdom Bacillati; phylum Bacillota; class Bacilli; order Caryophanales; family Listeriaceae; genus Listeria; species Listeria farberi. The sequence continues at coordinate 1,415,509 of NZ_JAARZL010000001.1, forward strand.
TTGTTCGTTAATGTTTTAGTCATTTATTTGTCCCTCCAAGCGTTCCTTTAGTTGATTAACATCTTTATCTCCGCGACCAGATAAACAAACGACCATACTTTCTTCTGGACGCATCTGGCTTGCAAGTTTAACTGCATAACTAATCGCGTGCGAGCTTTCGAGTGCAGGAATGATTCCTTCTGTACGACATAAAAGTTGAAATGCTTCAACGGCTTCATCATCGGTAACAGAATGGTACGCTGCACGACCTAAGTCACGGAAAAAGCTATGCTCCGGACCAATACCAGGATAATCTAATCCCGCAGAAATGGAGAAAGCTTCCAAAATTTGTCCATTTTCGTCTTGTAAAACATCCATCATGGCCCCGTGCAAAATGCCAATTTCACCTTTAGAAATCGTGGCTGCATGGAATTCTGTTTCAAGACCATGACCAGCTGCCTCCACACCGTGCATTTGAACAGAAGAATCATCCACAAATGGATAAAATAAGCCCATCGCGTTACTCCCGCCTCCAACACAAGCCACAATTGCTTCAGGTAACTTACCTTCTTTCTCGAGATGTTGTTTACGTGCTTCTGTTCCGATGACACTTTGGTAATCACGAACAATTTCTGGGAACGGATGAGGTCCTAGAACAGATCCCATAATATAATGCGTATCTTCCACATTCGCCACCCAGAACCGCAGCGCTTCATTTACGGCATCTTTCAACGTACGACTACCCGCTTTCACGCTGACAACTTTTGCACCAAGCAGCTCCATTCTAAATACATTGAGCGATTGACGTTTCACATCTTCTTCTCCCATGAAAATAGTACATTCCATATTAAAAAGTGCTGCTACTGTCGCTGTAGCCACACCATGTTGACCCGCTCCGGTTTCTGCCACTACTTTTTGCTTGCCCATTTGCCTAGCAAGTAACGCTTGACCAATCGTATTATTAATTTTATGCGCTCCAGTATGGTTTAAATCTTCTCGTTTTAAATAGATTTTAGCCCCGCCAGCATAGGCAGTAAGTTGTTCCGCAAAATAAAGCGGCGTTTCCCGGCCTACATATTCTTTTAAATAGTAGTTTAATTCTTTTTGAAAAGCTGCATCTGTTTTGGAAGCTCGGTACGCTTCATCTAATTCTTTCACTGCTTTCATTAAGGTTTCTGGCACAAATCTGCCACCGAATTTTCCGTAAAAACCATTTTCATCAGGTGCTTGATATGTCATTATTTTCCAACTCCTTTTGCTGTTTTAATGAAGACTTTAATTTTTTCAGGATCTTTTTCACCATTTGTTTCTACGCCAGAGGAAATATCTACAGCATATGGTTCAAAGCGGTTAATAGCTTCTTTCACGTTTTCGGCATTTAACCCACCAGCAATAATCAATTTATTTTTTATTAGTAGATTACTATTTATTTTATCCCAATCAAAAGTTTTCCCACTGCCACCCTCGTATTCTTCTGCTGGAGCATCAAGTAAGATATAGGCATTTGAATAATCATTTATATTGTTAGGAAGTTTACCCTCTTTAACTGGAAAAGCTTTAATTACTTCGACATCAATACGGCCTGCTTGCTCGGTCGGTTCTTGACCATGGAGTTGCACAATGTCTAGTGGTACACCTTTAATAGCAGCTGTTAACTCTTCTTCAGTCGGGTTAACAAAAACGCCAACTTTCTTAATATTAGGTGGGATGTTTTTAGCTAATTGGTGCGCTTGTTCAATCGTAACTTGGCGTTTACTTTTCGCAAAAACGAAACCAATCATATCCGCACCATTCTCGACTGCAGCTTTTACATCGAGGCTTTTTTTCAATCCACAAATTTTTACAATCATCGTTTCACCTTCAAACTTTCTGCTGCATTTTGGGGAGTTTTGTCTCGCATAAGCGCTTCTCCAACAAGTACCGCATTATATTCTTTACTAACTCGATTAACATCGTCTGCTATTTTAAAACCTGATTCGCTTATGAAACAAGCATCCGATGAAAACTCACTTGAAAGTATCTCACTTATTGCAATATCCACTTCAAACGTGTGCAAGTTCCGGTTGTTTACGCCAATGAGTTTAGCCCCAATCTTTTGAGCCACAGCTAATTCTTTCTGGTCATGCACTTCCACTAACACTTCCAAATCAAGCGCCAGAGCTTGTTTAAATAATGTGATTAGCTTCTCTTCTGTAAGCGCCGAAATAATTAGCAATACAACCGTTGCTCCTGCATTTCGAGCACGAATTAATTGTTTTTCACTGATAATAAAATCTTTACAAAGTACAGGAATTCCCACATTTCCCGCTACTTCTCGCAAGTCTTCAATCGAACCTTTGAAAAAAATAGGATCTGTCAAAACGGAAATCATTCCAGCCCCTGCTGCTTGATAAGACTTAGCTTGCAGAACCGGATTCACATCCATATTGATTTCTCCTTTAGAGGGAGAAGCACGTTTTACTTCCGCGATAAGTTGCACCTTATCTGTATTTTCTTTTAAAAATTCATAAAACGAATAAGTTTTCCGTTTTTCTGCTACTTGTTCTAATGGCATTTCAGCAACCTCTACTGCTTTTTGAGCTAAAATTTCTTCCAAAAATGTCATTTCGCTAGCACCTCTTTTTGATAAGTTATTAAATCTTGCAATTTTTGTTTAGCTAAACCACTTCTAACTAGGTCGCGGGCTAAATCAACGCCTTCTTTTACTGTTTTTACCTTGCCATTTGCGAATAAACCAAATCCGGCATTTAGCAAAACAGTGTCTAAATAGGCTCCCGGTTCGCCGGCAAGTATACTACGAAGAATGGCTGCATTTTCTTTTGCATCTCCGCCCCTAATTGCTTCTAGCGGATAGCTAGTTAAACCAACTTCTTCAGGTTTTAGTGTATATAAGTGAACTTCCCCACTGTCATATAATGCGTAATGATTTTCGCCGGCTAGAGAAGCTTCATCCATAAAACCAGCGCCATTTAAAACAACTGCTCGTTTTCGTCCAAGTTGTCCTAAAACTTCCGCAGTTTGTCTAATTAAATCACGACGATAAATACCCATTAATTGTGTTTCGAGATGAACCGGGTTAGTTAAAGGTCCAATCAAATTAAAAATAGTTGGCGTTCCAAGCTCTTTACGAACATCCATCACGTATTTCATATTAGGGTGAACATGGGGCGCGAATAAAAAGGCGATCCCTACTTTTTCAAGTAAATAAGTCATATCTTCAGGACGCATATTAATATCAACTCCTAATTCCTGACAAACATCCGCACTACCTGAACGGCTAGAAATACTTCTATTCCCATGTTTTGCCACTGGAATCCCTGCTGCTGCCAGGACGAATGCCGACGTTGTACTGATATTAAAACTATTCGATTTATCTCCGCCAGTTCCGCAATTATCCATCGCAGTTCCAGCTGGGAAATCCACTTGAACCGCAACTTGCTGCATCGCTTCTGCTATTCCAGTCATTTCTTCCGCTGTTTCTCCTTTGACTTTAAGCGCCATTAGGAAAGCAGCGATTTTCGTTTTTGAAAGTCGTCCTTCAAAAATTTCTGTTGCAACAATATTCATTTCTTCTTTGGATAAATTTTCTTGGTCATATACTTTTTGTAGTAAGATTTCCATTTGTTCGCGCCCCTTCCACTATATGAATAAAGTTTTCCATCATTTGTTTTCCATCATTCGTACCAATTGATTCAGGATGAAATTGCAAACCATAAACCGGATAATTTTTTACTTTCATTGCCATCACTTCTGTATCGTCCGTCGCTACTGCTAACACCTCCAAAACTTGTGGCAGCGTGTTTTTATCTACTATTAAAGAATGATAACGCATCACAGGCATTTCTTCTGGCAAATTAGCAAAGATTGCTCCAGCGGTTTGACGCATAGTGGAAACTTTTCCATGTCGAATTTGCTTTGCTCGTTTTACTTCTCCGCCAAATACTTCGCCAATCGCTTGGTGTCCCAAACAAATCCCAAGTAAAGGCTTTTCTTTTGCAAATTTTGCAACTACTTCTTCTAATAGCCCTGCCTCACTTGGTTTTCCTGGCCCCGGTGAAAGAACAATACCCTCAGCCAAAGCTGCTACTTCCATTAAATCAGCCGCATCATTCCGTTTCACTATCACTTCACTAAACTCTGCCAAATACTGCTCTAAATTAAACGTAAAAGAATCATAGTTATCAATTAATAAAATCATTCTCCCACCTCCAAAAGGGCTTTCGCTTTTTGTAATGTTTCCAAGTATTCACTCTCAGGTTCTGAATCATAAACAATCCCTGCACCAGCTTGCACATAAGCTTTTCCATTATGAAGTACCATCGTTCTAATCGAAAGAGCAAAATCAGAATCACCATTTTTCGTTAAGTAGCCGACCGCGCCAGCATAGGGGCCACGTTTTACATTTTCCCATTCATAGATTCGCTCCATGGCTCTTATTTTTGGTGCTCCGCTAACTGTACCAGCCGGAAGCGTCGACCGAAGAGCATCCATCGCGCTTAACCCTGGTTTTAATGTACCTTCGACAACGGAAACTAAATGCATCAAGAATCGGTAACGTTCAATAGTCAAATATACTGGTACATGCACCGAACCCGTTTCTGCAATTTTCCCAATATCATTTCGTCCTAAATCCACTAACATTCGATGCTCTGCAAGTTCTTTTTCATCGGATAATAATTCCGTTGCCAACATTTCATCTTCTTGCTTTGTTGCCCCGCGTCGCCTTGTACCAGCAATTGGATTCGTCGTAACAGTCCGTCCTTTCGTTTTAATTAAACTCTCTGGTGAAGAACCAATTAAGACTGTATCGCCAAAATCAATGAAAAAGAGATAAGGAGAAGGATTTAATAACCGTAATTTCCGGTAATAATCAAACGGCTTCACTGTAAAATCTGCCTCTAATCGCTGAGAAAGTACTATTTGAAAAAAATCGCCATCTTGAATATAGGTTTTCGCTTTTTTGACTAAGTTCATATACTCCTCTTTTGTATAATTGCTTTTGTAAGTCATTTTGGGAACTTGAACTGCTTTGTGTTCATCTTTTTTTGGCGTTGTAAGTTCTAAAAACATCGCTTCAAGCGCCTTATCTAGTTCTGCTTCACTTCTCCCAGAGTAGCAATTATCTTGCACTAAAATAAGTTCTTCCGCTTGATGATCTATGATGACAAAGCTTTCATATATATAAAAGCGAATATCTGGCATGTCCCGCGTTTCGACTGGTATATCACCTAAATTTTCATAAAGTGCAATAACGTCATACCCAACATAACCAATTGCCCCTGAATCTAAAGGTAAGCTTTCTTCCTCCGTCTTTGCTTTTTCAATAAATAGTTCAATTTCCTTTAAAGGATCTGCCACTAATTGAAGTGCCCCGTCTATATAATATTCATGTTGATATACTTTAATTTCATGCACAGGATTGATAGCAATAATAGAATATCTCCCTGCCTCTGCATCTTTTGTAGCTCCTTCAAGTAAGCTTTTGCCTGTTCCGGAAAGACGTTGAAAGGCTAAAATCGCGGTTAAAGTATCTGCATCCATTCTTTTCATTTTTCTCATTTAAATCATCCCTTCTTCATTAAAATAAAAAAAGCCCTCTGAAAAAGCCTACTATCATGCTTTTTCAGAGGACGAGTTATCGCGGTGCCACCTCATTTTAGGGAATTCCCCCTATCTCAGTGCTGTTTTTTTACAGCTGCTCTATAACGGGAGCTCCCGTTCACCCCTACTCCATTTCAAGGCATCACGCACAAGGCCCATTCCTATTTCATCTATTTATTAGCTCGCACCAACCGCTAACTCTCTTTAAAAATCGATGAAAAGTACTATTCTTGTTTCATGTTTTCGTTTTATAAAATTAAAAAAGGGCCTCTCTCCAAGCCTAGCAAATATACTAGACAAGGACGAGAGACCCGTGGTACCACCTTGATTAACTGCAAAAACAGTTCACTTAATCCATCCAAATTCCGAATGGGCGCCTTGTGTAACGATAAGGCCTAATCGCTGTATCCTACTAAGGAAGTTCCTTTTCAAACCAGAGCTCAGAAGTCCATTCACATCATGTCCGCTACTGACTTTCACCAACCGTCAGCTCTCTAAAAACTTTCATCATGCTACTTACTCTTCTTCAATGCTATCATTTTTTACTTGTGTTCATCTTACATAAGAAAACCATGAAAGTCAAGAAAACAAAACTATTTTATACTAAAAAGGTTGCAAAACGATAATTAATAAACAAGTAAGAAAAAAGAACTATCTTCCTATAAAATATTTCATCCCAGAAAAAGTATGCTATTTTCTCTATTATAATAAATATCACTTCCCCTAAAATACACATAAATATAGGTTCTCAAATGATAATCAGCTTAAATTCCAATGATAAAAATACTCATATAAACCATGTCTAATTAACTAAAAAAGGCTTTTCCAAAAGGACTTTTCGACCATCTTTATTAATTTGTGAAGTTTTTCACGTGAAACACTGGACAAACTTTTATTGATGGATTATACTAACGGTGTAATCAAATAAAACAGAAGAATACGGCAAAGCAACAAGCCAAATTTTTTTGGATTATCAGGGACGTTAAAAGTCTACTATGGACATTTTAAGTCCCGAACAAATATTAGGAGGTTCTGGAAAATGGCAATTAAAGAAAATGCGGCCCAAGAAGTATTAGAAGTTCAAAAAGTGATTGACAGATTAGCAGACAATGGACAAAAAGCATTGAAAGCATTTGAAAGTTACAACCAAGAACAAGTAGATAATATCGTACACGCAATGGCGCTTGCCGGACTTGACCAACATATGCCCCTTGCAAAATTAGCAGTAGAAGAAACAGGACGTGGATTATACGAAGATAAATGTATTAAAAATATCTTCGCAACAGAATATATTTGGAACAACATTAAAAATAACAAAACAGTCGGAGTTATTAACGAAGATACTCAAACTGGTGTTATCGAAATTGCTGAACCAGTCGGAGTAGTTGCCGGGGTTACACCAGTAACTAACCCAACTTCAACAACACTTTTCAAAGCAATTATTGCAATCAAAACACGTAACCCAATCATCTTCGCTTTCCATCCAAGTGCGCAACGTTGTTCATCTGCAGCAGCAAAAGTTGTTTACGATGCAGCAGTTGCAGCTGGAGCACCAGAACATTGTATTCAATGGGTAGAAAAACCTTCCCTAGAAGCAACAAAACAATTAATGAACCACGATAAAGTTGCACTTGTACTTGCAACTGGTGGTGCTGGAATGGTTAAATCAGCATACTCTACTGGTAAACCTGCACTAGGTGTTGGACCAGGTAACGTACCAGCTTACATTGACAAAACAGCTAAAATCAAACGTTCTGTTAATGACATCATTCTTTCTAAATCTTTTGACCAAGGTATGATTTGTGCTTCTGAACAAGCAGTTATCGTGGACAAAGAAGTTGCTAAAGAAGTAAAAGTAGAAATGGAAGCTAATAAATGCTACTTCGTTAAAGGCGCTGAATTCAAAAAACTAGAAAGCTATGTAATCAACCCTGAAAAAGGAACACTTAACCCAGATGTAGTTGGTAAATCCCCTGCATGGATTGCAAATCAAGCTGGCTTCAAAGTTCCAGAAGATACAAAAATCCTTGTAGCTGAAATTAAAGGTGTTGGCGACAAATACCCACTATCTCACGAAAAACTAAGCCCAGTTCTTGCATTTATCGAAGCTGCTAACCAAGCAGAAGCATTCGATCGTTGTGAAGAAATGTTAGTATACGGCGGACTTGGACACTCAGCAGTTATACACTCTACTGATAAAGAAGTTCAAAAAGCATTTGGTATCCGTATGAAAGCTTGCCGTATCATCGTAAATGCACCAAGCGCTCAAGGCGGTATCGGTGACATTTATAACGGTTTCATCCCTTCCCTAACACTTGGTTGTGGATCTTATGGTAAAAACTCTGTATCACAAAATGTAAGTGCGACTAACTTGCTGAACGTTAAACGTATCGCGGATCGGAGAAATAATATGCAATGGTTCAAACTTCCACCAAAAATTTTCTTTGAAAAATATTCCACTCAATACCTTCAAAAAATGGAAGGCGTTGAACGTGTATTTATCGTAACTGACCCAGGAATGGTTCAATTCAAATACGTAGATGTAGTAATCGAACACCTGAAAAAACGTGGCAATGATGTATCTTACCAAGTATTTGCTGACGTTGAACCAGATCCATCGGACGTAACAGTTTATAAAGGTGCAGAACTAATGAAAGACTTCAAACCGGACACAATTATCGCTCTTGGTGGTGGTTCCGCAATGGATGCTGCCAAAGGTATGTGGTTATTCTATGAACACCCAGAAGCTTCATTCTTCGGCTTGAAACAAAAATTCTTAGATATCCGTAAACGTACTTTCAAATATCCTAAACTTGGTGGAAAAGCGAAATTCGTTGCAATTCCAACAACAAGTGGTACAGGTTCTGAAGTAACTCCATTTGCGGTTATTACAGACAAAGAAAACAACATTAAATACCCTCTTGCTGACTACGAATTAACTCCAGACGTTGCGATTGTCGATGCACAATATGTAACTACTGTTCCAGCACACATTACTGCTGATACAGGTATGGACGTTCTAACTCATGCAATTGAATCTTATGTATCCGTAATGGCAAGCGATTATACACGTGGATTATCTATCCGTGCAATCGAACTTGTATTTGAAAACTTACGTGAATCTGTTCTTACTGGTGATCCTGACGCGCGTGAAAAAATGCATAATGCTTCTGCCCTTGCTGGTATGGCATTTGCGAATGCGTTCCTAGGAATTAACCACAGCTTGGCACACAAAATTGGACCTGAATTCCACATTCCTCATGGTCGTGCGAATGCAATCCTTATGCCACATGTTATCCGTTATAACGCACTTAAACCTAAAAAACATGCGTTATTCCCAAGATATGAAAGCTTCCGTGCAGATGAAGATTATGCTCGTATCTCTCGTATTATCGGCTTCCCTGCTGCAACTACAGAAGAAGGCGTTAAATCACTTGTAGATGAAATCATTAAACTTGGTAAAGATGTTGGTATCGATATGAGTCTTAAAGGACAAAATGTTGCTAAAAAAGACTTGGATGCGGTTGTAGATACACTTGCAGATCGCGCATTCATGGACCAATGTACTACTGCCAACCCTAAACAACCACTTGTAAGCGAACTAAAAGAAATCTATCTCGAAGCTTACAAAGGTGTCTAAAAACTAGCTAACTTGTCCACCATTAATATATAAAGTTAGAAGAAAGCGCAAGTCCATCCCAGGGCTTGCGCTTTCGCTTTAGTACTAAAATTAGTATAATGAAACAAGAATGGAGTTGATTTAATGATACGAGCAACTGTGCCCTACTTCACTTTTAACGGGGAAGCCCAAGAAGCGCTAGAATTTTATAAAAAAGTGTTTCAAGCAGAAATTACAAAAACTCGTTTTTTTCACGAGATGGAAGGATTCTCTGGAGATGAAAAATTAGGCGAACGCATCCTTCATGCTAGGCTTACGAAAGACGATAAAGATTTGTTTTACTTCTCAGATACACTAGAAGGCGAAACATATGCGGGAAATCGTTTATCACTTGCAGTTAATTTTGAAACTGAAGAAAGTTTTGTACATGCTTTCGTACTACTTTCTAAAACAGGAACCGTTGAAATCCCTATTCAAAAAACTTTTTGGGATGCCAAATACGCAAAAGTTATTGATCATTATAGCATCGATTGGCATCTTAACTTAGAAAACGAGTCTACTACTAAAGACTGATTTTTTCCCGTCCTCTAGCCGAATGTAATTAGAACTAAAAAATAGTACAATTTTAGTAGTGAGAGAAAAAAGGAGTGAGTTCATGACTGAGACAGTTTTAAAATTAGAACATGTCACGAAAAAAATCGGACAAAAAAACATTGTCCACGATATCAGCTTTGACATACATAAAGGAGAAGTATTTGGCTTACTTGGTCCAAATGGCGCCGGTAAAACAACTATTATCCGCTCAATTGTAGGCTTAATTCGCCGCTCAGAAGGGACAGTTTATATTAATGGTAAAAATATTGATACCGACTTTAAGGCTGCAATTTCTGAAGTAGGAGCAATTATTGAAAATCCGGAATTTTATATGTATATGTCTGGATGGGCTAACTTAAAGCAATTTGCACGAATGAGCCAAAAAAATATTACAGATGATCATATTCGTGAAATTGTAGAACTTGTAAAACTTTCAGATGCCATCAATCAAAAAGTAAAAACATATTCCTTAGGTATGCGCCAACGTTTAGGCGTTGCACAAGCCTTACTTCACAATCCCGCCCTACTTATTTTAGATGAGCCAACCAATGGACTTGATCCACAAGGGATGGCAGAATTTAGAACTTTAATTCGTGATTTAGCAACTAACGGTACTTCTGTTTTAATTTCTAGCCATTTGCTTAGCGAAATTCAACAAATCACCGATCGCTTTGCTATTATCAATAAGGGCGTCTTAACTCATACAGAAAAAATGAGTGATGTTCTTGAAAATCACGTGGCTGTTTATCAACTTAAAGTCACGGATTCGGAAGCAACAAAACCTGTTCTTGCTACACTTCCAGTAAAACTTATTGCTGAAAAAGAAAATTCATTTAAAATTGAAGTAGCTCATGAAGATGTGCATTTAATTGCCCGCGCGATTATTCAAGCAAATATCGATTTATTGGAAATGGTCCCACTTCAAGCCTCCCTCGAAGAACGATTCCTAGAATTAACAAATGGCGGAGGTGTAAAAGCATGATAGCATTAATAAAAAATGAATTTACTAAATTATTTTCTAGAAAGTCTAGTTGGATTATGCAAATTGTTTTATTTGCAGCAGTTTTAGCGTTGGCACTACTTATGTTTTTCGTAAGTAAGATTGATACAAGCGGCGTTGAAGGTGGCAATGCAAGTAATGCTGGAATTACAGCTTATTACGATGATAAAGGAACTCCGGTTAGTGAGGAGGAATATTGGAATTCAGCAGATAAAGATGGTAACCCAACCTATAAAACCGAAACACTATCACTAACAGATTCCGTTGCTTACTTAAAAACCCAAAAACAAGCTGCTCAAACGAAAGCTGAAAAAGAATCAGTTCAAAATCAAATTGATTTCTATCAAGCTTATGTAGATGCAGATGAAAAACCTGCTAGCAATACAGCGGGAATTTCAAGTGCTGACTTCTTTGCATCACTCGGTAGCTCTGGTGCAGTCGCAACGATGCTAGTAGTAATTGTCGCAAGTATTATTGTTGCAACAGAGTTTTCTGGCGGAACAATTAAGTTATTACTTGCTCGACCTTATTCTAGAAGTCAAATTCTCTTCTCTAAATATTTTATGTGTATTGTTTATAGCATCATTAGTTCCATCACGCTATTCTTAGCTAGTTTTATCTTCTCGTTTATTCTTCCGAAGCAATCGATTTTCATGCCGCTCTCCCCTTCAACAGGCGCAATGACAGCGTGGGATCATGCTTGGATGCTGCTTGGAACAAACTTCTTACTGATGATCGTGTATGCAACTATCGCATTCTTCTTCTCATCTGTTGTTCGTTCACAAGCATTAGCAGTTGGTGTTGGTGTCGGCGTACTATTCTCTGGTGGAATTATTCGTCAACTACTACCACTCGCTATCGAAAAATATGACTGGATGAAATGGATTATTTTCAACTTGCTTAGCTTAAATGATACAGTTGGCGGTCAAAAAATCGCTGGCGGTTTAGCAGATTGGCAAATTATTGCTGGCTTAGGTGTATATACAGCGATTATCCTTTTCTTTACCTTCTTCATATTCAAAAAACGAGATGTCGCATTAAGTTAATTCCAAAAAAGAGGTTGTCCATAACGGACAACCTCTTTCTTAATGTTTGATAATCTCAATTTTATTTACTGCATTCGTATCAATTCTTGCTGTTCCGCCAATTGGGAAAGTAGCAAGTGGTTGCGTATGACCAAAATCCGCACCAGAAATAACTGGAATTTTTTGTAAAGCAGTTTTTGTTTCTATAATAAAAGCAAGTTTCTCTCTCGTCATTGCTGTTTTTGTTTGGAAGCGACCAATGACCAAACCTTTTATTTCATCCGCACCTGGTTGATTAAGAAGCGACTCCAAATCACGATCAAACGTTTCTGGAATAGTCATAAAATCATCTTCCAGAAATAAAATGGCACCAGATAAATCAGGCATATATTCTGTTCCTTGGAGTAAATTAAGCGTGCAGAGATTCCCGCCAATAATGGTTCCTTCTGCTTCACCTGTTTGAAGAACAACTAATCCTTCATTGGGCCTAAAGTCTCTATTCTCTTGATCCAAATACCATTCATCATCACTCCACAAGGTGCTTTCTGTTAGCGTAAATGGTTCTTTATCTACTAAGCAAGCGTGAAATGAATCAAGTACATAGTCTAGACCCTTTTCCATTGAAAAGGTAGAGAAATGAGCGCCAGAGTAAGTAACGAGTTCGGTTTGCGTATAAATAGCCGTTCCTAGCGCTGTAATATCAGAGAATCCGCAAAAAATCTTAGGGTTCTCAGCAATTAAATCATAGTCTAAATATGGTAATAACTGATTGCTATTAAAACCACCGATAACAGTTAAAATCGCCCTCACATTCGAATCATTGAACGCTTCATGGATATCAGCTACTCTTGAGTGAATACTAGAGCTTAACATACAATCTATTTCTGAAACATGTTCTCCAAAAGTGACTTTAAAACCCATCTCATTTAGGCGATTAACAGCAAAATCAACTTGATTTTCTGCTAGTATACCAAGTGATCGACTTGGAGCAATGATACGAATTTCATCACCTTGTTTTAATTTTGCGGGAATCATCATTTCATCGCCTCCCTATTTAGTGTATGGAATGGACATGAACGTAAATGATCGTCCAGAATGCCAATAGCTTGTAAATAAGAATAGATAATCACAGGTCCAACGAACTTAAAGCCTCGTTTCTTCAAATCCTTACTTATTTTTTCGGATAGTTCTGTCTTAGCTGGAACTTCTCCCATTCCCTGCCATTCATTAATGACTCGCTCTCCATTTGTAAAACTCCAAATATAATTAGCGAATGAGCCAAATTCTGCTTGGACTTTTTGTGTAGCTAGGGCATTGGTGCGAACTGCTTTGACTTTTAAACGGTTCTTTACAATGGCCGCTTCTGAAACAATCCGCGCTAAATCTTCATCTGTTAACCGAGCGCACTTATCAATATCAAAATGAAAAAAAGCTTCTTGATAGGCTTTTCTTTTATGTAAAATTAATTTCCATGACAAACCAGCTTGCGCCCCTTCTAAATTTAGCATTTCAAATAAATAAGTGTCATCTTTACTTGGGATACACCATTCTTTATCATGGTATTCTAACTCAAATGGATCATTTATTGACCAAGGGCAACGTAATTCTTCAGACAAAGGGAATTCCTCCTATATAGTTAAAATGTAATATACACTAATTAAAACTGCCACAAACAAACCAATACAACTCCAAATTATTCGTCTCTCTTTCCACTGACTAACTGCAACTGCAATACTTAATGCTAAAAATAAAAATAATAGCCAGTTCGGAACATCTGGGTGGTAGCCGCTTTTGAAAATAAGATAACCAACTGCAGCTGCAATTATTCCTGTTACAACCAAACTTATCTTTTGATACCTCATTCGCTCAAGCCTCCTATTTACCAATCATAAAACATACGTTCTCTTTTTGCAAGTGAAAATAAAAAGAAGCGAACTTAATTGTTCGCTTCTTTTTTGATAATTATTTTAATTTGCCACGAAGGACCATTGGTAGAATTCCACCATGACGGTAATAGTCAATTTCTACTTCTGAATCAAATCGCGCAAGTGCATCAAATGTGAAGCTAGAGCCATCTTCGCGAACAGCTGTCACTTTGACAATATCTCTCGGCGCTACCTCTTCACCGATTTCCACTTGTAAACTTTCTGAGCCAGTTAAGCCAAGTGTTTCTGCGTCTTCGCCTGGTTGGAACTGAAGTGGTAAAACGCCCATCATGACAAGGTTAGAACGATGAATCCGTTCATAGCTTTTCGCAATAACTGTTTTAATTCCTAGCAAGTTCGTTCCTTTGGCAGCCCAGTCACGGGAAGATCCCATTCCGTAATCGTCGCCAGCAAGAATGACTAAACCAGTATTATTTTCGATATATTTTCTAGATGCATCATAAATGGACATCACTTCGCCAGTTGGCCAGTAAGTTGTATAGCCACCTTCTGTACCTGGTGCGATTTGATTTTTGATACGGATATTCGCAAATGTCCCGCGCATCATCACATCATGATGGCCACGACGAGAGCCATAAGAGTTAAAATCGCGAATGGCCACGCCTTGTTCTTGTAGGAATTTTCCAGCAGGTGTATCTTTACCGATTGCTCCGGCTGGTGAAATATGGTCGGTCGTAACAGAATCACCAAATTTACCAATAACCCGGAGACCAGATAAGCTTTCTACTTTGCCAGCTTCTTTTGCTAAATTATCAAAGAATGGCGGGTTGGCAATATACGTAGAATTTTCATCCCATTTGTACAAAGCGTCTTCCGTTGTTTCGATCGCATTCCAAGCTTCGTTCTCATCAAAAACATGGGCATATTGTTCACGGAAAAGTTCTGGGGTTACGGTTTCTTCTACAAGCGCCTTCACTTCTTCGGAACTTGGCCAAATATCATTTAAGAAGACTTCTTCGCCATTATTACCACGCCCGATTGGTTCGGTTAGCATGTCAACATTTGTTGTCCCAGCAAGCGCATAGGCAACGACTAGAGGTGGTGAAGCTAAGAAGTTTGCTTTCACAAGTGCATGAATACGACCTTCAAAGTTACGGTTACCACTTAATACCGCAGAAACAAGCAAATCGCTGTTTTGAATCGATTCTTCAATTTCCTCTTTTAATGGACCAGAATTACCGATACACGTTGTACAACCATAGCCAACAAGGTCAAACCCAAGTTTTTCTAAATATGGAAGTAATCCAGCTTTTTCTAAGTAGCCTGTTACGACTTTGGAACCAGGTGCTAAGGAAGTTTTGACGAATTTTGGTACTTCTAAGCCTTTTTCGACTGCTTTTTTAGCAACCAAACCAGCGCTTAACATAACATATGGGTTAGAAGTGTTCGTACAACTTGTAATCGCCGCAATGGCAACAGAACCAGTCTTCATAGTAGATTGATCTCCATTACCAAAGGTTACAGTGACTTCTTTCTCTAAAGCTGATTTATCAAGACCGAAACCTTGGTTGCCTGCTTTGGCAGTAATCGATTCGCGGAATGTTTCTTTCATTTTTGAAAGTGGGATTAAATCTTGTGGACGTTTTGGTCCTGCCAAGTTTGGCTCTATCGCAGAAAGATCGATTTCCACGATTTGCGTGTAGTTTGGTTCCACTTTTTCTGGTGTGAAAAATAAATCATTTGCTTCTAAATAAGCTTCTACTAATTCGATTTGTTCTTTATCACGGCCAGTTAGTTTTAAGTAGTTAAGTGCTTCTTTATCCACTGGGAAGAAGCCACAAGTTGCGCCGTATTCTGGAGCCATATTTGCAACAGTTGCACGGTCAGCAAGTGGCAGTGTTGCAACGCCTGGACCGTAAAACTCCACAAATTTACCTACTACTTTTTGTTCCCGTAAAACTTGGGTAACTTTTAATGCAAAATCGGTTGCAGTTGCCCCATTTGGTAGTGCACCTAGCAATTTTACGCCAATAACTTCTGGAATTGGAAAGTAAGATGGTTGACCGAGCATGCCAGCTTCTGCTTCAATACCTCCAACACCCCAACCTAAAACACCAATACCGTTAATCATTGTTGTGTGGCTATCTGTTCCAACAAGAGAATCTGGGAACGCTACAAATTCGCCGTCTACTACTTCATTTGCAATGACGACGTTTGCTAAATACTCTAAGTTAACTTGGTGAACAATACCTGTTGCAGGTGGTACAGCGCGGTAGTTATCAAATGCTTTTTGCGCCCAATTTAAAAACTGGTAACGTTCCATGTTGCGTTTGAATTCAAGTTCCATGTTGATTTTAAGTGCTTCTGGATTCGCGTAGCTATCCACTTGCACCGAGTGATCGACGACTAAATCGACCGGAATTTCCGGATTGATTTTTTCAGGATCGCCTCCAAGGTCTGCCATTGCTTTACGTAAAGAAGCTAAATCAACGACTGCTGGAACACCTGTGAAATCTTGTAAAATAACACGGGCAGGTTTGAATGGCACTTCCCCTTCATTGCCATCTTTAGACCAATGAGCTAAATCTTCTACATGTGAGTCCTTAATTACTCTGCCATCTGCTTGTCTTAATACCGATTCAAGCAAAACACGTACAGAATAAGGTAATTTCTCGATGTTTGTAAGCTTGTCCTCTTCTAAGGTTTTAAGTTTGTAATAATGATACGTTTTGTCGTTCAACTGAAATGATGCTTTTGCTTTTTCTTTCCAATTAGTCATCCACGTTTCCTCCTTCAATTCTTGAAACGATTGGTCTCTCTCATCTATTGTACTTAAAAACAAGCGATAAGTAAACAAAGAGAATCCGCTATATTTTGATAACTTTTTCTTATAACAAAAAAATGAATGGCAACGTGCGCCATTCATTTTTACTTTATACACCTATATTGGTTAATGCTTGTTCTAAAGAGCCAAATGATTCGAGTTTAGAAATATTGGAACCAAGTTGAATGGTGCGCTGGGCAAAGCTTGGTTGCATACCTGAAAGTATTGGTACTAAACCAATCAATTTAAAGGATTGAATCATATCTTCCATGTGTTTCGTTGCAAAATCATCTTTTAATACCGCACTGGAAAAATCAATGACAATCGTATCCAAATTCAGCTTATCCGCAGATTCTACTGCTTTCTCTTTCATAAAATAGCCTCTATCGTCATCTAAACTACCAACAATTGGTAAAACGCCAATAGAATCATTTATTGGAATAATTCGCGTGGATAATTGAATGATTTCTTTTCGCTGAGCTGCTACTTGATTTCTATTTTCTTGCATAAATCCTTCTAACAATTGTTGTTGAATGGATGAAAGCGTATCTTTTATATCAAGCATAAATTGGATAATGTCAGCATCCGTATAGAAAACATTTTCTGTTTCCTTCCATTTGACTAAGCTAGTAATGATATATTTTTCGACTTGACTCATATGTTGATGAATTTTTCTAATATCAGTCTTATCATTGAAGCGTCTTTTACCGATGCTTTCAAAGTCTCGTTCTTTCACACCAGTAATTACATCAATAATCATGCCACACGACGCATTGCTTAAGGAGCGAATAGCTGCTTCCTCTTCACCACCACGAAGTCTTAGTTTAAATTCATCTGTTTCAATATAATAATTTTCGTAAAACATATTCACTAACTCTGAACGACGACTAATCAAAAATTCCTTAATTTGCATAAACTTCTCCTTTTTTCACCGATATTATCTCGCAAAAATTAAGATGTTATCTGCATGTAAATTTTCAATCATTTTATCTACTTGTTCTTCTGTTAAATCAAAGTCTTCTAATAATCTTTTTACAGATTTATCGTCTGTTTTGGAGAACCATTTGGCAAAGGGCCCCGCCGCGTATAATGCACCGTATTTAGGGTTATAGGCTTGAGGAATAACAATAGCTCCACTTAGGGATTGTAAGATTCCAGAAATAATACCGAAAGCTTCTTCGTTTACAGGACGTTCGATTTCGATATTTTCTTTTTCTGTTAGTGTTTCTAGGTTTTTGTTGTGTTTTGATTTAGCTAGAACAGAAATGTCTTCTTTTTCATAGCCCTCACTTACTAACTTGTTGATAATTTCCTCTGCTGCCTTGACATTTTGAACTGCGAATACTTCCCATTTTTTCATTATTTGTCATCCCTTCCATTATCCAATTGTAAAATTTGTTTTATTTCTTCTGTGCTTAATTTTCCTAGCATTTGTTCACCTGGTTGGATTAGTTCATCCACTAGCGCTTGTTTTTTCTTTTGTAAGTCAAAAATTCGTTCTTCAATCGTACCTTTTGTAATCATTCGGAACACTTGGACGATGCGTTTTTGACCGATTCGGTGTGCACGTCCGGTTGCTTGTTCTTCTACGGCGGGATTCCACCATAAATCATATAAAATTACAGTATCCGCGCCAACAAGATTAAGTCCAGTTCCTCCCGCTTTCAAGGAAATTAAGAAAATATCATTCTCCCCTTCATTAAAAGCATTGACCATATCTAATCTTGTTTTCGATGGTGTTTTACCATCCATATAGAAAAGTGTTTGTCCATCTTCTTCTAGTTTTCGGCGAATAATTCCAAGCATACCCGTGAATTGGGAAAACAGGAGAATGCGTTTACCGTTTTCTCTTGCTGTCTGTATTGTATCAAATAATTGTAGTAATTTACCAGATTCACCTTGATAATTTTCCACAAAAAGACTCGGATCACAACAAATTTGACGTAAACGAGTTAATCCCGCGAGTAATTTGATTCGTTCTTCGGAAGCATTGCCATTACTTTCTTCTAAATCAGCTTGAATTTTTTCTAAGTAAGCTAAGTAGATTGTTTTTTGCTCATCGGTTAATTCAGAATAAAGGTTGGTTTCAATTTTATCTGGTAGTTCTTTGACAACATCTTGTTTTAGTCGACGTAGTAAGAATGGACGAATCATTTTAGCAATGTTGTCGTAAGGTATTTCTTTAAACTTGCGTAATGAAGGGAAAAATCCTGGCATTAATGTTTGGAAAATTGCCCATAGTTCATCGATACTGTTTTCAAGCGGCGTTCCACTGAGCGCGAATACATGATTGCGTTTCAAAGCGCGCACAGCCTGAGATGCCTTCGTATGATAATTCTTGATAGCTTGTGACTCGTCAATAATAACGCTGGAAAAAGCGACATCTGCAAAATGAACAATATCTTGGCGTAACGATGGATACGAAATTAAATATACATGGCCATGCTTCATTTCTTCCATTTCAGCCATCCGGGATTGTTTCGTTCCATGTAAAACGGTCACTGGAATAGCTGGCGCAAATTTTTCTAATTCGCTTTGCCAGTTATAAAGTAGTGATGCTGGCGTAATAATTAAGACTGGTTTTAAGTTAGGGTTATCTTCTAACTCAGATGCTAGAAAACTAATTGTTTGCACCGTTTTACCAAGCCCCATGTCATCTGCTAAAATGCCGCCAAGATTATATTTCGCAAGTGATTTCATCCATTCAAACCCAGTTAGTTGATAATCGCGCAACTCTGCTTTTAATCCTTTTGGTAAAGCAAAACTGTCTTCGGATTGCGTCGTAATATCTGTAAGCAATTCGCGGAACGAACGGCTGAATTTATGATGTTCGTCTTGTGTTCCTGCTCCTAAGATATCATAAATTTGCATTCCACGATAAAGTGGCACTTGCATATTTGCTTGCACATCTTTTTTACGCACCTCTAACATTTGGAGTACGTCTTCCATTTGTTTATAGTTTTCTGACTCGAGCGATAAGAAACGACCATTTTTAAGACGATGATAGCTGCGTTTTTCGCGCAAGGATTCTAGGACATTTTGCACTTCTTCTTCCGGAATACCTTTGAAATCGAATGAAACAGAAAGATAATCGTTATCAGAAGAGACATCTAACGTTGTTACTGGGCGCACATTCTCTTCTACCATTTCTTCTAAGCCGTCTTCCATATAAATCTCTGCGTACTCAGCAAGTTTTGGAATGGTGCGATAGTAAAACTGATATAAATCTTTCTCTTGTTTATTGACAACCATTTTTGTTCCGGAAAAATGGACAGGTGCGCTTTCAATAATATTCATTACACGGGCTTCTTTTTCCACATCGCGAATCATAATCTTTTCGTTTTCTTCTTCTGAAGTTGCAAATGGATCGAATAGTTGATTGCCATAATGATATTCAAGACGTAATGTGTGCTCTCCGTATTCGAGTGCAATAAATAATTTACAATCAAGCGGTTGTTGCGTAATCCGGTCTTCAATCGAATCATCCAGTTTTAATTTGCCACTTTTCTGTAAAGCAGGCAAAACGTATGAAATAACTTCACTCAACTGGGACTCTGAAAATTGCACCACTTCATTTTTCGTTACTTTATGAAATTCCATTAACGGTTTTAACGATTCCCACACTTCTTTTGCAGGGATGAAAAAAGTGCCATCAAAGAAAAGAAGTTGGTAAGCTTCAAAAAAGATTGCTTGTTGTAAGTCTTCCATTTCTAGTTGGTATTTGTCATCTGCGCTTTTTTTGAGTTCAAAAATGAAATCAAGGTTGTCGTGGCGCACATTGATACCGCGGTATTTAATATCTTCGACGCGTTCTTTCATAATAATACAAGTCGTATCGCGTTTAGTGAGAAGCTCCAATAACCCACTCGCCATGCTAGGTGGTATCGTTAAATTTTTCTCTTCTGCGTAAGACTTGGACCAGTAGAAAGTATCTGTATCGTATATTTTTGCAATTTCGCTGATTTGCAGTAATTTATCCAAAATTTGTTTGTCTTCCTCCAAAAAGAAATGCTCATTCGGATCATAAGCAAAATTCTTGGTAAAAACAAGCCACTGTCGGTCACGAATTGCGGCTAAAAAGGTATTCATATTTTTTACAACATAAGTTCGTTCTGTTCCTACTTTGACTTCAATAGTCATTATATAACTAGACTCATCCGGCTTTAAACGGAGGATATATTGGGTTTGAAGTGGCATTTTGTTCGTATTGTCCTCTTCCACTTCAAGTTGTTGGGCCATATTTTGTTGAAAAAGGGAAAGAAGTGTATTTGATTCCTGTGTGAGAATTCGATTTTTAAAATCTTGCTTGGCTATCTGTTGTTTTTCTTTTTCCATTTTTAAATGTGTTGCATAGATGTGTTTACAAATAGCATTCAATTGAAAATCAGCACAGCTACACGCATAATTTTCACTGCCTGCATCTTCTACGACATTTTGATCAATAAAATACGTTAAAAAATGGTCTGCTGAATCCTTTTCACGAAACTGAATGATTTCTCCGTCTTCCATCAGTTTCTTTCCAGCCTGCTTCACACTATATGGAATCATTTTATTTTGAATTGCTGTAAAGTGCTCCATTACTTTCTTCCTCCCAAAAACGTCCATTACTCTAAACTACTATTATATAGGAAAAGACGAGGGACGGCAACGCATGCGGTCTTTTAGCTACTTGCAGTAATAAATTTAGTGGTACTTCCGTGATTTGTCGCTGTTACTTCGAGTCTTGCTGAAATCCGTTCTTTTAGTTCCGGCACATGAGAGATAATCCCAACTAAGCGGCCATTTTCTTGTGTTTCTAATAAACATTCCACTGCAGCTTCAAGTGATTCAGGATCAAGTGTGCCGAACCCTTCATCAATAAACATGGTCTCAAGCGAAATCCCGCCAGCCATTTCTTGAACAACTTCTGCCAGTGATAAAGCAAGAGCTAAAGAGGTTTTAAAACTTTCTCCTCCCGAAAGTGTTTTTACGTGGCGTGTTAATCCCGTATATTCATCAAAAACTTCAAGTTCTAAGCCACTTTGGACATTTCCTTTTGCTTTTTCGATTTTTCGCTGGAGTTCAAAACGACCGCTTGTCATTTTGGATAAACGGTGGTTGGCGCGGTGGATAATCGTGTCTAAAAACATCGCTAAAATATATCGTTCAAAGGTTAGCCGTCTAGCATTTTTACCACGAGCTGAGTCTGCTAATAAGCCAATGTCCGCATAATTTTCTTCTGCTTTTTCTACTGCTTGAATACTGTTTTGATAGTTTTCGGCAAGTTCTTTTCGTTTCAAAACAAAGTCACGTTGCTTAATTGTGTTTTCTTCTGACTGAGCAAGTTCAAATTGTTTTTCGTTCATAAGTGATTCTAGTTGTTCGATATTTGGTTTTTGTTTGTTTTTCAGTTTTTCTGTCAAATCAGCTTGGCGTGATATAGCTAAATGGCGTTTCCGCTCAAAATCAGCTAGTTGTTCTTCTTTACTCTTTAGTTCTTCTACTGACATTAAAGCTTGTTTATAAGCCTCATAAGTAGGAAAATCATTTTGTTTCATTGCCTCTTTAAAAACTTCGCGTTGGACTTGTAATGCTTCTTTAGCGTCCAGTGCTGTTTTTTCGGCAGATTGCAATGTTGATTCTAGCTTAGTTGTTTCTTTTTCAGCTTCTCTAAATACCTTATCCACTTGTTCGACTTGTTCCAGATGTGTTTTAATGCTGCTACTTAATTCATTCTTTTGCTTATCAAAAATAGTTTTATCTCGTAAATCAGCTGGAATTGCTTGTTCCAGATAGCTTAATTTTCCTGATGCAAGTTGAACTTCTTGGTGAAAACTTTCTACTTGAAGAGCCGTATTATTTTTTTCTGTTTCTAGCTCTTTTTGTTTGTTTTTTAATGTTTCAAGTGCGCCTTGAATATTTTCTTTTTGCGCCACATTAGTTTGCAATTGATTTATTTGATCCGATAGGTTTTTAGCTAATTGGCGGTTTTCTACTAATAAATTTTCTACTGCAACTAGATTCACATCTGCTATATCTGCCCATTCAGCTAATTGCCATTCAAGTTGACTGATTGATTTTTCAGCCTCATTAATCGCTAATTGTTTTTCGCGTAGTTTGGCTTTTGCCTCTTCTAGAGTTGTGAGGCTGGCCGACTCCCCGTATTCTGCCAATTGTGGATGTGACACAGAACCACAGACAGGACAAGCGTCCCCCTCGTGCAAATGAGCTGCGAGTGTTGCAGCTTGTTCTTGTTGTAAATTTGATTCTTCTTGTTTAATAGTTGTTTCTATAGCTAATTTTTCTGTTAAAAGTTGTGCTAGTGTTTGTTCTTCTGTTTGTTTTTGTTTATTCCATAGATCCATTTTCATTCGTTTATTAACAAGTTCTTGATTTTTTTCAATGAGAGCTTCGGCAGTTGTTCGTTTATTAATAGCCTCTAAAATCGCTAGTTCTGCTTGGTTAATTTCTCCTAAACGAGTTTCCATTAACTGTAGTTCTGCTACGTTTTCCTGCTCTGTTTTCATTACTTTTTCCAAACAATCTGCTGCTTCTTTCCAATTAATTTCAGCCACTCTTTGTTGAATCGTTACTGTTTCTAATTCAATGATTTTTGGTTCCATTTCTTCTAATTGAAAAAGTGTTCGTTTATTAGCTTCTAGTGCTGCTTCTTGTTCAGCGAGTGCTTCTTTTTGTTTTTTGGCATTTGAAAATTGATTTGTTATTAACTCTACTTCATGTGCTACTTGTTTTTCAGTATTTACTGCAGTTTCTAATTGTTCTTTTAAACGGATACAAAGTGCATCCTGAGAACGCAAATTACTGGCTCTTTTAGCTGCTTCAATTCGGTCTGCTATCACTTGATAAAAGTCTTTTTCAGCATCTAATTTAGCTACTTCTTCTATATATAAATCTAAATTTTGCCAATCAAGCAGTTGTTCTTTAGCTAGTGTCACTTTTTCGACAGCTTCACTTGTTTTTTTGCGAACAACACTTAATTCACTTTCTAATTCTGTTAAAATCACTTGTTCTTTTTGAATTGCCTCGGTTTGTAGAGCGCTGATTTCACTCGTTGTCTTTCCCGAAACTTCCACTCCTGGCAAACTAAGTTCAGCAAGTTCTGCCACTTTTTTGCGCGCTTCTATGACTAAAACTTCTGCTTGTTTTTGCTTTTCCCATAGCAAATTTTCCACTTTTTCATAGTAAACGGTATGTGCTAACCTTTGCAATATGACTTCCTTTTCTTTACTATCCGATACGAGGAGCTCTCTAAATTCGCCTTGAGGAATCATCAAAATTTGTCTAAATTGGTCCACATTAAGTTGAATTAATTCTTCCATTTTTGTATTGACATCGCGAACGGAACTCGCGAGTAACTTCATTTCATTACCAACTAGCTCATATAATTCTGCTTTTTGTGGGGAAGTTGTCGTTCCATTTCCACGTTGTTTAGCAATTTCTTGTTGCGGAATGCGACTAATCTGATAAATTTTGTCTTTCAATCTAAACACAAGCGTTACTTCCGTTATTTCTTTATCCGTTGCAAAATGACTTCGCATCGAAAAACTCTCACGGTCAAATGTGTTCGCTTTCCCAAAAATCGCAAAACTAATTGCATCAAAAATAGTCGATTTCCCAGCCCCAGTTTTACCAGAAATCACAAAAATCTGCTCCGTTCCCAATTTTTCAAAATCGATAACTTCTTTTTTTGCATAGGCTCCGAAAGCTTGCATCGTTAATTTAATCGGTCTCATTCCACTTCCTCCTTTCTCGCTTGTTCAAAAACATCCGCCAACTTTTGTTTTTGTGTTTCCGTTAATTCCGTTCCATTGACATATTCAAAAAACTGGCCAAATAGCTCTAAATCATCTTTTTTCATTATCTCTTCAAAGCTATCTTGTGTTTCTTTTAAAGTTTGTTTTTTTCGTTCTAAATGTAAAATGTTCGGATAAAATTGGCGCAATTTTCCCATTGGATCAATTAAAGCCCCTTCATCCATTAAATTCACTTGAAAAAAGTCGTTTGGCTTTTCTACTAAGTTTTCCGTCAGTTCCGCTAGTGTTCCAGAAATAATGCGCATATCATGTTTTGGCGTTAGAAAGCGCTCAGTCACGCTAAGCAGTTCTTTTCCCTCCAACTCCACAATTCGCACACTCTTATGATCATTTGCTTCTGAAAATGAATACTTTAACGGAGATCCACTGTAAAAGATAGACGGGTGGCGAATTGCATGCGGATGGTGCAAATGCCCAAGGGCGGTATACGTAAAACCATCAAAACAATCCGTAGAAACACGGTCTACATTCCCGATTGCTAATTGTCGTTCAGAATCACTTGGAATCCCGCCAGAAACGAAGGCATGTCCAACCAAAATCTGCGCCTTACTTTTATCCCATTTGGACCGAATTTGTTTCGTCACAGCTTGCATAGCATCTTCAAAACTGCGAATCGAATTATCTGCCAAAGCTTCTCGAATAATTGCTGGTTCGTGATATGGGACGAGCCACACTTCCGCATCCATAAAAGGAATGCCTTCAAACTCCGAAGTGCATTTACCTTTCATATATAATTTACTGCTTTCATACCACTGGCTACCAAATGCTAGTCGTTCGGCGCTATCATGATTTCCACTAATCGCAAATATCGGAATACCAAGCTCTACATTCCACTTGACTAAAATATCATTTAATACTTTCACCGCATCAGCAGGTGGCACAGCACGATCATATAAGTCTCCCGCTAAAATAAGTGCGTCGACCTGTTCTTCTTCTGCAATCTTTGTTATTTGGGCCAAAATATACTCTTGTTCTGCAAGCATCGATACGCCTGATACAATTTTTCCTAAATGCAAATCAGCTGTATGTAAAAATTTCATCGGTTACCTCATTTCTTTTTCTCAGAGATTATTTATTTTTAATGCAAAACTCGTCAATTTTAAGTATACTAGATATAGTTTAAAAAAATAACTAGCAATATTGGGAGTGAAGAAGTTGTTTTATCATTTCGCAAAAAACCTCGTTCATTTTATTTTAATTATTATTGGTGGACGATTTCAAGTACAAAACAAAGACAAAATTATCGAAGCGCCTTATGTTGTAGTTTCCACTCACACGTCTTGGATTGAAATCTTATATCTGGGTTTTGCCCTATCGCCAACACCAGTACATTATATGGCAAAACAAGAGCTATTCAAAGGTAAATTTCTTAACTGGCTCATGACGCACCTTAATGCCTTTCCAGTCAATCGTGATAACCCTGGACCGAGTGCCATTAAAGCGCCCATCCGAATGCTAAAATCTGGCAAAGTAGTTGGTATTTTCCCGAGTGGTACTAGAAAAACAACGAATCTTCATTTAAAACGTGGTGCCGTAACGATTGCCCATAAAGCAAAAGTTCCCATGCTACCTGCCGTTTACGATGGACCAAAAACATTTGGAGAGATTTTGAAACGCAAAAAAATCATTATTCGTTTTGGCGATCCGGTATTATTCAATGATACCGAACTTGACCAAAAAGAGCTACTAGAAGTTAAGTCTCAAGAATTAATGGCGACTTTTGAACAACTTCAAAATGAAATTAACCAAACAAAAAACAAATAATAAAAAAGACAGCTTCCATTTGGAAACTGTCTTTTTTATTATCAGGAAGCTGTATCTGTTGTAATGCTTGAAGGATTAAGTCCAGCATCTTTTAATACGCCAGCAATTGCTTCGTCCGCTTTTGCCATCGCTTCGTCTGCTTTTGTTGTATCGCGACCACTAGCTTTAAGTGCGTCTGCTTCTAATTTGTAAGCGTCACTTAATTGTTTCACAGCTGCTTTAAAATCATCTGTGGATTTACCAAGGTCTGGTGTTTTTTCACTCGCAAGTGCTTCAGATACTTTTAGTGCTGATTCACTAGCTGGTTTTGCAAGAGATGCAAGTTCTGCTTCAGATGGTTTAGGATCTGCGCCAACTGCTCCTACATAAGCGTTGTAATCGCCATTGTTTTCATTAACAACGTCTACTAAGTCCATGTAATAATTTAATACTTTGTCTTTATCACTTGTTGTTTCTTTTTTTGTGTCTTCTTTTTTGTCAGAACTGTTAGAACCAGAACAAGCCGCAAGCGACAATCCTAGTGCTAAAGTTAAAACTACTAATAACCATTTCTTCAAGATGATGTCCTCCTTTTTTTCAAGCCAAACTCGGAAGCCCTTTTGTAACTGGCCGCGTCAGTCTCGGATATGCTTCACCCATCCGGCAAGTAACATTACTCACGATGTAACATTATTCATTATAAGCTATTCGAACGGCATTTTTCAAGCTGTTTTAGAAAATGCTTTCACTATTATTCGTACTCTCCGCTAACTTCTACTTTATTAAGCTCTTTTTCGGTATTTTTATATTGAAAATACATCACAATTCGCCAAGGCACAATCATCGCAAACGCCATTATCCAGAACATACCAGACAACTCGCCCACTTCTAAACTACCACTAATCCAGTACTTAATGAAGATCCGAATGAGTAACAGTCCCATCAAAATAACCGGAAAAGCTTTTGTACGTTTAATAAATACGTATTTATGACGAACTTCAAATTTCGTTGTCCAAATTAAAATAACAGAAAACACCAGCCCCATTGCTATAGCTTCTAAAATATCTACCCACGAAACACGGAAAAAAGGAATTACAAACATGAGAGCGCCTGTCGACATCATAATTGGTGGTATGATAATCCCTTTCACACTTGCTGGACGCTTTGATGCTTTCATTCTTATCATGATAATTCCAGCCCCAAAAACAAGTGTAATGATAATTGAAATGATTAATGACACTTTTAATTCCCCCTACTAATCTGCTGTAACACTTCGCTCCTCAT
Source organism: Listeria farberi (assembly GCF_014229295.1). Lineage (NCBI taxonomy): Bacteria > Bacillati > Bacillota > Bacilli > Caryophanales > Listeriaceae > Listeria > Listeria farberi. The sequence goes on from NZ_JAARZL010000001.1 coordinate 1,442,878, forward strand.
TATATTCCTTTTACCGTTTGAAATAAACTTCTCTGCTTAAAGCGCTTCGTCTAAATCCATTCCGCTATTTTGTAATTGATACATCGAGTGATATACACCTTGTTCTGCAATTAACGTATCATGGGTACCACGTTCAATAATTCTTCCTTTGGATAAAACTAAAATTAAATCGGCATCCTTAATTGTCGAAAGTCGATGCGCAATCGCAATTGTTGTACGTCCTTCTCTCATTCGTTTTAATCCCGTTTGAATTAAGCTTTCTGTCTCGGTATCAATATTCGCTGTTGCTTCGTCTAAAACGAGAATTTGTGGGTTTGTCACGACCGTTCTTGCAAATGAAATCAATTGTCTTTGTCCACTTGAAAATGAAGCACCTCGCTCAATTACTTTATGCTTGTACTCATCGGATAATGTTTGAATAAAGCTGTCCGCTTGAACAAATTTCGCAGCATCTATAATTTGTTCATCTGTAATGTTTTTATCATACAAGCGAATATTTGTATTAATATCGCCATAAAACATAAAACTATCTTGCAGGACAAGCCCGGTTTTCTTCCGTAATTCAGTAATTTCATGAGACTTAATTGACTTACCATCAATTAAAATATCTCCACGTTCAAATTCATAAAAACGCATCATTAAATTAATAATAGAACTTTTCCCGCTCCCTGTATGACCAACAAGTGCCACTGTTTGCCCAGGTTCTGCCGTAAAGCTAATGTTTTTAAGCACATCTCGTCCACCTTCATAAGCAAACGAAACATCTTTAAATTCAATTTTGGCGCGCGTGATTTTCGCTTCTGGATCATTTAATTGAGCTGGGACTTCTTCTGTTTCATCCATAATACGAAATACTCGTGAAGCCGCTGTAATTGCTTCTTGGTACATTGCCAGCCGTTCCATTACGTTATAAATCGCCTCTAAAAAACGGTCAAAGTAACTAATAAACGCATAAATCGTCCCAATTGCTACTGGTCCAATTAATGATTCAGCCCCAAAGAAACTAAGAATAATCACAACCGCTAACGCATAAATTAAATCAATCGCTGGTCCAAGTAATAGTGCATTAAATTTGATATTTTTCATCCCAACGTCATAGTAATCTTTGTTAATTTTCTCAAATTCTTTTACTAAACGACGCTCTTGATTAAATTGTTGAACAATTGACATCCCCGAAATCGACTCAGCGATTTTCGCATTTAATTGGCTTAATTTTTCTCGTCTCGCCCGGTAAAATTGGGAACTATATTTTCGGTAAACAAAAATAATAAAGACAATAAGTGGGAATAACAGTAAACTATATAGCGCTAATTGAACATTGAGCGCAAACATTGCAGCATAAATCCCGACAAGCATAAACAAACTTTGAATTGCTGTTGAAAGCACATTAATAAACATATCTTTCACAGCTTCGGTATCATTTGTCACGCGCGAAACAATACTTCCTGCAGGCGTTTTGTCAAAGTAACGCATTCCTAGTGAATGAAGTTTTGTAAAAATATCAATCCGCATTTGTTGAACAATTTCAAGCGCGATTTTTTGAAAGAACAACAGTTGGAAATACCAAACAACCGATTTCCCAATCGTAAGTCCCAAATAGCCCGCACCAAGAATTAACAAAGCTTGCATTTCCAAATTCATCGGTGTCAAATAATCATCCAAAAATATTTTAATCAAGATTGGCGCAAACACATCCGCAAGTGTCACAAGAAGAACAAGCACACCTGTCCAAATCAAACTTGGAATATGGTATTTCGTATAACTAAGCATCCGTTTTAAAACCTCACGATGTTCTTTGCCGGACATCACTAACATTTCATCTTGCTCATTCATCGCTTCCATCTGCTGCACCCCCTTCTTCTAATGCTTCTTCCAGCTGTTGCTCCTGAAACATTTCTCTATACCAGCCATCTAAATCCATTAGCTCCATATGGGTTCCACGTTCCACAATTCTGCCTTTATCAATGACAATAATTAAATTCGCATGTTCAACAGAGCTTAATCTGTGTGCGCTGATAATCGTCGTTTTATCTGAACGATTCTCTTTTAAATTAGCTAAAATTTGTTCTTCTGTTTTCGCATCTACCGCCGAAAGTGCATCATCTAATATAAGCAATTCAGGGTTCATAATTAGCGCACGTGCGATGGCAAGACGCTGCTTCTGTCCACCAGAAAGTGAGACTCCACGCTCGCCGACAATCGTATCATAACCATTTTCAAAACCAAGAATGTCTTCATCTACAGACACAAGTTTTGCAATATTACTCACTTCTTCTTGTGATGCTTCTGGTTTCCCAAAACGAATATTATCTCGCACCGTTGTTGAGAATAAAAACTGATCTTGCGGCACATAACCAATTGCTTCTCGTAAAGCTCGAACTGTGTAGTCTTGAATTTTCATGTTAGCGAAAGCAATCTTACCTTCATACGTATCATATTCCCGCATTAACAGTTTTAATAAGGAGGTTTTCCCAGAACCAGTTCGACCAACTATCCCCAGTGTTTCCCCGGCTTTTAAATTAAAATGAATATCTGATAAAACTGGAACACTTTCATCTGGATAAATAAATTTATCTATTGCTACTTGTAAGTTCCCAACTGGAACCGTATCTACTGCACCTTCATGGTCAACAACATCTTCTTTTTCGGCGAGCAAATGTTGCACTCGATCATAAGAAGCATTCCCGCGCTGGATAATATTGTATAAGAACCCAAATGCTAACATCGGCCAAATTAATAAGAATAAATAATTTGAAAAAGCAATTACTTGCCCAATAGTTAATTCTCCGTCTACAACGAATTTCGCTCCAAACCCTAATGAAAGAACAAATGAAATCCCCACAATAATAGAAATCATCGGATCGAACATTGCATCCACTTTAGCGACAGAAATATTTTTTTGAACAACTTCTTTCGTTTGTTTCGCAAAATCTTGAATATCCTCTTTCTCTTGCCCAAATGTCCGAGTTACTTTAATTCCAGAAATACTTTCTTGCGTTTTATCATTTAGCATCGAAAAAGCTGCTTGCGCCCCGTGAAAGCGATCATGTAACTTTTTACCTAGAATCGAACTTCCGAGCACCATAAACGGCATTGGAAGTAATGCAATCAAAGTTAAGCGCCAATCAATTGTAATCGCCATTGTTGCAATAACCGTTCCGCCTGTTAGAACAGAATCTGATAGGGTCAAAACACCAATTCCTGCTACTTGTTGAATGGCTGTAATATCATTCGTCGCATGGGCCATTAAATCCCCAGTACGATAACGTTGAAAGAAAAATGGCGACATCTTTGTAAAATGTTCAAATAATCGCAAGCGTAAAGTTCGTTGTAATTTATTATCAGAACCAAAAATTAACATTCGCCACACATAGCGACCAGCGTATGCAAGAATTGCTGCTACAACTAGAATAACCATCCATTTAATCAATTTGTCTTTTGTCAGTGAGTCATTCGTTACAGCATCAACCGTATAGCCAATAATTTGTGGCGGAACTAACTGTAAAAGCGCAATCGTAAACAAAATGGTTACCCCAAATGCATAAGATTTCCAATTTTCTTTAAAAAACCAACCTAATGCTTTATAAATTTTCAAACAACAATCCCTCCCTTTTCTCCTTAAAATTGGACAAATAAAAATAATGGACCTATTTCTGCCCATTATTACCCGAAAAAATATATTTATTTGTCACCACTTTGTATAAAATAAAACCAAATTAAAGGAGAGCTCCCTTGTTTTTGAAATGGTCCGGTGAAATAAATTCTATTTTTAAGCGCAATAATGCCTTGTTTGAAGCCTTCATATAATTATTCATCGTCCATTCCTCCTTTGTTTTATTATGCAACGTTATTAGTTTAACCGATTTTTTTTGAAAGCGCAACAAATAATTGCAAATTGTTTAAAAATTATTTTTATTATACTTGCTCTCGGGATCAATTGGTTATATAAAAAAGCATAACAATATATCCAAGAATTGTTATGCTTTATCATTAGAATATTTAATTTTCTTCTGAAGTGACTTGATTTTCAACAGCCTCTTCATATAATTCAAACTCCTCTGTTTTGCTCACTTCTTTTTCTGTATCAATATTTTTTGTTTTTTCATCGAAAGAAATAGTAGAATTTCCTCCTGCTACAAGTAAAGAGCCATCATCTTGTATGTAAGCATTGAATAGGTAGATTTTGCCTACTTCTGGAAGTTGATCATCTTCAAAAACGTCATAAGCCGACCCATCTTCCCGAATTCCACCTTGTTTTTGAAGTGCAATTTCTTTATCCATTGCTAATTCATTCTTTAAATTCGAAATGACTTCTACTTTATAATTTGTATATGCTTCGCCAATATATTCGATTGAACCATCTTCTTGTTCCATTGGTGTTTTATTTTTGTAATCTGTTCCTGTTTCTTTCGTTACTTTTCCTACAAATACATGATCCGCATCGCCAACAACTTCATTTGGATTGTCTACATCGAGTGTATAATCGGAATGAATAGCATATGTTGGTACTTCTTTTTTCTCTGGTTTAGTCTTCTCGGCATGGGTGTTTACTGTTAAAATACTGCCGATACCTAAAATACTAATTATTGAAGCGATAATGCCAATAGTTGTTTTTTTCAATTTAAGTACCCCTTTTTAATATTTTTTATATGCTGCATCATATGATTGTTTATCATTCGTAGATAAAGTTGTTTTAGAAGTGCTATATTGGTACATTACGTCACTAGATGCATTATGACCTAATCGCAAACCATGTCCTAGCTCATGTGTAGCAACATTTTGTTTCCCAGCATTATTTTTTTTATCCATATTTTTATTGTTAAAAGTGATTTTTCCGTTACTGTAAGTTGTCGCGTTGATATTATTATTTGCTGAAATATCACTACAATATACGTCTGATTTGTTTGCTCCTGAAGCTGGTCTAATAACTCCTTTTTTATAAGCATTCCAAGTATTAGCCCCAGATCGGATAAATGACATATACTTTGAATTCCCTGAATAATCTAGGTGTTTACTAGAATCTACCAAATCCCAGCTATTGATTTTTGCTGTTGCACTCGCTTCTTGTCCTGGAAGTAAAACGCTCCACAAACATACAAATGCGATTACAAATGATACAATCTTCTTCATTCTGTCTTCCCCCTCTTTGTAAATAATAAAGTGAAACCGTAAACATATTGTGATAAAGTAAATAATTCTCTTAGAAAAGCTACCCCTTTTTTGTATTCACCTCACTTTTAGCTGACACTATCACCCATCATTTTCCCGTAGTAAATCATGGCTTTTATCAACTTTTTCGAACAAAAAAAGTGTAACATGAAAATAGAATGTATAACCAAAAATGTAATGAAATGTCTATTTCTTGTCATGAATGACGAAAAACCATTCTTATTTAGAATGATTATTACTCATTTTGAAATAAAATTTGAGAAAAAAGAGATTACCCACTCGTTTCGGCGTGATTTTTCCCGTTTTATTCACTTTGATATCCACACTTCACTAAATGTACATAAATGAAGTTTGAATCATTAATATTTAGTACAGTTAACGGATTAAACATATAAAATATTATATTTTTATTGTATAAATATTCACATATAGTATATTAAACTTAATAAAACAAAAAACCCCGAGTGATAATCGAGGTTTTTAGTTACAAACTGACAATTATACTTACTAACATAATACCAATACCCATTAAAAAAGAAGCAAAAAATCCAAACCATTTTCCTTTATATGTAGTTATTGCAGAAATTATATAAACAAGCAAAAAAACTATTTGAAGCCAAATCGGTAAATCCAGTCCTTGTTTTGTTTGTACCATCATCCATATATTATCCAGTAAAAACAATAAAAATAAAACAATTAAAGTAATCTTGATGATTTTCTTCATATTGAACTCCTTTTGTTGTTATTATATGTAGTTTAAGTATAGCAAAAACCCCCCGAATTCTCTAGGAAAACTCGAGGGGAAATCATCAATAAGGCTTATTTTTTCACTTGGCTCATTACTTCTTCAACAAAGTTATCTTCTTTTTTCTCGATTCCTTCGCCTACTTCGAAACGTACGAATGATACAACTTTACCACCGCTTTGTTTTACGTATTCACCTACAGTGATGTCTGGGTTTTTAACGAAAGGTTGGTCTTCTAAGGAAATTTCGCTTAAATATTTTTTCAAACGACCTTCTACCATTTTTTCAACGATATTAGCTGGTTTGCCTTCGTTTAATGCTTGTTGAGTTAATACTTCTTTTTCGTGTTCCACTTCTTCAGTAGAAACGTCTTCACGAGAAATGTATTTAGGATTGATTGCAGCGATGTGCATTGCAACATCTTTTGCAACTGTAGTGTCAGTAGTTCCTTCAAGAAGTGTAAGAACGCCAATACGTCCATTCATGTGGATGTATTCACCAAAAGCAGAGTTGTCTGCTTTTTCTTTTACTTCAAAACGACGAAGGGAAATGTTTTCACCGATTTTTGTGATTGCTTCAGTGATGTAATCTTGAACAGTTTGGCCATTAGGCATTTCTGTTTTAAGAGCGTCTTCTAAGCTATCAGGACGTACTGCAAGAATTTGTTTAGCTAATGCATCAACTAACTGTTGGAAGTTATCGTTTTTAGCAACGAAATCTGTTTCAGCATTTACTTCAAGTACTACTGCATGTTTTTCATTGCTGATTACATGAGTCATACCTTCAGAAGCAACACGATCAGATTTCTTCGCAGCTTTAGCGATACCTTTTTCACGAAGATAGTCAATTGCTTTTTCCATATCTCCTTCAGTTTCTACAAGCGCTTTTTTACAATCCATCATACCAGCACCAGTTTTTTCACGTAATTCTTTTACCATTTGAGCTGTAATATTAGCCATTTATTTTCCCTCCAATTTTTCTCTTTAAAAAAGGTGATAAGAATAGTGCCTTATCACCTTGAAAGTTTCAAATAAAATCTTATGCTTCAGTAGTTTCTTCTGTAGCTTTTTCTTCTACAGGAGCAACTTCTGCTTCAGTTAACTCTTCCCCTTGGTTCACTTCAATGATAGCATCAGCCATTTTAGCAGTTAAAAGTTTAACCGCACGGATAGCATCATCATTTGCAGGGATTACGTAGTCGATTTCATCCGGATCACAGTTTGTATCAACAATACCGATGATAGGAATATGAAGTTTACGAGCTTCTGCAACCGCAATACGTTCTTTGCGTGGGTCAACGATGAATAGAGCGTCAGGAAGACCTTTCATGTCTTTGATTCCGCCTAAGAAGCGTTCTAGTTTTTCTTGTTCTTTTTTAAGAAGGACTACTTCTTTTTTAGGAAGGACTTCAAAAGTTCCATCTGCTTCCATTTTTTCGATTTTTTTAAGGTGTTGAATACGTTTTTGAATAGTTTCAAAGTTAGTTAAAGTACCACCTAACCAACGATGATTCACGAAATATTGTCCAGAACGGATAGCTTCGTCGCGAACGGATTCTTGTGCTTGTTTTTTAGTTCCTACAAACAGGATAGTACCGTTGTCGCTAGCTACTTCACGCATGAAGTTGAAAGCTTCGTCTACTTTTTTCACTGTTTTTTGTAGGTCAATGATATAAATACCATTTCTTTCTGTGAAGATATATTTCTTCATTTTTGGGTTCCAACGGCGAGTTTGGTGGCCGAAGTGAACTCCTGCTTCGAGTAATTGTTTCATTGAAATAACAGGCATGTGTTATTCCCTCCTATTGGTTTATTTTTTGCGGATAACCGCCCTCCGCATGGATCAACCAGCTGAAAAACTTAAGCGAACAAGCCGCTAAGCACCTTCTCAGTCTGTCACCGTGCGTGTGTGATTTAACACTAACAATAAATATAGCATAATAGAGCTCAAGTTGCAAGTTATTGCGTTAAACTTCCCAAAATCTATTCTAGTATAAATTGACGATTATTAAACTGAATACTGCCGGAACACCGAACGCCATTTTCGTTATTAACACGATAGCGTTCGGTGTCCAAGAGCTGTTTTCTCGCTTATTTGCGATAAAAGTCTCGATTTCTCAATTATAATTACATGTTTTACATTTTAAATAATAAAAAGCATCAAAATTCATTTCAAATTCTGATGCTTTTTATTATCTTTCAGTAAATTAAAATTCTACGCTATTCATTGCGTCTTTTGGAGTGCCAAAGAAATAAGTTAAAATGAATCCACCTAAATATGCTGCAATTAGTCCGATGACGTAAGAAAGCCATTCATTATTCGCGATTAGAGGGATAAGTGCAACCCCTGATGGTCCGATTGCAATTGCTCCGACGTTACCAAAATAGCCGATTACAGCCCCACCAATACCGCCTCCGAGACAAGCTGTAAGAAAAGGTTTACCAAGTGGTATTGTTACCCCATAAATTAATGGTTCACCGATGCCTAAAATCCCAACCGGAAGCCCCCCTTTAATCATATTTACAAGTGGTTTATTTTTACGACAACGAATCCAAAGTGCAATTGCTGCTCCAACTTGTCCACCACCTGCCATTGCTAAAATAGGTAGTAAGATAGTATAACCATTTTGAGCAATCATTTCTACATGAATAGGTGTTAAAACTTGATGTAACCCAAACATTACCATTGGTAAGAATAACGTTCCTAGTACAAAACCTGCGAATACTCCCCCAACTTCGATTACCCAATTAATACCGTTAACTAAACCATCTGATACAAGTCCTGCAAATGGCATAATTAAGAAAATAGTTACTAAACCAATAATAAGTAATACAAGCGTTGGCGTAAAAATAATATCTATCGCATTTGGAATGATTTTGCGCAAGTTTTTTTCAAGTAGGCACATTAGCCAAACTGCTAATAACACGCCGATAATTCCACCCTGTCCGGCTACGATAGGATCCCCCGTGAAAATGTTTGTAATTGTATGTCCTTCTGCCAATCCAGAAAGCAATGTTATTCCAGCGATTCCTCCACCGAGTACAGGTGTTCCACCAAATTCATTCGCGGTATTAATCCCTACATAAATGGCTAAGAAGGCAAATATTCCTTTATTAATAACCCCTAAAATATCAATATATTGAGTCCAAACAGCAGCATCTAAATTTCCAGCTGTTATATTGTTAGCAATAATTGCTGCAATACCTGCAATTAATCCCGCGCCAACAAATCCTGGAATTAGTGGAACAAAAATATTAGAGATTGATTTTAGTAATCTTTTAAAACCTGATGAATTATTTTGTTTTGCTTTTAATTCTGCTTTTGTTTTGGATGCTTTTTCTTCGACTAATTCCTTACCAGTTTTTGTGCCGCTATCCAAATTTTCTTGAATCGTTTCGCCAATTTTAACACCAGCTATTTCTGCCATTGCGCCGGCTACTTTGTTCACAACTCCTGGTCCAACAATAATCTGTAAAGTATCATCTTCTACAACACCAATAACGCCCGGAATTTTTTTTAATCCAGCTACATCAACAAGGTCACTATCAACTATCCCCAATCGAACTCGTGTCATACAATGTGCAATTCTTGAAACGTTTTCCATTCCACCAACGTGAATAAATATTTGTTTGCCAATTTCTGCTTCTTTTGTCATTATTCCAGCTCCTTATTTTTGGATAGTGTTTCGAACAAACCCTTTTGCTTCACTTAATTTTTCTAACGCTATTTCTTTGGTTGAATTGGTTAATATCATGACAATGGCCACTTTTACATGTTTTTCAGCTGCTTCATAAAATTTATTTGCTGTTTCGTAATCGGCTTCTGTGGCTTCCATAATAATTCGTTTAGAGCGCTCTTCTAATTTTTTATTTGTTGGTAAAACATCCACCATCAAATTTTTATACACTTTTCCAATTCCGACCATTGAAGCTGTTGAAATCATATTTAATACTAGTTTCTGAGCTGTTCCTGCTTTTAATCTAGTGGAACCTGTTAAAATTTCCGCTCCGGTCATAATTTCTACTGCTATATCAGCGTGTGCTGAAATTTTTGCATTAGTATTGCAAGAAATTGCTCCGGTTTTAGCCCCAACAGATTTGGCATAGTCAAGCGCACCAATCACATAAGGTGTTCTACCACTTGCAGCAATACCAATAACAAAATCGTTTGCAGTTAACTTAATTTGCTTTAAGTCGTTTTCGCCAAGTACTTTTGAATCTTCCGCACCTTCTATTGCAGCTACAAAAGCTTTTTCACCACCTGCAATTAAGCCAATGACCTGCTCCTTTGAGACCCCAAAAGTTGGAACACATTCAGCTGCATCAAGTACCCCTAATCTTCCACTTGTTCCGGCACCTAGATAAATCAAACGGCCACCTTTTTGAAAACACGAGATGACACCGCTTACAATTGACTCAATTTGAGGTAAGACTTTTTTTATAGCTATTGGAACTGTTAAATCCTCTTCATTCATTACTGCTAAAATTTCTTTTGGAGAAAGTGTATCTAAATCAATCGTTTTTTTATTTCGTTCTTCTGTTGCTAAATTCTCTAACATTTTAACCACTCCTTCCAACATAGTATAATATAAATGAAATAAAATTTCAATATATAAATTAAACATTAAAATTTTTATTTATTATTGGTAATAAAAAAATAGGCAGTAGCTTTAATTATTAAGCTACTACCTATTTTCTATTATTCTCTAAAACGATTAGTGGCCTCTCGCGAATGTTTAATTTGGTGAATCATTTCGTCGTAGTGATGGGATGCATAATAGTAAAATAAAATGTCAATTACTAGCAATTGCGCTTGTCTTGAACTTGTTGCTGTACTTCTAATTTCAGCTTCTGGAGCACGAGAAGTTTCTAAAGATAAATCTGCTTTTTCCTTCAGCTTATTGCTACCAAAACGTGTAAGACTAATCACAATGACGTTGTTCAGTTTGGCTTGATCTACGAGTTGCAAGACTTCGGATGTTTCTCCACTGTTAGAAATAGCAATAAAAACGGCTTTCTTCTTCCCCGTTGCAAAAGCCATTGCTAGAACATGTGCATCTTGCGTAGCTAAAACATGTTTCCCTGCACGCAGCCACTTTTGCGAAATATCTTCTGCTACTAACCAAGAAGCCTCGACCCCATAGGTATAAATAGTATCTGCTTTGTCGAGTAATTCGCATGCATCTAAAACTTTGGCTTCGTTTAGTTGGCTAGCCGTATCGTTCATCGTTTGAATCATGTTGGAAACTAGTTTTTCTGTGATGGTATGAAAATCTTCATTTGGTTCAATATCATAATAGCCTTTCTTTTGTGGTTGAGCCAAATCTAATGATAATTGTCTTTTTAATTCTGGAAAACTTTGAAGTCCGATTGATTTACAGAAACGGATAACAGCCGCCCCGCTTGCATCTGCTTTTTGAGCTAGCTTATGAATCGATGCAGTAGTTGTAAATTCTGGATTTGCTAATACTGCTTGGCCAATTTTTTTCTCTGACTTCGGCAAATCATTTAAAATACCTTCTATTCGATTGATAATACTACCATTATTCATTAACTTTTCTCCATTCCATTTTCCGTAATTATACCAAAAAATTGGTCAAAAATAAAACTGCCGGCTAGAAGCCAGCAGTTTCCATTATCAATTCGCAACAATATTTACAAGTTTCCCTGGAACAACAATCACTTTACGGATTGTTTTGCCTTCTAGGTTTTCTTTCATTTTGTCGTCTTCTTGTGCGATTTTTTCTAGTTCTTCTTTTTCGAGTGACTTTGCAACGGTGATTTTACTTTTTACTTTGCCATTTACTTGAAGTACGATTTCCACTTCATCTTCTACTAGCTTGGTTTCATCGTATGTTGGCCAAGCTACGTAGCTGATTGTTTCGGTGTGTCCAAGGATTTCCCATAGTTCTTCTGCAAGGTGTGGTGCGATTGGTGACAGGAGTTGTACAAAACCTTCGACATATTGTTTTGGAATCGTATCTTGTTTATATGCTTCATTGATGAAAATCATTAGTTGCGAAATCCCGGTATTGAAGCGCAGGTTTTCGTAATGATTCGTAACTGTTTTCACCATATGATGATACGCTTTTTCTATGTTAACATTCGTATCAGTTGTAACTTTTTCAGCGAGTGTGCCTTCTTCAGTTACTAGCAAGCGCCAGATGCGGTCTAGGAATTTACGTGCACCTTCTAGTCCATTTTCGTTCCATGCAATCGAAGCTTCTAGTGGTCCCATGAACATTTCGTACAAGCGGAGTGTGTCTGCACCGTATTTTTCTACTACTTCATCAGGGTTAACGACATTGCCTCTTGATTTGGACATTTTTTCGTTATTTTCGCCAAGAATCATCCCTTGGTTAAATAGTTTTTGGAAAGGTTCTTTTGTCGGAACTACACCGATATCGTACAAGAATTTATGCCAGAAACGTGCATAAAGAAGGTGAAGCACTGCATGCTCTGCCCCGCCGATATAAACGTCAACTGGAAGCCATTCTGCTAGTTTTTCTTTGTCAGCAATTGCTTCGCTGTTTTTTGGATCGATATAACGCAAGAAATACCAGCTTGATCCAGCCCATTGTGGCATCGTATTTGTTTCGCGACGACCTTTTCGACCGTTTTCGTCTGTTACGTTTACCCAGTCATGCAAGTTAGCAAGTGGTGATTCGCCAGTTCCTGATGGTTTGATTTCTGTTGCTTTTGGCAAAAGTAGTGGCAGTTCTTCTTCGGGTACAAGTGTTGTTTCGCCGTCTTCCCAGTGGATAACTGGAATTGGTTCGCCCCAGTAACGCTGTCTGCTGAACAACCAGTCGCGCAAACGATATGTGATTTTACGGCTACCAATGCCTTCTTTTTCTAGCCAATCAATTGCAGCAGTAATCGCTTCTGCTTTAGCTAGGCCGTTCAAGAAATCAGAGTTAATATGTGGTCCGTCGCCAGTGAATGCTGCTTTTGTCACGTCGCCGCCTTCAAGTACTGGACGGATATTCAAACCAAATTGTTGTGCAAATTCAAAATCACGTTCGTCATGGGCTGGTACGGCCATAATTGCCCCTGTTCCGTATTGAATCAAAACATAGTCAGCAATCCAAATCGGCACTTCTTCGCCGTTGATTGGATTAATCGCGTAAGCTCCTGTGAAGACACCTGTTTTATCTTTTGCAAGGTCAGTTCTTTCTAGTTCGCTTTTTAGTTCTACTTGTTTTTTATAAACTTCCACTGCTTCTTTTTGCTCAGGTGTTGTGATCTTTTCGATAAGTTCGTGTTCTGGTGCAAAAACGGTATATGTTGCGCCAAAAAGGGTATCCGGCCGTGTTGTAAAGACATTAAACGTTTCATCGCTATCTTTAATTTTAAAAGTAACTTCTGCACCTTCAGAACGACCAATCCAGTTACGTTGCATATCTTTAATATTTTCAGGCCAATCCACCAGATCAAGATCATCTAGCAAACGATCTGCGTATGCGGTAATTTTAAGCATCCATTGGCGCATTGGTTTACGGAAAACAGGGAAGCCACCGCGTTCACTTTTGCCATTGATTACTTCTTCATTAGCTAGTACGGTTCCAAGTGCTGGACACCAGTTTACAGCGATTTCAGCTTCATAAGCTAGACCTTTTTCATATAGTTTTTCAAAAATCCATTGTGTCCATTTATAATATTCTGGGTCTGTTGTATTAATTTCACGGTCCCAATCGTAGGAAAAACCAAGAGATTTAATTTGGCGAGTAAAGTTGGCAATATTCAGTGCGGTGAATTCTTCTGGATCGTTACCAGTATCAATCGCATATTGCTCTGCAGGAAGTCCAAATGCATCCCAACCGATTGGATGAAGGACGTTCTTCCCTTGCATACGTTTCATTCTAGACAAAATATCTGTTGCAGTATAGCCTTCTGGATGTCCTACGTGAAGACCTGCTCCAGATGGGTAAGGAAACATATCTAGTGCATAGAAGTTTTCTTTATCTTTATCTTCTGTTGTTTTAAATGTGTTATGTTCACTCCAATATTGTTGCCATTTCGGTTCCATTTTTTTATGATTAAATGTCACTTTACTCATCCTCTTTTCCTTAAAATATCGAATTTTGGCTACAAAAAAATCCCTACATCCCAACGGCTTATCGCCATGGGACGAGAGATGCTTCTCCCGCGGTACCACCCACATTAGTGTTTGACCACTCAACTTAACAATTCCTTAACGCGGAAAACGGGGATACACCCAAGCTCCATGGTAAGTTCATCCGGATTTTGTGACTGACTTGCACCAACCGTCAGCTCTCTTTACATCAAAATATAGAGATTACTACTCCAATTCATCGCTATTTCGCAAAATTCATTAGTCTTATTGTAGCTGAATTTAGTTTTTTTAGCAAGCGGTCTGAAGATTTATCTAACTTTCGTAGTAAAATGTGCTAAAATGAATGGAGAATTTGATTTAAAGGAGTTTAAAACTAGTGAAACAAACGAATCCATTTGTATATAGTAATGATAATAAAAGATACCATACATGGAACTACTGTTTACGCGAAGAATTTGGTCAAAAGACATACAAAGTTGCGCTAGATGGTGGTTTTGATTGTCCAAATCGTGATGGCACAGTGGCGCATGGTGGTTGTACATTTTGTAGTGCGGCTGGTTCTGGTGATTTTGCTGGAAACCGAGCGCTTGATTTAAAAGTACAATTCCAGCAGGTGCGCGACAAGATGCAAACGAAATGGAAAGATGGGAAATGTATTGCTTACTTCCAGGCTTTTACAAATACTCATGCCCCTGTTGCTGAATTGCGTGAGAAATTTGAAACGGTCTTGAATGAACCTGGCGTGGTTGGACTTTCGATTGCGACAAGACCTGACTGTTTGCCAGATGATGTCGTGGAATACTTGGCCGAATTAAATGAACGGACTTATTTGTGGTTGGAACTCGGGTTGCAATCTGCTCATGATGAAACCGGACGCTTAATTAATCGCGCGCATGATTATGATTGTTATGTAGAAGGTGTGCGCAAACTACAAAAACATAATATCCGCATTTGTACCCACATCATTAACGGACTTCCGAAAGAAACACCGGAAATGATGATGGAAACCGCACAAAAGGTAGTTGAAAGTGGCGTTGATGGTATTAAAATCCATTTGCTCCATTTATTAAAAGGAACACCTATGGTTGAAGATTATAAAAAAGGTGACTTAGAATTTTTAACCCGTGATGGTTATGTGAACTTAGTGGCTGACCAACTCGAAATTCTACCTCCAGAAATGGTTATTCACCGAATTACAGGCGATGGTGGTGTAGATGATTTAATCGGGCCAGTTTGGAGTTTAAATAAATTTGAAGTACTGAATGCGATTGATGCAGAACTCGTTCGAAGAGATAGCTGGCAAGGGAAACTTTATCAACCTGCGGAAGTGGTTTCCAAATGAATTTAAGAGGCATTCTCCCCTTCGCTCATGATACGCTCCGGAAAGTAGTTCGTCCTGGTGACTATGTGATTGACGCCACATGTGGCAATGGACATGATACGCTTTTACTAGCGGAACTTGTTGGTATTAATGGGCATGTGCTTGGATTTGACATTCAACAAGTGGCTGTTGATGCGACGAAGGCCCGTTTAGAAAATGCGGGTGTTTCTTCGCAAATGGAGCTCGTATGTGCTAGCCATGCGCTCATTCCAAAATATGCAACAAAACCTGTTCGCGCTGCTATTTTCAATCTCGGCTACTTGCCAGGTGGCGACAAAGAAATTACAACAACCGCTGATTCGACGCTAGAAAGTCTTGGTCATTTAATGAAGCTGCTCGAAGTTGGTGGCGTCATTATTCTTGTGATTTATCACGGTCATCCAGCTGGAAAAATCGAAAAAGATGCTGTCATGACTTTTTGTGAAGCGATTCCACAACAAGATTTCCACGTTTTATCTTATAACTTTATAAATCAAAAAAATGATGCGCCTTTTGTTATTGTCATCGAAAAAAGAAAACCTAGACAAAGCTAATAATTAGCCTGTCTAGGTTTTCTTTTTATTTTCCAAAATCATATTTATCTGCTACGTATACATCATACCAAATCATAAAAATGACTACTGTCCAGATTTTACGACTATAATCGAATTTCCCAGCACAATGGTCTTCTAGTAAGCCTAGAACGTATTGTTTGTTAATTAAATGATCGGTTGGTGATTCTTTAATGATATTTTTAACCCAAGCGTTCATTTCGTCTTTTAGCCAGTGACGAATTGGTACTGGGAATCCTAGTTTACGGCGATTAAGTACGTGTTCTGGCACGAATGTTGCTGCCGCTTTACGTAAGATATATTTGGTTGTGCTATTGGTTGTTTTCATTGTATCTGGAATATTTCTTGCTACATTGTACACTTCTTTATCAAGGAAAGGTACACGAACTTCCAGTGAATTAGCCATTGTCATACGGTCAGCTTTGAGAAGAATATCTCCGCGTAGCCACGTATGAATATCAATATACTGCATTCTTTCTACAGGATGATAATTCGTTGTTTCTGCATAAAATGGATCTGTAATATTCGTATAGTCATGACCAGCTTGATATTTTGGAAGTAAAATTTGTTTTTCTTTTTCCGTGAACATTTTCGCGTTTCCGATATAGCGTTCTTCCATCGGAGTGGTTCCACGTTCTAAGAAACTTTTACCACGCATACCTTCTGGCATAATGTGCGCCACACTATTTAGCATTGATTTAAATACGCTTGGCATTTTGTTAAACATCGCAAGAGAATTTGGTTCGTTGTAGATGTTATAACCGCCAAATAGTTCATCTGCGCCCTCACCTGATAATGCTACGGTTACTTGTTTACGCGCTTCTCTTGATAAGAAATAAAGCGGAATAGCAGCTGGATCAGCAAGTGGGTCATCCATATGCCAAACAATTTTTGGTAATTCTTTCATATATTCTTCTGGTGAAATAACATAACTAATATTTTCTACTCCAAGCTTATCTGCTGTTTCTTTTGCGACATCGATTTCACTGAAACCATCGCGCTCAAAGCCTACAGAGAATGTTTTGATTGCAGGATGATATTCTTTGGCAATCGCAGCAATAATCGATGAATCAATACCGCCAGATAGAAAAGATCCGACTGGAACATCAGAACGCATATGCATTTTTACAGAATCATACATCACGTCACGGACTTCTTTAATCCAAGCGTCTTCTGATTTAGTTACTGGTGCAAAAGATGCTTTCCAATAAGTAGTAATTTCCATTGGTTGACCAATTTTCTTCGTGAACTGATGTCCTGGTTCTAAACGTTTGACATTTTTAGTTAAGGAATCTGGTTCTGGAACGAATTGGTAAGTCATATAGTTTTGTAATGAAACTTCATCCAATTCTTTTTCTTTTAAAGCATGTAAAATGGATTTCTTTTCAGAACCCATAAATAGCTTGCCATCTTCTTCTGCATAGAAAAATGGTTTAATTCCGAATGGATCGCGTGCGCCATAAACAAGTTCTTCTTGTTTATCCCAAATAACGAAACCAAACATCCCACGAAGACGTTCTGCTGTTTTTTCTTTGTATTTCGCATATGTAGCGATAATTACTTCGGTATCACTTTCAGTTTCAAATGTCATTCCTTCAGCAACTAATTGCTCGCGGAGTTCCACATAGTTATAAACTTCTCCATTAAAAATAATCCAGTAACGTTCATTTTCATACGTTAACGGTTGATGACCGTTTTCTACATCAATAATACTTAAACGGCGGAAACCAAACTGCACGTGATCATCTGTGAAGTATCCTTCATCATCTGGCCCACGGTGCGTAATCATACTGTTCATTTGTCTAAAGGTTTCTTTATCAGCGCCAGTAATTTCTGCAATGCGGTCATGTACGCATCCTACAAATCCACACATGGTAACATTTCTCCTCTATATAGATAATCATTTTATCTTTTTTTCACAACGTCTATCATATCATAACTAGACTTTCTTTGCACTGTTTAGGAAAGAAAAAACCGAACATTCCTAACAAGAAATGTTCGGTTAAGCTTATTTTACGATTAATTTTTTCAATGCCTCTGCTTTATCCGTTCTTTCCCAAGGTAAATCAAGATCGCTACGGCCAAAATGACCAAATGCAGCTGTTTGACGATAAATTGGGCGACGCAGGTCTAGCATATGGATTATCCCGGCTGGTCGTAAGTCAAATAGCTCATTAACGCCATCAATTAATTCTTGTTCCGAATAGTTACTGGTCCCATATGTGTCAATCGAAATCGAAACTGGACGCGCAACTCCGATAGCATAAGCAACTTGTACTTCTACTTTTTTAGCAAGTCCAGCAGCAACGATATTTTTAGCTACATATCTTGCAGCATAAGCACCAGATCGGTCTACTTTGGTAGGATCTTTACCAGAGAACGCTCCCCCGCCGTGACGTGCATAACCACCATATGTATCCACGATGATTTTACGGCCAGTTAAGCCAGCATCGCCAAGTGGTCCACCAATAACAAAGCGCCCGGTTGGATTAATAAAGTATTTTGTATTTTCATCTAAGAAAGAGGCATCAATTACTTCTGGGAATAGATGCGTGTGTAAGTCTTTCGCGATTTGTTCTTGTGTAATGTCCGGATGATGTTGCGTGGAAACAACAATTGTATCAATGCGGACAGGTTGATTAAATTCATCGTATTCTACGGTTACTTGTGTTTTCGCATCTGGTCGTAAATAATCTAATTTATTCGTTTTACGTAATTCTGTTAACTTACGTGCCAAGCCATGTGCCAAAAAGATTGGTAATGGCATTAACTCTTCTGTTTCATCTGTAGCAAAACCAAACATCAAACCTTGGTCTCCTGCTCCAATTGCTTCAATAGCAGCATCAATTTCGCTGCCACTTCTTGATTCTAGTGCCTCGTCCACACCTTGCGCAATATCTGGTGATTGTTCGTCAATAGCCGTTAAAACAGCACATGTCTCTGCATCAAAACCATATTTTGCTCGAGTATAGCCGATTTCTTTAATAGTATCACGAACGATTTTAGGAATATCTACATAAACAGAAGTAGTAATCTCTCCTGCTACTAATACTAAACCAGTTGTCACGGTGGTTTCACAAGCTACACGTGCGTCCGGATCTTTTGAAATAATTGCATCTAAAATTGCATCAGATATTTGATCTGCAATTTTATCTGGATGTCCATCAGAAACCGATTCCGATGTAAATAGATGACGGTTCTTAGCCAATTTTTTTCCTCCTCTAGTTCTCTCCAAATACGTCTCATATAAAAAGCCTTTCTCTATTTTGCACGAAACGCGCACGAATAGAGAAAGGCTATAATTATACCTTTGCTCTCATCGTTCAGGAGATATTACTCCTGCAACAGATTAGCACCTTTCACTTATATGTGTAGGTTGCTGGGCTTCAAAGGGTCAGTCCCTCTACCGCTCTGGATAAGAGATAAATTTTAATTCTAAGATAGAATACCATAAAATGGGGCTATATGCAATAAAAATTCGGTTTTGTCTTCATTTGCATTTCTAAAAAAGGCATTCCTTTATTTTTTGCTTATCATTATTTCTATCCTGTGGTATGATAGATGGATAAAAAAGATGTTTTACTTAACTAAAGGAGATTGTATCTATGAGTTTAATTACGTTATCCTTGATTATTTTTCTAGGGTTTTTAGCCGTTGTATGTTTATTTGATTTTGTTTTTCGTTGGTATTGGTTTAAATATTTTTTAGCAACTATGGGATTAATTGCAAGTGGTGTGGTATTTTTCATCAGTTTTTATGGTGGCGGAATGTCACAAACAGAAATTGCTATTGCTATTTTTATTGGTTCATTTGGTGAATATATCGTATCGCTTATCATCAGCCTAATTCGGTTTATTTCCAGAAAATCAAAAAAACCTAAACAAAAGAAAAAAGTCAAAACAGCTTAAAAAACTAGCTATATGAAAAAATGCTCATCTTTCATGTAGCTAGTTTTTTAGGTTTATTTTTAAATTTGAACCAAGTCGAAAGCTTTACGAATAACCGCTGCCGAATTTTCAAAATTAATCTGTTCTTCTTTAGTCAATGGGGGTTCGATAATATCAAGAACTCCTTCTGCACCAATAAGCGCTGGTTGTCCGATATATGTATGTGTTTGTTCTGAAAAAACAGCTAATGGAAATACTTGTTTAGCATTTGTTAGGAGAGCATCAACAATTCCCGCTGTGGCAGTAGCAATTCCAAAACTCGTCCAACCTTTACCAGTTAAAATATTCCAGCCACCACCGCGTACTGCATCTTTTAAAGCAGGTAAATCAAGCGGCCTTTTCGTTTTATAATCAGTGATATTGACGCCACCAATTTTCACAGTCGACCAAGCAACGAATTGTGATTCACCGTGCTCGCCAAGAACGTAACCTTCGATACTTTTTGGATTAATATGTAAAGCTTCTCCAACCACTCTTCTCATTCTAGCAGTATCAAGCGATGTCCCTGTTCCAAATACACGAGACCGATCAAAACCAGATATTTTCTGAATAAGCATAGTAATAACATCACACGGATTAGTAATATTTACAAAAATTCCTTTAAAACCTGTCGCTAAAATTTTCGGCACAATCTCTGTTACCGACCGACTTGTTTCAACGAGTTCTTCCATACGATCTTCTCGTAGTAAAGTTTCGGGCCCGACAGCCATCACAATAATGTCTGCATCTGAAAGAGCTTCCCAGTTATTCGCTGTAATGGTTGTATAGGAATGAGTCATGGATGCCATATCGCGTAACTCAAGCGCTTCACTCTCTGCTTTTGCTTCTATTTTATCTATTATAACGATTTCATCACAAATCCCTTGTGTAACAAGAGAAAAAGCCACGTCGCTTCCAACATGACCAGCACCAATTATACCAACTTTACGTTTCAAAAAATCCCCTCCAAACTTAGTTACTTGAATTTAAAGCGATTAATTCATATTTAATGATGGTTTTATTATTTTCCCATACAAGTTTACGCGGAATTGCTTCTCCAAGTGTTTCGCCTTCTTTTGTTTTACGAACAGCAATAGGAACATCAATGGGATAAATGCGATAACCTAGTTTTTCCAGTTCAAAAAAATTATCAGAAATTCTTTTTTCATTTCCCTTTGTTACGATCATTGTGTTTACCTCAAGTGGCATACCCAATTTTCTCACCTCCAGTTTCTTTTATCATAGCAGAGTTTACCCTAATTTGACTAGTTTTTATCGTCTAAGATCTGCTCCGCTTGCTTAACAATTTGTACCATTCCAGCATCACGCATAAAAAAACTAAATGCTGGTTGTAAAATAAACTTGCTAAGTGTTCCTTTCAAAACGACTGGCCCATTTGTTTCTAAATAATTTGGTTGTTCCATTATTGACACAACCTTTGCTATATAAACGCGTTTAGTAAAAATTCGTTCTTTAGATTCAACTAAATAATCTGCAACAAAATCGAAAGTATCACTAACTGCACCTGTTTCTTCCATTAATTCTCGGCGCGCTGCTTCAATACTAGTTTCGCCAGGCTCCCCCTTACCACCAGGGAATTCCAAACCGCGAATTTTGTGTTCCGTAAATAGCCAACTACCGTCTATTTTAGGAATAATAAGCACATCGTCTGGATTTTTTTGCTGCTTTTCGAAATAAATGGTTACTTTATTGCCTAATGTATCTGTATAAATAAACAAAAACTCACTTCCTTTTCTTTTTTCAAAAATATGGTAAGCTGTTATTAAGATGAATTTTAAGAGGATGAATTATAATGAAAAAAATACTTATCGGAGGCATCCGACTCTATCAAAAATATATATCACGCTTTACTCCAGCTACTTGTCGTTTTTATCCAACTTGTTCTGCTTATGGAATAGAAGCGATTGAAACCCATGGCGCCTTAAAAGGAAGTTACCTTGCAATAAGACGTATTTCCAAATGCCACCCTTTTCATAAAGGCGGACTTGATTTCGTTCCACCTAAAAAAGATAAAAACGATGATTCTGAGCACACTTGTAAAGCTCATCATCATTAATAATAGCATGAATCGGCTTATGCCGGTTCATTTTTTCTTGCTTTTTCTTAAATAATAAGGTATTATCAAATTCGGACTATAAATCGTAATTACTACGATTAGTATATTATTTAAACAAGAACAATTTCGATTTAGAGGAGTGAATAGATTGAAAAAGAGTTACCTTTTTGCTTTATCAGCACTACTATCAGTTTTTTTAATACTTACAGGCTGTTCAAACAGTAGTGATACAAAAGCTACTAAAAGTGATAAATTGAGTGTATATACTACTGTTTATCCTTTGCAGTATTTAACTGAACAAATTGGCGGTAAATACGTAGATGTTAAAAGTATTTACCCGCCTGGTTCTGATGCCCATAGTTTTGAACCGACACAGAAAGACATGATGAAAATTGCCGATAGCGATTTATTTTTCTATATTGGACTAGGTATGGAAGGATTTGTTGATAAAGCTAAAAAAACATTAGCGAATGAAAAAGTCACTTTTGTTCCTACCGCAGAAAAACTAGATTTACCAATAGATCCAGATGCAGCTGAAGAACATGACCATGAGAGCGAAGAAGAGCATGAGCATCATGATATAAATCCGCATGTATGGTTAAGTCCTGTTTATATGGAACAAATGGCCACAGTTGTTAAAGATAAATTAATTAAAGAAATGCCTGATCAAAAAGAAATGTTAGAGAAAAATTATCAAGCTTTAGAAGAAAAGCTAAAAAAATTAGATCAAGATTTCCGTTCTGTTACAAGTGAAGCAAAACAAGAAGATTTTGTTACAGCCCATGCTGCTTATAGCTACTGGGAAACAGAATATAACTTACACCAAATCCCTATAGCTGGAGTTTCTACTAGTGATGAACCTTCTCAAAAGAAATTAAAATCAATCGTAGAAAAAATCGAAGCAGCTAAAATCCCTTACATCATGCTTGAACAAAATACCAATTCGAAAATAGCGGATGTTATCATGCAAGAAACAAATACAAAAACATTGACGCTTCATAATCTAGAAACACTCACACAAAAAGATATTGACCAAGGTCGCGATTATCTTTCCATTATGAATGATAACTTAAAAGCTTTAAAACAAGGACTTGATTACTAAAAAGAAAGGTGCTCTAATCAACTTGAGCACCTTTCTTTTAATTTATTTCGCTGAATTTTGCCTGATGCTGTTTTCGGTAAATGTTCAACAATCGTTATTTGCTTAGGAATCTTAAAACTAGCCAAATTAGTTTGACAAATATCTTTTAATATTGCCTCATCAAAACCTTCATTTATAACGAGGAAAGCAACAGGAACACTTCCCCATTTAGCATCTTGTTTACCAACAACCGCAACTTCTTTTACTGCCTCATAAGTGCCAATTATATGTTCTATTTCCGTTGGATAAATATTTTCTCCTCCAGAAATAATTAAATCAGAACGCCGCTCTAAAACAAACAAAAAGTCTTCGTCATCCAAATAACCAATATCACCTGTTTTAAACCAGCCATCTATAAATGCCTTTTTCGTCGCTACTTCATTGTGCAAATATCCAGGAGTAATCGAAGGACCTTTTAGCAGAATTTCACCGTCAGCAGCAATTTTTACTTCTGCCGGAAATAATGCCTTGCCAGAGGAGCCAATTTTATTTAAGGCATCTTTTGGTGGCAATGTCACAATTTGTGAAGCTGTTTCCGTCATACCAAACGACTGGACTAACGGAATATCTCGTTGCTTACAAATTTCCAAAACGTTTTTACTTGCTGGGCCCCCACCTAACAATATAGTTCTTAAATTCGGATGGTAACTTCTCCTTTGGATTTTTAACAATCGTTCTAGCATCGAAGTCACTACAGAAATTGTAGAAATTTTACCACTTTCAAGCAATTTCGTAATTCTCTCTTCATCGAAATGCTCTTCTAAATATACTGGAATTCCGTAAATAACCGAACGCATCAGAATTGATAATCCACTAATATGAAATATCGGTACCGCACAAAGCCAACTATCCCTCTCTGTTAAACCTAAATTCAAAACGGAAGAAACAGCGCTCCACCAATGATTTTCATATGTCTGTATCACACCTTTTGGTTTTCCAGTTGTTCCTGAAGTATACATAACCGATGCTATACACGATAAATCCTGTGTACTAACTAGCTCTGGCTTTACATAATTCATTTGCTGTAATGCTCTGTAACTAACGCCCAAAGTTACTTTTTCCATAAATATGTCTGCTACAATCACTTGTTCTATCTCAGCATTTGCTAATTGAAAAGTAATCTCTTTTTTCGTTAAACGATTGTTAAGGAATAAAGTAACCGCTCCAAGTTGTTGCAAAGCATGAATAAGTAAAAAAGTCATCCGATCGTTTTTTCCAAGTAAAGCAACCATCGTATCTTTTCTAATACCAAGCGCGAATAACTTACCTGCAAGCTTCTCTACTGCTTCATATATTTCCTCAAATGTTTCTTGTTTTCCTTCAAAAACGAGCGCGGTTTCTCCTGGAGAAAGCCGCACTCGTTTTTGAAGCCAGTTTGTCATGTCCATTTTTACACCTTCAAATCAAGGGAATTTTGGAAATTGGTCAAAGTCTGGATCGCGTTTTTCTTTAAAGGCATCGCGACCTTCTTTGGCTTCATCTGTTGTATAGTATAGAAGTGTTGCGTCACCAGCTAATTGCTGAATACCCGCTAAACCGTCTGTATCTGCATTGAAGGCAGCTTTGATGAAACGAAGCGCAGTTGGACTTTTTTGTAGCATTTCTTTCGCCCAAGCTACAGTTTCTTTTTCTAAATCTGCTACTGGAACAACAGTATTAATCCAGCCCATTTCCAGTGCTTCTTCCGCTGTATATTGACGGCACATGAACCAAACTTCTTTTGCTTTCTTATGTCCAATAACACGTGCTAAATAGCCAGAACCATAACCAGCATCAAAGCTACCAACATTCGGCCCAGTTTGTCCAAATTTCGCATTGTCTGCTGCAATTGTTAAGTCACAAACTAATTGAAGAACATTTCCTCCACCAATGGACCAGCCTGCAACCATCGCGATAACTGGTTTTGGAATAACACGAATTAAACGTTGTAAATCAAGTACGTTTAAACGGGGGATTTGGTCATCACCAACGTAACCACCGTGACCGCGAACTTTTTGGTCTCCGCCAGAACAGAATGCTTTTTCGCCTTCCCCTGTTAAAATAATCACGCCAAGATCCGAATTATCACGTGCTAAGTTAAATGCATCAATCATTTCTGTTACCGTTTTTGGTGTAAATGCATTATGTACTTCTGGGCGGTTAATCGTGATTTTTGCTATACCTTCGTAACTTTCATATTTAATTTCCTCATATACTTTTTCTGTTTGCCAATTAAAACTCATTTTTCTTCCTCCTTTAAAATAACTTCCAGCCAGTAAATAAGCTGACTTGAAAAAACGTTCGGTTGTTCTAAATAGACAGCATGTCCCGAATCTTGTATCGTGACATGAGTGCTATTTGGTAAAAGTTGCTTCATTTCTCGGGCGATTTTTTCGAATTTCTCATCTAAATTGCCCGTGATCAGTAGCACTGGAAACGTAAAGTCCACTAAATTTTCCCAATAAGAAGGTTGCTTCCCAGTGCCCATTCCCCGTAAACTCCTTGCTAAACCATGTGGGTTTTGAGCTAATCGCTCTAATCTTATCCGCTTTTTTAACGCAAATGGTAAGTCGTTTTGTGATGCAAAAAGGGCTAAATTTTCCCAGTAAGCTACAAAAGGTTCCATACCATCCGCGTCAAGCGTGTCAGCTAAACGGTTATCTGCACTAATCCGGCTTGCGCGTGCTTTTTCGTCTCGCAGTCCTGGTGAACTACTAACTAGAATAAGCCCGCGCACAAGCTCCTTGCATTTTGCAGCAAAAGCAGTCGCTACTCGCCCACCCATTGAGTACCCTAGCACAAAACAGCTATCGATTTTTAATTGGCGTAAAATACTGGCCAAATCATCACAAATATTTTCAATAGAATAACGCGATACTTCTTCGGGACAAGAAGTTTTTCCGTGCCCAAGTAAATCAGGTGCGATTATACTAAAACGCTCTTTTAAAAGCGATATACTATCTTGAAAAGTCTCGCTAGAACCAGTAAAACCATGTAGCATTAATAAAACTGGTTTTTCATCGCTTATATCATTTAATAAATGATAATGTTGACCGTTTACTAGCATATTAATCTAACGCCTTTAAAGCAGTCGCAATTTTTTCCCAAAGTGCTTGGTGATTCGCTTTATTTTCATGACGATTCGTTTTTACTTCAATAATATCTAACCCTTTATGGTAGCTTGCTTTATCGATAGCTTCTTCTAACGAGTCCACAGATTTTGCTTCATGATAATCAGCATCATAAAATGCCGCAGCAAAACGGAAATCAAGCTCAGTTGAAGTACCGAACAGTGACTCAAAATACTTCGGTTCGTTTGCTTGAGGTAAAAATGAAAATATCCCGCCACCGTCATTATTGACGATAATAATAGTAAGATTCATCTTATATTTTTTTGCCATAAGTAAACCATTCATATCATGATAAAACGATAAATCACCAATCAATAAAAACATTGGTTGGAACACAACACTGGCACCTAGCGCTGAAGAAACAACACCATCAATACCATTAGCCCCGCGGTTTGCGAGCATTTTTATTTTCTTATCAATTTGTGAAAAATAGGTATCTACATCGCGGATTGGCATACTATTACCAATAAATAATCCTGCTTTATCCGGTAGTAAGCGACGTAATTCTGCAACAATTTTACCCTCTTCTAAGTTAGGTGTATTCGCCATTTCTTCCAAAACGACTTCACGCGCTTTTTGATTGTAAGTAGTCCATCTATTTAGCCATGCACTGTCTTTAGAATCGTCGGGCATATTTTGTTGCATAACATCCAGTAAAAATCGCTCGTCACAGTGAATCATATCAGTTACTGCTTTAATTGGATCTTTCCAAGCTGCACCAGGGTCTACTACATAAAACCGGCTATCAATAAGTTGTTCTAACCAATTTTTAAGTGGTTTAGATACTGGCATACTTCCAAATCGAATCACTACTTCTGGTGTTAATTTGTCCGAAATACCTGCTTCTTTTAAGAATGCATCATATTGGTCAATGACAACTTCATCAAGTGCCCCATATGAACGGAGTCCAGAAAGTGGGTCAGCTAGAATTGGCCAACCAAGTTTTTTCGCTAAATCAACCATAGACTGCTCTAATTCTTTCTTGTCAATTGGCCCAACGACGAATATGCCTTTTTTTCCAGTGCATTCTGTCACCATTTTTTGAATCGAGCTATCATCCAACACTTCATGCGTATAATAAATATGTACATGATGATGTTTTTTCCCAGTAGCAGTGAATGGCGAGGGTTCTAAAATCGGCACAAGTGGTTCGCGTAATGGAAAATTAAGATGCACAGGGCCACGTGGCGTTTTCATTGCAATATCAACTGCGCGACTACCGTGCCATTTTGCATAACGAAGCATTTCATCGCTGTTTTCAGGAAGCGCCATATCCGTAAAATCTTTAACATGCGAGCCGTATAAATGCAGCTGATCTATCGCTTGTGGCGCTCCAACATTTCGAAGCTCATGCGGACGATCAGCAGTTAAAACAATTAATGGAATTTGTGATAAATTGGCCTCGGCAACTGCTGGAAAATAGTTCGCCGCTGCAGTTCCAGAAGTACAAAGTAGAACAACTGGACGTTTCGATGCTTTCGCTAGACCTAAGGCAAAAAAGCCAGCCGAGCGTTCGTCAACATCCACATAAATTTTCAAAATCGGATGTTCTGCCATCATCAGTGCAAGCGGAGTGGAACGTGAACCCGGGCTAATAATTGCTTCTTTCACACCAGCTTGCACAAGCTCCTCAATAAATGCAGCTAAATAATCTGTCAGCACTTGTTCATGATTTGTCATTTCTTTATGCCTCCTAATACGCGTAACATTGGTTGAAATTTTACTTCCGTTTCTTTTAATTCTTCTTTTGGAACAGAATCACCAACAATCCCACAACCAGCATAAATTAAACCTTGCGAATCCACAATTAAGCCTGAACGAATTGCAACCGCAAATTCACCAGAGCCTTTTAAATCAACCCAACCAATCGGGGCCCCGTAAAAGCCACGATCCATTTCTTCCTTCATTCGAATAATCGCGAGTCCCATTTTTTGTGGTAATCCACCAAGAGCTGGTGTTGGATGAAGAGCTTTCACCATTTCAAGCATCGAAACATCCGGCTTTTTCTTCGCAGTAATATTCATATATAAGTGTTGAATATCGCGATTTTTCAAAAGTACGGGTTGACTAGATAACGAAAGTCCAGTTGTAAATGGTTTTAAAGTTTCTTCCATCATTTGCACTACATAGGAATGCTCTCGTAAATTTTTTGCATCTTTTAATAATGCATTTCCTAGTGCTTCGTCTGCTTCTTCGGTCATGCCTCGTTCCGTAGAACCAGCCACACAGGACGAATGAATTTCATCCCCATTAACCGCAAGTAATCTTTCAGGAGTCGCCCCGAAAAATACTCCTGTTCCCTTTTCAATAAGAAAGAAATAACTATTTTCTTGTGTTGCTAGCATATTTTCTAAAATAATTGCACTATCTACTTGGCGCTGGAAACGCAAGCCCATTCGTCTAGCTAAAACAACTTTTTTTACGTCTTCTGAATGATTAATCATATCGATAATTTCACTCGCAGTTTCTAGGAAATGTTCTTTGCCAATCTCCTTAAAATCTGTAAGTAATGCCATTTCAGCTTCATTAACCTCTTGATGAATGATTTTTTGCCATTGATTAAACACAGCTTCTAATTTGCTTTCCGTATCATCTGAATAGATAGACAGGTTAACAGTTAAATAACTTTTACCATTTTTATTCGTTAACATAAATAATGGTAAATAAAACAAGCCGTCTTTAAAACTTTGCCATTCTTTCTCTGTGTCCCGTTCAGGATCAAAAGCAAAACCACCAAAGTAAATTGGCCCAGTTGCATCCAATGTTGCATTTGTTACACAAGTGCGCAGCCTTTTTTCAATTTTCTCTTGCAGTCCAAGAAAAGCATCTTTTTTCTTCTCCGCCAAAAATTGTTTCGTTACGCCAAAGCCGGTCATCGTTAGTGTCATTTCTGGATTTTGCCAGAAAAAACGTTCACCTTTAAAAGCCGTACCAGCTTTTTTAAACAATTTGACTGGAGACACTAATTCATCTAACTCAGTTACCCAGCTAAATAGAGCCGGTTGATCTTGGCTTGCGCTACGTTTCGCTTGATTAAATAAATCAAGAGGCAATTTAGTATTCATATGCTTATCTCTCCTTTTACATTCACATCTTCTATTATACCAAAAATAGAGCCAAACTGCTTGGTTTGCGTTTTTTCTATCATTTCGTCATTAATTATTGACGTTCTTGCAATATTTCCCTAAAATGAAGGGTAGACATCTGAAACATATGGAAGTGAAAAAGGAGAGAAAAACATGGCTAATGCCTCAAAATCTGCACTTACAAAACAAACTGGATTTCAAAAATGGTGGACATTACTTCGCCCCCATACACTTGTAGCCTCTTTTGTTCCTGTATTTCTTGGAACCTCGGTCGCAATGAGCTACACCAGTTTTCATTTTACACGTTTTATCGTTATGCTAATTGCTTGTTTCTTTATACAAACATCCGCCAATTTATTCAATGAATATTTTGATTACAAAAAAGGGCAAGATGATGAGCACTCGGTTGGAAATGGTGGCGCCATCGTTCGTAATGGTATGCGCCCCGGGTTTATTTTATTCCTGGCCATTTTCTTATACATATTATCCATTCTCGGTGGGGTTTATTTATCCATGGAACTTAATTGGTATGTGGGTCTACTTGGCGCCATTTGTATGCTTGTTGGTTTTCTTTATACAGGAGGACCTTATCCTATTGCTTATACGCCGTTTGGAGAAATTATGGCAGGATTCTTTATGGGAGGAATTATTACTTTCATTTCCTTCTATATTCAAGCAGAATTTATTAGTTCGTTTATCGTATATGTATCGATTCCTGTGATGGTACTCGTTGGTAACTTGCTACTTGCTAATAGTATTCGTGATTTAGTGCCTGATAAAAAAAATGGTCGTTTAACCTTAGCTATCTTATTAGGTCGTAAATGGGCAACCGTTCTTTTCGCAGCTGCTTTTCTGTTCAGTTATGTATTTGAAATCGCCCTTATTTTCACACAAAATGCTCCGTGGTGGACACTTCTAATTTTACTTAGTTTGCCAGAAGCTATTCGAGCTGTTCGTCGTTTCATCGGTAAAACTTCGCCGATTACGATGGTTCCAGCCATGAAATCCACTTCTAAAGCATTAACTATCTTTGGAATCACACTAGCGATTGCTTATCTTTTAAGCCTATTATCTAGAAACCTATTCATGTAAAAAAACTGGTTGTCTTCATGACAACCAGTTTTTTATTTAGAAACTATCTGGACTTGTTGTTTATTTTGAATATATTTCGCCAGTTCTATTGACAAATCGTATCGTAAAAATGGCGTAATGATATAAATCCCTTGAAAATGCTCACAAATAGCATCCACTAATTCACGAGCAATCGCCATACCTTCTTCATTGGCATGACCGTGCTCCTCCGCTTCTCTCATTCTTTCACGCACCTCATCCGTCAAACGAATTCCAGGAACTTCATTATGCAGAAATTCCGCATTTCGACTAGATAATAATGGCATAACACCAATGAAAAGCGGCACATCAATATTTGCTTTTCGCAATGCATCTTTTAGTAAAACAGCTTTATTAACATCGTAAATTGGTTGTGTAATAATATAATCGGCACCGTATTCCACTTTGCGCTCAATTAAACGAACCGCTTTTTCTAAATTAAGTACATTTGGGTTAAACGCCGCACCAACATGAAATCGCGCTTTTTCTTTCAGCGACTTCCCCGTATAAGAAATTCCATCATTGAATTTTTTAATCAGCTGAACTAATTCCACTGACCTTAAATCAAACACCGATGAAGCTCCAGGGAAATCCCCTACTTTGGTTGGATCACCTGTAATTGCAAGCACATCATGCAGTCCCAATTTATGGAATCCCATCACGTGCGAATGCATCCCTACCAAATTATGATCCCTCGTTGTTAGATGAATGAGTGGTTTAATACCATACTCATGCTTCAAAATCGAAGCAAGGGCCATATTGCTAATCCGTGGTGTGGCAAGCGAATTATCCGAAATTGTAATTGCATCAACTCCCGCCGCGTCAAGTGCTTGGGCTCCTTCAAAAAATTTCGTTGTATCAAAAGTCCGTGGTGGATCTAGTTCAACTAAAATTGTTAAACGTTCCTTCACTTTATCAAGCAAGCGCTCGCCCGATTCCACGTCTTCCACTTCTTCTGGAACTAGCTCCAAAATCGGCCGAACTTCTTTTTCCAAGATAGGTTTCGTGGTTTCAAGCCCTTTTCTTAAAGCGCGGATATGGTCTGGCGTCGTTCCACAACAACCGCCAATAATACGTGCCCCTTCTCGCCGAAAAATCTCCCCATAATGTTCAAAATAATCCGTATCCGATTGATAAATTACTTTTCCTTCTTGCATTTCAGGTAAACTAGCATTTGGATAAACAGCCAAATAAGCATTATTATACAGCGGTACAGTTTCAAGCGCACGTGCCATGTGATACGGACCAAGTCGACAATTAGTGCCAACCACATCTGCTCCAAGCGCAATAAGTTCCTCTAGCGCATCCGGTAATTTTTTCCCGTTTTGAAGAATTCCCGGCTCATGCATAGAAACATTGGCAACTACTGGCAAATCAGTAGTCTCACGAAGAATTTTTAACACTGTTTTAAGTTCATCTAAATCATAATAGGTTTCTAGCAAAATCGCGTCCACACCATCTAATAAAAAACAGTATAGCTGTTCCCTAAAACTTCGCTTGATTTCTTCCAGTGGAGCCGCTGGAAGTCTTGCATCTACCGCCCCATTTATTCCGCCAATCGTACCAAAAATATACGTTCCAGTCCCTCTTGCTGCTTCTTTTGCTAATCGAATGGCCGCTTGATTAATACGCTTCACTTCATCTTCTAACCCATATCGCGCTAATTTAATATAATTCGCGCCGTAGGTATTTGTTTGGATAATATCTGCTCCTGCTCCAATATATGCTTTATGAATCGCCACAATATCTTCCGGATGAGATAAATTCAGCTCCTCAAATGAACGATCCACTCCATAAGAATAAAGCAAAGTGCCCATCGCACCATCAGCAATTAATACCTTTTCACTTAAATCTTTTCTTAAATTCACTTCGCAACACTTCCCTTCTTAATGAATGAAAGTGCTTGTTTTAAATCAGCAATCAAATCATCAGCATCTTCTAATCCAGCCGAGAAACGTAATAGTCCTGGCGTAATCCCTTGTGCCAAACGCTCCTCTTCCGGAACAGCCGCATGAGACATTTTAGCCGGATACGATAAAATGCTCTCCACCGCACCTAAACTCACAGAAAATACCGGCAATTCCAAATGTGTTACTAGTTCACGCACCGCTTCTTCACTACCAAGGTCAAACGATAAAACAGCACCACCACTTGTTGCTTGCTCCACTTGAATCTCATAGCCCGCATGAGAAGGCAGCCCTGGATAATGCACTGCAACTACATCTGGCTCCGCATTTAAAAACAAAGCAATTTTTTCTGCTGTCTCCGTCCCCGCTTTCATCCGTACTGAGAGTGTTTTAAGACCACGGAGCAAGAGCCATGAATCTTGCACACCAAGTACTCCACCAGTCGAATTCTGCAAAAAGTAGACCGCTTCAGCCAAACTAGGATTATTAGTGACAATTAGTCCTGCTAAAACATCACTATGTCCACCAAGAAACTTCGTCGCGCTATGAATAACTAAATCTGCACCCAAATCTAACGGTTTTTGAAGTAATGGTGTTAAAAAAGTATTATCAACAAACGTGTAGCACCCATTCGCTTTCGCAAGCTTAGAAACCGTCCGAATGTCCGTTACGTGGAGCAACGGGTTAGAAGGTGTTTCTAAGTAAACCAATTTTGTATTTTTCTGAAATGCCTTGGCGACCTCGTCAATATTCGTCGTATCAACAAACGTATGCGTTATCCCAAACCGCGGCAAAACCTGCTCAACTAAACGAAATGTCCCACCATACACATCCTTCGCAATAATAAAATGATCTCCTTTAGAAAGTGTAAAAAGTGCCGCAGATACAGCTGCCATACCGCTAGCAAAAGCAAAACCATCCGTACCACCTTCCAGTTCCGCAATCGCCTGTTCCACTTTTTCTCTTGTTGGGTTTCCACTTCTCGCATAATCATACGCATGATAGTTATCAAAGTCATGTTGATGGAAAGTAGAAGATAAATGAATTGGCGTATTAAGTGCACCAGTCTCTTTATCAATCCCGAGGCTCGCTTTAATCACAGCTGTGTCTTGCGCATATTCTTTAACCACGAGCGCTCACCCCTTCTAGAACAGTATCGAGCGCTTTGGATAAATCCGCAATCAAATCTTCGCTCGCCTCAATACCAACCGAAATACGTAACAATTTGTCAGTGAGTCCGTAAGAATTCCGCAACTCTTCTGGAATATCCGCATGTGTTTGCGTCGTTGGATAAGTAATCAAACTCTCCACCCCGCCTAAGCTTTCCGCAAAAGTAAACAGATCCAGCTCTTTCAAAAGTGGCGATACAAGCGCCGCATCTCGAATAAAGAAACTAATCATTCCACCACGCCCAGGATAGCGAACTTCCTCTACTAACTCATGTGCTTCCAGAAAGACTGCGATTTTCTGTGCATTTGCTTGATGCTGCCTTACACGTAAAACAAGTGTCTTAAGCCCACGAATCAATAACCAACTATCAAATGGTGATAGCACAGTCCCTGTCGCATTTAATTGATCAAAAAAGAATTCCCCAAGTTGTTCTTCTTTCACAATTACCGCGCCAGCCAGCACATCATTGTGTCCTCCAAGATACTTTGTCGCACTATGAATCACGATATCCGCTCCCAAAGATAATGGCTGCTGTAAAACTGGTGTATAAAATGTATTATCCACGATTACAAGCAAATCATGTGCATGCGCCCATTTAGACACAGCCGTAATATCTGTTTCTTGCATCAATGGATTTGTTGGTGTTTCAATAAATATCGCCTTCGTTTCAGGACGAATTAATTTTTCCAAATCCGCAATGTCTAGACCGTCCCAATACGAAAATCCAATATTATACTGGGCACCAAACTGTTCAAAATATCTAAAAGTCCCACCATACAAATCCTGCGAACTAATAATATGTTCGCCGGTTTTAAAAAGCTGGAAAACCAGTTGAATTGCACTCATTCCTGAACTCGTTGCAAAAGCATGTGTCCCATTTTCGAGTGCTGCGAGCGCTTCCTGTAAAGCGTCTCGCGTTGGATTCCCAGTTCTAGTATAATCATACCCCGTTGATACTCCAAGATCGGCATGCTGGTAAGCTGTAGAGAAGTAGACTGGCATATTGACAGCACCCGTTCTTTCACATTTTCTATTTCCAATTTGCGCTGCTATCGTCTCTTGTTTCAGCTTTGCCATATTACCTCTCCTCCATTCCTTTATTTCTCTAATACTTGATATTCCGCACGAACTTCTTTAGTCGCTTTAATCATATCTTGCAGCGCCGCAATCGTTTCAGGCTCTTTCCGCGTTTTTAAGCCACAATCTGGGTTAATCCAAAATTGTTTTGCATCAATTGCACGTAACGCCCGACGAATATTATCTTGAATTTCTGTCACAGTCGGTACACGTGGACTATGAATATCATAAACCCCAAGGCCAATTTCTTTATCATAAGTCACTTCTTCAAATGTCGAAATTATCTCCCCATGGCTTCTTGAAGTTTCAATTGAGATTACATCAGCATCTAGAGCACTAATCGTATCAATGATATCGTCAAAATCCGAGTAACACATATGTGTATGAATTTGCGTATCATTTTGAACCGAAGCAGTTGTTAATTTAAACGAATAAACTGCATCATCCAAATATTTTTCCCATCGTGCTTGTTTAAGTGGTAACCCTTCACGTAAAGCAGGCTCATCGACTTGAATCACTTTAATACCATTGC
Organism: Listeria farberi; assembly: GCF_014229295.1. Taxonomy (NCBI): domain Bacteria; kingdom Bacillati; phylum Bacillota; class Bacilli; order Caryophanales; family Listeriaceae; genus Listeria; species Listeria farberi. The sequence goes on from NZ_JAARZL010000001.1 coordinate 1,477,936, forward strand.
GTTCTAATGCTTCAACCTCTTTACGAAGCGCCAGCCCAACTTGATTCGCAACAACACTTTCAGGGACATCATCACGAACAAAACTCCAATTAATAATAGTGACTGGTGCTGTTAACATCCCTTTCACCGGACGTTTTGTTAATGACTGGGCATAGACGCTTTCTTTTACCGTAATTTCTTCTGTAAAAGCAACATCCCCATAGATTAGTGGTGGACGAACTGCTCTTGACCCATATGATTGTACCCAACCAAATTTAGTCGCTTGGAAACCAGCCAGTTTTTGACCGAAATATTCCACCATATCTGTCCGCTCAAATTCGCCGTGGACCAATACGTCAATATCTAAATCCTCTTGAATTTTGATCCAGCGCGCCGTTTCTTTTTCAATAAAAGCATTATATTCCGCATCCGTGATACTACCTTTTAACCAGTCTGCACGCGTCTTCCGAACTTCAGATGATTGTGGAAAACTTCCAATCGTTGTCGTTGGGAATAGCGGTAATTTCAACCATGCATGCTGTAATTTAATTCGTTCCGCAAATGGCAACTCCCGGTCCACTCGTACATTTGCTAAATTAGCTATTGCTTCTTGTACTTCTAAATTATTTCGATGACTCGATTCATTGAGCGCCTTCACTGCTGCACGAGCTTCTTCTAGTTCAGTCGCCACACTTTCCGCGCCATTCGTCAAAGCTTTGGTTAAAACAGCAATTTCATCTAATTTCTGATCAGCAAATGATAAACCACCAAGAATTACTTCATCCAAATCTGGCTCATTTAGCTTCGTTACCGGAACATGCAATAATGAGTTAGATGGCTGAACAATCAGTCTCCCATCTTCCACATAACTCGCAATCTCCGTAAGCAGCGCTAGTTTCGCATCCAAGTCGCTGCGCCAAACATTTCGACCATCAATTACACCAGCCGCTAAATACTTATCTTCCGGAAATCCGTAATCTCTAAGTGCTTTTAGCGAATCCCCATGATCATGAACAAAATCAATTCCTACAGCTGCTACTGGCAAATTAACAACCTCTTCATAATAATCCAAACTTTCAAAATAAGTTTGTAACTCAATTTTCAAATTCGGAACCGCTACTTGAAATGCTTGATAGACTTTTTCGAAGAAAGCAATTTCTGATTTATCAAAGCTAGTTGCAAGATAAGGCTCATCAATTTGCACCCATGTAGCACCAGCAGCTTCGATACCTTTCAAAATTTCTACATACGCCGGAATAAATTTATCTAATAATCCTTCAAAACTTTCCGCATCGCTACCTTTTCCTAGTTTTAAATAAGTAATCGGCCCAACTAGCACTGGTTTCCCTTCAATACCAAGTTCTCTCTTGGCTTCTTCGTAATAGTAAAGCGCCCGATTATCTAATACTTTCGGATCCGCATCAGCAAGTTCTGGAACAATATAATGATAGTTCGTGTTAAACCATTTCGTCATTTCAGAGGCAACCGCATCACTCTTACCACGTGCAATATCAAAATATGTATTTAGGGAAACTTTCCCACCATTATGCTGAAAACGTTTCGGAATAATTCCAAATGTCACACTCGTATCAAGCACCTGATCATAAAAACTAAAATCACCAACTGGAATCAGATCAATTCCTTTATCTTGTTGTTTTTTCAGCGCATGTAATCTTAAAGCCTTCGTTTCCGCCAATAATTCTTCTTCAGAAATCGTACCATTCCAAAACTTTTCTAACGCACGTTTCCATTCACGTTTCTCCCCAAGTCTCGGATACCCCAAGTTTGAACTAATCGCCTTTACCATACCTATCACCTTATCCTCTCCATTTTTTGCCAATAAAAAACCTCCCTAGAGAATTAGAGAGGTTTGGAAGTTTCGATACACAAATACAGTGAAACTTTTTAAGTCTCTCTTATCTCTCGAAGCATCACACTTCGCAGGATTTAGCACCTTTTCAACGAATTGAAAGGTTGCTGGGTTTCAACGGGCCAGTCCCTCTACCACTCATAATAAGAGTAATTTATTTAGTTTTTTCAATCACCTAAATTGGATTGAAATCATCATACCACTTGCAACTAAAAACTGTCAATCATTAAATTTTTAATTTTTTTCAAAGTGCTTCTTTTTGTCTTCCAAAAGTTAACAATAAACAGCCTAACAACAGGATTCCAGCAATCACAAAATAAAATATTTGATTTCCAAAAACACCAATCATCATTCCCGTAGCACTCGGCCCAATAATACTCCCTAGACTAAAGAACATTCCAACCAAAATATTTCCAGCCGGAAGTAGTTCGAGAGGTGTCAAATCAGTCATATAAGATAATCCCAAAGAATAAAGCGAGCCTAGTAGTATCCCTAAAACAAAGAAGAATATCACAAAGAAAATAGGTGTCTTAACAAAAGCTATCAATACAAAAACAATAGCCCCTGCTCCAATTAAAAAAGGTAACATTTTATTCCGACCAAATTTATCACTAATAATTCCAATCGGTACTTGAAAAATAATTGTCCCAACTGAAAAAGAAGAAATAATTAACGCAATCATTGTTGTATCAAGTCCATCACGTAATCCTACAACTGGAAACGTCGCATTAAGACCCGTCTCAAGAATTCCATATAAAAATGGTGGAATCATTGCCATCCAAGCCATCTTAAATACACCCGAAAAACGTTTTAAACTTCCCCAAAAAGAAATTTTTCGAATAACAGCTTTTTCTCCAACAAAATCATTTCGAACAAACCAAACAAGGCTCCAAGCAATTAAAACTAAAATACCTGATAAAAAGAAAGGCAAGTTAGCACTTATTTTCGCCAAATTGACTAACTGTGGCCCAATTGCAAACCCTACAGAGAAAAACAAACCATAAATAGCCATATTCCGACCACGCTTACTAGGATCACTCATTGCACCAATCCATGTCTGTGAAGAAAAGTGCAACATATGATCCCCTATCCCAATAAGTAATCGCAATATAAACCAAAAATATAAATTAAACCAGATAGGAAAAGCAAATATTGCAATTGCAACAAGCGCTCCACCAACTAATATTATAGGTTTATAACCATATTTATGTAATGGTGCTTCAATAAATGGAGAAATCAATAAAACTCCTAAGTAAATTCCTGTGGCATGAAATCCATTTATTCCTGCACTTACTCCCTTTTCTTCCAAAATTATTGCAATAAGTGGCAGTAAAACTCCCTGAGACAATCCAGATATGGCTACAACCATCGTTAAAATCCAAAACTTCCCTTTTGCCCCCATAGCACACCTCCAAAAACTTACTAAAAAAAACAATGTCGATGTTCGACATTGTTTTTCAGATGACCCGTACGGGAATCGAACCCGTGTTACCGCCGTGAAAGGGCGGTGTCTTAACCGCTTGACCAACGGGCCATATCTGGCGGAGAAGGAGGGATTTGAACCCTCGCGCCGCGCGAGCGACCTACACCCTTAGCAGGGGCGCCTCTTCAGCCACTTGAGTACTTCCCCAGATATATAAATATTCTATTTTGAAAGAATAACTCCACAGGCAGGACTCGAACCTGCGACCGATCGGTTAACAGCCGATTGCTCTACCAACTGAGCTACTGTGGAATAAAATGGGCCTAAATGGACTCGAACCATCGACCTCACGCTTATCAGGCGTGCGCTCTAACCAGCTGAGCTATAGGCCCTAGAAAACTATTTTCATGGTAAAAAGCGGGTGATGGGAATCGAACCCACGACAACAGCTTGGAAGGCTGTAGTTTTACCACTAAACTACACCCGCATAATAAAATTTAAAACAAAGGGCGGATAATGGGAATCGAACCCACGAATGCCTGAACCACAATCAGGTGCGTTAACCACTTCGCCATATCCGCCATAAGGCAAAAATGTTTAAAAAAGAATGGCTTGGGACAGAATCGAACTGCCGACACCTTGAGCTTCAATCAAGTGCTCTACCAACTGAGCTACCAAGCCATAATGGCGGTCCCGACGGGATTTGAACCCGCGATCTCCTGCGTGACAGGCAGGCATGTTAACCCCTACACCACGGAACCACTCTATTGCGGGGGCAGGATTTGAACCTACGACCTTCGGGTTATGAGCCCGACGAGCTACCAGACTGCTCCACCCCGCGACAATAATATTTAATTTAGTCCACATATCACAAGTGAAAAACGGAGGAAGAGGGATTCGAACCCCCGCGCGGTATTACCCGCCTGTCGGTTTTCAAGACCGATCCCTTCAGCCAGACTTGGGTATTCCTCCATGATAATAATAAAGTGACAAGTGGACCTTGCAGGACTCGAACCTGCGACCGGACGGTTATGAGCCGTCTGCTCTAACCAACTGAGCTAAAGGTCCAAGATTGAAAATAGCGGCGGAGGGAATCGAACCCACGACCTCTCGGGTATGAACCGAACGCTCTAGCCAGCTGAGCTACGCCGCCATGATGATAATAAGGCTACCATTTTCTTTCTAATTATGTGATTAAATGTGAAGCAAGTGGAGCCTAGCGGGATCGAACCGCTGACCTCCTGCGTGCAAAGCAGGCGCTCTCCCAGCTGAGCTAAGGCCCCATATAATAAAAGATGAAACAATCGGGAAGACAGGATTCGAACCTGCGACCCCTTGGTCCCAAACCAAGTGCTCTACCAAGCTGAGCTACTTCCCGTTTAATAAAGTGCGCCCAAGAGGAGTCGAACCTCTAACCGCTTGATTCGTAGTCAAGTACTCTATCCAGTTGAGCTATGGGCGCAAATATAAGTGCCGAGGACCGGAATCGAACCGGTACGGATATCACTATCCGCAGGATTTTAAGTCCTGTGCGTCTGCCAGTTCCGCCACCCCGGCGTTGCTATAAAATATGGAGCGGAAGACGGGGTTCGAACCCGCGACCCCCACCTTGGCAAGGTGATGTTCTACCACTGAACTACTTCCGCATATTGTATAATAAGTGCGGGTGAAGGGACTTGAACCCCCACGCCTCGCGGCGCCAGATCCTAAATCTGGTGCGTCTGCCAATTCCGCCACACCCGCAAAAGTGAGCCGTGCTGGGTTCGAACCAGCGACCCTCTGATTAAAAGTCAGATGCTCTACCAACTGAGCTAACGGCTCTCTATAATAAAAATATGTATTACTATAAAGAAAATATTAATGGTGCCGGCTGCAAGAGTCGAACTCGCGACCTACTGATTACAAATCAGTTGCTCTACCAACTGAGCTAAGCCGGCATAAAAAATGGAGGTTAACGGGATCGAACCGCTGACCCTCTGCTTGTAAGGCAGATGCTCTCCCAGCTGAGCTAAACCTCCAGAAATACTGCCCGGCAGCGACCTACTCTCGCAGGGGGAAGCCCCCAACTACCATTGGCGCAGAGAAGCTTAACTACCGTGTTCGGGATGGGAACGGGTGTGACCTTCTCGCCATAACTACCAGACAATATTG